>CANROC010000005.1 GCA_947632175.1 uncultured Oscillospiraceae bacterium | reverse complement strand
CCGATGGGATCAGGAGAACCAAGGTCAGAATCAGAATCGGAACCCGGTATTTTACCACCGCTTTTGAAAATTTCATGGCTTTCACCTTTCCTTTCCGTCCATTTCGAATGTCTCTACTTCAATCATGTCGGGCGCTTGATTTTTGACGATCAAGACGGTGCTGATGACCGTATACAGGTTCAAAACGCCCTCCAAAAGAAGCGTGAGTCCCAATAAAACCGATAGAGCCCGCGATCCGATGACCGAATCAAAAATCAGGAAAACTCCGGTCCCCCCGGCGATGATCGCCAGGGCCATGATCAGCCACCAGCTTTTGATGCCAAACTGTTTTGAATCCATGGCAATTCGTATTTTAAAAAGGCCGTCAAGCAGGATGGATATCCCAAGGGCAACGCAGATGAAACCCATCAGGTTTTTGGGGCTCAGAAGAACGCTCACGCCTAATACCATCATCAGAATCCCAAATTCCAGGTCGAACTGGAACGCCAATCGGAATAGATCCTTTGAAAAATACCCGATCAGCTTGACAACGCCAAAAAGAATCATTGCGATTCCGATACAAACGCCGATGATTTCCGTTGACATCTGGGGCTTCGCGATAAAGAGAATGCCCACGGCGCAAAACAGGACGGACATGACGATGTATCCGGCCTTCGCGATTTTCATTGGAACGACAGAGCGCATCTTCATACCGTATAAACCTCCTTTCCCGTTTGCCCCTATTGTAGCCGCGCTGTTTTGATTTGCATACAGACACAAAAAGTCCCGTGTCCGATAATCAGACACGGGACGTAAAGATGACCGATTTTCAGGCAAACGGTTCCGTTTGCCCTATTCCTCAACACAGCGCGAGACCATCTCCTCGATCATCCCTTTTTTGAGCTCCATAAGGCGGGAAAGCATACCGCGAATGTCATCGTTCATATCGTTTTTCAGCCATCTGGAAAAGAGGCCGAAGGCGAGGCTCGCAAGATATTCCTTGATAATGAAAAGGTCGCTGTCCCGAACGCTTCTACCGCGCAGGACAGACGTAATGTAGGCGTTTATCGTGTGATCGCAGATTTTCCAAAGGTACATCTCATAGATCTCCCGGCTCGCCGAGTGATAGATATGTAATACCGCGCATTTTTTCGCAAGCGCCAAATCAACGACCGTTTCCAGGCAGTCCTCAAACTTTTCTACGGTAGGATAGGTCTCAATGATCCTTTCGGCATCCTCCTCGACCATACTTTCGATCAGCTTTGGTATATCTTCAAAATAGTAGTAAAAGGTGTTTCGATTGATGCCGCAATCCGCCACAATATCCTTGACCGTGATTTTGGACAGGGGCCGTTCCGTCAGCAATTTCAGAAAGGATTCCTGGATCGCTTTCTTCGTAAAGTTAGCCATTTTGTATCTCCTATGGATCGACTTCTACACATATCTTCGATATGGTGCTGTAATACTAATATCTAATTAAAATAAGACATTCGCGCCGGTCTTTTTCGCGTCATGCGGCGTCAACCGCCTTGGGAATACACAAAGTATTCCCTGCGGCGTCTTCCTTGCCTGACGCGAAAAATCCTCGCCGCTCGGTGTCTCCTTTTAAATAGATATTAGTATAAGATGGATTATACCACGCAGATGTGAAAAAATCTACTATCAACGTTCAAACGCTATCAGGGCTTCTTTTGGCGGCTTCTCCGCTCCGCTGGCAGAACTACTCTATCGAGGCGGCATACAACTCATAGCTGAGGGCGCCGATATGTTGACGCCGTCAACACACAAAGCCGTCGCTGAAATGTCCGGCGAGGAGCGGTGAAAAGCGAAAAATATCCTCTAAAAACAGCCGGTTGTAGGCAGATGTAGGCAAAATGGGGTGTTTTGGAGAAATCGAGGCTCAATTTTGTAGGCATGAAAATGAGAAAAAAGTCCCGAACGATATGACAAGAATTGGCAATCTTTCCGGATGCCTACGGCTACCTACATTTATCGTGCTAAAGTAATTAGCAAAAATAGTTGCGAAAATCCCGGATATTCGTTTGAATATCCGGGATTTCTGGCACCCTTGACGCGATTCGAACGCGTGGCCTTTCGCTTAGGAGGCGAACGCTCTATCCTGCTGAGCTACAAGGGCGTGTATGGGGTATTGTAACCGGATTTGGGCGGGTTGTCAAGGGGTTTGCGAAAAAAGCCCCTGCCCCGATGGGGGCAGGGGGCGGGGGTCACAGCGTATAAAACGGCTCCAAATACGCCCGGGTGTTTTGGCACATCTCGGCGAAGAGCGCGCGGGCGTCGTCCACCGTGAGCGTGGAGCAGAGGGGCTGGTGGAGGAAGGCGGCGAAGAGCTTGTCCATGTCCCGCTCACGGATGCCCTCACAGGTGAGGTCGATGTTGTCGGAGCACCGGCGCACCAGGGCGAGCGCCCCGGCGGGGAGGGGGTCGGCGGGGAGGGGGATGACGCGGTCGTGGGTAAAGACGCAGTTGGTCTCCACGACGGACCCCTCCGGGATACCCTTCATCTGGCCCCGGTTGGGCATGTTCACGTTGGAGACCACCGTCTCCAGCCCCAGGATGCCCCGCACAAGGCGGACCAGCTCCTCGCCGGAGGGCTTCAGGGGCACGGGGCGGCGGCCCTCGGCCATTTCGACGCTCTCCGCGATCTGGCGGGCCTGGTTGGCCTCCCGGAAGTCCACGGTGGTGAGGCCGAACTTCCACTTCCTCACCGTCTCCGGGTCCTTAAGATACCAGGTGTTGTTCACGAACTCCACCAGATGCCGGTCCCCGGCGGCGGCCAATGCCCCGTAGCGCCGCCACAGGTCCATCTTCACACGGTTGTTGTAGGAGAAGGTGTCCGTCTTCCACGCCTCGTGGTTGCCGTACTCGTTGTAGCCGGACTCGAAGTACCGGTCCACGAAATCCGGCAGGAGGGCCATGATGTCGATGTCCCGGTAGTGGGCGGAGGTGATCCAGGTGAAGTGGTTGACGCCGGAGGCGTCGGTGTAGATGTCCCGGCGGGAGGCGTCGAGGCCGGTCATCTCCTTGAGGACCCGGCAGAGGAACTCCTGGGTGTGGAAGACCTCGTGGCAGCAGCCGAAGGCTTTTATCTCCGGGAAGGTCTGGTAGAGGGCCTTGACGCAGGCGCTCATGGGGTTGGTGAGGTTCAAGACCCAGGCCGTGGGGCAGAAGTCCCGGATGGCGGCGGCGAAGCCCTCGTAGATGGGGTTGGTGCGCATGGCCCGCAGGACCCCGCCGGGGCCGGCGGTGTCCCCCACGGACTGCCAGACGCCGTATTTCTCCGGGGCGTGGACGTCGGAGCGCATCTCCTTGAAGGTGCCGGGGAGGATGGAGATGAGGACGAAGTCCGCCCCGGTGAGGGCGGTCCTCAGGTCCTCCGCCACGGTGTAGGCAAAATGGGAGGTGACGCCGGGCAGGGCGTTGAGCCGCGTGGCGATCTTCTGATTCCGGACGGCGGCGGGGACGTCGATGTCGTAAAGCGCCACCTCCCCGGTGAGGTCCGGCGCCAGCGCCAGGTCCTGCATAAACGACCGCGCCCAAAGCTTGGACCCGCCGCCGATGTAGGCGATCTTGATAGGACGCATGGGGATTCCTCCTTTTTATGTGATAGAGCTCTCAGCTCTCGGAAAAATAGACCCGAAGAGCCGAGATAAGCTTGATGACCAGCGCCGTCTCACGGCTGTCCATACCCCGGAGGAGCGCCAGCGCCAGGTCCTCGGTCTCCCCCGGCTCCCCGCCCCCGGCGGCGAGAAAATAGTCCATCGTGACGCCAAGCTCATTTGCCAGTTTCACCAGCGTCTGGAGGCTCGCCGCCATGAAGCCGTTTTCCAGCTTCGCCACCGCGTTTTCGGAAAGGTCGATCCTCTCCGCCAGCTGCCCCTGCGTGAGCCCCAGGTTCTTCCTGGCCGCTTTCACCCGCGCGCCGATCTCACGGTTGTCAATCACATACATCTGTTCCATATTATCCCCTCCTTACAGTCAAGGATAACCCAGAAACAGACTGTTATTAATTGAGCAAATATCAATATTTATATTGACTTTTAGTCCAAGCTGTGGTAAGCTTTGATAGAAACCAAAAACAAGGAGGAAAATTCGATGGATGAAATATTGATTTCCGGCGCTGTGGCCTTGGCGGTCGTTTTGCTTTTTAACATCATCACCGCCAACGCCTTTGAGAAAATCGCGGTGGAAAAAGGCTATTCCGGGTACTTCTGGTGGTGCTTTTTCCTGGGCCTCGCGGGCTGGATCATGGTCGCGGCCCTGCCCTATAAGAGGGCGAATCAGCCCGCCCTCAAGGACGACGGGCTTGCCCGCCTTTCCGCGCTCCACGACAAGGGCGCCATCAGCGACGAGGAGTATGAGTCGATGAAAAACAAGCTTCAAAGCAGGACCTGACCGGTGTGGGAGGTTTCGATATGAAAAAGGATGTTATCCGGAAAATTTCCGCCGTGCTGTTTGTCCTCTGCGCCATTATCATGGCGTTGGAAATGTTGCTGGGCCGGTGGGGCTGCTCGACTTATCGGAGTTATACCAACAACATCACTATCGTGATTGGCAAGGTAGGGAGCGTCATCTTTATTCCTGACGACAGCGGGGCCGGGGGGTTTACGTGGCTCATTTTTGCCTGCTTTGTCTGCGGCTTCGCGGCCTTCGGGGTTTCCGTGTGGCTCAAAAAGAGGACTGTGTCAACGACCAGCGCATTAGTGATTGTGGCGGCAGGCCTCGTTCAGCTTTTTTCCAATTTCTTCAACTATTTGCAAATTGAAAAAGGCGATTCTATATCTTTACATTTTGTCAGTCGAAATTTTGTCATTCCCACTTTGTTTTGCGCTTTAAGCTGTCTTCTCCTGTTCATCGCGGTATACGCGAAAAAGGAAGCCTTTGTCCTTTCGTGCTGCTCGGCGGCCTGCGCGATATTTTCCGGTCCCCCGCCTCTTGCCGTCCTCCTCTGGGGCATCAGCCAGCGTAAGCCGAGGGTGCCGAAGCTGGCGGAGGGGGCGAGCGCCGGGGACGCGCTGGAGGCGCTTGAAAGGCTCAATGAGCTGCGGCAGGCCGGCGAGCTTTCCGAGGAGGAATTTAGCGCCCAAAAGGCGGAGCTCATGAAAAGGCTTTGAGCATAGATACCTATTTTCATCCTGTCAAGCGGCGGCGCAGCCTTCGGGCGGCGCCGCTTTTATGGCGCCTCCGCCGCCGTTTCGCGGGCGTACTCCCTTGGGGTGAGGCCGTATTCGGACTTGAAGGCGCGGTAGAAGCCGGTGTAGTCGCCGAAGCCTACCTCGGACCAGACGCGGCTGGGGGGCATGCCCTGGGCCATGAGCTGGCGGGCGATGAGGAGGCGCTTTTTGGTGAGGTACCGGTGGACGCTGGTGCCCACCACCCGGGCAAATTCGTGACTTAAGTGGTATTTGCTGACGTAGAATTTCTCCGCCAGGGCCTCTAAGGTCAGCGCCTCGCCGTAGTGCGTGCCGATGTAGTCCACCACCTCGGACACCACCTGGGCGCCCCGCGTCTCCGTCTCCTCCGGGGCGCTCTTCTGGGCGACGCGGTTGATCTCCACCAAAAGCTGTGTGAGCAGGCACTCGGGCATCAGCTCCCCGCCGAAGCCGCCCTCCTGGAGCTCGGCGTGGAGCTTGCCCACCAGCTCATAGATGCGCCGCTGGTCCTCCGGCGTCATGTGGAGCTGGTTGCGGTAGCGCGGGCAGGAGGGGTCTAGGCACAGCATGAGGTCCGTGCGGCAGGTGGACAGCCGCCGGACGGTCCGGGGGTCCACCCAGAGGACGTAGCGCTCGTAGACCTCCCGCTCGGCCTTGATGTGGAGCTGGTGGAGCTCCCGGGGGGAGATGAGGAGGATGTCGCCGGGGGCGACCTTGTAAAGCTTGCTCTCGATGGTGTAGGTCACGTCGCCGGAGAGGAGGAAGTAGATCTCGTAAAAATCGTGGTGGTGGAGGTCCACCTTTTTAAGGTAGCAGTCGCGCTTATACTGGAGCTCAAAGTCGGGCCGCCGCATTTTCTGGCGGGTATCAAAGGCGTCGGGGGCCAGGGGCATGGGACCCACCTCTCTTTCTTTGATTTCCGTTTAATACTAATATCTATTTAAAAGAAGACACCGAGCGGCGAGGATTTTTCGTGTCAGGCAAGGAAGACGCCGCAGGGAATACTGTATGTATTCCCAAGGCGGCTGACGCCCCCTGGGGTCCCCGGCGGGCAAAGCCCGCTGGGGAGAGGAGGAGCCGAGCCAGCGCCTGAGGGCGACCAAAGGGAGCCCGAGGTAAAGCGGCTCGAGCGACGACGATGCGAAAAAGAACGTCGCGAATGGCTTGTTTTAATTAGATATTAGTATAAAGCAAGGGCTGAGAAAAGTCAATGAAAATCGGCGCAACTTTCGCAATGTATGTCCGCAATCGGGGATCTGTTGCCGCCGGCGCGGGGATGTATAATATTTCACAGAAATTTTCAAAATCCTCTAGCAATCTTTGTGCGTTTCTGCTATACTGTACCTTAGTATACTGTCCCAACTTGGGCAAACAACAGTCAAAATTCATTTTACAGGAGGATCGGCTTATGGAAAGGTTAAATTACGAGGTCCTTGCGAAATCCGGTTATACCGGCTACATACTGAGGGACGCCCCCGAGAAGGTCATGCAGTTCGGCGAGGGCAACTTCCTCCGGGCGTTTGCCAACTACTGGTTCGACGTGGCCAACGAGAAGGCCGGGTGGAACGGCAAGTGCGTGCTGGTCCAGCCCATCGCCATGGGCCTCACCAAGCTCATGAACGAGCAGGAGGGGCTCTATACCCTCTACCTCCGGGGCAACGAGGGCGGGCAGAAGATCGACCGCAAGCGCGTCATCTCCTCCGTGTCCCGGTGCCTGAACCCCTATGAGAAGGAGGGCTTTGACGCCCTCATGGATCTGGCCGTCAGCCCGGATCTGGAGTACGTCGTCTCCAACACCACCGAGGCCGGCATCGTCTACGACCCGGCGTGTGAGCTTTCCGACGAGCCCTGCGCCTCCTTCCCCGGCAAGCTGACGCAGGTGCTCTACAAGCGCTGGCAGGCCCGTCAGGGCAGCCTCGTCATCCTCTCCTGCGAGCTCATCGACAACAACGGCAAGGAGCTTTTAAAGTGCGTCAATCAGTATATCGACCAGTGGGGCCTGGAGGAGGGCTTCCGGGCGTATGTCAACAACGACTGCACCTTCTGCTCCACCCTGGTGGACCGCATCGTGCCGGGCCGCATCCGGGACGCCGCCGAGGTGGCCAGGCTGGAGGCGGAGAACGGCTACCACGACGAGCTCATCGACGTGGGCGAGGTCTTCGGCGTCTGGAACATCGAGGGGCCCGCGTGGCTCGAGGAGAAGCTGCCCTTTAAGAAGGCCGGCCTCAACTGCCCGGTGGTGCCGGACGTGACGCCCTATAAAAAGCGCAAGGTCCGTATTTTGAACGGCGCCCACACCGGCTTTGTCCTGGGGGCGTATCTGGCGGGCTTCGACATTGTCCGGGAGTGCATGGAGGACGACACGGTCCGCGATTTCATGAACAAGATGCTCTACGACGAGGTCATCCCCACCCTGCCCCTGGACAAGAAGGACCTGACAGACTTCGCCGCCGCGGTCCAGGACCGGTTCAACAACCCCTTCGTCAACCATGAGCTCATGAGCATCTCTCTCAACTCCACCTCCAAGTGGCGCGCCCGCAACATGCCCAGCTTCCTGGAGTACGTGGAGCTGAAGGGCGAGCTTCCCCCCTGCCTCACCGCCTCCTTCGCGGCCTACATAGCGTTTTACTCCACCGATATCCAGGAGCTCACCGACAAGGGCCTCGTGTGCAAGCGCGCAAAGGGCAACACCTACGTCTGCTCCGACGACCGCTGGGCGCTGGAATTTTACTGGGACCATCGGAACGACTCCGACGAGGCTCTCGTCCACGCCGTCATGACCAACGAGCAGATGTGGGGCCAGGACCTCACCGCCGTCCCCGGCTTTGAAAAGGCCGTGGCGGAGCTTTTGAAGAAGATCCGGTCCGAGGGCACGCTGGCGGTGTATGCCGACGCCGTAAAGTGAGGTGACGTCATGACCGATTTCATCCACATCAACCCCAAGGACAACGTGGTCGTCGCCCTCCATCCCATCCAAAAGGGCACGGTCTTTGAGGGCGACGGATACTGTGTGACCGCCGCCACGGACATCCCCCAGGGGCACAAGATGACGCTGAAAGCCCTCTCGGAGGGGGATCAGGTCGTCAAGTACGGCTTCTCCATCGGCCACGCCACGGAAAACGTGGGCGCGGGGGAGTGGATCCACACTCACAACATGCGTACCAATCTGGAGGGCGAGTTGGAGTATTCTTACCACCCCAACATCCGTTTCCCGGAGAAGCTGGAGGCCCCCACCTTTATGGGCTACCGCCGAAAGGACGGCAGGGCCGCTATCCGCAATGAGATCTGGATCATCCCCACCGTGGGATGCGTCAACGACGCGGCCAAGGCCATGGTCCGGGACAACCAGGACCTGGTGACCGGCTCCATCGACGGGCTCTACACCTTCACTCATCCCTTCGGCTGTTCCCAGACGGGCCACGACCACGCCCAGACCCGCAAGCTCCTGGCGGCGCTGACCCGCCATCCCAACGCCGGGGCGGTGCTGGTGCTCTCTCTCGGATGCGAGAACCTGACCCACGAGCAGTTTTTGGCCGAGCTGGGGGACTTCGACCCCCACCGGGTGAAATTCCTCACCTGCCAGGACGTGGAGGACGAGCTTGCCGCCGCGCGGCCCATCTTAGAGGAGCTGGCGGCCTACGCGGGGCAGTTCAAGCGCGAGCCCATCCCGGCAAGCGAGCTGGTCGTCGGCATGAAGTGCGGCGGGTCCGACGGCCTTTCCGGCATCACCGCCAACCCGGTTGTGGGGCGCTTCTCCGACATGCTGGGGGCCATGGGCGGCTCCACGGTCCTCACCGAGGTGCCGGAGATGTTCGGCGCGGAGGGCTTTTTGCTGGACCGGTGCGTGAGCGAGGAGGTCTTCCAAAAGGCCGTCCACATGATCAACGGCTTCAAGGACTACTTCATCCGCCACAACGAGGTGGTCTACGATAACCCCAGCCCCGGCAACAAACAGGGCGGCATCACGACCCTGGAGGACAAATCCTGCGGCTGCGTCCAGAAGGGCGGCTCCGCGCCCATCATGGACGTCATCGGCTACGGCGACCCTGTGGTGACCAAGGGCCTCAATATGCTCTACGGCCCCGGCAACGACCTGGTGTCCGCCACGGCCCTGACGGCGGCGGGGGCGCATCTCATCCTCTTCACCACCGGCCGGGGCACGCCCTTCGGCGCGCCGGCCCCCACCATGAAGCTGGCCACCAACACGCCCCTGGCCACGAAGAAGGCCACGTGGATCGACTTCAACGCCGGCGTGGTGGCCGACGGGACGCGCACCATCGACGAGGCCGCCCACGACCTCATGGACCTTGTCCTGGAGGTCGCCTCCGGGAAGAAGACCTGGGCCGAGAAAAAGGGCTTCCGGGAGATCTCCATCTTCAAGGACGGCGTGGTTCTGTAAAACAGCGGGAATGTCCGCGTAAATCGGGTTTTTTGACGAAAATTCCATGTCCGCGAGCTTGACTTACCGGCAGATTAACCGTATAATAAAGAGTGGTAAATTTCGGCGCGCTCCGCGCCGGCGAGAATGAATACTATCAGGAGGGAACCAACCATGAATGAGATTTTGAAAACCATTTCCAACATCGGCATCGTGCCCGTGGTGGCCATCAACGACGCCAGCAAGGCCGTGCCCCTGGCCAAGGCCCTGGTGGCCGGCGGCCTGCCCACCGCCGAGGTGACCTTCCGCACCGCCGCCGCCGAGGACGCCATGCGGGCCATCACCGCCGAGGTCCCGGAGATGCTGGTAGGCGCCGGCACCGTCCTCACTCCCGAGCAGCTGGACCGAGCCCTGGACGCGGGCAGCAAGTTCATCGTCTCCCCCGGCTTCAACCCCGAGATGGTCAAGTACGGCCTTTCTAAGGGCGCGCTGATGCTCCCCGGCACCGCCACCGGCGGTGAGATGGAGCAGGCCATGGCCTTAGGCCTCGACGTCGTCAAGTTCTTCCCCGCCGAGCAAAACGGCGGCATCGCCAAAATAAAGGCCCTGGCCGGACCCTACAAGAAGCTGAAGTGGATGCCCACCGGCGGCGTCACCACCAAGAACCTGATGGACTACCTCTCCTTCGACCAGATCGTGGCCTGCGGCGGCACCTGGATGGTCAAGCCCGAGCTCATCGACAACGAGCGCTGGGACGAGATCACCGCCATCTGCAAGGAGGCCGTGAAGACCATGCTGGGCCTTTCGCTCATGCACGTGGGCGTCAACTGCGCCGATCCCGAGGAGGCCGAGCACGTGGCCAAGCAGTTCTGCGCCCTCTTTGACCTCCCCTACAAGGCGGGGAACAGCTCCGACTTTGCCGGGACCATCGTGGAGTGCATGAAGAAGCCCGGCCGGGGCAAGAACGGCCACATCGGCATCGGCGCCAACAGCGTGGACCGCGCCATCTATCACCTGAGCCGCCAGGGCGTGGAGTTCGACGAAAGCTCCGCCTCCTACAACGACAAGGGGCAAACCAAGAACATCTACCTCAAGGGCGAGATCGGCGGCTTCGCCATCCACGTCATGAAGAAATAAGCTGAACGCAAAAATCTAAATTTCATTGAAAAAGGAGAAACACCCCCTATGAAAGTTGTGACCTTCGGCGAGCTCATGATCCGGCTCCAGCCCTATAACTACGAGCGCTTTGTCCAGGCCGACCACCTGGAGTTCACCTTCGGCGGCGGCGAGGCCAACGTGGCCGTGTCGCTGGCCAACTACGGCGCCCACGCCGTCTTTGTCACCAAGCTCCCCGCCCACGCCATCGGCCAGGCGGCGGTCAACTCCCTGCGCCGCTACGGCGTGGACACCACCAAGATCGTCCGGGGCGGCGACCGGGTGGGCATCTACTTCAACGAAAAGGGCGCCTCCCAGAGGCCCAGCGTCTGCATCTACGACCGCGCCCACTCCGCCATTCAGGAGGCGGACCCCGCCGAATTTAACTGGGACGACATCTTCGAGGGCGCGGACTGGTTCCACTTCACCGGCATCACCCCGGCCCTGGGGCCCAACATGGTCGCCGCGTGCCTGGACGCCTGCAAGGCCGCCAAGGAGCGGGGCGTCAAGATCTCCTGCGACCTCAACTACCGCGGCAAGCTGTGGACCCGGGATCAGGCGAGGGCCGCTATGACCGAGCTTTGCCAGTACGTGGACGTGTGCATCTCCAACGAGGAGGACGCCAAGGACGTCTTCGGTATCGAGGCCGAGGCCACCGACATCACCGCCGGGACTCTCAACAAGGAGGGCTACAAGTCCGTGGCCCGTCAGCTGGCGGACAAGTTCGGCTTTGAGAAGGTCGCCATCACCCTCCGGGAGAGCAAGAGCGCCTTTGACAACGACTGGAGCGCCATGCTCTACGACGTGAAGTCCGACGAGTACTGCTTCTCCAAGCTCTATCACCTCCACATCATCGACCGCATCGGCGGCGGCGACAGCTTCGGCGGCGGGCTCATCTACGCCCTGCTCACCGGCCACAACACCCAGAGCGCCGTGGAGTTCGCCGTGGCGGCCTCCGCGCTGAAGCACTCCATCGAGGGCGACTACAACTTCGCCACCGTCCCCGAGGTGGAAAAGCTGGCCGGCGGCGACGCCTCCGGACGCGTCCAGCGGTAAGGAGGGCCTGAGATGGAGCATTCCAACCCCTTAACGAAGGGCAACAAGGGCGGACAGAAGTTCATCACCTTTGGCGAGATCATGCTCCGCCTCACACCCCCGAACTACGAAAAAATCCGCGCCGCCAACGAGTTTGAGGCAAGCTACGGCGGGTCCGAGGCCAACATCGCCCTGGCGCTGGCGAATCTCGGCGTGGACAGCACCTTCTTCTCCGTGGTGCCCAACAACTCCCTGGGCAAGAGCGCCGTCAGGATGCTCCGGTCCAACGACGTTCACTGTACCCCCGTCATCCTCTCCACCCCCGAGGAGACCCCCACCCACCGGCTGGGGACCTACTACCTGGAGACGGGCTACGGGATCCGGCCCAGCAAGGTCACCTACGACCGGAAGCACTCCGCCATTTCGGAGTTTGACTTCTCCAAGGTGGACGTCAACTACCTGCTGGACGGCTTTGACTGGCTGCACCTTTCCGGCATCACGCCGGCGCTGAGCCAGTCCTGCGGGGACTTCATCCTGACGCTGATGAAGGCGGCCAAGGAGAAGGGCATGACCGTCAGCTTCGACGGCAACTTCCGCTCGCTCCTCTGGAGCTGGGAGGAGGCCCGGGACTACTGCACCAAGTGCCTGCCCTATGTGGACGTGCTCTTCGGCGTGGAGCCCTACCACCTCTACAAGGACCCCGCCGACCCCAAGAAGGGCGACGTGAAGGACGGCATCTCCCGCCAGCCCAGCTGGGAGGAGCAGGACGAGATCAACCAGGCGTTCGTGGCGGCGTACCCCAACATAAAGTGCATCGCCCGGCACGTACGCTACGCCCACTCCGGCTCCGAGAACAGCCTTATGGCCTACATGTGGTACCAGGGCCACACCTTTGAAAGTAAGCTCTTCACCTTCAACATCCTGGACCGCGTGGGCGGCGGCGACGCTTTCGCCAGCGGCCTCATCTACGCCATGATGATGAACTACAAGCCCATGGACATGATCAACTTCGCCGTGGCCAGCTCCGTCATCAAGCACACCATCCACGGCGACGGCAACATCACCGACGACGTGGAGAGCATCCGCAACCTCATGAACATGAACTACGACATCAAGCGGTAATTTTCAACGGCGCGCCCGTCCCGGAACACGGGGCGGGCAGCTTTAAATGAGGAGTGATTTCATATGAAAGAATTTATGGATAAGGACTTCCTTCTGGAAACCGAGACCGCCAAGCACCTCTTCCACGACTACGCCGAGCACCAGCCGCTGGTGGACTACCACTGCCACATCTCCCCCAAGGAGATCTATGAGAACCGGCGCTTCAACGACATCGTGGAGGTCTGGCTGGGCGGCGAAAACCCGGACGGGACCTACTTCGGCGACCACTACAAGTGGCGCGTCATGCGCTCCAACGGCGTGCCGGAGGAGTACGTCACCGGCCACAAGCCGGGATATGAGCGGTTTTTGAAATTCGTGGAGTCCCTGGAGATGGCCATCGGCAACCCCATGTACCACTGGTGCAATCTGGAGCTGCGGCAGTTCTTCGGCTACGATAAGCCCCTCACCGTGGAGAACGCCAAGGAGTGCTGGGACTTCGTCAACGACAAGCTCCAGCACGACCCCAGTCTCACCGTGCGCGGCATCATCGAAAAGGCCAACGTGGCCTTTATCGGCACCACCGACGACCCCATCGACACTCTGGAGTGGCACGAGAAGATCGCCGCCGACCCCACCATCAAGGTGAAGGTGGCCCCCTCCTACCGCCCCGACAAGGCCATCAACATCACAAAGCCGGGCTTTGCCGAGTACATCGGGAAGCTCGCCAGGAGCGTGGGCAAGGAGTCCCTCGACACCGTGGAGGACGTCTGCGCCGCCCTTACGGAGAGGCTGGAGTTCTTCGCCTCTCTCGGCTGCCGCGCCAGCGACCACGGCCTCGACTACATCCCCTACCGCCCCGGCTGTCCCAAGTGCGTCAACGCCGCCTTCCAGAAGGTCATGGCCGGCGAGGAGATCAGCCTTGAAGAGGCGGAGAAGTACCAGACCGCCATTCTCATGCACCTGGGGCGCGAATATCACCGCCTGGGCATCTGCATGCAGCTCCACTACAGCTGCAAGCGCAACGCCAACACCCGCCTCTACAAGAAGCTGGGCCCCGACACCGGCGTGGACATGATCGCCCAGAACACCTGCGGCGGCGCTATCGCGGACCTGCTGGCGGCTCTCGATGAGACGAACGAGTGCCCCAAGACCATCCTCTACAGCCTCAACCCCGCCGACAACGAGCAGATCGGCACCATCCTGGGCTGCTTCCAGTCCGACGAGGTCCCCGGCAAGATCCAGCACGGCTCCGCCTGGTGGTTCAACGACACCAAGTCCGGCATGGAGGACCAGATGCGCTCCCTGGCCAACCTCGGCCTCCTCGGCAACTTCGTGGGGATGCTCACGGATTCCCGCAGCTTCTTGAGCTACGCCCGCCACGACTATTTCCGCCGCATCATGTGCAACCTCATCGGCAGTTGGGTGGAGAACGGCGAGTACCCCAACATCGACGCCTCCCTCAAGAAGATCGTCGAAGGCATCAGCTACAAAAACGCCGTCCGGTACTTCGGGCTGTGAGAAGCTTGAACCGTTAACCGTCGCCCCTCCCGTTTGGGAGGGGCGAATACTTTAGTTTAGTGAAATGTTCCACGTGGAACATTTTAGTATAGTAAAGTATCGCGTCATCCAACGCTCGCTGCCCCCCTGCCCCCCTCCTACGAGGAGGGGGCGAAAAAGGTTGCGCCTTGCGGCGCAACTTTGGATTTTCCCGCGCGGCGGGGACGGGGGACGGGCGGACACATGGGTCCGCCCCTACGGTTTTGAGTTGCGTTCTATCAACGCCGTACGGGCCGCCGCCCACGGCGGCCCCACGTTGCAGGTTTCGAATTGCCCCCGATAAACGCCGTAGGGGCCGCCACTCTTGGCGGCCCGCGTTTCGATGACCTCCCATGTCGGTTGAATGGGATAACATTCCACATTCCCTGTAGGGGCGGACCCATGTGTCCGCCCGTGGCACGTTGCGTGACGGGGACGGTCCCGATAAAACGGTACATGTCGGTTATCGGGGGCATGGGCCGCTGTGGGCAGTGGCCCGTACGGCGGTGGTCGGGACGTGTCAATAGACGATGGGCGGGTCGCCGAGGACGGCGACCCCTACGGCGGTGATTGGGACGGGTCGATAGACGAAAGGCGGGCCGCCAGGAGTGGCGGCCCCTACAAGGTAAGTTGTCGCAACGGTTCCGATAAATCGCGCCCGCCCCCGTCTCGGAGCCCCCTCCTCGTAGGAGGGGGGGGCAGGGGGGAAGCGAGCGTGGGATGACAGAACGGTTCCAACAAAACGAATCCGCCCCAATTACGCCGTAGGGGCCGCCACTCCTGGCGGCCCGCGTTTCAATGACCTCCCATGTCGGTCGAATGGGATAACCTCCCATATTTCCCGTAGGGGCGGACCCATTGTCCGCCCGTGACCACGTTGCGGGACGGGAACGGTTCCGATAAAACGGTACATCCCGGTTATCGGGGGCAAGGGCCGCTGTGGGCAGCGGCCCGTACGGCGGTGTACGAGGCGGGTCCATGGATGCAACGCGGGTCGCCGGGGACGGCGACCCCTACATTTTTTGCTTACGAATACTAAATAATACTTGACAAATCGCTCATTTTGTGGTATAATACGCACATCAGAAGAAAGCGGACAAAACTCTCTGTCGAGCCATTTTTTCCGGCGGCATGTACGTCGGAAAAAATTCCTTTTGTTTTGCGGAGTGTGCGAGCGCAGCGAGTGCGCGGAGCAAAACGGCAGAAAAAAGTTTTGGAAATGTCCGCAGACATTTCCAAAACTTTTTTCGCACGTTCCCTTTGGCATTGAAAGGGCGAAGCCCTTTCAATGCCAGCTTTAGTCGCTTTCTATGAGCCCGTACCCGCCGTTTTTGCGCTTGTAAACGACGGCAAACTTGTCCTCCTCGTCCTGGTTTTTGAAGACGAAGAACTCGTGGTCCAGGAGGTTCATCTGCAAAATGGCCTCCTCCACGGTCATGGGCTTGATGGAGAAGCGCTTGGTGCGTACCACCGAGAAGTCCTCCGGCTCGTCGTCCTCCGGGGCAAGGACGGCGGGCTTGATCTCCCGCTCGAAGGCGCCCTCCCGCAGGCGCTTTTCCAGGCGCGTCTTGTTTTTGCGTATCTGCCGCTCGATGGAGGCGGCGGCGGAATCAATTGAGGCGTACATATCCCCCGTTGTCTCCGTGACCCGGTAGATCATGCCCCCGGCCCGGATGGTGGCCTCGACGATGAAGCGCCCGCGCTCCATGGAGAAGGTGACCGACGCGTCCGCCTCACTGCGGAAAAGCCTGTCCAGCTTCCCCAGCTTGCGCTCGGCGTAGGCCCTCACGTCCTCGGAGACCTGCAGCTTCTTCTCGGCAAAAGTAAACCTCATTGTCGTCACTCCTTTCTGTATGCGGAGGCGTCAGGCCCCCGTACCAGCATTATACCATAGACCGTGTGAAAAATGAACAAAAACTTTCGTAAAATTTGAAAAATTTTTTGAGGTTTGCCCAAAGCCCCCGCTCACAGCGTCGCCGTGGCGTGGCGGGTGACGTGGCAGCCGATGTTGACGACGCAGGCCGTGCCGGCGATGTGGGCGGCGGTGGCGTTGATGTTCACCGCTAAAGCGGTGGTGCGTCCGCCGAAGCCCTGGGGGCCGATGCCGAGCTTGTTGATCTTTTCAAGCGTCCGCTTTTCCATCTCCGCGTAAAATTCGTCCTCGCTGCACCGGTCGATGGGGCGGGTGAGGGCGAGCTTGGCCATCATGGCGGCCTTCTCCACGGTGCCGCCGATGCCGACGCCCACGATCACCGGCGGGCAGGGGTCCGCGCCGGCGACGCTGACCGTCTCGGCGATGAAGTCCTCAAACTCCTCGATCCTGGCGGAGGGGAGGAACATCTTCATCCGGCTTTTGTTCTCGCTCCCGAAGCCCTTGGGGGCCACGGTGAGGGTGAGCTTATCCCCGGGGACCAGGCGCGTCCAGAGCACCGGCGGGGTGTTGTCGTTGGTGTTCACCCGGCGGAAAGGGTCGGCCACCACGGATTTTCTGAGGTACCCGTTCACGTACCCCCGGCGGACGCCCTCGGCGACGGCGGCCTCGAAGTCCCCGCCCACGATGTGAACGTCCTGGCCCACGTCGGCGAACACCACCGCCATGCCGGTGTCCTGGCAGATGGGCAGGCCGTTCTCGGCGGCGCACTTGAAGTTCTCCACCATATCCGTGAGGGCGGCGCGGCCGGCCTCCGAGGGCTCGGCCCCGGCGGCGCGCTCCAGCGCCCGGGCGATATCCGGCGTCAGCACCGTGGCGGCGCGGACGCAAAGCCGCTCTACGGTGGCGGTTATTTCGGAGCATTCGATCTCTCTCATAGCGGTTCTCCTTCGCTGTTGATAAAATAAGTATACCATATGAAAGCGCGTTGTGGTATAATGTTTTTAAAAGTTTTCGTAGGAGGCGCGTATGTTTTACCGTTTCAGGAATCAGGACGAGCGCAGGGCCTTCGGAGGCGGGGATTTTTACGAGCTGCAATTTTGCCGCCGCCCCGCCGGGACGCCTGTGAAGCGGATCGTGGACAAAGTGGAGTTCTGGCGGGACGACTCCCTCTACATTCCCGGGGACGATACGGCGCTTTTTGACCGGGAGTACGGCGAGATCTTCACCGGCGGGACCTACAACAATCTCCAAACCGGCCCCTGGGACGAGTACGGTATCAACTACTACGACCCCGGCCTGACGGAGAAAATTATCGCGGAGGTTTTGGAACGGAAGCCCATGGAGTCCACAAAGCTCCTTTTGTGGCTCTACGAGGCCAGAAAGTACAACGGATTTTACCTTCTGGGGGTCTGAGAGGCGACGGCGATGCTGGAGGAGATGGCGGCGTTTTTTGAAAAGAGGCTGGACGGGTACGACGCGCACATGAAAGCGGAGATCGAGGGCAGCGGGGCATTTTACCCCTTCACCGCCTCGCTCCTGCCAACGCGGCCCGGCTGCCGGGTGCTGGACCTGGGCTGTGGCACGGGGCTGGAGCTGGAGGCGTATTTCCGGGTGAACCCCGGCGCCCTGGTCACGGGCATCGACCTCTCCTCCGGGATGCTGGAGGCCCTCCGGCGCAAATTTCCCGGCCGCGAGGGGCTGGAGCTTGTCTGCGGCTCCTATTTCGACGTGCCGCTGGGAGAAAACTACGACGCGGCGGTGTCGGTGGAGTCCCTGCACCACTTCCCGGCGGAGGCGAAGCTGGGCCTTTACCGGCGGCTGCGGGCGGCGCTCAAGCCGGAGGGGGTTTTTATCCTCACGGACTACTTTGCCGGGAGCGAGGCGCTGGAGAGGGCGTATTTCGAGGATTTGCGCCGTCTGAGGCGGGCGGAGGGCCTGCCGCCCGGGTCGTACCATTACGACACGCCCCTGACGGTGGAGCACGAGCTGGATATTTTGCGCAAGGCCGGCTTTTCCCGGGCGGAGATCATGGCCCGCTGGGGCAATACCCGCACGGTCCGGGCCGAGGTTTAGGAGGAGCTATGGCGAGAGAGCTGACGCGGCGCGAGGAGATCGAGCGGAGCATCATCAAAAAATACCGCAAGGAGCTGTGGAATCCCTTTACGTATGCCGTCAACCACTACGAGCTCCTGAAGCCGGGGGACCGGGTGGCGGCGTGCATCTCCGGGGGGAAGGACTCCATGCTCCTGGCAAAGCTTTTGCAGGAGCTCTGCCGGCACTCGGAGTACCCCTTTGAGGTGACGTATCTGGTCATGGACCCGGGCTACAACGCGGAGAACCGGCGGAGGATCGAGGAAAATCTGGCGCTGCTGGGCCTCCCGGCGGTGATCTTTGAAAGCGACATCTTCGAGGCGGCGGACAGCACGGAGAAGAACCCCTGCTACCTCTGCGCCCGGATGCGCCGGGGGGCGCTGTACGCCAAGGCGCGGGAGCTGGGATGCAACAAGATCGCCCTGGGGCACCATTTCAACGACGTCATCGAGACGACGCTGATGGCGCTTTTGTTCGGGGCGCAGCTCCAGGGGATGATGCCCAAGCTCCACAGCACCAATTTCCCCGGCATGGAGCTCATCCGGCCCCTCTACTGCGTCCACGAGGAGGACATCGTCGCCTGGGCACGTTATAACGACCTCACCTTCATCCGCTGTGCCTGCCGGCTCACCGCCGGCATCGAGTCCGGGGAGCTCACCGGCAAGCGCCGGGAGACGAAGGAGCTCATCGCGCAGCTTAAGAAAACCAGCCCCAACGTGGAAAAATCCATCTTCAACGCCATCCATGAGCTGTCGCTGGACACCTTCCCCGCCTACAAGACCGGCGGCGTGGAGCACAGCTTCCTGGAGCGGTACGACGACTTCGAAAACATAGATAAGGAGTGACGCATATGCTGAACATCGGCTGTCATCTGTCCGTCTCCAAGGGCTATGTCGCCCTGGCGGAGGACGCCCTCTATACCGGGTCCTCCTGCTTCCAGTTCTTCACCCGCAACCCCCGGGGCGGCGGGGCCAAGCCCATCGACGAGGGGGACATCGCGGAGTTTCACCAAATCGCGGCGGAGCACGGCCTCAACTCGTACCTCGCCCACGCGCCCTACACCATCAACCCCTGCGCGGCCAAGCCCGAGACGCTGGAGTTTGCCCGCCAGACCATGGCAGACGATTTGGAGCGCATGGAGTGGCTGCCGGGGAACTACTATAACTTCCACCCCGGCTCCCACGTGGGCCAGGGCGTGGAGCGCGGCATCGAGCTCATCGCCGAGACGCTGAATCTGACCCTAAAGCCTCATTACCGCACCACGGTCCTCCTGGAGACCATGGCGGGCAAGGGGTCCGAGGTCGGCGGGCGGTTTGAGGAGCTGCGGGAGATCATCGACCGGACAGAGCTTTCGGACAAGCTGGGCGTGTGCCTGGATACCTGCCACGTCCACGACGCCGGGTACGATGTGGTGAACGACCTGGACGGGGTCCTCACGGAGTTTGACCGGGTCATCGGCCTTTCAAGGCTCAAATGCGTCCACCTCAACGACAGCAAGAACCCTTTCGCCAGCCACAAGGACCGCCACGAGGTCATCGGCGGCGGGTCGCTTGGGATAGAGGCCATTACGCGGATCATCAACCATCCCGCCCTCCGGCATCTCCCTTTCTACCTGGAGACGCCCAACGAGCTGGAGGGGTATAAGCGGGAAATCGAGATGTTGAGGGGATTGTATCGGGAGTAAGGGAGGACCCTACGGCGGGACGGGGACCAGTACGTTTTGCCGGGGGGCGCTCTGTCATCCCACGTTCGCTTCCCCCCTGCCCCCCTCCTACGAGGAGGGGGCTTAAAAAGGTTTGCGGCTTCGCCGCAGGTTTGAACGGGACGTAGGGGTCGCCTCTCTTGGCGGCCTGCGGGGCGATACGCGCTCAGTCCCGGTGGGGCGGACGACCGTCACGGTTCAAGCGCCCTGAACTTTCCGGCTTTCCCTCTTGCATACGGCGTTTTTTGGTGGTAAAATGTGCTTATGAGGTGAATCGCATGAGCAAGAAATGGATCGTGCTATATGCCATTCCGATTTTGTGGTACGCCGCTTCCCTGATCGTCCGGGTCTTGGGGCCCGCGCTCCCATCGGGGCTCGTGCTGGTGTGGTGCGCGGCGGGGCCGGTCTTCGCTTTTGGCGTCTTTGTGAAGTACGGTCTCGGCTTCAGCCTCTGGCTTCATGACAAGTACCCGGAGTCCGGCGCTCTCTCAGACGGCTGGGGCTTTCGCGCCACCCGTAAGCGCCGTGAGGCGGCCGTCTTCACCCCTGAGGGAGGGGACCCGGAGCTTGACCGCCGCCGCAGGGATTGCCGAATCGCGTTCGCGCTTTTCCCCGTGACGGGTCTTCTTGCGGTCGTCTGGTTTCTCGTCTATACGGGATTCTGATTTTAAAAATTTTTATTTACGGAGGTAGATACCCATGGAAATGATAGACAACCTTAAGAAAAAGCTCCTGGGCGCGGGGCGGCGCATCGTGTTCACCGAGGGCACCGACGCCCGCATCCTCTCGGCCACGGACAGGCTCGTGAAGGAGGGCCTTTTGAAGGTCGTCCTGGTGGGCAATCCCGACGAGGTGAAGGCTGCGGCGGCGAAGGGCGGCTTTGACATCGGCGACAGCCAGATCATCGATCCCGCCAACTACGCCGACATGGACAAGATGGTGGAGACCATGATCGCCCTGCGGCGCGGCAAGATGACCGAGGACGAGTGCCGCGCGGCCCTTAAAAAGGGCAACTACTTCGGCACCATGCTGGTGAAGATGGGCGTGGCCGACTGCCTCCTGGGCGGCGCCACATACTCCACCGCCGACACCGTGCGCCCGGCCCTCCAGCTCATCAAGACCAAGCCCGGCGCGCACCTCGTGAGCTCCGCCTTCATCCTCACCCGCGACCACGGGGAGGAGAATCTGAGGGCCATCTGCATGGGCGACTGCGCCATCAACCTAAGCTACGAGGACACCCTGGACAAGGAGGGCAACGTGGCCGTCTCCGGCGCCCAGAAGCTGGCCGAGGTGGCCGTGGAGACCGCCAAGACCGCCAAGCTCTTCGGCATCGACCCCAAGGTGGCGCTCCTGAGCTTCTCCACCAAGGGCTCCGGCAAGGGCGGCACCGTGGCGCTCTCCGCCGAGGCAACGAAGCTGGCGAAGGAGCTGGCCCCTGACCTTGCCATCGACGGCGAGATGCAGTTTGACGCCGCCGTCAGCCCCACCGTGGGACAGCTGAAGTTCCCCGGCTCCACGGTCGCCGGCTACGCCAACACCTTCATCTTCCCGCTCATCGAGGCGGGCAACATCGGCTACAAAATCGCCCAGAGGCTCGGCGGCTACGACGCCTACGGCCCCATCCTTCAGGGCCTCAACGCCCCCATCAACGACCTCAGCCGCGGCTGCAACGCCGACGAGGTCTACACCATGGCCATCATCACCGCCGCGCTGGATTGAGCGGCGAAACGCAAGATCGTAACAAAAAATCCCCACGTTTGTGGGGATTTTTTGTGTGTGGGTACGGGTTAGCGATACCCCTCTGTCATCCCACGTTCGCTCCCCCCCCTGCCCCCCTCCTACGAGGAGGGGGCTTTTAAAGGGTTTGCGCCGCAAAGCGGCGCAATTTTTTATAAAGGCGGCGCGAAGCGCCGCAACCTTATTCCCCCGACCCCTTTTTCGGAAAAAGGGGCGGCCCCGCAGGGCCGGGGTATTCGAGCCCGTTCGGCGTAACTGGGGCTTTCGGGATGCGGATTCGGGACCACCCCGGCGCTTCGCGCCACCCCTCCGTAGGAGGGGCAAAAAGTGGGTTCGTTGTCGGAACGCTTCCGACAATTCGCGCCCGCCCCCGTCTCGGAGCCCCCTCCTCGTAGGAGGGGGGCAGCGAACGTTGGATGGCAGACCGGTTCCGACAAATTGAACCAGTTCCATTTACGCCGTACGGGCCGCTGCCCACAGCGGCCCATGTTACAGGGCTTGGATTGCCCCCGATGAAAGCCGTAGGGGCCGCCACTCCTGGCGGCCCGCGTTGCAGGGTTCGGATTGTTTTCGATAGACGCCGTAGGGGTCGCCGTCCTCGGCGACCCGCGTTTCGATGACCTCCAATGTCGGTCGAATGGGATAACTTTCCACACTTTCCGTAGGGGCGGACCCATGTGTCCGCCCGTGGCACGTGGCGGGACGGGGACGGGTCCGATAAAACGGTACATGTCGGTCAACCGGGGAAAAAGGGCCGCCGTGGGCGCTGCGTCCGCAGACGCGTTTCGGAGCGCAACCGCCGCGCAGCGGCGGCTCTTGGCGCGGAGATACGGCCCGTACGGCGGTGGTCGGAACGTGTCAATTATCGTGGGGCGGGTCGCCGAGGACGGCGACCCCTACGGCGGATAACGCAGGCCGGTGGCGCGGCGGTGGAGGCGGGCGGGTGGGAAATATAAAAATGCGCCGCAAAGCGGCGCAAGCCTTTTCCCGCCGCCGCATGGGGCAGCCTTTTCCCCGCCGCGCTCGGCGCCTTTTTGCGGGCTTTTTCCCGCGTGTATGTGCCGATCCTACTTTTCTCTTTTCAGCTCGACCACATCCCGGACCAGCAGCGCGATGGTGCCGCAGACGGCCACGATAGAGGATATGTAGAGAGTCGTTCTTTGCGCGGAAAAATTGTAGACAAAGATGACGACCGCCGCGATCACAGGCAAGATATCAATCGCAAGTCTGACCTTCAGTTTCATGGAATGACGCTCCCGATAAAAATCATCACCAAACCGCCCGTTTCCCGGGCGGTTTGGTGATGTTGAGGGCGGATTATTTGAAATACCGCTCCAGAAGTCCCTTCAGGGCTTTACCGTGGCGGGCCTCGTCCCTCGCCATCTCGTGGACGGTGTCGTGGATGGCGTCGAGGCCGTTTTTCTTGGCGCAGGCGGCCAGGTCGAACTTGCCCTGAGTGGCGCCGAACTCGCAGTCCACGCGCCAGGCCAGGTTCTTCTTGGTGCTGGCGGTCATGTTGGGCTCCAGGTCGGATCCCAGGAGCTCGGCGAACTTGGCGGCGTGCTCGGCCTCCTCGAAGGCGGCCTTCTCCCAGTAGAGCCCCACCTCGGGATAGCCCTCGCGATGGGCGATGCGGGCCATGCACAGGTACATGCCCACCTCGGAGCACTCGCCGTTGAAGTTGGCCATGAGCTGCTCGTGGATGTACTTCTTGTCCTCGTCGCTGATGTCGGGATTGTTCTTCACCGTCTTGGCGTAGATGCCGAACTCGTGCTCGGCGGCGAGCTTGGCGTCCTCTTTCATCTCGGTGAACTTGCTGCCGGGGACCTTGCAGACGGGGCAGGCCTCGGGGGGATTCTCGCCCTCATAGACATAGCCGCAGACGGGGCAGACCCATTTTTTCATAATAAAACCCTCCAAAATGTAAAATAATGTATATAAGGGCTTTTCTCAGGCCCGTATATCCAGGCATTTGGCGCAGAGGCCGTAGGCGGTGGTCTCCACGCCCTGGACGCGTCCGCCGGTGAGGCGTTCCACGTCCCGGTGAAAGCTCCGGCCGCCTTTCAGCGGCACGTCCGTCACCGCGCCGCAGCGCCGACAGACGAAGTGGCCGTGGGGGGCGGTGTTCCCGTCGAACCGCTCCTGGCCGCCGATGACGCCCACGCTGACGATGAGCCCCTCTGCCGCCAGCTGCCGGAGGTTCCGGTAGACGGTGCCCAGGCTCAGGTCCGGGAAGTCGGCCAGAAGCCGCGCGTGGAGCCATTCGGCGGAGGGGTGACACGTCACCGAGCGCAAAAGGGCCAGGATGGCCTCCCGCTTGACGCTCCTGCGCGCGATCGCCATAGGGCCCCCTCCTAACAAGAATGATTCCTATTAAAGAATACCACATCGTAAACGTTTTGTAAAGAGAAAAGACGCCGGTTGACACATCTTTTTGGACATGGTATGATGGAAATGCGAAAACCAAATTTATGAAAATGAGGACGGAAGCATGTTGAAAAAAGCGTTTGCCCTGCTCCTGGTCCTGACGGTGCTCGGCGCGTCCCTCGCGTCCTGCGCCAAAGAGGACGTCGGGACCACCCAGCCCCCGGCCCCATTGGGCACGCGGCTGCCGGAACAGCTCTCCGGCACAGGCGGGACGGAAGCCCCGGAGGGCCCTGAGACATCCGCGCCGCCGGAGGAGACGATGACCCCGGAGGCGTCGGAGCCGGAGGCGACCCGGACCCCGGCGCTCCCCGACGATTACGGCAAGGGGGATCCCCCGCTGCCGGAGATCCCGCCCTACAACGGCCCCTTTGACCCGGAGGCATACCGGGACTTCTTGAGCAAGACCCTGGGGAAGGACATCCCCCTCTGGGGCCGGTTCCCCTTCAGCGCCGTCTTTATCTACTTCCCGGAGATCGACCCCTCGCTGGAGGGCTGGACGGTCTATATCGCCCAGCCCAGCGCCCGGAATCTCCAGGAAATGACGGCGGAGAACCTCAAGCCCCTGGCCCAGACGCTGACCCTGCCGGGGGATATCAACTTTGACGCCGCCAAACCCGTCCATGTGGGCTCCGGCGGCGGCAGCGGCGAGCTGGAGATCATCGTGGCGCTCACATACCACGACAAGACCGCCTATGTCTCCTGGGACAACTTCACCTACACCAACGAGGACGACGCCCTCACTCTCGTCTACCGCGGCCCCCTCTCCGAGGAGCGCCTGGCGGGACTAAGGGAGGAGGGGCTGATCCCGTAAGGAAGACGCACCTCCCCCACGGGGGAGGCCAAAAAGGTTGCGGCGCGTTGCGCCGCCTTTATAAATAACGCGCCGCACAGCGGCGCATCCTTTTTCGCCCCCTCCTCGTAGGAGGGGGCAGGGGGGCAGCGAGCGTGGGATGCCGGAACGGTTCCGAAACCTTCGATCCCTCAGTCTCGCTTCGCTCGACAGCTCCCTTTACGAAAGGGAGCCTGCGCGACCCGGAAGCTTTCCGAAGAACGGTCACTTCCGGCCGCTTTTTCTTTTCAGTATGACGGCCAGGACCACGCCGGCGACGATGAGGACGACGCCCAGGACGATGAAGACGGTGCCGAAGGTGGAAAAAGCCGAGAAAGGGCCGTCGGCCGCGCCGACGGGAGACATCATGTCCCCGGGGAACGCGCCGCCGAACTCCCAGCCGTACATCGAACCGGCGACGGACCGGTTGAAGCCGCTCAGCAGGACGCGCGTCAGGACGCCGAACAGGGCGAACCCCGCCCCGGCAATGGCCGTGTACACTCCGAAGAGCCACCCCCAGCGCCGCAGGAGCCGGCCCAGCACGCCGGGGATCGACTCTACCCAGTTGGGCGCGGCGGAGGCGTTCTCCGGTTCCTCCCCGGCCTCCGGCTCCAGCTTCCGCTCCGGCAGGCCCTCCTCGGAAAGCAGCCAGTCGGCGGTGACGCCGAAAGCGCGGGAGAGCGCGAACACCTTCCCCGCCTCGGGCGCGGCCTCGCCTGTCTCCCACTTGGAGACGGCCTGCCGGGAGACCCCCAGGATCTCCGCCAGCGCCTCCTGGGAAAGGCCGGCCTTTTTCCTCATGTACAGTATCTTCTCAGCGAGCGTCATGGGCTCTGCCTCCTTCCTTTGGATGGGTCTATCCTACCGGAAGCCCCGGTTGCGGTCCACCATCCACGGCTTGAAGCTTCGCAACCGCCGGTTGCGAAGCGTTGCGGGCAGGGAAAAAGGAGGCTATTTGACGGTCAGAAATTAAGGCCCAGTCCCCCGGTAAGCTTCCCCATCGTGGCGGCCATCTCCTCGGAGGCCTTGTTCAGAGCCTCGTTGACGGCGGCCAGGACCGCGTCGGCGAGCATCTCCGCGTCCTCGGGCTCCCGGGCGTCGATGACGGCGTCCGGGTCGATGGTGAGCTTCAAAAGCTCCCGCTTGCCGTTGACAGTGGCCTCCACCATCCCGCCGCCGGCGGTGGCGGTGAAGGTCTTCTCCTCCACCTCCTGCTGCTGACGAAGCATCTCCTGCTGCATCCGCTGGGCCTGCTTCAGCATGTTCATGTTCATCCCGCCGGGCATACGGCCGCCGGGGAATCCGCCCTTTGCCATGTTGTACCTCCTGATATGATCAAATTATTTGAATTTCACAACGCCGTCGAACTTTAAAAGGTCGTCCAGCTTATCCCGCTCCTGTCCCGCCGGGGCCGATGTTTCCGGGATGCCCTCGGAGACGGCGCAGGAGACGCTCCGGCCCAATCTGGCCGAGGCGGCGCGGGCCACTGCGTTCTTGACGGCGGCGGTGTCCAGCATCATGCGCACAAAGCCGTTGCGTGTGTGGAGGACCAGCGTGCCGCCGGTGAGCTCCGGTACCGTGTTGTCCCGGTTTTTGAGGAAGCTCCCGGCTCCGCCCAGCTCCTCCGCGCAGTCTGACAGCACCGCCTCCCACCAGTCGGGCGTCTGGGCCGAAACCGGCTGCGGCGCGGGCTTCGGCGTGGGAGCTGATACGGGCTCCGGCGCGGGGGCGGGCCTCACAGCCTCCTCCGGAGGCGGCTCCGGGACATAGTCCCCGGCCTCCGGCGGGGCGTCCGCGTCCTCCCAGGGGGGCGGCGCGTCGTCGTAGGCCGGCGCGGGGGCCGGTTCGGGACGCGGCGCGGGCGCGGGTTTAGACACAGCCGCGGCTTTGGGCGCCACCGCGGGCCTGGACGCGGGACGGGCCGCGGGGACCTCCGCCGCGTTTTCCCCGGTGAGGAGGCCCTTGAGCTTCAAAAGCGCAAGCTCCGTCTTGGTGCGCTTGTCCCGGGCGTCCTTCATGGTGTCCGCCGCGTCCTGCAAAAGCTGTGCGGCGGCCAAAATCGTCCCGGCGGGCAGGGACCCGGCAAGCTCCGCAAGCCGCCCCGCGTCAAAAGCGCCGGTGAGGAGCGCGGCGCTCCCCTTGGGGGCCACCCGGACCATGAGCATATCCCGGGCAAGGCCCAGAAGGTCGTTGACCACGGACACCGGCTCGGCCCCGCCGAAGTAGAGCTTATCAAAAAGCGCCAGCGCCCCGGCGGCGTCGCCGGACCGCGTAAGCTCCCAGAGCCTGGCGGTGTTCTCCGCGCCCATGAGGCCCACGGACCGCATGACCGCCGCCTCGTCCACCGTGTCCGAGGACACGCACTGGTCCAGGAGCGACAGGGCGTCCCGCATGGACCCGTCCGCCAGCCGCGATAAAAGCGCCGCCGCGCCCTCGGTGAGGGCAAACCCCTCCCGCTGGGCCACGAGCTTGAGACGATTTGCGATGATCTCCGGCGGGATGCGGTGGAAAGCGAAGTGCTGGCACCGGGATAAAATCGTGGCGGGGACCTTGCCCAGCTCCGTGGTGGCCAGGATGAACACCAGATGCTCCGGCGGCTCCTCCAAAATCTTCAAAAGCGCGTTGAAGGCGGAGGTGGAGAGCATGTGGACCTCGTCGATGATGTAGACGCGCTTTCGCACCTGGGCCGGGGAGTAGACGGCCTCGTCCCGGATGGCGCGGATGTTGTCCACGCCGTTGTTGGAGGCCGCGTCGATCTCCGCCACGTCCAGGATGGCCCCGGACTCGATGCCCCGGCAGGAGGCGCACTCGTTGCAGGGGTCGCCGTTCACCGGGTGCTCGCAGTTGAGGGCCCGGGCCAAAATTTTGGCACAGGTGGTCTTGCCCGTGCCCCGGGTACCCACAAAGAGGTAGGCGTGGCTGGTGCGCCCCGTCTCCACCTGACGGCGGAGAGTGTTGGTGATGTGCTCCTGCCCCACCACGTCCTCAAAGGTCCGCGGCCGGTATTTCCGATAGAGCGCCTGATACAAGAGTACGCCTCCCTTCAAAAACCTGTCTCCATACCGAAAAAGCCCCGGTCACGGGGCTTTTTCGTTGTGACGCGTCGCGGAGCCGCGCACCTGTCTTTGACCGACGCGCTATACCCGCTTTGCGGCGTCCGCGCTCAGAGCCGGCGGCCTTACGGCACACACCGGGTTCCGCTTAATGCTGCTCGGTTCCCCGCCTGACATGGTTCACAGTCCGGCGTTGCGCAAGACCGACTCATCAACGCGCGGGCCGCCGCGGCCGGCGGCACATCACGCGGCCTGGGACAGGACTTCATCCCCGCTATAGCGGATTGCGGGCAACAGGGCACCGCTATCTCCCCGACTAGCGCGGCTCGGCGACACATCACAACGTATGGATTATTATAATACAGGTTTGAGAAAATATCAACAACATTTTTTCAAGGCGGAGGGGGACGGGTCCGATGAACGCGCCAGCCAAAGCCCCTCCCTCTGGGAGGGGCGGCCGAGCGAAGCGATGGCCGGGGTGGGAGCGTCTATTGGGCAGCTCAAAAGCTCGCCCCCACCCCCTGCCCCCTCCCCAGGGGAGGGGCAACCGTGTCGGAGGCAGGTGCGGTTTCCGGAACCGCCCTGTCATCCCACCTTCGCTTCCCCCCTGCCCCCCTCCTACGAGGAGGGGGCCAAAAAGGTTGCGCCGCTTCGCGGCGCAATTTTTACAAACGCGGCGCAAAGCGCCGCAACCTTTTAAAAAGGCTCCCCTTCGTAAGGGGAGCTGTCGAGCGAAGCGAGACTGAGGGATCGAGGGTTGAGTTTTCAGAGCGGTTCCGACAAACAACCCCCTCATCGAGCCATTTTTTCCGGCGGCATGTACGTCGGAAAAAATTCCTTTTGTCAAATCGAGTGTGCGAGCGAAGCGAGTGCGCGAGATTTGACAGCAGAAAAAAGATTCGGAAATGTCCGCAGACATTTCCGAATCTTTTTTCGCACGTATCCCCTTGGCATCGAAATGCCAAAGGCATTTCGAGCCAGTTACAGTGCCTGCTTCGCCGTGGCGCACAGCTGTGTGAACGCCTCGGGGTTGTGGATAGCGGTCTCGGAGAGCATCTTGCGGTTCATGTCGATGCCCGCCTTCTTGAGGCCGTGCATGAAAGTGGAATAGTTCATGCCGTTCATCTTGCAGCCGGCGGAGATGCGGGTGATCCACAGCTTGCGGAAATCGCGCTTTTTCTGCTTGCGGCCGATGTAGGCGTAGGTGAGGGACTTCATCACGGCCTGGTTGGCCATCTTGAAGTGCTTGCTCTTGGCGCCCCAGTAGCCCTTCGCCAGCTTCAGGACCTTGTTTCTTCTCTTGCGCGTCATCATCGCGCCCTTGATTCTAGCCATGTTCGTCTGCCTCCTTATTTATACAGGATCATGCGCTTGATCGCCGCTTCGTTGGTGACGTCGGCGTAGGTTCCCTTGCGGAGGCCTCTCTTGCGCTTGGTGGTCTTCTTGTTGAGGATGTGGCTCTTGTATGCGTGGGCGCGCTTGACCTTGCCGTTTTTAGTGAGATTGAATCTCTTCTTCGCGCCGCTGTGGGTCTTGATCTTGGGCATCTTTGGTTACTCCTTCCATAGTTTTGGCGGCGAACCGCCCTATTAACGCGCCGTGAGGCGCGGCAATATACTAAAAAATTTCCTTTTTGGCTCCCCCTTGGGGGAGCTGTCGCAAAGCGACTGAGGGGTCCCTTTAGGGGAGCTGCCGCGAAGCGGCTGAGGGGTCCCTTTAGGGGAGCTGCCGCGAAGCGACTGAGGGGTCATTTATTCGGCTTCGGCGAGAGGAAAATACTCATGTTCCGGCCCTCGAGCTTGGGGGCCTTGTCGAGGTTGGCCATCTCGGCGCACTCGGCGGCATAGCGGTTCAAGAGGTCCTCGCCGATGGAGGTGTGGGCCATCTCCCGGCCGCGGAAGCGCACGGAGACCTTGAGACGGTCGCCGTCCTTCAAAAACTTCTGGCCGTTTTTCAGCTTGACGTTGAAGTCGTTGTCCGCGATGCCCGGGGACATGCGGATCTCCTTGATCTCAATGATGTGCTGGTTGCGGCGGGCCTCCTTCTCGCGCTTGGCCTGCTCGAAGCGGTACTTGCCGTAATCCATGACGCGACAGACCGGCGGCGTGGCGTTGGGCGAGATCTTCACCAGGTCCAGTCCTTTCCCCTCAGCGACCTTCAGCGCCTCCTCAGAGGACATGATGCCAAGCTGCGTCCCGTCCTCGCCGATCAGGCGTACCTGGGGGTCGGTGATCTCCTCATTGATCTCATGAGTCATGTTAGCGATGGTAAAACACCTCCGAACAACTAAAAAGCGGGCGCCAAACGGCACCCGCGCAAAGGGCCAGAGGCCCCACACTCACGCTGTTGACCGGCTTCGGCACCCGAGCCGGTGAGAAACGATGCCGTTTCCACTTCCTTTTTGCCCCGTGATTATACCAAAGCCGGACCCTTTTGTCAAGAGAAATTTTCAGAAATTTCTCCCGCAGGCGGCATTCCGGCAAAAAAGGTCCCTGTTGACATTTTCCCGTGAATACTGTAGACTTATGTCAAGCGCGCCGCGGGCTGAGAGGCGCGCGCAGGGTTGTCTGCCAAGACGGGCAGGCGGTGTGTTTCCTCCGGGTCTTCTCTCCGGAGGGAGCTTCTTGCCTCCTCCGGACAAGGGAGGAGGTGATGGCTATGGAACTATCCTTGAGCGATCTCTTCCAGTTCGCTCTTGTGATCATAGCGGTCATAAAGCTGGTTCTGTACATAGTGGACAGAAACCAACCGAAAAAGAAGTAACCGCCCCACACGTTCCAACGGCGGCGGTTACTTCTTGTAACTAGACCCGGAGGAACCACCGTCTCCCGGTGGTCTCCCTGTGCCCTTATTATAATGCCTCTCCGCCGCCCTGTCAAGTGGGCGGCTTTATTTATTCCCGGAAAAATCCCGGCGCGCCGCCTCCAACAGGGCCTCGCGCCGGTTGGGAAGCTCCCCGGCTGTGACGCGCAGGGCCAGCGTTTGCAGAGTCTTTCCGATCTGCGGCCCCTCCAGGCCCAGGGCGCGGAGGTCACGGCCGCTGAGGGCCAGGTCCGACGGCCGGACGAAACGCGCGGAGCGCGCCTCCTGTTCGGCCAGGGCGTAAAAACCGCCGGCCCCGGCGGCCAGGAGCACCGACGGCGTGGGGCAGGCGCTCAGCGCCAGCCGGAGGGAGAGGCTGTCCCCAGTGAGCGCCGGCGCGGCCTCCACGTCCCGCGTAAGCGCCGCCGGACACCGCAGGGCCCGCGTGAGCGCCGCCGGCTCGCCCTCGGCGCACAGCAGCGCGAAGACGCCAAGCCTCATCTCCTCCGGCACCTCTCTCAGCCGCTCCCAGGGGATATCCGCCCCTTTTCTCACCGGAAAAGCGTCCAGAAGGCCGTCGTTGACAAGCTCCCGGACGACTTCCGGCCTTAAGGTGGCCAGCGTCCTTTGCAGCTCCTCGCGCACCCGCTCGGCGGAGAGCTTCGCGGCCAGAGGGGCCAACTCCCGGAGGGCCGCCAGGGTCTCCGGCTCCAGGGGGAACCCCAGCTGGGCGGTGAAACGCACCCCCCGAAGCATCCTCAGAGCGTCCTCTTGGAAACGTTTCCGAGGGTCGCCCACACCCCGCAGGACCCCCCTGTGAAGGTCCTCCAACCCCCCTGTGACATCGGTGATAACGCCCCTTTTGTCCATGGCCAGGGCGTTCACCGTGAAATCCCGCCGGAGGAGGTCCTCCTCCAGGGAGCGGGAAAAGCCCACGCTCTCCGGCCGCCGGCCGTCCAGATACGCCCCGTCGGCCCGGAAGGTGGTGACCTCCACGCCCCCGGCCTCCGTCAGCACCGTGACGGTGCCGTATTTGGCGCCGGTGGGCACGGTGCGGGGGAAGAGGGCCATGATCTCGGAGGGCACGGCGTCGGTGGTCACGTCCCAGTCGTGAGGCGCGAGGCCTAAAAGCGTGTCCCGGACGCACCCGCCCACCGCGAAGGCCCGGTAGGCGGCGTTCTCCAGCGTCGTGAGAATATGGGCCACATGGGGCGGAAGCTGGGGGAAACCGGGCATTTTGTCGCCTCCTGACGAAGTTTTTATCACAAATCCGGCAAAAAGCAGTTGTAATCTCCGGTAATCGGTATTATAATGTTTTGGCATGTGATTTTCAAGCTGTTTAATATTTATTGCGTTTCGGAGCTTTTATGGACAGAATTTCTGAGCTTAAAAACTTCATCGAGAGCCGTCAGCGCTGTCACCTCATCGGCATCGGCGGGGTGTCCATGTCGCCGCTGGCCAAGGTCCTGCACATGAACGGCGTCCCCGTCACGGGGTCCGACATCACCGAGAGCGACGCCGTCCGTGACCTGCGGGCCCAGGGCATCCCGGTGTCCATCGGCCACAGGGGCGAGAACGTGCTGGGCTCGGCGTACATCATCCGCACCGCCGCCGCCAGGGACGACAACCCCGAGGTGGAGTACGCCCGGGACAACGGCATCCCCATCTTCGAGCGGGCGGAGGCCTGGGGCGTCCTCATGCGGCGCTACAAAAACGCCCTGTGCATCTCCGGTACCCACGGGAAGACCACCACCACCTCCATGTGTACCCATATCCTCATGGCCGCCGACGCCGACCCCACCGTGATGATCGGCGGGACACTGGCGCTTCTCCACGCCGGCTACCGGGTGGGCCACGGGGACACCATCGTGCTGGAGTCCTGCGAATATTATAACTCCTTTCTGAGCTTCTCCCCCACCATCGCCGTCATCCTGGACATCGAGGCCGACCATCTGGACTTCTTCAAGGACCTGGCGGACGTGAAAAAGTCCTTCCGGGCTTTCGCCAATCTGGTCCCGGTGCCGGAGGGGGTGGTCATCGCCAACATCGACGACGAGAACACCATGGACGCCATCGACGGCATCCGCCGCCGGGTGGTGACTTTCGGCTTCTCCCCCCGGGCGGACATCCGTGCCAAGAACCTGACCACGGCGGGGGGTCTGTCCGAGTTTGACGTGGTCTACAAGATGAAGACCTACTGCCACGTGAAGCTGGGCGTCCCCGGCCTCCACAACGTGAAAAACGCCCTGGCCGCGGCGGCGGCGGCTATCGAGCTGGGCATCCCCGGCGAGGCGGTCGCCAAGGGCCTGGGGGCCTTCCACGGCGCGGCGCGGCGCTTTGAGTACAAGGGCCAGGTCAACGGGGCCAAGGTCTACGACGATTACGCCCACCACCCCGGCGAGCTCCACGCCCTGCTGGACGCGGTCCACGATATCACCGCCGGCCGGGTGCTCCTGGCCTTCCAGCCCCACACCTACTCCCGCACCAAGGCGCTCTTTAACGAGTTCGTGGAGCAGCTCAAGCGGGCCGACAAGGTGTATCTGGCGGAGATCTACGCCGCGCGGGAGACGAACACCATCGGCATCTCCTCCGCCGACCTGGCCGCCGCCATCCCCGGCTCCACCTTCTGCCCCACTCTCCCGGAGCTGGCCGACCATCTCAAACGCGAAGCCCGCCCCGGCGACACCGTCCTCACCGTCGGCGCCGGCAACATCTACACCATCTGCGATGGGCTGGTGGAAAAAGCGTAAAGGAAGCGCGGCTGATTTTTCCACGAGGAAAAAAATACAACAACAGAGCCGTCGGCAAACGCTGACGGCTCTGTTCCGTTCTACAAGGCGGTCTTCGCTGCGGCGTGGAATGTGATACTAATATCTAATTAAAAGTAGCCATTCGCGACGGTCTTTTTCGCATCGTCGTCGCTCGGTGTCTTCTTTTAAATAGATATTAGTATTAAATTTCAAAAATCAATCGTTTTATCGCGCTTATCAGGGCTTTGGCAAGGCATCCAGCGATCCTGGGCGGGCGCGCGGGTCCTCGCTCGCCTTGTCCCATGTTGCTTTTTCCCTCTCATCTGTGGTATAATCGCGCTATCATGACAGGGAGGGATCGGCGTGAAGGACGGGCGGGGGTTTTTGAAGGTCAGGGTCACGGAGAAAGGAGAGCGCTGGGCGGGGTCCGGGCATCCGTGGATCTATGCCTCGGACGTTGTGGAGGAGCCGGCGGAGGCCGGCAACGGGGACCTGGTGGACGTGGTGGGGCCTCGGGACAAGTACCTGGGCACCGGGTTCCTCAGCCGGGAGAGCAAGCTCCGGGTGCGCCTTGTCTCCCGCAACGCCAACGACGCCTTTGACGCCGCCTTCTGGGAGCGGCGGGTCCGCTACGCCTGGGGCTACCGCAAGACGGTGATGGGCCCGGACACCGGCGCCTGCCGGGTGATCTTCGGGGAGGCCGACGGCTTTCCCGGCCTCACGGTGGACCGTTTCGGGCCGCTGTTGGCGGCGCAGACCATGTCCGTGGGGATGGAGCGGCTGAAAAATCTCCTCTTCCCCCTCCTCGTCAAGGTCCTCCGGGAGGACGGCCAGCGCATTGACGGCATCTTTGAGCGCAACGACCTCCCCGGCCGGGCGCTGGAGGGCCTGCCCCTATATAAGGGCTGGTTCGACCTCCCCGGCGAGACGCGGCCGGAGAGCGCCGTGACGGAGATCAGCGAAAACGGCGTTTTGTACGCCGTGGACGTGGAAAACGGCCAGAAGACCGGCTTTTTCCTGGACCAGAAGTATAACCGGGCCGCCGTGGGACGGCTGGCCCGTGGCCTGCGGATGCTGGACTGCTTTACCCACACCGGCTCCTTCGCCCTCAACGCCGCCAGGGGCGGGGCCGCGCGCGTCACCGCCGTGGACGTATCCGAGGCGGCGGTGGATATGGCCAAGCGCAACGCCGCGCGCAACGGCCTTGCGGACAAGATCGACTTTCTCCGCGCCGACGTCTTTGAGCTTCTGCCCACGTTGAAGCGGGACTACGACCTTATCATCCTGGACCCGCCGGCCTTCACCAAGTCCCGCGCCACCGCCGGCAGCGCCTACCGGGGCTACAAGGAGATCAACTACCGCGCCATGGCCCTCCTGCCCCGGGGCGGGTACCTGTGTACCGCCTCCTGCTCCCACTTCATGCCCATGGCGCGCTTCGAGGACATGCTCCGCGCCGCCGCCCGCGACGCCGGCCGCGAGCTGCGCGAGGTGGAGGTCCGCAAGCAGTCCCCCGACCATCCCATCCTCTGGAACGTCCCGGAGACGGAGTATCTGAAGTTCTACATTTTCCAGGTGGTGTGAGCGCGGGCGGGTTTGGTCGGGACCGGTCTGTCATCCCACGCTCGCTGCCCCCCTGCCCCCCTCCTACGAGGAGGGGGCTTAAAAAGGTTTGCGCCTGCGGCGCATTCTTGGATTTGCCCGCGCGGCGGGGACGGGGGACGAGGGGACGGGCGGGTTTGGAACCCGCCCCTACAGGGAATTTGGAAGGTTATCCCATTCAAATGACGTGGGAGGTCATCGAAACGCGGGCCGCCAGGAGTGGCGGCCCCTACGGCGTTTATCGGGGGCAATCCGAAACCTGCAACGCGGGTCGCCGTGGGCGGCGACCCGTACGGCGTTGATGGAACGCAATTTGCACTGTAGGGGCGGGTTCTAAACCCGCCCGTGCCACGTGGCGGGACGGAACGGTCCCGATAAACGGCACCACCCCCCCGACACGTCAGCCCCTCCTAGGTCGGGGACATCCGCGAAGCGGCAGGGGTGGTTCCGCGCGGCGGCGGGGGCGGGCGGGTGGGAAATATAAGAATGCGGCGAAGCCGCAAACCTTTTCCCGCCGTGGGGAACCCTTCCGGCGCTTCGCGCCGCCTCCCCCAGGGGGGAGGTTAAAAGCCCCCATCGAGCCATTTTTTCCGGCGGCATGTACGTCGGAAAAAATTCCTTTTGTTTTGCGGAGTGTGCGGCCCTACGGGGCCGTGCGCGGAGCAAAACGGCAGAAAAAAGCTTCGGAAATGTCCGCAGACATTTCCGAAGCTTTTTTCGCACGTTCCCCCTTGGCTTGAAAGGGCGAAGCCCTTTCAAGCCAGCGCTTATCCTTTCCCCGCCAGCCGGAACACGTCGCCGGAACGGCCCATGACCATGATGTGCTCGTCGGCGGTGAAGACGTAGTTGGGGCCGGGGGTGGCGAGGATGGTGCCGCCTTTTTTGATGGCGATGATGTTGACGTTGTACTTTTTCCGCACGTCCACGCCCACGATGGTGTCGCCTACCCAGGCGCGGGGGGTCTTGATCTCGTACATGGCCACGTCCTCGGTGAGGGGGATGAAGTCGAAGACGTTGTCGGCGTTGTAGCGCACGGCCACGCGCTCGGCGATCTCCCGCTCGGGGTAGACCACCTCGCTGGCGCCGATCTGCTTCAAAAGCTCCTCCTGGATGTCCTGAGTGGTCTTGGAAATCACGCACCGGGCGCCGTGGCGCTTCAAAAGGGAGGTGATCACCAGGGAGGACTGGAAGTCCTCGCCGATGGTGACGAAGCACAGGTCAAAATTCTCCACGCCCAGGGAGGCGATGACCGTCTCGTTGGTGCAGTCGCCGATGGTGCAGTCGGTGATGTGGCCGGCCATGAGCTCCACCAGCTCCGGGTCACGGTCCACGACCATCACGTCGTTGCCCATCTCCTGCATACGGGTAGCCAGATGCCGCCCGAAGCGGCCCAGGCCGATGACTAAAACCGATTTCATGGCAAAACTCCTTTTTTATCCCACCAATATTTTTCCGGTGGGGCGGCGGGTGGGGGCGGGGGTCTGCTCGCCGGAGAGGGCGATGGCCATGGTGAGGCCGCCGATGCGCCCGGCGAACATGAGAAGCGTCAAAATGAGCTTGGCCGCCGTGCTCAGGGTGGGCGTGATGCCCACGGAGAGGCCCACGGTGGCGATGGCGGAGACGACCTCGAAGGAGGCGTCCCGCAGGGTCAGGGAATCCACGACGCACAGGGCCATGGTGGCGATGACGCTGGCGATGATGTAGATGACCACGATGGCCGTGGCCTGGCGGACGGTGTCGTCGTCGATGCGGCGGCTGTAGGCCGTGGGCTCCGTTTTGCGGGCGGAGGAGAGAGTGCAGATGAGCACCACCGCCACGGTGGTGGTCTTGATGCCGCCGGCGGTGGAGCCGGGGGAGCCGCCGATGAGCATGAGGACGGTGGTGAGCAAAATGCCCGCGTCCGTCAGGGACGCCATGGAGAAGGTGGCGAAGCCGGCGGTCCGGGGCGTCACCGCCTGGAACCAGGCCATCAGGAGCTTCTCCCACCACCTGGCGCCGGCGAAGGCGCCGTTCCACTCCAGCAGGAGGAAGAGGCCGAAGGACGCGCCCAGGAGCGACAAGGTGACGGTGAGGACGACCTTGGTGTGGAATTTCATGTTCCGGAACCGGAACCGGCTGGTCACCAGGTCGTCCCAGACGATGAAGCCGAGGCCGCCCAGAATGATGAGGGCCGAGACGGTGAGCACCACCAGCGGGTCCGCGGCGAAGGCCGACAGGCTCGCCCCGCCCCGGTAGTCCCCGAAAACGTCGAATCCCGCGTTGCAGAAAGCGGAGACGGAATGGAACACCGAATACCAGATGCCCCGCCGCCAGCCGAAGAGGGGGATGAACCGGATGGCCAGCAATCCCGCGCCCACGCTCTCAAAGAGGATCGTCCCCTCGAAGATGCGGCGCATGAGCTTCACCACGCCGGCGTAGCTGTCGTTCCCGGCGGCCTGCATGAGAAGGCGGGTGTCCTTGAGGCTCACCCGCCGTCGGACCACGGAGAAAAAGCCGGTGATGATGGTCATGGCCCCCAGTCCCCCCACCTGGATGAGCAGGAGGATGACGATCTGCCCCACGGCGCTCCAGTGGGCGGCGGTGTCCACCACCGCAAGGCCCGTGACGCAGGCCGCCGAGGTGGCGGTGAAGAGGGCGTCCACGAAGCCCGTCCACTCCCCCGACTGGGAGGAGAAGGGGCACGTCAGGAGCAGCGCCCCCACGGCGATGACCAGAAGGAAGCTGAGGATCACCACCCGCACCGGCGTGAACCATCTCTTCCGCGTCCTCGTCATCCCCTCGCCCCCTTTCCGCGCAATTTGGAAACCATTTTACACCTGAATGGGGAAAAGGTCAAGTAGATTCGAGACGGGCCGGCGGGAGCGTCAGAGATTTTGTTCGGCAAGCCACATGAGCAGGCTTTTGGCCAGGGCCAGGTGCTTTTCGTCCATGGGACGCAGCAGCTCCGCCACGGTGCGCCACTCCTGTCCCTCGTGCCGCGCCGTGCCCACGAGAAATTCGTCGGGCGTGGTGTCCAGCGCCAGGGCAAGGCGCATGATGACCTCCGTGGAGGGGATGGAGCGGCCGCACTCGATCTGCGTCAGGTATTTGAACGCGATGCCGGCCCGGTCCTCCACCTCATACTGCTTGAGGCCAAGGGCGCGCCTGCGTTTGGCGATCCGCTTTCCGATCAAACTGTAGTCAAGTTCCATACTATCACCTTCCTGTTATCAGGATAAGTGATAGTCTCGCTCAATAAACCAGAAATAAGTCGTTTTCCTACTTAACACTATCTTTTTTACGAGATATTATAAGAAAAACAACTTATAGTGCGAATCGCGGCGCGGTCACAGCTCCTGTTCGGCAAGCCACATGAGCAGGCTTTTGACAAGGGCCAGGTGCTTTTCGTCCATGGGGCGCAAAAGCTCCGCCACGGTGCGCCACTCCTGCCCCTCGTGCCGCGCCGTGCCCACGAGAAACTCGTCGGGCGTGGTGTCCAGTGCCAGGGCCAGCCGCATGATGACCTCCGTGGAGGGGATGGAGATGCCCCGCTCGATGCTTGTGAGGTACCTGTCCCCGATGCCGGCCAGCTCCTCCGCCTTCGCCTGCGTCAGGCCGAGCTCCCGCCGCCTGCGCGCGATCCGTTTTCCTATCATTTTGTAATCGAGTTCCATATGCTCACCCCTTTGAGGATAGCATATGAAAAATCCCTGATTATAAAAGCAATTATAAGACGTATTACGGCTTGACAATTGCAAAACTCGGTATTATAGTTGAAATACAGCTTTCAACATGAATCAGGAGGCGCAGCCATGGACAAATATCTTGACCTTTATCTCATTCAATATCTTCTCATGCTGGCCTCGCTGGAGGAGATCCGGCGCGGACGGTATGACAGCGCAAGGGACCTCCTGTCAAAGGGCATCGCGCTGGGGGAAAAGTCCACTGACGAGGACCGGGCGGTCCTGCGCCGGCGGTGCGCGGCACTGATGCAAGTTTTCCTTGACAACGAGGAGGAGGGGTGCTAAACTACCTCTAGAAATCGGCATTGACGGAGAACGAGCCGCGGGAAACGGGCAGAGAGGGGCGCGCACGGTGAAAGCGTCCTGCGTGGAACGCGGGGAGACCGCTCCCGAGCCGCCCGGGAGGACCGGGACGGGCGCGCCCGTTACAGCGCATGGAAAGCGACGGACAGGGAAACCTATCCGTAAGCAGGGTGGAACCGTGGAGTTTATCTTCACCCCTGAACGTATTCAGGGGTGAATTTTTATTTGCCCCACATCGAAAAGGAGCGAAAAAGCATGTCTGACGAGAACCTGTACACCTTTGAAAACCCCGAGTACCGCCACACCTACTGGCACTCCTGCTCCCACATCATGGCCCAGGCCGTGAAGCGCCTGTGGCCCGAGGTGAAGCTGGCCATCGGCCCCGCCATCGACGAGGGCTGGTACTACGACCTCTACGCCCCCTTTGCCTTTACGCCTGAGCATCTGGAGCAGATCGAGGCGGAGATGCGCAAAATCTGCAAGGAGAAGCTGAAGATCGAGCGCTTTGAGCTGCCCCGGGAGGAGGCCTTAAAGCTCATGGCCGACGAGCCCTTTAAGGTGGAGCTCATCAACGACCTCCCCGAGGGCGTGACCATCAGCTTTTATAAGCAAGGCGAGTTCACGGATCTCTGCGCCGGGCCGCATCTCGACTCCACCGGGCGGGTCAAGGGCAACGCCCTGAAGCTCACCGCCTGCAACGCCGCCTACTGGCGCGGGGATTCCAGCCGGGAGACGCTCCAGCGCATCTACGGCGTAGCCTTCCCCAAAAAGGAGGAGCTGGACGCCTACCTCACACGCATCGAGGAGGCAAAGAAGCGGGACCACCGCAAATTGGGTAAAGAACTGGGCCTTTTCATGCTCCGGGACGAGGGACCGGGCTTCCCGTTCTTCCTGCCCAAGGGCATGGTTTTGCGCAACACCTTGCTTGAGTATTGGCGAGAGGTCCACAAGAAGTACGGCTATGTGGAGATCTCCACGCCCGTCATCCTCAACCGCAAGCTCTGGGAGCGGTCCGGCCACTGGGACCACTACAAGCAGAACATGTACACTACCGTCATCGACGACGAGGACTACGCCATCAAGCCCATGAACTGCCCCGGCGGGATGCTGGTGTATAAATCCGAGCCCCACTCCTACCGCGACCTGCCTCTTAGAGTGGGCGAGCTGGGCCTGGTCCACCGCCACGAGCTCTCCGGCGCGCTCCACGGCCTTTTCCGGGTCCGGTGCTTTACCCAGGACGACGCCCACGTCTTCATGACGCGGGAGCAGATGCAGGACGTGATCCAGGAGACGGTGCGGCTCTTTGACGAGGTCTACAACGTCTTCGGCCTGAGCTATGAGATCGAGCTTTCCACCATGCCGGAGGACCACATCGGTTCCGTGGAGGAGTGGGAGCGCAATCAGGACATCCTGAAGGCCGCCATCACCGCCATGGGCAAGACCTACACCGTCAACGAGGGCGACGGCGCCTTCTACGGGCCGAAGCTGGACTTCCATCTGGCCGACTCCCTGGGCCGCACCTGGCAGTGCGGCACCATCCAGCTGGACAGCCAGCTGCCCGAGCGCTTTGAGCTGGAGTACACCGGCGAGGACGGCCAAAAGCACCGCCCCGTCATGATCCACCGTGTGGTCCTGGGCTCCATCGAGCGGTTCATCGGCGTCATCACCGAGCACTTCGCCGGGGCCTTCCCCACCTGGCTCGCCCCCGTCCAGGTCAGGGTCCTCACCATCACCGACAGGACCAACGACTACGCCAATGACCTGGTGGCCAAGCTGGACGCCCTGGGCGTCCGCGCCGAGGCCGACCTGCGCAACGAAAAGCTGGGCAAAAAGATCGTGGAGGCCCGCGCCCAGAAGATTCCCTACCTCCTGGTGGCCGGCGACAAGGAGGCCGAGTCCGGCCAGGTCGCCGTCCGCACCCTCACCGGCGACAAGGGCGCCATGCCCTTCGAGGAGTTCACCGAGAAGCTTACGGAGGAGATCAAGACCAGGTCGCGGGAAAACCTCATCTGAACAAACAAACTCCCCGGCAGTCGTTGAGACCGCCGGGGGTCATTTTTTCGCTTTGGGGGGCTTATTTCTTCTCCTTCCCCTCGCCGTCGAAGAGGGGGAGGCGCTCTAAGAAGATGATGTCGTCGCGGTTGGCGGCGTCGCCTTCGGCCAGGACGGCCATTTTGGCGGCGACGATGCCGCCGGCCTCGCGGACCAGCTCCTCCACCGCCGCGATGGAGCCGCCGGTGGAGATGACGTCGTCGATGATGAGGACCCGCTTGCCCTTCATGCGCCGGGCGTCCTCGCCGTCCATGTAGAGGTACTGGGTGCCCTCGGTGGTGATGGAGTGGTCCTCCACGCGGAACACATCGTGCATGTACGCCTTGGCTTTCTTGCGGACCAGGAAGTAGTCGTTGCGGCCGGACTGCTTGGCCATTTCGTGGATGAGGGGGATGGCCTTGGCCTCCGGGGCCACCATGTAGTCGTAGTCGGGGGCCTTTTTGAGGAGCGCCGCGGCGCAGGCGCAGGTCAGCTCCACATCGCCGAAGATCACAAAGCCGGCGATGGACAGCTCGTCCGAGAGCTTGCAGATGGGAAGCTCGCGGGTGAGCCCCGCCACATTCAGGGTATAGGTCACAAAAATCACTCCGTTTTCTAAAAATTTTGCTGTCCCCACTATACCACCTTTTCCCCCGTCCGTCAAATCAAATCTATGCGCGGCGTATTTTGCACAAGTTTGACTGTTTGTCGGGGCAAATTTTGTGTATTTCACCAAAAATTCACAGATTCTTTACAAATTCCAAAAAAATATGGCATTTTCTTTGAAAATGTGGTATATTCCAAGTATCTTCAATATTTTCGGCAAAAACGATCCGGCGCGAAACCTCACCTTTCGCGCCCTTTTCCTTTTCGCCGGAGATAAATACTTGAGGAGGGTAAAAATGGAGAAACTGTTCAAGCTCAAGCAAAACGGTACCACCGTGCGGACAGAGATCGTCGCCGGTCTTACCACCTTCATGACGATGGCCTACATCATCGCCCTGAACCCGAACCTGATCGTCGGCTTTGGCCAAGGCGCCTTCGGCGGCTTTGGCGAGGACGGCCTGGCGGCCTGGAACGGCGTCTTTATGGCGACCTGCCTTGCCTCCGCCATCGCCATGTTCTGCATGGCGTTCCTGGCCAACAAGCCCTTCGCCCTGGCTCCCGGCATGGGCCTCAACAGCTATTTCGCGGTGGTGGTCGCCCAGATCGCCGGCGCCGCGGGATGCACCATGCTGGCCGGTCTTCAGGCGGGCCTGTGCATCATCCTCATCGAGGGCATCGTCTTCACCCTGCTGTCCGTGTTCAACGTCCGTCAGAAGATCGTGGAGGCCATTCCTCTCGGCGTGCGCCTGGGCATCGGCCCCGGCATCGGCCTGATGCTCATGAACATCGGCTTCGGCTCCAACGCCGGCGTGGGCCCCAACAGCGGCTTCTATGTCATGAAGGACTTCTTCGGCGCCCTGGCCGCCAGCTCCGGCAAGCAGGCCCTTGTGGACGCTGAGATCAGCGAGATCGCCGGCAACCTGATGAGCGGCGGTATGGCCGAGCAGGAGGCCCTGGATCAGGCGGCCGCCCAGGTCGCCGCGAACGGCAGCACCTATTGGCCCGTGATGGTCCTCACCGTGGTCACCATGTTCATCGGCCTCTTCCTCATCATCATCCTGGCCCACTACAAGATGAAGGGCGCGGTGCTCGTGGGTATGCTGGGCGCCTCCGCTCTCAACTGGGCCGGCCAGGCCATCTTCCTCCATCAGAACCCCTTTGCCAGCCTGAAGACCGCCAGCTGGCTGCCCCCCTTCGGCGACATGGCGAAGACCACGCTCTTCAAATTTGACTTCCCGACCCTCTTCTCCATCGGCTGGGGCACCGTCATTTTGCTGATCGTCACCTTCTGCATCATCGACATGTTTGACACCATTGGCACCGTCCTGGCCACCGCCAACCGGGCCGGCATGGTGGACGAGAAGGGCAACATGCCCAAGATGCGCGAGACGCTCCTGTCCGACGCCATCGGCACCATCGCCGGCGCCTGCACGGGCACCTCCACCGTCACCACCTTCGTGGAGTCCGCCTCCGGCGTGGAGGCCGGCGGCCGCACGGGCCTCACCTCCCTCACCACCGGTCTTCTGTTCCTGGCGTGCATCTTCATCAGCCCCATCGCCGCCATCATCCCCGCCGCCGCCACCTCCGCCGCCCTCATCTACGTGGGCATTCTGATGCTCAGCGGTATCAAGAGCATCGACTTCAGCGACATGGCCATCGCCGCCCCCGTGTTCATCATGCTCCTGGCCATGCCCATCTCCGGCTCCATCGGCCACGGCATCGGCCTCGGCCTCATCACCTACACCGTCATCAAGGTCTTCACCGGCAAGGCCAAGGATGTGTCCATCCTCACCTATGTCATCTCCCTGCTCTTCCTCGTGAAGTTCTTCCTGACCATTTAACTGGCTTTAGAGCCCGCTTTGCGGGCTCTAAATGCCAAGGGGAAACGCCTCTGGCGAAAAAGGCCTGCGGCCTTTCCCGCCAGAGGGAACGTGCGAAACCCCCGGCGTGAATTCTGCGGAATTCACGCCGGGGGTTTCTGCTGTTTTGCTTCGCGCCGCCTTTATAAAAAATTGCGCCGCAAAGCGGCGCAAACCTCTTAAAGCCCCCTCCTCGTAGGAGGGGGGCAGGGGGGAAGCGAAGGTGGGATGACAGAGCGGGTTCGAAAAAAGCGGGCGGGTTTGGAACCCGCCCCTACGTAAAATTATTTTTATTTTACTAAGAAAACGCTTGACAAATCGTTCGTTTTGTGGTATAATACGCATAGCTGAGAAAAGCTGCCCTTTACCGTTTCCACTCCTGGAGCAGTGCCTCCACAATGGACTGGTCACCGACCTTGTAGGCGTCCTTAAGGAGCATGACGCCCACGCCCTCGTTGGAGATGACGACCAGCATATGGTCCGTCTCCAGGGTCTTCTGGACGTCCTCGTAGTTGACGATGAGGCGGCCGGGGTCCACCTCCATGCGGTCCTCGTAGAACATGGCGTGGCGCTCCAGGCCGTCGGAGGAGCGCTTGACGGCCTCCCACGCCTGGGTGACCCGCTTTTTCGGCGTCACGGTCATCATCCAGACGCCGGCGAAGACGGCCACGGCCAGCTCCGTGAGGACAAGGATCAGGCCGGCCCCCCAGCGGAAGTAGGTGAAATACGCCAAAACCGCCCAGAGGACGGCCAGGACGATGAGAAGCTTCCTGGCGGAGGGCATGTACTCGTCCTTGATGATCTGCCCCAGGCCCTCCCGGTAGAGCTCCTCGGTGACGGTATATTCGTTTTCGGCTTTCAGCTCCATAGCAACCTCCCCGCCGCGCCGGCGTGTCTTTCGTTTTGGCTCTCTTATGTCTCGGCCTTCATCGCCAGATACGCGTTGATGAATCCGTCGATGTCGCCGTCCATGACGGCGTTGATGTTGCCGTCCTTGAAGTCCGTCCGGTCGTCCCGGGCCAGGGTGTAGGGCATGAAGACGTAGCTGCGGATGGCGGAGCCGAAGTCGATCTTCATCTGGACGCCCTTGATGTCGCTGATCTTCTCCAGGTGCTCCCGCTCCTTGATCTCCGCAAGCTTGGCCCGGAGCATCTCCTTGCAGTTCTCCAGGTTCTGGAAGTGGCTGCGCTCCACCTGGCTGGACACCACGATGCCCGTGGGCAGGTGCGTCAGGCGCACGGCGGAGCTTGTCTTGTTGACCTTCTGGCCGCCGGCGCCGGAGGAGCGGTAGACGTCCATTTTGATGTCCTCGTCCCGGAGCTCGATCTCGCTGGTGTCGGTGATCTCCGGCATGACCTCCACTGCGGCGAAGCTGGTCTGCCGGCGGCCGGAGGCGTCGAAGGGGGAGATGCGCACCAGCCTGTGGACGCCGTTCTCGCTTTTCAGGAAGCCGTAGGCGTTTTCGCCCTCGATCTTGATGGTGGCGGACTTGATACCCGCCTCGTCGCCGTCCAGGTAGTCCAGGATGGTGTACTTGTAGCCGTGGCGCTCGGCCCAGCGGGTGTACATGCGGTAGAGCATACTGGCCCAGTCCTGGGCCTCGGTGCCGCCGGCGCCGGGGTGGAAGCTGAGAATGGCGTTGGCGCTGTCGTACTCGCCGGAGAGCATGGTGGAAAGGCGCGTCGTCTCCAGGTCCCCCGAGAAGGCGTTGAACTCCGCCTCCAGCTCCGGGAGAAGCGAGATGTCGTCCTCCTCGATGGCCATGTCGCACAGCGTCACCAGGTCCTCGTAGCGGGCCTCGAGCTTGGCGAAGCCCTCCCGCTTGCTGCGCAGCTGCTTCAGGCGCTGGAGGACCTTCTGGGAGTTCTTCTGGTCGTTCCAGAAGCCGTCGGCCTCGGACTCGGCCTGGAGGCGGTCAATTTCGGCGGAGACCTCGTCCAGCTTCATGGCGCGGCGGACGGTCTCCATCTGGGGCCGCATGGCCCCCAGCTTCGTCTTGTAATCCTCGTATTCAACGATCATAGCGTGTTCCTCTTGTACGTCAAAAATTTATCGGTCCGAATGCTTTTCCTCGCGCTCGCCGAAGATGAGCTCGTCAATATCCGGCTTGGGCCGAGGCTTTTCGCTCTTTTTGTCCATCTTTCCACCCCCGTTTAAAAAGGATAACAGTACCATCCTATGCGAGGGACCGTGAAAACATGCGCGTTACCCTTTTCCCAGCACCGCCACCACAATCTCCGGGTTGTTGAAGAGCCGCGGGCAGCCGTGGGACCCGGCGAAGCCCCGGGACACCAGCATCTGGGTCCCCCCGTCCTCGTAGACCCCGGCGGTCCAGGTGGGGAACCACCCCTGCCCGGGGGCCACCAGCCCATCGGTGAAGGGCAGGCGTATGAGCCCGCCGTGGGCGTGCCCGCATAGGACCAGGTCCGTCCCCAGACGGGACCAGGTCTCCAGCTCCGTGTCCCGGTGGGCCAGCATCACCACAAAGTCGCCGGGGTACGTCTCGCCGATGTCCTCCATGACCTCCTCCGGGGTCTTCTGGTCCCGAAGGCCGTTGGGGTCGTCCACGCCGGCCAGGACGATCCGCGCCCCGTCCCGTTCCAGGGTCAGGAACCGGTTGCGCAGGACCGTGACGCCCAGCTCCCCCAAAAGGTCGAAGAGCTCCCGGGCCCAGCCGGCGGCCCACTCGTGGTTGCCGGAGACGAAATAGACCGGCGCGATGGCGGTGAGCCCCGTCATCAACGTCCTCACGTAGTCCTCCTGCTCTGAGCGCGGCCCGTCCACCATGTCGCCGGTGACGCAGATGATGTCGGGCGCGGCGTCCCGGACGGCGGACAGGAGCTTTTCGTTGCCCTCGCCGAAGCTCGTGGCGTGCAGGTCGGAGAGGTGTACGATCCGGAACCCCTCAAAGGCGTCGGGGAGGAGGGAATTGCCCACGGTAAATTCATCGGTGACAAGGCGCGTCTGGCTGTCCCAGACGGCAATGCCCAAAAGCACGGCGAGGATGAGAAGGACGAGAATACATCTCCTGAGCTTTCTCATGGCCGGCGGCTACGCCTCCTTGTCCCGGACGTAGGGGTGCTTCACGTTGGGGTCGGCGGTCTGGCGGAACTCCACGGAGAAGCGGTCGATGGACTTGATGAGGGCGGAGAGGGACTTGAAGCCGTAGTTGCGGCAGTCGAAGTCCGGCTTTTTCTTCATGATGAGGTTCCCCAGCTCCCCCATGTAGACCCCGTCCTCCCCCTCGGAGAGGTCCGCCACGGACTGGGCGATGAGCCGCACCAGGGATTTGGGGATCCGGTTGTCGTTTTGGTTGGAGGCGGCGGGCTTGGAGCGCTTGTCCTTGGCCGGATGGGCCTCCTCCGGGGGCGTCTGCTCTCCCGGCTGCTTGATGTTCTCGATATAGATGAACTTGTCGCAGGCGGCGATAAAGGGCCCCGGCGTCTTGCGCTCGCCGATGCCAAAGACGGTCATCCCCGCCTCCCGCAGGCGGATGGCCAGACGCGTGAAGTCGGAATCGGAGCTGACCAGCACGAAGCCGTCCACCCGCTCGTTGTAGAGGATGTCCATGGCGTCGATGATCATGGCCGAGTCGGTGGAGTTTTTGCCGGTGGTGTAGCTGTACTGCTGGATGGGCGTCACGGCGTTTTCCAGGAGGGAATTTTTCCACCCGGCGATATGGGGGCCTGTCCAGTCCCCGTAGATGCGCTTGACGGTAGGCGTGCCGTAAATGGCCACCTCCTGCATGATGCCCGCCAGCGTCCCCCGGGGGACGTTGTCCGCGTCAATGAGCACCGCCAGGCGCTTGCTTCCTGTGAGATCCGGCGCGATAGGCATAACGCGCCTCCTTTCGGTAAAAAGGGTCAAGTAAAAAACGGTCAAGTAGAGTTAGTATACCACACCCCGCCCCCGCTTGCAAGCTCTTTCGCCGGGAGGCGGTTTGACGGGAGCGGTCACGGCCTTTTGCGGGCCGGCAGGACGGTGGTCAAATAGGAGATCATATTATACCCCGCGTGCGCCGCGACGCAGCAGAGGACGGAGCCCGTCCCCATGTAGAGCAGCCCCAGGACAACGCCGCAGATCAGCGCGGAGAGCGTCTGCACCATGTTAAAATGGAGCAGCGCGAAGGCCGCCGAGGATATAAGCAGCGCGGTCACGCTCCCATAGCTGACCGACAATCCGCCCAGCAGAAAGCCCCGCATCAGCAGCTCCTCCATAAACGGCGCCAGGAGACAAATTTGAAGAAAGCTTGTCACCGGCGCTTCGCTCAAGCCTTGAAGCGTCTCCTGATACCGCTCCTCGCTTCCCGGAAGGATGCCCTCCAATATAGGGTCCAAAAATCTGTCCAGGAGAAAGTACATCACGGCCGCGCAGACGACCGCCAGCAGAAGCCCCCGCGGCGTGACCCCGTCAGCCAGGTCAAACTGAAAGTGACCTTTTGTCGTCAGCAGGGCCAAAAAGCCTCCCATGCAGACAGCCACTGTAAGCAGGTTCAAGCCCCTTGCGAGCCTCGGCGCGATCTTTCTCCATACCGCCACATCCAAAAGCGTATAGAACACCATCACGCCAACCCACGCAAGGACCCACAACGCGCCCTCCCCGATGGAGATCCCGCAATTCATCACAGGACCGCCGGGCCTCAGAGCTTGAAGAGCCATTTTATCCCGTAGATGACCCCGTAGAGGATGGGCTGGTGGAGGACGTAGATGAGGAGGCTCTTGCGGCCGATCTGCGGGAGGATGGGGCAGGTGAAGGTGTAGAACCTCTCGGGGAGCCTGCGCTCCACTACAAAGAGGCCCGCCCAGGTGCCTAAAAGGAAGACGAAGAGCCAGGGGAAGAGGGGGAACCAGTCGGCGGAATAGAAGCCCTGATACGTCCAGCCCAGGGGGAAGATCCACCGGGCAACGGCGTCGGGGACGGTCGTGTGCTCCACCAGCCACGCGGTGAGGACGGTGAGGGCGATATAGAGCGCCGGCGCGACCTTGCGGGGAATGGCGTCCCAGAGCTTACGCGTCAGGGCAAAGAAGATCATGCAAAAGCCCAGCAGATGCAGGACGCCGAAGAGGATGGGGTCGTTGATGATGGGCAGGCTCGTCACCGCCGTCATCCCCAGGGCAATGGCGAAGGCGATGAGGCCGCGCTTTAAATTGCTGTGGGAAAAGCGGCAGCACAGGCCCGCCAGAAAGACGAACAGCCCCGCGAAGACGTAATGGAGAAAGTCGAAGACCGGGTTTGAGAAGATCCACCAGGGCGCGCCGCACAGCTTCACAAGGTCGATGAGGGTGTGGTGGATGACCATGAGCACCAGCGCAAGGCCCCGGGCGGCGTCAATGGCGTCGATGCGCTTTTTCTTCTCCGTCATACGTTGAACCGGAAGAGCGTCACGTCGCCGTCGCGCATGACATACTCCTTGCCTTCGCTGCGCACCAATCCCTTCTCCTTGGCCGCCGCCATGGAGCCGCAGGCCTCCAGGTCGTCAAAGGCCACGATCTCGGCCCGGATGAAGCCGCGCTCAAAGTCGGAGTGGATCTTCCCGGCGGCCTGGGGGGCGCGGGTACCCCTTGTGATGGTCCAGGCGCGGCACTCGTCCGCCCCGGCGGTGAGGAAGCTGATGAGGCCGAGAAGCGCGTAGGAGCACTTGATGAGCCGGTCAAGGCCGGACTCGGCAAGGCCCAGCTCCTCCAGAAACATGGCCCGCTCCTCCGGGGAAAGCTCGGTGAGCTCCTGTTCGGTTTTGGCGCAGATGGGCAGGACCTGGGCCCCCTCGCCGTCGGCCCGGGCCTTCACGGCCCGGTAGTAGGCATTGCTTTCAAAATCCGCGATGCCCTCCTCGTCCATGTTGGCGGCGTAAATGACGGGCTTTAAGGAGAGAAGCTCGCTCCCGGCGATGAGCTGGGCGTCGTCATCGCTGTCCGCCTCGAAGCTCCTGGCGGACTTGCCGGCGTCCAGGTGGTCCCGCAGGGCCGCCAGGACCTCCGCCTCGTGGCGGAGCTTCTTGTCCCCGCCCTTGGCGCCCCGCTCCACCTTGTCAAGGCGGCGCGTGACCATCTCAAGGTCCGCCATCACCAGCTCCAGGTCGATGATGTCGATGTCCCGCAGGGGGTCGGTGGCGCCCTCCACGTGGATGACGTTCTCGTCGTCAAAGCACCGCACCACGTGGACGATAGCGTCCGTGCGGCGGATGTTCTCCAAAAACTTGTTGCCCAGCCCCTCCCCCTTGGAGGCGCCCTTCACGAGCCCCGCGATGTCCACGAACTCGATGACGGCGGGGGTGACCTTTTTGGGGCTGTACATGTTGGCCAGATACTCAAGCCGCCTGTCCGGCACCGTGACGGTGCCCACGTTGGGCTCGATGGTGCAGAAGGGGTAGTTGGCCGCCTCCGCCCCGGCGCTTGTAATGGCGTTAAAGAGGGTAGACTTCCCCACATTGGGAAGGCCGACGATGCCAAGCTTCATGGTGGTTCTCTCTCCTAAATGTAATAAGGTTGCGGCTTGCGCCGCTTATCCCACCTCACCCCTACCCCTCCCCGCCCGGGCGGGGAGGGCATAGCGGAAGGGCGGGGGACTTGGTTACTCGAACTTCTCCTTGGAGAACATCAGCGGCAAAAGCTCCCGCAGGCGGTAGCTGACGTAGCGGCCGTCGGAGCGGACGCACAGGACCTCGATCTCCGGGGAGAACTCGGTGAGGACCTGGCGGCAGGAGCCGCAGGGAGTGAGGTAGTCGGCGCTCTCCCGGGAGTAGAGGGCGATGCGCCGGAACCGGCGGCGGCCGGCGTTGACGGCGTTGCACACGGCGGCGCGCTCGGCGCAGACGGTGGCCCCCAGGGCGGCGTTCTCCACGGTACACCCGGTGAAGACCGTCCCGTCGGTACACTCCAGCGCCGCGCCCACCCGCTGGTGGGAGTAGGGGGCATAGGCGTTTTTGGCGGCCTCCACGGCCATGTCGATGAGTTCTCTGTCCGTCATCTGAATCTCTCCTTTGTATGGCTATCGGCTGAGATCGAAGCGCCAGGTGAGGATGCCCCGGAAGTCCCCGGACTGACTGGGCCGGGCGCCGGCGACCACGCCCATGTGGGTAATGACCGCCCTCTGCTTATAAAGGACCGGCACCAGCGCCGCCTCCTCCGCCACGAAGGCCCCGAGCTCCCGGGCCGCGTCCCGGCGCTCATCGGATCCGGCGGCCAGGTAGGCGTCCATCAAGAGGCCGTACCGGTCGTCCGTGAGCTTGGAGTAGTTGAGCGTCCCGGAGAAAAGCGCCGTCAGGTCCAGGTCCGCCCGGAGCTTCACCTCCCCCAGGTAGAGGTCAAAGCTCCCGCTCCCCAGGGCGGCTATGTACTTATCATAGGGAAGGCTGGTGACCTGGGCGCGGATGCCCACGCCGGCCATGTCGGAGGCGACGCGCCCCGCCGCCTCCGCCCGCGCGGGGGAGTCGGAGTTGACGAGGATGGTGAGGGTAAAGGCGGAGCCGTTATACTCCAGATACCCGTCCTCGTCTGTGTCCTCCAGTCCCGCCGGCGCAGCCAGGCGGTAGAACTCCTCCCGGGAGAAGGCGTAGCCGGCGGTATCACTCTCCTCATAGAGCCCCAGGGCGGGGCTGAGGATAAAGGGACTGGGCCGCGCCGCGCCGCCGTAGATCTCCCCCGCGATCGCCTCCCGGTCCACAAGACGCGACAGCGCCTGGCGGACGAACCGGTCGGAGCCGATGCCGGAGGCGGTGTTGAAGCCCAGGTACACAAGCTGTGTGGTGTCGTAATAGCGCCGCTCGTGGACCATGTGGATGTTGAGACTGCCGGGGGCGTTGGGGTCGTAGTCCAAGAGGTCGATGACCCGTTCCGAAAAGGCCTCCGCCAGGGCGTCGTCCGACACCTCCCGGAGGTAGACGGTCCGCAGGGACTGCGGCGTATAGTCCCGGTGGGAGGTGAAGACGCTGAGCCGGTCGCCCGCATAGCGGTAGGGCCCGGTTCCCACGGGATGGTCGGCCTTGAGCTCATCGGACTTGAGGATGGGCACATCGAGAAGCGCAGGCAAAAGGGCGTTGACCCGCTTTAAACGGATGTCCACCGCCATGTCGCCGGAGGCGGCAACGGATTCGATGTCCGAGAGCCGCGGACCGTATTTGGACGAGCGCATGGCGGCCCGGAGGGTGTCAACCACGTCCGCGGCGGTGAGGGGCGTGCCGTCGTGGAAGAGCACGCCGGGCCTGAGCTCCAGGTGGTAGAGGACCCCGTCCTTCACCGTGAAGCTCTGGCACAGGACGTTCTCCGCCTCCAGCGTGGGAGAGAGGGCGAAAAGGCCCTCGTAGAGGAGGCCGAAGAGCTTGTCGTTATAGACGTTGGTCCCCTCCAGGGGGTTCATGGAGCGGGAGGCGTTGTAGTTCACCGAGAAAAGGGAGTCGGCCATGCTGGACCCCTCCTGGGCCGGCGCGGTGGGCGTTGTGACCGGGATGGGCCCGGTGGTCTCCCCGGCGGGTCCCGTCTCCCCCGTGTCGGCCGGCAGCGCCTGCACGCAGGAGGTCAGCGCCAGCGCCAACGCCAGCGCCGGGAGTATGGATTTTTTTCTCTTCAGACCCACGTTGATACTCCTAAACCGATTCAGGCATCATGATGACGGCCCCCTGGGAGCCCCGGACGCCGGCGGTGGCCCGGTGGGACCAATATTTCTCCGGCGCGCACATGGTGCACTCCGGCGACACGTCGATGTGCGCCTCCGTCAGCCCCGCCCGCAGCAGCAGCGCCCGGTTGACGCCCTTCAGGTCCACGAAGGACTTGCCCGCGCCCTCGCCGGGGGCGATGAACGCCTCCCCGGCGTCCCCCAGCGCGTCCCGGACGGCGGCGGGCGCCTCGGGGCCCGTCTCGAAGCAGCATTTCGAGATGCCGGGGCCGATGGCGGCGCGGATGCTTATGGGGTCCGCCCCCAGGCGCGCCATGGCCTCCACGGTCCTCCCGGCGATATCCGCCACGGTCCCCCGCCAGCCGGCGTGGGCCGCCCCGACGACATGCCGGACAGGGTCGCACAGGAGGATGGGGATGCAGTCGGCGGTGAAGACGATGAGCCCCAGGCCCGCCTCGTCCGTGACCAGCCCGTCGCACGCGTCAGGGAGGGGCTCGTAGGGCTCCCGGGCGTCGGCGGCGGTGACGGTCCGGACCAGATCCCCGTGGACCTGCCTTGTGAAGCAAAGCTTCCCGATGCCCAGGGCGGCCTTCAGCCGCCGGTAGTTCTCCCGGACGGCCTCCGGCTCGTCGCCCCGGTTCTCGCCCAGGTCCAGGGAGCTGTAAACGCCCCGGCTCACGCCGCCAAAGCGCGTGGTGAAGCCGTGGGGAAAGGGGATAAGGTCCGACGCCATCAGCGTAAGACCGCGGGGCGCGATCTCAGAAAACATGGGCTCTCAATCCTCGGGGTGATATTCCTTGCAGGTGCACTTTTTCCACTTGAGCCCGCTGCCGCAGGGGCAGGGGTCGTTGCGGCCGATCTTCACGACCTTCACGGGCTTTTTCTTCACGGTCCCGTCGCCGCCCACGTTGGCGCCGGCCACAGCGTTTTTCGCCACGCTCTTGCGCTCGATGGGCTGTTCCCTGGCGACGCGCACCAGGAACATGCGCCGGACCACCTCCTCGCGGATGCCGGCGATCATGGCGTCGAACATGTCGCCGCCCTCGCGCTTATACTCATCCACCGGGTTGACCTGGGCGTAGGCCCGCAGGCGGATGCCCTGCCGGAGCTCGTCCATGGCGTCGATGTGGTCCATCCAGTATTCGTCCACCACCCGCAGGAGCACCACCCGCTCCACCTCGCGCATCAGCGGCTGTCCGCCCTCGGGCGCGCCCATCTCCGCCTCCCGCCGGTCGTAGACGGCGTCGGCGCGGCTTGTCAGCCACTCGGTGAGGCCCTCGGCGTCCATAGCGGAAAGGTCCGCGTCGGAAAGCCCGTCCAGGTCCGCCTTCGTGAGGAAGAGGCCCAGATACGGCGCGGCAATGGCGTTCAGCGCCTCCCGCGTCACCTGGGCGGCCTCGTGGTGCTTGCCGGAGTCGTCTGCCGCCGGGGCCAGGCCGCTCGTGACGGCGGAGGCAATGACCTCCCGGATCCAGGCGCGGATGTTGCCGCTCACGTCCTCCCCGTCCAGGACCCGCTGGCGCTGCTCATAGATGATGCCGCGCTGGGTATTCATCACGTCGTCGTACTCCAGCACGTGCTTGCGGGACTGGAAGTTCTGGCTCTCCACCTTCTTCTGGGCGTTCTCGATGGCGTTGGAGAGGATCTTCTGGTCGATGGGCATATCGTCGTCGATGCGCAGGGTCTCCATGAGCCCCTGGAGCCGCTCCCCGCCGAAAAGCCGCATGAGGTCGTCGGACATGGCAATGTAAAACCGCGTCTCGCCGGGGTCGCCCTGACGGCCGGACCGGCCGCGCAGCTGGTTGTCGATACGCCGGGACTCGTGCCGCTCCGTGCCCAGCACGAAGAGCCCGCCCACGGCGCGGACCCGGTCGGCCTCCCCGTCCGTGACGGCCTTATATTTGGCCAGCGCCTCGGCGTACTGCGCCCGGGCGGCCAGGATCTCCTCGTTGTCCGTCTCGGCGTAGCCCACCGCCTCGGCGATGATCTCGTCGGGGACGCCGGCCTTGCGCAAATCGGCGCGGGCCATGAACTCCGGGTTGCCGCCCAGCATGATATCCGTGCCGCGCCCGGCCATGTTGGTGGAGATGGTCACCGCCCCGAAGGCGCCGGCCTGGGCGATGATCTCCGCCTCGCGCTCGTGGTTCTTGGCGTTGAGGACGTTGTGCTTCACGCCCTCCTTGGAGAGGAGCTTGGAGAGGTATTCGCTCTTTTCGATGGACACGGTGCCCACCAGCACGGGCTGGCCCTTTTCGTGGCACTCCACGATCTGCCGGATGATGGCCCGGTTCTTGCCCACGTCGTTTTTGTACACCACATCCGGGTCGTCCTTACGCATCAGGGGCTTGTTGGTGGGGATCTCCACGATGTCCAAGTTATAGATGGCCCCGAACTCCTCCTCCTCGGTGAGGGCCGTGCCCGTCATGCCGGAGAGCTTCTCGTAGAGGCGGAAGAAATTCTGGAAGGTGATGGTGGCCAGGGTCTTATTTTCGCTCTGGACGTCCACGTGCTCCTTGGCCTCGATGGCCTGGTGGAGCCCCTCGGAGTACCGCCGGCCGAACATGAGGCGGCCGGTGAACTCGTCCACGATGATGATCTCCCCGTCCTTCACCACGTAGTCCACGTCCCGCTTCATGATGCCGTGGGCTTTCAAAGCCTGGTTGATGTGGTGGGAGAGGGTGGCGTTTTCGATGTCGGCGTAGTTCTCTAAGCCGAAAGCCGCCTCGGCCTTGGCCACGCCCCGGCCCGTCAGAGTGGCGCTGCGGGCCTTCTCGTCCACCACGTAGTCGGCGTCCTCGTCGGTGGTGTCGGCCTTCTCGTCCACGGTGGCGTAGACCACCTTCTTCAGGCGCGAGACAAAGTCGTCCGCCTTGCGGTAGAGGTCCGTGGACTCGTCCCCCTGGCCGGAGATGATGAGGGGCGTCCGGGCCTCGTCGATGAGGATGGAGTCCACCTCGTCCACAATGGCGAAGGCGTGGCCCCGCTGGACCATGTTCCGCTTATAGAGGGCCATGTTGTCCCGGAGGTAGTCAAAGCCCAGCTCGTTGTTGGTGCAGTAGGTGATGTCCGCGTCGTAGGCGGCCTTTCGCTGGGCGTTGGTGAGCCCGTGGACGATGAGCCCCACGGAGAGCCCCAGGAAGCGGTAGACCTTCCCCATCCACTCCGAGTCGCGCCGCGCCAGATAGTCGTTGACGGTGACGATGTGGACGCCTTTCCCCGCGATGGCGTTCAAATACGCCGGCAGGGTGGCCACTAAGGTCTTGCCCTCGCCGGTCTTCATCTCGGCGATGCGCCCCTGGTGGAGGACGATGCCGCCGATGAGCTGGACCTTGAAGTGCCGCATCCCCAGGACCCTGGCGGACGCCTCCCGGCAGACGGCGAAGGCCTCGGGCAACAGGTCGTCCAGCGTCTCGCCCTTGGCGTAGCGGTCACGAAATTCCTCGGTCTTGGCCCGCAGCTCGTGGTCGGTCAGCGCCGCCGTCGCGTCGGCCAGCGCCTCGATCTTCTCCACGGTGGGCATCAGCTTTTTGATCTCACGCTCCGAGCGCGTGCCGAACATCTTTGTGAAAAGTCCCATAGTCATGTCCTTCCATGCTCATAAATCTACAAGATACCATTATAGCACAACCTTGCCAATAAAAAAAGAAGAAAAATCGTCTCGCGCCTTGTTTACAAAAACTTCACATTTCCGCTCCCGGCTTCTAGTATAATTTGAATACTTTATTCGAAAGGTTTGAGACCATGAAAAAAATTCTTTGTCTGCTTCTGGGCCTTGTCCTGGTTTTCTCCCTGGCCGCCTGCGGGGAGGACGCCCCGGATCCCAGCGACTCCGGCAGCTCCACTGAGCCCAGCGGCACCACTCAGCCCGCCGTGGACCTCACCGCCTTCTCCAAGGGCTTCGATGAACGGGGCTTCTTCGAGGGCGTGCAAGCCCTGGACTACGTGAAGCTCCCGGCCTATGAGGACGTGACCATGCCGGAATTTGCTCACATCACCTCCGACCGCCTCATCGCCGACGGGGACTTCGTGAACATCGACTACGTGGGGAGCATCGATAACGTGCCCTTCGACGGCGGCAGTACCCAGGGCAAGGGCGCCGACATCGTGGTGGGCTACACCAGCTACATCGACGACTTCATCGAACAGCTCAAGGGCCACGCCCCCGGCGAGAGCTTCGACATCGAGGTCACCTTCCCCGAGAACTACGGCAAAGAGGACCTGAACGGCAAGGACGCCGTCTTCAACATCACCGTCAACTTCATCTGGGACGTCACAGAGGAGAAGGCCAAGGCCATCGGCTTTACAAGCCTTTCCGACATGAGCCGGTACGTGGCCGGCGGCTACGGCGTGGAGGAGACCGTCACCGCCGCCGGCGTGGAGGTCAGCGTCTTCGCCGCGGCCAGCGAGATCTCCAACATCCCCGACTCCGTCCTCTCCACCATCCGGGAGCTCATCAGCACCTCCGTCAACGCCAACGCCGCCCAGTACACCGCCGCCTACGGCATAGACTTCAACACCTTCCTCCTGTACTTCTACGGCGTCTCCTCCCTGGATGAGCTTCTGGACGCCCAGACCAGGTCCACCGCCGAGATGTACATGATCCTCCAGGCCGTGGCCGAGCAGGAGAACATCATCCCCACCGACGCGGACATCGAGTCCGAGGGCCTCACCCAGGCCGTAGAGACCTGCGGCAAGCCCTACGTCATGTGCAACCTGATCCAGAGTCAGGCCTCCGATCTCATCATTGAGAAAATGACCGGCGAGACGGAGTGACCGTTTCCCGGTAACTGCCAAAGCCGGCGCGGCATAGAATGGCTTGCGGGAAACCGCGAAAAAGCTTTGGACAGTGGTACCATGGAAAACGACTTGAGCATAGACAGCCGCCTCATCGGCAGCGCCCTTGAGCGTGCCGGCGTGTCCGTGCCGGCGCCGCCGGAGCCGGACTCCGGCGAAAAACCCCGGGAGGCCCCGGCGCTGAGGACTTTCATCCTCCGCGCGGCGGCCGCCGGGAGGATATACGCGCTCCTGGCGATGAAGACGGCGGGGACAAGGGCCCACCGGGAGCTCCACGCCATGGCCCGCGAGGAGCGGGACACGGAAAAGGCCCTCCAGACCGAGTACCTCATCCTCACCGGCGACACCGTGGCCGTGCCCCGCGCCCGTCAGGATGTCCTCTACCTCATCCGGGCCCTGCGGGACGCCTACGCCGCCGAGCTTATGAACGCCGACGCCTACGACCGGGAGGCCCAATCCCTCCCCGACTGCGCCCTGAGACGCCTCTACCAACGCCTGGCCCGCCGCGAACGCGCCCACGCCGCCGTCCTGCGCCGCATCATCGCCGGCACCATCACCTGACTGCACCCCCCGCCCCCCGGCGGGGGCTTCGTCTTCATTGACCGTATTATACCACAAAAGAGGCGATTTGTCAAGTATTTTTTAGTAAAACGAAATTATTTTTAACCCCCCCTTGGGGGAGGTGGCGCGAAGCGCCGGAAGGGCCCGCCGCCGCACGGAACCACCCCTGCCGCTTCGCGGCTGTCCCCTCCGTTGGAGGGGCTAAGGTGTCGGGGGTGGTGCCGTATATAGGAACCGTTCCCGTCACGCAACGTAGCACGGGCGGGTTTAGAACCCGCCCCTACAGGGAATATGGAAGGTTATACCATTCAACCGACACCGGAGGTCATCGAAACGCGGGCCGCCAGGAGTGGCGGCCCCTACGGCGTTGATTGAAAGTATTCCAAAAACTGTAGGGGCGGGTTCCAAACCCGCCCGCCTTTCGTCCCTCGTTCCCCGTCCCCGCCGCGCGGATATCAAAGAATGCGCCGCAGGCGCAAACCTTTTTAAGCCCCCTCCTCGTAGGAGGGGGGCAGGGGGGCAGCGAAGGTGGGATGACGGCAGCGGTATTGACACCTTCGATCCCTCAGTCTCGCTTCGCTCGACAGCTCCCTTTACGAAAGAGAGCCTTTCAAAAAGGTTGCGGCTTCGCCGCGTTTATATTCAATTTCGCCTTCGCGCCGCCTTTTTCCTCTCTCTCTCCCCCGAAATTTCCCGCGCTTTCAAAATTTTTGTTGACAAGTGCGGCTCCCATACGGTAAAATAGAATGCCCGCGGCTGTGCGCCGCGTGATGCGCTACTGCTTCGGGCCGCCGGCCCGATGTCGAGTATAAAACACTATTTTAATGGAGGTGTCACCGCATGAAGAGGACCTATCAGCCCAAGAAGCTTCACCGCTCCAAGGAGCACGGCTTCCGCAAGAGAATGGCCACCGCCAACGGCCGCAAGGTCTTGGCCCGCCGCCGCGCGAAGGGCCGCGCCAGACTGACCCACTGATGGGGGCAGCCGCCCAATCGAATATTGCGGTTTAAAAAAGGGCGGGGCAACTCGCCCTACGGGAGTTTACGGACAGTTTGACGAGGTCGCAGGATGGAGTTTTCCACATCGCTCAAGGAAAATTTTGAGTTTCGCCGCCTTTACGCCAAGGGCCAGAGCGCGGCGGGGCGTCATCTTGTGCTCTACGTCCGCCTGCGCCGGCGGGAGGAGAACCGGGTGGGCATCACCGTCAGCGCCAAGCTGGCCCACGCCGTGAAGCGCAACCGGGTCCGCCGGAGGCTCCGGGAGATCTACCGCCTCAACGAGGGAAAATTTCGCCGGGGCGTGGACATGGTCATCGTCGTCCGGGGCCGGGGCGTGGAGGCGCCCTACCGGGTGCTGGAGGAAGAGCTGCTGGCGCTGGCCGGGAAGCTGGAGGCGCTTGTATGAAAAAGCTCCTCATCTTCCTCATCCGCTTCTACCGGAAGAACATCTCTCCCCTCCGTCCGCCCTGCTGCCGCTTCATCCCCACCTGCTCGGCCTACGCGCTGGAGGCCGTCACCAAGTACGGCGCTCTCAAGGGCGGGTGGCTGGCGGTGAAGCGCGTGTGCCGCTGCAATCCCTTTAACCGCAATTACGACCCCTACGACCCCGTACCCTAAACACATCAGAATTGGAGTGAACACATGTTAGACGCAATCGCAAGGCCCTTTGGCCTGCTGCTGATGTTCCTCTACAACATCACCCACAACTACCTCATCGCCATCGTGCTCTTCACGGTCATCGTCAAGCTCCTGCTCATGCCCTTCCAGATGAAGAGCAAGAAGGGCATGATGCGCCAGCAGGTGCTCCAGCCGGAGATCCGGGAGCTCCAGAAGAAGCACGCCGGCAACCAGCAAAAGCTCAACCAGGAGATGCAGCGCGTCTACCGGGAGGCCGGCGTCAGCCCCATGTCCGGGTGCCTTTGGTCGCTTCTGCCCCTCCCCATCCTGCTGGCCCTCTACCAGGCCATCCGCAAGCCCCTCACCGTGATGATGGGCGTGGCGGACAGCGCCATAGCCAAGGGCGGCGTCATCTACAACGCTCTGGAGGAGTTGCAGTTCTCCGGCCTTGCCAACATGGAGTACAACCAGATCCCCGCCGTCAAGTTCATCCACGAGCATTTCGACGTCTTCAGCAGTCTGGGCGTCAAGGGCCTCCGGGACATGGACTTCACCGTCCTGGGCCTGGACCTGTCGGCCATCCCCAACTGGCACATCTGGGAATTTGACTGGTCCGCCGCCTCCAAATGGTGGCCGGCGCTGGGGCTCTTCCTCATCCCGATCCTGGCGGCCCTCTTCATGTGGCTGTCCACCAAGATCTCCGTGTGGCTCCAGCGGGGCCTGCCCGGCGGCGTCTCCCCCGAACAGGAGAAGGCCAACAACTCCCTGATGATGATCATCATCGGGCCCGTCATGTCCCTGGTCTTCGCCTTCATGTGGCCCGCGGCCATGGGCGTGTACTGGATCGTGAACTCCGTGGTGAGTATCCTGGTGGACGTCTTCCTCACCAAGCTCTACGCCAAGACCATGCTGGTGGAGTTTGCCGAGGCCGAGGAAAAGCGCAAGGCCCGGGAGGCGGAGCTGGAGGCCAAGCGTCAGGAGGCGGAACGCCGCCGCGCCGAGAACGCCGGCCGGGAGGCGGAGAACACCTCCAAGCGCAAGCAGCAGCAAAAACGCAAGACCGAGGCCGCCGGCAAGGCGCTGGAGTGGCAGCGCGCCCAGAACCCGGAGGAGCCGGCGTACGAGCCCTCCCGCGTGGGCGCCCGCCGCTACGCCCGGGGCCGCGCCTACGACCCGGAGCGCTATGCCAGAAACGGCGTGGAGGGCGCCACGGAGGATTCCTCCCAGATCGACGAGTCCCTCTCCGAGGAGCTCCAGGAGAAGCTCTCCGCCGCCGCGCTTCCCTCTGAACCCACAGACACAGCACCTGACGAAACGCCCGCCCCGTCTCCGGAAAAGCCCGAGGACGCGGACGGCGAGGAAGAAGGAAAGGAAAGCATATGATAAGATCCATCGAGACTACCGGCAAGACCGAGGACGATGCCCGCCGCGCCGCCCTGGAGCAGCTGGGGCTTACCGAGGACGCCGATGTGTCCGTCACCGTCCTGGAGCGGGCCAAGTCCGGCTTCTTCGGCATCGGCGCCAGCCCCGCCAAGGTCCGTGTGACCTATGAGGTCCCCGATGAGGAGCCGGCCCCCGCGCCCGCCCCCAAGCCCGCCCCCAAGCCCGCCCCCAAGGCTCCCAAGACCCCCAAGGCCGCCGAAAAGCCGGCTCCGTCCAAGCCCGCCGCCCCCAAGGGCGTCCCCGAGGGCAATGAGGTGGAGCGGGTCCGTACCTTCCTGCTGGGCCTTTTTGAGCGCATGGGCGTGGAGGCCCAGGTGGACGCCGTTTACAGCGCCGAGGACAACACCGTGAGCGTGGAGCTCTCCGGCGAGAAGGTGGGCGCCCTCATCGGCCGCCGGGGCGAGACGCTGGACGCCATCCAGCATCTGACCAACTACATGCTCAACAACGGCTCCGACGAGCGCACCCGCGTCAACGTGGACGCGGAGAATTACCGCGCCAAGCGGGCTGACACCCTCACCGCCGTGGCCAAGAAGACCGCCGCCAAGGTGGTCCGCTACCGCCGCAACCAGACCCTGGAGCCCATGAACGCCTACGAGCGCCACGTCATCCACACGGCGCTTCAGGACTACCCCGGCGTCACCACCTATTCCACCGGCACCGAGCCCAACCGCCGCGTGGTGGTGGCCTACGAGGCCTCCACGGCCCCCCGGGACACCTACGAGCGGACGGACTCCCGCCCGCCCCGCCGGGATGAGCGCCGGGACAGCCGCCCCCGCCGCAGCTCCAACGGCGGCTACGCCAGCCGCGCCAACTTCGGCTCCCCCGCCGCCCCCGCCCCCGAGAAGCCCCCGGTGGACAAGACGGTCAAGGAGTGGTCGTAAATCAATCCTTTAGGAGGTACGCACTATGTTTGAAGAAATTCGTGACATCATGGTCAGCACCCTCGATCTGGACGAGGACGCCGTCACCCCCGAGACCAACCTTCGCACCGACCTGGACATCGACTCCCTGGACCTGGTGGAGTTCGTCTCTGAGGTGGAGGACCACTTCGGCATCATGATCCCCCAGGACTCCCTGGAGGGCATCCAGACCGTCGCCGACTTCGCCGCGCTGGTGGAGAAACTAAAGCTGGCTTAACTGGCATTTGAAGGCCGCTTCGCGGCTTTCAAATGCCAAAGGGAAACATGCGGAAAGCCCTCCACGAAAGGTCTGCGGACCTTTCGTGGAGGGCTTTCCTGCTGTTTTGCTCCACGCACGGCCCCGTAGGGGCCGCACACTCCGCAAAACAAAAGGAATTTTTTCCGACGTACATGCCGCCGGAAAAAATGGCTCGATGGGAGATTTTGTCCGCTTTCTTCTGTTGTGCGTATTATACCACAAAACGAGTGATTTGTCAAGTATTTTTTAGTATTCGTAAGTATTTTTTGTAGGGGCGGGTTCCAAACCCGCCCGTCCCCCCGTCCTTCGTCCCCCGTCCCCGCCGCGCGGGAAAATACAAAAATGCGGCGAAGCCGCAACCTTTTTAGCCCCCTCCTCGTAGGAGGGGGCCCTAAGACGGGGGGGCGTCATTTATCGGAACCGTTCCCGTCACGAAACGTGGCACGGGCGGACACATGGGTCCGCCCCTACGGGGGGATATGGAGGGTTATCCCATTTAACCTACATTGGATGTTGTCGGAACGGGGGCCGCCGGGGACGGCGGGCCGTACGGCGTTGATGGAATGTGATTTGGAAAATGTAGGGGCAGACCCATGTGTCCGCCCGTCCCCCGTCCCCGCCGCGCGGGCAAATCTAAGAATGCGGCGTCAGCCGCAAACCTTTTTCGCCCCCTCCTCGTAGGAGGGGGACAGGGGGGGGAGCGAGCGTGGGTTGACAGGGCGGTATCAAAAAGCGCGGGCGGGTTTGGAACCTGGCCCTACAAAAAATACTTCAAAATACTAAAAAATGATTGACAAATTGCTTATTTTGTGGTATAATACGCACATCAGAAGAAAGCGGCATCAGAGACGGCGAGGGCGCGCGCGGGGAGACAGCAGAAACCTCCGTCTCAAATTCCGCGGAATTTGAGACGGAGGTTTCGCGCGTTCCCCTTTGGCGGAAAAGGCCAGCGGCCTTTTTTGCCGGACTATTTGGCGTATTCCACGGCCTTGGTCTCCCGGAAGAGGTTGACCTTGATCTGGCCGGGGTACTCGAGCTCGGCCTCGATCTTCCGGGCGATCTCCCGGGCCAGGAGGACCATATCGTCCTCGGAGACCTCCTCGGGCTTGACCATGATGCGGATCTCGCGGCCGGCCTGGATGGCGTAGCTTGTCTCCACGCCCTTGAAGGAGCTGGTGAGCTCCTCCAGCTTCTCCAGACGCTTGATGTAGTTTTCGATGTTCTCGCGCCGTGCGCCGGGGCGGGCGGCGGAGATGGTGTCTGCGGCCTGGACGAGGCAGGCGATGACGGTGTGGGGCTCCACGTCGCCGTGGTGGGCCTCGATGGCGTGGATGACCTCGTCGCTCTCACGGTACCGGCGGGCCAGCTCCACGCCCAGCTGGACGTGGCTGCCCTCCATCTCGTGGTCCACGGACTTGCCCAGGTCGTGGAGGAGCCCCGCGCGCTTGGCGGTGGCCACGTCCACGCCCAGCTCGGAGGCCAGGAGTCCCGCGATGTAGGCGACCTCCTTGGAGTGGTTGAGCACGTTCTGGCCGTAGCTGGTGCGGTACTTCATGCGCCCCAGGAGCTTGATGAGCTCCGGGTGCAGGCCCCGGACGCCCGTCTCAAAGACGGCGCGCTCGCCCTCGGCCTTGATGGTGGCGTCCACCTCCCGGCGGGCCTTCTCCACCATCTCCTCGATGCGGGTGGGGTGGATGCGGCCGTCCTGGATGAGCTTCTCCAGCGCGAGCCGCGCAATCTCCCGCCGCACCGGGTCGAAGCTGGAGACGGTGATGGCCTCCGGCGTGTCGTCGATGATGAGGTCCACGCCGGTGAGCGTCTCGATGGAGCGGATGTTGCGGCCCTCGCGGCCGATGATGCGGCCCTTCATCTCGTCATTGGGCAGGGGAACCACACTGACGGTAGCTTCGGCCACATGGTCGGCGGCGCAGCGCTGGATCGCCAGGGTGATGATCTCCCGCGCCTTCTCGTCGGCCTCCTCCTTGTATTTTGCCTCGACCTCCTTGACCTTCATGGCGGCCTCGTGGGTGCATTCGGCCTCCACATTGGCGATGAGGTAGCTCTTGGCTTCCTCCATGGTGTAGCCGGAAATGCGCTCCAGCATCTCCAGCTGTCCGCGCTTGATGGTGTTGATCTCCTCCTTCGCGGCGTCCAGATCGGCCAGCTTCTTCTGAGCCTGCTCGTTCTTCTTCTCCACGGCCTCGGTCTTCTTGTCCAGGGTCTCCTCTTTCTGCTGTAAGCGGCGCTCCTGCTTGGAAAGCTCCGCCCGACGCTCCTTGACCTCGCGCTCGTACTCGGCGCGGTCGCGGTGGATCTCCTCCTTGGCCTCCAGCATGGCCTCGCGCTTCTTGTTCTCAGCGTCCTTGTAGGCCTTGTTCACAATGTTCTTCGCCTGCTCCTCGGCGTCGGCGATGGTCTTCTCGTCCCGCTTACGCTTGAGGACGTTGATGAGCAGCATCACGCCTACGCCCACGGCAAACGCGACGATCGCGGTTATGACATACCACAACATGCCAGTGGATACACCTCCCTTTCTGAAAAATTGAATTTGACTATGTTATGAACCTTGATACGATTCCGAAATGCCCCTATATATTTCGAAAAAATACCACTCTCTATTTTACCTCTATTATCGCCCAATGTCAAGCTGTTTTGTTGTTATTTTAACGAAGCTACTAGATATGGCGATGGAGGTGGACGGGCGGGTTTGGAACCCGCCCCTGCATTTTCCAATTTGCCGTCAATCAACGCTCTCTTTCCCCACACTCCATCTTGAAAAATCCTCTCATCTGTGGTATTCTCTACCCATCAGCACGGGAGGTGAGACGATGGGGTATTCGACGGACGAGGTGCTGGAGACGGCCTTTGAGGCGGGGCATATCCTGCTGGAAAGCGGCGCGGAGATCTTCAGGGTGGAGGAGACCATGGAGCGCATCTCCCGGTATTTCGGGGTGGACGACGCCCACCGGGACTTCTTCGTCCTTGCCAACGGCCTTTTCGCCACGGGCCTTACGGACCGGGGGCACTATGCCCGCGTCCGGCAAAGCCGCGTAAGCTCCGCCCGCCTTGCCCGGGTGGTGGCCATCAACCAGCTCTCCCGGGAGATCGAGCAGGGCCGCCACACGCTCCAGGACGTGAAGCGGGAGCTTGCCCGTATCCGCGCCCTGCCGGACCCGCCGGCGATTCTGCAGATTCTGGCCTCCGGCTTCGGCTCCGCCGCTTTCTGCCTCATGTTCGGCGGCAGCTTCCCGGACGCGTTGGCAAGCTTCCTGGCGGGGCTTCTGCTCTACGTCTTCGTGGTGTTCGTCAGCGCCCCGCATATGTCCAAAATTTCCGGCAACCTCTTCGGCGGGGCTATCGTCACGTTGACGTCCGTGGCGCTGTGGCACGCGGGGCTGGGCTCGTCGCTGGGCAACATCATCATCGGCGGCATCATCCCCCTGGTCCCCGGCCTTGCCTTCACCAACGGCATCCGGGACATCGCCGACGGGGACTACATCTCCGGCGCGGTGCGGCTCCTGGACGCGCTTCTCGTCTTCATGTCCATCGCCATCGGCGTAGGCCTCGTCTTCACCGTCTACCGCCACATCACGGGAGGTGTGCCGCTGTGACCATGCTCATCCATTTCCTGGCCGCCGCGGTGGGCACCGTGGCCTTCGCCCTCATCTTCGGCGTGCCGCCCCGGTACTATGCCCTGTGCGCCCTCATCGGGGGCCTCGGCTTTCTCGCGGTGGACGTACTGGAGGCCCTGGGCCTCTCCGCCACGGAGGCGACGCTTTTCGCCGCCGCTCTCGTGACCCTGAGCTCCCGCGTCTGCGCCGTCTGGCGGCGGTGCCCCGTCACCGTCTTCCTCATCTCCGGCATCATCCCCCTGGTCCCCGGCGCCGGCGTCTACTGGACGGCCTACTACCTGGTCATGGGCGGCACCTCCGAGGCCCTGACCCGGGGCTTCGCCGCCGTCCGCGCCGCCGTGGCCATCGTCCTGGGCATCGTGCTCATTCTGGAGATCCCCAACCGGGTCTTCCATTTTCACCGTAAAAATCGCGAAAAACGCATATAATATGGACAAATTCAAGGAGGTAATCACCATGGGAGAGCTCACAGGCAAAACAGTCATCATCACCGGCGGCGGACGCGCCACCCTCAAGGACGGCTCCGCCGGCTCCATCGGCTACGGCATCGCCATCGCCTTCGCCAAGGAGGGCGCGAACCTGGTCATCACAGGCCGCAACGTGAAAAAGCTCACGGACGCTAAGGAGGAGCTGGAGCGCCTCTACGGCATCCGGGTCCTGCCCGTCCAGGCGGACATCAGCGCCGGCGCGGACAACGAGGCGACGGTAAAAAAGGTGGTTGAGGCCGCCGTCAGCGAGTTCGGCCATATCGACGTGCTCATCAACAACGCCCAGGCGTCGGCCTCCGGCGTGACGCTGGCCGACCACACCACCGAGCAGTTCGACCTGGCCCTCTACTCCGGGCTCTACAGCGCCTTTTACTACATGAAGGCATGCTACCCCTACCTCAAGGAGACGAAGGGCAGCGTCATCAACTTTGCCTCCGGCGCGGGGCTTTTCGGCAACTTCGGCCAGTGCGCCTACGCCGCCGCCAAGGAGGGCATCCGGGGTCTCTCCAGAGTCGCCGCCACCGAGTGGGGCCGGGACGGCATCAACGTCAACGTCATCTGCCCCCTGGCCTGGACCGCCCAGCTGGAGAACTTCCAGGACGCCTACCCCGACGCCTTCAAGGCCAACGTCCACATGCCCCCCATGGGCCACTACGGCGACCCGGAAAAGGAGATCGGGCGGGTGTGCGTGCAGCTTGCCAGCGCGGACTTCAAGTACCTCTCCGGCGAGACCCTCACTCTGGAGGGCGGCATGGGGTTAAGGCCGTAAGATCGAAAAAAGTTTGGGAAAGGCATCTGCCTTTCCCAAACCGTTATCAAAGCTGTCTTAAATTGGACGAGATCTTTGTCAGCGCCCGGCCGGATTCCTCGTTGAGCACGGTGACCCGGGCCATGTCCCCCAGACTCACGATGCCCACGAGCCTGCCCTCCTGGGTCACCGGGAGCCTGCGGACCTGGGCCGCGCCCATGAGCCGGCCGGCGCGGGCGGCCTCGTCGCCGGGGTTCACCGTCACGAGACTGCGGGACATGATCTCCCCCACGCTTGTCTCCCGGGGGCTTCGGCCCGTGGCCACGCACCGGAGGACGATGTCCCGGTCCGTCACCATCCCCCGCAGCGCCCCGCCGCCGTCCACCACAGGCAGGGCCCCCACGTTGTGGCGGCTCAAAAGCCGCGAGGCCAGCGCCACAGTCTCATCCTCGGAGATGGACACCACGGAATCGTTCATAATGTCGGCAACCTTCATGTCAAACCCTCCCGGTCTTTTGATGCTATTCTCGCCCAAACCGGACCGATTTATACCATAGGAGGCACCATGACGCCTGAATTTTATATGCGGCAGGCCCTGGCCCTTGCCCGCGAGGCCGCCGAGGCCGGCGAGACCCCCGTAGGGGCCGTGGTCGTGGACCCGGAGGGTCGGATCGTCGGCCGGGGCCGCAACCGCACCGAGGAGCGCGACGCCACCGCCCACGCCGAGCTGGAGGCCATTCGCGACGCCAGCCGCACTTTGGGCGCCTGGCGGCTGGACGGCTGCGCCCTCTACGTCACTCTGGAGCCCTGCCCCATGTGCGCCGGCGCCGTCTACAACGCCCGCTTGACCGAGGTGCGCTACGGTGCGAAGGACCCCCGCGCCGGCGCCTGCGGCGGCCTTTTCAACCTCTTTCTGGAGCCCCTGGACCGCAAGGTCAAGGTCTACGGCGGCGTACTGGAGCAGGAGTGCCGGGAGATGCTGACGGAGTTTTTTCGGGGGAGGAGATGAGGAGGGGCGACGGCTCGTAACCGCCCTGTCATCCCACGCTCGCTGCCCCCCTGCCCCCCTCCTACGAGGAGGGGGCTCCGAGACGGAGACGGGCGCGAATTTTCGAAACGTTTCCCATAACTCACCCTGTAGGGGCCGCCACTCCTGGCGGCCCGCACGCAGTAAGTCTCGTTTACCGGAAGCATCAGGGACGCTCCACGGGCTCGAATACCCCGCCGCGGCGGCGGCACCCCATCTCCGGCCCAAGAGCCGCCACGTCGTCGCTCAAGCCGCTTAACCTCGCCCTCCCGATGGTCGGGCTCAGGCGCTGGCTTGGCTCCTCCTTTCCCACGCGATTTTTAATCGCGTGGGGACCCTATGCGGTTGGCCTCCGAAACACGCCTGCGGGCGTAGTTTTTCCGAAAAAGGGGTTAGGGGAATAAGGTTGCGGCGCTCCGCGCCGCCTTTATAAAAAATTGCGCCGCAGTGCGGCGCATCCTTTTTGGTAGGGGCGGGTTCCAAACCCGCCCGCCGATGACAGTGTGGTTCCAAATACGCGGGCGGGTTTAGAACCCGCCCCTACAGTGTAAATTGCAACATCTTCCAATTCGCCGTAGGGGCGGACCCATGTGTCCGCCCTTAGCTCCTACTTGGGGGAACTGCCGCAAAGCGGCCCTCAAAGTCATTCCTATTTCTGTTCCGCCACCGGCGGGACAAAAAGCGAATAGGTGTTGAGCATGGCCTGGGTGGTGGAGGAGAAAGAGCAGCCCCGGTCCAGGGAGGCGATCTCGACAAGCTCGTCCCCGGTGAGGGAGAAGTCCAGGATGTCCAGGTCCTCCTTGAGGTGTCCCCGGTCCCTGGAGCCCACCACGAAGCCGTGGCCCGCGTCCAAGTGCCAGCGCAGGATCACCTGCGCCGGGGTCTTCCCGTATTTTTCCGCAAGGCGCGTGAAGACCGGCTCGTTAAGGAGCCCCTTGTCCCCGTGGCCCAGGGGGAACCAGGCCTGGAGGGCGATGTCCTCCCGCTTTAAAAATTCCGCCAGCTCCCGCTGCTGCATATAGGGGTGGAGCTGTACCTGGACCACCTCCGGCCGGATGCGGCACCGGCGCAGGACGTGCTCCACCTGGGATACGGAGAAGTTGGAAAGGCCGATGGCCCGGACATGCCCGGCGCGCACGGCCTCCTCCAGCTGTGTGTAGCCCGTCATGTAATTTCTCGTGGGGTGGTGGAGGAGCATCAGGTCCAGATCGTCCACCCCCAGCCGCGCCATGGTGCGCTCCACGCCGTCCGGCTGCTCGTAAAAGGCCGGCCAGAGCTTGGACTCCAGAAAGACCTCCTCCCGGGCAAGGCCGGAGGTCCGCAGGGCGCGGCCCACGGCTTTTTCGTTCATGTAGGCGTTGGCGGTGTCCACCAGGCGGTATCCCGCCCGGAGGGCTTCGCCGACGGAGGCCTGCGCGTCGTCAGGTGAGAGCAGAAAAGTGCCCACGCCAACAAGGGGCATCTCGAGCCCGCCGGAAAGCGTCACATTTCTCACGACTTGAACCTCCATAGTGCGGGACGATGCCCGCGGCACAACAAACGACTTCGACTTTTTGTGCAAATTACAGTATACTCCAACCGTGTCTTCCAGTCAATACCTTTTTGCGGAAAAAACTGTCACTTCCGGAGAAGTTTTTAAAAAAATCCTTGACATTTCCCGGTTTTCGGGTATAATTTATAAGCCCGTAGTCACGGGCAACCTTGCCTTCGTTCGCCGCGAAGGCCATAAGTCCAAAAGGAGGTGCAAAAATATGGCAAAGACAGCGGAAAAGTATGAGCTTCTGTACATCATCGACCCGGACCTCAACGAGGAGGAGACCGCCGCCATCGTGGAGAAGTTCAAGAGCCTCATCGAAGCCAACGGCACCCTGGGCGAAATTGAGGAGTGGGGCAAGCGGAAGCTCGCCTATCTCATCAACGACAAGCCCGAGGGGTACTATGTGCTGGTGAAGTTCCAGTCCGCCCCGGAGTTCCCCGCGGAGCTCTACCGCGTCCTCGGCATCACCGAGGGCGTCATGCGTGCCCTTGTCACCGTTCAGCCGGAATAAGGAGGACGCGACATGCTCAACCACATCGTGATCATGGGCCGCCTCACCCGCGACCCGGAGCTCAGACGGACCCAGGCCGGGATCCCCGTGGCGTCTTTCCGTGTCGCCGTTGACCGGGACTTCGCGCCCAGGGACGGCGGAGAGCGGCAGGCCGACTTCATCGACGTCGTGGCCTGGCGCGCCACCGCTGAGTTCGTCAGCAAGTATTTCAGCAAGGGCCGTATGGCCGTCGTCTCCGGCCGCCTTCAGATGCGCGACTGGACCGACAAGGAGGGCAACAAGCGCACCAGCGCCGAGATCGTCGCCGACAACGTCTACTTCGGCGACTCCAAGCGCGACGGCGACAACCAGGGCGGCTATAACCAGAACCGCTCCTACGACGCCCCCCAGTCCGGCTCTTACGGCGGCGGCAGCTACGGCGGGAGCTACGGCAGCAGCGCCCCCGCGCCCGCCAATTACGGCAGCGCCGGCAGTTATTCCCCTCCCGGCTCGGATTTCGCCGACCTCACCGATGACGACGGCGACCTGCCATTCTGACCCGAACAAGTTCACCTTTTCATAACCTGAAAAAAGGAGGTTAACGTCAATGACCAACGAGAGAGAAGCCCGTCCGGCCCGTCCCGCCCAGGCCCGCAAGCGTCGCAAGGTCTGCCAGTTCTGCGTGGACAAGTGCCAGCACATCGACTATAAGGACACCGCCAAGCTCCGCCGGTACCTCTCCGAGCGCAGCAAGATCCTTCCCCGCCGCGCCACCGGTACCTGCGCCATGCACCAGCGCCAGCTCACCACCGCCATCAAGCAGGCAAGGCAGATCGCCCTCCTGCCGTATGTCACGGACTAAGTAATCTGGCTTTGAAGGCCGCTTTGCGGCTTTCAAATGCCAAAGGGATACGTGCGAAAAAAGATTCGGAAATGTCTGCGGACATTTCCGAATCTTTTTTCTGCTGTTTTGCTCCGCGCACGGCTTCGTTGGGGCCGCACGCTCCGCAAAACAAAAGGGTTTTTTTCCGACGTACATGCCGCCGGAAAAAATGACTCGATGGCGGTGGGAAAAGGTTTACGATATTCGCCGTAGGGGTCGTCCTCCCGGGCGACCCGTCCCTCGAAAAATGACCCGCCTCGACCAATGCCGTACGGGCCGCATCTCCGCGCCAAGAGCCGCCGCTTCGCGGCGGTTGCGCTCGTGATGCGCGCCTGCGGGCGCAGGCCCACAGCGGCCCACCCTCCGATAACCACCATTTTCCGTTTTATCGGAACCATCCCCGTCCCGCAACGCAGCACGGGCGGACACATGGGTTCGCCCCTACGGGGAATTTGGGATGTTACCCCATTCAACCGACACCGGAAATCATCGAAACGCGGGCCGCCGTGGGCGGCGACCCCTACGGCGTTAATTGGACGCAATCCAAACTGTAGGGGCGGACCAAACCCGCCCGTCCCCCGTCCCCGCCGCGCGGGCAAATCAAAAACTGCGGCGAAGCCGCAAACCTTTTTAAGCCCCCTCCTCGTAGGAGGGGGGCAGGGAGGCAGCGAGCGTCGGATACCGGACCGGTCCCCACAAAACGTACCGGCTTCCGCCTTGCTCCAAAGCCCCTCCCTCCGGGAGGGGTGGCCGCGCGAAGCGCCGGCCAGGGTGGGTGCGTCTACCGCTCAAAAACCGCCCCCCGGCTCTCGCCGGGGGGCATAACGCTATTCCTTACTTGATCACATTCCCGCAGAACCGCATGAAGATCGCGGCGACCTCGGCGCGGGTGGCGTTATCCTGAGGCGCCAGCCGCCCATCCTTGCCGCCGATGAGCCCCATGCTCACGGCCCAGTCCATGGCCTTGCGGGCGTAGTCGCTGACATTCGCTGCGTCCGCGAAGCTGGTGTACTTGCCGTCCTGCGTCAGTCTGTAGCCCATCTTCTCGGCGTAGCGGTAGAGCATCACCGCCAGATCCTCGCGGGTGACGTCGTCCTCCGGCGCGAAGGACCCGTTGCCGGTGCCGTTGACGACGCCCAGGCCGGCGGCCCAGGACACAGCCTCGGCATAGTACTGGCCCTCGTCCACGTCGCCGAAGCTCGTCTTCACGGCATCCGGCTCATACGCCAACCTGTGCAGGACCGTGACCAGCATGCCGCGGGTCATGTCGCCGTCGGGGTTGAAGTTGTTGTCCCCCTCGCCGTTGAAGAGCTGCCGCGCGGCGACGAACTCGACCTCCTTCGCGGCCCAGTGGCCCTCGTCCTCCACGTCCTTGAACGTCTGCGTGGCGTCCACGAGCTTCACGGTGACCTCGCCCTCGACGCCGAGCACGATGCCGTCCTCGGTGACGGCGCAGTCGCGGATGATCTCCTCGGTGCCGTCCTCGTGGACCAGCACGGCGACGGTCCCGGGCGTGACGTCCGTGACGGGGATCTCCACGCGCGCAGAGTCCTTCTCCACGCGGACGCTGATCTCCGGCGCCTCGTCGGCGCTCTTGGCGGCCTGGACCTCCACGGGCGCGGTGACGACCTCGTCCTCCTTCGCCTCGGGGATCACGACCTCGGCGGCCGTGACCTCGCCCTGGGCGTCGGTGGTCACCTGACCGGTGACGCCCTCGGGGGTGGTGGTCGTCTCAACGGCGGAGCCGTCGGTCTGGGTGACCTTCTCGGTAACAGTCCCGTCGGTCTGTGTCGTTGTCTCAGTCTTGGTCCCGTCGGCCTCGGTGGTCGTTGTAGTGGTAGAGCCGTCGGGGTTGGTGACGGTCTCGGTGGTGTTGTCGGGAGTGCTGGGGATATAGGGCGCGACATATTTGACCTCAACGGTTGCCGCCTCGCTCAGGAAAGCGTCAGCCGTGGCCTTGGCGCGGACCTGATAAATCCCCACCGCGAGACCGGTTATAGAGGTGCTTTCCGCGTCCACATCGGTCCATTCCTCGCTGTCAGTCAGCTTGTACTCGTAAAGCTTCCCGCTGTCGAGACCGGTTATAGAGCCGTCGGTTCCCTCTGGCGAGCTGGGCGTCATTCCACTCAGGCCCGCGGGAGCCTCGGGACGCGTGGGAACGGCGAGGGTCTGCGGCTGGCTGCTCAAAAATTTGTCGCCGGTAACGTCAACGATCTCCAGCTCGCTTCCGAACCAGCCTTCCTCAATTGCAAGGCTGCCCCCATTGGGCTGCGCGTCCTCGCCGTTGACTGTATAGCTGTGTCCCTCGGCAAAGCCGGTCAATGTCTCATGCTCAAAGTCTATTTCGATCTCAGGCACGTCATTGGAGGGCTTGACAACAGTTTCGCCGTCCTTGACATAGCAGATGTAATTTGTTCCCGCTTTGACCTCTGTACCGCCAATGGTAGTGGAGAAAGTCAGAGTCCGGAGCTTTGATTTTGCCTCTGTCCCGTCTGCCTCATAGGTTGTAACGGTGGTCTCGATCCCCGGGGCAAAGGTTATCCTCGCGGGATTATCCTCCGTGGCAGTGTCCGCCACAAGGATTTTTCCGCCAAAATCGCTGTTTACGACCGTTGTAGTCCCGCCGCCCAATGTCAGCGAGGCTTCGCCGCGTTTACTCGGATAGGCGGTACCGTCGTTAAAGAGATCCCTGTCCTGGAAGCTGTCATAGATCGCCGTCAGCATATCCCTTTTGCTCTTGGCGGTCGTTTTAGCAAAGGTAAACGTGCCTTCCTTGAATTGGACATTGACGCCGGGCATCAGCTTGAGCCGCTCGTTGACCGTCCAGTTGCCGGAGAGCTCAATGTCCATATCGCCGTCTATGGGATAGACATGGTCCCCGGTGGTCAAATTCATCTGAACAATGAAAAGCTCGCTTGCCTCGATACTGCCCTTGCCATCCATGACAAGCTTTTCCCGGTCATTGATCTTGTCGTAGGTCTTGATAACAGAGCCCTCGGACTGACGAATAAGTCCGTTTTCCTGATCTATCTGCGGGAAGCGGGTGTAGTAATATTGGGTGTTTGCGTACATCTTGACGGTACCCACAAGGCTGGCGCCCGCCTTGATAACGGTCTTGACCTCGATGTTGTGCATGTCCACCTGGTTCATGGGGTAGACGAGCGGGTAGACATTGACCGCCCGTGTGCCGCCGCGCCAGTTGCGGACGATGTAAAGGTCCCGAACCTCGCCGCCGGGCTCGGCGGTGACGGTACCGTTGCCGGTAACATAACCGCACACGTCAAGAACGCCGCCATCTTTGACAATGATTTCGCCCTCAAGCGCGATTTCACCGTACCCTCCGGTCACGTCCATGTCGTAATGTCCCGCGTTGGGCCGCCCGGTGACGGCGTTGACCAAAACCGTGCCGTTGACCGTCATGGTCGTGTCGGCGGGGATGGTCAGCTTGTGGAAAAGCTGCGCTTTGGAGTCCTTGCCGGTAGTCTGTGAATATGTTTCCCCGTCGGGATTGTAGCCCGTCTCGGTGTAGCCGGTGTCATCGGCGGAGACGGGCAGGAGGAGCATGACGTCCTTGGGAACCTCCACATCGCCGGTCAAGGTGACGTCGCTTTCAAGGACAACGGTATCGTTCGCTTTGGCGTTTTTAAGGGCGAGCTCCAGCGTGCGCCAGTTGACCTCGCCTATTCTCGCCTCGTGGCTTTCGGTGTACTGGGCTGTGTAGGTCGCCGGGCCGGTCACCGTGGCAGGAGTGCTATCCCAGTTCTTAAACTCATAGTGAGCGCTGTCGGTATCCACATTCACTTCCGCTTCCCTGTGCGCGGGCGTGGCACCGTAGCGGTAGGTCTCCTGCACCTCCGTCTCGCTTCCTGTCTCGTCCCGGTATTTCCAGGTGATCTGATAGGTGTTGCGGTCGTAGTAGATGTTCATGACGGTCTTGCCATCCGCGCCGATCGTGCCCTTAAGGTCATTACTGCTTGTCTTATTGACATGGAAGCCCGTAATCTCTCTGGGCGTCAGGGTGACATCGGCGGCAGTCTGACCCTGCTTGCTTTCCTCGCCGTTATCGGCAAGCTCATACTCATTGCCATCGACCTTTTGCAGCCAATGCTTCACTGTATACTTGGTATCGCCCTTGGGGTTCCACTGAGCGATAAGCTTAAGCTCGCCCTCCGCAGTGACATCGAGCCCCTCGCCAACTTTGGTCTGCTGGCCTACAGTTTCACCGCCGGCGGTCTGCCAGCCGGCAAACTCGTAACCCTCCCTTGTGGGTTCGGTCAGTAGGTCGCCGTAGGTCTGGTCGTAGGTGACGGTGATGGTATCTGTGTCCTTGCCGTTGATTTTGCCCCCGGCGGCGTCAAGGGTCACATCGTACGTTTTTGCCTTCCACTTGGCCGTCAGGGTGACTTTCCCGCCCTGAGCGTAGGTGAGATTCGACACCTCCTGGCGATCTGTATATGTCTTATTACGACTTTGAGACCAGACATCAAAGTCGTAGCCCTTGCGGATGAACTCGTTCGCCTTGAGCTCTTGTGGCACGCCATAGGTGAAGCTCTGGCTTTCCATCGTACCTTCAACGTTACCCTCTTCTCCGGGCTTGAATTCCACGGTGTAGGTGTTGGCGGTAACCTTTGCGTAGACGGTGGTATCTTCCGTAAACACTTTGGTGTCAAAATCTATCTTTTTGCCATTTTCCTCAGAGTCCAGCCATTCGTGGAAAGTATATCCTAGTTTAGCATTTCCTAGATTCTCGGCTTGAGCCGCAGGTACCATGCCCCTGGAATCTGTGGTTACTTTTGTATCTGTATTGCGTGTATATTCGTTATGGAAAGTAACAACAGGGTGTTTCCACCAATGGGCGTAGATATCTGTGCCGTTTTCAGTGACATAGTTCTCTCCGATTTTGCTGCCGCTGTCTCCCTTTTCGGTAAACCAACCGAGGAAGGTGTAGCCCTCCCGCTTCGGGGTTTCCGGGAGCAGCCAGCCCTTGCCGACGCCCTGGGTAATCGTCTTTGTAAAAGATGTACCATCCTCGTAGTGGAATTTCACGTCCTTGGTTTCGGACGTCCACTGGGCTTCGTATGTGACGTCAAGCGCCCCCATCTTCTCAGACGAGGCGTCAGCGGCAGAAATCACGCCGCACTCTACATCTTTTCCACCATTTTTATCATCGCCATAGTCGGTACAGGTCTTTTTCCAACCGTAGAGGATTTGACCGACATTGTTCGCCTCCGGGAACTGAATCGGGGCGTCATATTGGTATTCGGTGGAGCTACCACCTGTAACGCCAACGCCTGTAAAGGTCACGTTATGCTTGGCGGTACTATTGCAGAAATAAATCGTGACAGGGGCGTTGAATTTAATACCGTCAACTGCCCCGTTGAGCGTGACGGGAACCTGCGTACCATTTAGGAAACTTATTTCTACAGTTGTAGTTTTAGTCGCAAATTCTTCTATCTTGCCCTCGTAACGGGCTGTAACAGACGCAAGAACAGCGAGCATCAAAACAAGTTGATCATTCTCTGTATGTATTTCAACCGGCTGTCCTAGCATCATAAGCCCTGCATTCAATAATTGCAAAGCCGTGCCCGGTTTTTGCTGTTTACTCATATACTCTGTCACATAATTAGATGTCGGATCAGCGTCAAGAAAAGTAATCGATTCGATATTTTCATACTCAAACAGTTTAGATAAAAAATCCACACCTAACAGGTCCATGGCAGGAGTGCTTTCAGTAATAAAATTACAAGCGACACCGCCGCTTGAACCTTCTATAAAATCCAGCTTGGCAATCCCTGTAAGCGCTGCGTTGACTCCGTCATCCGGCGCGGCGATCGCTTCTTTCATCGCGTCATAAACCGCATTGACGGCCTCTTTCTGACTTGTACCCGGCGCCGCCAGCGCCCTTATCGGCAGCGCGCTCAGTGGCAGCACACTCACTACAAGCAGCAGCGCGAGGGAGAAGCAAAGAAAGCGTCTTCCGATTTTCATAGAGTACACCTCATTTCGTATACAACCAAGCAAATCGCCGTCAGATGCTCCGGCAATTTTATGTCTTTATCCATTTTGAACTCCTTTCAACTCACCGAACCGGTGAAAAGAGTAAACCAAAATCGGTGGCAGGCAGAATCCTGCCTGCCACCGGGCGTTTGGGGTATGGGTAATTAGTCCGTGGTATCGTACGGAATGTTAAGAATCACAATAACAGTCTCTGTGGCTGTGAAGCCCATAGAAGGAAGATTAATCTGAACCTTCACGGGGACTGCGTAGAAAGTGCCATCCTCGGTTCCGCCGGTCAGCGCATAGTCCTTGACCTGGGTGTTGCCGATTTCGCCGGTGAACATACCGGCAACGCCTGTGACAAAGTCCTTCCACGCGGAGTCGGTACTACCGGGGTTAAAGGTGCTGGTCACACTCTTGCCATCGATCGAAATGGTCAGCTTGCTCAGAACCTTGTTGATGAGGTTTGCGTTGCTGTTGACAGTCTTGAGCGCGGAATTGATGTTGGCGGCATCCCCGGTGAGAATATCCGTGCCAATCTCCACGTTTTTAAGTCCGCCGAAAGCTTGGGTAATACTATACTCCTTGAATTGTTGTTCGGTCGGAACAATAGACTTGAGCTTTTTAAGCACGCTCGGCGGCAGCTCAACGCCCACAACGATGTACTTGTCCTCGCCGGTGACGTTGTTGAGGATATTACCGCTGCCATATTTCTTGGTAATCTCTGTCATAGTCATCTGATCCATGGAGAGATACTGCTGAAGCTTGTCAGCAAGGGCCTGGACTTTCTTAACGTCCTCTCCCTTGAGCTTGATGGCGAGGGAGACGTTGGCAGAATCGGTCCCGCCACCATACACAACCGTGCCGGTGAGGGTCTTGTACTCATAAACGGTTTCTGCGCCACCCTCATCAACGTTCAGCTGGCTCAGCTTGTAGAAGAAGCCGTCGGCAACGTAAACAAGCGCGGCCTTGAGATTGGTGTTGTCAAACTTCTTGTTCGCATAAACAGGAACAGGGTTACCATCATCGGCCACCTTGATATTGAGGGTCGCGGTGCCGAAGTTGTCATCAATGGCCTTCTTGATATCGCCCATCAGGTTATCGAGGGTTCCCTCACCAAAAGCAGGTTGGTCAGCCTTGATAGCATCGGCGTCAAGAGTAAGGGTATAATGGCCGTTGGTGTCCTTCTCGGCAATGATGAGTCCGTTCACTTTCTTATTTTCAAGAAGCGTTGCCAGCGCATCCCACGCTTTATTCGCGGCTTCCAAAGCCTTGCCGGCATCGGGGTTAGCAGGAGGCGCAGGAGGAACGATGGGGGTGGTGGGTTCGGGCTCTTTATCTTCTTCGACGACGACGGGGGGCTCGCCGGGCTCGACGGTCTGGTCGCCGACGGTGACGTCGGTGGCGCCCTCAACCGCGGAGACGGTGGTGCCGGCGGGGGCGTTCTCGATCTTGACCTCGGAGACGGTAACCTGGACGGCGGGAGCGCCCTCGACCTTCTCCATGTCAACGGTGTTGGCCGTGCCGGCCACAACGATGGGAAGCTCGGGATCGGCAGTGCCCTCGACCTTCACGTTGTCGGCCACGATCAGGGTGATCTTACCTTCCTCGATCTCGACCGACTGGCCGTCCTCGCTGGCGTAGCCGCCGATGAGACGGTCAAGAACGGTGACGGCCGCGTCGCGGCTGATGTCGGTCAGAGGAGCGGCGGAGCCCTCATTGTCCACGCCGTTGACGACGCCCATCTTGTTGAGCGCGATAATGTAGCCGCGGCTCCACTCGGCGGCGTCATCAATGTCGGGGATGTCGGTCTCGGCGTCCTTGGGGGCGGGCTCCAGGTGCAGGCCGCGGCAGATCATGGTGAGCATCTGCTCGCGGGTGACCGTGGATTCCGGCTCCAGGCCCTTATCGGTGCCGTTCATGATGCCGGCGGCCACAACGGCCTCCAGCACGGGAACAGCCCAATGGTCCTTAACGGCCGTGGCGTAGTCAGCGAAACCGGACAGGTCGGCAGTGCCCTCCAGCTTCAAAAGGTTCACGAGGACCTGCGCGGCCTCCGCGCGGGTCAGATCGCCGGTGGGGTTGAAGTTGCCTTCGTTGTCGCCGCTGATGACGCCGGCGTTGGCCCAACGGTCAACGGCATCCTCAGCCCAATCCTCCACCTCGTCCTGGTCCTTGAACTCAGCGGCCAAGGCAGTGGGGACGAGGGTGAGAAGCATCGCCAGCGCCATGATCAGGGTAAGTACTTTTTTCCTCATAGCTTTGCTCTCCTTCGATAAAAATTTTTTGGGGATCGCCAATTCACCTCATATTCAATGCCGTCCCGTCGCTGCGGCGCGTTCCCCGCCGGCGCGGATCTGCCAATTCCGCCCCTGCGCGTCCCGCACCGCCGGCACGCGGCGGTGTGACATCTATATGCCTGTTTATTGTAACGCATCATTCCGAAAAATGCAAGATGATTTTGCCGATTTTTTGATGGAAAAAAGAGAATCTTTTGTCCGGAAATTTTCTTCCGGTTCCCCGCCGTCAGCCCATGAGCATCGCGGCCACGATGTCCGGGGCCTTCCGCAGCAGGAAGGCCTCCCGCTCGGCTGTGGTCCCCAGGCCCCGCCACTGGCCGGCCAGCGCGGGCTTGGCCAGGATCACGTCCACCACGTCCCTGGCCGTGACGCTCTCCGGCGCGCCCATGCTCCGGGCCATATCGAGGACGAACGTAAACTCGTTCTGAAGCTCCGGCTCGTTCCAGACGCCGTCCTCCGCCGGCGCTTCCTCCTCCGGCGCCTCCGGGCACTCCAGGGGCAGGGGCTCGCCGCGCGTCAGCTCCTCCGCCGTCCTGTCGTCCGACCAGTCCAGCAGCGGCGCGATCAGCGCCTCCCACTGCCGCGCGTAGAAGTCCCGCTGGGCGTCGGTGGGGGTGAACTCCCGCCCCTGGGCGTCGAAAAAGGCGCCCGGAACGTATTTGCCGTCCCCGAAGCCCCTCCGCGCGGAATCATCTCCGCGCCGCCAGTCGCCCCGGAAGACCGTCCCGTTCAAAAAGCGGATCTCGCCGTTGAGCGTCCCGGCGCGCAGGCCGCCGGAAAAGACAGCGCGGTACTCCGTCTCCCCCTCCGGGAGGACCTCCACGCGGGCGGGCAGCTCCCGGCGCTCGGGCCGGCCTTCGTCGAAGAAGCTCTCGGCCCGCAGGCGGAAGCCCGGCGCGGGGATCTCCGCCGTGCCCCAGCCCTGCCAGGTCAGCTTTTCCCTGAAAAAGCCAAATTCTCCCTCGTAGACCGTGCCGTTGGCGTATTCCATGCGTCCGAATTTCGGCAGGACCGTGTGGAAAGGGACGCCCGCCTCCACGGCGCGGAAGGGCGCGTAGACGCTGCCGCGAAAAACGTCCTCCCGGCCGCCGCGGGCGATCCGAAGGCTGCCGTATCCGGGCATACCGCCGTAAAACCGTCCGGTAAAATCGACCTCCTGTTCCCCCGCGGTGATGACCGCCCTGCCGATCCCCGCCATTTTGCCCATGGCGAAGGTCCCGCGGTACGCGACGGTGACGCCGTCCGGGCCGTAGAGGGTCCCGGTCGCGTCGTCGAAGAGCAGGTCCGTCCAGTGGCCCCGGTAGATGAGCCTCCGGCTGTCGCGCCCCTGGATGTAGATCTCTCCCCGGCCGGCCAAGGCGTCGCCGCCCTCCCATTCGCCGTCGTAGACCAGGAAATCCTCCGCCTTTCCGTCCTCCACAAGCCTCCCCTGGCCGCGGGGGACGACCTCTCCGTCCCCGCCCTTGCGGCGGACGCTTCCGTAATAGGTGAGCTTCCTGTCCCCGAGCCCCAGGCAGGTCTTCCGCTCATAGTGCAGGGCGCGGACCTTGTCGGCTTTGGCCTGGAGGAGCTTCCCGCAAACGCCGGCGATGCCCAAGACCCCGTCCACGGGCTCGTCCCCGCCCTGGAACTCGGTGATGTTCTGGCGGGCGATCCACCGCATGAGCTCGTCGCCGTCGTATTGCTTCAGGACCTCGTAAAGCCGCCCTTTTTGGGCCGCCGGGTCGTCCAGGAGCATGAAAAACTGGGTCAGCCGCCGGCCCGCGCGGCAATACTCCAGCTCCTTGCGGACCATATCCGTCTCCGGGTCCCGGGCCATCCGCTCCAGGCTCCTCTCCGTCAGGATGGCGACGAACATGTCGCAGCTCTCGATGGCGGCGCGGATGTTCTCCGTGAAATCCCCGGCGTCCAGGGAGTCCGTGTCAAAAAAGACGCGGTGCCCCCGGTCCCGCAGGGCCTGCCAGATTTTTTGCGCCGCCTGGGTGTCGGCGCGGCGGTAGCTGATGAAAAATTCGTGATCCACGGGTCATTCCTCCTTGGTCGTTTGCGTCAAAACGCGGTAGGGCGTTGTGTCGTATTGGCAGGTGTACCGCTGGTCCCCGCGCAAAAGCGCCTCCCAGGTCACCATGCAGGGGCTCAGCCGCCGGGCGGCGTCCTTTTTCTCCCCGTAGGCCCAGCCGTTCACGGCCATGTAATAGCACCAGCGCCGGTGCTCCATCCTGGCAAACTCCAGCGCCAGGGGGTCCGTCAGGGGCGGCCGGCCCAGGGCCTCGTACTCCCCCGCCTCCGCCGGCTTCTCCGGCTTGAAGGGCTCCTCCCGGCTGCGCTCAAAGGCCAGGCGTTGGGCCTTCACCGTCTGGTGGAGGTACTGGAAGAGGCTGGAGCGCTGCTTGAAGAACTCCAGCGCCCTCCACTGGCTCTCCGCCGTGCCCTCCGGTTCGCCGCCGCCGTCCAGGGCGGCGGAGAGGGCGTTGTAGACCCGGTTGAACCGGATGGCCCCGGCGTAGGCCTCCTCCGCCGCCAGGCGCTTCAGCGTCAGCCGGTCGGCCTCGCCGCAGACGGGGAACACCTTCCCGAAGAAGGGCGTCTCCCCCTTGAAATAGGCGGCAAGCTCCGGGTCGGCCTCCAGGCGCAGGGCCACGGGAACGGCCCTGCCGCTCTCCCGGAGGACCCGGTCCAGGCGGTTGAGGCACCGGAGGGCCGCGTCGGTATCCCGCAGGCAGACGGCGGCGTAGGTAAAGGGGTGCTCATCGTTCAACCGCCGCAGCAGCGGGAGGAAATCGCCGTCGTCCACGTCGCAGGGGTGGAAGCAGATGGTCAGGGACCCGTCGGCGTTCCCCGCCGGGACGGTGAGACGCCCCGTCTCCCGGTCCACCTGGACATAGGCCGGGGAAAAGGCGCTTTTGAAAAAGCTCATAAGCTCCCCGGCGTCGTGGTCGATGACGTCGAAGCGCGTGTGGCCCGTGGAGCTGAGCACGCCCAGGCTCACCGCCTGCTCCAGGAGCCTCTGCCCGAAGGTCCCCAGGCCCACCAGCACCATGCTCACGTCATACCGCCGCTCCTCCGGCCCCTGAAAGTCCGGCCCGAAGTTGTAAGCGCTGATGGGGCAGGCCTCCCACACGGCCTTGGCCTGGAGCTCCGCCATGGAGAAGAGGCTCACCGGGAGCACCCCGGCGGCGGGGGCGCGGCGGACGCGCTCATCGTGGAAGGCGCTGATGAGGTCCCCCACGCCCGCGTCCTCGCAGGCGCAGATCACCTTGGGCGAGAGGGCCGTGGGGCTCTCCTCCCACCGGCGCTGGAGCGCGGCGTACCGGGAAAAATTTTTGGCCGGGGACTCGTCCAGCAGGAAGATCCGCTCCGCCCTTTTCCAAAGCCTCGCCTCCTGCTTGGCCTGGCACGGGAACACGTTGCGCCGCGTCAGCTCCAGCTGCTGGGCGTTGGCGAGGGCCTTGTCGGTGACGAGGTACACGTCCCCCTCCTCCCTGGTGTGACGGCGCAGGATGGACTGGGCGGTGGAGCTCCAGCCGTAGACCAGAGTGACCGGCGCTTTGCCGCCGGAGATATGGGTCCCGCGCCGAAGCAGCAGCTCGACGGTGCTCACCAGGGCGGTGGCGGTGCAAAGCGGCGCGACGAAGACCGCCGCCACATAGGCGCACCCCACCGCGTACTGCCATGTCCCCACGTCGCCCTGCAGGGACGCCAGCACCGCCTGGGCCGGGATGTCCGGGGTAAAGAGGAAGGCCTTGATGCCGTTCTGCACCACCAAAATCAGCTCAAAGAGCGGCGTGCCCCCGTAGACCCCGTAGTAGATGAACCCCTCCAGCACGGCGATGATGAAGGACGCGGCGGCCAGGGCAAGCACCAGCCCTTTCCCGAATCTCTTTTTCATGACTGTCCCTCTCTCCCAAAATGGTTTTCCCCATTGTACTACGGCAGGAAATGCTTGTCAAACCTCTTCCTCTCCCCCGCCCGCAGGTTTTTTCTCACGGTTTTCACAATTGTGTTGGACAACGGCAAAAGGATGTGCTATAATAGATGAGTTATTGTCCGGAAGGGGGGGCTTTATGTGGAGAGGAGCGATTCGCTCATCAGGCTCGTGGCGGTATTGGTGTTCGTGGCCGTCATGGCGTATCTGGGCGTCTCCTTTGTGACCAGCTTCCGCGACCCCCTGCGGACCGTAAAGGCCGTGGGGATGGAGACCCACGACGGCGTGGAGACCGCCGGCTTCATCGTCCGGGACGAGGAGGTCCTCACCGCCTCCGGCGCGGACCTGGCCGTCACCGCCACCGAGGGGGCCCGCCTTGCCAAGGGCGAGACCGTGGCCGTGCGCTACTCCGGCGCCGCCGCCATGGAGCGCGCCCAGCGCATCAGCGAGATCCAACTGCGCATCCGCCAGCTCACCGCCGTCATGAACGGCAAGACCGACGACGAGCTGTCCGGCTCCGCCGTCCAGAGCCTCTCAAAGCTCGTCCTCTCCGAGGACCTGAGCAAGCTTTACAGCGTGGCCCGGGACGTGGACGCCTACATCATCTCCGGCTCGGCCCTCTCCTCCGGCAACGAGGCCGCCGAGATCGCCAGTCTCGAGGCCGAGCTCCACGATTTGGCCCAGAGCGCCGAGAGCGACACCCAGCGCCTCACCGCCCCTTTCGCCGGGACCTTCTCCTTCAGCGTGGACGGGTTCGAGGACCTGGGTCCCGAGGCGCTTGAAGACCTGACGCCCTCGGGCTTCCGGGAGCTCTTCGCCGAGCCGCGTGCGCCGGAGGCGGACGCCGTGGGGCGTCTGGCGAAGGGCATCCGGTGGTACTATGTCACCGTCCTCGACGAGAAAAGCGCCCTGCGCCTCACACCGGGCAAGAGCGTGGACACTCTCTTTTCCCGGACCTACGCCGCCCAGCTCACCATGCGGGTAGAGTCCGTCAGCCAGCCGGAGGACGGGGAGTGCTGCGTGGTCCTCTCCTCGGACCGGTACTTACAGAACACGGCGGCCCTCCGGGAGGCCACGGCGGAGATCGTCTTCGGGACCCTCTCCGGCGTCAGCGTCCCCCGGGAGGCCCTGCATCTCAACGACGAGGGCGAGACGGTGGTCTATATCCTGGAGGGCGTCCGCGCCCGGGAGATCCCGGTGACCATCCTCACCGAAACGGCGGACCTGTACATGGTGGAGGCCACGCGGGACGGTCTTCGGGTAAACGACCAGATCATCGTCCGGGCCGCCGCCCTCTACAACGGCGCGGTGGTGGAACGATGACAGACACGGTCTTTGAAAACGCCAAAGCCATCCTGGCCCGGGTCGAGGCCGCCGCCCAAAGGGCCGGCCATCCGGTGACGCTGGTGGCCGCCTCCAAGATGAACGACGCCGCCCGTGTGCGCGCGGCCTTTGAGGCCGGCGTGCGTGCCTTCGGCGAAAACCGCGTCCAGGAGCTGGAGGAAAAATACACGCGGGGCGCTTACGCCGGCGCGGCGCTCCACTTCATCGGACACCTCCAGAAAAACAAGGTCAAAAACGTGGTGGGCAAGGCCGACCTCATCGAATCCGTGGACTCCCTGGAGCTTTTAGAGCTCATCGGCCGCCGGGCCCAGGCCCTCGGCATCACCCAGCGGGTCCTTTTGGAGGTCAACATCGGCCGGGAGCCGTCCAAGACCGGCGCCCTGCCGGAGGCGCTCCCCGCCATGGCCGCCGCGGCCTCGTCCATCCCCGGCGTGGAGGTCCTGGGGCTCATGACCATCCCCCCCAATACGGGCGACCGGGAAAAAACCATCCAATATTTTGGACAAACACGCAACCTTTTTGTTGACATGCGCGCAAAAAAATACGATAATGTTACTATGAGTCTTTTGTCCATGGGCATGAGCGCCGACTTTGAGGACGCCATCGCCTGCGGAGCAAATATGGTCCGGGTGGGCTCGGCCATCTTCGGTCAGCGCCACTACACCTAACTTAAGAAAGGCCAGGAGGCAACTATCATGGGATTCATCAACGAGCTTAAGAAACTTGCCCGCCCTTATGACGACGAGGACGACGAATTTGAGGACTTTACCCCTCGGGCGCCGGAGAAGATCCCCGTAACGCCCCGCACCGCCGCCCCCACCCGCGTCCCCACAGGCTCGAGCCTGGAGGAGCGCCGGGAGTCCAACCGCGTGGTGAACATCCACGCCACCACTCAGCTCCAGGTGGTCCTGGTGAAGCCCGACCGCTTCGAGGCCGCCGCCGAGATCGCCGACCACCTCCGTGAAAAGCGCACCGTGGTCCTCAATCTGGAGCAGACCAACAAGGACATCTCCCGCCGGCTTCTGGACTTCCTCTCCGGCGTGGCCTACGCCCAGGACGGCAAGATCAAGAAGGTCGCCGTGAACACCTACCTCATCACCCCCTACAACGTGGACCTGATGGGGGACCTCATCGACGAGCTGGAAAATAACGGCCTCTATTTTTAAAAGCCGGGCCGGCAGATTAGAAATTACGCGCAGGCGTGAAAGGAAGGAATAGGGTAATGTTGACACCTCAGGACATTCAGAATCAGGAGTTTGCCAAGGCCGTGTTCGGCGGCTACGATATGACGGCTGTGGACGATTTTCTGGAGCAGCTCACGGCGGACTACGCCGCCCTCTACAAGGACAACATGGTCCTGAAGGGCAAGCTCAAGGTGCTGGTGGAGAAGGTGGAGGAGTACCGTTCCACCGAGGACGCCATGCGTATGGCCCTCCTCACCGCCCAGAAGATGAGCGATGACATGATGGCCGAGACGAAGGCAAAGTGCGACGAGATGCTCTCCGCCGCCGCCAGAGACTCCGACGAGTCCCGCGCCAAGGTCCTGGAGGACTTAAGCCACGAGGACATGAAGCTGGAGGCCGCCAAGGTCAAGACCTCCGCCTTCGTCCAGGCGTCCCGGCAGATCATCGACCAGTACCGCAGCTTCCTGGACAAGCTGGACACCGTCACCGCCGAGTTCGGCGGCGCGCCGGAAGCCCCGGCGCCCCAACCGAAGGAGGAGCACGAGCCCGTCTTCTCCCCGGAGCCTGAACGCCCCCGCGCCGCCGGGGAGACCCCCGAGGCCCCTGCGCCGGACGCGGTCCCCGCACCGGAGCCCGAGGTCCCTCCCGCGCCGGAGCCCGCCCCCGAGCTTCCCCCAGAGAAGGCCGACCCGGATGCCGGCACCAAGCGCATCGACCTGGAGGCCGTCCGCCGCATCTATTCCGGCGCCGGCGACACCAAGCGCATCTGGGACGAGGACGAGGAGGACGGCGCCACCCCCCGGCCCAAGTTCGACTTCTCCGACCTCCAGTTCGGCTCCAACTACCCCGAGGAGACCGGGAAGAAAAAGAAATAAGCTTCAAAAATCCGTTCGAAAAAGGCCGTAAGGGCCTTTTTCGGCAGTATGATAAGTATTTTGTATCAAGATAAGTGAGGAAACCCAAATGGCACAGGATTACAACGCCACCGTCAATCTCCCGAAAACCGACTTCCCCATGCGCGCCTCCCTCCCCGCCCGGGAGCCGGCGATGCTGGAGCGCTGGAACGATCTGGATCTCTACCATGAGATGCTCAAACGCAACGAGGGCAAGCCCGCCTTCATCCTCCACGACGGCCCTCCCTTCTCCAACGGCCACCTGCACATGGGCCACGCCCTCAACAAGGCCATCAAGGACTTCATCGTCCGCTACAAGTCCATGACCGGGTACCGCGCCCCCTTCACCCCCGGCTGGGACAACCACGGCATGCCCATCGAGTCGGCCATCATCAAGCAGCAGAAGCTCAACCGCAAGGCCATGTCCGTTCCCGAGTTCAGAAGCGCCTGCCAGGAGTTTGCGCAGAACTTCGTGAACATCCAGCGGGAGGAATTTAAGCGCCTGGGGTATCTCGCGGACTGGGACCACCCCTACCTCACCATGGACCCCAAATTCGAGGCCGAGGAGGTCAAGGTTTTCGGCGAGATGTACCGCAAGGGCTACATCTACAAGGGCAAGAAGCCCGTCTACTGGTGCCCCCACGACGAGACGGCCCTGGCCGAGGCGGAGATCGAGTACGCCGAGGACCCCGTCACCACCATCTTCGTGAAATTCCGCGTGAAGGACGATCTGGGGAAATTCTCCAACATCGCCCCTCTTGACAACATCTACTTCGTCATCTGGACCACCACCACCTGGACCATCCCCGGGAACCTGGCCATCTGCCTCAACCCCGGCTACGACTACACCCTGACCCGCGCCTCCAACGGCGAGGTCTACATCATGGCCAAGGAGCTCGCCGAGTCCGTCCTTCAAAAGGCCGGCCTGGAGGCCGTGGAGGTCTTAGCCGAGTTCAAGGGCGCGGACCTGGAGCTGATGACCGCCCAGCACCCCCTCTTCGACCAGACGAGCCTCGTGATCCTGGGCGACCACGTGACCCTGGACGCCGGCACCGGCTGTGTCCACACCGCCCCGGCCTACGGCGCGGACGACTTCTTCGTCTGCCAGAAATACCCCCAGATCCCCTCCGGGCGCGATCTCGTGGTCAACGTGGACGATTCGGGCCGCTTCACCGCGGACGCCGGGAAGTACGAGGGTCTCAGCGTCCTGAAGGCCCACGAGCCCATTTTCAACGACCTGGTGGCCTGCGGCGCCATTCTCGCCTCCGAGAACATCACTCACTCCTACCCCCACTGCTGGCGGTGCAAGAACCCCATCATCTTCCGGGCCACCGACCAGTGGTTCTGCTCCGTGGACGCCTTCAAGGAGGAGGCCGTCAAGGCCGCCGAGGCCGTCACCTGGCTTCCCGACTGGGGCCGGGACCGCATCGCCTCCATGATCCGCGAGCGCGCCGACTGGTGCATCTCCCGCCAGCGCCACTGGGGCCTGCCCATCCCGGTCTTATACTGCGCCGACTGCGGCAAGCCCATCTGCACGCCGGAGACCATCGAGAAGATCAGCGCCCTCTTCCGGGAAAAGGGCTCCAACGCCTGGTTCGAGCTCACTGCCGACGAGCTGGCCCCGGAGGGCTTCGCCTGCCCGGAGTGCGGCTGCCATCACTTCGAGAAGGAGACGGACACCCTGGACGGCTGGTTCGACTCCGGCTCCACCCACATTGCCTCCATGGAGCTGGACGCCCCCGGCTGTTGGCCCTCCGACATGTACATGGAGGGCAACGACCAGTACCGCGGCTGGTTCCAGTCCAGCCTCCTCACCGCCGTGGCCGTCAAGGGCGCGGCCCCCTACAAGACCGTCCTCACCCACGGCTGGACCGTGGACGGCGAGGGCAAGATCATGCACAAGTCCCTGGGCAACGGCATCTCCCCGGAGGACATCGTCAAAAAGTACGGCGCGGACCTGGTGCGCCTCTGGGCCGCCAGCGCCGACTACCGCAACGACATGCGCTGCTCGGAGAACATCTTCAAGCAGCTCTCAGACAAGTACCTGAAGATCCGCAACACTGCCCGCTACATCCTGGGCAACCTCGCCGGCTTCGACCCGGACCATCCTGTGGCCTTCCGGGATATGCTCCCCCTGGACAAATGGGCCATGGTCCAGCTCAACCAGCTTGTGGAAAAGTGCCTCGCCGCTTACGAGCGCTATGAGTTCCACCAGGTGAGCTACGCCATCCACAATTTCTGCGTGGTGGAGATGTCCAGCTTCTACCTGGACATCATCAAGGACCGCCTTTACTGCGACGCGCCGGACTCTCTCTCCCGCCGCAGCGCCCAGAGCGCCATCTACGCCATTTTGGACGCCATGGTCCGCCTCCTGGCCCCCATCCTGGCTTTCACCTCGGACGAGATCTGGCAGGCCATGCCCCATGACGCCTCCGCCGACCCCCGCCATGTCATGCTCAACGACATGCCCAAGCCCCGCCCGGAGCTTGCCTTCGACGGCGACACCGCCCAAAAGTGGGAAAAGCTCATCGCCCTGCGCTCGGAGGTCCTGGGCGCGTTGGAGGCGGCGCGGCGGGACAAGATCATCGGCAAGCCCCTGGACGCCAAGGTCACCCTCACCGGCGAGGGCGAAGCGCTCCTCGCCAGCCTTCCCCCGGTGAGCCTCGCGGAGATCTTCATCGTCTCCAAGGTGGACCTCAGGGAGGGCAGCGCCTCCGTCGCCGTGGAGCCCTGCGAGGACCCCAAGTGCCAGCGGTGCTGGATGCGCTCCCCCACCGTGGGCCACGACCCGGACCACCCGGAGCTCTGCCACCGCTGTGCCGACGTGGTGAAGTCCCTGTGACCCCGTAAGCTATCCGTATATCCCCGAGGGCAGCGTCCGCTGCCCTCGGGCCTTAGAGGTCTCTTTATGCTTGTACTCTATTTTCTCATCGCCGCCGTCTGCTGCGCGGCGGACCAGCTTTTGAAAAAATGGGTCGCCGCCCACATCGCTTTAGGGGGCGCGCGGCGCTTCCTCCCCGGCGTCCTCCACCTCACCCACGTGCGCAACACGGGCATGGCCTTCTCCCTGCTGTCCGAGCACACCTGGATCCTGGCCGTCGTCTCCGCCCTTGTGGCGGCGGTGCTGGTGTGGTGCCTCCTCAAGGGGAAGTTCACGCCCTGGGAAAAGGCCATGCTGGCCCTCATCCTGGGGGGCGCCCTGGGGAATCTCATCGACCGGGTATTTCTGGGGTACGTGGTGGACATGTTCGAGACGGAGTTCGTGCGCTTCGCCGTCTTCAACCTGGCCGACACCTTCATCGACGTGGGCGCGGCGGTTTTCTGCGTCCTCTATATCGTCCGCACTCTCCGGGAGGACCGGGCCAAAAGGCGCAGCCGGGAGGAGCACCGTGAAGACGACGCTGACAGTCACTGACCCCGGCCGCGTGGACGCCCTCCTGGCCGCCGCCCTGCCGGACCTGAGCCGCGCCTTCGTCCAGAAGCTCCTGGAGGAGGGCCGCGTTGTCTGCCGGGGAAGACCGGTGAAGAAGAGCTTTCGCCCGGAACCCGGCGATACGCTCACCCTGGACATCCCGGACCCGGAGCCCCTTTCGGTGACGGCGGAGGCCATCCCCCTGGACGTGGTCTACGAGGACGCGGACGTCATCGTGGTCAACAAGCCCAAGGGCATGGTGGTCCACCCCGCGCCGGGACACGCCGGCGGCACCCTGGTCAACGCCCTCATGGCCCACTGCGGGGCCGACCTCTCCGGCATCAACGGCGTCCTGCGCCCCGGCATCGTCCACCGCATCGACAAGGACACCTCCGGCCTGCTCATCGCCGCGAAAAACGACGCCGCCCACAAAATTTTAGCCGCCCAGCTTGCCGACCACACCCTGGCCCGCACCTACGAGTGCGTGGCCCTGGGGAATTTCCGGGAGGACGCCGGCACGGTGGACGCCCCCATCGGCCGCCACCCCACGGACCGGAAAAAGCAGTGCGTCACCGAGAAAAACGGCAAGCCCGCCGTCACCCACTGGGAGGTCCTGGAGCGCTTCCCCGGCTTTACGCACCTGCGGTGCCGGCTGGAGACGGGCCGCACCCACCAGATCCGCGTCCACCTGGCCCATCTGGGCCACCCCATCCTGGGCGACACCGTCTACGGCCCCAAAAAGCCCGTCCCGGGCTTAGACGGCCAGTGCCTCCACGCCAAGGAGCTGCGCTTCATCCACCCCGACGGCCGTCCCATGACCCTCTCCTGTCCGCTTCCGGAGTATTTTGAGAAAACCCTGGAAAGGCTGAGAAAAAACCTGTAAGGAGGCTTACACATGAAAAAGTCCGTCAGATTCGCGGCCCTCGCGCTGGCCTTGACGCTGGTCCTGGCGCTGACGCCGGCACTGCCCGCCCGCGCCGCAAACGGCGTCCGGGTACTGGAGAGCGGCCTTGCCGGCTCCAAAAAGCTGACCGTCCCCGAGATCGCCCGGCTCTTCGCCGAGGAGGCCCCCGTGGACCCCGGCGACCTCTACGCCTCCGCCCCGGACCTCACCGCCCCCTACGAGGACGCGGGCGCGCCCTCCCGGTCCCACCTCGACGCCGCGCTGAAGCGTCTCAACGACCTGCGGGCGCTGGCGGGCCTCGCCCCCGTGGCCCTCCGGGACGACTACACCAGGCTTGCCCAGGCGGCGGCGTACACCGACGCCCTTTTGGGCCAGCTGACCCACACCCCCGGCACGGTCCCCGGTCTTGCCTCCTCCGTCAACGCCGACGGGCAGACCGGCGCGGGCAGGTCCAACATCGCCTGGTACTCCGCCATGGACTCTGACCTGGCCTCCTCCGTGGACCTGTGGATCGACGACACGGACACCAGCAACATCGACCGCCTCGGCCACCGCCGCTGGGCCCTGAACCCGGCCATGGCCTATACGGGCTTTGGCTTCTGCCAGCGCCCCGGCTTCGGGACCTACACCGCCATGTACGCCTTTGACCGCAGCGCCGCCGCGGGGGATTATGACTTCATCGCCTGGCCCGCCTCCGGGAATTTTCCCACGGATGAGGGGTTTTTCCAGGACGGCACGGCCTGGAGCGTCACCCTCAATCCCCAAAAATTCGCCGCGCCCTCCCCGGACGACGTCACCGTCACCGTCACCGGCGAGCTTGAGGGCGAGACCTGGACCCTCTCCGGGAAGGACAACTCCGTCAGGGAGTCCGGCGCCTACTTCAACGTGGAGACAAGCGGCTACGGCGTGCCCAACTGCATCATCTTCCGCCCGGATCACAGCGGCCCCTATGAGGGCAGCTACACCGTCACCGTCTCCGGCCTCAAAACCGCCTCCGGCGCGGACGGGAGCTTCTCCTACACCGTGACTTTCTTCGACCTTCAGGAGGCCATCCGCGCCCAGGACGTCTCCCGCTTTACCGACCTTGACCAGGCGTGGATGCTGGAGCCCGTCCGCTTCGCCCTGGCCCATGGCGTGATGAACGGCACGGGGACCAACATCTTCCAGCCCAACCTCGATGTGGACTTGGGCACCGCCCTCACCGTCATGGCGCGTCTGTGCGGCGTGGACACCTCCTTTGACCCCGCCGTTCCCAACGACTGGATGCGCCCCGGCATGACCTGGGGCCGCGCCAACGGCCTCACCGGGAGCACCGACGGCACCGACGGTATCCCCCGCCAGGAGCTTATCTGGATGCTCTGGTGCGTGGCCGGCCAACCCGCCGCCGACGAGGCGGTCCTCGCGACCTGGCCCGATGCCAATGAGGTCGCCCCCACCTACCGTGAGGCCCTGGCCTGGGCCGTGGACAACACGATCCTCACCGGCGACTCCGGCCGTCTCCTCCCCTCCGCCAACACCCAGCGCGTCCAGCTCGCCGCCCTCGTCCAACGCGCCCACGACCGCGGCTTCCTCTCCTGATTTATCAGCTAAGCGTATTATACCACATTTTAACCTATTTGTCAAGTATTTTTAAGCATAAATATGTATGGGTCGCCGTCCTCAGCGACCCCTACGGCGTTCATCGGGAGACAATCCGAAACGACAACGCGGGCCGCCAGGACTGCGCCCGCAGGCGCGCATCACAAGCGCAACCGCCGCGACGCGGCGGCTCTTAGCGCGGAGATGTGGCGGCCCCTACGGCGTAATTGGAGCGGATTTGTTTTTACCGGAACCGTTCTGTCATCCCACGCTCGCTGCCCCCCTGCCCCCCTCCTACGAGGAGGGGGCTCCGGGACGGGGGCGGGCGCGATTTTTCGAACCGGTTCCGACAACGCACCTTTTTTGCCCCTCCCTCCGGGAGGTGTGCCCGAGGGTCGCGATGGGCAGGGTGGGGGCGTCTATTTTGCCAGCCTGCGTAATCCGCCGTAGGGGTCGCCGTCCCCGGCGACCCGCCCATTCGAAAACCGCCAATTTCCGTTTTATCGGACCCGTCCCCGCCCCGCAACGTGGCACGGGCGGACACATGGGTCCGCCCCTACGGGGGATATGGGAGGTTATCCCATTCAACCGACATGGGAGGTTATCGGAACGCGGGTCGCCGGGGACGGCGACCCTACGGCGTAAATAGGGCGGATTTGTTTTATCGGAACCGCTCTGTTATCCAACGCTCGCTGCCCCCCTGCCCCCCCTCCTACGAGGAGGGGGCTCCGAGACGGGGACGGTGCGCGATTTGTCGAACCGGTTCCGTCAACGTACCTTGTAGGGGCCGCCACTCTTGGCGGCCCGCACGCAGTATGTCTCGTTTACCGGAAACATCAGTTACGCCCCACGGGCTCGAATACCCCGCCGCCGCGGCGGCACCCCTTTTTCCGAAAAAGGGGTCGAGGGAATAAGGTTGCGGCGCTTCGCGCCGCCTTTATAAAAAAATTGCGCCGCAAAGCGGCGCATCCTTTTTAAGCCCCCTCCTCGTAGGAGGGGGGCAGGGGGGAAGCGAGCGTGGGATGACAGAGCGGCTCCGGCAAAACGCCCCGTCACCGCCTCCACTCCGGGTAATCAAAGGGGTCGATGGGGTGGCGGTCGAAGAAACGGAGGGTCCGGGCGGCGTCGGAGCGGATCTGGTCGCGCAGGTCCTCGATGCGGTCGAATTTGATCTCGTCCCGCAAAAAGCGGTAGAACTCCACACGGATGGGCTGGCCGTAGAGGTTCCGGTCCACGCCCAAAAGGTGGCTCTCCACGGTGACGGCGCTCTCGCCGCCTACGGTGGGGCGGACGCCGATGTTGGTCACCGCCGGGAACCGCTCGCCGGTGGCCAGGATGTGGGCCTCGGCGATGTAGACGCCGTGGCGGGGGTCCAGGACGCCCTCGGCAAAGCGCATGTTGATGGTGGGCGTGCCCAGGGTCCGGCCGAAGCGGTAGCCGCTCTGGACGGTGTCGGTGAGGATGTGCCGGTGGCCCAGAAGCTCCCCGGCCTCCCGGCAGCGCCCCTCGGTGAGCAGCGCCCGGATGCGGGTGGAGCTGACGGGCTCGCCGCCGGCCAGCACCGGCGGGACGATGTGGCATCCCAGCCCCAGCTCCCGGCATTTTTGGGCCAAAAGGTCCGCGTTCCCCGCGCCCTTGTAGCCGAAGCGGAAGTCGTATCCCGCCACCAGGCAGACCGCGCCGAAGTCGCTCTTCAGCCACTCCACGAACCGGTCCCAGGCCATGTGCCGCAGCTCCGCGTCAAAGTGGAGGAAGATGAGGTCGTCGATGCCGTAGAGCCGCCGCATCAGGTCCGCCCGGTCCAGGGGGGAGTTAATCATGGGCACCGGCACGCCGCCGATGGCCTTGCCGGGGGGCGTGTCAAAGGAGATGACCGCCGGCTCCACGCCGTACCGCTCCGCCAGCTCGGAGGCCGCCTTCAAAAGCGCCCCGTGGCCCAGATGCACCCCGTCGAAAAATCCCAGGGCGATGACCCGCCGTCCTTTTTCCACTCAAACCACCTCAAAAAAGCTCTTGACGGTGGTCATCCGGCCCCCTTGGGCCCGGCCCACCATCAAAAATTCGCCGCTTTCGCCATAGACGCGGTACTCCCCGTCGGCCGCGTCCAGCGGAAACTCATTCCCGCACCGGCATTTCCGCTCCCGCGCCCCGTCCAGCGTGACGGCGGGGAGTGCGGCGAAGAGGCTGTCCACCGGGCGCAGAAGCGCCCCAGCGCGGCCCTGCTCCCCGGCGGCGACCACCGCCTCCAGAGAACAGGCGTCCTCCAGGCCGAAGGCCCCGGCGCGCGTCCGCCGCAGGGCGGCCATGCACGCCCCGCACCCCAGACGCTGGCCGATGTCATGGCACAGCGTCCGTATATACGTGCCCTTGGAGCACTCGACGTCCAGCAGATAGTCCTCCCCGTCCCGCCCGGTGAGGGCGAGGGAGAATATCTCGATTTGCCGCGCCGGCCGCTCCACGCTCCGGCCCCGCCGCGCAAGCTCGTAGAGCTTCCTGCCCCCGACCTTCACCGCGGAATACATGGGCGGCACCTGCCGGAGAGGCCCGGTAAAGCCCGGCAAAACCGCCAGGACCTGCGCCTCGGAGACCGTCACGGACCGCGTCTCCAGCGCCGTGCCGGTGACGTCCTGCGTGTCCGTGACGACCCCCAGCCGCAGGGCGGCCAGGTAGCGCTTGCGGTCGTTCTCCGCAAACTCCACCGCCCGCGTCGCCCGCCCCACGAAGACGGGCAGCACCCCGGTGGCCATGGGGTCCAGCGTCCCCGAGTGCCCAATACGCTTCTCGTGAAACACCCCCCGCAGCTTGGCGCACACGTCCTGGCTCGTCCACCCGGCGGGCTTGTCGATGATGATAATGCCGTTCATAAGCGCCTCCAGTCAGGGGAGTGGGATGTTATTTTGCTTTAGCTTACTGAAATGTTCCACGTGGAACATTTCAGTATAGTAAAGTATTGTGATGGGGACCCCTCAGTCTCGCTACGCTCGACAGCTCCCCCAGGGGGGGAGCTTAATAACCTCCCCCCTGGGGGAGGTGGCGAGCGAAGCGAGGCGGAAGGGTTCTCCCGCCGTACGGGCCGCTGCCCACAGCGGCCCACGTTTCGATGACCTCCGGTGTTGGTTGAATGGGATAACCTTCCACATTCCCTGTAGGGGCGGACCCATGTGTCCGCCCGTGCGCGGTTGCGGGACGGTTGCCCCTCCCCCTGGGAGGGGGCAGGGGGTGGGTCCGAGTTTCTGAGCGGTCTGATAGTCGTCCCCACCCTGGCCGTCGCTTCGCTCGGCCACTCCTCCCGGAGGGAGGGGCTTTTTGCGCGCCGCAGGCGCAAACCTTTTCCTTGCCGCCGCTCAGTTCCTCTCCAGCTCCCCCTCGATAAGCGGCAGGAGGGCCGCTAACGTCTCCTCCGGGGGCGCCTTGACGGTGCATCCCGCGGCCATGGCGTGGCCGCCGCCGCCGAAGTGCTTCGCGATTTCGGAGACGTTGACGCGCTGTCCCGAGCGGAGGGAGACGCGGCTGGTGCCGTTGGGGTTTTCGCGGACGGTGACGCTGACCTGGTGGCCCTCCAGCTTGCCGGCCAGGGCGGCCAGGTCGTCCATGTCGTTTTCCGTGACGCCGGCCTTTTTCACCATGTCCAGGGTCACGAGGTTGGCCACGATCTCGCCGTTGTGGAAGGTGCGGAGACCCGCGTAGACCGCCCCCTCCAGCGCAAGGCGCGCCCGGGAGAAGGTGCGGAAGAAGAGCCGGGAGAGGCCCGCCGTGTCGGCCCCGGCGTGGGCGAGCTTCGCGGCGGCTGAAAACGTCTCCTCCGTCACGTTGGCGTACTGGAAGCAGCCGGTGTCGGTGCTGACGGCGATGTAGAGGAGGTCCGCCTCCGTCTTAGTGGGCCCGCCGGCCAGGAGCTCCACGAGCTCCAGCACGATTTGGCCGCAGGCGGCGGCCTTGTCGTCCAAGAGGGTTTGCGCCGCGAAGCCGGTGTTGGAGGGGTGATGGTCCACGGCCAGGTCCACGCGCCCCTCAAAGCCCGCGGGGAAAAGGCCGGGGGAGGCGATGTCCACGCTGATCACATAGTTGGGGACAAACCCCTTTTCGGCCCAAAAGGGGGCCAAAAAGGGGGAAAATTTCTCCGTCACCTCGGGATTTGGGAACAACCAGGCGGTCTTCCCTGTCCGCCGCAGGGCCGAGCACAGCGCGGCGGCGGACCCCAGGGTGTCCCCGTCGGGGCGGGTGTGGGTCAGGAGAAGATAGCCGTCGTGCCCGGAAAGCCACGAGGCGGCCTCAGTCAGCGTCATCGTCTGTCTCCTCCTCGGGCTTGATGTCCAGAGACGCCAGGATGGAGTTGATGTGCGCCCCCTCCTCGATGGAGCGGTCCAGAATAAAGGTGAGCTCCGGGGTGTTGCGCAGGCGGAGGCGCTGGCCCAGCTCCCGCCGCAGCCAGCCGGAGGCGGACTTGAGGCCCTGCTTCAGGGATTTTTCGTCCTCCAGCCCCAGGACGCTCAGATAGACCTTGCAATATTTAAGGTCCCCCGTGGCCTCGCAGGCCGTGACGGAGAGAAGCCCCTGGTGGATGCGGGGGTCCTTCACCTCCCGCAAAAGCTTGTCCATGCAGAGGCGAATGTCCTCGTTTATGCGATTCAAATGATTGGATGGCATACTATCTTTTCCTTTCAGACCGTGACGGTCAGACAAATCTGGGATATGAGCCCCTCCGGAAAGTCCCCGGTGTAATCAGGCTCGTACTGAGGTTCGCAGAGAAAGCGCAGAGTCTTCATGTCCAACTCCCGGAGGGCGCAACGGCAAACCCGGGGCCGCTCCCCGCCGCCGTCCCCCACCCAGAGGGACCAGAGCTCCAGCGCCTCGCCGGGGGAGAAGCTTTCGCGGATATACGCCGTGAGACAGCGAAAATCGTCCTCACAGGCAATAAGGTCCATCTCGGCCTGGAAGGGCATCATCGCAAAGCCCAGCGCCTCCACCGCCGCTTGATAGTATGTGTGCTCCGACACCGAAAATCCCGGTGCGGCGACGGTAACGCCCCCGCCGGACGAGGTCCGCGTACCAAGCGGCTTCCAAAGCGGCAGCGGCTTCTCGGCGGCAAGCAGAAGGACGCGGCTCATGTGTCTCTCCTTTCCCCCATAAAATATTTTTCCAAGGGGGACCCTTGGAAAAATATTGTGGTTCGTTATATCTGCTCCATGACGAAGCACTCGATGATGTCGCCGACCTTGACGTCGTTGAATTTGTCGATCTGCATGCCGCACTCGTAGCCGGAGGCGACTTCGCGGACGTCGTCCTTGAAGCGGCGGAGGGACGCCAGCTCCCCGTCGAAGATGATGACGTTGTCCCGGATGACCCGGACCTTGCAGCCGCGCTGGATCTTGCCGTCCTGGACGTAACAGCCGCAGACGGTGCCCACCTTGGAGACCTTGTACGTCTCCCGGACCTCGGCGTGGCCCAGCTGGACCTCCCGGAACTTGGGGGCCAGCATACCCTTCATGGCGGCCTCCACCTCGCCTATGCAGTCGTAAATGACGCTGTAAAGCCGGATGTCCACGTGGCTGCGTGCGGCGGAATCCCGGGCGGCGTTGTCCGGGCGGACGTTGAAGCCCACCACGATGGCCCCGGAGGTGGCGGCCAGCATCACGTCGGACTCTGAGATCGCGCCCACGGCGGAGTGGATGACCCGGACGCGGACCTCGTCGTTGGTGAGCTTCTCGAGGCTCGCCTTGATGGCCTCGGCGGAGCCCTGGACGTCGGCCTTGACGATGATGGGCAGCTCCTTGAGCTCGCCCTCCTTGATTTGGGCGAAGAGGTCCTCCAGGGAGACCTTCCGGGCACCCTCGCCGGCGGATTTCTGGTTGTTTTTCCGCTGTTCGGCCAGCTCACGGGCCATGCGCTCGTCGGCCACGGCGTTGAAGATGTCGCCGGCGGCGGGGACCTCGCCCATGCCCGCGATCTCCACGGGGACGGAGGGGCCGGCCTCGGTGACGCGCTCGCCCTTGTCGTTCATCATGGTGCGCACGCGCCCCACGGCGGTGCCGGCGATGATGATGTCGCCCTGCTTGAGGGTGCCGTTCTGGACGAGGACGGTCATGATGGGGCCGCGGCCCTTGTCAAGCCGCGCCTCGATGACCACGCCGCGGGCCTCCCGGTCGGGGTTGGCGCGGAGCTCCTGGACCTCGGCCAGGACCACCAGGTTTTCCAGAAGCTCCTGGATGCCCTCGCCGGTCTTGGCGGAGATGGGGCACACGATGGTGTCCCCGCCCCACTCCTCGGGGACGATGTCGTACTCCGTGAGCTGCTGCTTGACCTTGTCGGGGTTGGCGCCGTGGACGTCCATCTTGTTGATGGCCACGACGATAGGTATTTTGGCCGCTTTCGCGTGATTGATGGATTCAATGGTCTGGGGCATGATGCCGTCGTCGGCGGCCACCACCAAAATGGCGATGTCCGTAGCCATGGCGCCCCGGGCGCGCATGGAGGTGAAAGCCTCGTGGCCGGGGGTGTCCAGGAAGGTGATGGGACTGCCGTTCACCATGACCCTGTACGCGCCGATGTGCTGGGTGATGCCGCCGGCCTCGCCCGCCGCCACGTGGGTGGAACGGATCTTGTCGAGGAGCGAGGTCTTGCCGTGGTCCACGTGGCCCATGACCACCACCACGGGGGCACGGGGCTTGAGCTCCTCGGCGGTGTCGGCCCGGTCGTCGATGAGGCGCTCCTCGATGGTGACGTGGACCTCCTTCTCCACCTTACAGCCAAGCTCCATGGCCACGAGAGCGGCGGTGTCGTAGTCGATGGTGTCCGAGAGGGAGGCCATGACGCCCATTTTGATGAGCTGCTTGACCACCTCCGCGCCGGTCTTCTTCATGCGGGAGGCCAGCTCGCCGACGCCGATCTCGTCGGGGATCTGGACGCGCACCGGGGCCTTTTTCGCCACCTCGAACTGGAGGCGGCGCATACGGTCCCGCTCCTCCTGGCGGCGCTTGGCGGAGCGGTCCTGGGCGGGGCTCTGGCGCTGTTGGCCGCCCTTCTTCTTGATCTGCTCCTTGCCGCGCTTCATGTTCTGGGCCCGCTCGCCCGCCATCTGGTCGAAGCGCTCGTCGTACTTCTCGATGTTGATGGTGACGCCGGAGGTGTCGATGACGCGCTTTTGCTTCTCCGGGCGGGGCTTGAACTCCTTCTCCGGCTTGGGCTGTGCCTTGGGCGCGGCCTGGGACGCCTGCCCCTGGGCGGCGGGCTGTCCCGCCGGCTTCTGGCCGCCCTGGCCGCCCTGGGGCTGGGCCTTGGGGGCCTCCGGGGCCGGCGCGGGGGCGGGCTTGGGGGGCTCCTTGGGCTTTACGTCCGCGAAGACATCCGCGATGGACGCCATCTGGTTATGCTGGGTCAGGTACTCAAAAATCACATCCAGCTCCGGGTCCTCGAGCACCTGCATATGATTCTTCGGGGTCGTGGCGTATTTGGTCAAGATCTCCGTGATGACCTTGGAGGTCATCTTGAAGTCCTTCGCCACCTCATGCACCCTGTACTTTACTACGATTGCCATCTATCCGATCATCCTTTCAGGTTCTCAATTACGAAGCTGTCCGCTTTCTTCTTTATTTTCCGCGTTTGACGTTCCGCTCGTGGCGGCGTTTTTCCTTTTGGCGCTGAAGCGCCCGGTCGTTCTCGGCGGCCAGCGTCTCCAAAAGCGCCTCGAAGCCGCCCTGTTCTCCCTGGAGCTTTTCCACGAAAGCGTGGGCCAGGCCCACGTCGGTGATGGCCGCGACGCCCACGGTGTCCCGCCCCAGCGCCGCGCCCAGCTCCTCTTTTGTAAAGGGGACGGCGGCCACGGGGCACTTGGCGGCCTCGGCGGAGTTTTTCGCCCGGACGAGGGAGCTCCTGCCGGCGTCCGAGGCGGTGAGGATGAGCTTTGCCTTGCGGTTGCGGGCGGCCATGTTCACGGTGTCGTCGCCGGACTCCAGTCTGCCGGCCCGTTTGGCAAGGCCGAGGAAGGTGAGGGCGCTCATTCCGCTCCCTCCATCTGGGCCCGCAGGGTGTCGAAGAGCTCCTCCGGGACGGGGGTGTCCAGGGCTCTCGACAGGGCCTTGGAGCGAATGGCCTTCCTGAGGCACTCCGGGTCCCGGCACACGTAAGCGCCGCGTCCCGGCTTCTTGCCCCTGGTGTCCACGGAAAGCTGTCCCTCCGGCGAGCGGACGACGCGGACCAGCTCCCGCTTGGGCTTTTGCGTACGGCACCCCACACACTGGCGCATGGGGATCTTTCTGGGCTGTTCCATACTTAACCTACGAAACTTTCAGGCTTGATGTCGATCTTAAGGCCGGTGAGGCGGGCGGCTAAGCGCACGTTCTGCCCCTCCTTGCCGATGGCCAAGCTGAGCTGGTTGTCCGGCACGATGGCGCGGCAGCTCTTGCCGCCCTCCTCGGGGAACTCCACCCGGACCACGTCCGCCGGGGCCAGGGCGGCGGCCACGTAGGCGGCGGGGTCCTCGGAAAACCGGATGATGTCGATTTTCTCCCCGCGCAGCTCATCCACCACGGCCGCCACGCGGCCGCCACGGGGTCCCACGCAGGCGCCCACGGGCTCCACGGCGGGGTCGGAGGACCAGACGGCCATTTTGGTGCGGCTCCCGGCCTCCCGGGCGATGGATTTTATCTCCACCGTGCCGTCGAAAATCTCCGGGACCTCGTTTTCGAAAAGGCGCTTCACAAGGCCGGGGTGGGTGCGGCTCACCAGCACCTGGGCGCCGGAGCCCAGCTTGTGGACCTCCACCACGTAGACCTTCAAAAGCTGTCCCTCGGTGAAGCGCTCGCCGGGGATCTGTTCGCCGGCGGGGAGAAGGCCGTCGGTATTCTCACTGCCGGAGCTCAGATGGACGCTGACGGACCCGCGCACCGGGTCGATGCGGGTCACCGTGGCGGTGAACATCTCGTGCTCCTTGGAGGTAAACTGCTCGTAGACCATGCTGCGCTCGGCCTCCCGGATGCCCTGGATGATCACCTGCTTGGCGGCCTGGGCGGCGATGCGGCCGAACTTCTTGGTGTCCACCGGGACGTTCACCGTGTCGCCCACCTCAGCCCGCTTGTTGTAGCGGCGGGCCTCCTCGGGCAGGAGCTCCAGGGCGGGGTTCTCCACCGTCTCCACCACGGCTTTCTGGATGTACATCTCGATCTTCTTTTTCTCCTCGTCGATGTCCACCACCACGTTCTCCTCCGCGTCGGGATTGTCCTTCCGGAGGGCCGCCAGGAGCGCCTGACGGATGCGGTCGAGCATGTATTCCCGGGGGATGCCCTTTTCCTTTTCGATGTCGGCTATGGCCTCAAAAAATTCCGCGTTCATAATGATTCCTTTCTGATCCTCTTATTCAAGCCGCAGGTGGACGCTGGCCACCCGGTCCTTTTCAAATGTCCGCTGCGCGCCGTCCTTCGTCTCCACGGTGACGGCCCCGTCCTCATAGCCCCTAAGGTATCCGGTGAACTCCTTGGACCCGTCCTCGGCCTTGTAGAGCTTCACGGCCACGAAGGAGCCCATAAAGCGCTGAAAATCCGAGGGGCGCTTCAGCTCCCGCTGGAGGCCGGCGGAGGAGACTTCAAAGTTGTAGCTCGTCTCGATGGGGTCCGCCTCATCGAGCAGGGGGTCCAGGGCGCGGGAGACGGCCTCGCAGTCGTCGATGGAGACGCCGCCCTCCTTGTCGATGTAGACGCGCAAAAACCACTGTCCGGCCTCCCGGACGTACTCCACGTCCCAGAGCTCACAGCCCTGGGCCTCCGCCACCGGCTTTGCCATGGCGGCCACGGTCTCCTCGACCTTGTTCACGCAAGCCGCGCCCCTCTCGTTAAAAAATTGCTTGGGCCAATGAGTGCAGAAAAAAGAGTGGGAAACGCGCCCACTCAAGTCAACCTATCCTATCCTAGCTTATGTAGTATATCACACTTTGCCGCCGATTGCAATACTTTTTTCGTATGAAAAATCCCAAAATCCCGGGGGAGCAATAAATTTGAGATTGCGGCGCAGCCGCAGCCTTTTAAGCCCCCTCCTCGTAGGAGGGGGGCAGGGGGGAAGCGAGCGTTGGATGACCGAGCGGTTTCGGCGTCCGGGGGCTTGACAAATCGGGGTTTTGTCATTAAACTCAGGGGTAGAAAGCTTTGACCGGGGAGGGTCTTTTATGAAGAGAAGTCTGGCGCTGCTGTTGGCGCTTATTCTGATACCGGCCCTCGCCGGCTGTGACCGTGGGGGAAGCGGGACCACCGAGCCCGGCCAGAGCGGCGAGCCCTCCGGCTCCTCCGCCCCCGCCACGGACCCCGGCGGTTCGGGGACCGAAGCCACAAGGCCCACGGACCCTGACGGGACCGCCGGGCCCACGACGCCGCCTGTCACGGACCCGGACGCCCTGCGGCTGGGCCTTATGGACGACGCCGCCGCCCTGGGGGCCGCCGGCCTTTACGGCGGGGCCTATACCCTGGTGACGCGCGTCACCGACCCCGGCGGGGACCTGGCCTCCGGCGCGCTGGACGCCGCCGTCGTCCCCGTGGACGCCGCCGCCCGGATCTATGCCGAGACGGACGGGAAGGTGCGCATCGTTGCCGTCACCGCCGCCGGCGGCTGGGGGATCGTGGAGCGGGGCAATACCGTCCACAACATCTGGGACCTGGCGGGCAAGACCGTATGGACCTCCGGGGACGCGGCCGTCTCCGCCCAGCTTTTCACCTACATCGCCGAGCGCTATGACTTCATCGTGGGCGACACGCTGAAGCTAGAGAGCGTCCCGGCCTCCAAGCTCGCCGAGCAGGACCTGGCGCTCATGCCGGCCAAGCTGGCCGGCGTCACCCTGGTCCGGGACCCGGACACTCACAAGGCGCTGGACCTGAACGAGGAGTGGACGGAGATCACCGGCAGCGACTTTCTGCCCGCCGCGTGCCTCGTGGTCAGCGCGGACCTGGCGGACGCGGACCTGGAGGCGCTGAAGGCCGACCTGAAGGCGTCCCAGGAGACCGTCTCCGACAGTCTCGACAAGGCCGTGGCCCTGGGGCTGGCGGCCAATCAGGAGGAGGCCTGGGCGTCCCTGGAGTGCCTCACTTTCACGTGGCTGGAGGGCATCGACACCGTCCGTGAGGCGCTGTCCGGCTACTTCTCGGCGCTCTACCGCCTGGAACCCCAGCTCATCGGCGGGTATATCCCGGACGACGGATTTTATAGGTAATGTCGAAAAAGGCCTGCGGCCTTTTCCGACAAGGGGAAACGTGCGGGAAATTCCGCGTGAATTCTGCGGAATTCACGCGGAATTTCCCTGCCGTCACGCTGCGCGCGCCCCGTTGGGGCACACTTGCGTGACAAAAGGTATTTTTTCCGACGTACATGCCGCCGGAAAAAATGCTCAATTTGAGTTTTTTTGAAAAATTGAACGGAGTGTTCCTATGCGTTCCCGGTTGATTGGAGACAAGAAATTTTATCGCGTGGCGTTGGGCGTGACATTGCCCATCATGATCCAAAACTTCATCACCAACTTCGTCTCCCTGCTCGACAACCTGATGGTGGGCCGGGTGGGGACCGCGCCTATGAGCGGCGTGGCTATCGTCAATCAGGTGCTCTTCGTGCTCAACCTGTGCATCTTCGGCGCCGTCTCCGGGGCGGGGATCTTCACCGCCCAGTACGCCGGGAGCGGCGACGAGGAGGGCGTCCGGGGCACCTTCCGCTTTAAGCTGTTGAGCGTCCTGGCCATCACCGCCGTGGGCATCGCGGCGCTCCTGGCCTTCGGGGAGGAGCTCATAAGTCTCTGGCTCCGGGGCGAGGGAAGCCCGGAGGAGGCGGACCTCTACCTCCGGTACGGCATGGAGTACTTAAAGGTCATGCTCTGGGGCCTCCCGCCTTTCGCCGTGGCCAACGTCTACTGCTCCACGCTGAGGGAGAAGGGCGAGACGGTGGTCCCCATGGCCGCCGGGATCATCGCCGTGGCGGTGAACCTCTTTTTCAACTACGTCCTCATCTTCGGGCACTTCGGCGCGCCGGCCATGGGCGTCCGGGGCGCGGCCGTGGCGACGGTGATCTCCCGGTATGTGGAGCTTGCGCTCGCCGCCGCCTGGACCCATACCCACAAGGGGAAAATGCCCTTCGCCCGGGGGCTTTACCGCACGATGCGCGTCCCCCGCGCCCTGGCGGGACAGATTTTCCGCAAGGGTATGCCGCTCCTCATCAACGAGACGCTGTGGGCCGCCGGCATGGCGGTGCTCAACCAGTGCTACTCCGCCAAGGGCCTCAATGTGGTCCCGGCCATCAACATCGAGTCCACCGTCTGGAACGCCATGAGCGTGGCTTTCATGGCCACCGGCAACGCCGTGGGCATCCTCATCGGCCAGAAGCTGGGCCAGGGGGAGGACCAGGACCGGGTCATGGACGACCTTGTGAAGCTCACCTTCTTCTCCGTGGCCCTGAACGTCCTCACCGCCGCCATTTTGGCCGCCGTCTCCGGCGTCTTCCCGCTGCTCTACGAGACGACGGACGAGGTCCGGGCCCTGGCGGCCAGCTTCATCCGCGTGGCGGCGCTGATGATGCCCTTCTGCGCCTTCACCAACTGCTGTTACTTCGCCATGCGCTCCGGCGGCAAGACCGTCATCACCTTTGTCTTCGACTCCGTCTTCGTCTGGTGCGTCTGCGTCCCCCTGGCCTACGTCCTGGCCAACTACACCTCCATCCCGGTGGTCCCCCTCTTCTTCATCTGCCAGGCCACCGAGGCGGTCAAGTGCGTGATTGGGTTTGTGATGATCCGGGGGAGGAAATGGATGATTCGACTGGCTTGAAAGGGCTTTGCCCTTTCAAGCCAAGGGGAAACGTGCGAATTTTTTCCGACGTACATGCCGCCGGAAAAAATGGCTCGACAGAGGCGGGAAAAAGGTTGCGGCTTCGCCGCATTCTTTATATTTCCCGCCCGCCCCCGTCGCTTCGCTCGGGCAGGGTGGGGGCGTCTTGTCGGAACCGTTCCCGTCCCGCAACGTGGGCACGGGCGGACACATGGGTCCGCCCCTACGGGGGATAGGGAAAGATATCCCATTCAACAGATATTGGTGGTCATCGAAACGCGGGTCGCCGAGACGGCGACCCCTACGGCGTTTATCGGGGGCAATCCGAGCCCTGCAACGCGGGCCGCCAGGAGTGGCGGCCCCTACGGCGGTATTTGGGGCGGATTCGTTTTGCCGGAAACGTTCTGTTATCCAACGCTCGCTTCCCCCCTGCCCCCCTCCTACGAGGAGGGGGCACCGAGACGGGGGCGGTTGCGTTTTTTCGAACCAGTTCCGTCAACGCACCTTTTTGCCCCTCCCTCCGGGAGGGGTGCCCGAGCGAAGCGATGGGCAGGGTGGGGGCGTCTATTTTGCCGGTTTGCGTTATCCGCCGTAGGGGTCGCCGTCCTCGGCGACCCGCCCCTCCGATAACCACCAATTTTCGTTTTATCGGACCCGTCCCCGTCACGCAGCGTGGCACGGGCGGACACATGGGTCCGCCCCTACGGGGGATGTGGGAGGTTATCCCATTCAACCGACATCGGTGGTTGTCGAAACGCGGGTCGCCGAGGACGGCGACCCCTACGGCGTTTATCGGGGGCAATCCGAGCCCTGCAACGCGGGCCGCCAGGAGTGGCGGCCCGCACGTAGTAAGTTTCGTTTACCGGAAGCGTCCATTACGCCCCACGGGCTCGAATACCCCCGCCATTTTCCGAAAAAGGGGGCGGGGGAAATAAGGCTGCGGCGCTGCGCGGCGCAACCTTATTGGTGGGGGCGGGTTCTAAAACCCGCCCGGTGGCTCTATAAGATTCTCCCGTTCTCCCTTACCTGCACTCCCCACGGCGGGAGGTCGCCGCCGAAAGGGAGGGGGTGGGGGCGGGGGGAGTGGTTGAGGAAGAAGATGAGGTCGCGGCCCTCTCCGGTGCTGGCGCGGCGGAGAATGAGGGGGGCGCGGATGCCGGGGAGGGGGATCCGGAGGGCGCGCAGGAGGGCGTCTATAACCTGGTCCAGGGCCTCCGGCGGCAGAGGGGCGGCCAGATACGCGCACCTGCCCCGGCCATAAGCGTTCACCGTCACCGCCGGCAGGTCCCCGCGCTCCGGGTGGGCGGCGGCGACGAGGACGGCGGCCCCGGCGGGGCGCAGGAGCTCCATGGTCCCCGTGAGGGCCGCGCCCTCAGGCAGAGTCACGGTCCGGGAGCGCAAAGGCGCGTCTTGCGCCTCCACGGTCCCCGGGGACGTGAAGCCCAGGAGCTTTGCAAGCGCTTTTGTTTTTGTCCGGGGGGTCAGCTTTTCGTCGGCGAAGCCCGTCCGCCCGCCGGTGAGGAGGCCGCCGCCCCGCTCCACAAAGGCGCAAAGCGCCTCCAGAAACCCGTCGGAGACGGCGCACAGCGCCGGGGCGGCGATGAGATTGAAATTTTCCAGGGCCGCGTCGTCGTCCCACAGAAAGTCGTACTCCACGTTGAGCCGGTAGAGGCTCCCCGCCAGCGCCCGGAGGCGCCGCTCATAGATGCCCTCTCCGTAAAGCGCGTCCCACAGCGTCCGGGAGGGGCGGGAGAGGAGGAGCGCCGCGCGCACGCGCTTGCGAAGGCCGGAGAGGCGGTCGGTAAGGCGCGAAAGCTCCCCGGCGGCTTTTTGGCACTCCTCAAAAATCTCGCCGGGCCTGCCGTCCCAGCCCAGAGGGCCGGGGGCGTAAGCGCCGCCGGTCTCGCTGTGAAAGCGCTCAAAGATCACGCCCTTTGCCCCGTCGGCGATGTGGGTGAGGGCGGCGAGGGTCAATCTTCCGGGACTCGGAAGCTCCCCGCGCGGCCCGCAGACGGGCACGCCGAAGGCCACATATTTCCCGCGCGCCCGCGCCCGCGCGGCGTGGAGGGCCATGTCCGGCCCGTCCAGTGTCCCGACGTCCGGGAGGCGCAGGGCGAAGCGGTCGGGGCCCAGGAGGGGCGTCAGGGCCTCCCGCTGGGCATCTTGGGTAAGGCGAAAGCCGATAACGGCGTCGGAGCTCACGGCGGTTTGCAGGAGCTTTTTGGGGCAGTCCCCCTCCGGCAGGGTGACCAGGGCGCGAAGGCCCTGCTCCCGGGCCTTTTCAAGGAGCCGGCCTAAAGCGGCGGGGGTCGTCGCCGGCGACAGGACGGCGTTGACGGTGTTGAATCCGGCTTTCGCCATCAGCGCCGTGTCCCGCCCGGCCCGCGTCTCCTCAGGCCGGCAGGAGACGCCGCACAGAAGCCCGTTCATGGGCACCCCTCCTTTTTTGCCAACAAAATGTATGGGTATTTTACCAAATCGCCGGGGGCATTGCAAGGGGCGCGGCGTGATTTACACAAAAATCCCCTGAAAGGGCTTGAGAAAACTGTATAACTTTGCTATAATAAGATATTATCATTTCAGGCGCCCAGGGCGCGAAAGGAGCGGGAATATGGCCGAGGTAGTATTCAAGGGCCTTAAGAAGGTATACGACGGCGTGATCACGGCGGTGGAGGATCTGAATTTGACCATCGCCGACCGGGAGTTCGTGGTCCTGGTGGGTCCCTCCGGGTGCGGCAAATCCACGACGCTTCGCATGGTGGCCGGCCTTGAGGACATCACGGAGGGCGAGCTTTACATCGACGGGGTCATCTGCAACGCCATGAAGCCCAAGGAGCGGGACATCGCCATGGTGTTCCAGAACTATGCCCTGTACGGCCACATGACCGTCTACGAGAACATGGCCTTCCCCCTGAAGCTCCAGAAGATGGACAAGAAGGCCATCGACATGAAGGTCCGGGAGGTGGCGGACAAGCTGGAGCTCTCCGACGTCCTCAAGCGCAAGCCCAAGCACCTGTCCGGCGGCCAGCGCCAGCGGGTGGCCATCGGGCGGGCCATGGTCCGGGACCCCAAGGTCTTTTTGATGGACGAGCCCCTCTCCAACGTGGACCAGCAGTTCAAGAGCCAGATGCGCGGCGAGATCGTCCGCCTGCGTCAGGCCATGGATGCCACGTTCATCTACGTTACCCACGACCAGACCGACGCCATGACCTTGGGCGACCGGCTGGTGGTCATGCAAAAGGGCCATGTCCAGCAGATCGGCACTCCCACGGAGGTCTACCAGCGGCCCGTCAACACTTTCGTGGCCGGGTTCATCGGCCTGCCCGCCATGAACCTCTTTGAGGGCGGCCGGCTGGAGCTGGAAAACGGCGAGTACAACGTCTACCTGGGCGCGGCGCGTTTCCAGCTCAGCGACTTCCAGCGCAAGGCCCTGGCGGCGAACGGCCAGAAGCCCTGCGCCGTCACCGTCGGCGTCCGGCCCCAGGAGGTGGTCATCGGCCAGGGCTCTCTGGAGGCCCGGGTGGAGCTCACCGAGATGCTGGGCAGCGAGGTGAACATCCACGTGCGCTACGGGGACAGGAGCATGTTCCTGGTGGCCCCCATGGCGGACATCCACGTCAACCCCATCCCCGGGGAGCTGCTGCGCTTCGACGCCGCCCCCGGCGCCGTCCAGCTCTTCGACGCCGAGACGGGCCACAACCTCATCTGGTACGACGCGGCCTCCGACGAGGCCCACGAGCCGGTGTGCCGGAAATACGATTTTTAACGCGCGTCCCGGCCTTTTCCCACAAAGAATCGGGGACGTGGAGGACGATATGAACATCAGCGATCTGATTGGCGCCGCCCCCGGCAAACGGGAGCGGCGTCTTGCGGAGGCCTTTTTGCGGCGCTTCGGCAACCGGGAGGGCGCGGGGCTCTTCTCCGGCCCAGGCCGGACGGAGATCGGCGGCAACCACACCGACCACCAGCACGGCCACGTGCTGTGCGCCAGCGTGGACGTGGACATTCTGGCCTGCGCCGCCCCCAACGGCACGGACGCCGTGCGGGTTTTAAGCGACGGGTACCCGGAATTTTCCGTGAATCTCACGGACCTCGCGCCCCGCGCCAGTGAGCGCGGGACCCCGGCGGGGCTTGTCCGGGGCGTGGCGGAGGGACTGGCGGGGCTGGGCGTCCGGCCCGTGGGGTTCGACGCCTGCTGTGTCTCCGCGGTGCCCGCCGGGTCGGGCCTCAGCTCCTCGGCGGCCTTTGAGGTGCTGGTGGGGGCCATTTTCAACGACTTTTCCGGCGCGGCGCTGGACAGCGCCGCCCTCGCCAAGCTGGGCCAGTACGCGGAGAACGTCCACTTCGGCAAGCCCTGCGGGCTCATGGACCAGATGGGCTGTGCCGTGGGCGGGGCCGTGGCTATCGACTTTGCCGACCCCCAAAGCCCGGTGGTGGAGCCCGTGGGCTACGATTTCGCCCGGTCCGGCCACGCCCTGTGCGTGACGGACACGCGGTCCGACCACGCCGGCCTCACCGACGCCTACGCCGCCATTCCCCGGGAGATGAGCGCCGTGGCGGGGTATTTTGGGAAAGAATTTCTCCGTCAGGTCCCGGAGGCGGAATTTGAGGCCGCCCTGCCGGCCCTCCGGGCCACCTGCGGCGACCGGGCCGTCTTGCGGGCCATGCACTTCTACGGCGACGACCGCCGCGCGGCCCTGGAGGCCGAGGCCCTGAAAAGCGGGGATTTCCCGGCGTTTTTGGAGCTGGTAAACGAGTCCGGCCGGTCCTCGGAGTCGCTTTTGCAGAACATCTTCCCGCCCTCGGACACACGCGCCCAGGCGGTGGGCCTGGCCCTGGCCCTGGCCCGCCGGGCCCTCCACGGACGGGGCGCCGTCCGCGTCCACGGCGGCGGCTTCGCCGGCACCGTCCAGGCCTTCGTCCCGGAGGAGCTCGTCCCCGCCTTCCGCCAAACCCTCGACCGCGTCTTCGGCGAGGGGGCCTGCCACGTGCTGCATATCCGGCGGGACGGGGCGGGGAGGGTGATGTGAGGGAGGCGGGTACGGTTTTATCGGACCCGTTCTGTCATCCAGCGTTCGCTGCCCCCTGCCCCCCTCCTACGAGGAGGGGGCCCTGAGACGGGGGTGGCGCCATTTATCGGAACCGTTCCCGTCACGAAACGTGGCACGGGCGGACACATGGGTCCGCCCCTACGGGGAATGTGGGAGGCTATCCCATTCAACCGGCCCCGGAGGTCATCAAAACGCGGGCCGCCAGGAGTGGCGGCCCCTACGGCGTTGATCGGAGGCCATCCGAACCATGCAACGCGGGTCGCCGAGGACGGCGACTCCTACGGCGGTTATTGTGGACCCCGCGACAATTCCGCGTTTTATACTAATATCTATTTAAAAGGAGACACCGAGCGGCGAGGATTTTTCGCGTAAGGCTTGGAAGACGCCGCAGGGAATACCCATTGGTATTTCCAAGGCGGCTGACGCGCCGGGGGTCCCCGGCGGGCAAAGCCCGCTGGGGAGAGGAGGAGCCGAGCCAGCGCCTGAGGGCGACCAAAGGGAGCCCGAGGTAAAGCGGCTCGAGCGACGACGATGCGAAAAAGGCCGTCGCGAATGGCTCCTTTTAATTAGATATTAGTATTATTTCACATCCAGGAGGTATCGCTATGTCCATTCTTGTCACCGGCGGGGCCGGGTATATTGGGGCGCATACGGTTTGGGAGCTGGCGGAGGCCGGGAGGGACGTGGTGGTGGCGGATAATCTGTCCACCGGGTTCCGGGCCGCCGTGCATCCCAAGGCGCGGTTTTACGCGCTGGATATCCGGGACCGGGCGGCGCTGGACGGGCTTTTTGAGGCCGAGCGCATCGACGGCGTCATCCACTTCGCCGCCTCCAGTCAGGTGGCCGAGTCCATGGCCGACCCCCTCAAGTACTATGACAACAACCTCCACGGGACCATGGTCCTGCTCTCCGCCATGGTATCCCACGGCGTAAAACGGCTGGTCTTCTCCTCCACCGCCGCCGTCTACGGCGAGCCGGAGCGTGTGCCGATTTTGGAAACCGACAGGACGGTCCCCACCAATACCTACGGGGAGACGAAGCTCAGCATGGAGCGGATGATGGCGTGGGTCTCCCGGGCCCACGGCCTTTCCTATGTGGCCCTCCGGTACTTCAACGCCTGCGGGGCGCACCCCTCCGGCCTCATCGGCGAGGCCCACGACCCGGAGACGCATTTGATCCCCATCATCCTCCAGGTCCCGAACGGTCAGCGGGAAAAGCTCACCATCTACGGCGGCGACTATCCCACGCCGGACGGCACCTGCGTGCGGGACTACATCCACGTCACGGACCTGGCCCAGGCCCACATCCTGGCCCTCGACTACCTCATGGCCGGCGGGGCAAACAACGTCTTCAACCTGGGCAACGGCGCGGGCTTCTCCAACCGGGAGGTCGTGGCGGCGGCGCGGCGCGTCACCGGGCACTCCATCCCGGCGGTCATCGGCCCCCGGCGGGCCGGCGACCCCTCGCGGCTCGTGGCCTCCTCGGAGAAGGCCCGGTCCGTCCTGGGCTGGGACCCCAAATTCGCCGACCTCGAGGCCATCATCGCCACCGCCTGGGTCTGGCACAAGAGCCACCCCCGGGGATATGGGGCGTGAGGTGACCGGGATGCGGGACTATAACCGGGAATTTGAGGCGCTGACGGGAAATTTGCAGGGGCGGCCCAGGCTTCTTTTGCATGTGTGCTGCGCGCCCTGCGCAAGCTCCGTGCTGGAGCGGGTCTACCCCTTTTTCGACGTGACGCTCTACTACTATAACCCCAACATCCAGCCCCGGGAGGAATACGACAGGCGCGCCGGGGAGCTGCCCAAGCTCCTGCGGGCCGCCGGGATGGAGGACGCGGCGCTGGTGGTCGCGGACTACGACGAAAACGCCTTCCTCGCCGCCGCCCGGGGGCTGGAGGGCGAGCCGGAGGGGGGCGCGCGGTGTACGCGGTGCTTCGCTCTGCGCCTGGGCGCGTCGGTTTCCTACGCCGCCGCCCACGGCTTTGCCTATGTGGGCACCACTCTCACCGTCAGTCCCCACAAAAACGCCCCGCTCATCAACGCCCTCGGGGAGCGCCTGGCCGCCGGGAGCGGGGTCGCGTGGCTTCCCTCGGATTTCAAGAAAAAGGACGGCTATCTCCGGTCCATCCGCCTGTGCCAGGCCTACGGCATCTACCGCCAAAGCTGGTGCGGGTGCGGCTTTTCCCGGACGGGTCCGTGATTTTTCCGCCGGCCCCTTGCCAAACGGGCCCCGGTATGGTAAGATACCTCCGACAGGTTTCCACACCCTGTCCAGCCGCGTGAACAAACGTCCCCGCCGCGGCTTCTAAAAACAAAAAATGGAGGTTTCTACCCATGAAAAACACCTTTCCCGTCCGCAAGCTCGCCATCGGCGCCGTGGTGGCGGCGATGTACACCGTCCTGGGGTACTTCGGCGACATCTTCGGCCTGACCTTCGGGCCGGTGCAGTTCCGGTTCGCCGAGGCGCTGACCGTCCTGCCGTTTCTCTTCCCGGAGACGGCCTGGGGGCTCTTTGTGGGGTGCGTCCTCACCAATCTCTTGAGCCAGTACGGCGCGGTGGACATCGTCTTCGGGTCCCTGGCCACGCTCCTGGCGGGGCTCCTGACGGCCCGGTGCCGGACAAAGTGGCTGGCCCCCGTCCCGCCGGTGGTGTGCAACGGGCTCATCACCAGCGCCGTCATCGCCTACGGCACCACGGGCCTCACCGGGGCTTTCCCGGCGACCTGGGGGGTCAACATCGTCTCCATGGTCCTGACCGAATCGGTCATCTGCTTCGTCCTGGGCCTTGCGCTCATCGAGGCGCTGGAGCGCTCCGGCGCGGCGCGGCGCCTGGGCGGCAGGGAAATACGCGCGGCATAATTTTTTACGGAGGTACGAGGGGATGCGAAAGACCGCACTGCTCATCATGGCCGCCGGCATCGGCTCGCGCTACGCGGGCGGCATCAAGCAGCTGGAGGCCGTGGGCGCCAAGGATGAGCTCATCATCGACTACTCCATCCACGACGCCCTTGCGGCCGGCTTTAACAAGATCGTTTTCGTGATTCGCCGGGACATCGAGGCGGATTTTCGGGAGCGTATCGGGGACCGGGTGGAGCGGGTCTGCGCCAAGCTCGGGGTGGAGACGGCCTACGCCTTTCAGGCGCTGACCGACATTCCCGCGGGCTTCGCCGTCCCGGACGGCCGCGCCAAGCCCTGGGGGACGGGGCAGGCTGTGCTGGCCGCCAAGGAGCTTCTCCATGAGCCATTCGCCGTCATCAACGCCGACGACTATTACGGCAAAACGGCCTTTCAGAGCCTCCACGACTGGCTCATTGAGGACCACGGGGACGACGAGGCCGCCATGGCGGGCTTCATCCTCAAAAATACTCTCTCGGAGAACGGCGGCGTCACTCGGGGCGTCTGCAAGCTCAAGCCGGACGGGCGGCATCTTTGCGACGTGGCGGAGACCGGCGGCATCACCAAAACGCCGGATGGCGTTGTGGCCGGCGGCGTGAGCCTGGACGCCGACGCCTACGTCTCCATGAATTTCTGGGGCTTCCCCGCCGCCGAATGCCGCGCCCCGGCGTATCTTGCGGCGCTGGAGCGGGATTTCGCGGACTTCTTCCGCCGCGACGTCCCGCATGATCCCCTCAAGGCGGAGTACCTCCTGCCCATCCACATCGGCTCCCTCCTGCGGGCCCAAAAGCTCGCCGTGGAGGTCCTGGAGACCCCGGACCGGTGGTACGGCATCACCTACCGGGAGGACCTCCAGGCCGTCCGCGACAACTTCCGCCGCCTCATCGCCGGCGGGGAGTACGCCAGGGACCTGTACGGCGACCTGCCGGGGGCGGAGAAAATGGCATAAAAATGGGCGGGTTCGGAACCCGCCCGTTTTTTTGATACCACTCTGTCATCGCCGGGCGGACACATGGGTCCGCCCCTACATTTTCTAAATCACCATCCATCAACGCCGTACGGGCCGCATCTCCGCGCTAAGAGCCGCCGCTTCGCGGCGGTTGCGCTCGTGATGCGCGCCTGCGGGCGCAGCGCCCACGGCGGCCCACATTGCAGGGTTTGGATTGCCCCCGATAAACGCCGTAGGGGTCGCCGTCATCGGCGACCCGCGTATCGATGACCTCCGGTGTCGGTTGAATGGGATAACCTTCCCTATTTTCCGTAGGGGCGGACCCACGTGTCCGCCCGTGTCACGTTGCGTTGACGAAACGGTTCCGATAATTCGCACCCGCTCCCGTCTCAGGGCCCCCTCCTCGTAGGAGGGGGGCAGGGGGGCAGCGAGCGTTGGATGACAGACCGGTTCCGGCAAATCGCGGCCGCTCAGCAGACAGCCGCCGCTTTTTTGATCTCCTCCAGCGCCTCGCGGATCAGGGTCGATGGGGACAGGTCGCTGACGCCGACGATCACGTTGTCGCAATGGTTAAAGGGGATGAGGACCCGCTTGGCGGGGCTTTGGGCCACGGCCAGGGCCATGGCGGGGGTCACCTCGCCCAGGAGCGCGTCGGCGATGACGATGCCCACGGGGCCTACGATGACGTCCGCCCGGCGGCTGGCCACGCGGACGGCGTTCTCGCCGGTGGCGGCCTCATGGGCGCCGGCCTTGAGCATGGCGGCGGTGGCCGCGGTATTGGTGCCCACCGCCAGGACCCGCGCCTGGGGCAGCCGGGCGCGGAGCTCAGCCACCAGCTGTCTCCCGATGCCGCCGCCCTGGGCGTCGATCACAAGGACCGTCATGGCCGTCCTCCCCTCTCAGTCCCGCGCCCAGAGGTTGGGCGTGTCGGAGGTCTTCTCGTAGGTGAAGCTCTCGCCGTTGGGGAGATAGTTCCAGGTGCTGTCCGTGAAGGTCACCGTGGCGGTGGTCCCGGAGAGGGTCACCGTGCCGGCGATGGGGTTCCCGTCGGGGTCCGTGGCGGTGAAGGCAAGGCCCTCGCCCTCCGGGCGGCCTGTGCCGTCGGTGAACTGGGCCAGGTGGAGGATGCTGATCTGGACGGCGTAGGTACCGTCGCCGTTATCGGCGATTTCCAGCCCTGGCTCGCCGCTCTCGGCGTCCGTGTACTCGCCCACAAAATCGGCCTCTCCGGCGGGCTGAGCGTCGGTCTTCGTGATGTCAAGCCCCCGCTCGCCAATCTGCGGCGTGCCGTTTTCCAGGGAGATAAAGGGCGTGAACTCCGTCCTGTCGCCGTTGTACGCCAGGGCGATGAGGGCGTCGGAGACCACGTCGCTGACGTTGCACTGGACGATGAAGGGCCCCACGTCAGCGACCTCCTGCCGCACCGAGGCCTGGGACGTCTCCAGGTCGATGACGGAGAGGGTCATGGTCATCCCGTCATACCGGGGGATGATGAGGTAGAAGTCCCCGTCCGAGACGGTGTAGGTGGGCACGTCCGCCGTGTCCAGGTACTTCTCGGCGTAGTAGTCAAAATCGTCCATCTCTTGGTAGCCCAGGTACGCCGCGGCGTACAGCTGTCCCTCGGCAAAGGGGATGGCGTCCCGCTTGTCATGCGCCGGCGGATCCGTGGGATTCGGGCCCGCCGTGGTCTCGCCGCCCTGAGTCGTGCCGCCGCCCGTCGTCTCCGCCCCGCCCCCGGCGGCCACACAGCCGCACAGCAGGACAGCCAAAGCCAGCGCCAAGGCAAGGAAGGATTTTTTTCTCATTTCTGCTCCTCCTTTTTTCGCGTTTTTTCCGCTTTCTTATTATACCTCTCTCCCCCGCAAAACGCCAGCCAAATTTTGTGAACAATTCAAAAACAACTCCGGCGTGTTCAGGCCCCGCTCCCCCTACGTATTTTTGCTTAAAAATACTTGACAAATCATCTATTTTGTGGTATAATACGCATATCTGAAGAAAGCGGACAAATCCCTCATCGAGCATTTGTCCGGCGGTGTACGTCGGGAAAAACACCGTACGTTTCCCCTTGGCATCTGAAGGCGCGAAGCGCTTTCAAAGCCAGCTTTGGAATAAGCGGTTAAAAGCGCTTTTTTTCGAAGAGGTTGCAGCAGGGGGAATCTCTGTTTCTGCTTGGGTTTATTCATGTCGTTTTCCTCCTTGAATGGATTTGAGATATTTGTTGTATCTTTCTCCCCAATGGTGTATAATGCAGTTGAAATGAGGTGATTTTTATGCCCGCAAGCGTACAGGAGATCACGAAAACCCTGACGCCGGTCTTTGCCGATTACAACATATCCCGTGCCATTCTGTTTGGTTCCATGGCGAAAGGTACCGCTGACGAAAAGAGCGATCTCGATCTTCTTGTTGACAGCAAGCTCCACGGGCTTAAATTTGTGGGCTTCATGGAGGCGGTCCACCAAGCCGTCCAGATGCCGGTGGACATTTTCGATGTGTCCCATATAGAACCGGGGTCGAGGATCGACCATGAGATACGTTCCACCGGGGTGACCATCTATGAGAAATGAGATCGTTGTACGGAAGATGATCGCGTACTCACAAAAGCTCCTGGATTACTGTGATGGATACACATATGAAGCCTTTAAGGCGGACTCCAAAACCGTTGAGGCGTGTGTATTCAACCTCAGTCAAATCGGCGAGCTTTGCCACATCGTGGACAAAAGCTTCTCCTCAGCCCATCCCGAAATCCCCTGGCAGGACATCTATGGCCTGCGCAACCGGATCGTTCATGACTATGAGGGCGTAAATCTCCGTCTCGTTTGGGAGATCATCATCGGAGATATCCCGCCGCTTCTGGAAGCTCTTCAGAAGCTCATGTGAATTTGAAGCGGTCTGTCACGGGGCCGCTCCTTTTTATGGGTAAGTCCTACTATCGGCCTTATACTAATATCTATTTAAAAGGAGACACCGAGCGGCGAGGATTTTTCGCGTCAGGCAAGGAAGACGCCGCAGGGAATACCCTTTGGTATTTCCAAGGCGGCTGACGCCGCATGACGCGAAAAAGACCGCCGCGAATGGCTTCTTTTAAATAGATATTAGTATTATTCCATTTCCACCTGTTTTGAGTCAACGAAAATAACTGTTGAAGCCATCCGGTCAGGGCAAAAAATAAGCCGAATCATGTGACCCGGCATTTGTGAAGTGTCTATTCAATTGTTGATCTCGCCAGTTCGGATCCCTCCAGTTTGGAGGAAACGAGGAAAAATAGGAAAATTTTGAGGTCGTTCCAGAGCGAACTGGAACGACCTCAAAACCCTTGCGGCGCAGGCGTTTTCACCACATATAGTAGTTTTAACCTGCCATTCTGGTGCCGGTGGCCGGACTCGAACCGGCACGCCTTGCGGCACTTGATTTTGAGTCAAGCACGTCTACCAATTCCATCACACCGGCGGGTGTAGGGGTATTATAACCTGTTTTATGGGGAAATGCAAGGGTCAAATGAGAAAATTTGCGTTAATGGTTGTGAGCGTGGCGGGGGGTTGGAGGGGGGTGCAGAGGGCGGCGAAGGCATTGTCCAGGGGGTAGAGGGCGGCGCGGACGGACTTGTCCGGGGTCAGGACGGCCCCGCCCTCGCGGGTGAAGCGGGCGGTCCAGAAGGGATGGGGCAGGGCGCCGTGGAGCTTCAGAAAGCTCTCTTTCAGCGTCCACAGCTCGAAAAAGGAGAAGGACGCCAGCTCCTCCGGGGCGCAGACCCGCTCCACCACCGACGGGCGCAGGGGGCGGATGTCCTCCACGTCGCAGCCGCAGGGGCGGTCGCTGACGCAGACCATGACGCGGCTTTTCGTGTGGCTGAGAGAGAAGCAGATGTCCGGCCGGGCGGGGAAAAAGGGCTTGCCGCTGTCGGCGTAGGCCAGGGCCGGGCAGGGGATGCCGTAGACCCTTTGGACGGCGGCGGCCAGCAGGGCGTGGGCCGGCTTCTTCCCGCCGATATCGGCAATAAACGCCTCGATCATGTCCGCGCCTCCTTTCAATTGTGAACTTTATATGATTATAGCACATTTCGGAAATAAAACACTACCCAAATCGCTTTCTTTGTGATATACTTATCATGAATGAATATGTCAAGGAGGCGCCGCGATGAAAAGAATCACGATTTGGCTGCTGACCGCGGCGCTGACGCTGACGCTCGCCGGCTGTATGGAGACGGCAGCGGACGACCTCTACGCCCTGCCGGAGCTGTCCGAGCAGTATCTGAAGCTCCAGGGCGCGGTGGACGCGTTCCTGTCCGCCGGGGCGGAGTACGCCGCCCCTACCTCCGGGGCCAACCGCCAGTCCATCCAGCGGGAGGACCTGGACGGGGACGGACGCCCGGAGGTGCTGGCCTTTTTCAACGTGGCGGGGGCGGAGAAGCCCATGAAGGTGGTAATCTTCGGCGCCTTTGAGGACGGCTACGCCGAGATCGCCCGCATCGAGGGCGAGGGCACGGGCATCGACAGCGTATCCTACCTCGACATGGACGGCGACGGCGTCCGGGAGGTGGCCGTGGGCTGGCAGATGGGCGCGGGGCTCAATATGCTCTCTGTCTACTCCGTGAAGAGCTGGCAGGTCAACCGCCTCATCAACACCAACTACACCGCCTACACCGTCTGCGAGCTCACCGGAGACGGGCAAAGCGAGATTTTGGCCCTGCGCCTGAGTTCCTCGGACCTCACCGGGGAGGCGGAGCACTACATCCTCACCGCCGACGGGGAGATCGTCAGCACCACGGCGCGGCTGTCCGCGGGCAGCGAGGCCATCGAGCGGGTACGCAGTACGCCCCTCCTGGGCGGGGCCAACGCGGTGCTGCTGGAGAACACCTTCAACGGCAGCGGCCTGGTGACGGACATCCTCACCTACCGGGGCGAGAGGCTGGTGAACATCACTCTGGACGACTCGGTGGGCCAGAGCACCGCCACGGTGCGGACCTACAAGCCCTATTGCCGGGACATCAACGGCGACGGCATCCTGGACGTGCCCAATCCCGTGGCGCTCCCCTCCGCCTCGGACACCGCCTACTACATGCTGGAGTGGTACGCCTACTACAGCTACGGCGGCCGGCGGCTCATGGCCGCCACCTACCACAACTACGCCGACTCCTGGTATCTTGTCCTGCCGCGGGAGTGGATCGGCAATATCTGCGTCTCCCGGGAGGACGGCCAGGCGGGAGAGCGCACCGTCGTCTTCTCCACATTGGGCGCGGAGGGCGAGCGCGGCCAGGATTTCCTGGCGGTCTACACTCTCACCGGCGCCAACCGGCGGGAGCGGGGCTCCACCGGCGGGCGGTTTATCCTCCACGAGGAGGAGGAGACGGTCTACGCCGCCAAGATATTGGCAAGCGGTCAGGACTTTCCCCTCCCGGTGAGCGCCCAGCTTCTGCGGGAGAACTTCCGGTACCTCTACTCCGAGTGGGTCACCGGCGAGACATAAGGAGGAACAGAGGAGACATGAAAAAGATCCTTGTACTTGAAGACGAGACCAGCATCCGCAGCTTCGTGGTCATCAACTTAAAACGCTCCGGCTACGACCCGGTGGAGGCCGGCACCGGCGCCGAGGCGCTGAAGGCGCTGGAGGAGAACCCGGATATCAAGGTGGCGCTTCTCGATATCATGCTCCCGGATATGGACGGCTTCGAGGTCTGCCGGCAAATCAGGGCTGTCAACTCCAAGATGGGCATCATCATGCTCACCGCCCGCACTCAGGAGATGGACAAGGTCACGGGCCTCATGACCGGCGCCGACGACTATGTGACCAAGCCCTTCTCCCCGGCGGAGCTGACGGCCCGCATCGACGCCCTCTTCCGCCGGGTAGGCGGCGGGGACGACGCCCCCTCCGACCTCATCATCCAGGGCCCCTTTCGGCTCAACGCCCGCAACAGGACCGTGGAGAAAAACGGCGAGCGTGTGCGCCTGACGCAGGTGGAGTACTCCATCATCAAGCTTTTCATGGACAACCCCGGCCGCGCCCTCTCCCGGGAGGACATCCTCAACGCCGTCTGGGGGCGGGACTATTTTGGAGAGCTGAAGATCGTGGACGTGAACATCCGTAGGCTTCGCATCAAGATCGAGGACGACCCCACCAACCCCACGTACATCACCACCGTTTGGGGTTACGGGTACAAGTGGGGCTTTTAAGCAGTTTCGCAAGCCCGTGAGAAAGGAGATGACGGCGTGGCGGGGAAACGGCACTCCCTGAGGATCGGGGGGCTGAGCAAACGGTATATGCTGACCACCATGCTCGTCATGGTCCTTGTGGTGGTGGTGGCGGTGGCGGCGTACTCGGTGTCCATGGCCAGCTCCATCTATCTCAACATGCGCGAGGGGCTCTACGCCAAGGCCCGGACGGCGTCGGACTTCTTTGAAAATTACATCACCCGCACGTATGCCGAATATTACGACAGCGCCTACATGTACATCGCCAACTTTGACGACGTCAACCGTCTGGAGCTCCAGTTCATCAACACCTCCGGGCAGATCGAGCTCAGCTCCCACTCCATGACCGCCGGGTCCGCCCCGGGGACGGAGGACATCCGGGCGGCCCTGACCACCGGGGAGATCTCTCCCTGGGACGGATACTCCGACTCCACCGGGGAGCACCTGATGAGCGTCTCCGCGCCTATGGTGTACGCAAACGGCCAGATCATCGGCGTCATGCGCTACGTGACGAGCCTGAAGGTGGCCGACCGTCTGGTGCGCACCAACGTCCTGGTGGCCGTTGGCATGGGCTTTGCGGTGCTGCTGCTGGTGGCCATCATCAGCATGGTCTTTTTGCGCAGTGTGGTGGAGCCGGTGCGGGAGATCACCGCCGCCGCCAAGCAGATCTCCGGCGGCAGCTACGGCATCCAGATCGGTAAGCACTACCGGGACGAGATGGGCGACATGGTGAAAGCCATCAACGAGATGTCGTTGAAGATCAGCCAGTCCGAGAAGGCCCAGTCGGAGTTCATCTCCTCCGTCTCCCACGAGCTGCGCACCCCCCTCACCGCCATCACCGGCTGGGCGGAGACGATCATCTACGAGGAGGGCCTGGACGAGGAGACGAAGCGCGGCATGGGCATCATCCTCCAGGAGGCGCGGCGGCTCACCAAAATGGTGGAGGAGCTTTTGGAGTTCACCAGGATCCAGGACGGGCGCTTTACCCTGAACGCCCAGCCCTGCGACATCGCCGCGGAGCTGGAGGACACCATCTTCGCCTACCGGGAGCTCCTGCGCCAGGACGACATGACCGTGGAGTACGAGCCCTGCGACGAGGAGCTGCCCCTGGTGAGCGCCGACCCGGCGCGGCTCCGGCAGGTCTTCTACAACATCTTCGACAACGCCGCCAAATACGCCCGGGAGGGCGGGCGCATCACCGTGGCCACCCGCACCGACGGGGAGAACGTCTTCCTCACCTTCCGGGACTACGGCCCCGGCATCCCGGAGGACGAGCTGGAGTGGGTAAAGCTCAAGTTCTACAAGGGCAGCTCCAAGGCCCGGGGCAGCGGCATCGGACTCGCCGTCTGCGACGAGATCATCAAGTTCCACGGCGGCGACCTCACCCTCTCCAACGCAGAGGGCGGCGGCACGCTGGTGACCATCCGCATCCCCGTGGAGCCAACCTTTGAATGACCGAACGACATAGGAGGCACATAAATTGTCAAAGGACAACGTAAAATTCCGCACCTCCATCGGCGGACAGGCGCTGATGGAGGGGATCCTGATGCGCGGGCCGGACAAGCAGGCCATTGTGGTGCGCAAGCCCGACGGGGAGCTGGAGACGAAGGTCGAGCCCGTGAAGGCCATCCGGCAGAAGATCCCCATTCTGGGCTGGCCCTTTATCCGGGGCACGGTGAACTTTATAGAGACGATGGTCAACGGCGTGAAGGCCCTCACCTACTCCGCGTCCTTCCTCCCGGAGGAGGAGACGGAGGACCCCTCCAAGCTTGACCTGTGGCTGGAAAAGCACCTGGGCGGCGAAAAAGGGGAAAAGGCCGTCATCGGCGTCTCCGTCTTTCTCGGCATCCTGTTGGCGGTGGGGCTCTTCTTCCTCCTGCCCACGGTGCTGGCGGGGCTCTTCGCCAAATTCGTGAAAAGCCGCATCTTGCGCAACCTCATCGAGGGCGTCATCCGCATCGTCATCTTCCTTGCGTACATCATCCTCGCCTCGAAGATGAAGGAGATCAAGCGCGTCTGGATGTACCACGGGGCGGAGCACAAGACCATCTTCTGCTACGAAAAGGGTCTGCCCCTGACGCCGGAGAACGCCATGGCCCAGTCCCGGTTCCACCCCAGGTGCGGGACGAGCTTCCTCTTCCTCGTGATGATCGTCTCCATCCTCGTCACCAGCGTGGTGAGCTGGACCAACGTGTGGATCCGGCTCATCCTGCGCATCGCCCTTCTGCCCGTCATCGTGGGCATCAGCTACGAGCTCATCAAGTACGCCGGGCGGCACGACAACGCGCTCACCGCCGTCCTCTCCGCCCCGGGCAAGGCGCTCCAGCGCGTCACCACCGCCGAGCCCGACGAGAGTATGCTGGAGGTGGCCATCGCCGCCCTCAAAGAGGTCATCCCGGAGGAGACGGGCCGGGACAAATGGTAAGAAAGGGGCGAGTGGGATAAAGACATACAACGATATTTACCTGGACCTGCGCCGGACGCTGAAGGCCGGCGGGGTGGAGGATCACAACCTGGAGGCCAGGCTCATCCTGGGGGCCGCCGCCGGAAAGCGCCGGGAGGAGCTCATGCGGGACATGAGCCTCTACGCCCTGGACAGCACCGAGGAGCGGGTGAACGCCATGGTGAAGCGGCGGCTCAATGGCGAGCCCATCGCCTACGTCCTGGGGGAGTGGGAGTTTATGGGCCTTCCTTTCACCGTGGACCGCCAGACGCTGATCCCCCGGTCGGATACGGAGCTTCTATGTGAGCTTGCCATCAAGCGCGCCCGCCAGTCCACCGAGGGGTGCCGTGTGCTGGACCTGTGCTGCGGCACGGGATGCGTGGGCATCGCCCTGGCCAAGACCGTCCAGACCTGCCGGGTAGTGCTGGTGGACAACTCTATGGCGGCCCTGCGGGTGGCCCGGGAGAACGTGGCCCGCAACAGCGTGGCCCGCAACGCCGTGTGCATCGAGGCCGACGCCAAAAAGGCCCCGCCGGTGCTCCTGGGCAAATTCGACATCATCGTCTGCAACCCGCCCTACGTCCCCAGCGCCGAGATCGACACGCTGGACCCGGGCGTGCGGGACTTTGAGCCCCGCGCGGCCCTGGACGGCGGCGCGGACGGGCTGGACTTCTACCGCGCTGTCATCCCCGGCTGGAAGGGCATCCTCAAGGAAAACGGCGTCATGCTCTTCGAGTGCGGCGAGGGCCAGGCCCCGGCCATTTTGGACCTGCTCAAAGGCGAGGGCTTTTCCAAAACCGCCGCCGTGCGGGACTTGGGCGGCACCGAGCGGGTCGTCGTCGGGGCGCTTTGAGAAATCGCGTTTTTCCGTATAACCTAACCGAAGAAATAAGGAGGAACCACTACTATGGCAACGAAAAAGGCCGCGCCGGTGTCCCTGGAGATCCCGGCGGATAAGGAAGCGAAGAAGAAAGCCCTGGAGACGGCCATCTCCCAGATCGAGCGCAGCTACGGCAAGGGCTCCATCATGCGCCTCGGCGACGGGATGCAGGTGAACGTGGAGGCCCTGCCCACGGGCTCGCTGTCGTTGGACTTCGCCCTGGGCATCGGCGGCGTGCCGAAAGGGCGCATCATCGAGATCTACGGCCCCGAGTCCTGCGGCAAGACCACTTTAGCCCTGCACATCGTGGGCCAGGCCCAGAAGCGCGGCGGCGAGGCGGCGTACATCGACGTGGAGCACGCCCTGGAGCCGGCCTACGCCCGGGCGCTGGGCGTGAACATCGAAAACCTCCTCATCTCCCAGCCGGACACCGGCGAGGACGCCCTGGCCATCACCGAGACGCTGGTCCGTTCCGGCGCGGTGGACGTGGTGGTGGTGGACTCCGTGGCGGCTCTCGTGCCCCGGACGGAGATCGAGGGCGAGATGGGCGACAGCTCCGTGGGCGTGGTAGCGCGGCTCATGAGTCAGGCCCTCCGGAAGCTGGCCGGCGTCATCTCCAAGACCAACTGCATCGTCATCTTCATCAACCAGCTCCGCGAGAAGATCGGCGTCATGTACGGCAACCCCGAGACCACCCCCGGCGGGCGGGCGCTTAAATATTTCGCCTCCGTGCGCATCGACATGCGCCGGGTCGAGACGCTGAAAAACGGCTCCGAGGTCATCGGCAACCGCACCCGCGCCAAGATCGTGAAGAACAAGGTGGCGCCCCCGTTCCGGGAGGCGGAATTTGACATCATGTACGGCGAGGGCATCAGCCGGTATAGCGAGCTGGTGGACCTGGGCGTGAAGCTGGAGCTCATCGAAAAGGGCGGCGCGTGGTTCACCTACGGCGACGCGCGCATCCAGGGCAAGGACGGCATGAAGCAGTACCTCATGGACAACCCCGACGAGGCCGAGAAGCTGGAGGCCGCCATTCGCGCCAACTCCTTCAAGCTCCTCTCCCCCCAGGCCCAGGCGGCGGCGCGCGCGGCGGGCCGCGCGGTGGACGTGTCCGCCGAGGATTTTGAGGGCTGATGGAGCACATCGTCACAAAGCTGACGGAATCGAAGAACGTCAAGGACCGCTGGTACGCGGACTTCGACACCGGGGAGTCGGTAAAGCTCTCCCTGGCCCTCATCGCCGACTTTTCGGTCTACACCGGCCGGCGCTTTGAGGAGGAGGAGTTTGAGGCCCTCCGCGCCGCCGCGTCCAAAATGAACGCCAAGGCCCGGGCTCTGCGGATGCTGGGCGCGCGGGCCATGTCCCGCCGGGAGCTCGTGGACAAGCTCCTGGAAAAGGGCGAGACGCCGGAGGACGCCGCCGAGGCGGCGGATTACCTGGAGGCCGTGGGGTATCTAAACGACGCCCAGTACGCCGCGAGCCTGGTGCGCCACTATACCGGGCGGGGCTACGGCCCCGGGCGTGTGCGCCAGGAGCTATTTCGCCGCGGCGTGCCCCGCGAGCTCTGGGAGGAGGCCCTGGAGGAGCTTCCCGAGGACACGGACACGCTGGACGCCCTCATCCGGCGCCGCCTGCGGGGCCGGGAGGCGGACGAAAAGGAGCTCAAGCGCCTGACGGACATGCTTTTGCGGCGGGGCTTTTCCTGGTCGGACATCAAGGCCGCGCTCCATAGATTTTCACTGACGGAGGTGACGGAGGATGAATAAGGTCTGTCTCATTTCCCTGGGCTGTGCCAAAAACCTCATCGACTCGGAGCAGATGCTCTCGCTCCTGGACGAGGCCGGCTTCGAGCTCACCGGCGACCCGGAGGAGGCCGACGCGGCCATTGTGAACACCTGCGCCTTTATCGAAAGCGCCAAATCCGAGGCCATCGAGAACATTCTGGCCATGGGGGAGCTCAAAAAAACCGGGAAGCTTCGCAAGCTCATCGTCACCGGATGCCTGGCCCAGCGCTACCGGGAGGAGCTCCTTACGGAAATGCCGGAGATCGACGCGCTTCTCGGCACCGGCAGCGTCCGGGACATCGTGGCGGTCCTCCGGGACGCTTTCGCCGGCAAAAAGCCCCAGCTCTACGGCGACATCAACGCCGCCCTGGACGAGGCCGGCCGCGTCGTCTCCACCGGCCCGGGCTGGGCGTACATCAAGATCGCCGAGGGGTGCTCCAACAACTGCGCCTACTGCGTCATCCCCTCCATCCGGGGGCGCTTTCGCTCGCGGCCCATGGAGAACATCCTCTCCGAGGCCCGGGCCCTGGCGGAAACGGGGATAAAGGAGCTCATCGTCGTGGCCCAGGACCCCACTATGTACGGCATGGACCTCTACCGTAAGCGGGCGCTGGCGGAGCTTATCCGGGAGCTTGCCAAAATCGACGGCGTAGAGTGGATCCGCCTCCACTACCTCTACCCCGACGGCCTCGCCGACGAGCTCATCGACACCATCGCCAATGAACCCAAGGTCCTCAAGTACCTGGACATCCCCATCCAGCACATCAACAACAAGATTTTGAAGGATATGAAGCGCCGCGGCACCGGAGACGACATCCGGGCGCTCCTTCCCAAGCTGCGCGCGCGTATCCCCGGCCTTGTCCTGCGCACCAGCCTCATCACCGGCCTTCCCGGCGAGGGGGAGGCGGAGTTTGAGGAGCTTTGCGATTTTCTGCGGGAGGCGAAAATCGAGCGCGCCGGGGTCTTCCCGTTCTCCCCGGAGGAGGGCACGCCGGCCTATGACATGCCCCACGTGGACGCCGCCGAGGCCCAGCGCCGCGCGGAGCTCATCTCCGAGCTCCAGGAGCGGATTATGGAGGAGTATAACGCCTCGCGCCTCGGCTCCACCGTCCGGGTCCTGTGCGAGGGCTTCGACCCGGACGTGGGCCTCTACGTGGGCCGGAGCTTCGCCGAGAGCCCGGACGTGGACGGGGTCATCTATTTCGGCAGCCCCGACGAGGCCGCGGCGGGGGAATTTTACGACGTGGTGATACGCGGCGATTTGGACGGCGATCTCGCCGGAGAGAGGATCTGAACTATGAATCTACCCAACAAACTCACTGTCCTGCGGATGCTTTTAGTCCCCGTCTTCATGGCGGTGCTCCTGCTGTGGAACAGGTACGCGGCGCTGGCCATCTTCATCGTGGCCTCCCTCACCGATTTTGTGGACGGCAGGATCGCCCGCTCCAAGGGCCTCGTCACCAACTTCGGCAAGTTCATGGACCCCCTGGCCGACAAGCTCCTGGTCCTCTCCGCCATGGTGATCTACGTGCAGGAGGGGCGGATGCCCGCCTGGGTCTGCATGGTGGTCATCGCCCGTGAGCTGGCCGTCTCCGGTCTTCGCATGGTGGCCGCCTCCGAGGGCATCGTCATGGCCGCCGGCTGGAGCGGCAAGATCAAGACCGCCTGCACCATGGTGGGCCTGTGCGTCATGATGGTCCCGAAGGTCGCCGACTTCGCCCTCATCGGCTCCTTCACCGTCAACACCCTCATGTGGATCGTCATCCTCGTCACCACCGTCGTCTCAGGCGTCGAATACTTCGCCAAAAACGGCTCGGTGCTGGTGAAGGAGAAGATATAAAGGGGCGCTTGCCGGGATTTTTGGAGGAGCTGGCGGAATGGTTTTATATAGACCTGTTGGCACAAAAGAATTAAAGCTCATAGAGGAAAGCGGTTTCAGCAGATTTCCGCCCAGATTGCCTGAGCAGCCCATCTTTTATCCCGTTCTTACCCGGCAATACGCGGAGGAGATCGCGTTGGGGTGGAATGTAAAGTATAACGACGACCATAAGGGGTATGTGACAAGCTTCGAGGTGGATGAGCCTTATTGCGGGCAATTTGAGATCCATCAGGCCGGCGATGCGCGTCATAAGGAGCTCTGGATCCCGGCGGAACGATTGGAGGAATTTAACCGGCATATCGTTGGGAAAATCCGTGTGATCAGCGAGTTTCCAGGCTGTTGACAGCTCCCCGCAATCCACACGGGCGAACGCCTCAGAAAACCTCTTGACGAACGTCACCTCATCTGCTACACTGTCATACGATGAAATACCGCGTTGAACGGGAAGAGTACCGGCGGGGAAGTGCCAGAGAGGGCGCGCCATGGCTGAGAGCGCGCCTCACGGGAACCGGCGGGAAGTGCGCCCGGGAGCGGGAGGGCAGGAAATGGCCCTCCGTGCGCCGCGTTAAGGCGAGGACCGGTGGACCGCCACCGGCGAGCGATAAACGGGAGTGGAACCGCGCTTTCGCGCCTCCTATGGGCATAAGCCTGTGGGAGGCGTTTTTATTTCTCCCGGAAAGGAACCATCTATGTTTGACAAAACCCGCGAGACGGTCCGGGCCTACAAGGCCCGGGACCCGGCGGCCCGGTCCGCCCTTGAGATCCTGCTGGTCTACCCCGGCCCCCGGGCCGAGCGGGCCTACCGCCGCGCTCACTTCTGGTGGACCCACGGCCACACGCTTCTGGCGCGGATGATCTCTGAGCATGCCAAGCGCCGCACCGGCATCGAGATCCACCCCGGCGCCGTCATCGGCCGCCGGCTCGTCATCGACCACGGCTCCGGCATCGTCATCGGCGAGACTACCGAGATCGGCGACGACGTGCTCCTCTACCAGGGCGTCACCCTGGGCGGCACCGGCAAGGAGCAGGGCAAGCGCCACCCCACCATCGGCAACAACGTCCTCATCGGCGCGGGGGCCAAGGTCCTGGGCCCTTTCACCGTGGGAGACAACGCCCGCGTCGCCGCCGGCGCGGTGGTCCTCTCCGCCGTGCCGCCGGACTCCACCGCCGTGGGCGTCCCCGCCCGTGTGGTGCGCATCGCCGGCGAGCGCGTGAACTTCGCCGGAGACGTGGACCAGGTCAGCGTCACGGACCCGGTGAAGGCCGAGCTGTGCGCCCTGCGCGACCGCGTTTATGAGCTGGAACAAAAGCTGAAAGAGAAGGAGAACTGACATGTACCTCTACAATTCCGCCACCCACAAAAAGGCCCCCTTCGTGACCCACACTCCCGGCCGCGTGGAGATGTACACCTGCGGCCCCACGGTCTACCACTTCGCCCACATCGGGAACCTCCGCAGCTACATCATGGAGGACGTGCTGGAAAAGCTCCTCCGCTACGAGGGCTTGGAGGTCAACCGCGTCATGAACATCACCGACGTGGGTCATTTGAGCTCCGACGCCGACACCGGCGAGGACAAGATGCTCATGGGCGCCAAACGCGAGCACAAGTCCGTCATGGAGATCGCGCAATTTTATACCGACGCCTTTTTTGCCGACTGCCGGAAGCTGAACATCAAGACCCCGGACACGGTCCAGCCCGCCACGGGCCTCATCCCGGAGTTCATCGAGATGGTCCAGGGCCTTCTGGACAAGGGGTACGCCTATGTGGCCGGCGGCAACGTCTACTTCGACACCTCCAAGCTCCGGCGTTACCACATCTTCTTCGACCACGACGAATCCGACCTTCAGGTGGGCGTCCGGGAGGGCGTGGAGGAGGACGGGAACAAGCGGAACAAAAACGACTTCGTCCTCTGGTTCACCAAATCCAAATTCGAGGACCAGGCCCTCAAGTGGGACTCCCCCTGGGGCGTGGGCTACCCCGGCTGGCACATCGAGTGCAGCGCCATCTCCCTCAAATATAACGGCGAGTACCTGGACCTCCACTGCGGCGGCATCGACAACGCTTTCCCCCACCACACCAACGAGATCGCCCAGTCCGAGAGCTACCTGGGCCACCCCTGGTGCCCCCAGTGGTTCCACGTCCACCATCTGGTGACGCCGGAGGGGAAGATGAGCAAGTCCAAGGGCAAGGCCCTGATCCTCACCACCCTGGAGGAGGAGGGCTACGACCCCCTGAGCTACCGCTTCTTCTGCCTCCAGAGCCACTACCGCAAGGCCCTGGTGTTCACCTGGGAGAACCTGGACAACGCCCAGGGCGCTTACCGCAAGCTCATCGCCCGCGCGGCGGCCCTCAAACCCGGCGACGGCCCGGTGGACGAGGCGGTTCTCAAGGCCCAGCGGGAGAAATTCCTGCAAGCCGTGGGCAACGACCTCAACACGTCCCTGGGCATCACCGCCGTCTACGACGCCCTGAAGCTCCCCGCAAACGACGCCACGAAGCTGGCCGTCCTGGACGATTTCGACCGTGTCCTGGGCCTGGACCTCACCAAAAAGGCCGCCGCCAAGCGCGCCGAGGACGCCAAAGCCGCCGCCTCCACGGACGCCTCCGGCTTCACCGTCACCGGCGAGGGCGACCCCGCCATCGACGCTCTGGTCCTCCGCCGCGCCGAGGCCAAGAAGGCCAAAAACTTCGCCGAGGCCGACCGCATCCGCGATGACCTCCGCGCCCGAGGCATCGAGCTCACCGACACCCCCACCGGCACCACCTGGAAAACCCGGTCCTGAATCCCTCGCCGCCCCGGATAAGCGATTATACTAATATCTAATTAAAAGAAGCCATTCGCGACGGTCTTTTTCGCATCGTCGTCGCTCGAGCCGCTTTACCTCGGGCTCCCTTTGGTCGCCCTCAGGCGCTGGCTCGGCTCCTCCTCTCCCCAGCGGGCTTTGCCCGCCGGGGACCCCCGGTGCGTCAGTCGCCTTGGAAATACCAAAGGGTATTCCCTGCGGCGTCTTCCAAGCCTTTCGCGAAAAATCCTCGCCGCTCGGTGTCTCCTTTTAAATAGATATTAGTATTATACCACAAATCAAACGATTTGTCAAGTACTTTTTAAGTAGAATTAACGCAAAACACCGCCCGAGCGCTTTTGGCGCCAGGGCGGTGTTTATTGGAATGGGTCAGAGGATGTAGTAGAGCGCCAGCGCGGCGAGGGAGAGGACAAAGTAGACGGCGCCGGCCAGGAGGATGCCGCGGGAGCCCTTGCGGGCCTCGGTCTTGCGCTCCCGGTAGTCGTCGATCGTCTCCTTTTCATTGCCGTGACGCAGCAGGGGAATGGCTGTCTCCAGCGCGTTTTTCACACCGTAGCCCATGACGTCGAAGGCGCCCTTGTTGCGGACGGCCCTGATGCCGCCGATGCCCAGGAGCATGACGGCCGCCACGAAGAGCCCGTCGCAGACGCACCGGGTCACCTCGTAGTCGCGGCTCATGTTCAGGGCGAACACGGCGGCGGCGATGACGGCGCCGAAAAGGAGATTCGCAAGGAGGTCCTTTTTCTTCTCGCTCATTCGCTCTTCAGGCTCTCCATGATCTTCCGGTACTCCGCCTCGTTGCACTGGACGAAGTGGCCGGGGCGGACCTCCCGGAAGCTGGGCTTATCCTCGGTGTAATCATGCTCGGCCAGGGGGTTATACGTGATGCGCTTCCGGGCCTTTTCGTAGATGGGGTCAGGCAACGGGATGGCCGACAGCAGGGAGCGCGTGTAGGGATGGAGGGGATGGGCGAAGAGCTCATCGGAGTCCGCCAGCTCCACCATCTTGCCGAAGTACATGACGCCGATGCGGTCGGAGAAGTACTTGACCACGGAAAGGTCGTGGGCGATGAAGAGGATGGTGAGCCCAAACTTCTCCCGCAGCTCGTTCAAAAGGTTGATGACCTGGGCCTGGACGGACACGTCCAGGGCGGACACGGGCTCGTCGGCGATGATGAGGTCCGGATTCATGATGATGGCCCGGGCCACGCCGATCCTCTGGCGCTGGCCGCCGGAGAACTCGTGGGGATACCGGGAGGCGTGCTCCCGCACCAGGCCCACCAGCTCCAGCATCTCATAGACCTTCTCGTCCAGGACCTTCTTGTTGCGCTCGCCCTGGATGACAAGCCCCTCGGAAATGGTCTCCCGGACGGTCATACGGGGGTCCAGAGAGGCGATGGGGTCCTGGAAGATCATCTGGATCTGTGTGACAAGACGGGTGTTCCTGGCCTTGCGCATGGCGTCCTTGTACTCCGCCTGGAGCTTGGCTTTCTCCTCGCCGGAGGCTTTCTCAATCAGGGGCTCGTACTTGGCGCGGGTCTCCTCCTGAAGCTTCTGGGAGTACATCTTGTCGCAGTTTTTCTGGTCGTTTTTCGCGTCCGCGATCTGCTTTCTCAGCTCCTGGGCCCGGGCCGGGTCCTTGCAGGCCTTCAGCTCCTCCTTGAGCTTCTGGGTGCCGGCGCAGATGCGCACGCCCTTGAAGTAGACGTCGCCGGAGGTGATGTTGTAGAGCTTGATGATGGACCGCCCGGTGGTGGTCTTGCCGCAGCCGGACTCGCCCACGAGGCCGAAGACCTCGCCTTTCTTGATGTCGAAGCTCACATCGTCCACGGCCTTGGTCACGAAGCTCCCCGCCTTGAAGTATTGGCAAAGATGCTCGACCCGAAGCAATGTCTCCTGATTATTCATCCTTGCTTGCCCTCCTTGCGTTCATTCTGGCGATCCTGTCCGTGACGGCCTTGGGCGGATCCACCTTGGGCGCATCGGGATGCAGGAGCCACGTGGCGGCGTAGTGCGTATCGGTGATCTTGAACATGGGCGGCTGGCGCTCGAAGTCGATGGCCATGGCGTACTGGTTCCGGGGCGCGAAGGCGTCGCCCTTGGGCGGATAGATCATGTTGGGCGGCGTGCCGGGGATGGCGGCCAGCTTCTCGTTGGTGTCGAGGTCCGGCATGGAGCTGAGGAGCGCCCAGGTGTACGGGTGCGCGGAGTGGTAGAAGATGTCCTCGCTGGTGCCGTACTCCACGATCTTCCCGGCGTACATGACGGCCACGCGGTCGGCCATATTGGCCACCACGCCCAGGTCGTGGGTGATGAAGATGACGGAGAGCTTGCGCTCCTCCTTGAGCTCGTTGATGAGCTCCAGGATCTGGCTCTGGATGGTCACGTCCAGGGCCGTGGTGGGCTCGTCGCAGATGAGGATGTCGGGGTTGGCGGCCAGGGCAATGGCGATGACGATCCTCTGCCGCATACCGCCGGAGAACTCGAAGGGGTACTGCCGGTAGCGCTTGTGCGGCTCGGCGATGCCCACCTCCTCCATGAGCTTGATGGCCCGGTGCTTGGCGATCTGGCGGGTGACCTTGGCCACCACGCCGGAGGCGCAGGCCTTGAGGTAGTCGATGACGCCCACGGTCTCCGCGTCGTAATCCCTGGTGTCGCCGGCCTTGAGGATGTCCTGGTAGTGCTCCACCAGCCGGTCGATGAGGTGGGCGATGTTGGACTTGATGAGCTCCAGATCCGTCACCGCCGCGTCCGCCAGCTCGAAGCCGGGCTTCTTGCCCCGGGCGACCTTGGCGTCGTACTTGCGCTTTTCGCTGTTGTATTTGCGCATGACCCTCACGTTGGCCTTCTTGCCGTGGAAGTAGTTGTCGATCTCGGACTTGAGGCTGGAGGTGAAGGTGTAGCTCAGCGAATCCTTGGTGATCGCCAGGGGATCGATGGTGGCCTTGATGGCCGCGTCCAGCTTCTTCATGGTGTCATGGCACTCGCGGCTGTCCAGCTCCTCCTTGGCGTACACCGGCGCGGCGGCGCGCAGGGCCTCCACCGCCGCGCGCATGTTGTCCTGACTGCGCTTGGCGGAGTATTTCAGCGCCCGCTCCGCGTCCTTGATGAACGCCAGCATGAAGTTGTCGTCCAGATACTTCTTGAGGAAGTCGTTGAGCTCGTCCACCGGCATGTCCGGCAGGGGCTTGTCGGAGTAGGTCACGTAGTAGCCCATGCGGAAGAAATTGGGCACCGGCTTGCCGATGGCCTCGCCGAGAATGGCGCGGATGGCGTAGAGATCCTCCAAAACCGCCTTATAGTCCTTGCGGCGGAAATCCGACGTGAGCTTCCCGGCAAGGCCGTCGATCTCGGCCTTTTTGGCCTCGGGCACCACGTAGGTGTTCACGGACTCCCTGGCCTGGCGGGCGATGTCGCCGATGCGGTCGCCGGCGTCCTTGCCCACGGAGTTTTTCTCCAGCTCAAAGGCGATCTTGTCGATGTCCTCGGCGGCCTCCTGGGCGGCCTCGTGGGCGGCGTTGTAGGCGGCCTCCAGCTCGATGTGCTTGAACTCGAACCTGTCGAAATTCTTGCAGCTCACCGGCGCCCGGGCGGCCTCCTCGGGGGTCCCGGCGGACTCCGCCATGGCCTTGGAGAGGTGCTCCAGGTATGTGTTGAAGGCCTTCCGGCTCTCCCTCTGGCGGATCTTGCCCTTGAGGAGCATGGCCTCCGTCAGCTGCCGGCCGATGCGGACGATGGGGTTGAGGCTGGACATGGGGTCCTGGAAGATCATGGCGATTTTGTCGCCGCGGATCTTGTGGAAGTCCTCCTCGCTGATTTTCAGCAGGTCCTGCCCGTCGTAGATGATCTCGCCGGACTCGACGATGGCGTTGCCCGCCAGGATGCCGAGAATGGCGCGGCTGGTGACGGACTTGCCGGAGCCGGACTCGCCCACGATGGCCAGCGTCTCGCCCTTGGCCAGGTCAAAGTCGATGCCCCGGACGGCCTGGACCTTGCCGTTGGAGGTGCGGAAGGAGATCCGAAGATTTCTTACCTGTAATTTGTTTTCCATCAGTCATCGATCCCCCTTGTCGTCGGGTTAAAGGCGTCTCTCAGGCCGTTGCCGAAGAGGTTGAAGCAAATCATCAGCAGTCCCAGGAAGATGCTGGGGAACAGGACGGCGTGGGGCGCGGTAGTCACCACTGCGTTGCCCTGGCTTAAGAGCGTGCCGATGGTGGTGCCGGCGAAGGAGCTCAGGTCCACGATGCCCAGGTACGTCATGCTCGTCTCGGAGCTGATGACGCCGGGGATGACCAGGGCGCAGCTGGTGATGATGGAGCCGATGCCGTTGGGGAAGATGTGCTTGAACATGAGCCGCTTATCCGAAGCGCCCAACGTCCTGGCCGCCAGGATGAACTCCTGGCCCTTGAAGCGGTAGAACTGCCGCCGCGTCAGCGCGGCCATGCCGATCCACCCCGTTAGGACGAAAGCGAACAGGAACGATGGCACGATGCCCACCTTCTTGGCCAGATGCAGCTGGAAGAGGGTCGTGACCACCACGAAGGGCACGCCGGAGAGGATATCGGAGATACGCTCCAGGAGCATATCGACCCATCCGCCGTAATAGCCCTCCACAGCGCCGTAGAACGCGCCGATGGTCAGGTTGATGGCGGAGACCAGAATGGCGAAGAGGATGGAGAACCGGGCGCCCACGCCGATGCCGCAGAAGATGTCCTGCCCGCCGGAGTTGGTGCCGAAGATATAGCTGGGCTCATGCCCGTTCATGTAGATATAGTAGTTGTAGTAGAGGATGCGGCACTGCAGAGAGCCGGACTTCTGGTAGGCGTAGATGTAATTGCCGGGGTCGCTGGGGATGCGGATGGAGTGGTACTCCGGCCCCGCGATCTCCTGACGGGTAGAGTACACTGGGACAAGATTCCCCTCCTTGTCGGGCTTGGCCGCGCCCTTGGAGTCCACTGCGTACCAGATATTGGGCTTGTCGGTGATGCCGTTGATGTCCTTTTGCTCCACATAGGGGAAGATGACCTGAATGCCGGTCTCATTTTGCCAGTTCTGGATCTTCTCGTACTCCTCATAAGTCAGGGTACGGTAGAGAATACCCAGCGCGTAGTAGTTATTGACCTCCAGATCATAGGAGTATTTTGTGACTTCCTTGCCGCGCTCCTTTACGGTGTACGCGTACTGGTTGACCTGCCGGATCACGGGGTCCAGGCCCGTCTCCTGGGCGATGCCTTTCCAATAGTTCATGGACGCCTCGTTCTGGTTGCTGAAAGTCCTGGCGCCGTCCAAAAAGCCCAACCCTTTTTTCGCGATACTGGGCACATAGGGCTCGTAGTTCAGGTAGATACGGTCCCGTTCCCAGATGCTGTAAGACGAGATGATGGGCGACAGGATGGAGAAGAGCATCAGCCCCAGCAGGATCCACGTGGCGATGACCGAGGACTTGTTTTTGCTGAAGCGGATCATGGCGTCGGCGAAGAAGCCCCGGGCCTTGGTCTGGAGCTCCGTATCGTGGAGCTTTTCGTTTTCCTGCACGAAGCGGAATTTTTCGGCGGGAATTTTTTCGTATTCCATGTTTTCTCCCCCTTTCTTACTTCTTGGAGCCCATGCGGATGCGCGGATCGATAAACCCGTAGCTGATGTCCACCACGAGCCCCGCCGCCAATCCGATGGCCGTGTAGAAGCACGTGGACAGCATGAAGATATTGTAGTCCAGATTCGTAATGGCCGCCAGTGTCAGTCCGCCCACGCCGGGGATGGAGAAAATGTTCTCGATAATCAGCGAGCCTCCGATGATGCCGATGAACTCGCCGAAGATGCCGGGGACCACCACCACGAAACAGTTCCGGAGGGCGTGGCGCACCGTGGCCTGGGTCTTGGTGAGGCCCTTGGTCCGGGCTAAGAGCATGAACTCGGAGGTCAAAACCTCCGTCAGCTCCGCGCGGGTCGTGCGGCAGAAGCCGGCGATGACGCCGAAGCTCAGCGCCAGAATCGGCGGGATGATGGACTTGAACATGGCCCAGCTGAAATAGTCCGTGCCGGCCTTCATCACGAACGGGAACCAGCGAAGCTTGAAGCACAGCAGATACTGGATGATAAAAGCATACACGAAGGAGGGCACCGAAATGACCACCATGGTGAGGGTGGAGATGGTGTAGTCTACCCAGGTGTTCTTTTTAAGGGCCGCCCAAACGCCCAAGGCGATGCCCACGGGGATGGTCCAAAGAATGGAGTAGAGGTTCACGATCATGGTCGCCGGGAGCTTTTCCATGAAGACGCTCCAGACGTCCCGCCCTATGTAGAGCTTTTCACTTGTCCCCCAGTCCCATTTGGTGACGATCCCCTTGATGAAGATCCAGAACTGCTCCAGATACGGCTTGTTGTAGCCCAGGGCCTCCCGGCGGATCTCCAAGATCTCCGTGTGGGGATCGTTTGGAGCCAGCGCGGGCAGGGGGAGCATCCTTATGAGGACAAAGGACATGAACATGATGATCATAAATACAAAAAACATGTATAATATTCTTTGTAAGACATATTTTATCATAAATTGACCTCCATTCTTTGGGATTTTGCCGTGGCGCCCCTCCCAGGCAGAGCCCGCATGGATGTTTAGTGCGCTAAAAAGTGAAAGTACGGTGAAACGGGAGGGGGCTTATGGCCCCCTCCCGCGTCATTGCCTCAGGGAACGGGATAATTCACTTGCGATAGGGAAATTAGTAGGTGAGCTTGCCGTTGGCGTTGATCTGCTCGGCGCAGAAGTCGGCCCACTCGGCGTCGCTGTAGTTGTACTTCATGTAGGCGATGCCGCCGCGGCCCATGACCGCGTTGTACTCGTCGGTCACATAGTAGACCTTCCAGCTCAGCAGGCTCTTGCCGCCGTTGTTGGCGAAGGGGATGTAGGTAAAGGTCTGGAGGAGCTTGCCCTCGATGCCGGCGAGAATCAGCATACGGGTCTCCTGATCGGCGTTGTTGGTGCCGTAGTTGTAGGTCTTGCCGTCCACAGTCACATCGTTGCCGTTGACGCACTCGGCCCAGTCATAGACGCTCATGGTCACCGTCTCGCCGTTGAGGGTCAGTGTGAGCATATCCTGCTTGGGATGATACCATTCGGCAGCGTAGGAGTAGGAATCCCAGGTGTAGGCCTGGAGCAGGTTGTAGGGATCCATGGCGGAGCCGTTCCAACCGGCAAGGCACAGGTCGCAGGTGCCGGCCTTGATGGCGTCGGCGAACTCTTCGCCGGTGGTGTTGCCCACGCACTCACCGACGACGTGGACCTTGTCCTCAAAGGGAGTGCCCTTGGTGGCCTCAACGAGAGAGGCGTCGTACCAGTCCAGACGGAGCTGCGTGGCGTCGTTGATGCTGGTGTTGCTGACGGCGTACTTGATGTTGATGGTCTGATCGCACTTGCCGTCGTTGTCAGCGTCGGTGATATAACCGGCGGCCAGGGACTCCTGGAAAGCGGCAGTGTACAGCTCCTTGGCGGCGGCGGGGTCGAAGCCGGTGATGGAGTCCACGGCCTCGTCAAGAGAGGCGTACTTGCTCACGTCGATGGAGTAGAAGTCGCACAGGGCCTGCTTGGCCACGTCGGTGTCGCGATAGTAAGCGGCGGTCTCGGGATCATAGATGATGGTCCTGCCGAAGATGCCGAAAGCGGGGGTCAGAGAGGGGCTGGTCTCGTCGCAGTAGGCCTGACGGTCGAAGCTGACGGCGAAAGCTTTGCGGAAGCTGGGGCAGAGGATGGTCTGGATGTCCTCCTTGGTGGTGTCGAAGCCCTCGGCAGCCTCACGGGCGTCAAGGCCGTCCTTGTTGCCGGTCAGCAGGGAGAAGAAGACGGTAGGAGCCGGGGTGTCAAACACACGCTCGCTGTGCTGATACTCGGCCATATCAGCAGCCTGGAGGCCGTAGCCGATGAGCTCACCGGAGAGGAACATGTTCTTGGCGGTGGCCACGCCGTCCAGCTTCTGGAGGTCGATGTCGGTGGTCTGATAGAGACGGTAGACGTTGCCGTCCTCGGGATCCTTATAGACGTTGTTCACATCGTCATGATAGCCGTACCAGCTCTCGTTGCGGGAATAGTGGACGAGCTTGTCGGTCTGATATTCGGTCATGGAGAAAGGACCGTAGGAGGGGCTGGTCTCCTTGCTGGTCATGTAGGTGCTGGACCAGGTGCCGTCGGCGTTCTGCTTGATGCAGCTGTCATAGACGTCGGGCTCAACAAGGATCAGGCTGTCCTGAATGGCGTTGTAGAACAGGGTGAAGTCGGCGCAGGAGGCCTTGAAGACCTCGACCAGGGTGTACTCATCCTTGGCGTAGAAACCGACAACGTCGTCATAGTTGACGTCGGCAGGATAGGACTTGACAGTACCTGCATACTGGTTGACGTAGCCTGCCTGATAGTAACCGGAAACGGAATCCGGGCCGAGGTAGTTGTCCCACAGATACTTAGTGGAAACATAGTCCTCATCCGCGCCTTCGGGGACTGCGGGATCGCGAATCTCGACTTCGCTCGTGATGCTCTCGTAAGTCTTGCCCTCAGCAGTCTCGATACCCCAGAATTCGCCGATGTCCATGAAGACATCGTCAACGGAACCGCCGTTCGCGATGTACTCTTCATAGGTGGTGCCCATGTCGGTGAAAGACTGGAAGTTCTCTTGGCCCTGGAAGAAGTAATCCTCGGCGCCCACGATGCCGTATGTATTCTTGTAGACGTCGGTGGAGCGGTAGTTCTGGAGCCTCTGGTCCAGGATGCGCTTCATGCCCTCCACATAGGAGTTGGCGGTGATGTGGTAGCCGGTGTCGAAGTAGAGGTCCTCACGCATGGGGATGGCCCAGGCGTAACCGGAGGTGGCGCCCTCAGGGACCCAGTCGGGATGCTCGGCGGCGACCTCGGCGGTCACGTCCACGGGCATACCGGAAGCCATGGAGGGGATGATCACATAGCCGTCAAAGGGGGTGCGGGTGGGATCCTTCATGGGGTGGAGCTCGTCGTTGAAGGCGAAAGTGTAGAAGCTGTCCACAAGGTACTGGAAGATCTCGTTGGAGTTCTCGGACTGGTAGTTGTGAACGTTCCAGGAACCCGCGATGGATGTGGTCCAGTCGTTGTAGGTGTACTTCGCGTTGGGATCAAACTCGGTGATGGTGTAGGTGGGGCCGGCGGGCTCGGTGGCGGGGGGCGTAGTGCCTTCTCCGCCGCCGGTGCTGTTGGGCCCGGTGGTCGTGCCGCTGTCTCCGTTGTTGCAGGCCGCCGCCATAGCGACGATCATAGCGAGCGCGAGAAGAACAGCAAGCAGCTTTTTCATGGTGCTCATTTTTATACCTCCTTAAATTTGCCGCGTCGCGGTGTTTCATGCATCCCGCTTCCTCGCGGAATATGTATAAACCCTTTGACACAACTGTGGCTTACATTATAATCTACAAATCCTGCAACTGCAAGCTTTTTTTTGCTAAAAATGGCCCGGAATGAGCCGGGTTTTTTTGCACTATGCATAAAATTGACAAAATTTTTTGCATTTTTCCCTCGTTTAACTTGCAAATCCCCTCCATTTTCACCTCCGTTCCCCGTGAAAACCGACAGGGTAACCAAACCCGCCCGCTCCTCGCCCCAGACCTTTGTGTAAGTCCACAAAAATGCCTGCAAAACGCCCCCGCGCCCCGATTTTGCCCCTTGGAGCGTGAAAATTTTGCCTCCCCGCGTATAATCTTCTTCTCCCCGGGGCATGATAGGGACGAACAAAACGCGGGGCGACCCGCGGATCGGAGGATCGTATGCACGAGAAGAAAAGCCTTTCTGCGCGTGTTGACGAGTTCCTCGGCGGAAAGGGCTTCTACATAGTCCTTTTCGCCTGCATCGCCGTGATCGGCGTGTCGGCGTGGCTGCTGCTGTTTTCGCGCTTCTCGCCGCTGGTCCCGGACGATGTGGGGGACTATGTCGATGCCATGGGGGACCTGCCCCCGCAAACCGCCCCGGGCAAGCCCACCGCGCCCGTCACGACGCCGGGGAGCACCCAGCCCGAGCACACTGTGCCCGAGGACACCAAGCCCGCGGTGACGCCCCCGCCCCAAAGCGGCGGCGCGCTGGCCGTCCAGGACACCACCAAGCCCACAAATCCGCCGGAAACCAAGCCCACTGAGCCCTCCGCCACGGACGCGGAGGTGAAGCCGGAGGACCTCATCTTCGCCTGGCCCGTCAGCGGCGCCGTCGCCGCCCCGTATTCCCCGGACGAGCTTGTCTACAACGCCACCATGGACGACTGGCGGACCCATGACGGCATCGACATCGAGGCCGCCCGCGGCGCCACCGTCCTGGCCCCCGCCGCCGGCACCGTCACCGCCGTCTACACCGACGACCTGCTGGGCGCCACCGTCGTCATCGACCACGGCGCGGGCGTGGTCAGCGTCTCGTCCAATCTCGCCGCCGCCCCCGCCGTCAAGGTGGGCGACCGCGTCTCCCTGGCCGACCCCATCGGCTCCGTGGGCGACACAGCCCTGGCCGAGACCGCCCAATCCCCCCACCTCCACTTCTCCCTCACCGTGAACGGCAAGAGCGTGGATCCCGCCAAATACCTCCCCCAAAAATAAACCCGACCTCCAAAAGCCAGGCTTTTGGAGGTCTACATAGTTTAATAAGGGTTCAGTACCCGACCCTCACCGTCACCGTCACGCAGTTGATGAGGATGTGGAGGAGGATGGGGGCCCAGACGGTGTTGGAGTGGTTGTACGCCCAGGCCAGCACCAGGCCCGCCGGGACGTAGCGCAGGAGGGTCAGGAACACGCCGGGCGTGAAGGCGAAGACCATGTCCTGCCACACGAAGTAGAAGGCGAAGAAGAAGACAGACGCCACCGTGGCCAGCACCGCGCTCTTCCCCCGCAGGGTCCCGAAGACCACGCCGCGGAACAGCGTCTCCTCCACCACCGGCGCCAGCAGCAGACCCACCAGGATGTTCTGGCCCGGATTGAGCCGCTGGGCGTGGTCCGCCGCCGCGGCCGCCGCGTCGGCGCGGGTAAAGAGGAGCGCCAGCACGTAGTTGATGAGCCCGGAGAAGAGCTCATACACCACGAACCCCACCAGCACGGCCATGAGCGTATCCGTCGCGCGCCGGCACATGTCCGCGAAGGATTCCTTTAAATAGTGGAACAGGAACCCGGCCAGGAACACAAACCCCACGGCGTAATAGAGGAACTCCAGCCACCTCGCGCCGAGAGTGAAGCCGAGGCCGGGGAACACGTGCTTATTGAGGGCGGAGAGCACGTACCGCATGGCGAACATGTGGACGAACACGTACATCCATCCGATGGCCCGCTCCACGTCCGTCATGGGGAGGCGGACCCCGCCGCTTTTTCTTGCGCTCATGATGTGACCTTCCTTTTCAGCTCATAGAGCAGATTCAGCGCCTCGATGGGCGTCACGGTGTTGAGGTCCAGCTCCCGCAGGGCCCTGGTGACCTCGTCGCCGGCCATGGACTCCAGGGACACCTGGCTCGTCTCCTCCGGCTCCTCCCCGGCCTTCCGGGGCTTCGCGGCCCCCTCCGGCGCGGCGGCGATGAGCTCGGAGAGAATGGCCCGCGCCCGGCGGATCACGTTGTCCGGCAGTCCCGCCAGCTTCGCCACCTCCACGCCGTAGCTGTCGTCCGCCCCGCCGGGGACGATCTTCCGGAGGAAGATGATGTCGTCCCCCCGCTTTTTGGCGGAGATGTTGTAGTTGCGCACGCCGGGGATGGCCCCCTCCAGCTCCGTCAGCTCATGGTAATGCGTGGCGAACATGGTCTTGGCCCCCAGCTTGCGCTTGTCGGCGCAGTGCTCCAGCACCGCCCTGGCCACCGCCATGCCGTCGTAGGTGGAGGTGCCGCGCCCGATCTCGTCGAGGATGAGGAGCGACCGGGCCGTGGCGTGCTTCAGGATCTCCGCCACCTCGCTCATCTCCACCATGAAGGTGGACATGCCCCCCGCCAGGTCGTCGGATGCCCCGATGCGTGTGAAGACCCGGTCCACGATGCCGACGCGCGCGGACTTGGCCGGCACGAAGGACCCCATCTGCGCCATGAGCACGATGAGCGCCGTCTGCCGCATGTAGGTGGACTTGCCCGCCATGTTGGGCCCGGTGATGATGGCCGTGGTGGCGTCCTGGCAGTCGAGGTGCGTGTCGTTGGGCACGAAGAGCGTGTCCTTTTGCATCTGCTCCACCACCGGATGCCGCCCGTCCACGATGTCGAGCCGCCCGTCGGCGGTGATCTCCGGCCGGCACCAGCCGCCGTCCACGGCGGCCTTGGCCAGGGAGCACAGCGTATCCAGCGCCCCGATGGCGGAGGCCGTCTCCTGCACTCTCGACACGGCGGCGGCCACGGTATTTCTCAGCTCCCCGAAAAGCCGCTCCTCCAGGTCGTTGACCCGCTCCCGGGCGGAGAGAAGCTCCGTCTCCAGGTTCTTGAGCTCCTCGGTGATGAACCGCTCGCAGTTGACCAGCGTCTGCTTGCGGATGTAGTCCTCCGGCACGTCCTCGGACTGGGACCGGGGGATCTCGATGTAGTAGCCGAAGACCTTGTTGTACCCCAGCCGCAGCTTCTTCCCCGTCCGGGCCTTCTCCCGGGCCTCGATGTCCGCCAGCGCCTGCTTGCTCCCGCCGAGAAGCGAGCGCAGCCGGTCCACCTCGGCGTTGAAGCCGGGGCGCAAAATCCCGCCGTCGTGGACGGAGATGGGCGGGTCGTCGCACAGCGTGGTGTCGATGGCGGATTTAAGATCGGTGAGGGCGTCCATGTCCCGCAAAAGCGTGAGCATCGCCGAGGTCTTCCCGGCGAGAAGCGCCTTCACCTCCGGAATGGCGGCGATGGAGACGGACAGGGACAGCAGGTCCCGGGGGCTCGCCGTGCCGTAGACGGCCTTGCCCACGATGCGCTCCATGTCCCCCACGGGCCGCAGGGCCTCGGCGATCTCCGGCCGCGTCACATTATCGTTGACCAGCTCCTCCACCGCGTCCAGGCGTCTTGTGATGCCGGCGGGGGACAGGAGGGGCCTTGCCACCCAGCCCCGGAGGGTCCTGGTGCCCATGGGCGTGCGGGTATAGTCCATGGTCCACAGGAGGCTCCCCCGCTTCTCCCGGGTCTTCAACGACCGCATGAGCTCCAGGTTCCGGAAGGTCTGGGGGTCCAGCTCCATATACCGCCCGTCGGAGTATAGCTCCAGCTTGCGGATGTAGGACATGTCCGTGCGCTGGGTCTCCAGGATGTAGGAGAGCAGTCCGCCCACGGCCAGCACCGTCTGCGGCTCCCCCTCCAGCCCCAGCTCCTCCAGACGCGAGGCGTTGAACTGCTTTAAGACCAGGGACACGCAGTTGGGGTAGACGAACCGCTCCTTCCCCTCCGCCACCAGGCACTCGTAGGTGGAGCTGAGGCGGTACACCAGCTCCTTGTCCCGGATGAGCTCCGGCGGCAGGATCGTCTCCGCCGGCAGATACCGGGCGACCTCGTTGTAGATGCTCTGGTCGTCCCCCGGCGGCAGGGCCCGGGCGATCATCTGCCCGGTGGACACGTCGCAGAAGCAGATGGCCGCGCCGTTTGCGTCCCGGTAAATGGCGCAGATGTAGTTGGCCTGGTCGGTGTAGAGCATCTCCGCGTCCGTCACCGTCCCCGGCGTGATGATCCGCACCACGCCCCGCTGGACTAAGCCCTTGGCCGTGGCCGGGTCCTCCATCTGCTCGCAGATGGCCACCTTATACCCCTTTTGGATGAGCCGGCCTATGTACGCCACCGAGGAGTGGTAGGGGATGCCGCACATGGGCTCCCGGTCCTCCGGATTGGCGGCGGACCGGTCGCGGCTGGTGAGGGCCAGGTCCAGCTCCTTGGCCACCGTCCGGGCGTCCGCGCCGAACATCTCGTAAAAATCCCCCAGCCGGAAAAAGAGGATGCAGTCCTGGTGCCCCGTCTTGATGTCGTAATACTGGCGCATCATGGGGGTCATGTCCTCGAATTTTTTGTCGTTGCGGATGACGTAAAGGTCCTTTTCGTTCCCGTCCTTTTGGACGGAAGCGGCGTCCTTATCCTTCCTCGCCATGGCTCACACCTCCTGACAAAGCTCCCCGTAGAGCGCCCAGGTGTTGCTCCCGGTAATGGCGGCCTTTTGGAACGTGCCGATAAGCTCGTCCCCGCCGCGCAGCCGCACCAGCCGCCCGCCGGAGGTCCGGCTTGTGAGAAATTCCCCGTCCCTGCCGTCCACCAGTACCCGCTGGGTCGTGCCCACGTAGGATAAGTGCTTTTTCTCCGAAATGCTGTTCTGGAGCTCCACCAGCCTATCAAACCGCGCCTGCTTCTGGGCCCTTGTAAAGGGGTCCGGCATGGACGCCGCCGGCGTGCCCGTCCGGGGGGAGAAGATGAAGGTGAAGAGGGCGTCAAATTCCGCCTCCCGCACTAAGGAAAGCGTCTCCTCAAACTCCGCCTCCGTCTCGCCGGGGAAGCCCACGATGACGTCGCTGGTCAGCACCACGTCAGGCATGTAGCTTCTCGCCAGGCGCACAAGCTCCAGATAGCTCTCCCGGGTATACCGCCGGTTCATGGCCGCCAGGACCCGGTTTGAGCCGGACTGGAAGGGCAGATGGATGTGCCGGGCGCATTTTTCGCATTTTGCCATGGTGGAAAAGAGCTTCTCCCCGGCGTCCTTGGGGTGGCTGGTCATGAAGCGGATGAGAAAATCGCCGGGGATGTCGTTGATGCGCTCGATGAGGTCCGCGAAATCCACTCCCGCGTCCAGGTCCTTGCCGTAGGAGTTGACGTTCTGCCCCAGAAGCGTTAAGTCCTTATACCCCCGCGCCGCCAGGTCCCGCGCCTCGGCCAGGACCTCCTCCGGGACCCTCGACCGCTCGCGCCCGCGCACATAGGGGACGATGCAGTAGGAGCAGAAGTTGTTGCATCCGTACATAATGGGCAGCCACGCCTTCACGGCGCTGTCGCGCTGGGAGGGCAGGCCCTCGGCGATGACCCCGTCGGAGGGCTCCACGGCGAAGACCCGCTTTCCGCCCCGCAAAAGCCCCAGCAGATACTCCGGGAACCGCCACAGCACATGGGGCCCGAACACCAGGGAGACGTGCCGGTAGGACTCCCGGATCCTCTCCGCCATCCCCGGCTCCTGCATCATGCACCCGCACAGGCAGATGATCTGGGAGGGCTTATTTTTCTTGGTGTGGGTGAGGTGCCCCACGTTCCCCAGCACCCGCTGTTCCGCGTGCTCCCGGACGGCGCAGGTGTTGATGACGATGACGTCCGCCTGCGCCTCGTCCCCCGTCATGGTATACCCCATGCGCCGGAGCATCCCCCGGAGCTTTTCGCTGTCGGCCTCGTTTTGCTGACAGCCGTAGGTGTCCACCAGCGCGTACACCGGCTCCCCACGGGCGGCGTTGAGCTCGGCGGCCTCCTCCATATACGCCTCCTGCCGGGCAAGCTCCCCGGCGGATATCACGTTTCTTTGAGTTTTCACGGCAAAATGTCTCCATTTTCAAAAACTACTCGTATTTTAACAAATTCCTATGGAATTTACAAGACGCATATTGTATAATAAAGGTATCCTTTTTTGATTTTGCTTTCCCCGTGGGGCAAAGAGGAGGGAACGACATGAAAAACCTCATCATCGATAAAGCCGCCATCAAGCAAAACGCCGCCGCCGTGAAGGCCCGCGCCCGCGGCGCCCAGATCTGGGCCGACCTCACCGGGGACGCCTTCGGCCTGGGCCTTGTGACCACCGCCAAGCTCCTGCGGGAGGAGGGCATCCGCGCCTTCGCCGTGTCCGACCCCAAGGACGCCGACGCCCTCCGGGCCGCAGGGTTCATCGAGGAGCAGCTGATGATGCTCCGCTCCACCGCCGACGAAAAGGAGCTGCGGCAGCTGGTGGACCTGAACGTCATCTGCACCGTGGGCTCCTACGAGGCCGCCGTGGTCCTCAACGCCATCGCCGAGGAGCGCAAGACCGTCTGCGAGGTCCAGATCAAAATCGACACCGGCCTTGGCCGCTACGGCTTCATCCCTACGGAGACGGACAAGATCACCGCCATTTACCGCTACATGTCCAATCTGGCGGTGGTGGGCGTCTTCTCCACCTACGCCCAGTCCTGGAAGAGCCGCAAGCAGACCCTCAATCAGCTGGACGCCTTCAAGTCCGTACTGGACAGCCTCCACGCCCTGGGCTATGAGACGGGCGCGGCCTCCATCTGCGACTCCGCCGCCCTCTTCAAATACGACTTCGACCTCATGGACGCCGTGCGTGTGGGCACCGCCTTCTCCGGCCGCGTGGCCGGCGGGGCCGCCCCCGGCCTTGTGAAGGTGGGCCGCATCGAGGCGGGCCTTGAGGAGGTGGGCTGGTTCCCCAAGGGCCACCGCATCGGCGGCGTCGCCCTGAAGCACCCCGCGCGGCTGGCGGTGGTGTCCGTTGGCTACTACCACGGCTTCAATATCACCCGCCACGAGCAGGGCCAGAGCCTTATAGACCTCATCCGCTCCCGTCGCCGCCGCCCCACCGTGAAGCTGGGCGACCAGAAGCTCCGCATCGTGGGCGAGGTGGGCATGATGCACACCATCCTGGACGTCACCGACGTCAAGTGCCAGGTGGGCGACGTGGTCACCATGGACGTAGACCCCGTAAACGTCAAGGGCCTGTCCCGGCTTTATAGGTGAGTCCCCTTGCTTTTGGTATAGCAACGGGAGATTGGAAGACCTGGATTTCATGAGGGTTGATATGAAGCTGTTCGTTTCTTTCTCGGCAAGAAAAACCGGCAACTGCGCTCAGATCATTGATTTTATAAAGGCGCCGCAGGATAAGGTCGTTTATTATGCGGATTTGAACACACATGGGTGCGGTCATTGCGGTTATGAGTGTTTTGAAACACAGTGCATATATCGGGACGATGATGTTTACCGCCTTTACAGCGGTTTTGAGAGCTTTGAAAAAGTCATTCTACTTGTTCCGATGTATTGTGGAAACCCTTCCTCCCTCTATTTCGGCTTTAACGAAAGAGGCCAAGACTTTTTCAAGCGCCATGAACATGAATACAGCTCCTTTGTGGAGAGACTTTTTATCATCGGCGTCTATGGAAGCAAGAAAGAATCACCGGATTTCATAAGGTGTTTTGAAAAATGGTTTGAGGGTACTCCTTATCCAAATCATGTTCTGGGAATCGAACGCCACTTGTATCAGCAAACAATGAAGGACAGCGTACTCGATATTGAGCCGATCAAAACGGCGCTGCGTGGGTTTATTCGATAAATTCCCGTTTATCAGCGAACATGCGCCGCTGTCACAGCTTTGAGCCTTCGGAAAACCAAAAGAGAATGGAAAGTCAGGTGAGAACCGATGCCGAGAATTTATGAAATGTCCCCGCACCTTGCCGACCTCATCGCCGCCGGCGAGGTGGTGGAGCGCCCCGCCTCCGTGGTCAAGGAGCTGACGGAAAACAGCGTGGACGCCGGCGCCCGCTTCATCACCGTGGAGATCGCCGCCGGCGGCATGGCCCTGGTGCGCGTCACCGACGACGGCTGCGGCATCGCCCCCGAGGACGTGGAGACGGCCTTTCTCCGCCACGCCACCTCCAAGCTGCGCCGGGAGGAGGAGCTGGCGGCCATCGGCACCCTGGGCTTCCGGGGCGAGGCTTTGGCGGCCATCGCAAGCGTCTCGAAAATCGAGCTGCGCACCCGCGAGCGGGGCGCGGCGGAGGGCGTGTGCCTGACGCTGGAGGCCGGCGTCAAGCGGGACAAAGCCCCCGTGGGGACCCCGGAGGGCACCACCATCGCGGTCCGGGACCTTTTTTACAACACCCCGGCCCGCCAGAAATTCATGAAAAACGACCGGGCGGAGAGCGCCGCCGTGGCCTCCGCCGTGACGCGCCTGGCCCTCTCCCACCCCGAGATCTCCGTCCGCTACGTCCGGGACGGCAGGGAGGAGCTCCACACCCCCGGCGACGGCCGCCTCCAGTCCGCCGCCTACTGCGCCCTGGGCCGGGACTTCGCCCGGGGCCTTCTGGAGGCGCAGAACAAGATGGACGCCATCGCCGTCTCCGGCTACGTCTCCACCCCCGCCGCCGCCCGGGGCAACCGCTCCTGGCAGTTTTTCTTCATCAACGGCCGCTTCATCAAATCCAAGCTTCTCCAGGCCGCCGTGGAGCAGGCGTACAAAAATTCCCTCTTCACAGGCCGCTTCCCCGTGTGCCTGCTCAACGTGGAGCTGCCCCTGGGCGCGGTGGACGTGAACGTCCACCCCACGAAGCTGGAGGTCCGCTTCGCCGACGAGCGCGCCGTCTTCGACGCCGTCTACTGGGCCGTCCGGGGCGCGCTGGAGCGGGAGGACGGCCCCGCCGAGCTGCCCATCTCCCGGAGCACCCTCCGTGCCGCCGGCGCGCTTGACCCCAAAAAGCTCCCCGGCGCGTCCCTCTTCGCGCCGGAAAAAGCGGGCTTCTCCTCCGCCAAATCCGCCCCCTCGGGCAATTTCTTCCGCCACGTCCCGGCCCAGGGCCAAAGCAAGCCGCCCAGGCCCTCCCTGCCGGAGTTTGAGCTTCGCGAGAGCGTCCGGATGCCGGACCAGTCCTCCATCCCCCTCCCGGGCCCGACCCGCCCCATCCCGTCCAAAGCCCCCGAACCCGCTCCGGCCCCCGCGCCGGACCCGGACCCCGCCCCCCAGCGGGACTGGCGCTACGTGGGGGAGGCGCTGAACACCTACATCTTAGTGGAGCGCGGCGAGAGCCTCTTCCTCATCGACAAGCACGCCGCCCATGAGCGGATGCTCTTTGACAAGCTCAAGTCCCGTCCCCACGAGCCCACCGGCCAGCTGCTTTTGAGCCCCGTCCTCTGCGACGTGGACGGCGAGACCGCCGGCATCCTTTTAGAAAACGCCAACCTCCTCGCGGACCTGGGCTTCGAGCTGGACGACTTCGGCGACGGCTCCATCGCCATCCGCGCCGTCCCCCTGGACATGGACCTCACGGACCCCGCCGGGACACTGGAGGAGATCGCCGGCAAGCTCAAAACCGGCGGCAAGCGGGACGTGGAGGCCATGCGGGACGACGTCCTCCACACCGTGGCCTGCAAGGCCGCCATCAAGGCCGGCAAGCGCTCCGACCCCCAAGAGCTCACGTCCCTCGTGGACAAGGTCCTCTCCGGCGAGGTCCGCTACTGCCCCCACGGCCGCCCCGTGAGCCTGGAGCTCACCCGATCCCAACTGGACAGGAGCTTTAAACGCGCATGACGCCTTCCGTACTTGTCATCACCGGCCCCACCGCCACCGGCAAGACCCGTCTGGGCGTGGAGCTCTGCGAAAAGCTGAACGGCGAGGTGGTCTCCGCCGACTCCATGCAGGTCTACCAATACATGGACATCGGCACCGCCAAGCCCACTCCGGAGGAGACCCGGGGCGTCCCCCACCACATGATCGGCGTGGCCAGCCCCTTTGAGCCCTACTCCGTCTCCCTCTACGTGGAGGCCGCCGCCCGGGCCTGCGAGGACATCCTCGCCCGCGGCAGGCTCCCCGTCATCGTGGGCGGCACGGGCCTTTACATCGAATCTCTCGTCTCCGGCCGGGATTTCGCCCCCCGCCCGGAGGATACCGCCCTGCGGGAGGCCCTTTCCGCCCGCTTCGACGCCGAGGGCGGCGAGGCGCTCCTTGCGGAGCTTGCCCAAACCGACCCCGACCGCGCCCAAAAGCTCCACCCCAATGATAAAAAGCGTATTGTCCGCGCCCTGGAGATCGCGAACGCCGGCGACAGCATCACCCGCCACGACGCCCGTACGCAAACCCTCCCCCCGCGCTTTGCCGCCCGCACCGTCGTCCTCAATTTTGCCGACCGCGCGGAGCTCTACGCCCGCATCGACCGCCGGGTAGACGACATGATGGACCGGGGCCTTCTGGAGGAGGTCCGCTCCCTCCTGGCCCGGGGCCTCACCGCCCAGCACACCGCCATGCAGGCCATCGGCTACAAGGAGCTCACCGCCGCCCTGGAGGGGCGCTGTACCGTCCCGGAGGCCGTGGAGCTCATCAAGCGCGAATCCCGCCGCTACGCCAAGCGCCAGCTGAGCTGGTGCCGCCGCTATGCGGACGCCCTGTGGATCGACTTTAAAAATCCCCCGGATTTTCAAAAGGCCGTCGCTCTTTCGACGGATTTCGCGCGGGGGCTGGTATAAACTGTAAGCCTAAACACGGGGCCCAGCCCCGAAAGAAAGGCGGCTTACATATGATAAAACCACTCAATTTGCAGGATTCCTTTTTGAACGAGGCGAGAAAGCGCCGCTCCCCCCTGACGGTCTTCCTCGTAAACGGCTTCCAGATGCGCGGCACCGTCCTGGGCTACGACAGCTTCACCGTCCTTTTGGAGAGCGACGGCAAGCAGCAGATGGTCTACAAGCACGCCATCTCCACCATCGCCCCCGCCCGCGCCCTCACCCTCCCGGACTTCGACGACACCCTCTCCCCCCAGGAGCCCCGCGACCTGGCCACCCTCGCCTGATACCCCCATTATAACACAAATTAAGCAATTTGTCAAGTATTTTTAAGTACGCCCCTCCCAAAAGAGGGGCGTTTTTTTGCGTCTTCCGCCTCCGGCTAAAAGGTTGCGGCGCTAAGCGCCGCCTTTATAAAAAATTGCGCCGCAAAGCGGCGCAACCTTTTTCGCCCCCTCCTCGTAGGAGGGGGGCAGGGGGGAAGCGAGCGTGGGATACCAGACCGGCTTGCGTTATCCGCCGTACGGGCCGCCGCCCACGGCGGCCCATCCCCCCCGATAACCGCCATTTGCCGTTTTATCGGAACCGTTCCGTCCCGCAACCGCGCACCGCCAGGTTCTACCCCCGCCCTTTAGCTCCCCCGTGGGGGAGCTGTCGCGCCGCGACTGAGGGGTCCCTGAACCTGATCGTCTCCACCCCCTCGGCCTTGCCGCCGTCGGGGAGGGGGACGGTGGGGTGGGAGATGGGGCGGAAGCCCAGCTTTTCGTGGAGGCGGCGGGAGGGCTCGTTGAAGGTGAAATAGCCGGAATTGACGTAATCCACGCCGCGCTTTTCAAAAAGATAGTCCACCACCGCCCTCACGGCCTCGGCGGCGTACCCCCGGCGGCGGTAAGCGGGCGCCACGCAGAAAGTGAGGGCCCGCCCCTCCAGGCCCGCGAGCTCCGGCAGATCCCCTATGTCCGGGAAATTCTGGACGATGATGTGCCCCACGCACCGCCCCTCCTCCCGGAGGACCACGGCGTAAAAGCGCTTTTCGTGGACCATCAGCCACTCGAAAGATTCCCGGGCCTCCGCCTCGTTCTCGGGACGCCAGGTGCCCAGCATCCGGCAGGTCTCCTCATCCGTGGCGTAAGCCAGATAGTCCGGGAAATCGGCCTCCTCCATGCGCCGCACCGTCAGGCGCTCCGTCTCCAGATACATCCCCTCACCTCCTCCGATTGTTGCGATTTTTGTATCATTATATCAGCCGGTCGCGCCCACGTCAAGCGGATACAAGTTAAATTTGTAAATATTTCAAAACTATTTTCCGTCGCGGCGGGCACAATAAATGCCACATGGAAAAAAGCGTGGTGGAGCCTATGTTGAAAAAGGAAAAAGCGCCCCCCGAGGTCGCCGAGAACGCCCCCGTCACCGTGGCGGCGCTGGAGGCGGTCTTCGAAACGTGCTACGATTTTGAAAGCCGCGACCTGCACATCGGCGGCGATGCGTCCAATAAGGCGCGTCTTTGCTTCCTGGACGGGCTGGTGTCCGGGTCCGACGTGGCCGAGCAGGTCATCCGCCCCCTCACCGACCCCGATCGCTTCGCCGGCGTCCGGGGGTCCCAGGCCATCGCGCGGCTTCTGGGCGGATCGGTGTACGTCTACACCGCCAAGTGCCGGGAGACCCTGGGGGACCTCAGCGCCGACCTCCTCAACGGCTTTTGCGCCCTCATCTTCGACGCGGAGCGCCGCGCCGTGACCTTTGAGGTCAAAAGCCCCCAGCGCCGGGGCGTGGACGCCCCCAAGGAGGAGAAGGTGGTCAAGGGCGCCAAGGACGCCTTCGTGGAGACGATGAAGATCAACACCACCCTGGTCCGCCGCAAGCTGCGCAACCCCCATTTGAAAATCAGAGAGTTCCCCCTGGGCCAGCGCGCCAGGACCTCCGCCGTCCTCGTCTATATCGACGGCTTCACCAACCCGGAGCTGGTGGCGGAGGCGTCCCGGCGGCTTGAGAAGATCGACGTGGAGGGCGCGCTGACCAGCGCCGTCATCGAGGAGAACATCGTGGACCGCCACCGCTCCCCTTTCCCCCAGGTCATCTCCACGGAGCGGACGGACAAGTTCTGCATGAACCTCCTGGAGGGGCGCGTGGGGATGCTGGTGGACGGCCTGCCCCTGGGCTTCCTGGTCCCCGGCACCTTCTCCCAGTTCATGAAGGTCCCGGAGGACCACTCCGGCCACTTCATCGTGGCCTCGGCGCTGACGCTTTTGCGGTATCTCTCCGTGGCGCTGACGCTCCTGGCCCCGGCCTTCTACGTGGCGGTGGCCATGTACCACCAGGAGATGATCCCCACCCGGCTTCTCCAGTCCATGATCGAGGCCCACGCCTCGGTGCCCTTCCCCACGGCGGTGGAGGTGGTGCTGATGCTCCTGGCCTTCGAGCTTCTGCAGGAGGCCGGCATCCGCCTGCCCAGCCCCATCGGCGAGACGGTGAGCATCATCGGCGCCCTCATCGTGGGCCAGTCGGCGGTGGAGGCCAGCGTCGTCTCCCCGGTGGTGGTGGTCGTGGTAGCCCTGGCGGGCATCGCCGGGTACACCATGCCCAACATCGACATGGGCTCGGCCCTGCGGCTGTGCCGGTTTTTGCTGGTGCTGGCGGCCATCTTCCTGGGGATGTTCGGCGTGGCCATGGGCTGCGCCCTCATCGTCTACCATCTCTCCAGCCTCGAGAGCTTCGGCGTGCCCTACATGTCCCCCTTCGCCGGGAGCGAGGGCCGGCACCAGAGCCGCGCCCTTTTGCGAAAGAGCATGACCGTCAAGCGCGACCGGGAGCCGGAGCTGAAGACCGGGGACGGCGGGGAGGCGAAGCTGTGAAAAAGGCGATCTTGCTGACGCTGGCCCTGGCGCTGGCCCTCACGGGCTGTTCCAAGGGCCTCACCATCTTCTCCAACTACCGCCGCATCGAAAATATCGAGCTTGTGCGGGCCTTCACGGCGGACGCCCGGGAGGACGGGGTCCTCGTCTCCATCTACGGCACCGCCGGGGAAGAGAACGACGCCCGGATGGTGGAAAAAAGCGGCCCCTCCCTGGGCACGGCCATGGGGGAGCTCCTCATGATGCCTCTGGGCCGGGAGGCCATCTTGTCCCACACGGAAAATATGCTCATCGGCGAGGACATGGCCCGCTCTCGCCTCAACGAGTGCCTGGACTACGTGGAGCGGTATTCGGAGACGCGCCTGGACATCGGCCTGCTCATCGTCCGGGGAAGCTCCGCCCGGGACCTCTTAAAGGGCCTCTCCGGGTCCGACCCCTCCGCCGCCGACGTGATCGCGGGGCTTGCCAACCACCTTGACCGTGTGGGGGAGGGCACGGTCTTCACCTGCCGGGAGGTGGCGGTCTCCCTGCTGGAAAACGGCGTGGCCCTCGTCCAGTGCGTCCGGGGCGTGGAGGAGGAGAAGCTTTTCGACGCCCGGGGCGACCTGAACATCGAGCCCGCCGGCTTCGCCGTGGTCACCGAGGACGGACAGACCCTCGAATTTCTCACCGGGGAGGAGACGCTGGGGTCCCTCCTGCTCCTCTCCCGGCTCCGGTCCAAAAATCTGGACCTCACCGTGGAGGACGCGGTCTTCACCGTCTCCCTGGAGGAGCTGAAAACGGCCTATGAGCCGGTCTTCGACGGGGACGGGGCCCTCACAAAAATGAAAGTCCGTATCGCCGCCGGGGCCAAGCTCGTCAGCCTCCGGGGCGTGGCGGACGTGACGGAAAAGGCCTGCCGGGAGGCCGTCGAGCGGGCGCTGTCGGAGAGACTGAAAGCCGCCGCCCAGGCCGCCGTAGCCAGAAGTCAGGCGCTGGGTCTTGACTTCCTGGACCTCCACGGCGTCACGGCCCGAAAGCACCCCGGGAAGCTGGCGGCCCTGGGCCGGGACTGGTCCGAGATTTTCCCCGCCCTGCCGGTGGAGGTGGAGGTCGAGGGCGCCCTGCGGCGGACCTTTGACATCATGGATTCGCCCGAGATCGCGGAAAAGGAGGAGATGACGCCGTGGGAAAAGCTGACGGAATCACTCAAAGACAACTGACCGTCCTCATCTTCGTAAGCCTCCTCTCCCCCATGATCCGCATCCTGCCCACCTCCGCCGTGGTCTTCGCCGGCCGGGCGGCGTGGCTGGCCCCCCTCCCGGCGTTTTTGCTGGGCCGGCTGCTGCTGGCGGTCATGGACGCCTTCGGGAAAAATGTCCCGGAGGGCGCGGGGCTGGCGGATATGGCGCAAACGGCCCTGGGGGGCGGATTGGGGCGGGCCTTCAACGTCCTTACGGCCCTGTGGCTCACCTTTTACGCGGGCTTCGTCTGCCGCAGCGCCGCCGAGCGGCTTTTAGCCACGGTCTACCCCAACGGAAGCCCCGCCGTCTTCATCGTCGTCATGCTTTTGGTGGCGGCGGCGGTGGGCGCCGGGTCCACCAAGGCCCTGAGCCGCACCGCCGAGGTGCTGATGCCCATTCTGGTGGGCGTGCTGGCGGCGGTGCTCCTCTCCGCCCTCCCCGACGTGTCGGCGGAAAGGCTCCTGCCGGTGACGCTCCAAGACGGCAAGCGGGTTTTATACGGCTCCCTGCCGGTTTTCAACGTGCTCACCGTGTTTGTCTACTTCCTCTATCTGGGCGGCCGGGTCCGGAAAAAGCCGGGGGCCCGCCCCCGCCGCTTTCCGTGGCTGGCGGGCCTGACGGCGGTGGCCCTGGGCGTGACCTTCTTCACCTTGGGCACCATCGGCGAGCATCTGGCCGTCAGCATGGAGAACGCCTTCTTCATCGTCATCCGCAACATCAAGGTCTTCGGCGTGGTGGAGCGGGTAGAGGCGGTGGTGGTGGCCGTCTGGGTAGTCACGGACTTCATCTTCGTGGCGGCGCTTTTGATGATCGTCGCGGAGATCTGGCGGACCGTCACCGGCGCGAAAAAGTGCGCCGCCTTCGTGGCCCCCACAGGCGTCCTGGCCGGCGTCGCGGCCTTTTTCATCGCCCAGGGCGTCTTCGATTTCCAAAAATGGTCGGACGTCCTCATCCCAGCCATCAACCTGACCTTCGCCCTAGTCCTCATCCCCCTCATGTGCGCCGTGGGGAAGCTGAGAAAAAAATACTGAGGCGACCTGGCGAAAAAGGCCTGCGGCCTTTTCCGCCAAAGGGGAACGTGCGGGAAATTCCCCGTGAATTTTGCGAAATTCACGCGAAATTTCCCTGCCGTCACGCCGCGCGCGCCCCTGCGGGGCACACTTGCGTGACAAAAGGTATTTTTTCCGACGTACATGCCGCCGGAAAAAATGCTCGATTTGAGTTTTTTGACAGACTGAACAGACTGGAAATACTGAGGTGTGGAATATGGATAAAAGAAAGCTTACGGCGGCGCTGGCGGTGGTCTTCGCCGTCAACATCGCCCTCATCGCCCTGGCCCAGACCATCCCGGAGGCCCACGCCCAGAGCTATAAGCGCGGCTCCTCCGGCGAGACGGTGAAGAAGCTCCAGCAGCGCCTTTCCGATTGGGGCTACTACGACGGCGCGGTGGACGGCGTCTACGGCTCCCGCACCGAGGAGGCCGTCAAGAAGTTCCAGCGCAAAAACGGCCTCACCGTGGACGGCGTGGCCGGCCCCGCCACCCTGGCCGCCATCGGCCTGCCCTCCGGCTCCTCCGGCGGCGGGTCCGGGTCGGGGGACGTAAATCTCCTGGCGCGGCTCATCTCCGCCGAGGCCCGGGGCGAGCCCTACGCCGGCCAGGTGGCGGTGGGGGCGGTGGTCCTCAACCGCATGGAGCACCCCTCCTTCCCCTCCACCATGGCCGGGGTCATCTACCAGAAGGGCGCGTTCTCCTGCCTCTCCGACGGCCAGTGGGACCAGCCCGTCAGTGAGAGCGCCTACCGCGCCGCCCGCGAGGCCCTCTCCGGCCACGACCCCTCCGGCGGCGCCATCTACTACTTCAACCCCGCCACCGCCACCAGCTCCTGGATCTGGTCCCGCCCCCTCATCGTCACCATCGGCAAGCACCGCTTCTGCAAATAACCAAAAAGGGCGGACCCATGGGTCCGCCCCAGCCTGTCGAAAAAGGCCTGCGGCCTTTTCCGCCAAAGGGGAACGTGCGGGAAATTCCCCGTGAATTTTGCGAAATTCACGCGAAATTTCCCTGCCGTTTTGCTCCGCGCACGGCCCCTTTGGGGCCGCACACTCCGCAAAACAAAAGGTATTTTTTCCGACGTACATGCCGCCGGAAAAAATGCTCGATTTGAGTTTTTTGACAACCTGGGGCGGACACATGGGTCCGCCCCTACATAGCAACCTATATGCAATTATGAAATTTTGCGTATCCGACAACAACCGCCGTAGGGGCCGCCTCTCTTGGCGGCCCGTCCCCCACGGCCTCCCGGGTCATTTCCGCGCCGCCAACGCGGTAAAAACGGCGGTTTCCGCCAAAAGCGCCAGCGCGGCGGGGAGGGACGAGGCGGCGGCGAGGGCGAGGCCGGCGGGGGAGAGGAGAGTGAGCCTTTGGAAAAGCGGCGGCAGGGCCGCGGGGTTCAAAAAGCACCCGCCCAAAAGGCAGATGAGCAGCGCCAGCAGAGGGGCCAGGGCGTCCACCCGGCCGGCGGCGGAGGAGGCGCGGGTAATGAGCAGCGCCAGGGCCGCGAAAGTCAGAGAAATGCCCAGGGCCGTAAGGAGGTCGGGCCATTTGAGGCCGGAGGGGAGGAGGACGGGGAGGACGGTCAAAAGGCCCAGGGCCGACAGGGACAGGAGGTCCGGAAAAACGGCCAAAAAGTGACCGGATTTGACGGTTTTGAGCCGTTTTCTGGCTGTTTTGACCTCAAAAGTGGAGGCGGCGGTGAGGAGCGTGAAGAGGCACGCCAGCGCGGCGAAGGCCATGGGCGTGGGGGCAAAGGGATCGGCCAGGGCGGACCCGGAGGACGCAGTGATGTTGTATAGACGGGGCAGACCTTTTTCCGCCTCCCCGATGCACCGCCGGAGGTCCGAAATGTCCGATTCCGTAAGGGTTTTCCCGGTCAACCGCTCCGCGTCCGAGATGGACGATACGGCGCGCTCCTGGGTCAAAACCGCCCCGGCCACGATCTCCCGCGCCCCCTGGCTTGTGAGGGAGGAGGCGGGGGCGTCGAACCGGAGGGGCGTGTCGGACATGGACGATACAGCCTCTCCGTAGCCCTCCCCCACGGTGAGGACGCCCTCGTAAGCGCCGGTGACCAGGGCAAGCTGCGCCTCCCGCTGCGTGACCGTCTCCAGGGAAACCCCCGGGGCGGAGGCGATTTGGGCGATGAGCTCCTCGGAAAGCCCGGTGCCGTCCAGGTCCACCGCCGCCAGGCGCAGGGTAGTGGGGGAATTGGCGCCGATGGACGATGCGGACATGCCGCACAGCGCCGCCGTCACGGCGGCGGACAGGAGAAAGACGCCCCCGCGCCCCGCCAGCTGGCCGGCCCGAAAGGCGGAGATATTCCAGAACCTGGTGAATTTGGCCGTTGTAACCCCCTCTGACAGGGGGTCGCGGGACCCCTCGGAGGCCCCTCGGACCCCCCTCCGACCCCCCTCGGACCGGTGCCCGGGACGTGTCACAAGGGCCACCGAAAGGGGCAGAAACAGGACCGCCGCCGCCCCCACGGGCCACAGGAGGGTGAACCGGGCGGAGAGGTCGAGCCCGGCGGCCGACGCCTCCAGGCCCAGTTGGGCATAGTAGGGCAGGGACAGGTACCGAAGCGCCCGCAAAGGCGCGGGCAGGCCGCTGACGGGCCAGAGGGTGCCGCCCAGGGCCAGGGACAGGAGGAGCAGGAGGTTGGCCCACCGCTGGGCGTTGGCCGGGGAGGCGGTGAGGGCACAAATGAGGAGGCAGACGCCGAAGGCCGCCAGCAGGAGCAGGGCGTAGAGGCCCAGGACCGTCAGGAAAGAAAGGCCGGTGAGGATGGCGACAAGCGCCACCGCCGGAAGGGACAGCAAAAGCGCGGAGAGGAGCTTGGAGGCGGCAAAGCCCCAGGTCCCTCGTCCCAGCGTCCTAAAGCGCGGCAGGACGCCAAGCCTGCGCTCCTCCGGGACGGTCTTGGCCGAGCAGACGGCGAAAAAGAGGGCCAGGACCCCCAGGACGCAGGCGGCCAGCCGCCGCGTCAGCGCCCCGGCGAGGTCGGCGGTACCGTACACCGTCTCGAAGACCCGCTGGCGGCCCAGGGCGTCCACCACCAGCCGGTCCCCGGTCTCGGCGCGCATCTGGCGGACGAGGTCGTCGGTGAGCTCCCCGTAGGCGTAGGTGTAGGTCCCCAGGGCCGAGGCGTGGTTTGCGCGGATGAGGCCCATGACGGACCGGAAGATGGCCTCAAAGAGGGCGCTCTGTGTGGGGGTATCGGCGTTGAGGGTGACGTCCACCGGGCAGTCGGCCATGCGGTAGATCTCATAGAAAAAATCCTTGGGGACGGTGGCCACCGCCACCGCGCCACTGGCCAGGGCCTCCTCGTCGGTGACGCCGTCCTCCAAAACGCGGACCTCGGAAAAAAGCTCGATGTTGCGAAGCTGGGAGATGAGGGACCGGGACATGACGGTGCCGTCCTCGTCCCGGACGGCGATGGGGAAGCTTTGGACGTACTCCCCCGCGCTCAGGTCCGCCATGCCCAGCTTCAGGGCCGGCAGGAGCGCCACGGGCAGGATCAGCGCCAAAAGGCCCGCGCCGGAGAGGAAGAGGCGCAGGTCCTTCCAGAGAGCGGACAGGAGGGACCTCATAGCGTGACCTCCTCGGTGATGAGGCCGCCGTCCATGGCGACGATCCGGTCGGCGACCTGCTCCAGCTCCCCGGCCCGGTGGCTGATGAGGACGACGCCCACGCCCATGTCCCGCAGGTGGGCGGTAAGGTCCAGGATGAGCCGGGCCGATTCGGCGTCCGCGCCCACGGTGGGCTCGTCCAGCAGCAAAAGCGCCGGGGTGACCATGAGCGCGGAGGCCAGATGCAGCCGGCGCTTCATGCCGCCGGAGTAGGTGCTGACCCGGGCCCCGGCCTTGTCGGCAAGGCCCAGGCGCTCCAGGAGGTACCGCGCCCGGACGGGGATAACCCGGCGGGGCAGGCCGGAGGCCATGGCCCAGAATTTCAGGTTGTCATAACCGGACAGCGTCTCATAAAGGCTGAGCTCCTGGGGGACCCAGGAGGTGGAGGCTTTTGCGCGGTCCGAGCGGACGCACTGGCCCGCGTCGGGCTTGGCGTCCCCGGCCAGAAGCGACAGGAGCGTGGATTTGCCCGCGCCGTTAGGGCCGCGCACGCCCACGAGCTCGCCGCTTTTCACCGTGAGGGACAGCGGCCCCAGGGCTTTTGTCCGGCCATAATGGCGGACGGCGTCCGTGAGGGTACACAAGATCTCCTGTTCCAACCGGGATCCCTCCTTAAAGTCCGAGAATTTCCAATATGTCGCCGAAGGCGTAGGCGGCGTCGGCGCCCACGCTGTCCATGAGTTCCCGCGCCAGGGCCAGAAGGCGCGGGAGGGAATAGCGGGTGATGTCCTCCGTATCGGCGGGCTCCCACGCGGCGGGGCCGTCGCCGGGGGTATAGCGCAGGCGGAGGGCGGTCCCCTCCAAAAAGGGCAGGTCCGGGTGGCGGATAAGGATGTCCAGCGCGCCGTCCCGGGGCTCCAGCGTCAGGGCGAAGTCCCCGCGCGTGACGGTCACCGCCGCGACCTCGCCGCGGCGGACGGCCAGCGTCCAGGTGAGGGGCTCGCGAAAGGTCTCGGGCAGGGCGTCCGCTTTCTCCTCAAGGGCGTCCGAAAGGTCGCTCAGCTTACGGCGGGCGTCCTCGGCGGGGTCACGGCTCTGAGAGGAGTAAGCCAGGATCGCCAGGAGGTCCTCATCCGTTTCCACCGCGTCCGCCGCCTCCCGCAGGACCCGGCGGAGGGCCCGGGGGGAGGGGGTGAAGGTGTAGACGTCGGCGGTGACCGTCTCCCCGGCGGAGAGGGTCACGGGGACGTCCTCGGCCACGTCCAGGTCCTCCTCATCCACGAGGGACGTAAAAAGCGACCAGACCCGGTCGATGACCGCGATCCAGCGCTCCGGATCGGGGGCGTCCACCGCGGGGTTCGTTTGGGGGAGGAGGCCCATGCGGTCCAGGAAGACGGGAAGGTCCACGGTGTAGTAGACGTCCTTGAGCTGCGGCGCGTACACGCCCAGCCGCGTGCCCTCCAGCGTAAGGCCGGCGGAGAGGACGGGGCTTGCCATCAGGGTGAGGCCGGCGTCCAGGACGAGGCCCTCCGGTCCGGCGCTGTACCGGAGAGCGACGGCGGAACCCCGGAGATAGGTCCGGAGGTCCGGGTCGTCGGAGTCGGCGGTGAGGGTAAAGGACCCGGCGGGGGCGAGCTCCGGCAGGAGGGAGAGGTTGTAGGCGATGAATTTTTCCTCCGGCGTGCGCGTGAGGGCGGGGAGGGGCCAGAGGGTGAAGATGAGCGCCAGGGCAAACAGCAACGGCAGGACCCGCGCCCACCGCGCCCCGGCGCTCAGAACGCGCTCCGCCGGCACGGCCGCGCCGCACATGGGGCACGCCTCCGCGCCGGGCGCGAGGCGCTCGGCACAGCGGGGGCAGTATCGGGACGCGGATTTTTTCATGACGACAGCTCCTTTGGGGAACCAGTATACCAGACTTGGGAGGGGATTTCAAGAGGAGGGCTCTTGAAGAGCTCCGGGGGGCGCCTGGACCCGGCGGGGGTGAAAGAGGGCGGCGCCCGGTGGGCGGCGGGGAGGGGGGATGGGCGGACACATGGGCCCGACCGTGGCACTGTGGGCGGCGGCCCGTACGGCGTTGATTGGGGCGGGTCGATTGTCGGTAGGCGGGTCGCCGAGGACGGCGACCCCTACGGCGGATAACGCAGGCCGTTCTGTTATCCGACGTTCGCTGCCCCCCTGCCCCCCTCCTACGAGGAGGGGGCTTTTAAAAGGGTTGCGCCTGCGGGCGCATTATTGGATTTGCCCGCGCGGCGGGGACGGGGGTCGGGCGGGTTTGGAACCCGCCCCTACAGTTTTTGGGATACGTTTCCATTCACGCCGTACGGGCCGCTGCCCACAGCGGCCCCCCGTTGCAGGGTTCGGATTGCCCCCGATGAACGCCGTACGGGTCGCCGTCCTCGGCGACCCGCGTTGCGATGACATCCGATGTTGGTTGAATGGGATAACATTCCCTATTCCCCGTAGGGGCGGACCCATGTGTCCGCCCGTGCGCGGTTGCGGGACGGGAACGGTTCCGATAAAACGGGAAATGGTGGTTATCGGGGGCCATGGGCCGCCGTGGGCCTGCGCCCGCAGGCGCGTTTCGGAGCGCAACCGCCGCGAAGCGGCGGCTCTTGGCGCGGAGATGCGGCCCGTACGGCGTTGTTCAGGACGGGTCAATTATCGATGGGCGGGTCGCCCGGGAGGGCGACCCCTACGGCGGATAACGCGGGCTGTTCTGTTATCCGACGCTCGCTTCCCCCCTGCCCCCCTCCTACGAGGAGGGGGCTTAAAAAGGTTTGCGCCTGCGGCGCATTCTCGATTTTCTTGCGCCGGAGGCGCAATTCATTCAAGCGCGGCGAAGCCGCAGCCTTATTCCCCTTGACCCCTTTTTCGGAAAAAGGGGTGCCGCCGCAGCGGCGGGGTATTCGAGCCCGTGGAGCGTAACTGGGGCTGCCGATAAACTGGATGTGTTGCGTGCGGGCCGCCAAGAGTGGCGGCCCCTACAAGGTTTGTTGTCGGAACGGTTCCGGAAATTCGCGCCAGCCTCCGACACGGAGCCCCCTCCTCGTAGGAGGGGGGCAGGGGGGCAGCGAGCGTTGGATGACAGAGCGGTTCCGGTAAAATGAAGCCGCCCCAATCAACGCCGTACGGGCCGCTGCCCACAGCGGCCCAGGTTGCAGGTTTCGGACCGTCTCCGATGAACGCCGTAGGGGCCGCCACTCTTGGCGGCCCGCGTTGCGATAACCTCCGATGCCGGTTCAATGGGATAACCTCCCAAATCCACCGTAGGGGCGGACCCATGTGTCCGCCCGTGGCACGTGGTGGGACGGGAACGGGTTCGATAAAACGGGGAATGTCGGTCAACGGGGGCATGGGCCGCCGTGGGCGGCGGCCCGTACGGCGGTGATTGGGGCGGGTCGATTATCGATAGGCGGGTCGCCGGGGACGGCGACCCCTACGGCGGTGATTGCAGGCCGGTGGCGCGGCGGCGGGGGCGGGCGGGTGGGGAATATAAGAATGCGCCGCAGGCGCAAACCTTTTCCCGCCGCCGCGCGGACCCTTCCGGCGCTTCGCGCCACCTCCCCCAGGAGGGGAGGCTGGGGCGGGTGGGGGAATCAAAGAAGGCGGCGCAAGCCGCAAACCTTTTCCCGCCGCGTATGCAAAACCGGCATGGCCTGGGGCCATGCCGGGAGGGGTTATTTTTCCGCCAGGTCGGACTCGATGAGGTCGCATAACGCGGAGGAGGCGTTTTGGGGGAGGTGGGTGCGCTGGGCTTGGAGCATTTTGGTCCGCTCCGAGGGGTCCAGGAGGGTGCGGCAGGCGTCTAAGAGCTCCTTTTTGGGGGACTCCACGGGCAGGCTCATGCCGCGGGCGGCGAAGAAGGCCATGTTTTTCGTCTCACAGCCGGGGATGGGAGTGACGTGGATGAGGGCCGTGCCCGCGGCGGCGGCTTCGGCGGAGGAGAGGCCGCCGGGTTTGGAGATGAAGAGGTCCGAGGCCGCCACGTAGTCGGCGAAGTCGTCGGTGTGGTCGATGACCGTGGCCCGCCAGCCGAACTCCCGGGCGAGACGCTCATAGACCCGGCGGTTGCTGCCGCAGACGACGGTGATTTGGAGGTCGTGGGCCTCGGCGGCCAGGGTCCGCACCGATTCCTCCAGGCTCCCCGCGCCGATGCTGCCCCCGGCCAAGAGGGCGCAGCGCCGGCCGTCCTCGTAGCCCAATCGGGCGCGGGCGGCGGCCCGGTCGGGGCTCAGAAACTCCCGGCGGACGGGGATACCCAGGGGCGCCAGGCGCTCTTCCGGCAGGCCGCGGCCCAGGAAATCCTCGGCAAGGTCCGGGGAGGGAATGATGTACCGGTCGCAGTCCGTCTCCTCGGTGAAGGGGATGCAAGTGTAGTCCGTGGCCACGAAGTAGGTGCGCGGGACGGCGACGCCCCGGCGCTTTAGGCGGGTGACCATCTCCGCCGGGAAGAGGTGGGGCATGACGATGGCGTCGCAGGGGTGGGTGTCCAGGTATTTTTGCAGGGCGGTGGCGGAGGCGCCGTTGAAGTGGTAGACGGGGGAGCGGAAGGGCAGACGCCGGTAGGCGTTCCCCAGGCCGTAGACGGCCCCGAAGGCGCCGGGGACCCGCTGGGCCAGCTTCACGTAGGCGCTGTTGACGGCGTGGGCGGCGTGGGGGCCCTGGAGGTCGTAGGGGTTCATGAAAGTCACCCGGTGGCCCCGGGCGCGAAGCTCCTGCTCCACCGCCCGGCCCGCCGCGTTGTGGCCGCCGCCGGTGCCGCAGGAAAGTATCAGCGCATCCATAGAAGCTTTACCTCGAGCTTTTCTTTTTCCTCGTGGGCCATGTACATCCGCCAGGACCCCAGGGCCGCCATGAAGAGGAACGCCCCCAGCACGGCGAAGCGGATATGCCCGAGCCACATTGCCAGCGCCGCCGCGACGTAGGAGACGATGGTGCGGTAATAGTGGGGCGTCACCACCACGATGACGGAGAAGAAGATGAACGCCGCCGCCAGAAAGGCAAAGGGGCGCGTATACGGGAAGAGGCCCACGAGGCATCCGAAGGTCACCGCGATGCCCTTTCCGCCGTGAAAATCGTAGAAGATCGGGAAGATGTGGCCCACCAGGGGCGCGGCCAGGATGATGGGCTGGCCCCAGGAACGAAGGCCGGGCAGGCGCGTTAAGAAGAATACGGGCAAAAAGCCCTTTAAAAGCTCAAAGATCAGCGTCAGGGTCCCGCACCAGAAGCCGCCGCAGGCGTAGGCGTTGGCCACGCCGGGGTTCCGGTCCGGCGTCAGGGCGTATTTGTCCCGGACCTTGAAAAGGTCGCCGAAGATGTTGGCGTAGAGGACGCTCCCCGAGAGATACGAGAGCGCGATGGCAAAAATCGTCCGGGCCACGGCCCTCACTCCTTTCTTTCTGTCGAGATCCGACGTTTTCGCTCGCCATATGATGTTATACCACAGCGCGGCAAAGGATGCAAGTGGAATTTGCGGCGGGGAGGGCGAGGATGCCAAATCCGCGCGCTTTTTCCCGCCGCCGCGTATGTCCTGGGTCTTCCGGGCCGGTCACTTATAGTCCCGCACGAACGCCACGGCCGCGTTCAGGGGGCGCTCGCCGGGGTTGAGCTTCAGGGAGATGGCGGGCTTGACGCCGGCCTCGATCTTCACGCGGCCCTTATATTTGGGCAGGGCGTAGAAGCGGCTGACGCGGTCCATCTCAAAGTCCTTGATGGCGAAGATGAGCTTGCCGGACTTCTGGCTGATCTCGCTGATGCCCGTGTCGCTGGCCTCGCCGCGTAAAAGCGCGATGTGGATGAGGGCGTTGACCTCCGGAGGGGGGTCGCCGAAGCGGTCGATGAGCTCGTCGGTCATGTCGTCGGCGTCCTCCTCGGTGCGGATGCGGGCGATGCGCCGGTAGAGGTCCATGCGCTGTTCGGCGGACTTCACGTACTTCTCCGGGATGTTGGCGGAGACGGCCAGGTCCGCCGCGCACTCCGGCTTTTCCGGGACCTTCTCGCCCTTCTCCTCGTGGACGGCCTCGTCCAGGAGCTTTAAGTACATGTCGTACCCCACGCTGACGATGTGGCCGGACTGCTCCGCGCCTAAAATGTTCCCCGCGCCGCGGATCTCCAGGTCCCGCATGGCGATCTTGAAGCCGGAATTGAACTCCGCAAACTCCCGGATGGCGGAGAGGCGCTTTTCCGCCACCTCGGAGAGGACCTTGTCCCGCTTGAAGGTGAAGTAGGCGAAGGCGCGGCGGCTGGACCGGCCCACGCGGCCGCGGATCTGGTGCAGCTGCGCAAGGCCCATCTTGTCCGCGTCCTCGATGATGAGGGTGTTGACGTTGGGGATGTCGATGCCCGTCTCGATGATGGTGGTGCAGACGAGAATCTGGATATCCCCCGTCTGCATGGCCTCCATGACGGCCCCCAGGTGCTCCTCGTCCATCTGCCCGTGGGCCACGGCCACGGTGGCGCCGTCTAAAAGCTCCCGGATCTTCAGCGCCGTGCGCTCGATGTTCTCTACCCGGTTGTGGAGGTAGTAGACCTGCCCGCCCCGGCTGAGCTCCCGGCGCATGGCGTCACAGAGGACCCCCCAGTCGTGCTCCAGCACGTAGGTCTGCACCGGCTGGCGGTCGGAGGGCGGCTCCTCGATGGTGGACATATCCCGCACGCCGGAGAGGGCCATGTTCAGCGTGCGCGGGATGGGCGTGGCGGACAGCGTCAGCACGTCCACCTGGCGGGCAAGCTCCTTGAGCCGCTCCTTGTGCTGGACGCCGAAGCGCTGTTCCTCGTCCACCACCAAAAGCCCCAGCTTTTTAAACCGCACGTCCTTCTGCAGCAGCTTGTGGGTGCCGATGACGATGTCCACGGTGCCGTCCTCCATGCCCTGGAGGGCCTTTTTCACCTGGGCCGGCGTGCGGAAGCGGCTCAGGACCTCCACGGACACGGGAAAGCCGTCGAACCGGCGGGCCACGGTCTGGTAGTGCTGTTGGGCCAGGACCGTGGTGGGCACTAAGATCGCCGCCTGCTTGCCGTCCATGACGCACTTCATCACCGCCCGGAGGGCCACCTCCGTCTTCCCGTAGCCCACGTCCCCGCAGAGAAGCCGGTCCATGGGCACCGGGTTTTCCATGTCGGCTTTGATCTCCCGGATGGCGCGGAGCTGGTCGTCCGTCTCCTGGTACTCGAAGTTGTCCTCAAATTCCCTCTGCCACGGCGTGTCCGGGGCGAAAGCGTGGCCGGTGGCCTTTTGCCGCTCGGCCTGGAGCTTCAAAAGCCCGTCCGCCAGGTCCTTCACGGCGGCCTTGGCCTTCGTCTTGGCCCGCGCCCAGTCCGTGCCGCCCAGCTTACTGAGCTTCACCGGCGCGTCCTCCCCCGCGCCGATATACTTGCTCACCGCGTCCAGCTGCGTGGCGGGGACGTAGAGGCTGTCGGTGCCGGCGTAGGCAATCTTCACGTAGTCCTTCTGGACGCCGTCCACCTCCCGCTTCACCATCCCGGCAAAGCGCCCGATGCCGTAGACCTCGTGGACCACCAGGTCCCCGACGCCGAGGTCCGTGAAGCTGTCCAGCTTCTGCCGGTTGGAGGGAAGCTTCCGCCGCGCCTTTCGGCGGAAAAGGCCCTGGGTCAGCTGGCCCTCGGTGATCACCGCCAGCTTCATGCCGGGGTACTCCAGCCCCGCCGACAGCGTCCCCACGGCGATGACGCACGTCCCCGGCTCGGGCAGACGTGCCAAGTCGAAGTCGTAGGCCGTGGAGATGCCTTTATTTTCCAAAAACTCCTTTAAAATTTCCGCCCGCCGCCGGTCCCGGACCAGGACCACCACGCGGCTGCCGGTCTTTTTGTAGTGGGCGATGTCGCTGGCCGCCGTCTCCAAACTCCCGCCGTAGCTGGGCAGCTGCTTGGCGGTGAGGGTTGCCAGCGTCCGGGGCCGCAGGGGCAGCTGGGAGGCGGTGAAGGACGCCATCATCAGCACCGGGAAGTCCGAAAGCCGCTCCACGGCGGACTCCCAGGGCTCCAGGAGCCGCTCCGGCTCCCCCTCCATGACATTGGCCTCCTTGAGGCCGGTGAGGTCCTGGGCCAGCTGGAGGGTCACGTTTTTCGCCCGCTCCGTAAGGCGCGTGGGCTCGCACAGCACCACCACCGCGTCGGGCGGCAGGTAGTCCACGGCGGAGGCCGGGGCGTAGAGGAGGTCCAGGTACTTATCCGAGGCGGGAAGGCCCCGCCCCTCCCGGACGCGCTCGATATCCGCGAGGATGCCGTCAATGAGCTCCTTTTTGATGCTCCGTTTACGCCCCAAGGCCTTGGCGTAGTCCTCCAACCGCCGGCAAAGCCCCTCCGGGCCGCCCTCGGCGGCGGTGACGGCGGATTCCCGGGCCGGGAGGATGAGGCACGTGTCCACGTTCTCCACCCGCCGCTGGGAGGAGACGTCGAAGTACCCCATGCCGTCCACCTCGTCGCCCCAGAACTCGCACCGCACCGGGTAGTCGGCGGCGGGGGAGAAGACGTCCAGGATGCCGCCCCGCAGGGCAAACTGTCCCGCGCCCTCCACCTGCTCCGTCCGCTCGAACCCGGCGCGGACGAGCTTCCCCGTGAGCTCCGTGAGGTCGGCGCTCTCGCCGGTTTTGAGCCGGGCGGACATGCCTTTCAGCGTCTCCGGCGGCATGGTGCGGGTCATCAGCCCCTCCGGCGTGGCCACCACAATGGGGCGCTCCTCGGTGAGGAGCTTATAGAGCGCCGCGATCCGCGTCCGCTCCCCGTCCCGGGACACGCCCTCGGCGTTATAGAAGACGAAGTCCCGCCCGAAAAGCCGCGCCGGCTCCACGCCGGTGAAGGCGAAAAGGTCTTCCGCCATCCGGGCGGCCTCCCCCTCGTCGGCGCACAGGCAGAGAAGCGCCCGCCCCGTCTCCAGATACACCGCCGCCGCCGCGTGCGCCCGCGGCAGCTGCCCCGCCCCGGACAACAGCGCCGGACACCGCCCCGCGTCGATCGCCCCCAGCACCGTCCGCACGGATTCTTCCTTTTCAATCGCCCTAGTAAGATTTTCCATTTTTTCACCACGCCAAAGCCCCCGATACGGCGTACCGGGGGGAAATTGTCAGGAAATGTGCGGTAGAGGGGGGCGGCGCGCAACGGCGGATGAGGTGGGTGCGTTCATCGGAACCGCGCTGTCATCCCACGCTCGCTACCCCCCTGCCCCCCTCCTACGAGGAGGGGGCTTAAAAGGAGCGGCTGACGCCGCAATCTCGATTTGATTGCGCCGCAAGCGCCATTGAATATAAAGGCGGCGAAGCCGCAACCATATTCCCCTGACCCCTTTTTCGGAAAAAGGGGTGCCGCCGCAGCGGCGGGGTATTCGAGCCCGTTGGGCGTCGCTGGGGCTTACGGGAAACTGGATGTGCTACGTGCGGGCCGCCAAGAGAGGCGGCCCCTACATGGTACGTTGACGGAACGATTTCATAAAAACGCACCTGCCCCAGTTGCGCTTTGTAGGGGCCGCCTCTCTTGGCGGCCCGCGTTTCGACAACTTCCTATGTCATAATTTACGTCCCCACCCCCGGGAGGGCTGCTTTTTCATTCCCTCTCCCGCCAGCTGAGGGTCTCGGCGTACACGTAGCTGGTCAAATCGTCTATGTCGGTCGCTCCCGGCGAGAAGTGCTCCCAGTCGGCCCAGACGATGAGGCGCTTTCCCGGGGCCTGGGGGACGTCCTCGTGGAAGGCCAGGTGGGCGTCGTAGATGATGCCGTCGTCCTTCTCGTGATAGCCCGTGAGATTCACCTTGTATACGCCTGTAAAGCGCAGCTCCAGCGGCTTTTTCGTCCACTGGTTGTGGACGATCAGCGTCGCCTCGTATGTCTCCGGCGCATAGCTTAAGAACATCGCCCCGGACGCGTCCACGTATTTTCCCGTTTGAAAGCTCGCCGACACAAGGCAGGAGTCGTGGAAGCCGCCTACGCGCTCCATCAGCTCATTGATGTCGTCCCGCGTTTCGATCCGTTTCCAATCTCCCATGACGCTTTCCTCCTCACAGCGCCCGCTTCTGGATCGCCGCCCAGCGTCTGGGGAAGCGCTCCGGGGTTGGGGCGACCTTTTCGACGACCACCACCCGGCGGAGGATGTCCGTGGCGGGGATGGTGTACGCCCGCACGTCCGCAAGCCGCCCGCCCAGCTTTTCAATGGCCGGCGCGGCCTCCTCGATCTCCCGGTCCGAGTCGGCGGACTTCATGGCTAAAAACTGCCCGCCCACGCGCACGAAAGGCAGGCACAGCTCCGCCAGGACCCGCAGGTCCGCCACGGCGCGGGCCACGGCCGCGTCATAGCGCTCCCGGTGCTCCGGCGCGTGGGACAGCTCCTCGGCCCGGGCGGCCACGGCGCGGCAGGGGAGGCCCAGGCGCTCCGTCAGGGACGCCAAAAACGCCACCTTCTTCTCCGTGGCGTCCAGGAGCGTCAAGTCGATGGTGGGGTCCGCGATTTTCAGCGCAAGGCCCGGAAGGCCGCCGCCGGCGCCCACGTCGATGACGGTTTTTTCATGGAGGTCGGCGCAGGCGAGCACGGCGGCGCTGTCCAGAAAGTGGAGCGTCGCGGCCTGGTCCTCCCCCTCGATGGCGGTGAGGTTGAAGCGCCGGTTGGCCTCGCTCAATGCGTCGAAATACGCCCGGTAGAGGGCCAAGGCCCCCTCGGGCAGGGAGATGCCGAGGGCGGTGGCGCCCCCGGCAACGATCTCTTCCAGCATCTTATTTTTTCTGGGCCAGCAGGTCCCGGATCTCGGTGAGCAGGACCTCCTCCTTGCTGGGCTCGGGAGGGGCGGGAGGCGCGGCGGGGGCCTCGTCCTTCTTCTTGTGCATGGCGTTGAAGAGCTTCACGATGCAGAAAACCGCGAAGGCCATGATGATGAAGTTGAAGACGGCCTGGATGAACGCGCCGTAACGGATGACCGCGTCGCCGATCTCCAGGGTCAGGTTGGCGAAGCTGGCCTCGCCCACGATGATGCCGATGAAGGGCATGAAGATGTCGTTGATGAGGGAGTTGGTGATGGCGGAGAAAGCGGTGCCGATGATCACGCCGACGGCCAGGTCCAGCACGTTGCCGCGCATGGCGAAAGCCTTGAACTCCTCAAAGAATTTTTTCATGTTCGTTCTCCTTCCGGGCGTCCCTTACGCGTCCGCCTCGGGGGTCTCGGGGGTCTCGGGCGCGGCCTCGGTCTCGGGCTCCTCCACGGTGATGCCCTCGTCCGTCTCCGTCTCCTCGCCGCAGCAGCAGCACTCCTCGTCCTCGCAGGACTCCTCGTACTTCTTGTTGAGGATGGGCAGGAGCTTCACGTCCACGTTGCGGCCGTTCTCGTCCTTGGTGTAGGTGGCGCTCCAGGTGGCGGAGGTGAGCTTCACCGCGCCGGTCTCCTCGTCCTTCTCCACCTTGTAGGGCGCTACCGCCGCCACAGCCGCGGCGCTAATGAGAATTTTCCAGATTGCTTTCATGGTCAGGTCCTCCTTATATAATATAAATTTTTTTGATAAAAGGGTTTACACTTTTTTCGCCCGCTCCAGCTTTTCCTTGCCGCCCATATAGGGGCGCAGGGCCTCCGGGATGCGGACCGTGCCGTCGGTGGAGAGGTTATTCTCCAAAAGGGCGATGAGCATCCGGGGCGGGGCCACGCAGGTGTTGTTCAGGGTGTGGGCCAGGTAGATTTTCCCGTCCTCGCCCTTAATCCGTATTTTCAACCGCCGGGCCTGGGCGTCGCCCAGGTTGGAGCAGGAGCAGACCTCGAAATATTTCTGCTGGCGGGGGCTCCAGGCCTCGATGTCGCAGGACTTGACCTTCAGGTCCGCCAGGTCCCCGGAGCAGCACTCCAGCTGGCGCACGGGGATGTCGAGGCTCCGGAAGAGCTCCACGGAGTAGCGCCAGAGCTTTTCGTACCAGTCCATGGAGTCCTCGGGCTTGCAGACCACGATCATCTCCTGCTTTTCAAACTGGTGGATGCGGTAGACGCCCCGCTCCTCCAGGCCGTGGGCGCCCTTTTCCTTGCGGAAGCAGGGGGAGTAGCTGGTGAGGGTGTGGGGCAGGGAGGACTCCGGGATGAGCTGGTCGATGTACCGGCCGATCATGGAGTGCTCGCTGGTGCCGATGAGGTAGAGGTCCTCGCCCTCGATCTTGTACATCATGGCGTCCATGTCCGACTGGCTCATGACCCCCTCCACGATGGCCCCGTGCATCATGTAGGGCGGGATCATGTAGGTGAAGCCCTTGCCGATCATGAAGTCCCGGGCGTAGGCCAACACCGCCTCGTGGAGGCGGGCGATGTCGCCCACCAGGTAGTAAAAGCCGTTGCCGGCGACCCTCCGGGCGCCGTCCAGGTCGATGCCGTTGAAGCGCTCCATGATCTCGGTGTGGTAGGGGATCTCAAAATCCGGGACCACCGGGTCGCCGAAGCGTTGGACCTCCACGTTGTGGCTGTCGTCGGGGCCGATGGGGACGCTGGGGTCGATGATCTGGGGGATCTTCATCATCACGGCCCGCAGCTCCGCGGCGTATTGGGCCTCCAGGGCCTCGAGCTCGGCAAGGCGCTGGCCGTCGGCCTTGACCTCCTCCTTCACGGCCTCGGCCTCGGCGAGCTTGGCCGGGTCCTTTTTGGCCTGGCCCATGAGCATCCCCACCTGCTTGGAGAGGGCGTTGCGCTTTGCCCGCAGGTCGCTGGCCTCGTTGATGGCGGCGCGGTTTTGACGGTCCAGCTCCAGGGCCCTGTCCACCAGGGGGAGCTTTTCGTCCTGAAATTTCTTCCGGATGTTCTCCCGGACCAGGTCCGGGACCTCGCGGATGAGCTTGATATCGATCACGGCAGGATGCCTCCGTCCAAGTTGACGACTGTGTCGTCGTCCATAGGGATATTATACGTCTCCGGGCCGTCCGCGTCAAGTAGGTTGGCGGTCTCCGGCGGGGCGATATCCCGCTGCATCACCGCGTAGGACAGGGCGATGAGCGCCAGGGCCACCACAAAGAGGACGACCGTATAGATGAGGACCGACGCCTCCGTTTTCCGGGGATTCTTGGGGGGCTCCTTCTGCTCCTCCGCCCCCTCGGGGGGAAGATCGGCTCCCTCGCTTCTCTTTCTAAACTTCATGACAGCTCCCACTTTGTTTTCATTGTCTTCAGGGACTTGACGAGATCGGCAAGGTCCTGGTCGTTATAGTAGTCCAGGGTCAGCTTGCCCGCGCCACGGCCCGGCTGGATGGTGACCTTTCGGCCCAGGACGCCGCTCAGGTCCCGCTCCAGCTCCGCGGCGTAGTCGATGCCGTCGGGGCCCAGACGGTAGTTGCGCTTGGGGCGGGGGCGCTTCTCCCGCTCGCTTTTCACCTTTTTCACGGCGGCGGCGATCTCCCGGACGGACAGGTCCCCCTCCGCGGCCTTGACCGCCAGCTCGTCCTGGGCGTCGGCATTGTCCAGCTCCAGCAGTGCCTTGGCCTGGCTGACGGAGAGCTTGCCCGCCTCCGTCAGGGCGATGGCCTTGGGCGGCAGGCGCAAAAGGCGCAGGGAGTTGGCCACCACCGGGCGGCTCTTGCCCACCCGTTCGGCCACCTGCTCCTGGGTAAGGCCATGGCGGTCCATCAGCGTCTCGTAGCCCCGGGCCTCCTCCACGGGATTCAGGTCCTCCCGCTGGAGGTTCTCGATGAGGGCGATCTCCGCCGCCTCCTGGTCCGAGACGTCCACGATATTCACCGGGACCTCCGCAAGCCCCGCCATCCGGGCGGCGCGCCAGCGGCGCTCCCCGGCGACGATCTCGTAGCGGTCAAAGTCCAGATCCCGGACGGTGATGGGCTGGAGGACGCCGTGGTCCCGGATGGACTGGGCCAGCTCCTCCAGCTTCTCCGGGTCGAAGCGCGACCGGGGCTGGTCGGCCCGGGGCTCCAGCTTTGTGACGGACACCCGCTTGAGGCTCCCGTCCTGCTCCATGGTCTCGTCCCCGAACAGGGCGCCGAGGCCGCTTCCCAATCCCTTTGCCATGTCAGCTCCTCCTCCCGCCGTTGCGCTCAAGGATCTCCCTGGCCAGATTCGTGTACGCCAGTGCCCCGCGGGACGCCGGGTCGTAGGCCATCACGGGCTTGCCGTGGCTGGGCGCCTCCGAGAGGCGCACGTTGCGCGGGATCACGGTCCGCAGGACCTTCTCCCGGAAATATTTTTTGACCTCCGCCGCCACCTGCATGGAGAGATTGGTGCGCCCGTCAAACATGGTCAGCACCACGCCCTCTATCTCCAGGGCGGGGTTGAGCCTGCGCTTGATGAGCCGGACGGTGTTCATAAGGTCCGAAAGGCCCTCCAGGGCGAAATACTCGCACTGCACCGGCACCAGCACCGTGTCCGCCGCCACCAGGCCGTTGAGTGTCAGCAGCTCCAGGCTGGGCGGGCAGTCGATGAGGATGAAATCGTAGCTCCCGGCGGCGGGCTCCAGGGCTTTTTTCAGTATGTATTCCCGCTCCGGCATGTCCACCAGCTCAATGAGCGCCCCGGAGAGGGCCTTGTTGGAGGGGAGGAGGTCGCCGTACTTCGTCCTGGCGGCGCACTTGTCCACCGGGGCGCCGCCGATGAGCACGTCGTAGGTCCCGGCTTTCGCCCGGTTTTTGTCCACGCCCATGGCGGATGTGGCGTTCCCCTGGGGGTCGGCGTCCACCAGAAGGACCTTTTTGCCCTCGTTATGGAGGGCGCAGGTAACGTTCACGGACGTTGTGGTCTTCCCCACGCCGCCCTTCTGATTCGCCACCGCGATGATCTTTCCCATGTCCGCCTCCGTTTGTGAAGTCAACGGGGATATTATACATGACCGGCGGGCGGATTTCAATAACAATCTGTAAATCTTTCCGCCAAATTCGCGGCGCGCTTTAGCGTGCGAAAATGTTCCACGTGGAACATTTTCATGAATTAAAGTGTTGAAATGTTCCGCGTGGAACATTTTCGTTGGCTAAAGTAGGGGCGGGTTCCAAACCCGCCCGCCAATCTCCCCCCCTGGGGGAGGCGCCGAGCGCGGCGAGGCGGAAGGGTTCCCCTCCCCGGTCGGGGACCGCCGCGTCAGCGGCACGGCCTTACCCCACCAGCATATCCACGTCCTCCACGGTGAGGCCCGGGTGGAGGGCGAGGTTGAGGGCGTAGGCGGCCAGGCGCGAGATGGAGGCGGCGGCGGAGTCGATCTCGCGGGGGGTGACGATCATGGAGCCGGCGGCCTTATGCAGGGCGTCGGCGTCCAAGTCCGCGCCGGCCTCCCGGGCCAGGTCCAGAGTGAGGGTGGCGGCGTCCACCACCGTGGGGACGCCCAGAGCGATGACGGGGACGCCCAGAGTGTCCCGGGACAGGGCGGCCCGGGCGTTGCCCACGCCGGAACCGGGGACGATGCCGGTGTCGGACACCTGGACGGTGCGGCAAAGGCGCTCCATGCTCCGGGAGGCCAGGGCGTCCACGGCGATGACGGCCTCCGGATGGATCTCGTGCACCAGGGCCCCCACGGTGTCCACGCTCTCCACGCCGGTGGTGCCCAGGACCCCCGGCTCCAGGGCGGCCACACTGCCGAAAGCCCGGAACTGGTCGGGACTGCGGTCCTTGAGGTGGCGGGTGATCAGGGTGTTCTTCACCGTCAGGTGCCCCACCGCGTCCGGGGTGATGGCCGGGTTGCCCAGGCCCACCACCAAAACGGGACCGTTGACGGTACCCAGCAGGTCCCGCAGGACCTCCGCCAGGACCTGTACGCCGTCGGCGAAGGCGTCGTCCTCCCGGCGGAGGAAGCGGCCCAGCTCCACGGTGACGTAGCGGCCCCGAGGCTTGCCAAGGGCGCGGGCGGCCTCCTCGGACTTGACATCCACCGTCACCACCTCGAAGCCCCGGCGGGTGCTGACGTCCTCCTCCACGCCGGGGAGGGCGTCGGGATGGTCCTCACTCCAGATTTTTTTGGCCTCCATGGCCAGATCCGAACGTCTTGAAAGCATGGTCTACCCCCATATCTTGTGGTTTGAGGGTAGTATCCCCACTAAAGCGAAAAAAGTGCGGGTCCGGCGCAAAAAATTTAAAAAAACCCTTGAAATTTCCGAGGAAGAATGGTAGAATGTTTATCCGCACGGTTATCAAGACGGTTTTACGGTGAATAACACGTGACTTTATAGGAGGAGGTGGCCAGTAGAATGCCCAATATCAAATCCGCGAAGAAGCGCGTCCTCGTCGGCGAGGTCCGCAACGCCCGCAACAAGGCTGACAAGTCCGAGCTCAAGACAGTCCTCAAGAAGTTTGACGCCGCGGTGGCCGGTGGTGACCGCAAAGAGGCCGAGAGCGCCTATAAAGTTGCTGTCAAGACAGTGGACAAGGCGGCGGCGAAGGGCTTGATCCACAAGAACAACGCCGCGCACAAGAAGAGCAGCATCGACACGAAGCTCGCCAGCATGTAACCGCCGCAAATGAAAAAAGTAAAAACGCCGGGGTCTCCGGCGTTTTTCTTTAAGATTTTCGTTTCATCCCGAGGCTGACGCACAGAAAGCCGGCCATGATGCAAAGGACGGACCACTCCTGGAGCCATTCGCTCATGGTGTAGACGGGGCGGTTGAAGACGAGGTCCTCCACGAACATGTGGTAAAGGAGCGGCAGGCCGAAGAGGGGGATGAGCAGGGGCCGCAGAGGCGCCAGTCCCCACACCGCCGCGCCGTAGAGGACCGCCACACCGAAATACAGGGCGGTACACAGGATTTGATGGACCGGGGTAAAGCCCGTGGCCTTTAAAATAAAGAAGGCCACGCCCAGGAGCAGGGGGAAGAAGGTGGGCCAGAGGCGCTTTTTGCCCTCGCACACCAGCAGGACCACAAAGGCGGCGCAGGCAAGCTCCGGCAGGAGCACGTGGAGGACGAGGCCGCGTCCGCGGGCGGCGTCCGTAAACGCCAGCGCCCAGGCAAGGCGCAAAAGGGCCGAGAGGGCGAAAAAGCCCAGGGCCGCCAGGCCAAGGGGGCGTTTCATATCCAATGTGTAGAGGGTCCTTTTCATGGTGTCACCGCCTTGGGACGGAATTTATAGCAAGTATAAACCTTTTTCCGACGGAAAGAAAGGGGTATGGCCGTGAATCTTTTTGAGATCGGGATCCTGGATTGGATCCAGAACAACCTGCGCACGGGGTTCGGGGACTTCTTCATGTCCAAGATCACCGTCCTGGGGGACGGGGGGATCGTCTGGATCCTCATGACCCTGGCGCTGCTGCTGATCCCCAGGACCCGGAAGCTGGGGCTGTGCTGCGCCGTGTCCCTCCTCATCGATCTGGCGCTGTGCAACGGGCTTTTGAAAAACCTCATCGCCCGGACGCGGCCCTATGTGGTGAACCCGGACGTGGTCCTGCTGGTCCCGCCGCCGGGGGAATACTCCTTCCCCTCCGGCCACGCGGCGGCGTCTTTCACGGCGGTGGGGGCGCTGGCGTTCAATAAATCCAAGCTCTGGATCCCCACCTGCGTCGTGGCGGTGATCGTCTCCCTCTCGCGGCTCTACCTCTACGTCCACTATCCCACCGACGTCCTGGGCGGCGCGGTGCTGGGGTTCCTGTTCGGGTACCTGGGCACGCTGGTCGTCCGGAAGGCGGGGGAGGTCATTCAAAAACGCCGGGGAAAGAGCGGAGAGTAACGGCGCGAAAACAGGGACGGAAAACGCGGGAAAAGGTTGGGGCCTTTTCCCGCGTTTTTGTTTTCAGGTGAGCTGGAGGTAGAGGTCCTTGTACTGTTGGGCGGAGAGGGACCAGGAGGTGTTTTTGGCCATGTCGCGCTGGACCATCTCGTCCCAGCACCAGCGATTCTCAAAATAGAGGGTCTTGGCGCGGTTGATGGCGTCCAGCAGAAGGCCGGCGTCGTAGCGGTCGAAGGTGAAGCCGTTGCCGGTGTTGGCAAACTGGTTGTAGGGCTCCACGGTGTCCCGAAGGCCGCCGGTCTCCCGGACGATGGGGACGGTGCCGTAGCGCATGGCGTTTAGCTGCGTCAGGCCGCAGGGCTCGAAGCGGGAGGGGACCAGCAGGGCGTCCGCGCCGGCGTAGACCCGGTGGGAGCGGGCCTCGTCGTACATGATGCAGGAGCAGACACTGCCGCGATAGGCGTTCTCGTACCAGCGGAAGGAGTCCTCGTAGCGGGCCTCGCCGGTGCCCAGGATGACCACCTGGGTGTTGCCGTCCATGAGCTGGGGCAGGATGGCGTTGACAAGGTCCAGGCCTTTCTGGTCCGTGAGGCGCGAGATAAGGCCCAGGACGAGCTTGCCGTCGTCCGGCTCCAGGCCCAGCTCCTCCTGGAGGGCGCGCTTATTCTCCTTTTTCCGGGGCAGGACGTTGGTGATGTCATAGTTGACGGCGAGATTTTTGTCTGTCCAGGGGTTCCAGATGTCGTAGTCGATGCCGTTGACGATGCCCCGGAGCTTGCCGGAGTGGTACCGGAGATGGGCGTCCAGGCCCTCGCCGTACTCGGGGGTCTGGATCTCCCAGGCGTAGGTGGGGCTGACGGTGGTGATGGCGTTGGTGTAGGTGAGCCCGCCCTTGAGCATGTTGGCGTCCAGCCACTTGACGGTGAGGGCGTCCTTGTTGAAGACGTAATCGGGGAGGCCCGACCAGTACCGGACGGTAGGGATGTTGTAGACGCCCTGGAATTTCAGGTTGTGGATGGTGAGGACGGTTTTGGCGGAGGAAAGGGGCGTCTCGTTAAACATGGTCCGGAGATACACGGGTACCAGGGCGGCCTGCCAGTCGTGGCAGTGGATGATGTTGGGGATCCAGTCCATGTAGTTGAGGGCCGCGAGAGCGGCTTTGGCGAAGTAGCAGAACTTGGGGATGTCGTCCACAAGGTTGGTGTAGGGATTGCCCCAGCTGAAGAACTCGTCGTTGTCGATGAAGTCGTAGACCACGCCGTCCCAGACGTACTCCATGATGCCCACGTAGAAGGACCGGCCGTCGGCGCAAAGGTCCATCTGGAAGGCGCCCCGGTAGATCATCTTTTCCTGATACTCCCAGGGGATGCACTTGTAGCGGGGGAGGATGACCTTCACGTCGCAGTTTTGCTTCACCAGCGCCTTGGGCAGGGCGTACATCACGTCGCCGAGGCCGCCGGTTTTCACAAAGGGGTAGCACTCCGAGCCGATGAAGGCCACGCTGCGGCGGGGAGTGTCGTAGACGGGCTCCGGGGGGGCCTCCGGGGCGGGCTCGGGAGTCGGCTCCGGGACGGCTTCAACGGGGGCTTCGGGGACGGGCTCCGGGGCGGGCTCGACGGGGGGCTCCGGGGACTTCTTCGCGCGGGGCTTCTTGGGCTTGTCCTCCGCCGGGGCGGCGGGTTTGGCCGCCTTGGGGGCGGGTTTGGCGGCGGTTTTGGCGGTTTTGGGCCCGGCGGCGGGTTTCGCCGCTTTCGGGGCGGGTTTTGCGGGTTTGGGGTCGGGTTTCGCGGCCTTGGGGGCCGGGGTCTTTGTCTCTTCGGCCTCCGGGGCCGGCTTTTTCTCCTTCACAGCCATGGGGCACCTCCTGCGTACGCGTCCGATTTGCCAATTTGCTTCCATTGATGGCCCCATTATAGCAAATCCTGGCGCACAATTCAAGAGGGGAACCGATTTTCCCGGGCAGGCGGGACGGACGCAAAAAAGGACGCCCCTTTCGAGGCGTCCTTGGGAAAGCGGAACTTTATTTACTCAGGAGGTCCATGTAGCGGACGGCGAGCTGGGCGAGGTGGGACTTGGGAAGGGTCGCGGTGGGCTCCAGGCCCTTCTCGGTGCCGTTGATGAGGCCGGTCTCCACTGCCCAGGCCCAGGCGGCGGTGTTCGTGACCTTATCGGCGTCGGCGAAGGCGGACAGGGAGTAGGTGGACTCCTTGGAACCGGCGTGCTTCCAGAACATGACGACCATGTCCTCACGGGTGGCGACCTTGTCAGCGCCGGTGTAGAGCTCCACGGTGCTGTCCGGATCGAGGGCCTTCAGCGTGGCGGCCACGTCGGACAGGTTCTGGGAGGCGGCGGGGTCATACTTGCCGTTGTTGGCGGCCACGAGGCCGTGCTGGAGGGCCAGCTTGGCGCTGGCGGCGAACCAGGCGT
>CANROC010000004.1 GCA_947632175.1 uncultured Oscillospiraceae bacterium | reverse complement strand
ACAAGGTAGTTATACCATAAAGGGCTCAAACCGTCAACGGTCTTAACAACGCTGTGAGGGTGTTGTTGGGCCTGTACACGGCTTTAGGGCAGAAGGTAGAATGAATACACCTCCAAAGCGGCAAAACGCCGTGTTGCGCGTTTATGAGCGAAAAGGATTTTTCTCTCTGCGCATAATTCTCCGGCTTTGGGAAGGCAACGCCGAAGCGAATCTCCTGCCCTTTTTCGGGCAAAAAAGGCCGTTCGATTATTGGACAAGATAAAGAGCCGCCGTCGTGCGCGACTGCGGCTCGGCCACAAAGCCCCGCAGTGCGGGGCTTTTCCGGGTTTGGAAAGCGCAGTCGGTTTTGACTGGGCTGTGCTATTCCCGCAGTCGGAAGTGGCGGAAACGCCCGTGTTTCCAAGGCATTTTCCGCCGTCGTGAGGTGGGTCCGTGAAAAATTATCCGTTTGTACACAATTTTGCTCTGGCTATTTGGCCGCAAAGCTGGTATGTTGTGTGTTTGCCAAAAACGGCAGAAAGGAGATGCACGGCATGGGCAAACGAAGGGCCAATGGCGAAGGAAATATACGAAAACGGCCAGATGGTCGCTGGGAAGGGCGGTACATCGCAGGGCACGACGAGAACGGGAAGGCGATCCGCAAGAACGTGCTCGGCAGGACACAAGCGGAGGTTAAGGAAAAGCTGAAGAAGGCGCTCCAAGAGTGCGCCGAGATTGACATTGAGAAAGCAAAGGAATATACCGTCGGCGGTTGGGTAAGAACGTGGTACGAAACATATTCCAAACCGCACATCCGAGAAAGTACACAAGAATTTTACGAGGACTACATCGAGCATCACGTGGTGCCCCGTATTGGCAGCATCAAGCTTACGAAGCTCACCGGGCGAGACATACAGAAGATGTACAACGATGTCAAGGCCAACGGACGAATCCGAAAGAAGGCGGACGGAGATACCAGCATGAGCGCCAGCTACGTCCGAGGGCTGCACATGATGCTCCATAACTGCCTCGGAAGGGCTGTAAAGGAGAGGCTTATCCTCCGGAATCCAACCGAGGACTGCATCGTGCCGAAGCTGGAGAAGAAGGAGATGCACATCCTGCGCCCGGAGGACATCAGCGCCTACCTCAAAGAAGCGGACCGGCGGGGTGTACTGGCGATGTTCTTCCTCGAGCTGACCACAGGACTACGCAAAGGAGAACTTGTCGCCCTGCTGTGGAGCGACCTCGATGAGCAGTCGATGACGCTGAACGTCTGCAAACAGGCCGTCAGAGTCAAGGGCGGAGGCGTAAAAGTTACCCGCCCCAAGACCGAAACCTCCATCCGCAGAATATCTCTATCGCAGGAAACGGTGGACATTCTCAGAAAGGAACACGAAAAACACCCGGACATCGAGTGCATGTTCCCCTCCCCTGTCACCCTCGGCATGTACTACCCCGATTCCGTCACCGCGATCCACAATAAAATCCTCAAAAGCGCCGGCCTTCCTCATATCCGTCTGCACGACCTCCGCCATACCTTCGCAACCTTGGCCCTCCAAAATGGCGTGGACGTGAAAACCGTCTCCAGCATCCTCGGCCACTACGATGCCGGCTTCACCCTCCGCACTTACACCCACGTCACCACAAAGATGCAGGAGGAAGCGGCAGCGACCATGGGCAAGCTGATCGGAGCGAGTGTATGAGCAAAATCTACCCCGCCATAACTAAAAAAGGCCGTAGGACCGAAAGTCCTGCGGCCTTGTGCTATCCCGTCCTTTCCGCTCCAGAATCCCGTTGGGGTCAGAAGTGGGTCAGAAAAGCAGCGGTGCAGAGTAAAGCGGCCAAAAAAGTACCGGATTTCCCGATTTTCTCGGGAAATCCGGCGGGTAATGGAGCTGGATGCGAGATTCGAACTCGCGACCTCATGATTACGAATCAGGCGCTCTACCGGCTGAGCTAATCCAGCGTTTGGGCTTTGAGCCCAATTATCATAGCATATTTTTAAGCGGTCGTCAACAGCGAATTTTCAAAAGAGGTGGATAATGCCGAAGGTCGCGGCGGTGGTGAGGGCGGCGGCCATGAGGAGGCCCAGGGCGATGGCCGGGGCGGCGCGGCGGACGCGCATGTCGAGGAAAGCGGCCACCAGGGCGCCGGTCCAGGCGCCGGTACCGGGCAGGGGGATGCCCACCAGGAGCACCAGCCCCAGGAAGCTGTACTTTTGCACCACTCGCCCCTTAAGGTGGGCCTTTTTCTCCAGGCGCGTGATGATGCCGTCAAATTTGCCGCTTTTCCGGCGCATCCAAGCGAAAACGCGCTTGATATACAGGATGATAAAGGGCACCGGGACAAAATTCCCCACCAGCGCCGCGGCCAGCGCCGCGAGATATGGCAGATCCAGGGCAATGCCGTAGGGCAGGCCGCCCCGCAGCTCCACGATTGGGAGCATGGATATGAAAAAAGTCGCCGTAAGCTTGCCGAGGGTCGTCCCCGTGAGCCAGCCGATCATCCCGCTCCGTCCTCTCTGAGTAGCATCGGCTTATATTTTATGTCTTTTTCGGGCAATATGCAAGTGGCATTATGGACAAATGGCGCTTTGTGACAAAATTGTAATTGCCCGAGTTCACAAAACCCGCCCCGCCAAAGCCGGCTCGCGGGCCGGGACGGGCGGCCAGGGGGCGCCTGCGAAGCCGGAAAGCCGTTCACTCCGTCAGCTTTTTCACGGCCTCCGCCATTTCCGTCACCGTTTTGATGAGCTGGGCCTGGAGCTCGCTGATGCTGTGCAGATACGCGCGCACGTCCTCTTCCTCGATCTCCATCCTTTCGTACCCGAACAAAATATGGTCGGACGTCACCAAAAGCACCTGACACAGCTTCTCCAGCAGCTCCAGCGAGATCCCGGAAACGCCGCGCTCTATGGCGCTCAAATGATTCGGCGTCACGCCCAGCTTTTCCGACAGCTCCTCCTGCGTGTAGTGCTGTTCCTCCCGCAGCTTTTGGATATTCGCCCCCACACGGACGTTGATCGGTTTCTTATCCCGCACACTACCACCGCCTTTGTCCATAGTTTAACCGCTGCGCCCAAGCTAATCCACATTGTGATATCATTGAAAACTAACGCTATTATATTGACTTCCAGGCGATGCTGCGCGATTTCGCCGGACTGCGCGGCGGTCCCGAGACCCGCGCCGTCTTCTTTTGGCGGGCCCGGGACCGTCCTTTCCAATCCTAACAAATCTTTCACGCCGCTCTCTCGGAATATCTTTGCCCCCGCTGGCAATGATAATGGCGAAAGGCGCGGACGCGCTTTTTGAAAAAGAGATAGGAGATGCAAGACAATGGCTAACAAGACCAATCGGATCAACGTCCCCGAAGCCCGTGCGGCTATGGACAAGTTCAAGATGGAGTCCGCTTCCGAGGTTGGCGTCAACCTGAAGCAGGGCTACAACGGCGACCTCACCAGCCGTCAGGCCGGCTCTGTCGGCGGCCAGATGGTCAAAAAGATGATTGAGGCCTACGAGAACGGCCTGAAGTGAACTGACCTTTAAAAAGCGAACCCCTGGGGGCGCCGGAAAACCGGCGTCCCCGCGTTTTTTTGTTTTCCCGCAACAATTTCCCCGCCCTGTGCGTTATAAGGACAGAGGAGGTGATGGGATGCCCTGCTCCGACCGGTTGGAAACGTTCATTAACATACATCTGCAAACCCTTTACCGCGCCGCGCTGTCGGTGGCCGGGAACGTCCCGGACGCCGAGGACGCGGTCCAGGAGGCGTGTCTGCGCTTTCTGGAGAGGCCGCCCCACACTACCCGGGACGCCGAGCTCCGGGCGTGGCTCCTGCGGGTCACCGTCAACGCCGCCATCGACGCTAAGCGCGAGCGTAAGCGGCACCCCACCGAGGAGCTTCTGGACGTCTACCCCGCTCCGGACGGGGAGACGCGGGAGCTTATGTCAACTATTCTGGAGCTTCCCCCCAGGGAACGCGCCGCCGTGTACTTATTCTACTACGAGGGCTATTCCACCGAGGAAACCGCCCACATCCTTCACTGCCGGCCCGGGACCGCCCGCTCCCTGCTGAGCCGTGCCCGGGAACACCTTCGACAGAAGCTGAAAGGAGAAATTGAGCTATGAGGCGTTATGTTAACTATCTGAACACCGTTGAACCCGCCCCGGGCCTTACGGAGCGGCTCCACGACCTGAACCCCCGGAAGACCCGCCCGCCCCTGGCCGTCGCCTGCGGCGTCGCGGCGGCGCTGGCCGCCGGCCTGGGCTTCGTCCTCGCCCTGCGCTTTGCCCCCGCGCCCATCGTCAAGGGTCCCGCCGCCTCGGGCACACAGGAGCTGGGCAAGCAAGATATCGCCCCCGTCCCGCCCGGCCATGAACCGCCTCTGGGTACCTTGCCGGAGGGGTATGAGATAAGCGAGGGAGAAACCGTCACCTACATCATCCTGCCCCATCTGGAGGTCGGCGACGCCACGGGCCTTCCCACCGTCGCCATGGACTACACTCTCTGCCCCCCGGGCGGGTATGAGCGGACACTGACGGAGGGCGACGCCGCCGCCCTCTTCGGCACCGCCCTCTACCGGGAGCACCTGGGGATCCCGGCGAGCGCGGCGCTTTCCGGCCATGTGTTTTTTAGCCCCCAGGACGAGGCGTCCGGCCTCATCCTGTACTGGACGGAGGGGGACATGACGCGTGCGTGCTGCGAGGTCCTGCGCGGCGGTAACGTCCCCAGCTGCGTGGTCTGCCCCGACCTGTACGGCGTCACCGAAATAGACGGCGTCCAGGTGACCACGCTGGCCCTCTCCGACTCCATCGAGGTCAAGCTGTTCGCCAACGGGTTCGGCTGGAAAGCCACCCTCTACGGCGACGACCGCGCGACCCTGGCCGCCCGCTTCGTCCGCCTTGCCCTCTCCTCCCCCTCCGCCCTGGACGCCATCTTCTGACCCCACCCCCGGTCCTTCCAACGGCCTCCTCGGATACCCGTATGATATCACAAACCGTGCGATTTGTCAAGCATTATTTTAGTATTTCAGAAGTTATTTTTAAGTATCGCTCCCTCCCTTTCCCTGACGCCGGGCCGCCTGGACGGATTTCGGCGGGAAAACGGGCAAATTTCTTTGATTCTGCGGCTTTTTGTGCAAGTTGCCATCTTGTCTTTTGGATGATAAAGTGCTATTATCTCCTTAACAAATCGCCCGTGAGGTTCTGTATGGAAGACATCCGCCTTGAAAACAGCTATTTCGGCTTTACGTTCAGCTTTACCTACTTTTTTGGTAAGGCTTAAAACGGTTTGGCTGAAACGGTTGACGGGCAAAACAAAAATCGCCTTGGACCCTCGCAGTCAGACCGACTGCGGGGGCTTTTTACGGCAAAAAAGGAGCGGCAAACATGATCGTCATCTTAAAAGAAAACCCCAATAAGACCCAGGTGGACTCCCTGATGGCCTGGCTGGAGAGCAAGGGCATCGAGATCCACACCTCCGTGGGCGAGCACCAGACGGTGCTGGGCCTGGTGGGCGATACCTCCAAGCTGGACATGGACCTCCTCCTGGCCTTGGACATCGTGGAGGACGTCAAGCGCATCCAGGAGCCCTACAAGAACGCCAACCGCAAGTTCCATCCGGACGACACCGTCATCGACGTGGGCGGCGTGAAGATCGGCGGCGGGAACCTGACCCTCATTGCCGGCCCCTGCTCCGTGGAGAACGAGGAGCAAATTATCGCCGTGGCCCAGGCCGTGAAGGCCAGCGGCGCCCAGATCCTCCGGGGCGGCGCCTTCAAGCCCCGCACCTCCCCCTACTCCTTCCAGGGCCTCCACGGCGAGGGCATCCGGCTTTTGAAGCTGGCAAGGGAGGTCACGGGTCTTCCCATCGTCACCGAGCTCATGGACGCCAGCCACCTGCCCCTTTTCGAGGACGTGGACATCATCCAGGTGGGCGCCCGAAACATGCAGAACTTCGAGCTTTTGAAGCTCTTAGGCCACATCGACAAGCCGATTCTCTTAAAGCGCGGCCTTGCCAACACCTACGAGGAGCTTTTGATGAGCGCTGAGTACATCATGGCCGGCGGCAACCAAAAGGTCATCCTCTGCGAGCGTGGCATCCGCACCTTTGAGACGTACACCCGCAACACCCTGGACGTCTCCGCCGTGCCGGTGCTCAAGAAGCTCAGCCACCTGCCCGTCATCATCGACCCCAGCCACTCCGCCGGCAAGTGGGAGCTGGTGGATCCCCTCTCCTGCGCCGCCGTGGCGGCGGGGGCCGACGGGCTCATCATCGAGGTCCACAACGACCCGGCCCACGCCCTGTGCGACGGCCCCCAGTCCCTGAAGCCCGCCGTCTTTGACGCGCTGGCCAATAAGCTGAGAGCCATTCACGAGGTGGTTTCCGCTCAAAAATAAGGGAGTTGATATTATGTCAACCATCGGCATCGTCGGCCTGGGGCTCATCGGGGGCTCCATGGCCAAGGCCATCAAATTTCACACAGACCACACTGTCCTCGGCGCGGACCTGGACCGGGACACCATGGCCCTGGCCTTCGCCTCCGGGGCGATCGACGGGGAGCTGGACGGGGCGAGCCTTTCTGCGTGCGACCTCCTGCTCCTGGCCCTGCCGCCGGAGGCGCTGATCGCCTGGGCGGAAGAAAACGCGGCAAGCATCGCCAAGGCCGCCGTGGTGGTGGACCTGTGCGGCGTCAAGCGGCTCATCGTGGACGCCCTGCGGCCCCTTTCTCAGCGGTACGGCTTTGCCTACGTGGGCGGACACCCCATGGCGGGCAAGGAGCGCGGCGGCTTCAAGCACGCCACGGCCCTTCTCTTCTCCGGCGCGTCCATGATCCTGACGCCGGACGAGACCACCGGGGCGCCGCTTCTGGAGCGGCTCAAGACCTTCTTCCTCTCCCTGGGCTTCGGGACCGTCACCTACGCCACCCCCCAGGAGCACGACAGGATCATCTCCTACACCTCCCAGCTTTGCCACATCACCTCCTCCGCCTTCGTCAAATCCCCCACGGCCCAGACCCACATGGGCTTCTCCGCCGGGTCCTTCCGGGACATGACCAGGGTCGCGTATCTCGACGAAAATATGTGGACCCAGCTCTTCCTGGCCGACGCCGACTACCTCACCGGGGAGCTGGACACGCTCATAACGCACCTCCAGGAGTACCGGGACGCCATTGGCGAGGGCGACCGGGAGCGGCTGCGCTCGCTTCTCCGGGAGGGCCGGGAGCTCAAAATGACGGCGGGAGGGACTTGAGATGGACGCTATGACCTTACACGTATCCGCCGGCGGCGGCTACGACATCCTCATCGACCACGGCGTTCTGGACCGGGCCGGCGGGCTCATTAAAGCCGCCCTGCCCCGGGCCAAAAGGCTTTTCGTGGTCACCGACACCAACGTCTCCCCGCTCTACGGCCCGCGCCTTGTGGCGTCGCTGGAGATTGAGAGCTTCGAGGTCCACACCTACGTCCTCCCCGCCGGGGAGACGTCCAAGAGCGCTTCGAATCTTGTTGCCCTCTGGGAGTGGATGACCGCCCACGGCGTCACCCGCACCGACGGCGTGGTGGCTCTTGGCGGCGGCGTGGTGGGGGATCTGGCGGGCTTCGCCGCCTCCACCGTCCTGCGGGGCGTGGGGCTGGTGCAGATCCCCACCACGCTCCTGTCCCAGGTCGATTCCTCCGTGGGCGGCAAGACGGCCATTGACCTGGCCACCGGCAAGAATCTGGCCGGGACCTTCACCCAGCCGCGCCTCGTCCTCATGGACCCGGAGACGCTGCGGACCTTGCCGGACCGGGAGTTTGCCGCCGGCATGGCGGAGGTCGTCAAGTACGGCTGTATTTGGGACGCGGCGTTCTTTGACTTTTTGAAAGCCCGCCCCAGCCGGGAGGCGCTGATGGCCGACATCGCCCACATTCTCCACACCTGCTGTGACATCAAGCGCCAGGTGGTGGAGACGGACGAGCACGACACCGGCCTTCGGATGATCCTGAACTTCGGCCACACCCTGGGCCACGCCTACGAGCTGGCGGGGGGCTATACCCGCTGGATCCACGGCGAGGCGGTGGCCGCCGGCATGGTGACGGCGGCGCGGCTGGGCGTGGCGCTTCATGTCACGGACCCGGACGTGCCGGGACAGCTCGAGGCGATCTTGTCCCCCCTGGGCCTGCCCACCGCCATTGACTGCGACTTCAGCAACTTGGAAAAGGCCGTGGGCATCGACAAGAAGAGCGCCAGAGACGACGTGACAATGATCCTGCTTGAAAAAATCGGCGCGGTCCGGCCCCTGAAGCTCCCGAAGGCGCAGGTCCTGGACGTCCTCGCCGGGATGTACAGGAGGTAACCATGGACATACGCATCACCCCCCACCCGCTTCACGGCGATGTGACCCCTCCCCCCTCCAAATCCCTGAGCCACCGGGCGCTGATCGCGGCGACGCTGGCAGGGTCCGTGGACAGGATCGTCAACCTGGCTGAGTCCCAGGACATCGCCGCCACCCGCCGGTGCATGGAGGCCCTGCTGACCCCCTCCGACGGCTTTCCCTGCCTTAACTGCGGTGAATCCGGCTCCACCCTGCGGTTTCTCATCCCCCTGGCGCTGGTCCTGCGGGGCGGGGCGAAATTCGTGGGCCACGGGCGGCTTATGGAGCGGCCCATGGAGCCGTATTTTGACATCTTCCGGGCAAAGAACATCCACTTTGAAAAATCCGGCAACGAGCTCACCGTCACAGGCCGGCTCACCCCCGGCGTCTACAAGCTCCCCGGCGACGTGTCCAGCCAGTTCGTCACGGGGCTTCTCTACGCCCTGCCGCTGACAGACGGCGACAGCGAGATCGACGTCACCTCCCCGCTCCAGAGCCGGGAGTACGTGACCATGACGCTGGACGTGCTGAAAAGGTTTGGCGTTTCTGTGGAAAACCACGGTTTTTCCCGGTTTACCGTCCCCGGAAATCAGCGGTACGTCCCCGCGAATTTTACCGTGGAGGCCGACTGGTCCCAGGCGGGCTTCTGGTACGCCGCGCGGGCGCTGGGGCACGACGTGGCCGTCCTCGGCTTGGACCCGGCCTCCCCCCAGGGGGACAAGCTGGCGGCGGCGTACAGCGAGGCCCTGCCTGACGCCGTGGACCTGTCCCAGATCCCCGACCTCCTGCCGCCCCTGGCGGCCATGGCGGCGGTGAAGGCGGGCACGACGCGCTTCGTGAACGCCGCGCGGCTGCGGATGAAGGAATCGGACCGTATCGCCGCCACGGCCAATATGCTCCGCGCCTTCGGCATCGCGTGTGAGGAGGGCCCTGACTTCCTTGCCGTCACGGGCGGGGCCCCCCTGCGCTCCGGCGCTGTGGACGGCGCGGGCGACCACCGCATCGTCATGGCCGCCGCCATTCTGGCCACCGCCGCCGACGGACCCGTGACCATCCTGGGGGCGGAGGCGGTGAATAAGTCCTACCCCACGTTTTTTGACGAATTTCGACGACTGGGAGGGATCGCGGATGTCCTCTGAAATCGGTCACAAGCTGAAAATCTCCGTCTTCGGGCAGTCCCACGGGAAGGCCATCGGCGTGGTCGTGGACGGTCTGCCCGCCGGGTTCAGGCTGGACGAGGAGGCGCTGTACGGCTTTATGTGCCGCCGCAAGCCCGGGACCTCGCGTCTGACCACCCAGCGCAAGGAGGACGACCGGCCGGTGTTCCTCTCCGGCCTTGTGGACGGCGTCACCGCCGGCTCGCCTTTGTGCGCGGTCATTGAAAACGGCGACACGCGAAGCGGCGATTATGCGGGGCTTCTTGACCTCCCCCGCCCCTCCCACGCCGACTACACCGCGAAAATGCGCTACGGCAAGGCGGTGGACATGCGCGGCTCCGGCCACTTCTCCGGCCGTCTCACCGCCCCCCTGTGCATCGCCGGGGGCGTCGCCAAGCAACTTTTAGAGAGCAAGAGCATCTACGTGGGCGCGCACCTTTTGAGCATCGAGCGTGAGCGCGACGATCCTTTCCCCCTCTACCCCACGAAGGAGCTCTTTGACACCGTGGCCCAAAAGCCCCTCCCCGTCCTCTCCGACGAGGCCGGGGCGCGGATGACCGCCGCCATTGAGGCCGCCCGGACGGAGGCCGACAGCGTAGGCGGCGTCATCGAGTGTGCCGCCGTGGGCCTCCCTGCGGGGCTTGGCAGCCCCATGTTCGACGGGGTCGAAAACCGCCTCGCCGCCGCGCTCTTCGGCGTCCCGGCGGTGAAGGGCGTGGAGTTCGGCGCGGGCTTTGCCGCCGCAACCATGCGCGGAAGCGAGCATAACGACCCCTATATTCCCGGGGAAAACGGACTTCTGAAGACCTCGAAAAACGACGCCGGCGGTATCATCGGCGGCATCACCACCGGGATGCCCCTGGTCCTCAAATGCGCCATGAAGCCCACCCCCTCCATCGGGAAGCCACAGCAGAGCGTGCACCTGTCCACCATGGAGCCGGAGGAGCTCATGATCAAGGGCCGCCACGACCCCTGCGTGGCTGTCCGCGCCGTCCCGGTCATCGAGGCCGTCACGGCCTTTACCCTGTTAGACATACTTTTGGAGGAACAAGGATATGGAAATGACTGAGATCCGCAAAAAGATCGACGGGATCGACAGCGAGCTTCTGAGGCTCTTTTTAGACCGCATGGAGCTGTCCCGCGAGATCGCCGAGGTGAAGTCCAGGGAGGGCCTGCCCATCCTCAACAAGGAGCGCGAGCGGGATATCCTGCGGGCCGTGCAGGAGCGCTCCGGGGACTTTGACCTATACTCCCACCGGCTCTTCTCCACGGTGCTGGAGCTGAGCCGCACCTACCAGCGCACCTTCCTGAAGACCGGCTCCCACGTGCGCGACTTCATCGAGAAGTCCCTCCGGGACACCCCGGAGCTCTTCCCGGAGACGGGCCTGGTCGCCTGTCAGGGCGTGGAGGGGGCCTACTCCCAGATGGCGGCGGACCGGATGTTCCCCCGCGGGAACGTCATCTATTTCAAGACCTTCGAGGCCGTTTTCGACGCGGTGGAGTCGGGCTTGTGCACCTTCGGGATCCTGCCCATCGAGAACAGCTCCAACGGCTCCGTCCGGGCGGTCTACGACCTTCTCCAGGTGAAGAACGTCTCCATTGTCCGCTCCGAGCGCCTTTGCATCTCCCACGAGCTGCTGGTCAAGCCGGGGACGAAGCTTGCCGACATCCGCAAAATCGTCTCCCACGAGCAGGCGCTGGGCCAGTGCGACCGGTTCCTCAAATCCCTGGGGGACAAGGTGGAGGTGGAGAAGATGGAAAATACCGCCGTGGCCGCCAAATATGTCTCCCAGTGCGGTGACAACACCGTGGCGGCCCTGTCCAGCTCCAACTGCGCCGAGCTCTATGGCCTTGAGGCGCTGGACTGCGGGCGCATCCAGAACTCCGACAACAATTATACCCGCTTCATCTGCGTGGCCAAGAAGCCCGTGGTCTACCCCGGCGCCAACCGCATCACCCTGGTCCTCTCCTGCGAGCACCGCCCCGGCGCGCTCTACGACGTGCTGAGCCACATCTCCGCGCTGGAGCTGAACCTCATTAAATTGGAGTCCTGCCCCATGGTGGGCCACGATTTTGAGTTCCTCTTCTTCTTCGAGATCGAGGCCAGCGTCCGCGACCCCAAGGTGGTAGACATGCTGGAGAGTCTGGAGCACTCCTGCCGGTCCCTCCGGTATCTGGGCAACTATCAGGAGGTCTGAGATGTACCGTGTCTTCGGCCTCATCGGCGGCAAGCTGGGGCACAGCTGGTCGCCCCAGATCCACGCCGCCCTGGGGTGCAAGGGGTATAAGCTCTACGAGCTCCCCCCGGAGGATCTGGAGGGCTTCCTGCGCCGTCCCGACCTGGGGGGCGTCAACGTCACCATCCCCTACAAGCGGGAGGTGTTCAAGTACTTGGACACCGTAGACCCCACGGCGCTGGAGATCGGCGCTGTCAACACCGTGGTCAACCGGGGCGGGAAGCTCTACGGCTATAATACTGACATCGACGGCCTCCTCTACGCCCTCCGCCGGGGCGGCATCGGCCCCGGCGGCAAAAAGGTGTCCATTCTCGGCTCCGGCGGCACCTCCCGCACCGCCACGGCGGCGGCGAAGGCCCTGGGCGCCCGGGAAATCGTGGTGATTTCCCGCTCCGGGGAGAATAACTACGAAAACCTGGAGCGCAACGCCGACACCGAGGTCCTCATCAACACCACCCCCGTGGGCATGTACCCCAATTGTCCCGCCGCGCCGGTGGATCTGCGGGCTTTCCCCCGCCTTCAGGGGGTCATGGACGTGGTCTACAACCCCATCCGCACCGGCCTTCTCATGCAGGCCGAGGAGCTGGGCATCCCCCACGCCGGGGGTCTTCCCATGCTGGTGGCCCAGGCAAAGGCGGCGGAACAGCGGTTCTTCCGCAAAAGCTTTGACGACGCGCTCGTCGAGAAGATCGCCGCGTCTCTGGCTAAAGACGTCACCAACATCGTCCTCATCGGAATGCCCGGCTCCGGCAAGACCACCGTGGGCAAGTTCATCGCCGCCCTCTCCGGCCGGGATCTCGTGGACATCGACAAGCTCATCCTGAAGCGTGAGGGCGTCCGGCCCGGCGACATCATTGTAAGCCGCGGCGAGGCGGAATTTCGGAAGATTGAGACATCGCTTCTCCGGGAGGTCTGCGCCTCCGGGGGGAAGATCGTCACCACCGGCGGCGGGTGCGTCACCGTCCCGGAGAACTACCCCCTCCTCCACCAGACAGGCCGCATCTACCGGCTGGAACGGTCCCTGGAGGAGCTGTCCACCCGGGGCCGGCCCCTCTCCGCCGGGGGGATCGAGGGCCTCCGGGCGCTCTACGCGGTCCGGGACCCGCTCTACGCCCGCTTCGCCGACGTGACCGTCCAAAATAACGGCGCCCTGGAGGACGCCGCCGAGAAGATCTGGAGGGATTTTTGTGAAAATACTGGTGCTTAACGGCCCCAACCTCAATATGCTGGGCATCCGCGAGCCCGCCATTTACGGCAGCGCCACCTACGCCGACCTCGTGGCGCTGATCCGCGCCGAGGCGGAACATCTCGGCGTGGAGGTAGAGTTTTTCCAGTCCAACCACGAGGGGGCGCTGGTGGACGCCATTCAGGGCGCTTACGGGCGCGCGGACGGCATCGTCATCAACCCCGGCGCGTACACCCACACCAGCGTCGCCCTCCTGGACGCCGTCAAGGCCGTGGGCATCCCCACCGTGGAGGTCCACATCTCCGACCCCGACACCCGCGAGGACTTCCGCCGCACAAGCTACATCCGCGCCGCCTGTGTCATGACCATCAAGGGCCACGGCTTCGAGGGCTACCTGGAGGCCCTCCGTTTTTTGGCCGGCGGGGCAAATTGAACGTCACCGCGTCCCCCATTTTTGTGCAAAACGTCCTTTGACCCCGGCTTCAAAAAGAGCTACAATACAAATTGAACGCGCGGCATCTGATGCGTAAGTCCAGCTCAGATGCCGCGCGCTATTTTTATGTTTGAAAGGATCGACTATGGAAACGAATCAATTTCTGGGCTCCCAGCCCGTGGGGAAGCTCATGGCGCGGTACGCCGTGCCCTGCGTCATCTCCCTGCTGGTGGGGGCGCTTTACAACATCGTGGACCAGATCTTTATCGCCAACGCCGCGTATCTCGGCTCCTACGGCAACGCGGCCAATACGGTGGTCTTCCCGCTGACGGTCATCGCCCTGGCCGTCGCCGTCATGGCCGGCGACGGCTGCTGCGCCTTCGTGAGTCTGAGCCTCGGCATGGGTAAGCCGGGGGACGCCAAAAAAAGCGTGGGCAATTGCGTGGTGATGCTCGCCGCCGGGGGCCTTGTCCTGTGCGCCCTCTATCTCCTCCTCGCCGACCCCATCATCACCGTCTTCGGCGGCACCGTGAACGCGGAGACCTTCCGGCTCTCCAAGGAATACTTCTTCTGGATCAGCCTGGGTATTCCCTTTTACGTCTTCGGTCAGGGCATGAACCCGGTGATCCGCGCCGACGGCGCGCCGCGCTTCGCCATGGCCTCCACCCTGGCCGGGGCGGTGCTCAATACCATCCTCGACCCGGTGTTCATCTTCGTCTTCCGCTGGGGCATGACCGGCGCGGCGGCGGCCACGGTGCTGGGGCAGCTGGTGACGGCGGCGCTGTCGGTGTGGTATCTCCTCCACATGCGCGTCATCAGGCCCGGAAAGGGCGACTACGTCCCCGACCGGCACATCTGCGCCCGGACGCTGACCCTGGGGATCACCAGCTTCCTCTCCCAAATCTCCCTGGTGGCCGCCATGGCCGCCATCAACAACATGATCCGCAAATACGGGGCCCTGGACCCGGTGTTCGGGCAAGCCCAGTACGCCCAGATCCCCATGGCGGTGGTGGGCATCGTCATGAAGTTCTTCCAGATCGTCATCTCCGTCGTGGTGGGCATGGCCGCCGGGTGCATCCCCATCGCCGGCTTCAACATGGGCGCGGGCCTGCGAGAGCGTGTCAAGGCTCTGTTCACCCGGCTTTTGATCGCCGAGGCCGCCGTGGGCCTCGCGGCCCTCGTCATTGTGGAGTGCTTCCCCCGGGCGCTCATCGGCCTTTTCGGCGCGGCCCACGAGAGCGCCTACTACACGGACTTCGCCGTCCGGGCCTTCCGGATCTACCTCTGTATGGTGGTCTTCGCCTGCGTCAACAAGGCATGCTTCATCTTCCTCCAGGCCATGGGCAAGGCGGCGGCCTCCACGGCACTTTCCATGGTGCGGGAGATCGTCTTCGGCGTGGGCTTTGCCCTGCTCCTCCCCCTCTTCTGGGGCCTGGACGGGGTGCTGTACTCCATGCCCGTCTCGGACCTCCTCACCTTCTGTTTAGCCGCCTTCCTCATCCGCCAGACCTATCGGGAGCTGAGTACCCCGCAAAAGGCAAAATTAGCACTCTCAGCTCAAGAGTGCTAATTTTCACAAAAACTTCATAAAAATTCCATCCATTCTTCACATTCCGGGACTAGTATAAGACCGTAACAAGGGCAAGAGCCCAAGGAACCGACACCCGGTCCGCCCCATCGGGAATCTTGAAAGTCAGGGCGGGCATACTAAGGATATTTGAATGGAGGAATTGAAAATGTTTGAACTCAGACCTTTCCACCGCAACCAGGACATCACCTACAACCCCTTCAAGGCCATGGAGGACTTCGAGAAGCGCTTCTTTGAGGACCCTTTCACCGGCTTTTTCGAGACGGGCGACATCGCCGAGTTCAAGACCGACATCTCCGACCGTGGCGACAGCTACCTCCTGGAGGCCGACCTGCCGGGCTTTGAGAAGAAAGACATCCACCTGGACATCTCCGGCGACGTCCTGACCATCAACGCCGAGCGCCACTCCGAGCACGAGGACAAGGACAAAAAGGGCAACTATATCCGCCTGGAGCGCTCCTACGGCCAGTACAGCCGCCAGTTCGACATCACCGGCATCGACGCCAAGGCCATCAAGGCCAAGTACGAAAACGGCGTCCTCAAGCTCACCATGCCCAAGAAACAGCAGCAGCTCCCCGAGAGCCACACGCTGGAGATCGAATAAACCGGCTTTGAAGCCCGCTTCGCGGGCTTCAAATGCTAAAGGGGAACATTCGGAAACGCTGTCACGGGGGAAGCTTAACAACCTCCCCCGTGGGGGAGGCGGCGCGAAGCGCCGGAAGGGTCGCTCCTGCCGCCGCACGAACCACCCCTGCCGCTTCGCGGCTGTCCCCGACCTTGGAGGGGCTGGCGTACTGGAGTGGTGCGATTTGTCGGAACCGGTCTGTCATCCCGCGTTCGCTTCCCCCCTGCCCCCCTCCTACGAGGAGGGGGCACTGAGACGGAGGCGAGTGCGATTTATCGGAACGTTTCCCATAACATACTCTGTAGGGGCCGTCCCATCTCCGCGCTAAGAGCCGCCGCTTCGCGGCGGTTGCGCTCTGAAACACGCTTGCGGGCGTAGTTTTTCCGAAAAAGGGGTCAAGGGGAATAAGGTTGCGGCGCTTCGCGCCGCCTTTATAAAAAATTGCGCCGCATAGCGGCGCAAAACCTTTTTTGACCCCTTTGGGGGCAGGGGGTCAGGGGGATTCGAGCCCCCGTCTTTCGTCCCCCGTCCCCGCCGCAGCGGGCGAATCAAAGAATGCGCCTTCGGCGCAAACCTTTTTAAGCCCCCTCCTCGTAGGAGGGGGGGAAGCGAACGTTGGATTACAGAACGGTTCCTGAAAAACGCGGGCCGCTGTGGGCAGCGACCCGTACGGCGTTGATTGAACGCAATTTGAAACTGCGGACCATAAAACCCGCAACGAAGCCGCAAACCCTTTAAAAAGCCCTCCCCGCTCAGGCGGGGAGAGCGAAAACGGGGGCTAGATCAGCTTAAACGGCACCAGCACGATCCCGTACACCGCGCTTCTGGCGATGCCGAAGACGATGAGGGACCGGCGATATAGCCCTCCGTCCCCGCCAAAGCTCCTCTTAAAATTTAAAATTCGCTCCGGTCCACTTCATTCGCAAGGGACCGGAGCGTTTTTCATTTCTGATTTTCAAGCCCGGCATTCAAATAGACCGAGAGCAAACGCAGGGCCGTTTCTCGCTCTTTGGGAGGACAGGCCCTCAATCTTTCAAAGAGCTCCTCCTGCCGCGGGCTTTCGACTTCTTTCTCGTCCACCAAAAGCTCATCCGGCGTCACATAGAATGCCTGGCAAATTTGCAGGAACGTCTCCAGCCTCATGTTCACAGTCCCACGCTCTATATCGGCATATGTGCGGTCGGATATCCCGGCTCTTTCCGCCATCTCCGCCTGCGTGAGCCCCATCTTTTTTCTCAGCGCCAATAAGCGGTTCCCCAGTTCTCGCATTCCTAGTAGACGCACGCTTTTCACCCACCTTAATTCCTCTTAATATGAATTTTAGTTCCTTTTTGTCTTGACTAATAGGAAGAATCATGTCATAATTATAGGAAGATTAGTTCCTGTTTGTAGGAAATCATGGTGGTGAGCTGTGTTATGATCTAGAACAAGACTTTTTGAGCGCTTTCTCCTCGGTTCATTGGCGGTCCTCTAAAAATCCATCTAACTAAAGAAAGAGAGGCTATACATAGATGAACGCATATCTGTCCGCTGAAGACAAAAAGGACCTCAACAACGGCTTCCTCTTCGGAACAATTTTAACGGTCATAGGGGCCGCCGGCGCTTTGACCTCTGTTCTGCCGGGATTCTTTAACGGTTCCTTTCCCCCGGCTTCCAACTCCTTGAGTTTTGGATTTGGTTTGACTTTTTGGCTAAAGCTCTTTTTTGCCCTTTTCGTGATCGGCGCCGCTCTTCTCTGTCTGTCCTTCTATGTAAAGCACGGCCTGATTTGGGAAGCGGCCATTGCGCCTGCGGCTTCCGATACTCCCTCTCCTTTATGCGCGCTTAAAACAAACCGGGGACTTCTTAAAGTTATCCTGCTCTCGCTTATTACGTTTGATATCTACGCACTGGTCGTCATGTCCGGGATTTCCACTGACATCAACATCATCGCCAGCCGCTATGATAAGAAAAAGACCATGAGTTATCTGCTGATCGTCTTCATTTTTTCCTGGCTCACCCTCGGCATCGTTCCGCTGATATGGTACCACAGGCTTTGCGACCGGATCGGGTCAGAGCTGGCGCGTCGCGGCATTCCCTACGCATTGAACGCGAAGACCTTCTGGCTTTGGGGCGTGTTAGGCAGTCTCATCGTGGTCGGTCCGTTTATCTTCATACATAAGCTTCTCAAATCCATGAATCTGCTCTGCCAGGATTATAATCAAAACGGCTGAGCTTGGACAGGAAAAGCGCGGAAGGGATAGCTCCGCGCTTTTCTCTGTCAATCATATCAGCTTAAACAGCACCAGCACAATCCCATACACCACGCTGCTGGCGATGCCGAACACGATGACGGGGCCGGCGATGATGAACATCTTGGCGGCGGTGCCGGTGATATAGCCCTCGGTCTTGAACTCCAGGGCCGGGGAGACCACGGAGTTGGCAAAGCCGGTGATGGGCACCAGGGTCCCGGCGCCGGCGAATTTGGCGATGTCGTCGTAAAGTCCCACGCCGGTGAGCAAAGCGCCCAGGAGGACAAGCAGGATGCTGGTAGCGGTGGCGGCGCTCTCCTCGGAGAGGCCGACGGCTTTCATGCCGTCCAGGATCCCCTGCCCCAGGCAGCAGATGAGCCCGCCCACCAGGAATGCCTTGAGCAGGTTGGGGATGAGTTTGGAGTTAGGCGTCACCTTCTTGACGTAGGCCGCGTACTCCTTGTTGGTCATTTTCATAGTTGCACCTCGCTTTTTGTTTCGCCTTTAGCTTTTCCCGGCAGGAATGGATTATGCAAATCCTTCAAACATAAAAATACCGCCCTTTCCTTACGAAAGAGCGGTATTTTTCAGCGTTCAGGCGCTTACACCAATTCAATCACGGCCATTTCGGCGCCGTCGCCGCGGCGAGGGCCGGTGCGGGTGACGCGGGTGTAGCCGCCGGCGCGGGTGGCGTACTTCTCGCTCAGGTCCTTGAAGACCTTGGTGACCACGTCCTCGCGGGTGATGAACTCCAGGGCCTCCCGGCGGGCGGCCAGGGTGCCCTTCTTGCCGAGGGTTATCATCTTCTCGGCCAGGGGCGCGACCTCGCTGGCGCGGGTAAAGGTCGTCTCCATGCGGCCCTTGTCAAGGAAATCCGTGACGAGCTGACGGAGCATGGCCTTGCGCTGGTCGGTGGTCCTGCCGAGCTTACGTGTTCCGGGCATATCTTTCTCCTCCTTCTTACCAGAGTGACTTAATTATTGTCGTCGCTGGCGAGGGAAAGACCCATCATAGCCAGCTTGTGGATGACCTCTTCCAGAGACTTGTGGCCCAGGTTGCGGACCTTGATCATCTCGGACTCGGTCTTGGAGATCAGCTCCTCCACGGTGTTGATGTTGGCGCGCTTCAGACAGTTGAAGCTCCTCACGGACAGGTCCAGCTCCTCGATGGTCATCTCCAGGACCTTGTCCCGCTGGGTCTCGCTCTTCTCCACGATGAGGCTCTTGGAGCCGGCCGTCTCGGAGAGGTCGGTGAACAGCGTGAAGTGGTCGCAGAGGATCTTGGCGCCCATGCTGACGGCGTCCCGGGCGGAGATGGTCTTGTCCGTCCAGACCTCCAAGGTCAGCTTGTCAAAGTCCGTCATGTTGCCCACGCGGGTGTTCTCCACCGTGTAGTTGACCTTCAGGACTGGGGTGTAGATGGAATCCACAGGGATGACGCCGATGATCTGCTGGGACTGGGCGGCCTTGTTGCGCTCGGCGCTGACGTAGCCGCGCCCGTGGTTCATGGTGAGCTCCATGCGCAGCTGGGCATCGGGGCCCAGGGTGGCGATGTGCAGCTCGGGGTTGAGGATCTCCACCTCGCCGTCGGCCTTGATGTCGCCGGCGGTGACCTCGCCCTCGCCGATGGCCTCGATGTAGACGGTCTTCTCCCCCTCGTTGTGGAGCTTGGCAATGATGCTCTTCAGATTCAGGACGATCTCGGTCACGTCCTCCTTCACGCCGGGGATGGTGCTGAACTCATGCTGGACACCGGAGATCTTGACGCTGGTGACCGCCGTGCCGGGGAGGGACGAGAGGAGTATCCTGCGCAGAGAATTTCCCAAGGTAATGCCGTAGCCGCGCTCCAGGGGCTCCACGACATACTTGCCGTAGGACTCGTCCTCCGGGGACTCGATGCACTCAATACGCGGCTTTTCAATTTCGATCAAATAAATACCCTCCTTTAAATTGTGCGCTAACGACTGCTTTCCTTTGCGGATGAGGGTTTACGGATTACTTGGAATAGAGCTCAACGATGAGCTGCTCCTCCACGGGCAGGTCGATGTCCTCACGGGTGGGGTTGGTCAGGACCTTGGCGGAGAGCTTGGTGAGGTCCTTCTCCAGCCACTTCGGCGGGGTGACGATGACGGCGTCCTCGCCGGTGAGGCGCTTGAACATGGGGCTCTGACGGCTCTTCTCGCGGACCTCGATGACGTCGCCGGGCTTGACGAGGTAGGAGGGGATGTCCACTCTCTTGCCGTTGACGTTAAAGTGACCGTGGTTCACAGCCTGACGGGCCTCGCGGCGGGTCATGGCAAAGCCCAGACGGTAAATGACGTTATCGAGACGGCGCTCGATGGTGGTCAGCAGCACCTCGCCGGTCTGGCCGGGGGCCTTGGCGGCCTTCTCATAGTAGAGACGGAACTGCTTCTCCAGGATGCCGTATACGAACTTGACCTTCTGCTTCTCATTGAGCTGCATGGCGTACTCGCCCTGCTTACGGCGCATCTGGCCCTTGGGGTCGCGGATGGTGTTGGACTTGGTCTTCGCCGTGTATCCCATGTAAGCAGGAGAAATGCCCAGCGCCTTGCAGCGCTTCACGATGGGCTGCATATTCTTAGCCATAGTATGATCTTCCTCCTTCTTCGATTACACGCGGCGGCGCTTCGGGGGCCGGCAGCCGTTGTGGGCGATGGGGGTCACGTCCTTGATCATGGTGACCTCGAGGCCCACGGTCTGCAGGGCGCGGATGGCGGCCTCACGGCCGGAGCCGGGGCCCTTGACAAAGACCTCGACGGTCTTCAGGCCGTGCTCCATGGCGGCGCGGGCCGCGGTCTCGGCGGCCGTCTGGGCGGCGAAGGGGGTGCTTTTCTTGCTGCCCCGGAAGCCCATCCCGCCGGCGGAGGCCCAGGAGAGGGCGTTGCCGAAGGAGTCGGTCACGGTGACCATGGTGTTGTTGAAGCTGGAGCTGATATGCACCTGGCCCTTTTCGATGTTTTTGCGCTCACGGCGACGGGTGCGGACGACCTTGCCTTTCGTGTTTCCTGCCATGTCATATCCCTCCCTTACTTCTTCTTATTGGCGATGGTGCGCTTCGGACCCTTGCGGGTACGGGCGTTCGTCTTGCTTCTCTGGCCGCGGACGGGCAGGCCCCTTCTGTGGCGGGTGCCGCGATAGCAGCCGATCTCGGTGAGGCGCTTGATGTCCAGGGCCACCTGGCGACGAAGATCGCCCTCCACCACATAGTGGTGGTCGATGCACTCACGAAGCGCGGCCTCCTGCGCCTCGGTCAGATCCTTGACGCGGGTGTCGGGGTTGATGCCGGTCTCTTCCAAAATCTTTTTCGCGCTGGTCCTGCCGATGCCGTACACATATGTGAGGCCGATCTCGATCCGCTTGTCGCGGGGCAGGTCAACGCCGGAAATTCTTGCCATACTTTATGACCAATCCTTTCTTCGTTTCGTCGTGGGTGCTGTTAACCCTGGCGCTGCTTGTGCTTGGGGTTCTCGCAGATGACCATGACTTTTCCCTTGCGCTTGATGACCTTGCATTTCTCGCACATGGGTTTGACTGAAGGTCTGACTTTCATATTGTCCTTCCTTTCATTTCGCGGGAAATTTGTTTATTTCGTGCGCCATGTGATCCGCCCGCGGGTCAGGTCGTAGGGGCTCATCTGCACCGTGACCTTGTCGCCGGGGAGGATCCTGATGAAGTTCATGCGGAGCTTTCCGGAGATATGGGCGAGGATCACATGTCCGTTGCCGATATCCACATTGAACATCGTGTTGGGCAGGGACTCGACGACCGTACCCTCCAGCTCGATGACGTCATCCTTCGCCATTTGACATACCTCCTTTTTCGTCGGCGCTCACCTTGGCGGCCAGCGCCCTTCTCAGCTCGCTGTTGGTCACCTTTTCGCCGTCCCGGAGCTTCTGGTCCGTCCTGTCGGCGGAGCGCTCCACGAAGGCAAGGTGCTTGAGCTTTTTTCGTTTCGGTTTTTCCAGTCTCCGGTCCCGTCCGTTGACGATGGACGCGTAGTTCTCCTCAAGTCCGGTGACGAAGAAGAGCTCTCCGCGGTCCCGTCCGGCCAGGGATCGGACCACATCCGCTTTCTCGATGGCCATCTCACGCCTCCGGTTCCGGGAGCGTCAGGATCTCCGGCTCCCCGTCGGTGATGAGGATGGTGTTCTCGTAGTGGGCGGCGCGGGACCCGTCCCGTGTCACCACGGTCCAGTCGTCCCCCAGGACCCGGACAGGCCATCCGCCGGCGGCCACCATGGGCTCCACGCAGATGGTCATGCCTTTCACGAGCCTCGGCCCGTGTCCGGGCTTGCCGAAGTTGGGCACCTCCGGCTCCTCGTGCATCTCGGAGCCGATGCCGTGGCCCACGTAGTCGCGGATGACCGAAAAACCATTTGCCTCCACAAACTGTTGGACGGCCGCGCTGATGTCGGAGACCCGGTACCCGGGCCGGGCGTATTTCAGCCCCTCGTAAAACGCCTGCCTAGTGATTGACAGGAGCTTCACGTCCTCCTCCGAACGCGGCTTTCCCGCTATGAAGGTGGCGGCGCAGTCCCCAATGAAGCCCTCGATGCCGGCGCACAGGTCGATGCTCACAACGTCGCCGTCGCGGATGACCCGTTTTCCCGGGATGCCGTGGATCACCTCGTCGTTGACGGAGATGCACACGCTGGCCGGGAATCCGCCGTAGCCTAGGCAGGAGGGGATCGCGCCCTGGGATCTTATGAAGCTTTCGGTCGCTTTGTCGATTTCCTTGGTGGTCACGCCGGGGGCGATCATCTTTCCCGCATAGATGCGGGCAGCCGCGGTGATTTGAGCCGCCCGGCGCATTTTATCGATCTCCCGGGGAGTCTTGATCCGTATCATGCGTCAGATCCCCAGGGCCTCGAACACTTTTTCGGAGGTGGCCTCGATGGTGGCCTCCCCCTTCACCCGGAGGAGCTTGCCGCGGGCCTCGTAGTAGGCCAGCAGGGGCTCGGTCTGGGCGTGATAGACCGCGAGGCGGTTTTTCACCGTCTCCGGCATGTCATCCTTCCGGATGGTGAGCTGGCCCCCGCAGGCGTCGCAGACGCCCTCGACCTTGGGGGGATTGCTCTCCACATGGTAGGTGGCGGAGCAGACGGAGCAGGTGCGCCGGCCGGACATGCGCTTTTCGATGACCTCGTCGGGCACGTCGATGCACAGCGCCTTGTCCACGTGGATGCCGTTGGCCTCCAGGGCGTCGGCCTGGGCCGTGTTCCGGGGAACGCCGTCCAAGATGTAGCCGTTTTGGCAGTCGTCCTTGGCCACGCGCTCGGCGACGATGCCGATGATCACGTCGTCCGGGACGAGCCCGCCGGCCTCGATGATGGCCTTGGCCTGCAGTCCCACGGGCGTGCCCTCGCGGATGGCGGCGCGGAGGATGTTTCCGGTGGAAATGGTGGGGATCCCAAGTTTGTGGGAGATGATGTCCGCCTGCGTGCCTTTACCGGCGCCGGGGGCTCCCAGAAGTATGAGCTTCATGCAAACACTCCTTAATCGTCTTCCTCATGCCCCTCCCCCGTCTCCGGGAGAGGGACGTTGTCGGTTTACTCAAGAAATCCCTTGTAGTTGCGCATGATGAGCTGGGCCTCCAGGGCCTTCACGGTCTCCAGAGCCACGCCCACGACGATGATGAGGGACGTGCCGCCCACGCTGATGCCGGAATTGCCGGCGGTGGGGAACACCGCGCCCACGATCAGCGGCACCAGGGCGATGACCGCCAGGTAAATGGCGCCGAAGAGGGTGACCTTGTTGAGGACCTTGGCGATGAAAGCGCTGGTGGGCTTGCCGGGACGGAAGCCCGGGATATACCCGCCGTTCTTCATGAGGTTATTGGAAACCTCGATGGGGTTGAACTGGATGGTGCTGTAGAAGTAGCTGAAGAAGATGATCAGCAGGAAGTAGATCACCATATAGAGGGGGCTGGTCTGGCTGAAAAGCCGGAGGAACGTGCCCCATCCGCCGGCGGACTCGCTGGTCTTGCCGAAGAACATGCCGACGGTGGCGGGGAGGCTGGCGATGGAGCCGGCGAAGATGACGGGCAGCACGCCGGACATGTTCACCTTCAGGGGCAGGTGTGTGCTCTGGCCGCCGTAGACCTTGCGGCCCACCACGCGCTTGGAGTACATCACCGGGATGCGCCGCTCGGCGTTGGTAACGATGACGATGAGGACGATCATGGCAAGACCGCCGATGAGCATCAGGGGATACATGACCCACAGCCTCCAGTTGGAGGGGTTGTCGATGAGGTTGCTGAACATGCTGACCACCACGTTGGGGACACGGGCGATGATGCCGGCGAAGAGGATCATGGAGATACCGTTGCCGATACCGAACTCCGTGATCTGCTCGCCCATCCACATAACGAGGCAGGAGCCGGCCACCAGGGTCGCCACGATGACGAGCCCGGTGAGGAAGCTCTCGTCCGCCAGGGCGTTATAGTTGGAGAGGAGCACATAGTAGCCGTACGCCTGTAAAAGGGCGATGCCCACGGTGGTGTAGCGGGTGATGTTCTCAAGCTTCCGCTTGCCTTCCTCGCCGCCCTCCTTGGAAAGGCGCTCCAAGGCCGGAATGGCAATGGCGAGGAGCTGGATGATGATGCTGGCGTTGATATAGGGCTGGATGGAGAGGGCGAAGACCGTTCCGTACTGGAAGGCCGAGCCGCTCATGACGTTGTAGAGCCCCAGAATGGTGTTGCCAAGCTCTCTGGACATGAAAGCGTCCTTCAACGCGCCGGCATCGATGTGGGGGACGGGAATGGCGCTGCCCAGACGGAACAGGATGATCATAAAAAGCGTGAAGAGCAGCTTTTTACGAAGCTCGATGACCTTCCAGGCGTTCTTTAATGTCTGGATCACTCAGATCACCTCAGCCTTTCCGCCAGCCGCCTCGATCTTCGTCTTGGCGGTCTCGGAAAAAGCTGAAGCTTTGACAGTCAGTTTCTTGGTAACTTCGCCGTTTCCGATGACCTTAACGCCATATTTGACGCCGGAGAGGATGCCGGCCTTCTCGAGGGCCTCCACATCCACTGTCGCGCCGTCCTCAAAGCGGTTGAGCATGGATACGTTGATCGCGTCCAGGGGCTTTGCGAAGATGTTGTTGAAGCCCCTTTTGGGGATACGGCGGGCGAGGGGCATCTGGCCGCCCTCAAAGCCCACGCGGACCCCGCCGCCGCTGCGGGCCTTCTGGCCCTTGTGGCCGCGGCCGCCGGTCTTGCCGTTGCCGGAGCCGATCCCGCGGCCCTTCCTCCACGCCTTGGCGGTGGAGCCGGCGGCGGGAGATAAGTCGTTGAGTTTCATGTTCGCTTACCTCCTTATTTCTCTTCGGTGACCTGGAGGAGGTAGCCGATCTTGGCGATCTTCCCTCTGGTCTGGGGGTTGTCGGGCTGAGTCGTCTCATCGCCGATCTTCCGAAGTCCCAGGGACGCGGCGGTGGCGATGTGCTTCTCGATCCTGCCGTTGAGGCTCTTTACGAGCTTAATGTTCAGTTTAGCCATGTCAAGCCCTCCTTAGCCCACGATCTCTTCGGGGGCCTTGCCGCGGGTCTGGGCGACCTGCTCCACGTTGCGGAGCGTCTTCAGGCCCTGCATGGTGGCGGCCACGACGTTGGCGGGGTTGTTGCTGCGCAGGCACTTGGTACGGATGTCCGTGATGCCCGCGGCCTCTACCACCGCGCGGACGGCGCCGCCGGCGATGACGCCGGTACCGGCGGGAGCGGGCTTTAAAAGCACGCGGCCCGCGCCGAACTGGCCGATGACCTCATGGGGGATGGTGCCGCCCTTGAGTGTGATGTGGGTGAAGTTCTTCTTGGCGTCCTCGATGCCCTTGCGGATGGCCTCGGAGACCTCGGCGGCCTTGCCCAGGCCGAAGCCCACCTTGCCCTTGCCGTCGCCCACGACGACGAGAGCGGAGAACTTCATGATGCGTCCGCCCTTGACGGTCTTGGAAACGCGGTTGAGGGAGACGACTTTCTCGATATACTCGCTCTTGACCTCCTCACGGTCGCGGCGGTTTCCTCTTTGATTGCTGCTGTAAGGCATATTCGTTCCCTCCCTGCGTTAAAAGTTGAGTCCGCCCTCGCGGGCGCCCTCGGCCAGCTCCTGGACGCGGCCGTGGTAGATATAGCCGCCGCGGTCGAAGACTACGTCCTCGATCCCCTTGGCGCGGGCGCGCTCGGCGATGAGCTTGCCCACCTTGCGGGCGCCCTCCTTGTTGGAGCCGGAGCCTTCAAAATCCTTTTCCACGGAAGAAGCGGCGCACAGCGTGACGCCCTTGGTGTCGTCGATGAGCTGAGCGTAGATGTTCTTCTCGCTGCGGAATACGTTGAGCCTGGGACAATCCGGCGTGCCGGAGATCTTGGCCCTAACTCTCTTGTGACGCTTTAAACGCTGGGCTTTGGTATCAGGTCTGTTAATCATTTAGGCACACCTCCTTTTATTTACCAGTCTTGCCTTCCTTGCGGCGGATGACTTCGTCTGCGTACTTGATGCCCTTGCCCTTGTAGGGTTCCGGGGGCCTCTTGTTCCTCACGTCCGCGGCGAACTGGCCGACAAGCTGCTTATCGACGCCGTGGATGACCACCTGGTTGGGGTTGGGAACATCGATGCCGATGCCGTCGATCTCAGGGACGATGACCTGATGGGAGTAACCCAGGTTCATGACCAGGTTCTTCCCCTCCTTGGCCGCGCGGTAGCCGACGCCGTTGATCTCAAGAGTCTTGGAAAACTCATGGGTCACGCCGTGGACCATGTTGGCGAGGATGGTACGGGTGAGGCCGTGGACGCTGCGCTCGAACTTCTCGTCGTTGGGGCGCTTGACGTGCAGGACCGCGCCGTCCTTCTCGATGGTCATCTCGGGGCGAAGGGTCTTGGTGATGGTCCCCTTGGGGCCCTTCACGGTGACGACGTTGCCTTCGGCGATCGTCACGTCCACACCCGCGGGGATGGCAATGGGAGCTCTTCCGATTCTGGACATATTCTTCTACCTCCCTTACCACACGAACGCCAGGACTTCGCCGCCGACGTGCTCTTTCCGAGCCTGCTTGTCGGTCATGACGCCCTTGGACGTGGAAATAATGGCGGTGCCCAGCCCCTTGAGAACATAGGGGATCTCGTCCGTGCCGGCATAGACGCGAAGGCCCGGCTTGGACACACGGCGCAGGCCCTGGATGACCTTCTCGTTGCCGTTGTACTTCAGGGTCACCTTGATGACTCCCTGGCCGCCGTCCTCGGCGATCTGGAAGCTCTTGATGTATCCCTCGTCAAGCAGGATCTGGGCGATGGCCTTTTTCATGTTTGAGCAGGGGATATCCACAGTGGGATGCTTTGCGGAGTTGGCGTTGCGGATGCGGGTCAACATATCCGCAATGGGATCGGTTACTTGCATGTTTACTGTTCCTCCTTGATCAGAGTTACCGCTCACGCGGTTCAGGCGGCGAGGTATCCACGGCAATACTGGATTGCCGCGGACCTTTCGCCATCCTATTTACAAAAGTACCTCTTTGGCTCCCCCTTTGGGGGAGCTGGCACGGCCGCAGGGCGTGACTGAAGGGTGGCTCCCCCTTTGGGGGAGCTGGCACGCCCGCAGGGCGTGACTGAAAGGTCCTGCTTACCAGGAAGCCTTTTTCACACCAGGAATTTCGCCTTTGTACGCCAGCTCCCGGAAGCAGATACGGCAGATGCCGTAGTTCCTGAGGTAGGCGTGGGGCCTGCCGCAGATCTTGCAGCGGTTATATTTGCGGGTGGAGAACTTGGGATCTCTCTGCTGCTTGAGGATCATCGATTTCTTGGCCATAACTTCTCTCCTCCCTTAGTTTCTGTAGAACGGGGCGCCGAGGAGAGTGAGAAGCTCCCGGGCCTCCTCGTCCGTCTTGGCGGTGGTGCACATCACGATGTCCATGCCGCGGATCTTGTCGATCTTATCGTAGTCGATCTCGGGGAAAATGAGCTGCTCCTTGATACCGAGGGCGTAGTTACCGCGGCCGTCAAAGGAGTTGGGGTTGATGCCGTGGAAGTCGCGGACGCGGGGCAGGGCCACGTTGAAGAGGCGGTCCAGGAACTCCCACATCCGGTCCCGGCGGAGGGTGACCTTCACGCCGATGTTCATTCCCTCGCGGATCTTGAAGTTAGCCACGGACTTGCGGGCCTTGGTGACGACGGCGTGCTGGCCGGCGATGGCGGATATCTCCTTGACCACGGAGTCCACGACCTTGGCGTTGTCCTTGGCGTCGCCGCAGCCCACGTTGATGACGATCTTGTCAAGCTTCGGGATCTGCATGACGCTCTTGTAGCCGAACTTCTTCATGAGGGCGGGGGCGATCTCCTCGTTGTACTTTGTTTTCAGTCTGGGCATGATCTATCCTCCCTCTCTCACATGGACGCGCCGCACTTCTTGCAGACGCGGACCTTCTTGTCGCCGTCCATCTTATGGCCGACGCGGGTGGCCTTGCCGCACTTGGGGCACACGAGCTGGACCTTGGAGACGTAGATGGGGGTCTCCTTCTTGATGATCTCGCTCTGCTCCTCCTGACGGCGGGCCTTCTGGTGGCGCTTGGCCACGTTCACGCCCTCCACGATGACCTTGCGGCCCTGGGGATCGGCGGAGATGACCTTGCCCTGCTTGCCCTTGTCCTTGCCGGACAGGACGACGACGGTGTCATTCGTTCTAATGTTCATTGTCTGGCCCTCCTCAAATGACCTCGGGAGCCAGGGACAGGATCTTCATGTAGTCCTTGTCGCGCAGCTCGCGGGCGACGGGCCCAAAGATGCGGGTCCCGACCGGGTTCTTGTCGTCGCGGATGAGCACCGCGGCGTTCTCGTCGAACCTGACGTAGGTACCGTCGGCGCGGCGGACGCCCTTGGCGGAGCGGACGATAACGGCGCGGACCACATCGCCCTTCTTCACCTGGCCGCCGGGAGCGGCCTTGCGGACGGAGGCCACGATCACGTCGCCGATGTTGCCCCACTTGCGCTTGGCGCCGCCCATCACGCGGATGCACTTGATCTCCTTGGCGCCGGTATTGTCGGCGACCTTCAGATAAGACTCCTGCTGTATCATTTATGCCGCCTCCTTACTTCGCTTTTTCCACGATCTCAACGAGACGCCAGCGCTTCTCCTTGGAAAGGGGCCTGGTCTCCATGACGCGGACGGTATCGCCGACGCCGCACTCGTTGTTCTCATCGTGGGCCTTGAGTTTGTAGGTTCTCTTGACTATCTTCTTATAGAGGGGATGGGGGACGCGCTCGGCGATGGCGACGACGATGGTCTTGTCCATCTTGTCGGACACCACGCGGCCGACCCTGGTCTTCCTGGAAGACGTTCTTTCTTCACTCATTTAAGTTACCTCCTCACTGCTCTACGGACTTCTCGCGGATGATCGTCTGGACGCGGGCAATGTCCTTCTTCACCAGATTGATCCTCACGGGATTGTCGAGCTGGTTCGTAGCGTGCTGCATACGGAGCGTGAACAGGTCCTTTTTCAGGTCCGTGAGCTTGGCCTCAAGTTCCGGGACGCTCATCTTTCTGACTTCAGTTGCCTTCATCTCATTCACCCTCCTCGGTCTCACGGGCGACTATCTTTGTCTTGCAGGGCAGCTTGTGGGCGCCGAGGCGCAGGGCCTCCTGGGCATCCTCGGGGCTGACACCGGCGATCTCAAAGAGGACGCGGCCGGGCTTTACCACCGCCACCCAGTACTCGGGGGCGCCTTTACCGGAACCCATGCGGGTCTCGGCGGGCTTGGCGGTGACGGGCTTGTCGGGGAAGATCTTGATCCAGACCTTACCGCCGCGCTTTGTGTAACGGGTGATAGCCACACGGGCGGCCTCGATCTGATTGGAGGTGATCCAGGACGGCTCGGTGGCGACTAAGCCCCACTCGCCGTAGGTCACGGTGTTCCCGCGGGTAGCAACGCCGGTCATACGGCCGCGCTGCTGCTTACGGTATTTGACTCTCTTCGGTAAAAGCATCAGTTGTTTCCTCCTTCTCTAGGAGTATTGGGCGCCGGACGGGGACCCCGGTTCTGGAAATTGCCCTGGGGGCGCGGCCCGTTCTGACGGTCCCTGTTGAAGCCCTGGCCCTGGGGACGGGGGCCTCTCCGGTCGTCCCGGCGCTCGCGGCGCTCACGGGGAGGACGGCTGGTGTCCATGGTCCGGGGGGTGGTGCGCAGGGTAGAGCTGAGGATCTCGCCCTTGTAGATCCAGACCTTGACTCCGATGCGCCCGTAGGTCGTGGCGGCCTCGGCGAAGCCGTACTCGATGTCGGCGCGCAGGGTCTGCAGGGGGATGGTGCCCTCGTGATAGCTCTCGGTGCGGGCGATCTCGGCGCCGCCGATACGGCCGGAGAACTTGATCTTGATGCCGCGCACGCCCATGCGCATGGCGCGGCCCATGGCGTTCTTCATGGCCCGGCGGTAGCTGGCGCGCTTCTCCAGCTGCAGGGCGATGGACTCGGCCACCAGCTGAGCGTTGGCGTCGGGGCTCTTCACCTCGATGATGGAGATGGCCACGGTCTTGCCCAGCATCTTCTCCATATCCTGGCGGAGCTTCTCGATGTCCTGGCCGCCCTTGCCGATGACGAGGCCGGGACGGGAGCAGTGCAGGAAGATCTTGACCTTGGAGCTGTCCCGCTCGATCTCGATCTTGGGCACGCCCGCCTCATAGAGGCGCTTTTTCAGGTACTTGCGGATCTTGTGGTCCTCAACGATGAGGTCGCCCACTTTATCGTCTCTGGCGTACCAACGGGAATCCCAGTCCTTGATAACGCCCACGCGCAGTCCGTGAGGATTCACTTTCTGTCCCATGCTTACGCCTCCCTTTCCTTCAGAACGATGGTGATGTGGCTGGTGCGCTTATTGATGCGGTAGCCGCGGCCCTTGGAGACCGGCTGCATCCGCTTGAGGATGGGGCCGGGGTTGGCGTAGGTCTCGCTGACGTAGAGCTTCGCCGGGTCCATGCCGAAGTTGTTCTCGGCGTTGGCCATGGCGGAGTTCAGGACCTTGACCATGATCTCGCTGGCGGCCTTGGGGGTGTTCATCAGAATGGCGCGGGCCACATTGGCGTCCTTGCCCCGGATGAGATCGCAGACGATCGTGCATTTGCGGGGGGAGATACGCGCGTATTTGATCTGTGCTCTAGCTTCCATGTCTGTCCTCCTTACTTCGCGGCGGTCTTGCTGCCGGAGTGGCCCCGGAAGGTACGCGTCGGAGCAAACTCGCCCAGCTTGTGGCCCACCATGTCCTCGGTGATGTACACCGGGATGTGGCGGCGGCCGTCGTGAACGGCGATGGTGTGGCCGACAAAGGAGGGGAAGATGGTGGAGGCGCGGCTCCAGGTCTTGAGGACCTTCTTATCGCCGGTCTTGTTCATTTCATCGACTCTCTTTAAGAGCTCGGGAGCCGCGAAAGGTCCCTTCTTGATGCTTCTGCTCATTCCTTAAGTCCCTCCTTACTTCGAGTTGCGGCGCTTGACGATGAACTTGTCGGTGCGGTTCTTCGTCTTGCGGGTCTTGTAGCCGAGAGCCGGCTTGCCCCAGGGGGTCACGGGGCCGGGACGGCCGATGGGGCTCTTGCCCTCGCCGCCGCCGTGGGGGTGGTCAACGGGGTTCATGACGGAGCCGCGGACGGTGGGACGGATGCCCATGTGGCGGACACGGCCGGCCTTGCCCAGATGGACGTTGGCGTGGTCGATGTTGCCCACCTGGCCGATGGACGCCATGCAGTCGAGCCGGATATACCGGTACTCGCCGGAGGGGAGGCGCACCTGCGCCATGCCGTTCTCCTTGGCCATGAGCTGGGCCGCCGCGCCGGCGGAGCGCACCAGCTGCGCGCCGCGCCCGGGGTAGAGCTCGATGTTGTGGACGACGGTGCCCACGGGGATGCTCTGGAAGGGCAGGGCGTTGCCGGGCTTGATGTCGGCGTCGGGACCGCTCATGACGGTGTCGCCGGCCTTGAGGCCCACGGGAGCCAGGATGTAGCGGCGCTCGCCGCCTTCAAACTCCACCAGGGCGATATAGGCGCTGCGGTTGGGGTCGTACTCCAGCCTCAGGACCGTGCCGGGGACGCCCACATTGGAGCGCTTGAAGTCGATGACGCGGTACTTGCGGCGGTTGCCGCCGCCCTTGTGGCGGACGGTGATGCGGCCGTAACTGTTGCGGCCGGAGTGCTTCTTCAGGACCTCCGTCAGCGCCCGCTCGGGCTTGGCCTTCTTATCGACTCCGTCGAAGCCGGAGACGGACATGTGCCTCCTGGACGGAGTAGTCGGTTTGTAATTCTTTATAGCCATTTCCTTATCCTCCCTTATACCATGCCCTCAAAGAACTCGATGGGCTTGGAGTCGGCGGCGAGCCTCACCACGGCCTTTTTCCAGGACTTGGTGTAGCCCAGAGGGTACCGGCCGGTCCTTTTGGCCTTGCCCCGGACGTTCAGGGTGTTGACGGAATCGACCTTGACGGAGAAGATCTCCTCCACGGCGCGCTTCACGTCGGCCTTGGTGGCGTCCTTGGCGACCTCGAAGACGTACTTCTTGAGGTCAACGGCCTCCATGGACTGCTCGGTGATGATGGGGCGGACGATCACATCGTAAGAGGTTTTCATTACGCGTACACCTCCTGGATTTTCTCAAGGGCGGCCTTGTCCACCACCAGCTTGTCGGCGTTGACAAGGTCATAGGCGTTCAGGATGTTGGCGGGGGTGGTGAGCACGCCGGGGATGTTCCTGGCGGAGAGGACCACGTTCCGGTCCACGTCGGCGGTGACCACGACGGCCTTCTTATCCGCGCCGATCTTATCCATGAAAGCCTTGAAGGTCTTGGTCTTCACTTCGTCGAGCTTCAGGCCGTCCACCACGATGACGTTGGCCTCCTGGGCCTTGTCGGAGAGGGCGGAACGGATGGCCAGCGCCCGGACCTTCTTGTTGACGGAGAAGCCGTAGGTGCGGGGCTTGGGGGCGAAGGCCACGCCGCCGTGGGTCCAGTGGGGGTTGCGGGTGCTGCCCTGACGGGCGCGGCCGGAGCCCTTCTGACGCCAGGGCTTGATGCCGCCGCCGCTGACCTCGGCCTTGGTGAGGGCGCTCTGGGTGCCCTGGCGGAGGTTGGCGAGATGATTGCGGACCACGGTGTGGATGGCCGTCTTGTTGGGTTCGATGCCGAAGACGGCGTCGGAGAGCTCAATATCGCCTATGACCTCTCCGGCCATGTTGACTAACGTTGCTTTAGGCATATTTCAATCTCTCCTTTCTCAACCACGGGCAGAACGCTTCTGCGGGTTGGAGCTGACGGTCTGGGCCGGGCCCTTGACCTTGCTGCGGTTGATGACGGTGTTCTTGAGGTACACGATGCCGCCCTTGGGGCCGGGCACCGCGCCGCGCACGGCGATCATGTTGATGTCGGGGTCGATGGCCACGATGTCCAGGTTCTGGACGGTGACCTGCTCGTCGCCCATGTGGCCGGCGCCGATCTTGCCCTTGTAGATGCGGGAGGGGGTGGAGGTGGAGCCCATGGAGCCGGCGTGACGGTGAACGGGGCCGCCGCCGTGGCTGGTGGGGGTCCGCTGGGCGTTGAAGCGCTTGATGGCGCCCTGATAGCCCTTACCTTTGCTGATACCGGTGATGTCCACCTGGTCGCCTTTCTGGAACATGTCGGCCTTTATCTCGTCGCCGACCTCGAACTTGGAGCAGTCCGCCAGGCGGAACTCCTTGAGGTGCCGCTTGAGGGCCGTGCCGGCCTTCTTGAGGTGCCCGATCTCGGGCTTGGTGAGCTTCTTCTCGGCCACGTCCTCAAAACCGAGCTGGATGGCGTCGTAGCCGTCCTTGTCCACGGTCTTGACCTGGGTGACCACGCAAGGGCCCGCCTCGATGACCGTGACGGGGACGACCTTGCCGGCTTCATCGAAGATCTGGCTCATGCCGACCTTTTTGCCGATGATGACCTTTGTCATTTCCATTCTTGATCGATCCTTCCTTTATAAGGTTATTGGTTGACGGCCTGGGCTCTTAGCAACCGTAAGCCGCGCCGCCAACATGACCCTGGCCGCTTAACGCAAGTCGCGGCCAACGGGTGTAAACTAAGTGAAAAGGGGATTAAAGCTTGATCTCGATCTCCACGCCGGCGGGCAATTCCAGAGACATCAACGCCTCCACGGTCTTCTGGGTGGGGGAGACGATGTCGATGAGGCGCTTGTGGGTGCGGCGCTCGAACTGCTCGCGGGAGTCCTTGTTGACGTGGGGAGAGCGCAGGATGGTGACGACCTCTTTCTTCGTGGGCAGGGGGATGGGGCCGGAGACCTTGGCCTCGGTCCTCTTCGCGGTCTCCACGATCCGCTCGGCGGCCTGGTCGATGAGCTGGTGGTCGTAAGCCTTGAGTCTGATGCGGATGGTTTTCTTTGCTGCCATGATTGTTTCCTCCAAAACGTACATTTGATAGTACGGTGAAAAATTTTCCGTCCACGGTTCCGTGCGTATCACTCCCATCCAGAAACAAAGCCGGACAAACTCCGGCCGTGTTTTCCGTGCAGGCGATATACGACTATATCGGCCCATCTCAGTAAAACTTTTCAGCCGCCCGATTGCGCATCCCCAAAGGAGGGGGTGCCGGACATACTCCCCGGAAGTTACCGCTTTCGCGCAATCTCCCGGATCATCGCAGTACGCGCGCGGGCATTCCTCGCCCACAGGCGCTTTGATAGAATACCAAAAACCCCGCCCATTGTCAAGAGAAAATTTTGATTTTTTGAAAAACTTTTTTCTCTCCGGCCACGAAGCGCGTTACGGATTGACATTCCCCCCAAAATTGCGTAAAATAACCCTATTCATGAAGTCAGGAGGCGCGGGATGGTCGTTGGAAAAGTCGAAGTCAATACGCGCCTCGTGCTCGGGCCTATGGCCGGGGTGACGGATCTGGCGTTCCGGGAGGTCTGCCGCGCCCAGGGCGCGGGGCTCACCTACACGGAGATGGTCAGCTCCAAGGCCCTGATGTTTGAGGACAAAAAGACCCTCAAGCTCATGGAGCTGGGGGAGAATGAGCGCCCCGCAGCGGTGCAGCTTTTTGGCTCCGACCCGGTGTGCATGGCGGAGGCGGCGGCCAAGGTCTGCGAGGTCTCGCCCTGCGACTTCATCGACATCAACATGGGCTGTCCCGTGGGGAAGGTGGTCCGCTCCGGCGACGGCTCGGCGCTGATGCGCACACCGGATCTGGCGGCCAAAATCGTGGAGGCGGTGAAGAAAGCCGCCGACCGGCCCGTCACCGTAAAGCTCCGCAAGGGCTTCGACGCCGGGAGCGTCAACGCCGTGGAGCTGGCGGTCCTTTTGGAGAGCGCCGGGGCGTCCATGCTCGCCGTCCACGGCCGCACCAGGGCGCAGATGTACTCAGGCCGCGCCGACTGGGACATAATAGGAAAGGTCAAGGCCGCCGTCTCCGTGCCCGTCGTCGCCAACGGCGACGTGTTCACGGCGGAGGACTGCGTACACATTTTAAAGGTTACCGGCGCGGACGCGGCCATGCTCGCCCGGGGCGCCATGGGCGACCCGTGGCTCTTCGAACGGTGCCGCGCGGCCTTAGAAGGGCGCGAGATCCCCGCTATGCCGCCCTATTCCCAGCGGGTAAAAACCGCCGTGGGCCAGTTTGAGCGCGCCGCGCGCATCGAGGGCGAGAAGGTCGCGTGCCTCCAGGCCCGGAAGCACTTTGCCTGGTATCTCAAGGGGATGCCCCGCGCCTCCTTTTTTAAGGAGAGGGTCATGAGCGTATGTACCCTTGCGGATATCTACGACGTCTCCCGCGACATCCTGGACTTTTTGCGGGACGAGGAGAGGAGGGAAGCCCATGACAGCCGATGAGGAGGCCCGGATCGTCCGAGCCGCCGCCCGGGGGGACGAGGCCGCCTTTGAAAAGCTGGTCCTGGCCCACCAAAAGCACGTCTACTCCCTGGCGCTGAAGCTCACCGGCAGCGCCGAGGACGCCATGGACGCCTCCCAGGACGCCTTTTTGAAGGCGTTCCAGAACCTCCGGTCTTTCCGGGGCGAGAGCCGCGTATCCGTGTGGCTCTACCGCCTCACCTACAACGCCAGCATGGACATCCTCAAGAAGTCCCGCCGGGGGACGCTGGTCCCCCTCCCCGCCGACGAGGAGGGCGCGGAGCTGGAGATCCCCGACCCCTCCCCCACCCCGGACGAGGAGGTCCAGCACCGGGAGGAGCTGCGGGAGGTCCGGGACGCCCTTGGACAGCTGGACGAGGACAAGCGCAGGATCCTGCTGATGCGGGAGTATAACGGCATGTCCTACCAGGACATCGCCGAGGCCCTGGGGCTGGAGGAGGGCACCGTCAAATCCCGGCTGGCCCGGGCCCGCGCCGCCCTTGCTGAAATTTTGAAAAAACGCGGAACTTTTCAAGCGCCGCCACAGTCTAACAATCAGACCAACAAACGGAAGGGGTGACGCCGATGAGCGAGCATACGCGTTTTGAAGACCTCATATCGGAAAAGCTGGACGGCGTCATCACCGCCGACGACGAACGGGCGCTTGCCGCCCATCTGGCCTCCTGCCCGGACTGCCGGGAGCTCATGGCCGTCCTCTCCGCCGCCCACGGGGCGCTGGATTTTGAGGCGGAGCCGCCGGAGGAGCTGAAAACCAACGTCATGGAGGCCGTCCGGGCGGAGAAGAACCGGAAAAAGATCCGCCTGCGGACCCTGGCCGGCGCTCTGGCCGCCGCGGCGGTCCTGGCCGCGGCCATTCTCCCCGCTGCCCTCCCCCGGCTCATGCGGGATGAGGACCTTGGCATCGCCACCGCGTCCCTGACGCGGGAGAACGACATCCCCGTGGGCGAGGACCCCACCGAATACGCCGGCGGGGTCCCCACCGGCTTCTGCCTTACCCGCCCCGACGACCCGGATACGCCCCTCACCGTGGAGGACTACTGCGCCGCCTACGCCGCCGTGGCCTGGTTTGACGCCCTCCCGGAGGAGATCGCCTCCGCCGCCCAGCCGGTCAGCTTCTCCAACGGCGACCTGGGCTACGAGGTAACGGAAGCCCAGTTCCGCCAGCTCCTCCCCACCGCCCAACGCGTCATCTACCCCTCCCCCGCCGGCGCCCAATACATGGCGATCCTCGCCGCCGATTCAGAATAACCCCTCTTTCGCCGCGCCAACAGCGCGGCGAAAGTTTTTTACTTTCCCCTCGGGGGCGGCCAAAACGGGCGGGTTTGGAACCCGCCCCTACAGTTTAAATTGCGTACAATCAACGCCGTAGGGGTCGCATCTCCGCGCTAAGAGCCGCCGCTTCGCGGCGGTTGCGCTCGTGATGCGCGTCTGCGGGCGCAGGCCCACGGCGGCCCACGTCTCAATAACCTCCGATGTCGGTTGAATGGAATAACCTCCCACATTCCCCGTAGGGGCGGACCCATGTGTCCGCCCGTGGCACGTGGTGGGACGGGACGGTTTCGATAAAACGGGAAATGTCGGTCAACGAAAAAGGGCCGCCGTGGGCGGCGGCCCGTACGGCGTTGTTCGGAACGGGTCGATAGACGATGGGCGGGTCGCCGAGGACGGCGACCCCTACGGCGGATTTCGCAGGCTGGCAAAATAGACGCCCCCACCCTGCCCATCGCGACCCTCGGGCACCCCTCCCGGAGGGAGGGGCAAAAAAGGTGCGTTGTCGCAACGGTTCCGATAAAACGCGCCCGTCCCCGTCTCGGAGCCCCCTCCTCGTAGGAGGGGGGCAGGGGGGAAGCGAACGTGGGATGACAGATTGGTCCCGATAAAACGAATCCGCCCAAATTACGCCGTAGGGGTCGCCGTCCCCGGCGACCCGCGTTCCGATGACCTCCCATGCCGGTTAAATGGGATAATCTCCCGTATTCCCCGTAGGGGCGGACCCATGTGTCCGCCCGTGGCACGTGGCGGGACGGGACGGTTCCGAATAAACGGGAAATGGCGGTCAACGAAAAAGGGCCGCCGTCCCCGGCGACCCCTACGGCGACAAAACGACCCCCTCCCGGACCTCGTAAGATCCGGGAGGGGGCTTTCGTGCGTATTCCTTTGTCTTTACGCCCAGGGGTTCTCCGTGGGGTACGGGAGGGTCTTCGGCTGGTTCCAGGCGATGTCCTTGACGCCCAGGTACTTGAGGACCTCGAACATGGCCTTGCCGCAGTGGGCGAAGGCGACGGCGCCGTGGTGGGGGTAGCGCTTCTGGATGAGCACGTGGCGGTAGAAGCGGCCCATCTCGGGGATAGCGAAAATGCCGATGCCGCCGAAAGAGCGGGTGGCCACGGGCAGGACCTGGCCCTCGGCCACGTAGGAGCGGAGGTTCCCGTCGCTGTCGCACTGGAGACGGTAGAAGGTGATGTCGCCGGGGGCGATGTCGCCCTCCAGAGTGCCGCGGGTGAAGTCGGGCTCGGATCCCTCGGGCTCCAGGAGGCGGTGCTGGATGAGCTGGTACTTGATGGCGCGGGACTCGCACATCTTGCACTCGGGGGTGTTGCCGCAGTGAAAGCCCATGAAAGTGTCGGTGAGCTTGCAGTCGAACTTGCCCTTGATGTCCTCGTCGTAGATGTACTGGGGCACGGAGTTGTTGATGTCCAGGAGCGTCACGGCGTCATTGGTGATGCAGGCGCCGATGTACTCGGAAAGCGCGCCGTAGATGTCCACCTCGCAGGCCACGGGGATGCCCCGGGCGGCCAGACGCGAGTTTACGTAGCAGGGCTCGAAGCCGAAGGCCTCGGGGAAGGCGGGCCAGCACTTGTCGGCGAAGGCCACATACTTCCTCGCGCCCTTGTGCTGCTCGGCCCAGTCGAGAAGCGTCAGCTCAAACTGGGCAAGGCGCTCGTTCATCTCCGGGAAATACCGGCCCTCGCCCATCTCGGCGGCCATTTCGGCGCAGATGGCGGGGATCCGGGCATCGCCGGCGTGGGCCTTGTAACTCACCAAAAGGTCGAGCTCGGAGTTCTCCTCGATCTCCACGCCCAGCTCGTAGAGGCCCTTGATGGGGGCGTTGCAGGCGAAGAAGTCCTGGGGACGGGGGCCGAAAGTGATGATCTTCAGATTCTTCACGCCGATGATGGCGCGGGCGATGGGGACGAACTCCGCGATCATCTTGCAGATGTCATCGCAGGTGCCCACGGGGTACTCGGGGATGTAGCCCTTGAGGTGGCGCATACCCAGGTTGTAGGAGCAGTTGAGCATACCGCAGTAGGCGTCGCCGCGGCCGTTGATCATGTCCCCGTCGCCCTCGGCGGCGGACACGTACATGCAGGGGCCGTCGAACTTCTGGGCGATGAGGGTCTCCGGCGTCTCGGGGCCGAAGTTGCCCAGGAACACCACCAGGGCGTTGCACCCGGCGGCGGTGACGTCGGCCACGGCCTTCAAAGCGTCCTGCTCGTTCTCCACGGTGACGGGGCACTCGTAGAGCTCGCCTTTGTAGGCTTTCACGATGTTCTGGCGGCGCTGGGTGGACAGCGCGATGGGGAAGCAGTCGCGGGACACCGCGACGATGCCGAGCTTGACCTCGGGGATGTTGTTGCACATGACAGATGACCTCCTTAATATAGTATAAATTGGAATTTCACTTGTTTTACGCGTTTTCGATGGCCGTCAGGACCGCGTCGAGCATGTTGGTCTCCACGCCCTCGATGTCGCCGGCGTCGGCGGCCTGGGGGATAGCGGGCTCGATGGGCAGGCGGGCGGTGACGGGGATGTGGTGGGCCTCCGCCAGCTCCTCTAAGTGGCTCTGGCCGTAGATGAAGTGCTTCTTGCCGCAGTCGGGGCACTCAAAATAGGACATATTCTCCACCAGGCCCAGGACCGGGATCTCCATGAGCTCGGCCATCTTCACGGCCTTCTCCACCACCAGGGACACCAGCTCCTGGGGGGAGGTGACCACCACGATACCGCTGACGGGCAGGGACTGGAAAACGGTCAGGGGCACGTCGCCGGTGCCGGGGGGCATGTCCACGAACATATAGTCCACGTCGCCCCACCAGACCTCTTTCCAGAACTGCTGGACCACGCCGCCGATGATGGGCCCGCGCCAGACCACGGGGTCGGAGGGGTTGTCGAGAAGAAGATTCATGCTCATGAGCTTGATGCCCGTGCGCGTCTCGGCGGGGACGATGCCCTCCTCCACGCCCATGGCGCGCTCGCTGACGCCGAAGACCTTGGGGATGGAGGGCCCGGTGATGTCCGCATCCATAACGGCCACGTTCCCGCCGCGCCGGCGCATGGCGGCGGCCAGAAGCCCCGTCACCATGGTCTTGCCCACGCCGCCCTTGCCGGAGACGACGGCGATGACCTTCTTCACATGCGACGAGGGATTCCCCGCCTTGGGGTCCTCGTTCTTCTTCTCCCGGCTGGCGCAATTAGCGCCGCAGGTGGAGCAGTCATGGGTACATTCTTCGCTCAAAATAGTGACCTCCTTGCGCGTTTGCTTTCATTGCTCCTACTATACCCCTTTTTTCCCTTTTCGTCAATCGGGGAAAATGGAGAAGTTGAAAAGAATCCGGTTCTTTGACCTCCCCCCTGGGGGAGGCGGCGCGAAGCGCCGGAAGAGTCCCCCGTCCTGGTCTTCCCCACCTCCGCTGGCATTTTTGGGGAAAGGGTCAGATTATGTCACCCAAATTTGTACAGAACTGCCGAAAATGTGTTGCAAAATTTCCAGGCGGATGGTATAATCCATTTGAGTGGGTCAAGCTGTTGGCCCGGTCGTCAGAAATCGCACAGGAAGGTGAGCCTTTGACAAAGTATATTATCAAAGGTGGGAAACCCCTTTACGGGACCGTGGAGATCAGCGGCGCGAAGAACGCCGCCGTGGCCATTATCCCCGCCGCCATGCTGGTGGACGGGGTCTGCCGCATTGAGAACATCCCCCAGATCTCCGACGTGACCATGCTTTTGAACATCCTGCGGCGTCTGGGCGCGCGGGTGCGGGTGGTGGACAGGCATACCATGGACATCGACTGCTCCGGCGTGCGCTCGGCGAGAGCGGACTTTGACATCATGACCCGCATCCGCGCCAGCTACTACCTCATCGGGGCGCTGCTGGGGCGCTTCGGCAAGGCCCTTGTGGCCATGCCCGGCGGGTGCAACTTCGGCTCCGTGCGGCCCATCGACCAGCACGTCAAGGGCTTCATCGCCATGGGCGCCCAGGTGGACGTGAAAAACGGCCTCGTCTCCGCCTCCGCCCCGGAGGGGCTCCACGGCGCGGACATTTATCTCGATGTGGCTTCCGTGGGCGCGACCATCAACATCATGCTGGCCGCCGTCTTCGCCAAGGGCGTCACGCGCATCGAGAACGTGGCCCGTGAACCCCACGTGGTGGACGTGGCGGGCTTCCTCAACGCCATGGGCGCGGACATCCGCGGCGCGGGCACCAACGTTATCAAGATCCGGGGCGTGGAGCGCCTCTCCGGCGGCAGCTACGCCCTCATTCCCGACCAGATCGAGGCCGGCACCTACATGGCCGCCGTGGCCGGCGCGGGCGGGAGTTTGCTCATCAAGAACGTCATCCCCAAGCATATGGACTGCATCACCGGGAAGCTGGAGGAGATGGGCGTCCATGTGGAGGAGGGCGAGGACGAGATCCTGGTCAGCCGCTCCGGTCCCCTGCGGCACATCAACGTGAAGACCTACTATTACCCCGGCTTCCCCACGGACATGCAGCCCCAGATCGCCACCGTGCTTTGTCTGGCCCAGGGCACGTCCATCATCACCGAGGGGGTCTGGGACACCCGGTATAAGTATGTGAACGAGCTTTTGAAGATGGGCGCCAACGTCACCGTGGACGGCCGGAAGGCCATCATCCAGGGGGTGGACTGCCTCACCGGGGCCAGCGTGAAGGCCTGGGACCTGCGGGCCGGCGCGGCCATGGTCATCGCGGGGCTTTGCGCCCAGGGCACCACGGAGGTCGAGGGCGTGGACTATATCGAGCGCGGCTACGTGGATTTAGTGGGCAAGCTCAAAAAGGTAGGCGCGGACATCGAAAGCGTGGATGTCCCCGCGGAGGACGAGGAGCAGGAGATCATCCGCATCGGATAAATCATCGAATAAGGGGGCAAACCTGCCCCCTGACTTTTATAAGACATGGTTGAAGTGACACTCATCTGCGTGGGCAAGCTCAAGGAAGCCTTTTATAAGGACGCCTGCGCCGAGTACGCAAAGCGGCTGGGGGCCTATTGTCAGCTAAAGGTCCTGGAGCTTGCCGAACAGCGCAAAGGCGACGCGCCCTCGAAGGCCGAGATCGACGCCGCCCTCCTCCGGGAGGCGGAGGCCATTCGCAAGGCCGTGCCCCGTGGCGCGGCGCTCATCGCGCTGTGCGTGGAGGGACGGGAGATGTCCTCGGAGGCGCTTTCCGAGACGCTCACGCGCATGGCGCTGACGAGCCAGAAGCTGTGCTTCGTCATCGGCTCCTCCGACGGGCTCCATGAAAGCGTCAAGGCCCAGGCGGTCTTGCGGCTTTCCATGTCCCCCATGACCTTTCCCCACCACCTGGCGCGGGTCATGGTTTTGGAGCAGCTTTACCGGGCCTTTTCTATCATGAACGGAGGGAGATACCACAAATGAGCGGCGATTGGAGCTTCAAATACTTGAACGGCGTCACCGGCAACTGGCCGCCGGACGCGACCGGCCAGCCGGAGGAGCCGGCCTTTCTGGCGCGGCTGTGCGGCAATGAGACGGAGATCGTTCTGACGCGCAACATGCTCTGGGCCTACGGCGTGCCCAGCGTGGGGCGCTATCCCCTGGACGGGGCCCTGGGGAAGGTGATTCTGGGCCAGTCCGGCTTCGGTATGGATATTTTCGTCCCCAAGAGTATGCTTGAGGACGCGAAAAATATTATAAGCACCAATGAAAACGACATACAATCTGAGGAGGAGGAAAATCAACATGACCTACCGTGAATCCTATGAAAAATGGCTCGCTTCCCCGGCGCTGAGCGACGCCGAAAGGGCCGAGCTCCAGGCCATCGCCCAGGACGAGAAGGAGATCGAGTCCCGCTTCGTGGCCCAGCTGGAGTTCGGCACCGCCGGCCTCCGGGGCACCATGGCCGTGGGCCTCAACCGCATGAACGTCCACGTCATCCGCCACACCACTCAGGCCTTCGCCGAGGTGATTTTAGCCGAGGGCGAGGAGGCGTGTAAGAGAGGCGTGGCCGTCTGCTACGACTGCCGGAATAATTCCGAGACCTTCGCCCACGAGGCCGCCAAGGTGATGGCCGCCAACGGCATCTTTGTGCGGCTTTTCGACGACATGCGCCCCACCCCGGAGCTTTCTTTCGCCATCCGGGAATACAAGTGCATCGCCGGCATCAACATCACCGCCTCCCACAACCCCAAGGAGTACAACGGCTACAAGGTCTACTGGGAGGACGGCGCCCAGCTGCCCCCCAAGCACGCCGATGAGGTGGCCGCCAAAATGGCGAAGCTCGACGTCTTCGACTGCGTGAAGACCATGGACTTCGACGCCGCCCTCAAGGAGGGCAAGATCGTCCTCATGGGCCACGAGACGGACGAGGCGTTTTTATCAAACGTCATGGCCCAGCAGAACGATCCCGCCCTCATCGCGGGTGTGGCCGACAGCTTCAAGATGGTCTACACTCCTTTCCACGGCACTGGCATGAAGCTCATCCCCGAGGCGCTGCGGCGCATGGGCCTCAAGAAGGTCTACTGCGAGCCCCAGCAGATGATCAAGGACGGGGACTTCCCCACCGTCAAGTCCCCCAACCCCGAGAACCCCGAGGGCTTCTATCTGTGCGTCGAGCTGGCCGACAAAGTCGGGGCGGACTTCATCCTCGGCTCCGACCCGGACGCCGACCGCGTGGGCATCATGGTCCGGGACCACGACGGGAAGTTCATCCCCTTCACCGGCAACCAGACCGGCGTCCTGCTCCTCGACTACATCATCGGCGCCAAGCGCCGCGCCGGGACCATGCCGGAAAAGCCCGTGGCCCTCAAGTCCATCGTCTCCTCCGAAATGGCCCGCGCCGTGGCGGAGAAGAACGGCCTGCAGTTCTATGACACCTTCACCGGCTTTAAGTTCCTGGCCGAGAAGAAGAACGCCCTGGAGGAGTCCGGCGAGGGGAAGGTCATCTTCTCCTTCGAGGAGTCCTACGGCTACATGTTCGGCGACTACGTCCGGGACAAGGACGCCGTCACCGCCTCCCTCATGATTTGCGAGATGGCCGCTTGGTACGCCAGTCAAGGCATCGCCCTGGTGGACGCGCTGGACGCCCTCTATGAGAAATACGGCGCGTATCTGGAGAAGACTCTGAATCTCGTGATGCCCGGCCTCGACGGCCAGAAGAAGATGAAGGCCCTCATGGACGGACTCCGCAGCGATCCCCCCGCCGAGATCGCCGGCCAGAAGGTAAAGCTCTACCGGGATTATAAGGACGGCACGGAGAAGGACGCCGTCACCGGCGCGGTGGCTCAGATGGAGCTGTCCGGCTCCAACGTCCTGGCCTTCGTCCTCGCCGACGGCACCGTCCTCATCGTCCGCCCCTCCGGCACCGAGCCCAAGGTCAAGGTCTACGTCCTCTGCCGCGGCGAGAACATGCCCGAGGCCAAGGAAAAGACCGCCAAATACGCCGCCTGGGCCATGGACCTGGGCAAATAACCCCACCCCCCTCACGGGCCGCCGGTTTGGCGGCCCGTGGTTTTTTTGACCCCAGACAACATAGCCCCTCCTTTTGGGAGGGGGCGAAAGACACCGGAGCGGCAGCAAAAAAAGCGCCCACCTCCGGCCGCCTTTTTGGGAGGCTTGGGGGTGGGCGCGAATGGGTCGATCGGTTATACCGTCTCGATCTTGATGAGGTTGGTATTCCCGCTCTTGCCGGTGGAGGCGCCGCCGGTGATGACGACGCGGTCGCCGGTCTGGATGGGGAAGGCGTTGCGGACAAGGCGCGTGGCCATGTAGAAGAGGACCTCGGTGGACTCGTACTGCTCGGCCAGGGCGGGCGTGACGCCCCAGGAGAGGTTCAGCTTGCGCCAGCTCTTTTCGTCGGTGGTGACGCCCAGGATGTCCACGGGACAGCGGAAGCGGGACACCATCCGGACGGTCTTGCCGGAGAGGGAGCAGACGGCGATGGCCTTGGCGTCCACGTCGATGGCCATGCCGCAGGTGGCGTGGGAGATGGCGTCCACGGTACTGTGGATCTGGAAGTTGAAGTTGTGGAACTGCTCCACGAAGTTGATGCCCCGCTCGGCCTCCTCGGCGATGCGGCTCATGGTCTCCACCACCAGCACCGGGTGCTTGCCGGAGGCCGTCTCGCCGGAAAGCATGATGGCGGAGGTGCCGTCGTAGACGGCGTTGGCCACGTCGGAGATCTCTGCGCGGGTGGGCCGGGGCTTTTCGATCATGGACTCCAGCATCTCCGTGGCCGTGATGACCATCTTGCCCAGGAGGCGGCACTTCATGATAAGGTGCTTCTGGATGCCGGGGAGCTCCTCGAAAGGGATCTCCACGCCCAGGTCGCCGCGGGCGACCATGATGCCGTCGCACTCATCGCAGATTTCCTCGATGTTGTCCACGCCGGCGCGGTTCTCGATCTTGGCGATGAGGTCGATGCCCTTCACGTTGTGCTCGGCCAGAAGCGCCTTGATGTCCCGGATGTTCTGGGCCTCGGAGACAAAGGAGCAGGCGATGAAGTCCACGTCGTTGGCCACGCCGAAGAGGATGTCCGCCTTGTCCTGCTCGGAGAGGTAGACCTGCTTGAGGACCTTGCCGGGGAAAGCCATGGACTTGCGGTCGGAGAGGACGCCGCCCACCTCCACCACCGTCTTGACCTCTTTTTTGGTGGTGCCGGTAACCCGGAAAGTCATGAGGCCGTTGTTCAAAAGGATGATGTCGCCGGCGCTCATCTCCTGGGGCAGGCCGGCGTAGCTGACGGAGACGCGCTGTTGGTCGCCCACGATCTCCTCGGTGGTGAAGGTGAACTCGTCGCCCTCCTTGAGCTCCACCTTGCCGCCCTCAAAGGTGCGGATGCGGTACTCCGGGCCCTTGGTGTCCAGCATGATGGCGATGGGGAGATTCAGCTTCTCCCGGACCTTCTTGATGAGGTCGATGGTGACCTGGTGGCTCTCATGGGTGCCGTGGGAGAAGTTGAGGCGCGCCACGTTCATGCCGGCAAGGCACATTTTGGTGAGCGTCTCCTCGTTGGCGCAGGCGGGACCGATGGTGCAGACGATCTTTGTTTTTCTCATGGGCTTGGCTCTCCCCTCGTATGTAGAAATTTTTGGGCGGTCAACAAACTGCCATAGATACCTTTATTTTAGTAGCATTTCGCCCAAACGTCAAGGGAAAATATCCCGTCAAAACGTCAAATTTTACAAATCCTCCCGTCTTTCGGCGGTGACGCAGGAGATCTCGAAGGCCGTCTTCTCCACGGGCACGTCGTCCTCCAGCTTGATATACGCTCTCGACTGGAGCCGCCCGGTGACGGAGATCTCCGTCCCCACGGGCCAGGAGGCGGCTCTTCTCGCCACCGCGCCCCAGGCGATGCAGGGGATGTAGTCGGAGCGCTGGAATAGACGGGGGACGGCCAGCATCATGTCGCTGATCTCCCGGCCCATGGGCGTGCGGCGCAGGCTGGGGGCGCGGCACAGCGTGCCCGTGAGGGACACGGCGTTGTCGAAGTCCTCGTCGGTAAAGGAAAGCTCCCGCGCCAGCACCGTGATCACCAGCCTCGGCCCCACGCCGGAGCGGTTGTTGTAGGAGCGGACCTCGCCGGTGACCAGCAACCGCGGCGCGGTCTCCACCTCCAGCCGGTCCATGAGCGCCTCGCTCACCAGGATATTCAGGGTGTCCTCGGTGCCGGACAGACGCCGCACCGCCAGGGGGAACCGGTAGTAGACGCCGTCCCGGCCCGTGTGGGAATAGACGGGCCGTCCCGCCAGGACCCCGCAAAGCCTCACCGTATCATTTGCTCTGTCCATATTGATCTCCTCGCCCTCGGCTGATTTCGTTCACATGGCGAGTATATGTCCCGAAAACAAAAGTTAGAATAATCTTAAAAGTTTTGCGGTTGGCAAACGGCGAAAACCGTGCTATACTATGGGGCTGTGGGAGAACATCCGAAAACCTGAGAGACAGGTAAGGGGAACCTTATGGAACATACAGACAGAACAAAAAAGAGCCTTTCGGCCCGGGGGAACTTCTTCCTCCTCCTGGCGGTGGGGGCCGTCATCGGCATCGGCGGCATCCTGCCGGGGGTGTCCGGGGCCGTGCTGGCGGTGAGTCTGGGGCTCTATAAGCCCATGCTGGACGCCATCGCCGGGTTTTTCAAGGAGCCGAAGAAGAATTTCCTCTTCCTCCTGCCCATTGGCCTCGGCGCGGCGCTGGGTTTTCTGGCGGTGGCCGTGGCGCTGAACGGTCTTCTGGAGCGCTGGGAGGCCCAGGTGGTCTGGCTCTTCATCGGCCTCGTGGCCGGGGGCATCCCCTCCTTTTTGCGGGAGGCCAACGAGCGGGGCTTCAAAAAGCGATACCTCCTGATGACGGTTTTAGGCGCGGCCCTGGGGGCTCTCCTGCTCTTTTTGGACAAGGACGCCCAGGAAACGCAAAACGTAACGCGGCTTCTCCCCCTTGAGGCCCTGGCCGCCGGGGCCATCGTCTCCGTGGGGGCCGTCTTTCCCGGCGTGTCCACCGCTTTCATCCTCATGTACCTGGGCTGGTACAAGGCCATGATGGACGCCTTCTCCTCGGCGAAGGTGGGCACCGTCCTCTTCGTCGGCCTGGGCGCGGGCGCCTGCTTCCTCCTGACGGTCAAATTCGCCCGCTGGCTCTTCGACCGCTTCCACGGCTGGGCCTACTACACGGTCCTGGGCTTCCTCCTGGTCTCCGCCCTCCTCATCATCCCTCCCCTCACCTGGTCCCCCGCCCTCCTCGTCGATCTCCTCATCGCCCTCTCCGGCGCCGCCGGCGCGTATTTGTTGGGGAGGATCAATCTGTAAGGACAAGCCGGCCCCTCGTCCCCGCCGCCCTTTTGGGGCGGCGTTCTTTTTGGACTTTACGCAAATTTAACATAATTATGATTTCCCTTTTAACCTTGGCTGGTGTATAGTATACTTGAGAAGATTTGTTGCCGGGAGGAGGGCGCTTTTTGATCTTTTTGCTGGAGGACGACGGGACGATCCGCAACTTTGTGGAATACGCCCTCAACGGCGCGGGGCTGGAGACCCGGGGGTTCGAGAGGCCCTCGGAGTTCTGGCGGGCGGTGGACAGGGAGACGCCGCGCCTTATTTTGCTGGACATCATGCTCCCGGAGGAGGACGGGCTGGAGATTTTGAAAAAGCTGCGCGCCCGCCGGGAGACGAGGAAGACGCCGGTGATCATGCTCACGGCCCGGGGGACAGAGTACGACAAGGTCCTGGGGCTGGACAACGGGGCGGACGACTACATCGCCAAGCCCTTCGGCATCATGGAGCTCATGAGCCGCGTCCGGGCGCTGCTGCGCCGGACGGAGGAGGAGGGCGTCCCGGAGGACATCGTCCTCGGCGCGCTGCGCCTCTCCCCCGCCGGACACCGGGTGACGGTGGAGGGCGAGGACGTGGCCCTGACCAACAAGGAATTTGCGCTGCTGCGGCTCCTGCTCACAAAGCCCGGGTCGGTGTTTACCCGGGAGAAGATCGTGAGCGAGGTCTGGGGCGCGGACTTTGACGGCGAGAGCCGGACGCTGGACGTCCACATCCGCACCCTCCGGGCCAAGCTGGGCCCGTGCGGGGACCTCATCCGGACGGTGCGGGGCGTCGGCTACAAGGCGGAGGTGTAAGCGTGAGAAAGAAAATTTTCTGGAGCATCCTTTCGGTGGCGATCTTAGGCCTGGGTCTGGCGCTGGGGGCGTATTTCAAGCTCCCTAAAGCGGCGTTCATTGTGCTTTCGTGCCTGTTCGCGGCGGCCTCGGCGGCCTTCGCCAGCGTGGCGGCCAGCCTCATCGTCAAGCCCCTGCGGGACTTTGACCCGGCCAAGGGCGGGCCGCAATATAAGGAGATGTCCCCCCTCATGGGCCGTCTTACCCGCCAAAGCCAGCTCATCGACCTGCAGACGGCGGACCTGAAGCGCTCCCAGGAGGAGTTTCGCGCCATCACCGACTCCATGGCCGAGGGCTTCGTCCTCATCGACCCGGACATGAAGCTTTTAAGCTCCAACCCCGCCGCCCGGCGGCTCATGGGCGGCGAGGACCCGCGGGCCTCGGAGATCTTCCGCGCCGCCGCCCAGAAGGCCCTGGCCGGCGAGCACAACGAGCGGAACATGGAGCTGGAGGGCCACGTCTATCAGATCCTGGCAAGTCCCGTGGAGACGGCGGGGCGCATCACCGGCGCGGTCATCGTCAGCCTCGACATCACCGAGAAGGCACGGCGGGAGGCCATGCGCCACGACTTCTCCTCCAACGTCTCCCACGAGCTCAGGACCCCCCTCACCTCCATCTACGGCATCTCGGAGCTCATGATGAACGGCCTTGTGAAGCCCGAGGACGTGGCGGGGTTTGCCAAGAACATCCACGACGAGTCCGGGCGGCTCATCGCCCTCATCAACGACATCATCAAGCTCTCCGAGCTGGACGAGGGCGTCTTGCAGCTGGAGCGCAAGGACGTGGACCTGCTGGAGGCGGCCAGGAGCGTGGCCGACAGGCTCCGCCCCGTGGCGGCGGCGCGGGGCGTGGAGATCGCCGTCACCGGCAATCCCGCCTCCGTCTACGGCATTCCCTCGGTCATCGACGAGATGATCTACAACCTGTGCGACAACGCCGTCAAATACAACGTGGAGAACGGCCGGGTGCTCTTAAGCTCCGCCACCATCGCCGGCCGCCCCGCCATCGCCGTCTCCGACACCGGCATCGGCATTCCCCGGGAGCACATCGACCGGGTGTTCGAGCGGTTCTACCGGGTGGACAAGAGCCACTCCAAGGCCATCGGCGGCACGGGGCTGGGCCTTTCTATCGTCAAGCACGGCGCGGCGGTCCACGGGGCCGACGTGAACATCAAGAGCAACCCCGGGCGGGGGACGGTGGTCACCATCGCCTTCCCGGTCCAGAAGAAAGACGGTGCCGACGGGGCGGAGGGAGCGTAAGAGATGGGCTTTGACGTTTTCGATGTGATCTCCCTCTTCGGGGGGCTGGCGCTGTTCCTCTTCGGCATGAACCTGATGAGCTCGTCCCTGGAAAAGCGGGCCGGCGGGCGTCTGAAGGCGCTTTTGTCCAACATCACCTCCAACCCTGTGAAGGGCTTTTTGCTGGGCGTGGGCGTCACGGCGCTTCTCCAGTCCAGCTCCGCCACCACGGTCATGGTGGTGGGCTTCGTCAACTCCGGCCTCATGACCCTGAGCCAGTCGGTGAGCATCATCGTAGGCGCCAACCTGGGCGCCTCCATCACGCCGTGGCTTTTGTCCCTGGCGGGCGTGCAGGGCGGCAGCGTGATTTTGGAGATCTTCAAGATGTCCACCATCACCCCCGTCATGGCCTTCATCGGCGCGATCCTCTACATCTTCCAGAAAAAGCCCGCCAAGCGGGACACCGGCATGATCTTCCTGGGCTTCGCCATCCTCATGTACGGCATGGAGGCCATGTCCGGCGCGGTGGAGGGCCTGCGGGATCTGCCCCAGTTCGGGGAGATCATCTCCGTCCTCTCCAACCCCCTGGTGGGCGTGCTGGCGGGCATCATCATCACCGCCGTCATCCAGTCCAGCTCCGCCTCCATCGGTATTCTCCAGGCCCTGGCCACCACGGGAAAAATCAGCTGCGGCACCGCCATTCCGGTGATCATGGGCCAGAACATCGGTACGTGTATCTCCGCCATCCTCTCCTGCATCGGCGCGTCCAAAAACGCCAAGCGCGCCGCCATGATCCATCTGGCGTTCAACGTCATCTCCACCCTGGTGGTCCTGCCCATCTACTATCTGGTCTATTATCTCTTTGACATGAGCTTCGCCGGCGTTGCCGTCACGTCCTGGCAGATTGCCCTCATCAACACGGCGTACAAGGTGGTGTCCATCGTGGTGCTCCTGCCGATCCTCCGGTGGCTGGAGCCCCTCAGCCGCTTCCTCATCCGGGACTCCTCCGCCGAGAGCGAGGAGGAGACGCTATTGGACGAACGCCTCCTCAAATCCCCCGCCGTGGCCGTGGCCCGGTGCCGGTCCGTCACGGTGACCATGGCGGAGATGGCCGTCAAGTCCGTCAACGACGCCTTCCGGGAGCTGACCAGCTTCGACGAGGACCTGGCGGAGGACATTTTGAAAAGCGAAAGCAAGGTGGACTTCTATGAGGACAAGCTGGGCACGTATCTTGTGAAGCTTTCCGCCCAGAACCTCTCCAGTGCCGACAATGCCCAGGCGACGAAGCTCCTGCACATGATCTCCGACTTTGAGCGCATCTCCGACCACTCGGTGAACATTCTCAAGTCCGCCGAGGAGATGAGCGAAAAGAAGCTGACCTTCTCCAGCGACGCCATGCAGGAGCTGAGCACGATGATCGACGCCGTCAGCGAGATCCTGGGCCTGGCGCTCCAGAGTTTCCGGGACGACGACCTCAACTCCGCCGTGATGGTGGAGCCCCTGGAGCAGGTGGTGGACAACCTCAAGGACCGCATCCGCCTCAACCACGTCCGCCGGATGCAGACCGGCGAGTGTACCATCGAGCTGGGCTTCATCCTCACCGACCTTGTGACCAACTTAGAGCGCGTCAGCGACCACTGCTCCAACATCGCCGGCTACATGCTGGAGATGAGCGGCGACAACCAGAACATCGGCGTCCACGAGTTCCTCCACAACGTCCGCAGCGGCGAGGAGAAGGAGTTCAACGACTACTACGACTACTTCCGCGTCAAGTACCGTATGCCGGAACAAAGCTGGCTTTAATACTAATATCTAATTAAAATAAGACATTCGCGCCGGTCTTTTTCGCATCGTCGTCGCTGAACACGCTTTGCTTCGGGCTCCCTTTGGTCGCCCTCAGGCGCTGTGTTCGCTCCTCCTCTCCCCGGCGGGCTTTGCCCGCCGGGGACCCCCGGTGCGTCAGCCGCCTTGGGAATACATACAGTATTCCCAAGGCGTCTTCCAAGCCTTACGCGAAAAATCCTCACCGCTCGGTGTCTTCTTTTAAATAGATATTAGTATAAAGCGCGGCGCGGTCCGCCAAGAGAGGCGGCACCTACTCCCTCATTGAGCCATTTTTTCCGGCGGCATGTACGTCGGAAAAAATACCTTTTGTTTTGCGGAGTGTGCGGCCCCATCGGGGCCGTGCGCGGAGCAAAACAGCAGGAAAGCCCTCCACGAAAGGTCCGCAGACCTTTCGTGGAGGGCTTTCCGCACGTTTCCCTTTGGCGGAAAAGGCCGCAGGCCTTTTTCGCCAGTTTTAGTAGTTCTCCGCGTGGACCTCGAAGAAGCTCTGGGGGTGGTTGCAGGTGGGGCAGACGTCGGGGGCCTTGGTGCCCACGCAGATGTGGCCGCAGTTGCGGCACTCCCAGACCTTGACCTCGGACTTCTCGAAGACCTTGGCCGTCTCCACATTCTTCAAAAGGGCGCGGTAGCGGTCCTCGTGGTGGTGCTCGATCTCGGCCACCAGGCGGAAGCGGGCGGCCAGCTCCGGGAAGCCCTCCTCCTCGGCGGTCTTGGCGAAGCCCGCGTACATGTCGGTCCACTCGTAGTTCTCGCCGCTCGCGGCCTCCTCAAGGTTCCGGGCGGTGTCGCCGATGCCCTCCAGCTCCTTGAACCAGAGCTTGGCGTGCTCCTTCTCGTTGTCGGCGGTCTTCAGAAACAGGGCCGCGATCTGCTCGTAGCCCTCCTTCTTGGCCTTGGAGGCGAAGTAGGTGTACTTGTTGCGGGCCTGGGACTCCCCGGCGAAAGCGGCCCAAAGGTTCTTCTCGGTCTGTGTGCCGGCGTATTTGCTCATGGTGATATTCCCCTTTCTGAAAATTGATTTCCTTATTTTGTGCCGAAGATGCGGTCGCCGGCGTCGCCGAGGCCGGGGACGATATAGGCGTGGTCGTTGAGCTTCTCGTCCACGGCGGCCACGTAGATGTCCACGTCCGGGTGATCGCGGCGGATGACGTTGATGCCCTCCGGGGCGGCGATGATGTCCACCAGAGTGACGGACTTGCAGCCGTACTCCTTGATGAAGTCGATGGCGGCGCTGGCGCTGCCGCCGGTGGCCAGCATGGGATCGACGATGATGACGGCGCTCTCGGCGATGTCGTCGGGCATCTTGCAGTAATATTTGATGGGCTCGTGGGTGTCCGGGTCACGGAAGAGGCCGATGTGGCCCACGCGGGCGCTGGGCAGGAGCTTGAGCATGGGGTCCACCATGCCGAGGCCGGCGCGGAGGATGGGGACGATGGTGATCTTCTGGTCGCCCAGGGTACGCACGACGGCGGGGGCGACGGGGGTCTCCACCGTGGTCTCCACGGTGGGCAGGTTCCGGGTGGCCTCATAGCACATGAGGGTGGAGATTTCTCCCACGATCTCCCGAAATTCCTTGACGCCGGTGTTCTTGTCTCTGAGGATGGACAGCTTGTGGTGGATCAGGGGGTGGTCGAGTACGTGAAGCTCTGCCATGTTCTTTATCCTCCGTAAATTTATAAAATTTTTATTCCTGACGCAGTTTTTCCAGCCTCTCCCGTTCGGCCTGGGAAAGGCGCAGGTAGGTGGGCGTGAGGTCCGGGGCCGGCTCCGGGGTCCTCCCCGTCGCCGCCATGGCCACGCCCCAGGCCGACTGGAGGCGCAGCGGCTCCCGGGCGAGATGGGCCGGGAGGCCCTCCTCCAAAAATCTATTATAGCACAATTCCGCGCCGTCTCCAACAAAAAAATACGCGGTTTTTTCATTTTTTGCTTCCGACACCAGCTGGTCCAAGGCAATGGCCCGGTCCTCGCCGGTCCTGCGGGGCCTTTCCCTCTCCAGGCGGAACTTGGCGGTGTAGATCTGCCCCCGGCGGGCGTCCATGGCCGGACAGATGACGGCGTCGCCTTGCCCCAGGCCGTGCCAGGCCATGGCCTCCAGAGTAGAGACGCCGATGACCGGCTTGTCCGCGCCCCAGCAGAGCCCCTTCACCGCCGCCACGCCGATGCGCACGCCGGTGAAGGACCCGGGACCCCGGGCCACCGCCAGGGCGTCCACGTCCGCCACCGTCATCTCCAGATTTTGCAGAAGGTCCTCCGCCATTTTGAGGAGCGTCCGGGAGTGGGTGAGGGCGCTGGCCTGGAAATACTGGCCCAGGAGCCTTCCGTCCTCCGTCACCGCCACGCTGGCGGCCTTAGCCGAGGACTCGAATGCCAGGATCCTCACGCGATCCCCTCCCCTTCTATGTCGATGACGCGCTCACGCTCCCCGGTCTTTTCGATGCGCACCCGGACGGCCTCCGGCGGGATGGCGTCCTCCACGTTCTCCGTCCACTCCACGCAGCACACGCCGCCCCGTGCCAGGTAGTCCTCCCAGCCGATGTCGAAAAGCTCCTCGGAGGAGCCGAGCCTATACATATCGAAGTGGAAAAGCGGCACACGGCCGGGGTATTCGTTGACGATGGTGAAAGTGGGGCTGGTGACGCGCCCCTCCACGCCCAGGCCCCTGGCCACGCCCCGGATGAAGGCCGTCTTCCCGGCCCCCAGGCCGCCGTAAAAGGCCAGCACGCCGCCGGGGCGCAGGCGCGCGCCCAGCTCCTCGCCCAGCCTCTCCGTCTCCTGTTCGCTTGCGCTCAAAACTCTCATGGGGCACCTTCCTTTTTCTTCGGACATTATAGCACAGCCGGCGGAAAGATTAAAGGGCAAATTTTCTTTTGCGCAAAAAACCGGTTTACGTGGGGCAAAATCTGTGGTAAAATCGGAGGAAGAAGTCTTTTTGAGTAAGGGGTCTTACCGTGAAACGATTTCTCTCCGCTTTCGGCGGGTATCTGCGCCGGTCGGACACGTTCCTTTTGGCGCTGTGCCTCATCTGCACCGTCTTCGGGTCGGTGCTCATCGCCAGCGCTCTGCGGGCCGATGGGAATATGCGGCCCTTATACGTCCAGATCGGCGCGGCCGTGCTGGGCCTGGTGCTCTATTTTCTCTTCTCCCTGGTGGATATCGACCTCATCGCCGACAAGTGGCGGCTCCTCACCTTCCTGGGGCTGGCGCTGATCCTCTCCCTGCGCTGGCTGGGCTCGGCCCAGGGCGGCAACCGGGCGTGGATCCGCTTCGCCGGCATCGGCATCCAGCCGGCGGAGCTGGTGAAGGTGGTCTTCATCGTGTCCATGGCGCACCTCATCACCCACTTTGCCGATGAGGAGCGGCTCAACAGTCCCCTCTCCCTGGCGGCCCTGCTCCTCTACGCCGGCGTCTTCTTTGCCCTCATCGTGGTCGTCTCCGGGGACACGGGCTCGGCGCTGGTGTATCTCTTCATCTTCGTGGTGATGCTCTACGCCGCCGGCCTGTCCGTCTGGTGGATCCTGGGGGCGGTGGGGGTCCTGCTTCTGACGGTGCCTTACATCTGGTACTACTTCCTCACCGACAACTACCGCAACCGGATCCTGGCCACCTTCATCCCCGCTCAGATCGACCCCACCGGTCAGGGCATCACCTGGCAGACGAGGCTGGCCAAGGCGGCCATCGCCTCCGGCGGCGTCCTGGGCCAGGGGCTCTTCCACGGCCCGCAGACCGCCACCGGCGACCTGCCCCTCCAGAGCTCCGACTTCATCTTCGCCGTGGCCGGGGAGGAGACGGGCATCCTGGGATGCCTGCTCATCGTGACTCTCCTGACGCTCATCATCGTCCGTGTGGTCCAGGTGGGCCTCCGGTCCAAGAGCCGCCTGGGGGCCCTCACCTGCATGGGCGTCGCCGCCATGGTCGCCGTGCAGACTCTGGAGAACGTGGGCATGTGCATCGGCATCGCCCCCGTCATCGGCCTCACTCTCCCTTTCTTCAGCTACGGCGGCTCCTCCATCGTCACCCTCTACGCCGCCATGGGCATCGTCTCCGGCATCAAGATGAAGCCGAAGCCGACGATGTTTTTGCGGTAGATCCTGCTCTTTATTTTAAAAAACCTCCCGCCGCCTTGGTTGTCAAGGGGCGGGAGGGATTTTTATGAGGGCGGGTTATTTCGCGGCGAAGGTGCTCTCGGTGATGTCCTCGGGGTCCACATTCATGGTGAGGGCGGGGTCGTTGGCGGAAAGGTGCAGGAGGAGGCGGAAGACGTCCTGGGCGTCGGCGTCTAACGCCTTCGCAATCTCCGGGGCGGTCATGGGGGCCTTCTTCTCCAGGAGCAGGGCCTTGGCGCTGTTCTTAAGGTCGATGAGGACGCCGGCACACTTCTTGCCGTACTCCACGGCGGGCTGGTGGTAGGCGTTGATGTTGATGAGCTGGGCGTAGATGCCCACGGCCCGCTCCCAAATGGCGATGAGCTGGCCCACGTTGTAGGCGTTGACCTCGGGGACAGTGACGGTCATGGTCTTCTTGCCGTGGTCCTCCAGGTTCTTCTTGGTGCCCAGCATGAAAGCGTTGAGGTAGTCGCCGGAGGTGCTCTCCTCGCCCACCGTGACGGACTGGCCGTCCCGGTCCTTGAGGACCTGGACGAAGATGACAAAGATGTTGGCGGGGCCGCCGACGAGCTGCTGGACGTAGCTGTGCTGGTCGGAGGTGCCCTTGTTGCCCATAACAGCCAGGCCCTGGTTGACCTTGTTGCCGTCCAGGTCCAGCTCCTTGCCCAGGGACTCCATCACCAGCTGCTGGAGGTACTTGGCCAGGAGGTCCAGGCTGTCCTTATAGGGCAGAACCACCTGGGTCACGCCGCCCTGGCCGCCGGAGACGCGGTACCACGCCAGGGCCATGACGGCGGCGGGGTTTTCCAGAAGGTTGGGCTGGCGGCCCAGCTCGTCGCAGTCGGCGGCGCCCTTCAAAAAGCCGTCGATGTCGATGCCCTGGAGCGCCAGGGGCAGAAGACCCACGGCGGACATGACGGAGGTGCGGCCTCCCACCCAGTCCCACATGGGGAACCGGGCAAGCCAACCCTCGCTGACGGCGGTGTTGTCGAGCTTGGAGCCCTCGCCGGTGACGGTGACGAAGTGCTTGGCGAAGTCAAGCCCGTGGGCGGCGTAGACGGCCTTGGCCTCCATCTGGCAGTTGCGCGTCTCCACGGTGCCGCCGGACTTGGAAATGATGATGGTCAGCGTCTCATCGAGCTCCGGCTCCACGGCGCGGAAGATGGCGTCCATGCCGGCGGGGTCGGTGTTGTCCAGGAAATAGAGCTTCATCCTGTCCGCCGGAGTGCTCAGCGCCTTGGAGACGAAGAGGGGGCCTAAAGACGAGCCGCCGATGCCGCCCACCAGGGCGTTTTTGAACTTCTTCCCGCCCTCGGAGAGGATCTTCCCCTCGTGGACGTCCTTCACGAAGGCCTTGACGCGCGTAAGGCAGCTCTCGATCTCCTCGGTGAGCTCCGCCGTGGGGGCGAGCTTCGGGGCGCGCAGCCAGTAGTGGCCCACCATGCGCTCCTCGTCGGGGTTGGCAATGGCGCCGGCCTCCAGCTCCCGCATGGCCTTCATGGCGGTGTTCATCTTGCGCTCCATGGAGAAGATGTACTCGTCGTTGAGGTCCATGCCGCCCCACTCCATCATGAGCTTCGTCTTCTCCGCGTAGAGAACGGTGTTTTTGAACATGGTCCAATCATCCATTTTTATCAGCTCCTGTTCGTAAGTTTTGTATCGCTCAAAAGGCGCTCTTGCACGCCTTTAAAGTCCTCTCGTTTGGCCTGCCACGTCCAGTTGCGGCCGGTGGTGCCGGGGGTATTCATCCGCGCCTCCGCCCCCAGCTCCAGCACGTCCTGCAAGGGCAGGATCACCACGTCGGCGGTGCTCTCCATGAGGGCGCGCTTTAATTTGCGGACCATCTCCGCGCCGCTGCGGTCGGGGTAGCGGGCCTTGCAGAACTCCATCAGGGTCATGTTGTCGTGGGTGCCGGAGTAGGCGATCTTCTCCTTGGCCGGGAAACAGCCCCACTGGGGATCGGCGTTCTGGTACTGCATCACGTCCGTACCGAGAAATCCGCACCGGGCCAGAAGGCCCCGAATGGCGGGGGTAATGGAGCCCAGGTCCTCCGCCACAAAGGGCAGGGGGCCGAACCTTTCAAAGGCGGCCTTAAAGAGCTTCATGCCGGGGCCGGGCAGCCACCGCCCGTCCTTTGGCTTCTTCCCCGCCGGCACGGCCCAGGCGGACTCAAAGCCCATGAAGTGATCGAGACGCACGTAGTCGTAGAGATCCAGCATCCGCTCAAAGCGCCGCATCCACCAGTCGTAGCCGTCCTTTTCCATCTTTGCCCAGTCGTAGAGGGGGTTGCCCCAGCTCTGGCCCTCGTCCATGTAGGAGGGCGGCACGCCGGCCACGTCGCTGGGATGTCCGTCGGGACTCAGCAAAAATTGCTCAGGCTGGGCCCAGACGTCGGCGGAGTCGCCGGAGACGAACATGGGCATGTCGCCGATGATCGTGACGCCCCGGCTTTTGGCGTAGGCCCGGAGGGCCTGCCAGGCAAGCTCGAATTTATATTGGCAAAACCGCTGGAAATCCGCCTCGGCGGCCAGCTTTTTGTCCTTCAAAAGCTCCGGCGACCAGACCCGGTATGCCTCCGGCCACTGGGTAAAGTGCTTCTCGCACACCGTGGTCTTCACCGCCATGTACGCCGCGTACGGCTCCAGCCAGGAGGCGTTGCGCTTGCAAAACGCCTCAAAGTCCGCAAGCTCCGCGAACCTTTCGTACTCCTCCCGCAGCTCCTTCTCGCTCTGGGGCAGGAGCTTCACGTTCCCGGCGAAGGCGGACGCCCCGGCGTAGGGGGAGCCGTGGTGGTCGGTGGGGTTGACGGGGAGGATCTGCCAGTATTTCTGTCCCGCGCCGTGGAGGAAGTCCACGAAGTCATAGGCCGCCTGGCCGATGTTCCCCGGCCCCCGGTCGGTGGGGAGGCTGGTGATATGGGCCAGCACGCCGCTGCCCCGCGCCAAAGGCCGGCCCAGGCGCTCCCGGGGGTGGAAGTAGAGGATGGCGGACCCCATGGACCACAGGCGCAGCTCCACCTCGCCGTTTTGGAGGCGGACCTGGGCCCCGCCCAGCACGTCCGTGACCTCCCTGCCCCGGGCGTTGAGGGTGATCGAATGCTCCTGGCGGCCCCGGTTCACCGCCACAGTGAGGGCCCCGCCCTCCCAGCTCCGGGTATAGCCGAAGACGTCGTCGCCCACGGCGAAGGGCTCAAAGCCGGCGTCCACAAGCTCCGGGAAGACCTTGCGCAGGTTGATGGCGTTGCGGTAGATGGTGGCGCAGTCCCGGTCCTCGCGCCCCCAGGGGTAGGGACCCCGGTTGTAGGGGTCGGCGTAGCCCTCCATACCCGCCTCGTCGCCGTAGTAGATACAGGGCACGCCGGGGAGGGTCATCTGCAGCAGCGCCAAGAGCCACAGCCGTCCCTTGGCAAGGCCTTTCTTGTCCTCGGGGAGCTTATAGTCCCGCCGCTGGGCGTCCGTAAGCGTGCCGGGGTCCGGCGCGTCGCCGAGGACGGTGAGGAGCCGGGGCCGGTCGTGACTGCCCATGAGGTTGAGGCCGGCGTAGAAATTCTCCCGTGGATAGTTTTCCTGGAGGGACAGGGTCGTCTCCAGGAGGTCCCGCGCCGGGAGCTTCCCGGTGAGGAAGTCCAGCACCCCGGACCGGAAGGGGTAGTTCATGACGGTGTCCAGCTCCGTGCCCAGGAAATACCGCCGCAGCTGGCCGTAGGCCACCTTATTGGAGGCGTCCTCCCAGACCTCGCCCATTAAGAGCCCGTCCGCGCCCTTCTCCGCCACCACGGCGGACTTGACGCCCTCGATGAAGTCGTCGGGCAGCTCGTCGGCCACGTCCAGCCGCCAGCCCTTGGCGCCGGCGCGCAGCCACCGGCGGACGATGGAGTTCTCCCCGCCGTAGATGTAGTTTTTGTAGCCGGGGTCGTGCTCCTCCACGTCCGGCAGGTCGTCGATGCCCCACCAGCACTCGTAGGTCCTGGGGAAATCGTAGAACCGGAACCAGTGGGAATATGGGGACCCCTCGCCCTGGCAGGCGCCGGGGCCGGGGTAGTTTTCAAATTTGTTGAAGTAGCGGCTGTCGCACCCGGTGTGGTTGAAGACGCCGTCGAGAATGAGGGAGATGCCATGCTCCTCCGCCTCCCGGCAGAGGGTACGGAAGTCCTCCTCGTCCCCCAGCATCCCGTCGATGCGCTCGTAGTCGCCGGTGTCGTACCGGTGGTTGCTGGCGGCCTCGAAGATGGGGTTGAGGTAGAGGGCGGTGACGCCCAGGTTTCGGAGGTAGTCCAGCTTCTCCCGGATGCCGGAGAGAGTGCCGCCGTAGAACTCCCAGACCTTGATGCGCCCGTTGGGCAGGCGCTTGTAGCCCACCGGCGTGTCCCACTTCTCCACAAGGGCCTTGGGGGTGCCGTTACGGGGCCTGGAGAGGACCCTCTCGGCGTTTTCCCGCCAGCCCGCGCCCCGGTAGAAGCGGTCGGGGAAGATTTGATAGACGATGGCGTCCCGGTACCACGCCGGGGTCTTCCGGGGGACGTAGGCCGTCACCTGGTAGAAGGGACACTGGGCGTCCCAGCCGTAGATGTCCCCCTCGCCGCCCACGCGGCCGGGCTTCGGCCCGTAGCGGCAGATGTTCCCGTCCGGGAAGTGGAAAAGAAATTGATACCAGTAAATGTCCGGGGTCTCGGCCGTGAAGGTCACGGTGTACCGGCCCCAATTTTTTGCCATGGGGAGGACCCGGTCCTCCTTTTGGTCCACGTGGAGGATGAGGTCGCAGGCATCGGCCTCGCCGTCCCAGGTGTCGATGGAAACACAAACAGCGCCGCCGACCTCGACAGCGCCAAAGGGGTCGCGGAATTTCAGCTCGCGGGAGTTGTGATAAGCTCTCATAAAATCGGGTTTCCTTTGATGAATGAATCGGTAAAATGGGTCAGGGGGCGGGGTCCCCGCCCTCTGACTTGGCGAAAAAGGCCTGCGGCCTTTTCCGCCAAAGGGGAACGTGCGGGAAATTTCGCGTGAATTCTGCGGAATTCATGCGAAATTTCCCTGCCGTCGCCCTGCGCGCGCCGCAAGCGGCACACTTGGGCGACAAAAGGTATTTTTCCCGACGTACATGCCGCCGGAAAAAATGCTCGATTGGAGTTTTTTTACAAGCTGTGGGGGCCTCCGCCCCCCTGATAGCGCGGTTTTTATACTTCTTCCTCGGCTTCCTCCGGTTTTTTCTTGCCCCAGGGCTCGATCTCCGGGTGGGTGAGCTGGTACATGGCCATATATTCCTTGGCGGCGCGGTCCCAGCTGAAGTCGGCGGACATGGCGTTGTGCTGGAGCTTCTTCCAGGTCTCCTTGTCGGTCCAGAAGAGCTCGCAGGCGTTCATGGTGGTGAAGAGCATCTCGTGGGCGTTGTAGTTGGCGAAGCTGAAGCCCGTGCCCTCCTGAGTGTACTGGTTGTAAGGCGTCACGGAGTCCTTGAGGCCCCCCGTCTCCCGCACCACGGGGAGGGTCCCGTAGCGCATGGCGATCATCTGGGAAAGCCCGCAGGGCTCAAAGAGGCTGGGCATCAGCAAAATGTCCGCCCCGGCGTACATCCGGTGGCTCAGCGCCTCGTCGAACCGGAGGTTGGCCGAGCAGCTGCCGCTGCGCTCCCAGGCGTAGTAGCTGAGCATGTCCTCATACTGCTTGTCGCCGGTGCCCAGCACCGCGATCTGCACGGAACGGTCCAGCATCTCGCCGATGACCCGCTGCACTAAGTCCATGCCCTTCTGCTCCGTGAGCCGCCCGATCATGACGATGAGGGGCCGCTCCGGGTCCACCTCCAGCCCCAGCTCCTCCTGGAGCGCGGCCTTGCACTTGGCCTTGCCGGACATGTCCTCCGCGCTGAAGTTGGCGAGGATGAGCTTGTCCGTGGCGGGGTCCCAGGTTTCGGTGTCGATGCCGTTCATGACGCCGTAGAGGATGCTCTGGCGGTCCCGGAAGATGCCGTCCATCCGCTCGCCGAAGAAAGGCGTGCGGATCTCCTCGGCGTAGGTCTTGGAGACGGTGCTGAGGATGTCGGAATAGAGGAGCGCGCCCTTCATGAAGTTGATGCTCCCCTCGTCCTGCCGAAGCTGGCTGGCGGCGGCGGGGATGCCCCAGAGGCCGAGAATGTCCCCCAAGACATAGTCGCTCATCTGGCCCTGGAACTTCAGGTTGTGGACGGAGAAGACCGTCTTCACGTTCTCATAGAGGGGCAGGCCCTGGTAGAACTCCCGCAGGAAGACGGGGGCCAGGGCGGTGTGCCAGTCGTTGCAGTGCAGGACGTCGCACTTGAAATCCGGCAGATATTGCAGGGCCTCCACAATGGCCTTGGAGAAGTAGGCGACGCGCTCGCCGTCGTCAAAGTAGCCGTAGGCCCGCTCCCGGTTGAAGTAGTATTCGTTGTCCACAAAGTAGTAGACCACGCCCTTGTAGGTGAGCTTCTCGATGCCGCAGTAGACGTTGCGCCAGCCGAGGCTGACGTAAAAGTCCGTGACGTGGGTCATCTTCGTCTTGTACTCCTCCGGGATGGTCATGAACTTGGGCATGATGACCCGGCACTCGCACCCGGCGGCCTTCAGCGCCTGGGGCAGGGAGCCGCCCACGTCCCCGAGCCCGCCGGTCTTCATGAACGGCACGGCCTCAAAGGCGGCGAACAGGACTCTTAATTTTCTCCTCATGGTGTTCCTCCTTCTTGTTCGCTTTTCTCCCCACACGGGGTGGGGAGAAAGATCAGAAAGCGGTCGTCAGCTCTTGATAAACGTGGTGTCGCCGGTGCCCTTGATGACGGAGCCGGCCTTCACCACCTGGGACTTGTCCAGGATGACGTTCTCCACCACGGCGCCGTCCTCCACCACGCAGCTTTGCATGATGATGGAGTTGCGGACCTTGGCGCCCTTGCCCACCTTGACGCCCCGGAAGAGGATGGAGTGGTCCACCTCGCCCTCGATGAGGCTGCCGGAGGAGATGAGGGAATTTTTCACCTTGGCCCCGTCTAAGTACTTGGCCGGCGCGGCCTCGGCGGCCTTGGTGGCGATGGGGTTCTCCCGGGTGAAGATCTCTTTGGCCACATCCAGATTCAGAAGCTCCATGGAATACTCAAAGTAGTCGCGGCTGGTGAACATCTGGCGGGCGTAGCCCTCGTACTTATAGGCCCGGACGTCCATCTTGTCCAGGTCCCCCTCGATGGCCTCGAAGAAATCGAGGTAGTCGATGGCGGCGTACCACTCGATGATCTTCATGAGGAGGTCCCGGGAGATGACGAAAGTATCGAGCATCACGTCCTCGTACTTTTTGGGGTTGGGCTTAAAGCCGGTGACGGCGCCGTTCTCCACGGTGACGCCAAGCCTGTGGGGCTCGTCCCGGTCGGCGGTATTGTAGACCATGGTGATGTCCGCGCCGGAGCGGATGTGCTCCATGATGAGGGGCTTATAGTCCATGTGGGAGATGACGTTGGCGGCGCTCACCAGGATGTAGGGCGCGGGGGAACGCTGGAGATAGATGACGTTGCGGCGGATATCCCGCAGGAGGAAGTGGCTGTTCTCGCTGTGGACACCGAAGACGGAGCCGGGGAGGACGAAGAGGCCGCCGTTCTTGCGGTCTAAGTCCCAGGCCTTGCCCGCGCCCACGTGGTCGATGATGGAGCGGTACTTGTAGGGGGTAATAAGGCCGATGGTGTTGATGCCGGAGTTGACCATGTTGGAGAGGGGGAAGTCCACCAGGCGGTAGTTGCCGCCGTAAGGCAGGGAGCCGATGGTGCGGTCCTCGGTGAGCTCGCCCATGTCCTTGGTCTCAAAGTTCCCGGCGATAAGTCCGATCACTCTATCCATTTTCTACGCCTCCTTATTCCACGACCGCATCGTCGCCGCAGACGGCGATGGGCTGATTCGTATCCTCGGTGCCGAAGACGGCGCCGGCCTTGACCGTGGCGCCCTCGCCCACGATGGCGCGGACGACCTTGGCGCCCTTCTCCACGGTGGCGTCGGGCAGGAGGACGGAGTCCACGACCTCGGCCCCCTCCTCGATGGTGCAGCCCTTGGAGATGACGGAGTGTACCACGCTGCCTAAGATGATGGAGCCGTTTGCCACGAAAGCCCGGTCCACGCTGCCCTTGGGGCCCACGAAGTGGGGCGGCAGGGAGTCGTCCTGGGTGAGGACCGGGAAGTCCTCCGCCCGGATGTCGAACTGCGGCTCGGCCTCCAGGAGGTCCATGCTCGTCTCGTGGAAGCTGGGGATGGTGCCCACGTCCTTCCAGAAGCCCTCGAACCTGTGGACGAAGAGGCGCTTGCCCTGGGCAAGGAGCGTGGGGATAATGTTCTTGCCGAAGTCGTGCTCGCTGTCGGCGTTGCGGGCGTCGGCGATGAGGGACTCCTCCAGCACCTTTTTGGAGAAGATGTAGATGCCCATGGAGGCGAGGTTGGATTTCGGCTGCTTGGGCTTCTCCTCGAAGTCGTAGATCCGGCCCGTCTCGTCGGCGGCCAGGATGCCCAGGCGCGGGGCCTCCTCCCAGGGGACGGTCATCACCGCGATGGTGAGGTCGGCCTGGTTGTCGATGTGGGTGCGGAGCATCTTCCGGTAGTCCATGCGGTAGATGTGGTCGCCGGAGAGGATGATCACATAGTCCGGGTCGTAGAGGTTTATGTAGTCCAGGTTCTGATAGATGGCGTCCGCCGTGCCGGCGTACCACTGTCCGCCCGTCTCGGTGGCGTAGGGCGGCAGGATGGAGACGCCGCCGTCGTGGGAGTCCAGGTCCCAGCTCGAGCCGGTGCCGATGTAGGTATTGAGGAGGTACGGCCTATACTGGGTCAGGACGCCCACGGTGTCGATGTTGGAGTTGGCGCAGTTGGAGAGGGCGAAGTCGATGATGCGGTACTTGCCGCCAAAGGAGACGGCGGGCTTGGCAACGTGCTTGGTGAGAGCGCCGAGCCTGCTGCCCTGCCCTCCCGCGAGCAGCATGGCTATGAACGGTTTTTTGTTTACCACTGGATGACCCTCCTTGATATAGATATTTGATCAAACCTTTTTCAAAAAGCCCCGTCGGGCTTTGATGCCCTTAAATAAACTTGTCAAAACCTCAAATCGAGCATTTTTTCCGGCGACATGTGCGTCGGAAAAAATTCCTTTTGTCACGGTGAGTGGGAAGCGTTGCGAGTGCGCGAACCGTGACGGCAGGGGAATTTCGCGGGAATTTCGCAAAATTCACGCGGAATTCCCCGCACGTTCCCCTTTGTCGGAAAAGGCCAACGGCCTTTTTCGACAGGTCAGTTGAGGTTCCAGACCTCCTGCGCGTACTCCCGGATGGTCCTGTCGGAGGAGAAGATGCCGGAGCAGGCGGTGTTGTGGACGGATTTTTTATACCAGGCGTTCTTGTCGGCGTGGAGCGTCTCCAGCCGGTGCCAGGCGTCCACGTAGGGCTGGAAGTCCTTGAGGACGTAAAACTCGTCGTTGGAGTTCATGAGGTTGGAGTAGACGCTGTCAAACCCGCCGGAGAGCTTGGCGTAGGTCCCGTCGGTGAGCTGGTCCATGACCCGGCGCAGGCGCGGGTTGGCGTCCACCTCGCCCCGGGCGAAGTAGCTCCAGCTGCGCTTGAGCTCGGCGATCTCCTCGGTCTTGAGGCCGAAGATCTCCGCATTCTCAAGGCCCACCTGCTCCACGATCTCCACGTTGGCCCCGTCGAGAGTCCCGAGGGTCAAGGCGCCGTTCATCATGAACTTCATGCACCCCGTGCCGGAGGCCTCCATGCCGGCGGTGGAGATCTGCTCGGAGATATCCGCCGCGGGATAGATGAGCTGGCCGTTGCTCACGGAGAAGTTGGGCACGAACACCACGCGGATGCGCCCGCGCACCCGGGGATCGGAATTGATGACGTCCGCCACGGAGCAGACGAGCCTAATGGTGTTCTTGGCAAACTCGTACCCCTGGGCGGCCTTGCCGGCGAAGATGAAGGTGGTGGGCTTCACGTCGAAGTTGGGGTCCTCCAGAATGTGGTTATAGAGGTCCATGATCTTGAAGAGGTTCAAAAGCTGGCGCTTGTAGGCGTGGAAGCGCTTGACCTGGATGTCGAAGATGGAGTCCGTATCCACGATGATGCCGGTGGTGTCCTTGATGTACCGGGCCAGGGCCTGCTTGTTCTTGGCCTTGGACCGGGCGGCCTTCTCCAGGAACACCGGGTCGTTCTCGAAGTCCTTGAGGCGCGCAAGCTCCATGGCGTCGGTGTACCACCTGTCTCCGATGGCCTCAGTGATCAGGGCGGCATAGGTGGGGTTGGCCTGGGCCAGGAAGCGCCGGTGAGTGACGCCGTTTGTCTTGTTGTTGAATTTCTCCGGAGTGAGGGCGTAGAAGTCCTTGAGGACGTCGGCCTTCAAAATCTCCGTGTGCAGGGCCGCGACGCCGTTGACGGCGTGGCCGGCGATGACGGAGAGGTTGGCCATGCGCACCTGGCCGCCCCAGAGGATGGCGGTGTTCATCAGAAGCTCCTGGTTGTTCACCCGGTTCCTGGCGAAGCTCTCCCGGTAGCGGCGGTCGATCTCCTCCACGAAGTCGTAGACCCGGGGCAGGAGCCGCTGGAACATGTCGATAGGCCACTTCTCCAGCGCCTCGGGCAGGATGGTGTGGTTGGTGTAGGAGATGGACTTGGTCACGATCTCCCAGGCGGTGTCCCAGTCCAGCCCCTCCTCGTCGATGAGGAGCCTCAGAAGCTCCGGGGCGCACAGGGCCGGATGGGTGTCGTTGGTGTGGATGGCGATGAGCTCGGGGAAGCGCTTCCAGGCGTGGCGGCCGTACTCCCGCTTATAATACCGCAGGATGGATTTAAGGCCGGCGGCCACGAACATATATTCCTGCTTCAAGCGCAGGACCTTGCCGGGGTCGGCGTTGTCGTTGGGGTAGAGAACGGAGGTGATGGCCTCCACGTCGGACCGGAACTTCATGGCCCCGGCGTAGTCGCCCCGGTTGAAGGCGTCCATATCGAAGTTCTGCTTGGCAGGCTCGGCGCTCCAAAGCCGCAGGTTGTTCACCGTCTGCCCGCCGTAGCCCACGATGGGCACGTCGTAGGGAACGGCCAAGATCTCCTCGCCGCCGGTCCACTCATAGCTCATGGAGTTGCCGGAATACTTATGCACCACGGTGCCGCCGAAGCGCACCCGCACGGCCTCCTCCGGGCGCTCGATCTCCCAGGGGTAGCCGTCCTCCAGCCAGTTGTCCGGGTCCTCCACCTGACAGCCGCCCACGATACGCTGGCTGAAAAGGCCGTACCGGTAGCGGATGCCGTTGCCCTGGCCGATGTACCCGAGGGACGCCAGGGAGTCGATGAAGCACGCGGCCAGCCTTCCAAGGCCGCCGTTGCCCAGGCCCGCGTCCACCTCCTGGGCGGCGAGGTCTGCGATGGTCACGCCGTAATCGGCAAGGCCCTCCTCCACCACGTCCTTGATGCCGAAGTTCATGATGTAGTTTTCCAAAAGCCGGCCCACCAGAAATTCCATGGAGAAGTAGTAGACGCGCTTTTTCTCCTCCTGGCGGGTATCGTCGGCCAGCACTCGGACGTTCCGGGCGTTGGTGGCGATGGTCTTGGCCAGTGTGTAATACTTGAACTTGGGCTCCAGCCTGCCGAAGGGCTTGCCGAAGTTGGCGATGGCGGTGGCCTCGATCTGCCGTGTGAAATCCTTTTTGTCCTTGAACATAAATTGGGTAACTCCTTACTTCATTGGGTTATTGGGTTTCTATTTCAAGCGCTTTGCGCCAAAAATCAGGTTTCTTCCTTTTTGGGCGGCAGTCTCTTCAGGACCAGCCCCCCGATGGGCGGCGTGCGCACCACCACGGACCACTTTTTCCCGTGCATGGGGACCTTCTCGGCCTCCAGAGGCCCGGCGTTGATCCGGCCCGAGCCGCCGAAGCGGCTGTCGTCGGAGTTGAAGACCTCCACATACGTCCCCTTGCGGGGCACGCCGATCCTGTACTCCTCAAAGACCTCCGGCACCATGGCCAGCAGGCACACCAAATCGTCGGTGGGCTTCTTTCCGTGGCGGATGAAAGTGAGAATGGACTGCTTGGCGTCGTCCGCGTCCAGCCACTCAAAGCCGTCCCAGGAGTGGTTGAGCTGCCACAGGGCTTTCTCCCGGAGGAAGAGGCGGTTGAGCTCCCTTATGTACGCCTGATGCTGTCGGTGGGCGTCATAGTCCAGAAGGAACCACTCCAGCCCCTCATAGTAGCGCCACTCGATAAACTGCCCGATCTCCGCGCCCATGAAGTTGTGCTTGTCCCCGGAGTGGAGCATCTGGTAGAGCGCCAGGACCCGCAGGCCCGCGAACTGCCGCCAGTAGTCCCCCGGCATCCGCCCGATGAGGGACGCCTTGCCGTGGACCACCTCGTCATGGCTGAGGGCTAAAATGAAGTTCTCGTTGAAAGCGTACATCATGGAGAACGTCAGGCCCCCGTGGTGGGCGGGACGGTAGGGGAAGTCCGTCTTCATATAATTTAAGGTGTCGTGCATCCAGCCCATGTCCCACTTGTAGTGGAAGCCCAGGCCCCCCTCGGAGGGCGGGTAGGTCACCAAGGGCCAGGCGGTGGACTCCTCGGCGATCATCATCACGTCCGGGTACTCCCGGCCCACGGTGGCGTTGATCTTCTGCACCAGGGCGATGGAGTCGTAGTCGTGCTCCGTGCCGTCGGCGGCGTGCTTCTTGAGGCGCTCGTCGTCGATGCCGAAGTTGAGGTAGAGCATACTGGTGACGCCGTCCACCCGGATGCCGTCGGCGTGGAAATATTCCAGCCAGTAAATGGCGTTGGAAATGAGGAAGGAGCGGACCTCCCCGCGCTTGACGTCGAATTTATAGGTGCCCCACTGGGGGTGGGACCCGCCGTCGTAAAGGGGCTCGCCCACGAAGTTGCCCAGGCCGTGGGCGTCCCGGCAAAAGTGCGCCGGCGCCCAGTCCAAAATCACGCCCAGGCCCGCCCTGTGGGCGGCGTTCATGAAGTATTGGAAGTCCTGGGGCTCCCCGTACCGGGCGGTGGGGGCGTAGTAGCCGGTACACTGATAGCCCCAGCTCCCGTCAAAGGGGTGCTCCATCACGGGCATGAGCTCCAGGTGCGTGTAGCCCATATCCACGGCGTAGGGGACCAGCGTCTCGGCCAGCTCCCGGTAGCTAAGCACCGTCCCGTCCTCGTGCCGCCGCCAGGAGCCCAGGTGTACCTCGTAGATGTTCAGGGGATTTTCCAGGTGCCGGACCTTTTTGCGCTTTTCCATCCACTTTTGGTCCGTCCAACGGAAGGCGTCCGGCTCCATCACGCGGCTGGCCGTCTCCGGCGGGCACTCGCTCCCGAAGCCGTAAGGGTCGGCCTTATAGAGGAGCTCGCCCTTCTTCGTCTCCACCACGTATTTGTAGCTGACGCCCGTCTGAAGCCCCGGCATGAAGACCGTCCAGATCCCCTTATCCCCGGTGGTCTCCATGAAATGCCGCTCCGGGTCCCAGTCGCACCAGGAGCCGGTGAGGCGCACGGACTTGGCCCCCGGCGCCCAGAGGGTGAAGCGGAAGCCGTCCCCCTCCCGATGGGCCCCGAAGACCTCAAAGGCGTGGGTCCACGTGCCCTCGGCAAACTCCCAGGCGCGGTCATCGGATAAAAGCTTTGTCTCCATATCGCATCCTCCTATGGTAATGGCTTCCCCAGGGGGTTTCTCTCCCATTTGGCGGCAGGCAAAGCCACAGCGTACCGGCCGCCATGAGATATTATACCAGACCCTTTTCGATTTGTCCACCGTTTTCCATAGGTTTTGACCGGCGTTTTTCGTTATTTTTTACTGTTATCCTCAAAAATCTCCGTTGACTTTGAAGAAATTGCACAAATTCCGCCTATCTTCGCCCGGTCGGACACAAAAAATCCGGTTTTTGTTCACAATTGGTTTACCTCCCATTCACGAAACCGCCAAATCCGTGGGATAAACTGCGTCCATCCTTTTGATTAGAGGTGTTTTGTATGAAAAAATTCGTCCTTTTGCTCCTTTCCGCCGCTCTGGTCCTCTCCCTGTGCGCCTGCTCCCGGTCCGGGGACGAGGAGCAGTCCCCCACGGACGCAGCGTCCCCCGCGGACGCATCGACCCCCACGAGCCCGACGGTCCCCGCGGACGTGGACATCCCCGACGGGGTCCGTATCGTCCTCTCCGACGAGGGCATCACCGTAGACGGGCAGGCCCTGGGCGAGGGCCGCGACGACATCTCCGCCGCCCACGACATCGTCTACTACGAATCCGGCCATGACTTCACCTACGGCGAGGGCACGGCGGAGGACGAGCACTCTGCCGAGGAGGCCGCCGCCCACACGGTCCTGCACATCTCCGCCCCCGGCACCTATGTCATCAGCGGTAAGCTTTCCCACGGCCAGATCGCCGTGGACCTGGGCGAGGACGCGGAGGACGACCCCGAGGCGGTGGTGAACCTGGTCCTGGACGGTCTTGACATCACCTGCACCGTGGCCCCGGCCATCATCTTCTACAACGTCTACGAGTGCGGCGACAAGGATAACCCCTCTTCCACCGTGGACACCTCCGCCGCCGGCGCCAACATTTTCCTGGCCGACGGGTCGGAGAACACGGTAAACGGCTCCTACGTGGCCCGGATCTACAAGTCCGTGGAGCTCTCCGAGGACGGCAAGAGCGTGGTGGACAGCAAGAAGCTCCACAAATATGACGGCGCGGTGTACGCCAAAATGAGCATGAACGTCTCCGGCAACGACGGGCGTCTCACCATCCACGCCGAAAACGAGGGCCTGGACTCCGAGCTGCACCTCACCGTCAACGGCGGCGTCATCGACATCGACTCCGGCAACGACGGCATCAACACCAACGAGGACGGCGTCTCCGTCACCACGGTGAACGGCGGCAAGCTCACCGTCACCGTCAACGGCTCCACCGGCGAGGGCGACGGCATCGACTCCAACGGCTGGCTCGTCATCAACGGCGGCACCGTCCACGCCTACGCCTGCGCCACCTCCGGCGACGCGGGCATCGACTCCGACATGGGCATCATTTTAAACGGCGGTGAGATCGTGGCCACCGGCAACATGCTGGACGCCATCGACGCCGCCAGCACTCAGAAATACGTCCTCTTCAATCTGTCCCTGGACTCCCGGGACTTCACGGGGACCGTCTTCACCCTGAAGGACGCCGAAGGAAACGCCATGATGGAGGTCCCCACCGCCAACCGCTTCTCCCTCCTCCTCGTCTCCTCCCCCGCCCTGACGGACGGGCTGGCGGCCCTCTATACCGGCGATACCCTGGTGTCCTCCGCTACCCCCGGCGCCACCGCCGGCGGCATGGGCCGACCCGGCGGCTTCGGTCCCGGCATGGGCGGCCACGGCATGGACGGCGGCGAGCCCCCCGAGGGCTTCGACGGCCAGCGCCCCGAGGACGGCCAGCGCCCCCAGCCCCCCGAGTCCAGCCAGCCCCCGGAGAACTTCGACGGCCAAACCCCGCCGGAGCCGCCCGAGGGCTCCCCGGTCTAAAAAATGACCTTTTTTGTTGACATGCGGTACTATTTATGATACTATTAGCATATCCTATACAAGGGAGATGGACGGATGGAGATAAAGCTGGAAAAGCAGCCGCGAAAGTACTTGCGCAGTTTGGACGCTCCCACGCGTGAAAAGCTTGAACGCGCCCTGGATAAGCTCTCCCGCCTCGAGGGCGACATCGATCCCATTCAGGGAATGAAGAATCGCTACCGTTACAAGATGGACCATTACCGTATTGTTTTTGAATGGATCAAAAATACCATCGTGATCCGCGTCATCGAGATTAACACCAGGACCAACATCCACTATTGAGGAGGATCTGCCATGAAACACGAACTCACTCCGGAAGAGATCCAGCGCCGGTTTGACGAGATCAACGCCCGCCCCGCTGTGGCGCTTACTCCCGAGGAGGCAGAAAGCCTCGCCGAGGCCGAGGCCATCAACGACGGGACGCTTGTGGACCTGGAGGACTTCAGGCGCTCCCTGGAGGACTACAGCGGCCGTCTCGTCCTGCGCATCCCCCGCAGTCTCCACCGCGACCTGAAGCGGAAAGCCGCCGCCGAGGGCGTCAGCCTCAACCAATACATGCTCTACAAGCTGGCCAAATAAGTAAGGGCGGGTTCCAAACCCGCCCGTTTTTTCGATATCGTTCTGACATCCAACGCTCGCTTCCCCCCTGCCCCCCTCCTACGAGGAGGGGGCTCCGGGACGGGGGCGGGTGCGATTTGTCGGGACTGGTCTGTCCCGCAACGTGGCACGGGCGGACACATGGGTCCGCCCGTCCTTCGCCCACGGTCCCTTTTTTCCTTTACCTTCCGGATAAACTGTGGTACAATACTGTCAAAACCGATACGGACAAAGGAGGGCGCGGCATGAAAAAGTATCTTCTTGCCCTGGACCAGGGCACTACGAGCTCACGGGCTATTCTCTTTGACACGCGGCAGAATCTGGTGGGGCAGGCACAGCGGGAGTTTACCCAGTATTTCCCCCAGGACGGCTGGGTGGAGCACGACCCCCTGGAGATCTGGGGCAGTCAGTACGCGGTGATGCTGGAGGTCCTGGACAGGACCGGCGTCGCGCCGGAGGAGGTCATCGCCATCGGCATCACCAACCAGCGGGAGACGGCGATCTTGTGGGATAAGCACACCGGCAAGCCCGTCTACAACGCCATCGTCTGGCAGTGCCGCCGGACCGCGCCCATCGTGGAGGCACTGGTGGCCGAGGGGCTGGAGGACCACATCCGCCAAACCTGCGGCCTTGTGCCGGACGCCTACTTCTCCGGGACGAAGATCAAATGGATCCTGGACAACGTCCCCGGCGTCCGGGAGCGGGCCGAGCGGGGGGACATCCTCTTCGGCACGGTGGACAGCTGGCTCCTCTGGAACCTCACCGGCGGCAAGGTCCACGCCACGGACCTCACCAACGCCAGCCGCACCATGCTCTTTGACATCCGGAAGCTCGCCTGGGACGAGACGCTCCTGCGCGCCCTGGACATTCCCGCCGCTATGCTGCCCACGCCCCTCCCCTCCTCCTGGGTCTACGGCACGGCCCGTGTGCGGGGGACGGACATCCCCATCACCGGCATCGCCGGGGACCAGCAGGCGGCCCTTTTCGGCCAGGGATGCTTTGAAAAGGGGGAGGCCAAGAACACCTACGGCACCGGATGCTTCCTCCTGATGAACACCGGCGGGGACCCCACCGCGTCCCGCAACGGCCTCATCACCACTCTGGCCGCCGCCCTCCCCGGAAAGGTGCAGTACGCCCTGGAGGGCAGCGTCTTCGTGGGCGGGGCCGTGATCCAGTGGCTCCGGGACGAGCTGGGGCTCATCAGCGACGCCAAGGAGGCCGAGACCGTGGCCCGGTCCGTGCCGGACAACGGCGGGGTCTACCTCGTTCCCGCCTTCACCGGCCTTGGCGCGCCCCACTGGGATATGTACGCCCGGGGCGCCATTCTCGGCCTTACCCGGGCCGCGACCCGCGCCCACATCGTCCGCGCCGCCGAGGAGGCCATCGCCTACGAGGTGGCGGACCTGGTCCGCGCCATGGAGGCGGACGCCGGCATCCCCATGGACGCCCTCCGGGCTGACGGCGGGGCCAGCCGGGACGGATTCCTTTTGCAGTTCCAGGCGGACATCCTCCAAAAGCCCGTCCGGCGGCCCGTCATCCGGGAGACCACCGCCCTGGGGGCGGCGAACCTGGCGGGCCTCGCCGCCGGGGTCTGGAAGGACGCCGGCGAGCTTGCCTCCCTCCGGCGGACGGAGGCGGAGTTCGTCCCCCAGATGGAGGACGCCCAGCGCCAAAAGCTCCTCTCCGGCTGGCAAAAGGCCGTCTCCCGCAGCCGGGACTGGGCCAAATAACCGCCGCGCCGGGCTTTACCTTTTCCCGAAACTGTGCTATACTGTCAAAAACTCTCCCGGAGGTGGTTGGATGATCTCCCTGGGCGATCGGATCTTTGAGGTGCAGGCCGCGGACGTGACTTTGCCCCTCCGGCGGGCGGAGGCGCACAAGGGGGACTTCGGGCGGGTGCTCATCGTGGCCGGGTCCGTGGGCTTCACCGGCGCGCCGGCTTTCGCCGCAAAAGCGGCGGTGCGCTCCGGCGCGGGGCTGGTGTTCCTGGCCGTGCCGCAAGAGATCTGGGCCGTGGAGGCCGTGAAGAACGACGAGGCCATGGTCCTCCCCCTCTCCCCCTCCCTGCCGGAGGCGCTGGAGACGCTTGCGCCCCATGTGGCAAAGGCCGACGCGGTGGTTCTCGGTCCCGGCCTGGGCCTCTCGGCCTGGGCGCGGGAGCTGACTTTCGCCGTGCTGGAGACCTGCCGCGTCCCACTCGTTGTGGACGCGGACGGCATAACCGCCGTTTCCCGGCATATAGATAGGCTGGATAAGCTGTCATGTCCCGTGGTCCTCACCCCCCATGAGGGGGAGTTTGCCCGCCTCACCGACGCCCTCGCCCGGAAGTCCCGGGAGGAGGCGGCCCGGGAATTTGCCACGGCCCACGGCGTCACGGTGGTCCTGAAGGGACACCGCACCGTCACCGCCCAGCCGGACGGGGCGTGCTATGTGAACCCCACCGGCAACCCCGGCATGGCCAAGGGCGGCTCCGGCGACGTGCTGGCGGGGATGATCGCGGCCTTTCTCGGCCAGAGGATCCCCGGCGCGGTGTGGAAAGCCGTGTACCTCCACGGGGCCGCGGGGGACCGGTGCGCCGAGGCGGAGAACCAGTACGCCATGACCCCCTCGGACATGATAGACTATCTCAGATTTTTCATGAGGTGAGTCTTTTGCGTCCAGCCCGTCTTCTCTCTTTTTTCCTCGCGCTGTTTCTCGCGCTTACTCTGTGCTCCTGCGGCAAGGCCGCCACGGACGACGCCCTTGACCGCGTCCGCGCCGAGCTGGGCGCGGCGTCGTCCCTCCGCTTTACCGCCGACATCCGCGCCGATTACGGCGAGCGGGTCTTCGACTTCACCGTGGACTACGCCTCCTCCGGCGATGGGGGGATCCTGACCGTCACCGCCCCCGAACTCATCGCCGGTGCCCAGGTCCGCTACGCCGACGGCGGCACGACCCTGGCGGTGGGGGACGTGGAGGTCTACACCGGCGAGATCCTCCCCGGCGGCCTCTCCCCCGTGGACGCCGTCCCGGTGATGACAAACGCCTGGACGCGGGGCCTCGTCACCGAGACCGTCCGGGAACAATACGAGGGAGAGCGCTGTATCGCCGCCCTCTTCCGCATCGACGACGACACCGACCTTCGCACCTGGTTCACCGAACGAACAGGCCTCCCCTCCGCCGCCGAGTTCATCTTCGACGGGCACACCGTCATCACGGTAAGGTTTTATAACGTGGAGGTCGGGTGAAGGGGGCGCGTACGTGATTTTGCCCCTCCAACGGAGGGGCGGCGCGAAGCGCCGGGGTGGTGCTGCACTCCAACCGCGCACATCAGTCGCCTGCGGCGACGCCTTCCCCTGCGGGGAAGGCAACCCTTTCGCCGCTTCGCGGCACCTCCCCTACAGGGGAGGCTAAAAAGGTTGCGGCTTCGCCGCCTTAAAAAAATGCGCCGTAGGCGCAAACCATCTATAACAAAGCTGGGATCACTATGGACTTACGAAAGAGAACCTGGGCTGAGGTGAGCCTGGAGAATATCGCCCACAACTACCGGGCCATTCGGGCCGCCATACCGGAGGGGTGCAAATTCCTGGGCGTGGTGAAGGCCGACGCTTACGGCCACGGGGCGGTGGCGGTATCGCGGCGGCTGGAGGCGCTGGGGGCGGACTATCTGGCCGTCTCGTGCCTCGACGAGGCCGTGGAGCTGCGCAAGGCCGGCATCGGCCTTCCCATCCTCATTTTAGGCCACACGCCCAGGGAATTTGTCTCCGAGCTCATCGACCTCGACCTCACTCAGACCGTCACCTGCGAGGCCAAGGCCATCGAGTACTCCCAGGAGGCCGTGCGGCTCGGCAAGCCCCTGCGCGTCCACATCAAGGTGGACACCGGCATGTCCCGCCTCGGCTTTCTCACCGCCGGGCCCCACTACGACCAGGGCATCGAGAACATCATCTCCGCCTGCCGCCAGAAGAACCTGGTCCCCGAGGGCATCTACACCCACTTCGCCGTCTCCGACGAGCCGGGGGAGGAGGCGGAGCGGTTCACCCGCGGGCAGTTCGCCCTCTTTTTGTCGGTGATCGATTCCCTGAAAAAGGCAGGTATTTCCTTTGAAATAAGGCATTGCGCAAATTCGGGAGCTGTGATACACTATAAGGAGACGTGTCTCGACATGGTTCGCCCCGGCATCCTGCTCTACGGCTATGAGGGCGGCGGGGCGCTGGATCTGCGGCCCTGCATGCGCCTTATGACCCACGTGAGCACCATCAAATATATCGATGAGGGCCTGCCCGTCAGCTACGGCGGCACCTACGTCACCGGCCGGCGCACCCGCATGGGCGTCGTCCCCATCGGCTATGCCGACGGGCTTTTGCGCTCCCTCTCCAACCGCTGCGCTTTCATCACGGCGGACGGTCCGGCGCCCCAGCGCGGGCGGATCTGCATGGACATGTGCATGATCGACCTCACCGACCTGCCCGGCGTCAATCTGGAGAGCCTCATCGAGATCTTCGGCCCGCGCCAGCCGGCGGATGTGCTTGCCCGCGCGGCGGGGACCATCTCCTACGAGCTCCTCTGCGCCGTCTCCAAGCGCGTGCCCCGCGTTTACATCGACTGATCCCCCGGCATACAATGGACCGGGCGGAAAAATCCGTCCGGGTAATTTTGCAGTGCTGTATAAATTACGCCTCTTTGTGAAAGAATTATGGTAGTCCGGCCCAGCATCGGCCGGGCGGCTATCAATTCGTCGGAGAGTGAAGAGTGTGTCGAGCGCAGTCAAAAGAGGAGACATCTACTATGCCGATCTGAGCCCCGTAGTGGGTTCGGAGCAGGGCGGCATGCGGCCTGTACTTATTGTCCAGAACGACACCGGCAACAAGCACAGTCCCACGGTGATCGCCGCGGCCATCACCTCGCAGATCGGCAAGGCCCGTCTGCCCACCCACATCGAGCTGGAGGCCAGGTCCTTCGGCCTCACCAAGGACTCCGTGGTCCTTCTGGAGCAGATCCGCACCATCGACAAGCGGCGCCTCCGGGAGCGCATGGGCCGGGTGGACGAGGAGCTCATGAATAAAGTGGACGACGCCATCGCCGTCAGCTTTGGATTGCACGGATAGGAACATCCGGGGGGCGCAAAGCGCTCCCCGGGCCCCGGCGCGCCGGGGGCGGACACAAAGAGAGGTACCATACATATGAGCAAAGGAAAGAAAGCCGTTATCGCCGTGGCCGTTCTGGTGGCCGTGGCGCTGGTCTCGGGGCTCACCACCATGGCCGTCACCAACTACGGCACGAAGGACGACCCGCTGGTGACGCTGAGCTACTTAAACGAAACGCTGACCCCCGCCATCATGGACAAGCTCCAAGAGATGACCGGCGGGAAGCTGGCGGAGTTCGAGGCGCGCCTTGACGAGCTTACCAAGGAGAACGAGACCTCCACCGGCAACGGCGCCGTGGTCTCGGGCTTTGAGGTGCTGACGCTCTCCAAGGGCCAGACCGTCACCTGCGGCGTGGGCACGGAGATCATGCCGCGCCTGGGCACGGTGGTGTCCTTCGGGCCCAACAACCCGCGTTTGGTGGACGAGACGGACGCCCAGAGCGTCCCCTATGCCGACGCGGAGCTTCTCAGCAACCACATGTACATGGTCACCATCAAGGGCAACGGCGTCAAGGCCACCAGGGACAACACCAAGATCCTCATCCGCGGAGACTATACGGTGTCCTGACCCCGCGCAAGCATACATATTTCACCATACCCGGACGTATACTTTGACGTCCGGGTATTTTTTTGCCATAATACTAATATCTATTTAAAGGGAGACACCGAGCGGCGAGGATTTTTCGCGTCAGGCAAGGAAGACGCCGCAGGGAATACTTTGTGTATTCCCAAGGCGGCTGACGCCGCATGACGCGAAAAAGACCGTCGCGAATGGCTCCTTTTAATTAGATATTAGTATAAGGACCTAAGGAGGTTTTTGCTGTGCGTTTTGATGTCACCACTCCCGGCGGACGGCCCGCCGGGGAGCTGACGGTCGCGCCCGCCGGGGTGAAGACCGCGTTTACCTACAAAAGCGATGAGCTCCTGCCGCCCGCAAGGCTCATCCTCCGGTTCCCCGACGGGGACCTGAGCCTGGGCATCCCCACCCCCCGGGACGGCGGGCAGGCGCTGACAAAGAAGCTCTCCCCCCTGGAGCTGGGCCCACGCGAGCCCGCGGCGGCGGTGTCGGCGCTGCTGGTCCCCCTGGGGGAGGCCGTCCCGCCTCTGGCCCCGCCGGAGCCGCCGGAGCCGGTCCAACCTGAACCGGAACCCGCCCCCGCCCCCGTCCCCGAACCTGTCCCCGAGCCTGTCCCCGACCCGGAGCCCGCCCCCGCGCCCGCCGCCTGGACCCCGGAGCCCGACCCGGCGCGGTACTTTGCCGATCCGGACCTCATCGCCTGCGCCCGGGAGGTCACCGGCGCCCTCATGATGCCCGACGGAGAGAACGTCCTGCTGGCCTTCCCCTTTTCCCCCTCCATGCCCTTCCCCATGCTCCCGGCCTTCCGCTTCGGCGCGGCCCAGGACATCGAGGGCCGGTCGTACCTGGTCTTCCGGGTCCGGGAGGGAAAAATCGCTTAAGAAATTATAAAATTTTGATGAAAAATGGCTTTCCCTTCTTTACACGGTGGAATTTTTTGATATAATTGAGATAGATTCCGTTCAAACGGCAAAAGATAAACATAAGACAGGAGGGAAACGGACATGGATGATCTTGATTTCACCAGGAAATTCAATGTGGTAGACAAAAAAATAGGCACGCGGGAGATCCTATCCTCGGTATACGACTCCCTGAAGCTCAAGGGCTACAACCCCATCAACCAGATCGTGGGCTACATCCTGTCCGAGGACCCCACCTACATCACCAACTACAACAACGCCCGCGCCCTCATCACCCGCATCGACCGCGACGAGCTCCTCCAGGAGCTGGTCATCAGCTACCTTGAGAAGGACAGCTGACCCTCGTTTCTCCCCTGACGCCCTCAAGGGCCGCGCCCTGGCGCCGGAAATCATTTGGCCCAAACAAAAAGGGACTGTGAAAGCTCACAGTCCCTTTTTTGCATGCTTTCGCCGCTTCTTATCCCGCGACTTTTTTGGTGTTCATGGCGCGCAGGGCGTTGAGGATGGCGAGGACGGCGACGCCCACGTCGGCGAAGACGGCCAGCCACATGTTGGCATAGCCCAGGGCGCCGAGGATGAGGATGGCCAGCTTCACGGCCAGGGCGAAGACGATGTTTTCCCGGACGATGGTCATGGTCCGGCGGGCGATGGCCACGGCCTCGGGGACGCGGGAGGGCTTGTCGTCCATGAGCACCAGGTCCGCCGCCTCGATGGCGGCGTCGGACCCCAGGGCGCCCATGGCCAGGCCCACGTCGGCGCGGGTGAGGACCGGGGCGTCGTTGATGCCGTCGCCCACGAAGGCCACGCCGCCGGGAGTCTCGTCCATGAGCTTCTCTAAGGCCGCGACCTTGTCCTGGGGCATGAGGTCGCTCATAAAGTCGTCCACGCCCAGCTCCTCCGCCACGGCCCGGGCGGAGGCCTTCCTGTCGCCGGTGAGCATCACCGTGCGCTTTCCCTGGGCGCGCAGGCGGGCCACGGCGTCCTTGGCGTCGGGCTTGGGCTCGTCGGCGATGAGGATGGCCCCGGCGTAGACGCCGTCGCAGGCCACGTGGACCACCGCGCCGCCCTCCTCCGTCTCGGGGACCTCAATACCCTCCGAGGCCATGAGGCGGGCGTTGCCGGCCAGGACGGTCCTCCCGTCCACCTGCGCGCGGACGCCCAGGCCCGCCAGCTCCTCCACTTGGGCGGGGGCGGCGTCCTCGCGGGCCTGCGCCGCCGGACCCGCCGCCGCCACGATGGCGCGGGCGATGGGGTGGGTAGACCACGCCTCGGCCCCGGCGGCGAGGGACAGCAGCTCCTCGGAACGAAAGCCCCCCGCTTCACGCAGGGCGCGGACCTTAAAGGAGCCCTGGGTCAGGGTGCCGGTCTTGTCGAAAACCACGGCGCGGACCTTGGACAGGGCCTCCAGATAGTTGGAGCCCTTCACCAAAATCCCCCGCCTGGACGCCCCGCCGATGCCGCCGAAGAAGCTCAGCGGCACGGAGATCACCAGCGCGCAGGGGCAGGAGACCACCAGGAACACCAGCGCCCGGTGGACCCACTTCATCCAGGGCTCCCCCAGCGCCAGCGGGGGAATGAGCGCCAGGGCCAGGGCGGCGAAGACCACCGCCGGAGTGTACCAGCGGGCGAATTTCGTGATGAAGTTCTCGGTTTTTGCCTTGCGCTCGGAGGAATTTTCCACCAGCTCCAAGATCCGCGCCACGGCGGACTCGGCGTAGACGCTCTTGACCCGGGCCTCCAGCACGGCGCTTAAATTGATGGACCCGGACACCAGCTCGTCGCCCACGGCCACGTCCCGGGGCGCGGACTCGCCGGTGATGGCGGCGGTGTCGATGCTCCCCGCGCCGGAGGTGACCACGCAGTCCAGGGGGACCCGCTCGCCGGGCTTGAGGACGATGGTCTCCCCCACCAGGACGTCCTCCGGGGCGACCTCCAGCGTCTCCCCGTCCCGGAGGACGTTGGCGTACTCCGGGCGGATGTCCATGAGGGCGGCGATGGACCTCCGGGACTTGCCCACGGCCACGGACTGGAAGAGCTCCCCCACCTGGTAGAAGAGCATCACGGCCACGCCCTCGGCGTACTCGCCGGTGGCCATGGCCCCCACGGTGGCCACGGACATGAGGAAGTTCTCGTCGAACACCTGCCCGTGGCAGATGTTGATGACCGACCTCCACAGCACGTCCCCGCCCACCAGGAAGTAGGGTACGAGGAACAAAAGGAGCTTCCAGATCCCCTCCAGCGGGGCAAGCTCCGCCGCGACGAGCAGGGCGAGGGCGGCGAGGATGCGGGCGAGGGTCAGCTTATGACGGCGCGTCACGGTCCCTCACCTCACGATCACGCAGTCAGGCTCCACCTTGCGGCAAAGCCTCACCACCTCGTCCATGATCTCCTCGAAGCGGGCGTCCTCGGCGTCCACGGTCATCTTCTGGGTCAGGAAATTGACGCTGGCGTCGTTGACCCCGTCCAGCTTCCTGATATGCCGCTCCATCTTGGCCGCGCAGTTGGCGCAGTCCAAGTCCTTGAGGCGAAAAATCTTTTTCATATGTAAGTCCTCCTTATATGATTTTGAATTGGTCATGCTTTTGATTTGAGCGGCGCGAAAAAGACCGGCGCTCACTCCAGAACGTGGTTCAAGCCCTGGTCAATAATGCTCCGCACATGGTCGTCCGCCAGGAAGCACACGATGTTCTTCCCCTCCCGGCGGGAGGAGATGAGCTTGGCCTGCTTCAAAATGCGCAGCTGGTGGGAGATGGCCGACTGGCTGATGCCCAGCAGCTCCGCGATGTCGCAGACGCACATCTCCGACTCCATGAGCACGAAGAGGATCTTCATCCTGGTGGAGTCGCCGAACATCTTAAAAAGGTCCGCCAGCTCGTAGAGCGTGTCGTCCTCCGGCAGGACGTCCCGGACGCGGCCCACCACGTCCAGATGGGTGCCCGGCTCGTCGCACATGAGCTCGTTTTTCTCTTCCACGTTGGTTCATCCTTTCATATGAACAAGTGTTCATGTGTTGATGGTCAGAGTATAGCACAGGCGCGGCGGGACGTCAAGGGAATCTGCGGAAAAAATATTTACAATTTTGTAACCTTTTTCCCTCGCTCCTTTTTGTCCGGATTTTGGCAAATTCGGGGAGGGTCTACAAGATTTTGCGGAAAAAATCCGCCAAAACCCCACATTTTGCGGCAAAACCTCTCCGAAAGCGCCCCTTGGCGGCAAGAAAAAATGATGTTGACAAAGAGGAAACAATGTGTTACAATTTGGTTACGATATTGATCCGGGAGGTTCCCAAATGGCTAATGCAACCGGTAATAAGCTGCTGGAGTATCGCGGCCGGCCCCTGCGCAGGCTGGACAACATCCTCTATTACGGCAGCATGGCGGACAAATACATCATCATGATGCAGGTCACGGACACAAAAAAGGTAGACGACATGGACGTAGCCACGCGGGTCTCCGTCCAGCTCCAGCTGACGGACCCCGACCTCAAATCCCGCGACCGGGTGGTCAAGAAGACAGAGAAAAGCGGGCTGTACGCCGCCATGGACGTGGCCTCGGTGTGGCTGGAGCGGGCGCTCTCCGCCAAATGACGAAAGGACATAGGACATAGAATGAAGACACAAAAGAAAGTCCTGGCATTCCTGATGGCGCTGGTGATCCTGACGGGTCTCATGGGCGTCACCGCCCTGGCCGACTCCGTGGAGATCGCCTGGGGCGCCGCCACGGTGGACACCGCGGCCCTCAACATCCGCTCCGGCCCCTCCACCGACTACGACCGGGTGGGCATCCTCGCCGGCGGCACCATCGTGGTGATCCTGGAAAAGACCACCAAGGACTGGTACAAGATCAACTACGCCGGCACCGTGGGCTACGTGGCCAGCGAGTACCTCACCGACGTGCTGAAGGCCGAGAACTTCAAGGCCACCGGCACGGTCATCGGCAACAAGGTCCGGATGCGCAAGGGCCCCTCCACCGACAAGGCCGTCATCACCATGTATAACGAGGGCGAGACGCTCTCCGTCATCGGCATCAACAACGGCTGGTACAAGGTGGTCACTCAGGAGGGCACCGGCTACATACGCTCCGACTACATAAAGATCACCGGCGGCGGCCCCAGCTACACCACCGTCAAGTCCGAGACCACCTCCCTGGGCCAGGAGATCGCCAACTACGCCCTCCAGTTCGTGGGCTACAAATACGTCTACGGCGAGGAATCCCCCTCCCGCGGCTTTGACTGCTCCGGCCTTATGTACTACGTCTACGGCCAGTTCGGCTACAAGATCGCCCGCGGCGCCACCGCCCAGTACAACGGCCTCTCCACCCACTTAAAGCGCGATGAGCTCCAGCCCGGCGACCTGGTGTTCTTCTCCACCAACGGCGGCCAGACCATGTACCACGTGGGTATGTACATCGGCAACGGCCAGTTCGTCCACGCCTCCAACTCCCGCGTCGGCGTCATCATCTCCGACCTCGACAGCACCCACTATTCCCAGCGCTTCTACAGCGGCGCGAGAGTCATCTGAAGCCAAGAAACCTCCAAGCCCCCGGCCGAACGGCCGGGGGCTTTCCGTTTTTTTTGCGCGCTTTTTCGAAAGCATCCCGTCCTCCCCCGCTCGCTTCCCCCCCTGCCCCCCTCCTACGAGGAGGGGGCAAAAAAGGTTGCGCCGCTTCGCGGCGCAATTTTTTTATAAAAGCGGCGCGAAGCGCCGCATCCTTATTCCCCTTGACCCCTTTTTCGGAAAAACTACGCCCGCAGGCGTGTTTCGGAGGCCAACCGCCGCGCAGCGGCGGCTCTTGGGCCGGAGATGGGGTGCCGCCGCAGCGGCGGGGTATTCGAGCCCGTTCGACGTAACTGATGTTTCCGGTAAACGAGACATACTGCGTGCGGGCCGCCAAGAGTGGCGGCCCCTACGGCATAATTGGGGCGGATTCGTTTTATCGGAACCGTTGCGACAACACACCTTGTAGGGGCCGCCACTCTTGGCGGCCCGCGTTGTTGTTTCGGATTGCCACCGATAAACGCCGTAGGGGTCGCCGTCCCCGGCGACCCGCGTTGCGATGACCTCCGGGGTCAGTTAAATGGAATAACTTTCCATATTTCCTGTAGGGGCGGACCCATGTGTCCGCCCGTGCCCACGTTACGTGACGGGAGCGCTTCCGATTCCCCGCCGCGCAAAGGTTTGCCCCACCTCCAAATCCCGGAGGTGGGGCAAATTCGTTTCGGTTATCTTCTCCCGCCGAAGGAACCGCTGGAGCGGCCGCCGGTGGTGGGGTGGGAGGGGCGGCTGGGGGCGGAGGAGCGGCCGCCGAAGGAGCCGGCGCTGCCGGAGCGGCGGGCCGGGGCGGAGGGGCGGGAGGAACGGCGGGACGTGGGGGCCGGTCCGTGAGGGCTGTGCCTGTCGGGGCCGGGACCGTGAGGGCCGCGGGAGGCGGGCCGGGGGCGCGGGGGCGGGGTGTAGCGGCGGTAGGGGCGGGAGGTGAACATGTACCAGGGGTAGTAGCGGGGGATGGGCATCCCCAGGGACGTGTAGTAGCCCCGGTAGCGCCGCCGGTCGGCGAGGATGATCACGGCGACGATCGCCACGAAAATCAGGATAAGAAAAATATTGCGCAGGAGGAACCCCAGGACCGCGCCGAAAATACCCAGGCCCGCCAGCGCGCCGGAGGACTTCGACGCGCCCTGGGAGGGCGGGGCCACGTTATACTCGTCGTAGAACCAGCCGGCCAGCTCATCCACCAGCGTGGTCACGGCCCGGTCGTATTTCCCGTCGTCAAAGTCATCCCAGAAGTACCGGTCCAGGTAGTCCTCCATGTCGCGGGAGGTGAAGCGGCTGTCCAGGGCCGTGCCCACCACGAGGCCGCCCCGCCCCTCCCGGGGGGAGACGGCCAGGAGCATGGCCCGGTCGGAGAGCTGCCAGTCGTTAAAGAGGCCGACGGCGTACTCGTCGGCGCCCACGTCGCCGAAGTAATTGATGAACGCCACCACGATCTGGGCGCCGCCGCAGGACTCCTCCAGGTCATAGTTGACCTCCAGGACGTGCTCCACCGTCTCTTGGGAGAGGGAGCCCGTCTCGTCGGTGACGTAGAAGTCCCCGCTTTGGGCGAGGGCCAGGGCCGGGACGGCGAGGCACAGAGCCAGAAGGACGGTCAAAAGCGCAGATACGGTTTTTTTCAAGGCTTACACCTCATGAAGGATAAATGATTTGGGGCGGCTCGACGCCCAGGGCAGAGGCGATGAGGGAGGCGGGGAAGCGCTCGTAGACGTCGGCGATGAACGCCTTCGCCGCCTCGTCGTAGCCGGCGTGGGCTATGGCGCCCATGGCGCCGTCAAAGTTTTTGACATAGAGCTTCAGGGACCGGACATCCTCCTCCGTGAGGGGGAGGGCCAGAAGGGCGTCCCGCAGCATCTGGAAGGAGTAGTCCAGCAGGTCAATTGCGTTGACGATCAGGAAAACGTCCTTGTCCTCCAGCGATTCCAGCATAATGTGCCTGTCCTCCCGGAGCTCGTAAGTCTCCTCCTCGGCGGCCTCGTATTTGTCGCCCACGGTGATGAGCCCCAGGGCGGCGTCGGCGCAGTCGGAGAGGTAGTCGGCCACGGCCCCGCGGCCGTCCACTCCGGTGAAGAACTGCTCCTCCACCTTTTGGACGGCGCGTTTAAGGCTCGCTCTCGCGCCATAAGGGGTGAAGATCAGGACCACCAGGGTGAGGACGGCGACGCCCGCGCGCCAGTCGGTTACAAGCCTCTTCATCACTTGTTGAGCTCAAGGAGCTTGGACTTCAGGTCGGACTCGATCTTGCCCAGCTCCACCTCGGCGGCGCGGCGCTTGGCGGCGCCCTCGGCCTGGATGGTGCGGACCTCCTCCAGCGTCTCGATGAGGGACTGGTTGGTGGCCTTCAGCGTCTCCAGGTCCACCACGCCCCGCTCGGACTCCCGGGCGATCTCGACGGAGCCCTGCTTGAGCTTCTCGGCGTTGCGCTTCAAAAGCTCGTTGGTCATGTTGGTGACCTCCCGCTGGGCCTCCATGGCCTGCTGGGAGTGCTGCTGGCCCAGGGCCAGGACCATCTGGCTCTTCCAGAGGGGGATGGTGTTCACGATGGACGTCTGTATCTTTTCCACCATGAGGGTGTCGTTATTCTGGATGAGGCGGATCTGGGGGGACATCTGGATGGAGATCATCCGCGTCAGCTCCAGGTCGTGGAGCTTCTTGTCGAAGCGGCTGATCATGTTCTGGTAGTCGTTGGCCGCCTGGGCGTCCTCGGGAAGGCCGGTCTGCTGGGCCTTCTCACGCAGGCGGGGCAGCTCCACCTCCTCGCATTCGCGGAGCTTCTTCTTGCCGGCCAGGATGTACATGGTCAGCTCCTTGAAGTAGCCCTGATTGAGCTCGTACATCTTATCGAGGGTGGCGATGTCCTTCAAAAGGGTGAGCTGCTGGCCCTCCAGCATCCCGGCAATCTTGTCCACGTTGACCTCGGCCTTGTCGTACTGGGCCTTGAGGGAGGCGATCTGGTTTTTCACCTTCTTCTTGATGCCGAGGAACCCCCGCTCCTCCCCGTCGTAGTCGAAGCCCTTGAGCTCTACCACGAGGTCGGAGAGCATGTCGCCCACCTCGCCCATGTCCTTGGTGCGGACGTTCTGGAGGGTGGCGCCGGAGAAGTCGGCGATGTTCTTCTGGCTGGCCGCGCCGTACTGGAGGATGGCGTTGGTGTCGGTGATGTCGATCTTCTGGGAGAAGTCCTCCACCTGCTTGAGCTCCTCGGGGGTGAGCTGGCTCTCCTCGTGCTCGGTGGCGGTGACGGTGGGAGTCTCGGGCTGGGCCTGGGCGGCTGCCGCCGCGGCGGCGGCCTGTCCGGCGGGGGTGTCGGTGGTGGCGTTGAAGGTCAGGGTGGGGGTGTATTCTTCGGTCATGTCGGTCTTCCTTTCTGAAATTGAGTTTATGGACAAAAAAATTACTTTAAGATATGAATTTTCTCTTGACAATTTCGGGATTTTGTGGTATAATATGCTTAGATTTTAAAATCCGTGCCGGACAGGCCCTCGCGCTTGAGCATGGCCTCCAGAACGGTGATGTCCGTCTCGATATCCAGCGCCTCGTTGGCGAAGAGGGCGTCGTACTGCTTGCGGTAGGCCGCCACGGTGGTGTCCAGGATGTCCTCGATGCGCTTAAGGGTGGCGGAGACGTTCTCGCCGGGGGCCTGGCCGCTCATGCGGTCGTAGGCGTTCAGGAGCTTCATGGTGGTGGGCAGGTAGTAGCCGGCGAAGCGTTTGACCTGCGGCACGTCCTTGGGGTCGTCCACGATGTCCTTGAAGATTTTGTCAGTGAGATCGCGAAGCTCGTCCACGCGGCTTTGGACCGTGGGGTCGGGGATGGTCCCGCGCAGGCGCGTAAGCTCCTCCACGGCTTTCTGTCCCTCCTCCAGGAGCCTGTCGCGCTCCGGGTCGCCGGTCGTTGCCGGGGGCAGCTTCACCTCGATCTCCTCCGTGGTCCCCGGGAAGAGCGCCCGTAGGCCGAAGAAAGCCCCGGCGGCGAGGGCAATGAGGGCGGCGAAGTGCCACAGGCGGTAGAGCGGCAGGAAGAGGCACCATATAAGCCACACCGCCGCCGCGCCGTAGAGCGGAATGGCGGAGGGATGGCGGATCGTTTTTTTCATGGGCCGGCCCCCTTTCATGGCTTACAATATTGTAGTATTTTTCCTGACAAAAGTCAATGGGTCACCGGCGGTACTCGAAGGCGATGCCGCAGACGCTGACGGTGTCCCCCTCGGAAACGCCCAGCTCCTCGAGCCTTGCGTAAACGCCCCGGTCCCGGAGGGTGCGGTCGAAGTAGTTGCGGGATTCGTAGTCGCCGAAGTTCACGTTCTGCACCAGGCGCTCTACCCAGCCGCCGTCCACGTACCAGACGCCGTCCTCCCGGTTGATTTCCGGGTCCGGCAGCTCGGTGGGCTCCTCCGGCTCCACGTACTCCGGCTCGAAGGTGAGGATGGGGGGCAGGTCCGAAAGCTTATAGCTCACGGCGCGGACAAGCTCCCGGGTGCCCAGCTCCGCGGCGGCGGAGATGGGGAAGAAATCGAGGCCGGCGTCGCGCACGTGGCGCTCCAGACGCTCAATTTGCTCCGGCGAGGCCATGTCGCACTTGTTGGCGGCCACCACCATGGGGCGGGAGGCCAGGGCTGGGGAGTAGGCGGCCAGCTCCCGGTTGATGGTCTCAAAGTCCTCAATGGGGTCCCGGCCCTCGCTGCCGGAGACGTCCACCACGTGGACGGTGAGGCGGCAGCGGTCGATGTGCCGCAGGAAATCGTGGCCCAGGCCCGCGCCCTCGCTGGCCCCCTCGATGATGCCGGGGATGTCCGCCAAAACGAAGCTCCGGTCCTCCCCGGCGTAGACCACGCCCAGGTTGGGGAAGAGGGTGGTGAAGTGGTAGTTGGCAATCTTGGGCCGGGCGCGGGTCACGGCGGCCAGAAGCGTGGACTTGCCCACGTTGGGAAAGCCCACGAGGCCCACATCCGCCAGGAGCTTGAGCTCCAGCACGATCTCCCGCTCCACGCCGGGCAGGCCCGCCTTGGCAAAGCGGGGGGCCTGGCGGGTGGGCGTGGCGAAGTGGGCGTTGCCCCAGCCGCCGCTGCCGCCCCGGGCGGCCACAAAGCGCTCCGTGGCGGACATATCCGCCATCACGGCACCGGTCAGCTTGTCCCGGACCACGGTACCCAGGGGGACGCGGATCGTGAGGTCCTCTCCCCTCTTGCCGGTACAGCGCTTGCCCGCGCCGTCCGCGCCGTTGCCGGCGGCGTACTTGCGCTTGTAGCGAAAATCCATGAGTGTGGACATGTTGGCGTCGGCCACCAGGACCACGTCCCCGCCGTCCCCGCCGTCCCCGCCGTCCGGCCCGCCGGAGGCCACGTATTTTTCCCGGTGGAAGGCCACCGCGCCGTTCCCGCCCTTGCCGGAACGGATCTCGATCACTGCTTTGTCAACGAACATAGCCATCATCCTTTGTTTTCATTGAGAATATTGTAGCAGATTGGCGCGGGATTTTCAAGACGGATGCGAAGAACGCTTGCCAAGAGGGCCAAAATCTGCTAAAATGTGCCTGATTCCTATGAGGGAGGGAGCTCTATGAGGAAAATACTCTCTTTTGTCCTTATTTTTGCCGTCCTGGCGGCGCTTATTCCGGCCCTGCCGGTGAGGGCGTCCGCCGCGGGGACGCAGGTCAGCGCGTCTGTGGACAGCCTCTCGCCGGAGGCGGCGGGGGCGTACGCCAAGGTGCTGGAGGACAAGATGACGGAATGGCCGCTCGTCTGGGACGAGTATGATCATTCCAAAACGTGGGCATCCGATTGTTACGGGCTGTGCTACGCGGACCTCATCGACTTCGAGGGGGACGGCGTGCCGGAGCTGTACCTGTACATGGCGCAGGGAATCGATAAGCTGCCGCTGGAGGAGATCTGGCGCTTCAACGGCTCCGGGGCGGAGAAGGTGAACCTCTCGGCCGCTTCGATAGACTTCCAGTTTTCCAGGGAATTGGTCCGTAAGGACGGAAAAGTCTACCTCATCACCTACATGAACGGCGGCGACATGGAAGAAACAGAGACCCTCAACGTCTTTGCGTACGCCAACGGCAGCTTCCGCCAGGTGGTATCCATGACCGAGACCTGGGGGCCCCTCTTTGACCAGGAGCCGTACCATTACCGCTACACCCTGGTCATCGACGGGAAGACGGCGGAGGACGCGCTCTTCGAGTGGAGCCCTCCCGGCGGGAATCCCGGTTCGGACCAGGCGGACGCCATCCGGGAGCAGTGGCGGCAAGACCAGTGGGTCGAGATCTTTCAAGGCACGCCTTTCTCTACGGATTTCACATTTCGGTTTAATGACGCAAGTTCCCTGATGCGCCGGCTTTGGGACCGGGCCGATACGGGAAATATCGCGCGCATCGACCCCAACGACCCGCTGGCCAGCGTGGCGTATATGGGGGACCGGACGAAGTGCAAAATGGACGCCCAGATGGCCCTGGAGTACGCCGAGGCGCTGGAGGGGACGGACGAGGAGTACGCCACCCTCATCGACCTGGGGGACGGGTATCCGGTGATAGTCTGCTCAACGCTGCCGCCGGACCCGTACAGTGACCACACATGCACGGATCCTATCTTCTGGGAGTATCAGAACGGCAGGGCCGTCCGCTCGAATTTCAAGTCTCTGGACGGGCAGACAGACTATGATCCGGACTACTCCTATACGCTGGTCCCCACCGCCGAGGGGCTGATGCTCCGGGCCGATAAAGGGATCACCTATGATGACTTCTACAATCCGCGCGGCGCGAAATACTACTATTCGGACAAGGGGCACCTGAGGCTGTGGCACACCGTCATCCAGCGCGGGAGCACGTGGTATCTGGACGGAAGCGCCCGCGGCAGTCAGAGCCCCGTCGGGGAGCTGGAGCTGGGCGGCGGGACCAAGCTCTACTCCAACGGGCCGCTGGGCCACTATATGGAGGATGTGGAGCTGGGCCGGACGACCGTCACCGCCGCGGCGCTGCGGGTATACGCGGAGAACTGCGGGAACCCGCGGTATCGCTATCCGGATACGGTCCAGGAACCGGACGACTTCACCGAGCAGGTGAAAAAGGCCGTACAGGACGCCATAGGCGGGGAGATCGTGGCGATCTACCGGCTGGCGGACGGGGTCTATTACGTGATCGTCCGGGTGGACGGCGCGCTGAGCGGGGCTTACGTCCGGGGCCGGCGGGTGAACGGGCAGATCCGGTGGGTCGTGGAGGACCGGAAAGCGCCGGCGTCCACCGACGAGGTGGAGCGCGTCTCCCAGGAGGAGCTCTCCCGGCCCAACGTGGACATAGACTTTGAGGACGTCAACGGCGTCCGGGACCTTGAGGACCTTCTGGACTACCTGAAGGACAAGCTGGACAACATGCCGGGCATCTTCCCCAACGACCCGGCCAAGTCGGACCTGGCGCGGTTCGTGGAGAACGCCCTTTCCAAGCTGTACATCGGGACGGTGTCCGGCGGGAACGGCAGGCTGACGGTGAACGCCGCCTCCGCCGGGGACCTGGCCTCCGGGGCTCTGGACGCCTGGCGGCAGGCAAAGGAGGTCCTGGAAAGCCGCGGCGCCACGCTCAACAGGGGCGTGACGGTGGTGATCCGGCTCCTGTGGACCAACGCCGACCTCTCCAACCCCCTCCAGGTGACGCTGACCGGCGACCTGGCCGAGGCCCTGGAGGGGTGCTCCCTCCAGCTGCTGCTGGCCGACGGCCGGCACTACATCCAGGTGAGCGCGGAGAACCTCAAGCGCCTCATCGCCGCCTACGGGAGCCTGTCCATACAGCTTTCCGGGGCAAACGGGAGCTATACGCTCACGTTCCTGGACGGGAGCGGCAGGGTGCTGGAAAAGCTCATCTGCCCGGTGACCGTGGGTCTTCCGGCGGAGAGCGCCACCTGCACCGTCATGGTCAGCTACGCCGACGGCGCGGACAACTGGGGCGGGCAGTACGACCCGTCCTCCGGGGTGCTCAGCTTCGACACGCCCTACTCCGGCGAGTATGAGGTCATCGAAAACGCCGTACAGGTGACGGACATCGACGGATACGACGAGGAGACCCGGGCGGCCATACGGTTTTTGGTGTCCAAGGGCTTCTTCACCGCGCCGGGCGGGCGTTTCGATCCCCAGGGGATCATGCAGAGATACCATTTCGCCAAGGTGCTGGTGGGGATGTTCTTCGCCCTGGACCGGGGGGCCGTGTCTACCTTCGTCGATGTGCCGGCGGACAGCCCGTATTACGTCTATGTGGCCTCCGGCCAGAGCGCCGGGATCGTGAAGGGCATCTCCTTCACCGAGTTCGGCGGCGAGCAGAAGCTCACGGTGGAGCAGATGCTGACGCTGACGGGCAGGACCCTCCAGGAGCAGCGGGGCTATTTGCCCCCGTCGGACCCCTGGCGGTATCTGTACGCTTACGATGACGGGGACCAGGTGGCCGATTGGGCCCAGTCCTCCACGGCGCTGTCCGTGCGGGAGGGGCTCATCGATCTGGGCGGGTCCCTTTATCCCCAGGCGGGGGTGACCCGGGCCCAGGGGGCGCTCATCCTGTACCGTCTCTTCCTGATGCTCCACACCGTGCGTCCCGTGGAGCTGCCCCTGCCCACGCTCCCGGAGGGCCCCGGCGGCCAGGAAGGCCAAGGAGGTCAGGGCGGTCAAGGCGGCCAAGGCGGCCAGGGTAGCCAGGAAGGTCAAGGCGGTCAGGGCGGCCAGGAAGGTCAGGGAGGTCAAGGCGGTCAAGGTAGCCAAGGTGGTCAAGGCGGTCAGGAAAGCCAGGGAGATCAGGAAAGCCAGGGCGGTCAGGGCGGCCAGGGCGGAACGGATCTGACGCCGTCGAGCCAGCCCGGCGGCACGGCTCCCGTCGAGACGGAAGAGGGAGATCCCTCCATGCTGCTCGCGTGGATGCTCTTTCTGCTCATCTTCATCCTGACGGTCGCGGCGGTGATCGCGGCGCTGGCGCTCCGGGCAAACTCGAAGAAAAAGCGGGCGGCGGCTCCGGCCCAGCCGGCGAAGCGCCTGTGCCCCAACTGCGGCAGTGAAAACCGTGAGGTTGACAAGTTCTGCACAAAGTGCGGGACGAAGCTGTAGATCATATGTGGGCGGGTCTTGCGACCCGCCCGCTTGATTCGGACCCGCTCCGTCCTCCCACGCCCGCCGCCCCCCTGCCCTCCCCCGCGAGGAGGGGCTTAATATGGGTTGAAAAGATGGGGAGGGTGTGGTATAATAGGATGTTAGCGATGTGTAAAGAGGTGGCCTTGTGAAGGAGAAGAAGAAAAACCCGGCGGTCACGGTGGGGGTGATGATGGGCATTACCCTCGGGGGGAAGGTGCTGGGGCTTGTCAGGGACAGGCTGTTGACGGTGAATTACGGCTCCGGCAGCGAGGCCAACGCCTTTTTGACGGCCAGCCGCATCCCCCGGGTGTTCTTTGACACTGTCTTTGCCTCCGCCATCTCCGCGTGTCTCATCCCCGTGCTGGGGGAGGTGCTGACCAAGCGGGGGAAAAAGGACGCCTTCCGCTTTGCCGGGAATTTCATGACGGTGATGGGGGTGCTGTGCGCCGTGCTCACGGTGCTGGGGACGGTGTTCGCCCCGCAGCTCACGGCGCTCTTCGCCGACGGGTACGACGCGGAAACGGCGGCGCTGTGCGCCAAACTCACGCAGATCATGATGCCCACGGTCTTCTTCACCGGCCTTGCCTTCTCGTTTGTGGGCATTTTGCAGACCTTTGACGAATTTAACATCCCCGCCGCCATCAGCCTTATCTCGAACCTGGCGGTCATCGTCTATTACGTGACGCTCAACGACCGGTACGGCATCACGGGGCTCGCCGTGGCGTTTCTGGCGGCCTGGGCGCTCCAGGCGCTGGTGCAGATCCCGGCGCTGTGGAAAAAGGGGTTCCGGTTCCGGCCCTCCCTGTCCCTCCGGAACGACGACATGAAAAAGGTGGGGCGGCTTCTCCTCCCGGTGATGGTGAGCACCTGGGTCCTGCCCATCAACCAGACGGTGAACGCCAAGTTCGGCTCCCGGCTCTTCGACGGGGCGGGGGTGTCCGCCGTGGAGCACGCCTACACGCTCTACACCGTCATCGCCGGGGTGTTCGTGCTGTCCGTCACCAACTACGTCTTCCCCCGCATGTCCAAGGAGTCCGCCGCCGGGGAGGCGGGGACCCTGCGGCAGACGCTGCGGGATACGCTCCACACCACGCTTTTCGTGGTGGCGCCCATGACGGCAGGGCTGGCGGTGATGGCGCGGCCCCTGGTGGCGTTCATCTTCGGCGGGGGACAGTTCGGGGATTTCTCCGTGTCCATCACCTCTCGGGCCCTGGGGATCATGGCCCTGGGGATGGTGGGGTACGCCGTCCAGGCGGTGGTGTCGCGGGCGTACTTCGCCGGCCAGTCCGGGAAGACGCCGCTCATCGCGGGCGCCGTCTCCATCGCGGTTAACGCCGCGCTGTGCGCGGTTTTGACGCCGCTCTGGGATGTGGCGGGCATCGCCGCGGCCTCGGCGGTGTCCTTCACCGTCAACGCCCTGGTGCTGGCCCTGCCGCTCCGGCGGCGGGGGCTGGGGTTCCTGGATAAGGCGTTCGTGCTGGACATGGCCAAGCTCCTGGCGGCCACGGCCCTCATGGCCGGGGCCGTGTGGGGGGTCATGGAGATGCTTGACGGGCGCGTGGGGAAGCTTTTAGCGCTCCTTGTGCCCGCCGCCGTGGGGGTGGCGGTGTACGCCGCGCTAACTGTCCTGTTGAAGGTCCCCGAGACGAAGACCGTGCTGGGGGCCGTGAAGAAGAAGCTGAGGGGGTGACCTTGTGAAGGAGATATTCAAGCACAGCCTCATCGTCCGGGGCCTCACCGCCGCGGCGGGGTGGATCGACCGGCAGTGGCGGAAAAGCTTTCTGGCGCTGGCCCTGGCCGGCTCCGGCGTCGGCGGCTCCGGGTCGCTGACGGGGAAAATAGGCCACGGCGTCCACGAGGGGCTGTGGAGGGCCTTTCACGCGCTGAAGCTGGACAGGCTCTTTGAGGGGTCCCTTTTTACAAAGGAATTTTTCTGGCTGGGGCTGACGGCGTTTCTGGCGCCGCTGCTGCCCACCATGGCGGTGCTGGTGCTGGCGCTGATCGCCATGGCGTCCGTGGTCCTGGGGTACGCCCGGGACCGGGAGAGGAGGGCGATGTATTCCCCGGTGAAGAAGTGGTTCGTGGCCTATGCCCTTGTGTATGCCATCTCGGCGGCCTTTTCGCTGGCGCTGGAGAGTATGGTGAGGGCCACGCTGATGACCACGGCTTTCGCCCTTTTCGCCGTGGCGATGCTGGACTCCCACCGGACCTACGCCGACGGAAAGCGCCTCGTCGCCCTGCTGGTGGCCGGCGGAACACTGGTGGCCGGATATGGCATCCTCCAGGCTGTCCTGGGGGACGAGACTTCGGCCAACTGGATCGATGAGAGGCTTTTCAGCAACATTGCCCTGCGGGTATACTCCACTCTTGATAACCCCAATATCCTTTCGGAGTATCTTCTGCTCATCATCCCCCTGGGCGTGGCGCTGACCGTCAACGCCAAGACCGCCAACGGGCGGATCGCCGCAATCGCCGCCACAACGGTGATGGTGGCCTGCATGTTCCTCACCTGGTCCAGAGCCGGATGGGTGGGGCTGCTGGTGGAGCTGGCCCTTTTCCTGGTGCTGATGGACAGGCGGTTCCTTTTGCCGGGGCTCCTGTGCGCGGCGGTGGCGGTGGCGGTCCTGCCTCAGGGGATCCTGGACAGACTTCTGAGTGTGGGCTCCATGGCCGACAGCTCGGCCTATTACCGGTTCAGCATCTGGACGGGCACCATGCGGATGCTCCGGGACTGCTGGCTGGCCGGTGTGGGCCCCGGGGCCTTCGCCGTAATCTATCCCCAATACTCCCTGAATGCCGCGATCGCTACGCACGCCCACAATCTTTATTTCCAGCTGGTGTGCGACTCCGGCGTTCTTGGCCTTTTCACCTTCGGCGGGCTAGTGGGCTCGGCCCTGCGGGCCGCGGTGGGGACTCTTTCCCGCGGGGCGGACAAGGAGCGGCGGGTTCTGCTCCTGGCCCTGCTCTCCGGCGTGGCCGGATTCCTCATCCAGTCCGTGGCGGAGTACAGCTTCTATAACTACCGGGTCTTGCTGGTGTTTTTCATCGTCATCGGCCTTATCGGGGCCCTGTCGGCGAGGGAAACGGAGGCGGCCTCATGATCAAGGTGCTGAATATCCTCAGCGACACGAATATCGGCGGCGCGGGCCGGGCGGTGCTCAACTATTTGGAGTTCATGGACCGGGAGCGCTTTGAGGCGGCGGCGTGTGTGCCCAGGGGCAGTCTCCTGGTGCAGCCCCTGGAGCGGCAGGGCGTCCGGGTCCTCCAGGTGGACGCCATGGAGGACCGGTCCATGGACCTGAAAGCCCTGGGGCCCCTGCGGCAGGTCATCCGCAGCTGTGGGCCGGATATTGTCCACACTCACGGGTCTCTGTCCGGGAGGCTGGCGGCGTCCATGGAGAAAAAGCCGGTGGTCTTTACCCGGCACTCGGCTTTCCCTTTCCCGGACCGTGTGACGAAGACACCTCTGCGGTACGCGTACCGGGCGCTCTACACGCACTGGGCGGACAGGATCATCGTCATCTCCCCGGCGGGGGCGAAGCTCCTGACGGACCTGGGCGTACCGGAGAGAAAGCTGGAGGTCATGATGAACGGCGTCAAGCCCCTGACGCGCCGGCCTCTTTCCGAACAGGCCGCTCTTCGGCGAAAATACGGCATCAGCCCCGAGGACATGGTGGCGGTGATGGTGTCCAGAATCGAGGAGTACAAGGGGCACTTGGACGTTCTGGAGGCCATGGACCGCCTGCGGGATGACGGCGTGCGGCTGATCGTCGCCGGTACGGGCTCCTTTGAGGAACAGGTCCGACGGCGGGCGGAGGAGTTGAAGCTGGGAGACCGCGTGGTCTTTACCGGTTTTTTGGAGGACGTGACGCCGGTGATGAGCGTGGCGGACGTGCAAATCAACGCCTCGTATCTTTCCGAGACCTCCAGCCTCGCCCTCATCGAGGGTATGAGCCTGGGCGTCCCCGCCGTAGCCTCGGACTGCTGCGGGAACCCGTGGCTCGTGGAGGACGGCGTTTCGGGACTGCTGTTCCCGCCCAGGGACAGCGCGGCCCTGGCGGACATTTTGAGGCGTCTGGCCGGAGAACGCGGCGAGATCGAGAGGCTGGGCCTGGGCGCCAGAGAGGCGTATCTCAAGAGCTTCACCGGGGAGCGGTACGCCGCGCGGATCGAGGAAGTCTATACAAAGGTCATGGAGGAGCGATATGGAAAAGAAAGATAAAAAAGGCCGGAGCGTAGTGAATCTTTTTGATATAGCGCTCATCCTTGTGGCGCTGGCCCTGGGGGGTCTCCTGTACTACGTCAACCGGCAGGCAGGCACGCCGGGGCAGGATGTGCCGGTGATCTCCGCGAAAAAAACGACTGTCCGCTACACCGTGGAGGTCTCGAGCCTCACCGAGGACGTGGCCGACCAGTTCAAGGCGGGCGACGCCCTCATCGATGTGGTGAAGAAGTATATTCTGGGAACGGTGGAGTCCGTGGAGAAAGGCCCCTCGCGCAGGCTTGTGACGGACTTTGAGAGGGAGGAACAGGTCCTCGCGGAGGAGCCGGACCGATATACGCTCCTGTTGACCGTCACCGCCGACGCGGTGCTGGAGGAGCGCAACATCACGGTAGACGGCGGCTATGTGATCCGGATCGGAAAGAGCATTCAAGGCAAGGTACCCGGCTGTGTGTTCAATGGCACCGTAGTGGCCGTTGAGAGGGTGGAGAAATGAAGAAGAGAAAGCTTATCGATGAGCGCGGCTTCCTTTTTGGGAAGATCAGTGTGGTGGATATCATGGCGGTCGCGCTGGTGGCGGCCATTGGGGTCATGGTCTATGTCCGCTTTTTCACTCAGGGGGATGAGAATGTAGGCTACTCGAACCCCGAAATGGTAAAAGTGGAGTATGTGGTCAAGGTTACCTCCGCCCGAGACTGTCACGCGAACGCCTTCAGGCCCGGAGATACGGTCTATAACGGCGATGAGGGACCCCTGCTGGGCTCCGTCACCGATGTACGGACGGAACCGGCCCACGCCCTGGTGAGCACACCGGGGGGGAAGATCCTGTCCATGCCGATGGAGGGGTACAGCGACATCTACATCACCGTGGAATCCCAGTGTACCACCGGCGCTAACGGCTATTACCTGGGCGGGTCCATTGAGCTCAACAGGAACATGGCCATCCAACTCACCACCATCTACGACTCCGTAACCGGGGTCGTTGTCAGCGTGGGCTGACGGGGAGGGTCGTATGAAGATCCTGATGGCCGCCATGGGGCTGGATATCGGCGGGGCGGAGACGCATATCGTGGAGCTGACCCGCGCCCTTACGCGGCTGGGGCATGAGGTCACCGTCGCCTCCAACGGCGGGGTGTACGTCCCGGAGATCGAGGCCGCCGGGGCGCGGCATATCCGGATCCCCATGCACCGGCGCTCCCCCGCCCTGATGGCAAAGTCCCTGGGGCTTTTGAAAAAGGCCGTCCGGGATACGCGCCCGGACGTAGTCCACGCCCACGCCAGGATCCCCGCCTTTTTGTGCGGGCTTCTCCAAAAGCGCATGGGCTTTCCCCTGGTCACCACCGCCCACTGGGTCTTCGCCGCTGGCGGCGCGGCGGGGGCGCTGACCAACTGGGGGGACCGGACCGTGGCGGTCTCCGAGGACATCAAGCGCTACCTCATGGACAGCTACGGCGTCCCGGAGGACCACATCAACGTGACCATCAACGGCATCGACACGGAGAAGTTCTCCCCCGCCGTCTCCGGCGAGGCGGTCCGGCGGGAGTTCGGCATCGCGCCGGAGGCGCCCGTGGTGGCCCATGTGAGCAGGCTCGACGAGAGCCGCGCCGACGCGGCGGCGGCGCTCATCCAGGCGGCGCCGGAGATCGCCGGACGCTTCCCCGGCGCGGTGGTGCTCATCGCCGGCGGCGGGGACGTCTTCGATAAGCTCAAGCATGAGGCCGAGGCGGTGAACGCCGCGCTGGGGCGGCCCTGTGTCATCCTCACCGGGCCCCGGACGGACGTGAACGCCGTCTGCGCCGCCGGGGACGTCTTCGTGGGCGTGTCCCGGGCGGCGCTGGAGGCCATGGCGGCGGCCAAGCCCGTGGTCGTCGCCGGCAACGAGGGGACCATGGGGCTCTTTGACGAGACGAAGCTCCAGACCGGCATCGAGGGGAACTTCTGCTGCCGGGGGTGTCCGCGTTTGACAAAGGAGACGCTCCTGGAGGACGTCTTGAAAGCGCTGTCCCTGCCGGAGGACGAGCGCCGGAGGCTTTCCGCCTTTGGGCGGCAGGTGGTGCTGGAGCATTACAGCGTGGAGCGCATGGCCAAGGACGCCCTCTACGCCTACCGGGAGGCCCGGGCCGGGGGCCGGGTGGTGCTCAGCGGGTACTACGGCTACGGCAACGCCGGGGACGAGGCCATTTTGCGCGCGCTCATCGCCTCCGTGCGGTCCATCTCCCCCAAGGCGCGGGTCACCGTTCTCAGCCGGGACGCCGAGGCGACCCGGAAGAGCTTCGGCGTGGAGGCGGTGCCCCGGTTTTCGCCGGGGAAGGTGTCCAAGGTCCTGCGGCAGTGCGATCTGCTGGTGTCCGGCGGGGGGAGTCTCTTGCAGGACAACACCTCCACCAGGTCCCTTTTATACTACCTGGGCATCCTCCATCTGGCCCTGCGGCGGGGCAAGCGGACGTTCATCTACGCCAACGGCATCGGGCCGGTGCGCCGGGAGAAAAACCGCGCCCGTGTCCGGGCGGCGGCGGAGCGGGTGGACGCGGTGACGCTGCGGGACCCGGATTCCCTGAAGGAGCTGCGGGACATGGGCGTTACGCGGGAGGACCTGACGGTCACCGCCGACCCGGTGTTCACGCTCCCCGAACCGGACCCGGAGAGGACCCGGGCCATCTTGCGGGAAGCCGGCGTGGAGGGCGACTATATCGCCGTGTCCGTGCGGCCCTACAGCAAGGGCGGGGCGGGGTATTTCGACGACTTCGCGGCGGTGTGCGACGAGGCGGCGCGGCGGTTCAAGGTCACGCCCCTCTTCGTCAACATGCAGGGGGCGGTGGACGACGCCGTCAGCGAATCCGTGCGCCGGCGGATGACGGAGAAAAGCGCCGTCCTCGCCGGGACCTACACGCCGGAGGAGCTCATGGGCGTCATCGGCGAAAGCCGCGCCGTGCTCTCCATGCGGCTGCACGCCCTCATCTTCGCCGCCCGGTGCGCCGTGCCGGCGCTGGGGTTCGTCTACGACCCCAAGGTGCGCAGCTACTTAGAGCTGCTGCGCCAGCCCTCCGCCGGGGACGGCGGCATCGACCGGGACGCCGCCCTGGAGGCCCTGACGGGGCTTTTGGAGCGCCGGGAGGAGGTCGCCGCGTCCCTCAAGGCCCTCCGGGACGAGCTCAAGGAGAAGGCCTGTGTGAACGGGGCGATCATGCGGGCGCTTTTGGATCCGTAAAAAATGAGGCGAACGCCTTGCTTTTTATAAAACATTTTACGAAAGGAAGATTGTATGGAACTCAAAGCAGGAGACAACATGCACGGATTTGCGGTGCGGTACTGCCAGCCGCTGCCGGAGCTCAGAGGGACGCTCTACCGGATGGAGTACGAGAAGAACGGAGCGGACCTGGTGTATCTGGACAGGCCCGACGACAACAAGACCTTCTCCATCGCCTTCAAGACCATCCCCTCGGATTCCACCGGCGTTTTCCACATTCTGGAGCACTCGGTGCTGTGCGGGTCGGAGAAGTACCCGGTGCGGGAGCCCTTTGTGGAGCTTTTGAAAAGCTCCCTGCAGACGTTTTTGAACGCCATGACTTTCCCGGACAAGACCATGTACCCCGTGGCCAGCCGGAACGACCAGGACTTTTTGAACCTGGTGGACGTGTATATGGACGCGGTGCTCCATCCCCTGTCGGTGACGGACCCCATGGGGTTCAGGCAGGAGGGCTGGCACTATGAGCTGGAGGCCCCCGACGGGGAGCTTACCCGCAACGGCGTGGTGTACAACGAGATGAAGGGCGCCTTCGTGGACCCGGACGAGGTGTTGAGCTTCGAGTTGGGCCGGCGGCTCTTCCCGGACAACTGCTACGGCTTCGTGTCCGGCGGACATCCGGAGCACATCCCGGAGCTGACGTATGAAAGCTACCTTGCCAACCACGCCCGGTACTATCACCCCTCCAACTCCTATATCTTCCTGGACGGGCAGATGGACCTTGACGCGGTGCTGGCAAAGCTGGACAGCTTTCTTTGCCAGTATGACCGCATCGACCCGGACGCGGACATCCCCATGCAAAAGCCGGTCCATCCCGAGGAGGGCACGGCGGCGTACGAGATCGGGCCCGAGGACGACGGGACGGACAAGGTCCTGGTGGGCGAGGGCTGGGTCTACGGCGCCTTCAACGAGCAGGAGCGGAGCATGGCCTGCGCGGTGCTGACCCAGGCGCTGTGCGGGACCAACGAGTCGCCCCTCAAGAAGGCCGTGCTGGAGGCGGGGCTGTGCCAGGATCTGAGCCTGGGGAACTACGACGGCATCCAGCAAAACTATCTGGTGATGGTGGCCCGGAACACGTCCCTGGAGAAGAAGGACGAGCTCGTCAGGACCGTCTACCGGGTGCTGGAGGAGCAGGCAAAGGGCCTTGACCACGCGGAGCTCCACGCCATTTTGAATCAGGTGGAGTTTGCCAGCCGCGAGAAGGACTTCGGGCGGATGCCCAGGGGCCTTGTCTTCGCCATAAACGCCATGGAGAGCTGGCTCTACGGCGGCGATCCGGCGCAGAATCTGAGCTTTGAGGAGACTTTCGCCTCCCTGCGCCGCCGGATCGACGAGGGGTGGTTCGAAAAGCTCCTCCGGGAGGTCTTTTTGGAAAACGGCCACACCGCGCGGGTGGTGCTGGTGCCCTCCAAGACCCTGGGCCAGGAGGCCCGGGAGCGGGATAAGGCGGAGCTTGCCGCCATCAAGGCCGGCTGGAGCGAAGCCGAGACGAAAAAGGTCATGGACGAGTTTGCCGCCCTGCGCCGCCACCAGAGCGAGGCGGATACGCCGGAGGCGCTGGCGAGCCTGCCGCTTCTGTCCCTCTCCGATATCCCCGAGACGACGCCGGCACTCCCCTATCACGTGGACGAGCGCGGCGGGCGGCCCCTGCTGTGGCAGGACGTGGAGACCGGCGGGATCACGTATCTGGATCTCTATTTCCGGGCGGACGATCTGACCATGGAGGAGCTGGACAAGCTTCCTGTCGCCTGCCAGCTTCTGGGAAAGATGGCTACGGAAACGCACGGGGCGCTGGAGCTGGCCAGCCTCATCCGGGAGAAGCTGGGCCGGTTTGAGGTGAGCGTCACCTGCCCCGAGACGCCGGACGGGAAGGCGGTCCCCATGGTGAACGTGAGCGTGGCCGTGCTGCCGGAGCGGAAGGCGGAGAGCCTGGAGCTCCTGCGGGAAATTTTGCTCACCACGAGTCTGGACGACACCGCCGCCGTCTACAACCTTTTGCGTCAGGCCCGCATCGGGCTGGAGCAGGGGTTCATGTCCGCCGGCAGCTCCTATGCCGTGATACGGGCGACCGCCGGCCTCACCGCCGCCGGCGCGGTCGGCGACGCCATCTCCGGCGTGGGACAGCTGCGGTGGCTCCAGAGCGCCGAGAAGAGCTTTGAGGCCGACGGCAAGGCCGTGACGGAGGCGTTCGGGGCGCTGCTGCGGAAGCTCTTCGTCCGTGGCCGGGTCACCGTCTCCCTGACGGGTCCGGCGGATGACGGTTACGTCAAGGGGGCGCTGGAGCTCCTGCCCGAAGGCGGGCCCGGCGCGAGCACGGCTTACGGGGCGCTGGACCTCCAGGCCGAGGGCTATACCATCCCCGCCGGTATCGGCTTCACGGGCTTTGTGGGCAGACTCCGGAACGCAGGCCGGGAGTACGCTGGCTCCATGCGCGTGGCGGCTCAGCTTCTGAGCCTGGACTACCTCTGGAACAACGTGCGGGTCAAGGGCGGCGCTTACGGGGTTACCCTGGCCGTCAGCCCCATGGGCAGCGTGGCGTTCTCCAGCTACCGGGATCCCAACTGCGCCGGGAGCCTCGATATCTTCGCCGGCGCGGGCCAGGTCCTGCGGGAGGCGGCGGAGAGCGGCGAGACGCTGGACAAATATATCATCTCCACCATCGGCGGGCTGGAGCCCTACATGACCCCGCGGCAGGAGAAGGCCCGCGCCGCCTCCATGTACTTCACCGGCCGCACGCAGGCGGACCTCCTGCGCCAGCGCTCCGAGATCCTGCACACCGGCCCGGCGGACCTCACCGCTTTCGCCGACGCCCTGGACGCCATGCGCGCCCACGCCCAGACATGCGTCATCGGCGGCCAAAACGTCCTGGACGCCTGCGGAGAGAAGCTGGAGAAGATCGAAAGCGTGCAGTAAGGGATACAGGTTAGACAAATCATGGAAAAGCCCCTCCATCCGGAGGGGCTTTTCAGTCTGTCAAAAAACTCAAATCGAGCATTTTTCCGGCGGCATGTACGTCGGAAAAAATACCTTTTGTCGCCCAAGTGTGCGGCCCAAAGGGCCGTGCGCGCAGGGCGACGGCAGGAAGATTTTGCGTGAATTTCGCAAAATTCACGCGGAATCTTCCGCACGTTCCCCTTTGTCGGAAAAGGCCGCAGGCCTTTTCCGACAGGCTCAAAAGCCCCTCCGGATGGAGGGGCTTTTTTGCATGTGGTGAACAGGGGGAGGGTATTGGGAGGGGCGGGAGAGGGATTTGCGTAAATTTATTTCTATTTTACTAAAAAATACTTGACAAATCGTTCGTTTTGTGGTATAATACGCTTAGCTGAGAAACGGGGGCGTCTGTCAGCGGAGGGAGAGGGGGATGTAGGGGTTGCGCTTGGCGGCGGAGCGGTAGGCGGGGCGCATGATGCGGCCGGAGGTGATGAGCTCCTCCAGGCGGTGGGCGCACCAGCCGGAGATGCGGCTGACGGCGAAGAGGGGGGTATAGAGATCCTCGGGGATGCCCAGAAGCTTGTAGACGATGCCGGAGTAGAGGTCCACGTTGGCGGGAACGGGGATGCTCTTGCCCTTGCGCTCCATGAGCTTGGGGATGCCCAGGCGCTCCACGCGCTCGGCGATGAGGTACTCATCGCTGTAGCCCCGGTCCCGGGCCATCTCCTCGATGAGGCCCTTGAGGATCTGGGCGCGGGGGTCGGAGACGGTGTAGACCGCGTGGCCGAGGCCGTAGAGCTTGCCGGAGCGGTCATTGGCCTCGCCGTCCAGGATCTTGTCGAGGTACGCGCCCACCTCCCCGTCGTCCCGGGGGTCGCGGACGTTTTCCAGGATGTTGCCGATCATGCGCATGACGGCCTCGTTGGCGCCGCCGTGGAGGGGGCCCTTCAGGGAGCTGATGGCGGCGGCGATGGCGCCGTAGGTGTCCGCGCCGGTGGAGGTGACCGCCCGGCAGGTGAAGGTGGAGTTGTTGCCGCCGGAGTGCTCGGCGTGGAGCATCAGGAGGGCGTCCAGAAGCTTGGCTTCCTTATCGGTGTAGCTCTTGTCCCGGCGGGCAAGGCGCAGGAAGTTCTCGGCTAACGTCAGGTCCGTCTTGGGGTTGTGGATGTAGAGGGACGCGCCGTCGTAGTAGTGGCGCTTCATGGCGTAGGTCTGGGCCACGATGGTGGGGAAGCGGGCGATAAGCTCGATGGACTGGCGGAGGACGTTGACCACGGAGGTGTCGTCCGGGTTGTCGTCGTAGGCGTAGAGGGACAGGACGGTGCTGGCGAGGGCGTTCATGATGTTGTTGGAGGGACGCTTCATGAGCTCGTTTTCAAAAAAGCCGTCGGGGAGGGTCTTGGCCGCGGATAAAATCTCCACGAACCGTCCCAGCTGGTCCGCCGTGGGCAGGGAGCCGCACAGCAGGAGGTAGGCCACCTCCTCGTAGCCGAAGGTGTCGGCCGCCCGGTGGGCGGCGACGATCTCCGAAACATCGTAGCCGCGATAGAAAAGCTTGCCCTCGTGGGGGACGCGTTGGCCGTCCTCGATGTAGTAGCCCTGGACGGAGCCGATTTTGCTGATGCCGGCGATAACGCCGGAGCCGTCGGCGTTGCGCAGGCCGCGCTTGACGTTCTCATCGTAGGCCGAGGCGGGGATGCGGTATTCCGCCAGGAGCTTTTCGGTAATGAGGCTGGCGTACTCCCGGGAAGCTGTCAAATTTGCATTCAAAATGTCGCCTTCTTTCATCGGAATGGTTCGGGGTCCCGGAGAAGGGCCGGGATTCAGGTATAATTATAGAGCGCCGGAGTGAAAAATGCAAGTTCTTAAAAAATAAATTCATGTTTGCCCAAAGAATCCGCCCTTCCCCCGCCGACTTTTATGCAAAGAAACAAACGCCGGCACTTGCAACGCGGCGGGTTTACTGGTATACTTTAAGGAGATAAATTTTCGAGGTGACGACATGATCAGATTGCACGATAAGGGCTTCTTTTTCGGCGGCGACCGGGGGCTTTCCAAGGCCGAGGGCCGGCGGCGCACCGTCTCCGGGCGGATCCTTGCCGCCCACGACCGGGGCGGGGACGGGGAGAATCTGCGGATCCGGTTCGACAGCCTCATCTCCCACGACATCACCTACGTGGGCATCATCCAGACGGCCAAGGGATCGGGGCTGGAGCGGTTCCCGGTGCCCTACGTCATGACCAACTGCCACAACTCCCTGTGCGCCGTGGGTGGGACCATCAACGCCGACGACCACGCTTTCGGGCTCTCGGCGGCCCGGAAATACGGCGGCATCTTCGTGCCGCCCTCCTTCGCCGTCATCCACCAGTACGCCCGGGAGGAGCTCAGTGGATGCGGGAGGATGATCTTGGGCTCCGACAGCCATACCCGCTACGGGGCGCTGGGCACCATGGGCGTGGGCGAGGGCGGGCCCGAGATCGTCAAGCAGCTTCTGGAGGCCACCTACGACATCGCCTACCCGCGCACGGTGCTGGTGTGGCTCACCGGCGCGCCGCGCCGGGGCGTTGGGCCTCAGGACGTGGCCATCGCCCTGTGCGGGGCTACCTACAAGAATAGCTTCGTCTTAAACTCCGTGCTGGAGTTCGCGGGGCCCGGCGTTGCCAATCTTCCCATGGATTTTCGCATCGGCATCGACGTGATGACCACGGAGACGGCGTGCCTTTCCTCCGTCTGGCAGACGGACGGGCGGGTGGAGGAATACTACCGCGTCCACGGCCGGTCCCAGGACTTCAAGCGACTGGAGCCGGAGGCGGGGGCGTGGTACGACGCCTGTATTGAGATCGACCTGAGCGCCGTGGAGCCCATGATCGCCCTGCCGTTCCATCCCAGCGAAGCGTATACCATCCGGGAGCTCAAGGCCAACCTCACCGACATTTTGCGGGAGACGGAGAAATCCGCTGAGGGAAAATTCAAGGGCAAGGTGAAGCTGGACCTGCTGAGCAAGGTCAAAGACGGCAAATTATACGTGGACCAGGGCGTCATCGCCGGGTGCTCCGGCGGGATGTACGACAACATCGCCGAGGCAGCGGCCATTCTGGAGGGCGGCGACATCGGAAGCGGCGGCTTCGGCCTCACCGTCTACCCGCCCAGCCTGCCCGTGGCCATGGAGCTTATGGCGAGCGGCGTGACCCAGAGGCTCACCGCCATGGGGGCGGTCTTCAAGCCCTGCTTCTGCGGGCCGTGCTTCGGGGCCGGGGATGTGCCCATGAACGGTGGGCTCTCCGTCCGCCACTGTACCCGCAACTTCCCCAACCGCGAGGGGTCCAAGCCCGCCGACGGGCAGCTTTCGGCGGTGGCGCTGATGGACGCCCGGTCCATCGCCGCCACGGCACGAAACGGCGGCGTGCTCACCGGGGCGGATGAGATCGACTATGACGCGCCCGCGCCGGTGGAGCGGCGCTACGACAGGAGCGCCTACGACCGGCGGGTCTACAACGGCTTCGGGAACCCCCATCCGGAGGAGGAGCTGAAGCTGGGCCCCAACATCACCGAGTGGCCCAAGATCCCGGCGCTCAAGGAGAACATCGTGCTGGAGCTGGCAAGCGTCCTCCGGGACCCGGTGACCACCACCGACGAGCTCATCCCCTCCGGCGATACCTCCAGCTACCGCTCCAACCCGTTGAAGCTGGCGACCTTCGCGCTCTCCCGCCGGGACCCGGGGTATGTGGGGCGTGCCAAGGACATCGCCCAAAAGTCCGAAGAGGCCCGCGGGGAAGTGTATGCGAAGCTGGGCGTCGAGGATGCGGGAAACACCGCCTACGCCAGCGCGATTTTTGCCAACCGCCCCGGCGACGGCTCGGCACGGGAGCAGGCGGCCTCCTGCCAGCGGGTGCTGGGGGGCGCGGCCAACATCTGCTACGAGTACGCCACCAAGCGCTACCGCTCCAACTGCATCAACTGGGGGATGCTGCCCTTCAACCTGGACGAGGGGACGGCGTTCCCCTACGAGGTGGGCGACTGCGTGTACGTCCCCGGCATCCGCAAGGCGGTGGCCGAGGGGGCGAGAGAGGTCCGGGCGAAGGTGCTGTCCGGGGGGCAGGTCCACGAGATCACATTGAAGCTCCCGGAGCTTACGCAGAAGGAGCGGGAGATCATTCTCACCGGGTGCCTTATGAATTGGTATTCCGCCAATAGGAAGAAGGGTTGAGCATATGGCTAAAATCAAGATGAACCCCATCGTGGAGATGGACGGGGACGAGATGACCCGCGTCATCTGGCAGGCGATCAAGGACGAGCTTTTGAGCCCCTTTGTGGAGCTCAATACGGAATATTACGACCTGGGCCTTCCCAACCGGGACGCCACCGGCGACAAGGTCACCGTGGACGCCGCCGAGGCGGCGAAAAGGCTCCATGTGGCGGTGAAGTGCGCCACCATCACTCCCAACGCCCAGCGGGTGGAGGAATATAAGCTCCACGAGATGTGGAAAAGCCCCAACGCCACCATCCGCGCGGCCCTGGACGGCACGGTGTTCCGCGCGCCCATCATGACGGACCGGATAAAGCCGGTGGTCAGCACGTGGGAGGCCCCCATCACCATCGCCCGTCACGCCTACGGCGACGTCTACAAGGCCACGGAGTACCGGGTCCCCGGACCGGGGAGGGCGGAGCTGGTGTTCACCGGGGAGGACGGGGAGAGCTTTCGAAAGACCGTCTACGACTACGAGTGTGCCGGGGTTTTGCAGTCCATGTTCAACAAGGACAGCTCCATCGAGGCGTTTGCACGCAGCTGCTTTGAGTACGCCCTGTCGGTCCGGCAGGACCTGTGGTTCTCCACCAAGGACACCATCTCCAAACAGTACGACCAGACCTTCAAATTCATCTTTCAGCGCATTTTTGACCAGGAGTACGCGGAGAAATTCGCCGCCGCGGGCATTGAGTATTTCTACACGCTCATTGACGACGCCGTGGCGCGGGTGATCCGCAGTAAGGGCGGGTTCATCTGGGCCTGCAAGAACTACGACGGCGACGTGATGAGCGATATGGTGTCCACCGCTTTCGGGTCTCTGGCCATGATGACCAGCGTGCTCGTCAGCCCCGACGGGAACTTCGAATACGAGGCCGCCCACGGGACGGTAACGCGCCACTACTACCGGTATTTGAAAGGAGAGGAGACGTCCACCAACCCCGTGGCCACGATTTTCGCCTGGTCCGGGGCCCTCCGCAAGCGGGGCGAGCTGGACGGGAACGCGCCTCTCGCGGCCTTCGCCGACAGGCTGGAGAAGGCGGTCCTGGACACCATCAACGCCGGCGTCATGACCGGGGACCTGGCGCTCCTCTGCCCGGACCCGGATGTCCGGAAGGTCAGCACGACGGGATTTTTGAAGGCCGTGAGGGAGAGGCTGGAGAAATAAAAAAGCCCTGCCCCTCCCATGGGAGGGGGGTGGCGGGTGCGTTCATCGGAACTGCTCTCATGTCCCACCTTCGCTGCCCCCTGCCCCCCTCCTACGAGGAGGGGGCGAAAAAAAGGTTTGCGCCGCTTTGCGGCGCAATTTTTTATAAAGGCGGCGCGAAGCGCCGCAACCTTATTCTCCTTGACCCCTTTTTCGGAAAAAGGGGTGGCCCCGCAGGGCCGGGGTATTCGAGCCCGTGGAGCGTAATGGATGTTTCCGGGAAACCGGATGTGCTGCGTGCGGGCCGCCAGGAGTGGCGGCCCCTACGGCATAATTGGGCCGGATTCGTTTTATCGAAACCGTTCGGACAACGCGCCCTGTAGGGGCCGCCACTCTTGGCGGCCCACGTTGCAGGGTTTGGATTGCTTCCAATGAACGCCGTAGGGGTCGCCGTCCCCGGCGACCCGCGTTGCGATAACCTCCGATGTCGGTTGAATGGGATAACATTCCATATTCCCCGTAGGGGCGGACCCATGTGTCCGCCCGTGCCCACGTTGGATGACGGGAACGGTTCCGATAAAACGGAAAATGGTGGTCAACGGGGGCATGGGCCGCCGTGGGCGGCGGGGGCGGGCGCATATGGCCGCCTGTGTTGCTGCTCAAATTTTTTTGTTTTATGACGGCACATTTTGCTCCGGTGGGGGATATTTAGGGTGAATGGCCATTCGGAAAGGAAGTGAGACGGTGACGCGGGAGGAATTTGTTCAGGCCCTGGAGCTGTATGGCGACATGGTCTACCGGGTGGCGTTCAGCGCGCTGGGGCGGCGGGAGGACGCGGAGGACGCGGCCCAGGAGGCGCTGTTGAAGCTCTGGCGGACGGACAAGGTCTTCGAGTCCGAGGAACACCGGCGGTTCTGGCTCATCCGGGTCACGGTCAACGAGTGCCGGCGGGCCATGCGGTGGTATCGGCGCAATCTGGCGGTGGAGGAGGTGCCCTCGGAGGCCCCGGAGGAGCCGGAGAATGAGCTCCTGGAGACGGTGATGGAGCTTCCGGAGAAGCTGCGGACGGCGGCGTACCTCTTCTACTACGAGGGGTACTCCACGCGGGAGATCGCGAGGCTTGTCTCCTGCCCCGAGGCCACGGTACGGTCCAGGCTCTCCCGCGCCCGAGAGAGGCTGCGGGAGCTTTTGAAGGAGGAAGATGGATGAAAAATACACAGTTTGAAGAGGCGTTTTCTGAGGTGCGGCTCTCCCCTGATGCGCGGGAGCGGATCCTGGAGGCGGCGGAGGAGCGCGGCGGGACGGTGCGGATATCCAGGCCCCTGAAGATCGCGCTGGCGGCGGTGCTGGCGGTGTGCCTGCTTACCGGCACGGCTCTGGCGGTGAGTCCGGAGCTGCGGGACCTCCTGTGGGGCGGCTTTGAGCCGGTGGTCCAGCATTTTGAGGCCGATGAGGAGAACACGCAGGTCCTCGACGGCATCGAGGCGCGGCTGACCTCGGCCATGACGGACGGGTTTTTGCTGAAGGTCCACGTGGAGCTCCGGGATACGACGGACGCGAACAGGGTGAGGAGCGCCTATGAGGCCCGCGACACCGATGAGCAGGGGTATTTCAGCTGCTTTACGAGCCTGGATATCCTGAGTTCCTCGGGACGCGTCGGGGACTTCTCTGATTTCGATGTCGGGGTGATTGAACGGCCCCGGGTCCTTGGCTTTGACAACGAGACCGGCGTGCTGACGGTGGAGCTCACCACCAGGGCCTTTAATCCCCCGGAGGGGGTGGACCGGGTGACCGTTTTCATCGCCGGGGACATTTTGGAGGCCCTGAAGGACCACCGGTCCCAGCTTTCGCTGTTCGGCCTCACGTCCGAGGAGCTTGCGAAGGCCCTGGAGGAAATGGAGGAAAGTAAGTCCCAGTCCGGGGAGCCCGGCTTCGCCGTCGAGGACGCGCCGGAGGGAAGCGTGTTTCCGCTTGAGGTGTCCGGCGCCGAGCTGGACCTTTCCGAGGTCCTGAAGTCCCTGCAGGACTTCCGGTCCGGGACCACGATATACGGCTGGGGTCTCGCCGCCGATATCGAAGGGCTTCCCACGCGCCGCGCCCAGGCAGGCGACCTGGAGGTGGTCCTCTCCGACATCGGCCTTGCCATCCGGGGGAGCGCGGAGGATACCGGGGTCGTCCATAATGGAACGGTCGTCCTCACGTTCTCAGACGGGTCCGTCTCCGATGCCAGCCTTTTCCTGGAAAGGCAGAACGGCGGTTTGGATGGCCGGGCGGTGGGGAACATCGACTTTTCCGCCCCCATCGACGCCAACACGGTGGTGTCCGTCACCGTAGGGGACCGGACGCTGGTGTTTGAATAAACGAAACAAAAAAAATGCCCCCGTGGAAAGCGTGTGTGCCTTTCACGGGGGCGCTTTTTTGGGTGACTTCTTACTTTTTGAACAGTCCCTTGACCTTGTCCATGACGCCGCCGGCGGCGGTGCCCAGCTCGTCTAAGGATATCTTGGCCTTGACGCCGTCCACGATCTTGGAGAGGGCGTCGTCCGGGAGGTCTACGCCGATGAGCTTTTCTACGGTCTTGACGGGGTCGTCCTTGAACTCCTGGGCGAGCTTGCCGTCAGACTTGACCTTGGAGACGACCTCCTCGATCTTCGCCTTGATGTCCATGCTCACTCCTCCACGACGGGAGCGTCCACGGCGTTCTTGCGGACGGACTCGATGCCGTTCTCGCAGCTCTTCTTGGACTTGTAGCCCTCGCTGGTGGCGATGATCTGGCCGTTGGCGGCCTTCAGGCGAAAGCGGAACTCGCCGGCCTTGTCGGTGTACATCTCGAACTTGGGGTGCTTGGCGGTCTCGAAGTTCTCCACGGTCTGGTCCTCCACATTTGCGATGGGGGCGTTTTTGGCCACGGAGGCGATGCCGTTGCGGCAGGCATCCTCGGAGGCGTAGACCTCGCTGGTGGCGATGACCTCGCCGTTGGAAGCCTTCAGGTCAAACTTGGTGCCGGTCTTGGTGGTGCGGATAACGAATTTGCCCATGTTAAGAGCCCTCCTTGTATTTTTAATGGATACGTCCATTATACGACATTGTTCGTATTTATTCAAGGGGAATTTTAATAGGTGAAGTGCCGTTTGGGATCGGAGTATTCCTCCAGGCGGGCGCGGTAGGCGTCCATGGCCTCCTCCTCGAAGAGGAGCTTGGGGTCCGTTACCCCCATGAGGCGCAGGAGCTCCTTGGCGAAGAGGGGGTTGAGCACCGTCAGGGGGCCGATGAGGTAGGTCGCCATGAAATTGCGGATTCTGACGCCCTCGGGCTTGACATCCGGGTTGAGGCCCGCGCCGCGCAGGGTGGTGAAGAGTCCCTCCCCCACATCGCCCCAGGAGTGGCCGAACTGGCTTTTGTAGCCCACGATCTTCAGGTCCCCGAATTGCCCGAGGTAGAGGGAGTTGTAGCGTTTGAGGAGCCGCCTGGTGGAATGGATGGGGAGAAATCCCAGCATGGGCAGGCGCTCCCCGCCGTCAAGCTCGATGTACTCCCCGAAGATCTCCATCGCGTTGCCGGTGACCAGGGTGACGCCGCCCGCGTCGGTGCGCCTGCGCAGGGCCTCCAGGTGCGGCGCGAAAGCGTCCCGCACAAGCTCCTGCCCGCGCTCCGTCGTGGTGCCCATGTAGACCAGGGCGACGTCCTGCGTGGGGAAACGCGGCGTCTCCTTCAGGGAGGTGCTGATGACCTCGGCCTGCGTGCTCCTGGCCAGGTATTCAATGTTGGACAGGTCCCCATAGAGGTTGCACAGCTCCGGGTAGAGGATCTCGATCGTCATTTTACCGCCTCCTCCGCCTTGCGGATGGCCGCCTCCCGGACCTGGGCGGCGAGCTTGAGATTCATGGTGTCCGTGCCGTAAAGAATGTAGATATGGCTGTCCGGGACGAGCCGGAGCTTGTCCACGCTCATGAGCTCCTCCCGCACGCAGTCGATACGCTCAGCTGGCACGCCGGCCATCAGCAACCGCAGACGGTAATCCTTGGCGCGGGGCCCGGTGACGATGATGTGCGTGACGGAGGGCGTGTTGAGGAACTCAAAGTCGCAGTCATAGAGCCAGCAGGTGTTCTCCGACCAGTTCTTGTCATCGTTCAGGTTGTTCATCATCAGGATGAGCTCTTTCTCGCCGGGGCAGGAGGCCACGTAATCGAAGACCCGGGAACACGCCAGCGCGTTGCGGTCCTTGGCCAGGTGCATGACCACCTCGACCTGCCCGGCCCTGTCGGCGCGGTAGCGGCTCTCGGCGATCTTCAGGCCGTCCATGAGCTTCAGAATGGCCGGGTGGTCATAGCCCAGCTCCCGGAAGACCGCGATAGCGGTGAGCTCGTTGTAGATATTGAAGACGCTGTCGGAAAGCAGCCTGTACGTTCCCTCGCCGCCGGCGTCCCGCACGGTCATGGTCATTGCCGCGGTGTCCACATCTCCGCCGGAGTAGTCGCAGTCGGGGGAGCGGAACCCGCAGTCGAGGCACATGGCCCGGCCGATGTGGTGGTAGCGCACGAACTCGTAGCGCAGCTTCCCCGCGCAGTGCGGGCAGATACGCAGGTCGTTGATCCTGTTGAGGCACGCCGTCCCATCCGTTGCCATGCGCTCCAGCCCGAAATAGGACCGGTCGTTGGACGGCGCCACGCCGGCGCAGATGAGGTCGTCGCCGTTCAAAAGGAGCTTTGTCTCCGGCGGCATGTTGTCGGTGAGGACCCCGGCGATGTACTCCGGATGCCCGTTGCGCATGATGGAGTCCCGGAAAAGGTTGGTGATGACGGTGAGATCGGGCATGACCCAGGGATATATCTTCCCGGAGGAGCGCTCGTCCACCTCCAGCACCGCCAGGGGGAACCTCGCCCGGTTGAAGACGGTGCAACCGGTGATGAGGCTCGTTGCCACGCCGGAGTTGACATTGGAGCCGAGGCGGTTGGAGAGGACCTTCTGCCCGGCGTTGTCCAGCATATCGCACAGGAGGTTCACAACGCTCGTCTTGCCGTCCGTCCCCGTGACGGTGATGATCTTCCCGGGGCGCGCCACATAGCGCAGAAAATCCGGGCAGATCTTCATCGCCAGCTCGCCGGGGAAGTTGGTCCCGTTGTGCCGCGTCAGCTTCAGCACCGGCACGGACAGCTTCGCCGCCCACAGCGCCAGCATAAATCTCACCCGCGTAAACCCGCGGGGCTTTTCCTTCGTACCCATCCCAACGCCTTTCTCCGCCCTCCGGCGGTATGGATGATAGGGCTATTGTAACCCAAAGGAGGGAAAAAATCAACAAAAAAGAGCAGGGCCGCCAAAAGGCGGCCCATGGTTGACGGTTTTAACGATTCGGTTTCCCGGAAAGGTACTTGTTGGCGTTGACGGGGTTGACGGCGGTGACGCCGTCGGGGCGGATCTCGAAGTGCAGGTGCGGGCCGGTGACGCGGCCGGTGGCGCCCATTTTGGCGATGATGTCGCCCTGGGCCACCTTGTCGCCGACGCTGACCAGGATCTCGCTTAAGTGCGCGTAGCAGGTGACGACGCCGTTATCGTGCTGGATCTTGATGAAGTTGCCGTAGCTGCCCTTGGAATCCTGGGCGTAGATGACGGTGCCGCCGTCGGCGGCCCAGACGTCAGTGCCCACCTTGTTGCCGATGTCCACGCCCTTGTGGTTGGTGGAACCGACGCTGATCTCACGGCTGCCGAAAGGCGAGGTGATGACGCCGGTGGTGGGCCAGATATAGGTGCCGGTGGAGTCGGTGCGGGAGCCGGGGATGGCGCCAACGGTGACCTCCCTGTTCACGGGCTGGGTCAGGATAGCGGACTGGCTCAAATAGCGGGAGACCTCCGCGCCGTTTTCCAGCACCAGGGTGTAGGTGTTCAGGCGCTGGCCCTCGGAGCCCTCCTGGGTGACGGTGATCTCATCGGACCAGGCGTTCTCGTCGTAGGTGACGATCTCCTCATAGGGCAGGGACTCGATGTTCTCCGCGCTTTCGTGGGTCACTACGGTGAGGGCCCAGGGGGAATCGGCATTCTCCGGGTCCAGCATGTAGGCCAGCGCGGCGGCATCGGTCACCAGCTCATCGCTGATGTAGGAGGTGACGATCTCGGTCTCCTGGGCAAAGGCAGCGGAGATGGTGTTCTCGTCGCTGTAACGGTCCAGAATGCCCTGGAGCACCGCCTCGATGGCGGCCTCGCTGTCCATGGCGGCCACAATCTGGCCGTCCACGGTGAGGAAAGGACGGAGGGCGATGCCCTCCAGGCTGTCTAAGAGGGCGCCGGCCAGGTCCTCGGCGGAGCCCGCGCCGGAGCTTAAGGTGGTGGAGACGGACACTCCGCCATAGACCGGGTGCTCCTCCCCTAAAATCATGGCGGCCACGGCGTCCGCCTCCTCAATGGCGGCGTCCAGGTCCGTGCGGGAGGCGACGGTGCCCACAACTTCTCCGTCGTAGGCGACGGCGTAGCAGACAAAGGAATCGGAAACGGCGGCCAGGATGATCGAGATCACGCACACAGCCGCCAGCACCGACAGGAGCAATCCCCTGCGGCGGAGCTTTCCGGCGGAAAGATTTTGGCGTTTCATACGGATTTAGACCTCATTTATGATAAAAGATTACAAGATGGTTACAAATAGTAACGAAACGTACTATACACCTTTTCCCACACCCTGTCAAGGGCAGCGGGGCAAAAAATTAAAAATAGACATAAAAATACCACATACGCGCAGGGGTTGGGCGATATACATAGAACAAGCCCCTCTGGGCTAATCCAAATCACGGAAAAAGGTGAAGAAAAATGGCAATGGAGGAAGGTTGGGAGAACAAGGCCCCCCATTCCCTGAGCCTGGACGGCCGGGGACGGCTTTTGGTGTCGGGGGTGACGGAGGTCATGAGCTTCAACGAGCAGGAGGTCCTGATGGGCACCACTCGGGGGACCCTGGCGGTGCGGGGAGAGGACCTGCACATGGAGAAGCTCAGCGTGGACAGCGGCGATGTGGTGGTCACCGGCAGCGTGGACGCGCTGGAGTACGAGGACCCGGAGCCCCGGAGCGAGGGCTTCTTCGCCCGGCTCTTCAGGTGACGTATGGGCGTTTCGATTCGCGCGCAGCTCATCGAGGCCGCGCTGGCGCTGGCGCTGGGGATCGCGGCGGGGCTTCTCTACGACGTCTTCCGGGTGGCGCGGCGGAGCCTCAAAAGCCGCGCGGTGACGGTTCTGCTGGATCTGCTCTTCTGGGCGGGGGCCTTCCTGGGGCTCTTCTCCCTGGGCCTCTCCGCCGGAGAGGGACAGCAGCGGATGTACAGCCAGGTGCTGGCCGCCCTGGGCGCGGCGCTCTATTTTTTGACCGTCAGCCGCTTTGTGGTGGAGCTGGGAGACGCGATCGCCGGTTTTTTGGCCAAAGTGGCCTCTGTTTTGCTCTTTCCGGTACGGTTTCTGGGGAAAATTTTAAAAAAATTTTGGAGAATTTCAAAAAAGTGCTTTTCTTATTGGAGGAAAAGGTTTAAAATAGCAGGTAAGACCGGCCGCGGGAAGTCCGCGGCCATAACGGAGGAGCGGACCCATGAGGCTCAAACGTTCAAGTATACTTACGAAGATCGTTCTGGTGGTCCTGGTCGTTTACGCGCTGGTGATGCTGATCCACATCGGCGAGCGCACCAGCGACGCCAAGGCGCTGCTGGAGGACCTGCGGCGGCAGAACGCCGCGCTGGCCGCGGACGTGGACGGTATGCAGTACGCCATTGACAACAAGGACGATCCCGCCGTCATTGAAGACATCATTCGCGACAAGGGGTATGTCTACCCCGGTGAGGAGATCTTCTCCGCCGAGCATTGAAAGGCTCGACCCTCCCCGCGGGAGGGCAGAAAGGATAATTAGAGGTAATATGGACATTCAAAAGGGACAGATCCTGACAGGCAAGGTCACGGGCATCACCAAATTCGGCGCTTTCGTGCAGCTGGCGCCGGGAAGATCGGGGCTTGTGTATATCTCCGAGATCGCCAACACCTTCGTGAACAACGTGGCCGACTTCCTCTCCGTCGGACAGGAGGTCACGGTGAAGGTCATCGGCATCGACGAGCAGAACCGCATCAACCTCTCCATCAAGCAGGCCCTCCCTCCCAAGCCCAAGACGGAGCCCGCTCCCCGTCCCCAGTCCCGTCCCTCTCATCCCCCGCGCCCGGACGCCTATTACCCCCAGTCCGACGCCCCCGTGGACGCTGATTTTGAGGATAAGCTCAAGCGCTTCATGAAGGACTCCGAGGGCCGCATCTCCGACATGATGCGCCAAACCGAGCGCCGCAACTCCAAACGGAGACGGTAAGGCAGTATGAACATAAAAAAGGACGCCGTGCGGCGTCCTTTTTTCAGGTTGTCAAAAAACTCAAATCGAGCATTTTTTCCGGCGGCATGTACGTCGGAAAAAATTCCTTTTGTTTTGCGGAGTGTGCGGCCCCATCGGGGCCGTGCGCGGAGCAAAACGGCAGAAACTCCCGTCCTGAATTCCGCAGAATTCAGGACGGGAGTTTCGCACGTTCCCCTTTGTCGAAAAAGGCCGCAGGCCTTTTTCGACAGGCTGAAAAAAGGACGCCTTGCGGCGTCCTTTTTTGGTGCGAAAGGGCTGGGAGTCAGAATTGTATCTCGGGGCCGGGATCAGGGCGGTAAACGGGGAGGAGCTCCTTGTAAAACTCGGCGCGGGTGAGGTAGAGATAGGGTGTGAGGTAGATGTTCAGCAGGGGGAGGCCGATGAGGGCGGTGACCAGGTTGGCGCCCAGGTACCAGAAGAAGAAAGAGAACTCCAGCTTGAAAAGCCGCCACTTATGGCCGCGCATGAGGCGCGCGGACTCCTTCATGCACTGGATGGGGCCCTTGGAGGGGTCGTCCACCAGGATCATGACGGAAAGGCTGAACATCATCGTGGCGATGACGCCGGGGATCAGCAGGAAAATGGAGCCCAGGCCCACGATGAGGCCCGTGAGGAGGCTGATGACCAGGGCCTTCCACATCACCTGGAAGCCGAAGAGGAGGCTGGAGACGTGCGTCTCCTCGCCCCGGCTCTCCCGCAGGATATGGTTGGTGTAGCCCACGGACAGGGGAATGCTCATCAGGGACACCAGCACCGACAGGACAATGCCGAAAGCATTCTTGCTGAAGGAGGTCACGGACGGCATATTGCCCATAAGGTCGGTGAAGATCTGCTCCATCTCCTCGGGGGAAGCGGACGCGATCTTCTCAGCGGAGGCGTTGATCTGCTCCATGAACCGCTGGAACCAGGCATTGCTGCCGTCCAGCTCCCCGGACAGCCAGGAGAGCATAGTGTCCGCCACGATGAAGATGACGGCGATCAGTAAAATGGCGCCAAGCCGCCGGCGCAGCGTGGACTTGGCCCGAAGCTTCAAAACGCGCGAGGTTGAACCCATGGTCACGATCTCCTTCCAACGGGTCGGTTTTTCTCCATCCATCATAGTCTTTTTCGTAAATTTGTCAAGGGGAAAAAGAAAAAGAGGGCCGGCGGATGTCCGGCCCTCTTCCCTTTTGGGATCACTTGAAGTATTCCACGCCGGCGCGGAAGAGCTTCATGTCGAACTCGCCGGGGACGTTCTTATAGAGCCCGCCCACGCGCTCGGAGTGGCCCATCTTGCCGAAGACGCGCCCGTCGGGGCTGGTGATGCCCTCGATGGCGGCCACGGAGCCGTTGGGGTTGTGGGCGATGTCCATGGTGGGACGGCCGGCAAAGTCCACGTACTGAGTGGCGATCTGGCCCTTTTCCGCCAGCTGCGCCACGGTCTGGGCGCTGGCCAGGAACTTGCCCTCGCCGTGGGAGATGGGGACGGTGTAGACCTCCCCGGGGTTCGTCAGGGCCAGCCAGGGGGATTTGTTGGACGCCACGCGGGTGCGCACCAGCCGCGACTGGTGGCGGCCGATGGTGTTGAAGGTCAGGGTCGGGCAGGCGGGGTCGGTGTCCACGATCTTGCCGAAAGGCACCAGGCCCAGCTTGATGAGCGCCTGGAAGCCGTTGCAGATGCCGCCCATCAGGCCGTCCCGGCGCTCCAGAAGCTCGGTGACGGCGTCCCGGACCTCGCCGGCGCGGAAGAAAGCGGTGATGAACTTACCGGAGCCGTCCGGCTCGTCGCCGCCGGAGAAGCCGCCGGGGACGAAGACGATCTGGCTCTCCCCCACCTGCTTTGCAAATTCCTCGGCGCTGCGGGCGATGGCGGCGCTGGTCTGGTTGCGGACCACGAAGATCTTCGCCTCCGCCCCCGCCTCCTCAAAGGCCCGGGCGGTGTCGTACTCGCAGTTGGTGCCAGGGAACACGGGGATGAGCACACGGGGCCGGGCGCATTTGACCTTGGGCGCCACGCGGGTAATGGCGGTGAAGCTGTACTCCGGCGCGGGGACGGCGTCCCCGGCACGGGTGGGATAGACACGCTCCAGCTTCCCCTCCCAGGCCGCCCGGACGTCCTCCAGCCGGACGCTCTCGCCTCCGAGAACGATGACGGGGTCCTGGGTCGTCTCGCCGAGGACAGCTTCCTCGGTGTCGCCGGTCATTTCCAGGATAAAGGAGCCATAGGCGCGGCCAAATAGCTCCTCCTTGCGCACATCCGGCGCGAAAGCAAAGCCCACGCCGTTGCCGAGAGACATCTTGAAGACGCCCTCCGCCGCGCCGCCGTTGGCGGGCGTCCAGGCGGAGACCGCCGCGCCGCTCATCAAAAGGCCGTGGACCTTGTCGAAGAGCTTTTTGAGGCTGTCGGCGGTGGGAAGGCCGTCCTTCGTCTCCGGCTTCAACCACACGACCTTGTGGCCGGGGGCCTTGAACTCCGGGGACCGGACCTGGTCCTCGGTGCCCATGGTGACGGCAAAGGAGACGAGGGTGGGCGGCACGTCCAGGTCCTCAAAGGAGCCGGACATGGAGTCCTTGCCGCCGATGGAGCCGATGCCCAGCTCCCGCTGGGCTTTCAGCGCGCCCAGAAGCGCCGCCAGAGGCTGGCCCCAGCGCTCCGGCTTTGCGCCGGGGCGGCAGAAATATTCCTGGAAGGTGAGGTACACGTCCTCAAAGGACGCGCCGGCGGCGATGAGCTTGCTCACCGACTCCACCACCGCCAGATACGCGCCCTTGAAAGGGCTGGCCTCCATGACGGCGGGGTCGTAGCCCCAGGCCATGAAGGAGCAGGCGTCGGTGTGGCCGTGGTCCAGAGGCAGGCGGTGGGCCATGGCCTCGATGGGCGTGAGCTGGTTCTTCCCGCCGAAGGGCATGAGCAAACTGGCCGCGCCGATAGTGGAGTCAAAGCGCTCGGAAAGGCCCCGCTTGGAGCAGACGTTGAGGTCGGAGGCCAGGGCCAGCAGGTCCTCCGTAAAGGTCCCGGCGGGCCGGGTCTCCACGGCCTTTTCGGCGGGGACCTTGATGGCGGTGTGCTTGGGCGCGCCGTTGGTGTTCAAAAAGTCCCGGGAGATGTCCACGATCTTCTTGCCGTTCCACTCCATGACGAGGCGCGGCTCGGCGGTGACGACGGCGATGACGGTGGACTCCAGATTCTCCCCGTCCGCCAGGTCCATGAAGGCGTCCCGGTCCTCCGGGGCGACCACCACGGCCATGCGCTCCTGGGACTCGGAGATGGCAAGCTCCGTGCCGTCGAGGCCGTCGTACTTCCTGGGCACGGCGTTGAGGTCGATGAGCAGGCCGTCGGCCAGCTCCCCCACCGCCACGCTGACGCCGCCGGCGCCGAAGTCGTTACACCGCTTGATGAGCCGGGTGGCGTCTGGATTGCGGAAAAGGCGCTGGAGCTTGCGCTCCTCGGGGGCGTTGCCCTTCTGGACCTCCGCCCCGCAGGTCTCCACCGAGTGGGCGTTGTGGGCCTTACTGGAGCCCGTGGCGCCGCCGATGCCGTCCCGGCCCGTGCGGCCGCCGAGTAAGATCACGATATCCCCCGGCGCGGGGACCTCCCGCCGGACGTTGGAGGCCGGCGCCGCGCCCAGGACCGCGCCGATCTCCATGTGCTTGGCGGCGTATCCGGGGTGATAAATTTCATCCACGATTCCCGTGGCAAGGCCGATCTGGTTGCCGTAGGAGCTGTACCCCGCCGCGGCGCCGGTGACCAGCTTGCGCTGGGGAAGCTTCCCGGCCATGGTGTCGCTGACGGGCACCGTGGGGTCTGAAGCGCCGGTGACGCGCATGGCGGCGTAGACGTAGCTGCGCCCGGAGAGGGGGTCGCGAATGGCGCCGCCGATGCAGGTGGCCGCGCCGCCGAAGGGCTCGATCTCCGTGGGGTGGTTGTGCGTCTCGTTTTTGAAAAGCAAAAGCCAGTCCTGCTCCTCGCCGTCCACGGTGATCTTGATCTTCACCGTGCAGGCGTTGATCTCCTCGGACTCGTCGAGCTTGGGGAGAAGGCCCCGCTTTTTGAGGTATTTGGCGCCCACGGTGGCGATGTCCATGAGGCACATGGGCTTCTTGTCGCCGCAATACTCCCGCATGGCCAGATAAATTTCAAACTCCTCCTGGCACAGGGGGTCCTCAAACTCCACGCTGTCGATCTGTGTGAGGAAAGTGGTGTGGCGGCAGTGGTCGGACCAGTAGGTGTCGATCATGCGGATCTCGGTGATGGTGGGCTCCCGCCCCTCGGAGGCGAAGTAGTCCCGGCAGAACAGGAGGTCGTCCGCGTCCATGGCAAGCCCGTACCGTTTGACGAAGTCCTCGATGCCGTCGTGGGTGAGGGCGGTGAAGCCCTCCAGCGTCTCCACGGCGGTGGGGATAGCGTAGTCGGTCCGCAACGTCTCGGGCTTGTCTAAAGACGCCTCGCGGGCCTCCACGGGGTTTATAACGTACTTCTTGACCTTCTGAAGGTCGCTCTGCGACAGCCGCCCCCGCAGGACGTACACCTTGGCGGTGCGGACCGTGGGGCGCTCGCCGTGGGAGATGATCTGGATGCACTGTGCCGCCGAGTCCGCACGCTGGTCGAACTGTCCCGGCAGGTACTCCACGGCGAAGACGGTCCCCTCCGCCTCCAGCTCCTCGTAGGTCACATCCAGCTGGGGCTCGGAGAAGACGGTGTGCACCGCCGTCCGGAAGAGCGCCTCGTCGATGCCCTCCACGTCGTAGCGGTTGAGCACCCGCAGGCCCCGCAGATTTTTGACGCCCAGAAGCTCCCGGAGGTCGGATGCCAGGGCGTCGGCCTCCAGCGTCAAGCCGTTTCGTTTCTCCACAAATACTCTGTAAACCATGTCTGCCCTCTTATTTCTTTAAGGCGTCCAGCGCCCGTTTTCCGATGTCCCGGCGGCAAAAGCCGTTTTCAAAGCGCACGGCGTCCGCCACCTCATACGCCCCGGCCACGGCTTTTTCCAGCGTGTCCTCCACGGCCACGCACCCCAGGACCCGCCCGCCGTGGCTGAGGAGCTTTCCGTCCCGCGTCTCCGCCCCGGCCACGTAGATGTCCCGGTCGGGACCGAGCTTGGGAAGCTCGATGGGGAAGCCGCTTTCGTACTTCACGGGATAACCCTTGGAGGCCAGCACCACGCAGGCGGCGGACTTCTCCGAGAACTTGACCTCCGTCTCCGCAAGCCGCTCCTCGGTGACGGCCCGCATGACGGTGAGAAGGTCGGATTCCAGGAGCGGCAGGACCACCTGCGTCTCCGGGTCGCCGAAGCGGCAGTTATATTCGATGACCTTGGGTCCGTCGGCGGTTATCATCAGCCCAAAGTAGAGGCACCCCTTGAAAGGCCGGCCCTCGGCGGCCATGGCGCGAATGGTGGGGACGAAAATTTCGTCCATGCACCGCTGTGCCACCTCCGGGGTGTAGTAGGGGTTGGGGGCCACAGTGCCCATGCCGCCGGTGTTGGGGCCGGTATCGCCGTCGTGGGCGCGCTTGTGGTCCATGCTGGACACCATGGGGACCACGGTCTTCCCGTCGGTAAAGGAGAGGACCGACACCTCCGGCCCCTCCAGGTACTCTTCGATGACCACCGTGGAGCCGGAGGCGCCGAACTTGCCGCCCTCCATCATCTCCCGGATGGCGGCTTTCGCCTCCCCTACCGTCATGGCCACGGTGACGCCCTTGCCCAGGGCCAGGCCGTCGGCCTTCACCACAATGGGCGCGCCCATCTTCTCCACGTAGGCCAGAGCCTCGTTCATGCGGGTGAAGGTCCGGTGCTGGGCGGTGGGGATGCCGTACTTCTTCATGAGGGCCTTGGAAAAGGCCTTGCTGGCCTCGATAACGGCGGCGTTTTTGCGCGGCCCGAAGCAGGGGACGCCGAGCTTCTCCAGCTCGTCCACGCACCCTAGGGCCAGGGGGTCATCCGGGGCCACCACGGCGTAGTCGATGTGCTTTTCCCCGGCGAATCGGACGATACCCTCGATGTCCGTGGCCTTGATGGGCACGCACACGGCGTCCGCGGCGATGCCCCCGTTCCCCGGCAGGGCGTAGATGACGTCCGCCGCCGGGTTCTTCCGAAGCGCCTTGATGATGGCGTGCTCGCGGCCCCCGCCGCCCACAACAAGAATCTTCATGGAACGCGCCTCCCCTTCCTCTTAATGGTGGAACAGCCGCATGCCGGTGAAGGCCATGGCCATACCGTACTTGTTGGCGACCTCGATGACATTGTCATCTCTCACGGACCCGCCGGGTTCGGCCACATATTTGACGCCGCTCTTGTGGGCCCGCTCCATGTTGTCGCCGAAGGGGAAGAAGGCGTCGGAGCCCAGGGAGACGTCGGTAATGGTGTCGAGATACGCCCGTTGCTCCTCCGCGCTGAAATACCGGGGCTGTTCGGTGAAATACCGCTGCCAGACGCCGTCGGCGGTGACGTCCTCCTCGTTGTGGTTGATGAAGCCGTCAATGACGTTGTCCCGGTCGGCGCGGCCCAGGCCCTTTATAAAGGGCAGCTCCAGGACCCGCTGGGACTGGCGAAGGTGCCAGGTGTCGGCCTTCCCGCCCGCGAGGCGGGTGCAGTGGATGCGGCTCTGCTGGCCCGCGCCCACGCCGATGGCCTGTCCGTCGGCGGCGAAGCAGACGGAATTGGACTGGGTATATTTGAGGGTGATGAGGGAGATGATGAGGTCCCTTTTCGCAAACTCCGGGATGTCCTGATTCTCCGTCACCATGTTTTTCAGAAGCTCACGGTCGATCTTGAAGTCGTTGCGCCCCTGGGAGAACGTGACGCCGAAGACGTCCTTTGTTTCCTCATGCTCCGGCACGTACCCGGCGTCGATTTTCACCACGTTGTAGCCGCCGCCCTTCTTCTGGCGGAGAAGCTCCAGCGCCTCGGGGGTGTAGCCTGGGGCGATGACGCCGTCGCTGACCTCCCGCTTGATGATCTTGGCGGTGGTGGCGTCGCACACGTCGGAGAGGGCGATCCAGTCGCCAAAGCTGCTCATCCGGTCGGTGCCCCGGGCGCGGGCGTAGGCGCAGGCAAGAGGGGAATCATCGAGACCCTTGATGTCGTGGACGAAGCAGGCCCTTTTCAGCTCCTCGGACAGCGGATTGCCCACCGCCGCCCCGGCGGGGGAGACGTGTTTGAAGCTGGCCGCCGCCGGAAAGCCCAGCTCACGCTGAAGCTCCCGCACCAGCTGCCAGGAGTTGAGGGCGTCCAGGAAATTGATGTACCCCGGCCGTCCGTTCAGGACCTCCAGGGGCAGAGCGGCGCCCGAGCGCATGAAGATCTTCGCGGGCTTCTGGTTGGGGTTGCAGCCGTATTTCAGTTCAAATTCCGTCATGTTGCACCTCACACGTTTTTATTGATGATGACGCTGTCGGCCTCGCCGGTGGCCAGGTCGATAAAGCTCACATAGAGGGATACCTTGTTGTCCCCGTTGAGACTCTTCCAGAGAAGCTCCGCGAACTCTCCGGCGCTCTCCGCCTCGATACCCACGCGCTCCGGCTCCCCCTCAAAGCTGGGGATGGGGTCCCCGTCGCGCTTGTAGGTGTGGATGAAGTGGCCCGTGCCGGGGATGGGCCGGTCGTACTCGTAAAAGTACCGGCAGCAGCAGGCGGGGTCCCCGTCCATGCTCTTTAGGATGGACAGGGCGTACTTTCCCTCCGGCGTCACCACGCCGGAGATGCGGGGCGTCCAGTTGGGCCCGTCGGGCTCGAAGGTCCGCTTGTGCAGGGCGTGGCGGTAGCAGTGCCCCTCCGCCATGGCGTCCCGGATGGTGTCCGTCTGGTCGCCGTTGGTGACGATGGTAGTCCCGTTCAGCGCCCGCACCGGATGGTAGATGATGAGGCTGGGGTCCTCCATCTTAGATTCGTCAAAGGCCCTCGTGCGGATGCCGTCCTCGGTCTTTTCGAAGACCCGGTTGCGGCTGTTGGCGCTCCGGCCCATGATGAAGTAGGCCACCACCGCCTTCTTGTCGTCTTTCGACCTGCCCAGGACGATGCCCCTGCCGGGGTAGGTATTCTCCGTGAGAAGCTTTTCAAGCTCGTACATCATTTATCCCCTCCATAAGCTCTTTTGAGACCTTTTCGGCGGCCCGGGGCAAAATGACCCACTCGGCCTCCTCCATGACTCTCCTCTGCAAAACCTCCGGCGTGTCGCCGCCGCGGACCTCCACGGCCTTCTGAGCGATGATCCGCCCGCCGTCGCACACCTCGTTCACATAGTGGACCGTGGCCCCGGTGACCTTCACGCCGTAGGCAAGCGCCGCCTCGTGGACGTGGAGGCCGTACATCCCCTTGCCGCAGAAGCTGGGAATGAGGGCCGGATGGACGTTGATGATCCGGCCGGGGTACCGGGCGGTGAAGGCTTCCGTGAGGATGTTGAGGTACCCCGCCAGGATGATGAGGTCGATGCGGTGCCCGTCCAGCACGCGGGCAAGCTCCCGGTCGAACGCCTCCTGCGTCCCGCCCAGGGCCTTTTTGGAGAGAAACAGCGCCTCGACGCCGGCGTTTTTCGCCCGCTCCAGGGCGTAGGCGCTTTTGACGTTGGAGACGACCAGGACGATCTCGCCGCTGGTCAAAACCCCGCTCTTCTCCGCGTCCAGGAGGGCCTGCAAATTCGTGCCGCCGCCGGAGACCAGCACGGCGATCCTCGCTTTTTTCAGCATAGCTCCATCCTCGTGTCCGACCGGACGACCTCGCCGCAGACGTAGGCGTCCTCGCCGCCGGCCCGCAGGACCTCCACGGCCTTCGCCGCGTCCTCGGGGGCGACGATGACGGTCATGCCCACGCCCATGTTGTAGACGTTGAACATCTCCCGCTCCGGCACATTCCCCAGACGCGCCAAAAGCCCAAAGATAGGGAGGATGTCCAGGCTCGATTTCTGTATTTTCGCCCCCAGTCCCTCCGGAAGCGCCCGCGGGATGTTCTCATAAAACCCGCCGCCGGTGATGTGAGCCACGGACTTGACGCGCACGGCCTCCAGAAGCGCCAGAACCGGCTTGACGTAGAGCCTTGTGGGGGTCAGCAGGACCTCTCCGATGGCCCTGCCCCCCAGCTCCTCAAAGGTGTCGGTGAGCTTCGTCCCGGAGTCGGCCAAAATCTTCCGCACCAGCGAAAACCCGTTGGAGTGGACGCCGCTGGATTTGAGCGCGACGATCGCGTCCCCCTCCCGGACGGAATCGGGCCTCAGCACCTTTTCCCGGTCCACGATGCCCACGGCAAACCCCGCCAGGTCGTACTCCTCCTCGGGCATAAGGCCCGGATGCTCGGCGGTCTCGCCGCCGATGAGGGCGCAGCCGGAGCGCACGCACCCCTCGGCCACGCCGCCCACGATGGCGGCGATCTTCTCCGGGATATTCCGCCCGCAGGCGATGTAGTCGAGGAAAAAGAGGGGCTTCGCCCCGCAGCAGATGATGTCGTTGACGCACATGGCCACACAGTCGATGCCCACGGTGTCGTGCTTGTCCAGCTCAAAGGCCAGCTTGATCTTCGTCCCCACGCCGTCGGTGCCGGAGACAAGGACGGGCTCGCGCATCCCGGCGAGATTCGGAACGAACGTCCCGCCGAACCCGCCGATGTCGTCGTCCGCGCCGGGGATCACCGTGCGCCGGACGTGCTTTTTCATGAGCTCCACGGCCTTATACCCCGCCGTGATGTCCACCCCCGCGGAGGCGTAAAAATCGGACTTGGAGTCGTTCATCGCTCATTCCTCCCCGTTCCAGCAGTAGGTGCAAAGCTTGCATTTGTCGATCCCGATAGCGCTCAGCGTCCCGTCCAGCGTCTGGTACTCCAGCGAATCGAACTTCAGCGTCTTGCAGATGTGCTCCCGCATGGCCTTACCCCGCGCCGTGGTGCCGTCCACGTACTCGCCGGCGTGCCGGAACCCCTCGTCCCCCTCCAACGCCTTCATGGTCCGGCGGGCGATGAGCTCCATTTCACTGGTGGAGCGGGAGAAGTTGAGGTACTTGCACCCGTACATGATGGGCGGGCAGGCCGACCGCATGTGCAGCTCACGGGCCCCGTTGTTGCGCAGGAAGTCCACGGTCCCGGCAAGCTGCGTGCCCCGGACGATGGAATCGTCCACAAAGAGGAGCTTCTTCCCCTCGATGAGCTCGTGGACGGGGATGAGCTTCATTTTCGCCACCTGATTGCGGATCTCCTGCCGGTAGGGCATAAAGGACCTGGGCCAGGTGGGCGTATATTTGATGAACGGCCGCGCGTAGTCGATGCCGCTCTCATTGGAGTACCCGATAGCGTGCCCCACGCCGGAATCCGGCACGCCGCAGACAAAATCCACCTCCGGGATGCCGTTGTGCTCCCGGTCGTACTTGGCCATGAGCCGCCCGTTTTTGGCGCGGCTGACCTCCACGTTGGACCCCTCGTACCGGCTGTTGGGGTAGCCGTAGTAGGTCCACAGGAAGGTGCATATCTTCATCCGCTCCCCCGGCGCGCCGATGGTCTCCACGCCGTCGGCGGTGATCCGGACGATCTCCGCCGGCCCCAGGTCCCGGACATGCCGGTAGCCCAGCTTTTCAAAGGCGAAGGACTCGAAGCTCACGCAATACCCCTCGTCGTTTTGGCCGACGATGATGGGCAGACGCCCCTCCTTATCCCGCGCGGCGATCATCTCGCCCTTGTCCGTGAGCAGGAGAAGCGACACCGTCCCCTCGATCTTCTCCTGGGCGAAGCGGATGCCGTCCTCAAAGGTCCTCTGCTGGTTGATGAGCGCCGCCACCAGCTCACACTGGTTCACCTTCCCGCCGCCCATGGCCTCGAAGTGCCCGTAGGTGGCGTCCAGGAACCGGTTTGCCAGGTCCTCCTGGTTGCGGATGATGCCCACCATGCTCACGGCATACGTCCCCAGGTGCGACCGGATCAGCAGCGGCTGGGGGTCGGTGTCGGAGATGCACCCGATGGCGCTGTTGCCCACAAGGTCCGCCGCGTCCTGCTCAAACTTCGTCCGGAAGGGCGTGTTCTCGATGTTGTGGATCTCCCGCTGGAGTCCGTCCTCCGGGTTCCAGGCCGCCATGCCGCCCCGGCGCGTGCCGAGGTGGGAATGGTAGTCCGTCCCGAAGAACACATCCCACACCGCGTTCCGTTTGCTTGTCACGCCAAAAAAACCGCCCATATGCTCTCCTTTTCAAAAAAATGTTTCACTGACCCAGCTTTTCCGCAAGCTCCGCGTCGGCCTGGAGGACCTTCTCCGCCCCGGCCTTGCGCGCCGCGTCCAGCTTGTCCGCCAGCTGTCCGTCCTCCACCGCCAGGATCTCCACCGCCAGCAGCGCCGCGTTCTGCGCGCCGTTGACGGCCACGGTGGCCACGGGGATGCCGGAGGGCATCTGCACCGTCGCCAAAAGCGCGTCCATCCCCTCCAGCACCGGCCCCTTGCAGGGGATGCCGATGACCGGAAGCGTCGTGTTGGCCGCCACCGCCCCCGCCAGGTGCGCGGCCATGCCGGCGGCGCAGATGAGCGCCCCGAAGCCGTTTTTGCGGGCGCTGCGCGCGAAGTCCCGCGCCTCCTCCGGCGTGCGGTGGGCCGAGTAGACATGCGCCTCAAAGGGCACGCCGTATTCCCGCAGCACCGCGAAGGCCTTCTCCACCACCGGCAGGTCGCTGGCGCTGCCCATCAGGATTCCCACTTTTTTCATAGCGTCTCCTTAAAATAAAAATTCCGACCTATCGTCTTCGCGGTCGGGCACAGGTTGTCTACACATATTATAGGGGAGGAACTCCCCGCCGTCAAGGACAAAACGCGCCCCGCGAAAAAGCTTGTATCATTGAATAACGAACCCCCCGCCAAACGCCCCCGGATTCAACAGTTTTCTCGCGCCCCCTGGCCGAAAAACGGTAAGACACACGTAAGACACAAAATTTTTTTGGCCTCTTTCTTCCCGAAAATCGAAAAAAAGAACCCCCAAGTAAAAAACCGCCCCGCGGCCAAAGCCGCGGGGCGGAAATGCTAGGGGTAATTCAACTGTGATCTTCCTTCGATCAGTCGATCGCGGTGATGGTGGCGATAACGTTCGTGTCACCAGTGGCGCCCTGGACGTAAGTCACATAGACGACCTTACCGACCCTCAGGGTGGTAATATCGACCTTGGAAACAGCGCCGTTGCTGACCAGATACGCAACTGTGTTAGCGTTGTAATCCTTGTACTGGCCCTCTTCAAGCTTGATGACGTCGTTGGCAGCCGCGCCAGTGATCGTAGTAACATACTTGGCGGTATCGCCGTCATTAGTCTTTGTAATTCCCGTCACGTAACCGGTAGCGCTGTCAATTGTGGTGATAGTCCAGAACTTATCGGCAGCATCGCCATTGTTGAGGTCAGCACGATTCGTAACAGTGGAAGCATCCTTGACCTTAATGGTCCCGGCGACACCGTTCTCAATGACAGGATACTCATAGTAAGGATTAATGCCGTCCGCAAGGTAATGTGTGGGCGCTCCCGTCACGAAGACGACCCGATTGTTCCCAGAAGAACTCGTGTCCACAGTGCCGCTGAGGTAGACGAAGGTAGCGATATCGCTGTCCAGGACGCCAGTCACTGTGATGGAGTCCGCAGTCAAGCCCGTCGGCAGGTTGGCATAACCTGTGACGAGACTGTAAGCATACTGGGCCTGGGTAGCGCCGGTCCTAATGATGAACTTGGTCTGGCTGTTGGCAATGTGCTCATCATCGAACTTGCTGGTGGCCTTGATGGTCGCGCTTGTCTTAGTCACGTCCTGAGTGGGAACAGTGATCGCGTAGACGTCATCACTGTCAGAGGTGTAAGTCACGACTTTCTGCTCAACATCAGTTTGAATAGTGGCAGCATCCGAAAGCAGGGTCGTGCCAGTTACCGCAGTCGCGGCGTATTTGGTGCTGTTGACTTCAATCGTGCCGACGGTGACGATCTTCACGCTGCCGTCGAACATAACGAGCTCTGCCTGGAGGTACTTGGCGGCCTCAGCGCCGATAGCGCCGCTGGTCTGAGGCGCCACAAGGGCAAAGTGGGTAAGGACGGCGTGATTCTGCTGAGGCACAAGGGCGACAGCACGGATGATGAGGCCCTGGCCGTCGGTGTAGAACGTGGACGGAACGCCGCTCGCGCTGGTGATCTCAGGCGTATTTTTGTTCAGGGCATAGGTGGTTCCGCCGATGAGATAGCTGTTGGTGCCGGTGTTATAGCTGGTCATAGTGCCAGTGAAGGAAGGCGCAGCAACAACGCTCCGAAGCTTGTAAGTACTGTTATCAGTGGTGGTAGCCGTGAAGTAGACGGTAGTGTGAGCCACCTGGTCTGCATCGGTGAACGCAGTGGTCTCAAAACCATCAGAATCCAAGGCGGAAATACCGGTGCTAAGCTTATCAACCGTTACTTTCTCCTTAACGGTAATGTTGCCGTTGGCGTCCTTCTCGGCGGCAACATGAGTGGCGATTGTACCCACATAGGTATTGATCACGCAGACCTTGAAAGTATCAGGGTCGGTGGTGCCATAGACATACACCTCAGCGCCGCGTTTGCCGACAGTTTTTGCAGCATCAGCGCCACTACTCGCAATCTTCGGCATGGAGGTACTATCTACGTTACCGTCCACATAAAGTTCGACGTCAGCCTCGTCGTCGCGGCCAAGGGTGATATAGAGTGTTTTGCTGGAAACAGTGTCCGTAAACTTTGCGATGGGTTCCTGCGTGATTGTGACTTTCTTGTTGATGTTGTACGGATCACTCCACACCCTGGCAGGGCGCTGGAAAGCATCAGGCTTGCTCGCGGAACTATAACCGTTGTAGGTAGTATTCAAAATGGAATTGGTATTAGTGGTCACCGGGTCCAGTCTATAATCTGTACCCAGGACAGGCTTCGTGGTCACGTTTTCAAGAGCAGCGTTCAGCGTCAGAAGAGCCTCAGTCTGGGACGCAAACTCCTTACCGTTCAAGCTGTTGAGAATAGTCAGACCGTCGCCTGTCACCGTAGCGCCAGAAAGCTTGACAATCTTATATCTTCCGGTTGCGGTGCCGGTGGTGTGGTACTGCATGGCGTCGAAGGTCATCTGGGCCACGTCGTCACGGGAGACAGGGGCCGTGAAGTCGAAGCCGGCGGCGAGATTGTCCACAAGGCCGACCTTGCGGGCGATGAGCTCCACGTTGACGTCCCACTGGTCGCCGTAGAAGCCGCTCTCGGCGGCGTCAAAGCCGACGGCGCAGAGGAGCATCTTGGCAAACTCATGGCCGGTGACGTCCCTGGCGGGCTCAAAGCCCTTCTCGGTTCCTGCGATGATGCCCTGGTTCACGCAGTAAGCGATGTACCGCTTCGCCCAACTGACGTTGGAAGCCTCGCAGTCGGTGAAGCCGGTGTTCGTGCTGGAGAACTTGTCAGCCACAGCACAGGTCTGGAGCATGCGGCTGATGACGGCGGCGGCCTCGGCACGGTTCAGCGTGTCCGTGGGCCGGAATCCGTCCGCGTCGCCCGACAGCACTTTGAGGCCGGTGAGCACTTCAACAGCCTCTTTGTGGGTGATCTCAGCGTCGTCCTCGTAAGTCGCCGCGCTGGCAGGTAAGATCAGCACGCCGACTACCATGACTACCGCCAAGACCAAGCACAGGGTCTTTTTCAGAGTCTTCATGTAGTGTTTCCTCCTTAATAACACAGCGCCTTTGCCAACCCCGCACCTTTTCCGCCGGAAACCGGCTCTTTTTTGAGAATAGCGAACGATCCGGGCACTTTTTGAGGCCGATTTTTTCGCCGTTTGTGTCTTACGTGTGTCTTTGACATAGATTTCCAAATCATTGACATTTTTACAGACTGTATGGTATAATAAATATTTTAACTTTCTCCATACGCCGGACATATTTCTTAAAAATGTCGCATTAATCTTGACAAAGACACTTTGTTGCGGTACAGTATTATGGATTGGTTATAATCTATAAGGAGGGCACACCTATGATCGATATATTCAAAAAACTGGAACACGGCAACCTCCAGGCCGCCGAGGCGCGGCGGCAGGGGGTCTACCCCTATTTCCACGCGCTGGAATCCCGGCAGGACGTGGAGGTCATTATGGAGGGCAAGCGCCGCATCATGCTGGGCTCCAACAACTACCTTGGCCTCACCACCAACCCGGAGGTCATCGAGGCCGGCGTCAAGGCCATTGAGAAATACGGCACCGGCTGTTCCGGCTCCCGGTTTTTGAACGGCACCCTGGAGCTCCACCTGGAGCTGGAGGACAAGCTGGCCAAATTCCTGGGCAAGGAGGGGGTCGTCACCTTCTCCACCGGCTTCCAGTCGAACCTGGGCATCATCTCCTGCGTGGTGGGCCGCGGGGACTACGTGATCTGCGACCGGGAGAACCACGCCAGCATCTACGACGGCTGCAAGCTCAGCTACGGCACCATGCTCCGCTATCACCACGCGGACATGGCCGACCTTGAAAAACAGCTCCAGAAGGTCCCCGACGAGGCCGGCGCCCTCATCGTCACCGACGGCGTCTTCTCCATGGGCGGCGACATCGCCAAGCTGCCGGAGATCGTGGCCCTCGCCAAAAAGTACGGCGCGCGGGTCATGGTGGACGACGCCCACGCCCTGGGCGTGATCGGTAAGGGCGGCCGGGGCTCCGCCAGCTATTTCGGCCTTGAGAAGGACGTGGACATCTACATGGGCACCTTCTCCAAGTCCCTGGCCTCCCTGGGCGGCTACATGGCGGCGGACGCCAACGTGTGCGACTACGTGCGCCACGGCTCCCGGCCTTTCATCTTCTCCGCCTCCATCACCCCCGCCTCCTGCGCCACGGCCATGGCCGCGCTGGACCAGCTCATCCGGCGCCCCGAGCTCGTGGATAACCTCCAGAACATCGCCGCTTACTTCCGTCAGCTTCTCAAGGAACGCGGCGTCAAGATCCGCGAGTCTCAGACGCCCATCGTGCCCATCTATACATACGAGTTGGCGGACACCCTGCTCATCACCAAGCAGCTCTACGACGCCGGCGTCTACGTCAACTCCTCCATTCCCCCCGCGGTGGCCCCCCACGAGTGCCTCCTGCGCACCTCCCTCATGGCCACCCACACCAAGGCCCTGGTGGAGGAGGCCGCCGACATCATCCAGTCCGTCCTCCATCAAAACGGCCTATGCTGAAGGAGAAAAAGGTCGCCCTGGTCACCGGCGGGTCCAGCGGCATCGGCCTCGCCGCCGTGAACGCCCTGGCGGAGGCCGGCGTCACGGTCTATGAGACCAGCCGCCGGGACATCGCGCTTGAAAACGCCGTCCACCTCCCCGGCGACGTCACCGACGAAACCGCCATGGCCCGCGTCGTGGAAACCGTCCTCGACCGGGAGGGCCGGCTGGACATCCTCGTCTGCTGTGCGGGCTTTGGCATCTCCGGCGCGGTGGAGTTTACGGACCTTACGGCGGCCAAGCGCCAGCTGGAGGTCAACTTCTTCGGCGTAGTCAACGCCGTGAAGGCCTCTCTTCCCCACATGCGCTCCCGCAAGGCCGGCCGGATCGTGGTGGTTTCTTCCGTGGCCGGGGCCATCCCCATCCCTTTCCAGACCTATTACTCCGTCTCCAAGGCCGCCCTCAACGCCTACGTCTCCGCCCTGCGCAATGAGGTCCGCCCCTACGGCGTCACCGTCACCGCCGTCCAGCCCGGGGATATCGCCACCGGCTTCACCGACGCCCGGGAGAAATCCCCCGCCGGCGACGACGTCTACGAGGGCCGTATCTCCCGCTCCGTGGCGGGCATGGAGCGCGACGAGCGCGCCGGCATGAGGCCCGAGACCGCCGGTTCGTACATCCGCAAAATGTCCCTCCGCCGCACCGTCCCCCCCGCCTCCACCATCGGCGCCGGCTACAAGGCCCTGGTAGCGCTGTCTCGCCTTTTGCCGGGGAGACTGGTGAATTGGGTGGTGTATCTGCTGTACGCGAAATGAACATCAGGGCCGTCCGACTTCGGGCAGCCCCGACCTTGCTCTTACGCGGGAACGCCTTTTTCCGGCTCTTCTCTATTCGGCCTCCGCCGCGCCGCCGGTCATTGTCACGATCCGGTCATACCGCTGTGTGAGCCCGTCCTTGATCCTGTGTGTGACGGTCAGGAGGGTCAGGTCCTTCATATCCAAAAGCTCCTGCTCGATCTCGTTGGCGGTGGAGACGTCGATAGCCGAGACGCCCTCGTCCAAAAAGAGTACCTTTACCTCGCGGATCAGCGCCCTGGCAAGGGCTATGCGCTGGCGCTCCCCGCCGGACAGCTTCGCGCCGTTTTCGCCGCACGCCCCGTCAAGCCCGCCCGGGAGCTTCCCCAAAAAGCGCCGGACGCCCGAAAGCCGGAGGGCGCGGTCCAGGGCCTCCTCAGAAAAATTTTCTCCGAGACATATATTATACTAATATCTAATTAAAAGTAGCCATTCGCGACGGTCTTTTTCGCGCCATGCTGCGTCAGCCGCCTTGGGAATACACAAAGTATTCCCTGCGGCGTCTTCCTTGCCTGACGCGAAAAATCCTCGCCGCTCGGTGTCTCCTTTTAAATAGATATTAGTATTAAACCGCACGGTATCGTTAAAAATATAGGTGTTCTGGTGGATGACCGTGACAAGTTCCCGCAGTCCCTCCGGGTCTATGTCGCGCAGCTCCACGCCGTCATAGCGTATAGCGCCCTCATACCCTGCGAAGCTCCCGGTCAGAAGCCTGATGAGCGTGGATTTCCCACAGCCGCTGGGTCCGATGAGCGCCACCTTTTCGCCCTTGCGTATCGTCATGTCGAGGCCGTCGATGACCGGGACATCCTCCTTGTACCGGAACGAAAGGCCCTTGATCTCGATGGCGTTTTCAAGGCGCGCCGGCTCCGTACCGGTAAATTCCCTCCCACAGTCGTCGATCAGCCCCCGCAGCAGCCTGATATTCTCCCGGTTCCCCAAAAGCAGCGGCAGCATCTGGGCGTAGGCCGTCAGACAGCTGCTGAAAAACCCGAAGAGCGAGACGAACAGCACCAGCGTTCCCACGGTGATATCCCCCCGCGCGGCCATGGTCCCGGCCACAAAAAATGTGACGACCCAGGAGACCCTGTCCATGAACCGCTCGATATTTTCAAGCTCCGCTATGGTGACGCCCATCCTTTTATCGAGGCGCGCCACGTCCGCGCTGGCTTTGATGAACCGCCGGCGCAGATGGGGAAAGACCCCGTAGGAGGCGATGACCTCATGCCCGCCCAGGGCCTCCTTGAGCTCCACGCTCATGGCGGCATTGAGCTTCACATCCTCGGTCATGAGCCTGGCGAATCTCCTGTTGAACCGGAGCGGCAGGATCATGGAAAGCCCGCCGCAGAGAACGGACAGCGCCGCCAGAAGCGGACTGTACCAAAGCATGATCCCCAGCACGGCCAGGGCGGAGACGCCAAGGCTGATGAGATAAAAGACCGGCCTTGTCAGATTTTGGACCACAGTCCCGGCGGTACTGCTCACGTGGGACATATACTCCGCCGTGTCGTACTCGGCAAACCGTGGAACGCTCCTTTTCATGATCCCGTCATAGAGGTCGTTCCGCAGGCTCTCCCAGAATTTCGCGGTGAACCATTTTTCGCTGATGCCGTCCAGAAAATACCCCAACGCCGCCCCCAGGACCGCGACGCCCGCGACCCACAGGAACCTGAGAAAGCCCGCAAGATCTCCCGAAACCACAAGGTCGATCATCCGCCGCTCCAGAACGGCGATCAGGGGCGTGAGGAGCTGGGTCAGAATGCCCAGGAGGACCGCCGCGGAGGAGAGCGCGAGGTGCTTTTTGAAATAGCGAAGCATTTATTTCTCCCCCTTGCCGCGGCTTCTCTTGTCGTTGATGAGCCGGAACCCCTCCGTCTCCAGCGCCGTAAGCCCCGCCGCCGCCAGGAGCGCCGGGACCGCACCGCTCATATTGACGGCGTAGGCCGCGGTGTCGCCGTCCTCCGTTTCCAGCGTCAGCTCCTCCGCAAGCTTGAACGCGGTGAAGCTTTGCAAAATCTCCTCCGCCTCGCTCCGGGCCACCCCGGCCAGCTTCGCCAGCACCCCGACGGTGCGGTGGCGCGGCGCTTCCGTGTAGAGCGTGACGAGCATCGTCAGCGCGTTCGGCGACGACAGAAGCCCGAAGAGCCCCGCCGCCTCAGCGCCGGGGGCAAGGAGGCCGGCAAGGCCCCCCTCCCCGCCCCAGGCGGCGGATAAAAACCACTGTCCCCGGGATGATATTGCCGTGATAAACCCGTCCTTCGTCAGGAGGACCGTCTCGCCGGAGCTCTCCTGGACGCCGCAGAAATCCACGATATCCGCCACCTTGTCCAGGCACCCGTAAAGCGCCGTCTCGCGCATGAGCGCCACGGTCCGCTCCACGCGCTTTTCCTCCGGCAGGGAGGCGATATAGCTTCTGACCGTCTCCTCCATGTCCTCCCGCCGCGCCTCGCTCCTTCCGAACAGCGCGTCCACCGTCACGCCCAAAACGTCGGACAGGACCGGCAGAAGCGAGATGTCCGGCGTCCCCCCGCTCTCCCACTGGGAGACGGCGGAGCCGGAAACGCCGATGGCCTCGCCAAGCTCCCGCTGCGTCAGCCCCTTTTCTTTTCTGAATTTCAATATCTGCTCGCCAACGACGGAATAGCTCATAACGCGCCTCCTCTTAAGTGATGCTTACAGTATAGCGCAAGCCGCGCTTGATAACAATGGGCGCGCTCTAAAGCAAAGTTAAGCGGCGCTTTGATTGCCCCGGGACGCGGCCGGTTTTCCCGCGCGGATTAACCTTTCAAGGTGGTAGATCATGAAAAAGCTTATCCTGATTTTGACCGCTCTGGCGCTTCTGGCGTCTCTTGCCTCCTGTTCCGAAAAGCCCCCGAAAGGGTCGGACGTTCCGGGCGGGGAGGACAAGCCCGGTGTCACGGAGCCCGACGCCTCCGGAACGGAGCCCGACGCCTCCGGAACGGAGCCCAACGCCACCGAAACGGAGCCGGACCCCGTTCCGGAGCCGGAGATCGCCGCGCCCCATTTCACCCGCGAGGAGTTCCCCCGCCTGGACGGGTCCACCTCCACGGCGCCCCTGGCCGTGGCCATGGCGGCGCTGATGCTGGGCGAGAGCGAGGAGGCCGTGACGCCCCTCATCAGCTTCAACCGCACCACCAACTCCTACTATAACCTCCTCTACGGCAGCGCGGACCTCCTCATCGTCAGCGAGGGCAACGAGGAGGTCTACGCCGAGCGGGAGCGCCTGGGCTTTGCATGGGAGCAGACGCCCTTTGCCACCGACGCTTTCGTCTTCGTGGTGAACGAGGCAAACCCGGTGGAGTCCCTGACGATCGAACAAATCCGCAAAATCTACACCGGCGAGATCACCAACTGGTCCGAGGTAGGCGGCCTGGACGAGCCCATCATCCCCCTCCAGCGCAACCCGGAGGCGGGGAGCCAGTCGCTGATGGAGAAGCTGGTGATGCGCGGCACGCCCATGATGGAGCCGCCCACCCAATATGTAGCCACCTCCATGGGCGGGCTCATGGAAGCCGTCCGGGGCTACGACAGCTCCGCCGGGGCCATCGGGTACAGCGTCTACTACTACGCCGAGGAGATGCGCGCCGCCGAAGGCCTCAAGCTCCTGGCCGTGGAGGGCGTGGACCCCGAGCCGGAGGCCATCCGCGCCGGGTCCTACCCCCTCACCAACCCCTACTACGTGGTCCTCCCCGCCTCCGCGCCGGAGGGGTCCCCCGCCCGGGTCATCCGGGACTGGCTCTTGAGTGAGGACGGCCAGCGCCTGGCCGCCCGGCAGGGGTACGTGTCCGTCCTCGACCTGCCCACCGCGTCCCGGGACCCCGCGCCGGAGGTGGGCACGCGCCTCTTCCCGGAGTTCACCGATGCGCTCATCCCCGGCAGCTACGGCCTGCTCATCCCCTACGCCGGCCGGCGCGTCTCAGACAGCGAATTTGCCACCACCGGCTGTCTCTACGGCCTCATGACCCCCGAAGGCGCGGTGGTCATGGACCCGGTCTGTACCGAGATCTGGGCCTGCGGGGACCTCTTGGTGCTCACCCGTGCCGCGGACGGCCAGACCCGCACGGCGGCCGCCGCCCTGGACGGGTCCTGGTGGACGGGCTATGACTATCTCTCCGCCTCCGGCGGGGACGAGGGCGTGATCCTCTACCGGGAGGATTCTATCGCCCTCCTGCGCCGGGACGGCGAGGACATGGGGACCTTCACCGTCCGGGATATGGGCATCACCGGGGACCAGCTTGCCGTCATGCGCCAGGGCGCCCTGGAGGGCGGCGGCGGTGAGTGGCTGGGGGACAATATCTCCATTCTCTATCAATTTGACGGGGAGGACGGCGGCGTCCTCTACTTCGACCTCGCCGACCGCCGGCTCCACGAGATGTCCATGAGCGACTGGGCCCTCCTCTACCCCTCCCGCCCGGAGAAGCTCCCGCCGGTGGCAAACGCCTGGTACGTCTACGACGAGCTCCTGGGCGAGGACGCCCCCGCCATCATCGCCTCCCCCGACCCGGAGACCTACGCCGCCTCCTACCTCTATGCCGACGGGACCCCCATCCCCGGCCTTGCCTCCATCCCCCTCTCCCCCACCCGCTCCGTCCGCCTCCTCGGCGGCCTCATCGAGCGCCTGGACGTCAACGTGGCCGAGTATTTCGATTTGGACACCATGAAAGTGGTCTTCCGCACATACCTCGGCTTCGCAGAGGACTAACTTAAGCATATTATACCACAAAATACGCAATTTGTCAAGTATTTTTTAGTAAAATAATGTGCGCCCGGTTCCCACCCCCCGTACCAAAAAGGCTGCGCCCGCAGGCGCCGGATGGGGCGGGTGCGTTCATCGGGGCCGCCCAATCATCCCACGTTCGCTGCCCCCCTGCCCCCCTCCTACGAGGAGGGGGCTTTTAAAAAGGTTTTGCGCCGCTTTGCGGCGCAATTTTTTATAAAGGCGGCGCGAAGCGCCGCAACCTTATTCCCCCGACCCCTTTTTCGGAAAAAGGGGTGCCGCCGCGGCGGCGGGGTATTCGAGCCCGTGGGACGTAACGGACGCTTCCGGGAAACCGAATGTGTTGCGTGCGGGCCGCCAGGAGTGGCGGCCCCTACAAGGTACGTTGTCGGAACCGTTCTGATAAACCGCACCCGCCCCCCGTCTCGGAGCCCCCTCCTCGTAGGAGGGGGGCAGGGGGGAAGCGAACGTGGGACGACAGAGCGGTTCCGATAGAACGAATCCGCCCAAATTACGCCGTAGGGGCCGCCACTCTTGGCGGCCCGCGTTGTTGTTTCGGATTGCCCCCGATAGACGCCGTAGGGGTCGCCGTCCTCGGCGACCCGCGTTTCGACAACCTCCTATGTCGGTTAAAAATGGGATAACCTCCCACATTCCCCGTAGGGGCGGACCCATGTGTCCGCCCGTGACCACGTGGTGGGACGAGAATGGTTCCGATAAAACGGAAAACGCCGGTTATCGGGGGCAAGGGCCGCTGTGGGCAGCGGCCCGTACGGCGGTGTTCGGAACGGATCAATTATCGATGGGCGGGTCGCCGAGACGGCGACCCCTACGGCGGCGGGGCGGGCGGGTGGGAAATATAAGAATGCGGCGCAAGCCGCAAACCTTTTTCCCGCCGCCAGTTATCTCCACGCGAAAAAGCCGGGAGGTCTTCCCTCCCGGCTTTTCTTGGTTTTCCTCAGTTCGCGCTGGTAAACTTCTGCTTGACCTGGTCGATCTTGGACTGGGGGACGTTCTGGGTGGCGTACCAGCCCTTTTGGGTCATCTGCTGGTAGATGGCGTCCTGCATGCAAAGGGCGTCGGTGAGGGAGTCCTTGAAGGCGCAGTTGACCTTCGGGGTGCCGGACTCGATGGCGCCGTGCATATAGAGGTCGCAGACGCCCTTGGTGGTGAGGAGGATGTTCTCCATGATGGTCTTGTCGTCCATGCCTGTCACCTCCTTACACCAGCGCGTAGAACCGGCCGAAGATCTGGCGGTTCTTGTCCACGAGCTTCTGGGCCTGGGCCTTGAGCTGGGGGTCCTGCAGGGTGTTCACGGCGTCCTGGCACTGCTTGGAGAGAAATTCAGCGTGTCCCAGGGCGTCTTCGATATAGAGCAGCTCTTTTTCGCTCATAAAAAATCACCTCGCTGTCAGTATGACCGCAAAGCGTCCAAATATACGCCGCCGCTGGGACATAGTGGGGCTTTTCCCGGAATATACTGGCAGTGAGAGGTGAGGAACTATGAAATGGAAACCGAAAAAGCTGGCGGTCTGCCTGCTCGTCCCGCTCATCGTCGGCGGCGTGGCGGCGGCGCTGTCCATGTCCGGCATGAAGGCCTTCGACGCGCTGGAAAAGCCCGCCCTGACCCCGCCGGGATGGGTCTTCCCGGTGGTCTGGACGGCGCTCTACCTCATGATGGGGCTGGCCTCGTACCTGGTGTCCGAGAGCGGCGCCCCCGCCGACGCCGTCAGCGCGGCGCTGACGGTGTACGCCTGTCAGCTGTGCGTCAATTTCTTCTGGTCCATGCTCTTTTTCCACTTTGAGCTCTACTTATTCTCCTTCTTCTGGCTGGTGGCCCTGTGGTTCATGGTCCTGGCGACCTTCGCCATCTTCCGCAAGCTTGACAAAACCGCGGGCCTCCTCATCCTGCCCTACCTCCTCTGGGTCACTTTCGCGGGGTATCTCAACCTGGGCGTCTATCTTTTGAACCGATAAAAAACCAGGCCGGCATGTTTGCCGGCCTGTCAGGTTGTCAAAAAACTCAAATCGAGCATTTTTTCCGGCGGCATGTACGTCGGAAAAAATTCCTTTTGTTTTGCGGAGTTGAGCGCCCGCAGGCGCCATGCAAGCGAGCAACCGCCCGGAGGGCGGCTCTTAGCGAGTCGCAGTGCGGCCCGGGGTCCCCGGCGGGCGAAGCCCGCTGGGGGGAGGACTGCGCCCGCAGGCGCGTTTCGGAGGCCAACCGCCGCGTAGCGGCGGCTCTTAGGCCGGAGATGAGCGATGCCAGCGCCTGAGCCCGACCAAAGGGAGGGCGAAGCAAAGCGGCATCAGCGACGACGAGGCCGTGCGCGGAGCAAAACGGCAGAAAAAGATTTCGGAAATGTCCGCAGACATTTCCGAAATCTTTTTCGCACGTTCCCCTTTGTCGGAAAAGGCCACAGGCCTTTTTCGACAGGCTGCCAGGCCGGCATGTTTGCCGGCCTGGTTTGACGGGTCAATTCCCTGTGTATGCCTCCAGAGCCTCCAGGAGGAGCGCCCCGGCGGGGGCGGTGTACTCGCTTACAAATTGCGCGACGATGTCGCGCAGCTCCCGCGCCTGGTCCACGGAGAGGGCCGTCAGGGCGGCGGGGAGGTCCGCCAGCTCCTCAGGGGACCTGTGGAGCAGAAATTCCGCCAGATACCGGTGGGAATCGCCCAGCGTGAGGGTGTAGACCCGCATGAGCTCCTCCAGGGGGGCGTTTTGCAGGGAATCGTCCCCGTCCCAGGAGAACGTCCAATCGGGCATCTCCACTGTAAGGCCGCCGGTCCCCAAGCCCAGGAGTTCCCACTGGCCGTCGGCGTTGCGGGCGATGTTGGCGCCCACGCCCCACTCATAGTACCCGTCCAGCTCACCGCCGCTGATAGGCTCGTCCGGCAGGCCCGAGCCGGTCTCCCAGCAGGACCGGCACGGGTCCTCAGGGTCGTCGGAGGGCAGCTTCAGGGCAAAGCCCACGCCGGCGCAGAAGTATTCCGGCTCGCCCAGATACGCGTCGAAGACACGCCCGCCGCCGTTAAAGCGGGCGTCCAGAGGCTTCCACTCCACCCAGTCGGGGAGGGCCCGGACGTTCTCCGCCATCCTTTCGGAGATGGCCGCCGCGGCCTCCTCCATGGTGAGGGACCCGTCCACGGTGATGCCGGCGAAGAGGCCGTCCGCCAGCGCGTTTTGCGCGGCGTGGTAGAGCTCCCGCCACAGCGCCTCACGCTGGCTGTCTGAAAGCTCGCAGAAAGTGGACACGCCGTCCCAGATGAGCTCCAGAGGCCCGTCGGACATGCCCAGCCGCGCGCCGTAGAGCCCGTCGCCGGTCTCGACGAGGATGGTCAGCTCGTCCTCCGGGAGGGCGGTCAGGTCGGAGGGGAACGGGTCCAGGCCGGCGAGTGCGTCCCGCAGGTCCCTGACCCGGTACTCCTCCGTGAGGACGAGATTTGTCACGTCTCCGCGCCAGTTGACCTTCAGCACCGCGCCGGAGGCGCTGTCCAGGAGCTCATCCCCCACCCGCTCCGCCAGGGGCGCGCTGTCCGGCTCCGGACCGGACTGTGCAGAAAAGCTCCATTTGGCCGCGGCGACGCCCTCCACGCGCTTACACTCCACCAGGACGCACCACTGGCACAGCTCCATCGTCTGTGTGGGGGCCGTGGGGCCGTGGGCGGCCAGGGAGACCTTCAGCGCGTCCCCGTCCAGCGTCACTCCCTCCACCGACAGGTCAAAGGAGCCGGCGCCCATCTCGCGGATCAGCACGACCAGGATGTTTTCACGAAAATAGTCCTTTGTGTACGTGTCCAGCCTCTCCACAAGCTCGCCGTTGACGGCCTTGCCGCCCTCGTCCAGGGGCTCGATGCCGTTGTCCCTGCGGAGCTTATCAAGCTCGTCAAGGGAGTCTACCAGCACCGCCTCGTTTTGGATGCGCCGGCCGTTTTTATCCCGGATGGAGACGTCTTGAAAGCAGTTGGCCGTGTATTTTCCGTCAAATTCCTCCGGGGCGATGGCGGTGGACGCGCCCACTCCCACGGCGCAGGCGGTCACGGCTACCGCCAGCACACAGCACGCCAGGGCCGCCCAGCCGAAGCGGCGTTTACGGCCGGAGAGCAGATTTTGAAAACGTGTCTTCACGCTGCGTTTTCCCCCATAGAAGTGTGTGGTCAGGGCCGCGCCGGGGACGCGGCAGACGTGCTCCAAAAGCGTTTCGCAGTACGCCCGCCGGGTCTCCCGGTCCGCCCCGCGAAGGGCCTGGGCGTCGCAGAGGAGCTCCGCCGTCTCCCCCGCCTCCCGGCGCATGAGCCAGATGAGGGGGTCAAACCAGTGCAGGGCGTTGGCCAGGAGCATCAGGGCCTTGTACCAGAGGTCCCGGCGCTTGATGTGCGTCAGCTCGTGGCGCAGGATGAACGTAAGCTCCCGCTCCTCCCAGGCCCGGTCCGGCAGCCACAGGCGGGGCCGGAAAAGGCCCGCCACCAGCGGGGAGGCGAGGCCCCGGCTGACGCCGACCTCGGGCGTTCTCCGAAGACCCAGCTCCCGGGAAAGCTCCCGGCACCTGGCGACGGTCCCGCCGCCCGCGGGGACGCTCCAGCGCCGAAGCCGGAGGGCGAGCAGCGCCGTCCCCGCCGCGTGCCACAGCGCGAACACCGCCGCGCCCAGCAGCCACACCGCCGTCAGGAGCGCGGAGAGCTCCACCGTCCGCCCCTCCGCCGTGCCGGCGGCCTCCGGCGTCGCGGATGTCCCCGAAGCGGCGGGTCTGACCGGCGTCACCGGCTCATTCGGGGCGACAGGGTCCCCCGGCGTCACATTTGGCGTGACCGGCTCCTCCGGTGTCACACCCGGCGTCGCGGGGTCGTTCGGCGTCGCCGGGGTCACGGGCGTCACCGGCGCGGGACGGTCCCTGTCGGGCACCGGCACGCGGACCTCCGGGGCCGTGACGGTGACCGCCGGCTCCGGGAGGGCGGGAAGCAGGTCCCCCGGGGAAACGGGGGCCAGCAGGAGGGCCATGGCCAGCACCAGCCACAGCCAATACCGCCACCGGGGCGTGAAGCGTTTATCCAAAAGGGGCTTTGTGAGGGCGACCAGGGCCGTCACCGCCCCCACGGTGAGGCTCCATTTCAGTACGCGCAGCAGTAGCTCCATCATTTTCCCTCCAGCTCGTCCAAAAACGCCCGCAGCTCTTGGATTTCCTTCTCCCCCATGGCCTTCCCGTCATAGAGCGCCGCCGCCAGACCCGAGACGCTCCCGCCGAAGAGCTTGGTGAGGATGCCCCGGCTCTCCGCCGCCTTGTACGCTTGCTCGGAGACGATGGGGGTATAGAGATTGGCCCGTCCCTGCTTTTCACACCGGAGAAAGCCCTTTTCCACCAGCCTGTTGAGACTCGTCACCACCGCCGGCAGCGCCCAATCCCGGCGGCCTTTCAGCGCGCCGCTGACGTACCCCGAGGTCACGGGCTCCCGGGCGGCCCAGACGGTGAGCATGATCTCCAGCTCCGCGTCGCCAAGTCGTTTCATGCTGTCATTCCTCCTTATACGATTGTATAACATGACTATATTATACAACTGTATAACTAAAAAGCAAGTTACAAGTTGTTACAAAAAATCCCGCCCCTTACCGGGCGTCCTCCATGAGCTTTCGCAAAATCTCCGCGTCCGCGGGGCAGAAGTCGTATTGGGGGATCTCGGAGGGATGAATATAGCGGATATCCGTGTGCTCCAGAAGCTTCGGCTCGCCGGAGGTGACGCGGGCGTTGAAGAGCGTCAGGTCCACGGTCATGTCGGGGTAGACGTGGGTAAGCTCCATGTAGACGTCCCGGACCTCCACCGTGACGTCCAGCTCCTCCCGGCACTCGCGCGCGAGGGCCTCCGGCTTCGTCTCCCCCGGCTCCACCTTGCCGCCCACAAATTCGTATAACCCGCCCCGGGCCTTGTGGGGCGGGCGGCGGCAGATGAGAAATTTTCCGTCCCGCCAAATGAGGGCGGCGACCACCGAAACGGCCATAACGCGGCCTCCTTTTGTTCTTTTTTTGAAAAAGTATACCACACTCCGTCACACCTGTCAAAAGGCCAACAATATTTTGACAGTTTTGGGTAAGTTTGTACTCGACAAACGCCCGGCGGGGTTGGTATAATGGAGGGGAAATCAGATTTTGGGGAGCGTGTGGCTATGAGAGACTATGTGATCCTGACCGATTCCTCCTGCGACCTGCCGGCGGCGCTGGCCGATGAGCTGGACATTCAGGTCCTGCCCCTGCGGGTGAACCTGAACGGACGGGAGTTTCGCAACTTCCTGGACGAGCGGGAGCTGGACCACCGGGAGTTTTACAACGCCCTGAGGAACGGCGGCGCGGCCTCCACCAGCGCCGTCAATCCCGAGGAATTTACTCAGGTCCTGACGCCCTTTTTGGAGGCGGGCCGGGACGTGCTGTACCTGGCCTTCGCCTCGGCCCTGTCCAGCACCTGCCAGAACGGCGCCATCGCCGCCAAAGAGCTGGAGGAGCGCTTCCCCGGCCGGCGCGTCCTGGTAGTGGACACCAAATGCGCCTCCATGGGCCAAGGGCTCCTCGTCTACCTCACGGGCCTCAGGGCCAAGGAGGGCGCGAGCCTTACCGAGGCGCGGGACTACGCCGAGGCGACCGCGCCGCGGATCGCCCACTGGTTCACCGTGGACGACCTCTTCTTCCTCAAGCGCGGAGGCCGCGTCAGCGCCGCCACGGCGGCGGTGGGGACGCTCCTCAACATCAAGCCCGTCCTCCACGTGGACGACGAGGGGCGGCTCATCAGCATGTCCAAGGCCCGGGGCCGCAAGGCCGCCGTCAAAGCCATCTACGATAAGTGCGCCCAGACCGCCGATCACCCGGAGAACCAGACCATCTTCATCAGCCACGGCGACTGCCCCGAGGACGCGCAGACCCTCAAGGAGCTCATTGAGACGAACCTCCACCCTCTGGACGTCACCGTCAGCCCCATCGGCCCCGTCATCGGCGCCCACTCCGGCCCCGCCACCCTGGCCGTGTTCTTCCTGGCGGACGTGCGGTGAGGGCATAAGAGCCATTTTTACACCATCCATCAAGTAGGGGCGGGTTCTAAACCCGCCCGCTTTTTTGGAACCGCTCTGTCATCCCGCCTTCGCTTCCCCCCTGCCCCCCTCCTACGAGGAGGGGGCTTTAAAAAGGATGCGCCGCTTTGCGGCGCAATTTTTTATAAAGGCGGCGCGCAGCGCCGCATCCTTATTCCCCTTGACCCCTTTTTCGGAAAAAGGGGTGGCCCCGCAGGGCCGGGGTATTCGAGCCCGTGGGGCGTAACGGATGTTTCCGGTAAACGAGGCTTACTGCGTGCGGGCCGCCAAGAGTGGCGGCCCCTACAAGGTAAGTTGTCGCAACGGTTCCGGAAATTCGTGCCCGCCTCCGTCTCGGAGCCCCCTCCTCGTAGGAGGGGGGCAGGGGGGAAGCGAACGTGGGACGACAGAACGGTTCCGATAAATTGCACTCGCCCCCGACACGGAGCCCCCTCCTCGTAGGAGGGGGGCAGGGGGGCAGCGAACGTTGGATGACAGAGCGGTTCCGATAAAACAAATCCGCCCCAATTTCGCCGTAGGGGCCGCCACTCCTGGCGGCCCGCGTTGCAGGGTTCGGATTGTCTCTCGTTCAACGCCGTAGGGGTCGCCGTCCTCGGCGACCCGCGTTCCGACAACCACCAATGTCGGTTGAATGGGATAACCTCCCATATCCCCCGTAGGGGCGGACCCATGTGTCCGCCCGTGCCACGTGGCGGGACAGGGAAGGTTCCGATAAAACGGAAAACGTCGGTCAACAGGGGCATGGGCCGCCGTGGGCGGCGGGTGGGGAATACAAAAACGCGGCGAAGCCGCAACCTTTTCCCCGCAACCTTTTCACAAAAAATCCCTCCCCAAACCGGGGAGGGATTCATCTTTTCGTCATTTACTCCGCCGAGATCATGTAGTAGTACACCGGCTGGCCCCCCGCGATGAGCTGGGTGTCGGCGTCGGGGAAGGCGGCGCTGAGCTTGTCGGCCACGGACTGGGCGTCCTCGGCGGAGACGTCCTCGCCGTAGAAGACGGTGAGGATCTCCGGGTCGAAGTCCCGGACGGCATCGCTGATGCGGCCGATGAGGTCGGTAAGGTCGGAGGTGCTGGCCAGGAGCTGGTTTTCCAGCAGCGCCAAGTACTCCCCGGCGCGGATCTCCGCCCCGTCGAACTCGGAGTCCCTGGCCGCGTAGGTCACAAGGGCCGTGTGGACGGTACCGCAGGCGTCGGTCATGGCCTCCGTGAGGTCGCCGGCGTCCAGTGTGTCGTCGAAGCACACCAGGGCCGAGATGCCCTGGGGGACGGTCTTGGAGGGGATGACCACCACGTTCTTCTCCGTGAGGCGGTCGCACTGTTGGGCGGCCATGATGATGTTCTTGTTGTTGGGCAGGACGAAGACCGTCTCCGCCGGGACGGACTGCACCGCCCTCAAAATGTCCTCCGTGGAGGGGTTCATGGTCTGCCCGCCGGTGACCAGGGCGTCCACGCCCAGATTTTTGAAGACCGCCTCCATGCCGTGCCCCGCGCACACGGCCACGAGGCCGTAGGGCTTCTCCGGCGGCACGTCCACGGGCTCGGACTGCCCCTCCATGGCCTCCAGCTCCTTCTCCACCTCGGCAAGATCGTCGGTGGACTGGGCCTTTCTCCCGGCGGCCAGGTCGTCGCGCTGTGTCGCCATGTTCTCGATCTTGGCAAGCTCCAGGGTGCCATACTGCTGGGCGGCGTTCAGGGCGTCGCCGGGGGTGTTGGTGTGGACGTGGACCTTGAAGGCGTCGTCGTCCTCGCCGATGACCAGGCTGTCGCCGATGGAGCTTAAGTACTCCCGGAAGGGCTCCAGGTCCACGTCCGGGTCGGATTTCCGGACGATGAAGACGGTGTCGAAGGCGAAGGTGATCTCCTCGTCCCCCATGCCGGCAAAGTCCGCGCCGGTCTCCTTAGAATCGTCCACAAAGACGTGCTCGATGGGCTGCCCCAGCACGGCGGAGAGCATCCCCCGCAGGACGCACTGGAAACCCTTTCCTCCGGCGTCCACCACGCCGGCCTTCTTGAGAACGGGGTTCTGCTCCACGGTGTGGGCCAGGGCCTCGTCGCCGGCGGCGATCATGGCGTCAAGGAGGGCCTCAAAGTCCTCCCCCTGCTTAGCGTATGTAACGCCGGCCTCGGCGGCCAGGCGCGAGACGGTGAGAATGGTCCCCTCCGTGGGGCGCATCACGGCCTTGTAGGCCACCTCCACCCCGCGCTGGAGGGCGGCGGCGAACTCCGGGGCGGTGCAGGTCACCTTCTCCTTGAGGCTCTTGCCGACGCCGCGGAAGAGGAGGGAGAGGATGACGCCGGAGTTGCCCCGGGCGCCCCGCAGAAGGGCGCTGGCCACGCAGTCGGCCACGGCGGTGACGGAGTCGAACCGCCCGGCCTTCAGGGCCGTGACGCCGGCGTTGAGTGTGAGGCTCATATTGGTGCCGGTGTCCCCGTCGGGCACCGGGAAAACGTTCAGCTCGTTGATCTGCTGCTTCTGGCTCTCCAAAAGGGCCGCGCCGGAGATGATCATGGACTTGAGGAGCGCGGCGTCTATCGTCTGTACCAAGGCTTTTTCCTCCATCAATCAAGATTAATCGAGTCAACGAAGACATCGACGGACTTGACATCGATGCCGGTGGCCTCGGTGATTTTGTATTTGACCTCGCTGATGATGCTCCTGCAAAGGGCGGGGATATTGACCCCCTGGTCCACGATGATGTGCAGGTCGATGAGGATGTAGTCCTCGCCGTAGGCGATGTGTACGCCCTTGCCCATGGCCTCGGGCTTCAAAAGGTGGACCAGCCCGTCGGTGACGGACCGCATGGCCATGCCCTTCACGCCGAAGCAGCTGGTGGCGGCGTCGCCCACAAGCGCGGTCAGCACCTCGGGCACGATGGATATGACGCCCAGACTCGTTTTGAATCGTACCATATCGACACCCCTTTGGTTCAAAGTCGTTCTTAAGAATTATAATACAAAACGGCTTCAGATACAACCCTCTATTCGATTTTTTCCATAATAGACAGGCAAAAAGCCCAAAAATGCCGGGAAACCTGTATGTTTTTCCCCGGTCCGGGCAAAAAAAGGATTGAATTTTCTCCCCATTTCGTGTACAATGGACGAAGTCATCAAAAGGGGGTCCCCGCTATGAGCAAAAAGACCGTCATCGTCCTCGTCTCCGTCCTCTCCGCCCTCACCGCCGTCCTCACGGCGATTATCGTCTTCCACGCCCAAATTGGGTCGTTCCTCGCCCGCTTCACCAAAAAGCCCGAAAAATCCCCCGCCCCGCCCTTCACCCCCGAAGAGCGCGAATCCTTCGCGGATATATGAACGCCGAGCGTCAAAAATCTCCCCGCGCCGAAAATGCGCGGGGAGATTTTGCATTATTTCTCTTTTTTGTACTCCAATATGTCCCCGGGCTGGCAATCCAGGGCCTCGCAGATGGCCTCCAGAGTGGAGAAGCGAATGGCGCTGACCTTGCCGGTCTTGATTTTGGAGAGATTCACGTTGGCGATGCCCACCTTTTCCGAAAGAGTATTCAGGGACATCTTCCGGTCCGCCATGACCCGGTCCAGTCGTAAAATAATTGGCATTTGTCCACCTCAAAGCGTCTCGTCGGATTGTCGCTGGAGCTCCTCCCCGTAACGGAAGATCCAGGAGAGGAGGAAAAACGCCACCGGAATGAGCAGGTACCCGGCCTCAAAGCGGATGTTGACCGTGTAATCGGTGACGAGGGTCCTGTTGAAGAGCGCCATTAGGTCAAGCGAGGTAAAAATCACGTAATTGCCCACAGAGGACACTACGGAAAAAATGACCGCCTGCACCAGAGACACCCAGCCCAAGGTCCGAAGATATTTGGAGATACGCCCGTCAAAGGGCCGCCCCTCCCGCATGGGGGAGAGAACGCGATGCAGGATGTGGGCCTCCCACGCCAGAACCATCAGCGCCGCAATGGCGCAGACGGTGATGACGGAGACTGCCGCCGCCGGGGCAAGGGCGTTCCCGTTTTTGGGGGCCGGCCCCGACAGTTTCAGCCGAAGCATGCCAAGACTCAACGTCACTCCGGGGCCTGTCTCCGCCGGCTCCGACTGGATGCCGCCGATCAGCGCCGCTATCAAAGCGGCGAGCGCTAGCGCGGATAGGATGATGCATATCCACCGCACCGCTTTGGCGATCACGTCCAACACCTTCGCTGTTTTTTTGAGCTTTTCCATATTTGTGCCCTCCCCTATGAAGATGGGCACAGTATACCACAAAATATTTATGTATGTCAACAATTTTTTAATGATAATCATTAAAAAATTTATGTCTCACCGCCCCGTGGACCCGAATCCTCCCTCGCCGCGCTGGGTGTCGGTGAGATTGTCAGCCTCCACAAAATCCGCGAGCATGACGGGGAGGATCACCAGCTGGGCCACGCGGTCGCCGGGGTTGACGGTGACGGGGGCGGCGGCGTGGTTGTGGAGGGCGACCATGTACTCGCCCCGGTAGTCGGAGTCCACCACGCCAACCTTGTTGGCCGGGGCCAGACCCTGTTTGGAGGCGAGGCCCGAGCGGGCGAAGACGAACCCGGCGTACCCCTCCGGGATCTCGGCGGTGAGGCCGGTGTGGATGAAGACCGTCTCCCCGGGGGCGACGGTGACCGGCGCGTCCATGCAGGCGCGCAGGTCCGCCCCGGCGGAGAATGGCGAGCCCCGGGAGGGCAGGACGGCCCTGGGGTCCAGCTTTTTGACCTTGACGGTGATGGGTTCCATAGCTATGTTCCTTTCTGTGTGGTCATTTGAAGGGGCCGCCGTAGGCGGCGGCCCGTACAGGGCTTTCAATTTATTTCAGAAAACTGACATACCGCGCGGCGGCGGTGGCGGCCACGGCGCCGTCGGCGGCGGCGGTGACGAGCTGGCGGAGGGCCTTCTGACGGCCGTCCCCCGCCACCCAGACGCCGGGAGTGCCGCTCTCGCAGTCCTCGCCGGCAATGGCGTAGCCGGCCTCGTCCAGCCGGAGGACGTTGGCGAAGGCGGCGTTGTTGGGGATCATGCCGATGGCGGTGAAGACGCCGGGCGTGTCCAGGGTCGTCTCCTCCCCCGTCTCCACGTTCCGTACCCGCAGGGCGGCCACGCGGCGCTTCTCGTCCGCCAGGACCTCCACGGGGACGCAGGGCGTCAAAAATTTCACGTTTGCCTTTTCTTTGGCGGCGTCCACCAGCCGCCGCTCCGCCCGGAACTCCCGGCGGCGGTGGACGATGTACACTGTCTCACACAGGGAGCTGAGGTACAGCGCGTCCTCAAAGGCCGTGTTGCCGCCGCCCACCACGGCGACCTTCCGGCCCCGGAAAAAGGCCCCGTCGCAGGAGGCGCAGGTGGAGACGCCCCGGCCCGACAGCTCCGCGCCGCCGGGGCAATCAAGCTTCCGGTGCCCCGCGCCGGTGGCGACGATCACCGCCAGCGCCTCAAAATCCCCCTTGGCGGTGTGGACGATCCGCCGCTGTCCATCGAGCTCGATGCCCGTGACGGCGGCGGTCATCACCTGCGCCCCCAGGGCCTGGGCCTGCTTCTGCCAGGTGTCCGCCAGCCGCCAGCCCTCGATCTGCGGGATGGCGGGGAAATTCTCCACGTTCTGGGAGTTGATGATCTGCCCGCCGCAGACGGTGATCTCCAAGATCAGCGTGGACAGCCCCGCCCGGCGGGCGTAAACGGCGGCGGTGAGCCCGGCGGGTCCGCCGCCGATGATGATAAGGTCGTACATACAATGCCTCCTTGGCGTTTTTTTCTTAGTATACCACAGCCCAAAACAAATTGACAGACGGATTTGCGGGAATTATAATGTTGAGTATCAAAATCTGAAGGAGGCTTTTCCTATGGCTCAACAGATCAACGGCGAATCCTTTGCCGAAAAGGTCCTGAACATCCCCGGTCCCGTGGTGGTGGACTTCTTCGCCACCTGGTGCGGCCCCTGCAAAATGCTGGCCCCCATCCTGGAGGAGGCGGAGGCCGCCCACACCGAGATCACCTTCTATAAGCTGGACGTGGACGAGTCCCCGGACATCGCCCGCGACTACGACGTCATGGGCGTCCCCACCCTCATCAAGTTCCAAAACGGCGAAGCCGCCGCCACCAGCGTAGGCCTTGTTCCGCGGGAGGAGCTGGAGACGTTTTTGGGCTGAACAAAGCGAATTATGAACCTCCCCCCCCGGGGGAGGTGGCGCGAAGCGCCGGAAGGGGTGGGTTGGTTCATCTGAACCGCTCAAAATACCCAACGTTCGCTGCCCCCCTGCCCCCCTCCTACGAGGAGGGGGCTTTTAAAAAGTTTTGCGCCGCTTTGCGGCGCAATTTTTTATAAACGCGGCGCAAAGCGCCGCATCCTTATTCCCCCGACCCCTTTTTCGGAAAAAGGGCCGCCGCGGCGGCGGGGTATTCGAGCCCGTTGAGCGTAACTGATGCTTCCGGAAAACGTATTCGGGACCACCCCGGTGTTTCGCGTCGCCCCTCCGTGGGAGGGGCAAGAGGGGGTGCGTTGTGGGAACGGTTCCGATAAAACGCACCACCCCCGGTCTTCGGGCCCCCTCCTCGTAGGAGGGGGGCAGGGGGGCAGCGAGCGTTGGATGACAGAGCGGTTTCGATAATCGCGCCCGCCCCAGACGCGGTTGCCCCTCCCAGGTCGGGGACAGCCGCGAAGCGGCGGGGGTGGTGACCTTTCCCCGCCGCCCCCTTTCGTCACCCCGCCCAAAGTTTCCCGCTTTACCGCCCAAAAAATTTTCTTCTCTTCCCCCTTGACATACGCGGTTAGCTATGGTAAACTCTCGGATGATTAGAGAACGCTAACCAAAGATAGGAGGAGATAACTATGCCGCTGACGATGGCGGGAAACGGGGACACGGGGACCATTGTGAAGATCGTGGGACGCGACGAGACGCGCCAGCATCTGGCGGAGCTGGGGTTCGTGGTGGGAACGGCGGTGACGGTGCTCACCAAGATCGCCGGGAACATGATCCTCTCCGTGCGGGACTCCCGCGTGGCGCTGGACAAGGCCATGGCGGGGCGGATCATCGTGGAACTCAATTGATCTCCCAACAATTCATTTCAACAAGGAGGACTCAGCATGAAAACATTACGGGACGCCGCCGTGGGGGACACGGTGACGGTGGAAAGGCTCCACGGCGAGGGCGCGCTTCGCCGCCGCATCATGGACATGGGCGTGACCCGGGGCGTGGAAATTTACGTGCGCAAGGTGGCGCCGCTGGGCGACCCCATCGAGGTGACCGTCCGGGGCTACGAGCTGTCCATCCGCAAGGGCGACGCCGAAAACATCGAGATCGCGTAAGCTTTCTTTTTTGCCTCAGAAGTTAGCGCTAGATAATCAAAATTAGACATCAATAACTTTCATCAGGAGGAACAAGCCAATGGATCTGAAGATCGCTCTTGCCGGCAACCCCAACTCCGGCAAGACCACCATGTTCAACGACCTCACCGGCTCCAACCAGTACGTGGGAAACTGGCCGGGGGTCACGGTGGAGAAGAAGGAGGGAAAGCTGAAAGGCCACAAGGACGTGACCGTCCAGGACCTGCCGGGCATCTACTCCCTCTCCCCCTACACCCTGGAGGAGGTGGTCAGCCGCAACTACCTGGTCAGCGAGAAGCCGGACGCCATTTTGAACATCGTGGACGGCACCAACATCGAACGCAACCTCTACCTCACCACACAGCTCATCGAGCTGGGCATCCCCGTGGTGGTGGCCCTCAATATGGCCGACCTTGTGCGGAAAAACGGCGACAAAATCGACCTTGCCAAGTTAAGCCGCGCCCTCAACTGTGAGGTGGTGGAGACCTCCGCCCTGAAGGGCCAGGGCTCCATGGAGGCCGCGGAGCTGGCGGTCAAGGCCGCCCGGGAGAAGAAGGCCGTGGAGCTGCCCTCCGTCTTCCAGGGGAGCGTGGAGCACGCCATCGCCCACATCGAGGAGTCCATCGAGGATAAGGTGGACCCCCGGTTCCTGCGCTGGTACGCCATCAAGCTCTTCGAGCGGGACGAGAAGGTCCGGGAGGAGCTGAAGCTGCCGGAGGAGCTTTTGAAGCACCTGGACGAGCACATCGCCGACTGCGAAAAGGAGCTGGACGACGACGCGGAGAGCATCATCACCAACCAGCGCTACGCCTACATAGCCGGGGTGGTCAGCAAGGCGGTGACGAAAAAGCACACCGGCGCAAAGATGAGCGTCTCCGACAAAATAGACCGGATCGTCACCAACCGGATCCTGGCCCTGCCCATCTTCGCCCTCGTCATGTTCGTCATCTACGCCATCGCCATGGGCCCGTCCCCCGCCGACGGCGGCATCGGCATCGGCACCTGGGGCACCGACTGGGCCAACGACGTGCTCTTCGGCGAATGGGTACCGGGGCTTTTCGATAAGCTCCTCCTCAACGCCGCCGGGGAGCCCCGTGTGGCGGGCTGGCTCTACGGCCTCATCCAGGACGGCATCGTGGCCGGCGTCGGCGCGGTGCTGGGATTTGTGCCGCAGATACTTGTACTTTGCCTTCTTTTGAGTATAATAGAGGATGTGGGCTACATGGCCCGGATCGCCTTCATCATGGACCGCATTTTCCGCAGGTTCGGCCTTTCCGGCAAGTCCTTCATCCCGCTTTTAGTGGCCACGGGCTGCGGCGTCCCCGGCATCATGGCCTCCCGCACCATCGAGCAGCACCGTGACCGGAAGATGACCGTCATGACCACCGGCTTCATCCCCTGCGGGGCCAAGCTGCCCATCATCGGGCTACTGGCCGGGGCGGTCTTCGGCAACTCCGTCTGGGTGTCCGTCTCCGCCTTCTTCATCGGCATCGCCGCCGTCATCGTCTCCGGCGTGATGCTCAAGAAATTCAAGATGTTCGCCGGGGACCCCGCGCCCTTCGTCATGGAGCTGCCGCCCTACCACGTCCCCTCCGCGGGGAACGTCCTGCGCGCCACCTGGGAGCGGGGCTGGTCCTTCATCAAGCGCGCCGGCACCGTGGTGCTCATCTCCTCCGTGGTCCTCTGGTTCCTCCAGGGCTACGGCTTCGTGGACGGCTCCTTCGGGGCGGTGGAGGACAACAACTTCTCGCTCCTGGCCTCCATCGGGCGGGGCGTCTCCTGGCTCTTCTATCCCCTGGGCTGGATGGGCGACATGGCCTGGAAGGCCACTGTGGCCACCTTCACCGGCCTCATCGCCAAGGAGGAGGTCATCAACACCTTCGGCGTCCTCTACCAGTACGCCGGCGAGATAGACCTTCTGGAGGACTCCTCCCCCATCTGGCAGGCCGTCGGGGCGGACTTCGGCGCCATTACGGCCTACAGCTTCATGATCTTCAACCTCCTGTGCGCCCCCTGCTTCGCCGCCATGGGCGCCATCAAGCGGGAGATGAACAACTGGAAGTGGACCCTGGGCGCCATCGGCTACATGTGCCTCTTCGCTTACGTCATCGCCATGATCGTCTTCCAGCTGGGCGGACTCATCACCGGCGAGGCCTCCTTCGGCCCCTTCACCGTCGTCGCCGCACTGCTGCTTTTAGGCCTGCTCTATCTGGTGTTCCGCAAGAATAAGTACAACGAAAACCACCTCACCGAACGTGTAAAGGAACGTGTTTAAGATGCTTCAATGGCTCCAGGCAAACCTCGCCACCATCCTCGTCGCCCTCATCGTCTTCGCCGTCCTCGCCCTCGTCCTCGTCAAAATGATCCGCGACCGCAAGCGCGGCAAGACCTCCTGCTCCTGCGGCTGCTCCGCCTGCCCCCACGCCGCCGCGTGCCATCAGACCAAGGAGAAATGACCCGCCTCCCAAGCCCCTCCCTTCGGGAGGGGGCAGGGGGTGGGCGCGGGTTGTCGGGACCGCGCAGTCATCCCACCTTCGCTTCCCCCCTGCCCCCCTCCTACGAGGAGGGGGCTTAAAAAAGGTTTGCGCCGCTTTGCGGCGCAATTTTTTTATAAAGGCGGCGCGAAGCGCCGCAACCTTATTCCCCGACCCCTTTTTCAGAAAAAGGGGTGGCCCCGCTTAGGCCGGGGTATTCGAGCCCGTGGGACGTAACGGATGCTTCCGGTAAACGAAACTTACTGCGTGCGGGCCGCCAAGAGTGGCGGCCCCTACAACATAATTGGGGCGGATTCGTTTTATCGGAACCGTTACGACAACGCACCTTGTAGGGGCCGCCACTCCTGGCGGCCCGCGTTGTTGTTTTGAACCGGCCCCGTTCACCGCCGTAGGGGTCGCCGTCCCCGGCGACCCGCGTTTCGACAACATCCAATTCGGTTAAATGGGATAACATTCCACATCCCCTGTAGGGGCGGACCCATGTGTCCGCCCGTGCCACGTTGCGGCACGGGAACGGTTCCGATAAAACGGGAAATGGCGGTTAACCGGGGAAAAAGGGCCGCCGTGGGCGGCGGCCCGTACGGCGTTGTTCGGGGCGGGTCAATAATCGGCGGGCGGGTCGCCGAGGACGGCGACCCCTACGGCGGATTTCGCAAGCCGGTGGCGCGGCGGGGGCGGGCGGGTGGGGAATATAAAGAATGCGGCGTCAGCCGCAAACCTTTTTCCCGCCGCCGTGCGGGCCCTTCCGGCGCTTCGCGCCACCTCCCCCAGGGGGGGAGGTTAAAAATAATTCCACTTTACTAAAAAATACTTGACAAATCGCTCATTTTGTGGTATAATACGCACATCCGAAAAAAGCGGCCATCCCCCCATCGAGCATTTTTTCCGGCGGCATGTACGTCGGAAAAAATACCTTTTGTCAAATCGAGTGTGCGAGCGAAGCGAGTGCGCGAGATTTGACAGCAGGAAGACCCCTGGGAAAAGCCCGCAGGCTTTTCCCAGGGGTCTTCCGCACGTTCCCCTTGGCGGAAAATGGCGCAGCCATTTTTCGCCAGTTTAATCAAACGGCCACGGCAGTCCGCCGATGGAGGGCTGCTGCTGTTCCTGCTGCTGGGTGGTCTCCTCCACGAGCTCCTCGAAGGTGACGGTCAGGTCCAGGGACTGGCCGCCGTTGAGGGAGTCGCCCATGCGGTAGACGGTGATGGTCTCCGTGTCGCCGGGGGAGTAGCGGCGCAGGGCCAGCTTCAGCTCGTTCATGGAGCTGACCTCCCGGCCGCCCACGGCGGTGATGATATCCCGGACCTTGACGCCGGCCGCCTCGGCGGCGGAATCGGGATTCACGGTGTCCACATAGACGCCGTAGGGGATGTCATAGTTGAGGATGGCAAATTCGCTCCACACTCTGGTGACGTCCGTGCCCTTGATGCCCAGGCCCGCGCCGGCCACGTAGCCCTTTTCGATGAGCTGGCGGGCGATGGAGACGGCGTCGTTCACCGGGATGGCGAAGCCCAGGCCCTCGATGCCCTCCTCGGCGTACTTGGCGGTGACCACGCCGATGACCTCGCCCCGGGAGTTATACACCGGCCCGCCGGAGTTGCCGGCGTTGACGGCGGCGGTGATCTGGAACATGTTGACGGAGGTGGTGGTGCCGGTGATATCATCCTTGGTGGTGATCATCCGGTCCTGGGCGGAGATGATGCCGTCCGTGATGGAATACTCCAGCTCCCCCAGGGGGTTGCCGATGGCGTAGACGGGCTCGCCCACCTGGATCTTGTCGCTGTCCCCCAGGGCCACGCTCTTGAGGCCGGAGGCGTCGATCTTGATGACGGCGATGTCGTTGGACTCCAGATACCCTACGATCTCCGCCTGGTGCTTGACGCCGTCGTGGGTGAGGACGGTGAGGTCCCCGTCGTAGACCACGGCGTAGGAGATGACGTGGTAGTTGGTGAGGATGTAGCCGTCCTCGCTGATGATGAAGCCGGACCCGGAGACGGCGGAGGAGGAGGTCATGCCGAAGGCGTTGGTGGTAAAGCTGGTGTTGACGCCCACCACCTGCTCACAGCCGAGGCGGTAGATCTGGTTGCCGGTGAGGGTCTGGCCGGGGACGGCCTCCTCGTTCCGGATATCCTCGGTGGCGTCGGAGAGGGGACTTCCCAGGACCACCTGCTTGTTGTTGGCGCCGTCCAGGTAATGCTTGGCCACGTACCGCACCGCGCCGATGCCGGCAAAGCCCACCACCGTAAGGAACGCGAGCACCGCCAGGACGATCCCGGCGATCTTCAGGCCCAGGTGGGACTTTTTCTTCTTCGGCTTCGGCGGCTCCGGCGCGGGGGCGAAGCCCTGAACGCCGTAGGCGTACCGGCCGGGGGTGTAGACGTCCTCGTCCAAGCCGCGGGCGGGCTCATAGACCGGCTCGCTCCACGCCGGGCGCTCCTCCGGCGTCCAGGCGGGGGTATAGGCCGGGGTCCGGGCGGCGGGCTGCGCGGGTTCCGGGGCCGTCCGGGGAGCGGCCTGCGGCTCCGGGATCACCGGCGGCTCCGGCGCGGCGGCCTGCGGCATAACCGGCGGTTCCGGCATGACCGGCGGCTCCGACACGGCGGCCTGCGGCTCCGGGATCACCGGGGGCTCCGGCATGACCGGCGGCTCCGGGATCGCCGGGGGTTCCGGCGCGGCGGCCTCCGGGACAGGCGGGGTCCGGGGCTCCGCGTTTTCCGGCGCGGCCGGTGCGGTATCCTTTTCAAACTCGTCAAAGGTCATGGCAAACGTCTCCTTTTCGGGCACTGCGCCCCTATCTGCCCATCAGTTTAGCCCAATTTTATGTCCATTTCATGACCAAACTAAAAATAAATCTGAAAAATAGGGATTTTCTTTTTGCCGGCAGTCTGGTATAATATTTTGTTACGATCACTAAGGCCCAATTTTTTATCCTCTAAGGAGACAGCTATGCGCGACTTGATCACCATCCACGGCGCGAGAGAGAACAACCTCAAGAACATCGACCTGGAGCTTCCCCGGGACAAGCTGGTGGTCCTCACCGGCCTTTCCGGCTCCGGCAAATCGAGTTTGGCCTTCGACACCATCTACGCCGAGGGCCAGCGGCGGTATGTGGAGTCTCTCTCCGCCTACGCCCGCCAGTTTTTAGGCCAGAAGGAGAAGCCCGACGTGGACTCCATCGACGGCCTCTCCCCCGCCATTTCCATCGACCAGAAGACCACCAACAACAACCCCCGCTCCACCGTGGGGACCGTCACGGAAATATATGACTATCTCCGTCTCCTCTATGCCAACATCGGCATCCCCCACTGCCCCAAGTGCGGCAAGGAGATCCGCCAGCAGACGGTGGACCAGGTGGTGGACCAGATCATGGCCCTGCCGGAGGGCACGCGCCTGATGGTCATGTCCCCGGTGATCCGGGGCAAAAAGGGCGAGCACGCCAAAATTTTCGAGGACGCCAAGCGCTCCGGCTACGTCCGCGCCCGGGTGGACGGGGAGATCCACGACTTAGAGGACGAGATCCGGCTCGACAAGAACAAAAAGCACCGCATCGACGTGATCATCGACCGCCTGGTGGTGCGCGACGGCATCCAGCAGCGCCTCACGGACTCCGTGGAGACGGCCAGCGCCCTCTCCGGCGGCATCGTCACGGTGAACCTGCCCGAGGAGGACCGGGACGTCACCTACTCCCAGAACTACGCCTGCGAGGACTGCGGCATCTCCATCGAGGAGATGTCCCCCCGGTTTTTCTCCTTCAACGCCCCCCTGGGAGCGTGCCCGGAGTGCTCGGGCCTTGGCGTCCAGCGCCAGGTGGACCCCAGCATCATCATGCCCAACATGACCCTCTCCATCCTGGACGGCGGCATTCAGGCGTCCGGCTGGGGCAACATCAAGAATGACTCCATCGCCCTCATGTACTTCAACGCCCTCAGTAAGCGCTACCACTTTAGGCTCGACACCCCCCTCCGGGACCTGCCGGACGAGGTCATCGACGTGCTTCTCTACGGCACGAAGGGCGAGGCGCTGACCCTCAACTACGTCACGGACCGGGGCCACACCACCATGACCCGGCCCTTCGAGGGCATCATCTCCAATTTGGAGCGGCGCTACCGGGAATCCAACTCCATCTACGCCAAGTGGGACCTGGAGCAGTACATGACCGACCACGACTGCCCCGCCTGCCACGGGAAGCGCCTCCGGCCGGAGGTCCTGGCCGTCACCGTGGGGGGCAAAAACATCGCGGAATTCTGCGAGATGTCCGTCACCGACGCGCTGCGGTTCATAAACGGCCTCCAGCCCACTCTCTCAGAGAAGGAGCACATGATCGCCGACCGCATCCTCAAGGAGATCCGGGACCGGCTGGGCTTTCTGGAGAGCGTGGGGCTTCAGTACCTCACCATGGCCCGCTCGGCGGGCACCCTCTCCGGCGGGGAGAGCCAGCGCATCCGCCTCGCCACCCAGATCGGTTCCAGTCTCATGGGCGTCCTCTACATCCTGGACGAGCCCTCCATCGGCCTTCACCAGCGGGACAACGCCAAGCTCATCGCCACGTTGGAGCGTCTGCGGGATCTGGGCAACACCCTTTTGGTGGTGGAGCACGACGAGGACACCATGCTGGCCGCCGACTACATCGTGGACATCGGCCCCGGCGCGGGGGTCCACGGCGGGCAGGTCGTCTTCGCCGGCACGCCGGAGGAGATTTTGAAGGACGAAAACTCCATCACCGGCCAGTACCTCTCCGGCAAAAAATTCATCCCCATTCCGGCCAGACACCGCCCGGGGAACGGGAAGTTCCTGCGTATCACGGGCGCGGCGGAAAATAACCTCAAGAACATCGACGTGGACTTCCCCCTGGGGGCCATGACCGCCGTCACCGGCGTGTCCGGGTCCGGCAAGTCCAGCCTCGTCACCGAGGTCCTCTACAAGACCCTGGCCGCCGAGCTCAACCGCGCCCGCATCCGCGCCGGCAAGCACACCGGCGTCACGGGCCTTGAACATCTCGACAAGGTCATCAACATCGACCAGTCCCCCATCGGCCGCTCCCCCCGCTCCAACCCGGCCACCTACACCGGCGTTTTCAACGACATCCGCACTCTCTTCGCCCAGACCGGCGACGCCCGGGCCCGGGGCTACGGCGCGGGGCGGTTCAGCTTCAACGTCAAGGGCGGCCGGTGCGAGGCCTGCCAGGGCGACGGGCTCATCAAGATAGAGATGCACTTCCTGCCGGACATCTACGTCCCCTGCGAGGTCTGCAAGGGCAAGCGCTACAACCGGGAGACGCTGGAGGTCCGCTACAAGGGCAAGAACATCAGCGAGGTCCTGGACATGACCGTGGACGAGGCGGTGGACTTCTTCGAGAACGTCCCCAAGATCGCCGACCGCTTAAAGACCCTCCAGGACGTGGGCCTGGGGTACGTGAAATTGGGCCAGCCCAGCACCACCCTCTCCGGCGGCGAGGCCCAGCGGGTAAAGCTGGCCACGGAGCTTTCCAAGAAGAGCACCGGCGCCACCTTCTACGTCCTGGACGAGCCCACCACGGGCCTGCACACCGACGACGTCCGGAAGCTGGTGGACGTCCTCAACCGCCTCACCGACGCGGGCAACACCGTGGTGGTCATCGAGCACAACCTGGACGTCATCAAGGTCGCCGACCACCTCATCGACCTCGGCCCCGAAGGCGGCGACGCCGGCGGCCAAATCGTCTTCACCGGCACCCCCGAGGAGTGCGCCGCCTGCGAGACCAGCTGCACCGGCCAGGTCCTGAAAAAATACTACGCCGACCACCCCGGCCAGCGCCGGGAGGCCTGAAACCGGGCAAATCAAGAGAAAAGTTTTCCCGAGGAGTTGATCGTATGGCGGAACCCTTACTGGAGCTTGTGGATGTCAGCAAATATTATACCGGCGCCCAGTCGGTGGTGGCGGCGCTGAACAGCGTGAGCCTGCGCTTTGCGCGGGGGGAGTTCGTGGCCGTCACCGGCGAGAGCGGCAGCGGCAAATCTACCCTCGCCAATGTTCTGGGCGGCATCCTCCCCTATGAGAGCGGCGAGATGCTCTTCATGGGCCGCCCCACCTCCCACTACGATGGGGAGGACTGGGAGCGCTACCGCCGGGACCGGGTGAGCTTCATCTCCCAGAGCTACGGGATCCTCCCCGGCGCCACGGTGATGAGCAACGTGGTCAGCGCCCTGCGGCTTGCGGGCATGGACCGTTCCGAGACGAAAAAGGCGGCGGAGGAGATCCTGCGGCGGGTGGAGCTTTGGGAGCTGCGCCGGCGGCGGGCGGCCAAGCTGTCCAGCGGTCAGAAGCAGCGCCTGTCCATCGCCCGGGCCCTGGCCAAGCCCGCCCCCATCCTCATCGCCGACGAGCCCACGGGCAACCTGGACGCGGAGAACAGCCGCAAGGTCATCGAGCTCCTGTCCGGCGCGGCCAAGGAGCGGCTGGTCATCCTCATCACTCACGAGTTCGACGAGGCCAGGGACGTCGCTACCCGCCACATCGTCATCCAGGAGGGGAAGGCGGCCTCCGACACGGTCCTGCGCCCCGCCCCGGAGCCGGGGCCTGCCCCCCGGCGCGCGAAGAGCTCCAAAAAGCCCCTGAGCCCCTACGTGGCCGGGCTCCAGATCCGCAGCCGCCCCGTCTGGTCCGCGCTGATGTCGCTGATCGCGGTGCTGACAGCCTTCTCCGTGTTCGCCTTCCTGGGGGTGTTCATCCTCTCCCTGGACGACACGTCCACCAGGATCTACGACCGTTCCGCCTTCCGAAACGGCAGCAAGACCAGGCTCTTGGCCGCCCCCATCCAGGGCTCCCTTACCCAGGCCGACTATGAGAGCATTTTGAAGATCCCCCACGTGACGGCCCTGGAGGTCTGGGGCGACGCCTGCGACGCCCAGTACGGCTACCGGGGCAATATCGACTACGCGGACATAAACACGGTGGTCACGGACCCCGTCACCTATGAGCAGATTGGTGTGGACACTACCCATCGCGTGGCGGATACGGCCCCCTTTGTGGCCACCGTGCCCATGCTGCCCGAGGGCCGCTCCCCCGTGCTCACCGGGCGGCTCCCCGAGAATTTTCACGAGGTCCTGACCTCCGACCCCAACCTGAAGATCGGCGACAGGGTGACGGTCTATCTGGCGGATTTCAACAGCTGGGACGCCAGCGTCTGCGTGGATGTGGAGATGACCGTGGTGGGGACCACGGACTACGGCGAGGGCCTTGTGTTCCACGAGGACGTGGGCCGTTTCTTCCGCCAGGGCATGGAGCTCCACGGCTCCCAGGATACCCCCTACCGCTTCCTCTATCTGCCCCGGGAGGACCTGGAGGGGCTTCCCAACGGCCATGTGGCGGGGGTATTCTCCTTCTACGAGGGGAAGGCGCGCGCCACGGACCCCTATGAGGCCGACGGCTGGTTCATCGGCCAGAACATCATCATGCTCAACGACATCGGATACCCCTGGGTGGACAGTGGGGAGACAAACACCTATTCCGGCTTCACCTCCTCCGGCGCGCCCATGTCGGAGACCGTCACCGCCGAGGTGGACGGCGTGCCCGTGGAGACCGAAAACCCGGTCTACGACATCTTCTACAACGCCGTCCTCCAAAGCCGTGACCCGGACAACGAAAGCGACCCCGTGACGCTGCTCATGCTGGAGCAAAACGATGCGTCCTGGCGGCCCCAGAGGCTCATGGAGGTGAGCCCCGCCATGTTCGACCGGCTCACCTGGGCCACGCCGAGGCAGATCAGCGTAACCATCGAGGACTACGCCTACACCGACCGGGTATTGGACGAGCTGAAGGACATGGGGCTGGCGGCCATCTCGGTGTACAGGCTCGGCTCCACCCAGCAGGACCCGGTGCTGGCGGCGGAGCGCAGTCAGACGCTGAAGGTCTGCCTTTTGGCGCTCATCGCCGTGGCGATCCTCCAGGTGGTGCTTCTGCGTGTGATGTTCTCCGCCCAGGCGGACACTCTCCGGCTCCTGGCGAATATCGGCCTCACCGGGAAAACGGGCAAGCGGGCCGTGCTGTGGCAGCTCCTCTTCTTCACCGTCCTGGGACAGGCCCTGGGCGTTCTGGGCATCGGCCTTGCCGGCCGGGCCGGAGTGGAGAAGATCGCGGAGCTCATCCGGTATCTGCCCCTGAAATACGCCCTGGCGCTGTCCGCGGTCCATATCGCCCTCACCGCCCTGGCGGCGGTTTGGATCCTCCGCTATCTGCCCCGGCAGGTCTTCCCCCTGGCGGAGCGGTATGAGGACCTGGAGCTTGACGAGGAGGCGGAAGCATGATCGAAGTCAAAAACCTCAACAAGACCTATGACCGTACCCGGGGCAGGGACTCCCGGGTCCTCCGGGACGTGACCCTGACGCTTCCGGACAAGGGCTTCGTGTGCATTTTGGGCCCTTCCGGCTGCGGCAAGACGAGCCTTCTCAACGCCGTGGGGGGATTGGACAAATTCGACAGCGGGAGCGTGAGCCTGGACGACCGGGTCTTCACCCGCTGCGGCCAGCGGGCCTTTGAGCTGGAGCGGGACAGGAATTTTGGCTACATCTTCCAAAACTACTACCTGCTCCAGGACCACACCGTGGCTTACAACGTCTACCTGGGCCTCCACAGCCTGGGTCTCTCCCACCGGGAGAAGCTGGACCGGGTAAAAAAGGCCCTGCGGGCCGTGGGCATGGAGCTGTATCTCCGACGCCGGGTCCGGGAGCTCTCCGGCGGCCAACAACAGCGGGTGGCCATCGCCCGGGCCCTGGCGCGCCGGCCGCGGGTCATCTTCGCCGACGAGCCCACGGGGAATCTGGACGAGGACAATACCCGCGCCGTCTGCTCTCTCCTGCGGGCGGCGTCCCGGGAGAGTCTGGTCGTGATGGTCACTCACGAGGAGCGCATCGCCCGCTTTTTTGCCGACAGGATCATACGCCTCTCCGACGGCGCCGTCACCGACGACACGCAAGCGTGGGAGCGGGAGGCGCTGTCCGCCGGCTCCGACAAGGTCATCTACGCCGGGGAGCTGGAGGACAGGGCCCTTGAGGAGGGCGCGGTGACGCTCCGCGTTCTCCGGGAGGAGGGCGCGGACCCCGTCCACATCACCGTGGCCGTCCTGCGCAGCAGGATCGTCCTGAAGCTGGAGGACCCCCGGACCTCCTCCCTGGGCGGTCAGGCCGATCTGCCGGTGATCCGTGAGGGGCACAGCCCCACCGTGAGTCTGGAGGAGCTGGACAAGCCCAGCGCCGCCCGGGAGGCCCTTTTCGATTGCAGGGAGTCGGACCATGTCCGCCCCGGACGGGGCGTCACCCTGCCCATGATCGCCCGGGAGGCCCGGGAGCTGTCCCACGGGCGGGGGACCCGGCGCCTGGGCCTGATGGTGTTCCTCGTCCTGCTGACGGTCCTGACGCTCCTGTCGGTGGGGGACTATCTGTCCCTGGCCACCGTCGATCCGGAGGACTTCATCACCAACGATTCCCACATCCTGAAGCTCTCCTTCGACCAGGGCCAGTCGCTGGCGGACGACGGCTCCTCCCTGGCCGCGCGCCAGCAGGCCTTCCTCGGCCGGCTCCAGTCAGAGGCCCCGGACTTTGAGTTTATGCCCTTCCCCTCGGTGCGGATGTACCTCTCCACCTCGGTCTACAAGCAGCTGCAATCCGCCCGCCTCTATTTGCCCAACGCTTACAGCTTCGCGCCCATCGACGCCCTGGACCCCTCCACGCTCCTCTACGGACATATGCCCGAGCAGAGCACCGATATCGTGGTGGACAGGCAGATCCTGGAGAAGATGCTGAACGCCGGGGACAACATCGTCAGCAACAGCATCAGCGATATCTCCTTTTTTCTGGATACCCGGCTGAGCGCGGAGAGCCGCCGCTATTATCCCACCATCGTGGGCATCTGCGACAGCGGAGAGCCCACCGTATACATCGGTACGGCGCTGCAGCTGTCTCTGCGCAACGGAAACCTGAACGTCATGTCCCTCTCCGACGCCAAGCGCCTGTACCCCGAGGCCTTCGGCCCCGACACCTCCCTGGCCGAGGACGAGTGCATCGTCAACACCGCGGCGGCGGGAGACGTCTATGCCCACGCCGTGGGCACAGTCTACCGGCTCACCTTCTCCTCCCAGACCATGCACTATAGGATCAAGGACGTGGTCTCCCTGCCGGAGGGGGAACCGGCCTATATCATCGTAAACGACGGGGACATCGACTTTATCAGCCTCTACGCCAGCGCCAACAGCGATGTGCTCCTCTATTGCCGGGACAAGGCCGCCATGCAGGCGTACCTGCGCACGAAGGAGCTGAGAACGGAGGACATGATCGTCGCTCTTTCCGACCCCTATCAGCAGCAGTACGACGCCTACGCCGACGCCGCCCGCGTGAAGGCCGACGCCCGGAGCATCGTGACGCTCACCGTCATCATCGTCTGCCTTGTGATGCTCTTCCTCCTGTGCCGTTCCCAGGCCAGGGAGCGCATCGAGCTGGTGGCGGTCTACCGGCTTTTGGGGATCCCCGGGGGCAAGCTGTACGCCATTTTCCTGACGGAGGCGCTGCTCTCGTGCCTCCTCGCCGTGATCCCCGCGGCCGCCCTCACCTGGGCGGCGGTGGCGGCCCTGCACCGGTGGACCTCCTACGCCGCCTCCATCCTCCTGCCCCTCAGGGCGGCGGCCCTCACCGGCCTTGGGATCGCGGCCTACTATCTTCTGGTCTCCGTTCTCCCCCTCTTCTCCCTCCTGCGCCTCCCGCCCGCGCGCCTGGCGGCGAAATACGAATAAGCATAAAGGAAACGCTTCCTCAGTCTGTCGAAAAAGGCCTGCGGCCTTTTCCGACAAAGGGGAACGTGCGAAAAAGCTTTCGGAAATGTCTGCGGACATTTCCGAAAGCTTTTTCTGCCGTTTTGCTCCGCGCACGGCCTCGTCGTCGCTGATGCCGCTTTGCTTCGCCCTCCCTTTGGTCGGGCTCAGGCGCTGGCATCGCTCCTCCTCCCCCCAACGGGCTTCGCCCGCCGGGGACCCCGGGCCGCACACTCCGCAAAACAAAAGGTATTTTTTCCGACGTACATGCCGCCGGAAAAAATGCTCGATTTGAGTTTTTTGACAACCTGAGGAAGCGCTTCCTTGCGAGGGATCTGCGATCATTCGCCAAATTCGTTTGCCAGCGGCGGGACGTCCCGGCCGGTGAGCTCGGCGATGAGCTTGCGGCGGGTGACGATGCCGCACAGGCACCCCCGGTCGTCCACGATGGGGACGAAGTTTTGCCGGAGGGAGGCGTCGATGAGCTGGTCGTCGCTGGCGGTGAGGCTCACCGGCGGGCAGAAGTCCCGGCGCATGATCTGCCCCACGGTGACGCGCTCCTGGGCCTCCGCGTCGTAGTTACCCTGAGTCACGATGAAGCGGAGGAAGTCCCGGTCGTTGACGCACCCCAGAAACCGCCCCTCCCCGTCCAGCACCGGGATGGCGGTGTAGCCGTGGCGGCGCATGACCTCCACCCCCTGGCGGACGGTGTCAGCCGCGCCCAGGCAGACGGTGAGCGCCTTGGGCACCATGATCTTCGCGATGTTCATAAGCCGGACCTCCTTGGTGTTCTGTTTATATTAAACCACAAAATTGTTAAGCGTTGGTTACAAATTCCCGAAATTCACAATTTGTTTACCGTTCCTGAATTAGTGTTGATTTATTTGGCGAGGTAAGGTAGAATATTCGCGGAAACGAGGTGGGCCTATGGAATATTTGGCGGGCGCGTGCGACGTGGCGGTCATCGGCGCGGGGCACGCGGGCATCGAGGCGGCGCTGGCGTCGGCGCGGCTGGGATGCGAGACGGTGATCTTCACCATGAATCTGGACAGCGTGGGCAACATGCCCTGCAACCCCGCCATCGGCGGCTCGGCCAAGGGCCACCTGGTGCGGGAGCTTTCGTGCCTCGGCGGGCAGATGCCCGTGACGGCGGACCAGGCGTGCATCCAGTACCGGATGCTCAATTTGAGCAAGGGCCCCGCCGTGTGGTCCCTCCGGGCCCAGGCCGACCGGCGGGAGTACCAGAAGCTCATGAAGGGCGTTCTGGAGCGCCAGGAGCGCCTGCGGCTTGTGCAGGCGGAGATCGTGGACATCCGGCTGGAAAAGGGCGCGGTGTCCGCTGTGGTCACCCGCTCCGGCGCGGTGTGGAGCTGCCGCGCGGCGGTGGTCTGCACCGGCACCTACCTCATGGGCCGCACCGTCGTGGGGGACGTGGCCGCCGAGAGCGGCCCCGACGGGATGCACGCCGCCGGCCCTCTGGCCGGCTGTCTGCGCGCCCTCGGCCTCTCCCTCCGGCGCTTCAAGACCGGCACGCCGCCCCGGGTCAACGCCAGGAGCGTGGACTTCTCCAAGATGGAGCTCCAACCCGGCGACGAAACCCCCGAGCCCTTCACCTTTGACGCCGAGGCCGCCCCGGTGAACCGGGCCGTCTGCTGGCTCACCTGGACCAACGAGCGCACTCACGAGATCATCCGCGCGAACCTCCACCGCTCCCCTCTCTACTCCGGCGTCATCGAGGGCGTGGGGCCGCGCTACTGCCCCTCCATCGAGACAAAGATCGTCCAGTTTCCGGACAAGCCCCGCCACCAGCTCTTTGTGGAGCCCATGGGCCTGGGCACCGAGGAGCTCTACCTTCAGGGCCTGTCCTCCTCCCTCCCCGAGGACGTGCAGGCGGAGATGGTCCACTCCATAGCCGGCCTGGAGCGCGCCGTCATCCAGCGCTACGCCTACGCCATCGAATATGACTGCGTGGACCCCACAGAGCTTGCGCTGACGCTGGAGACCCGCAAGGTCCCCGGCCTCTACGGCGCGGGACAGTTCAACGGAAGCTCCGGCTACGAGGAGGCCGCCGTCCAGGGCTTTGTTGCCGGGGCCAACGCCGCTTTGAAGCTCCTGGGCCGCCCGCCGCTTATCCTGGACCGGGCCGGCAGCTACATCGGCACCCTCATCGACGACCTGGTGACCCGCGGCACCAACGAGCCCTACCGCATGATGACCTCCCGGTCCGAGTACCGCCTGACCCTCCGGCAGGACAACGCCGACATCCGCCTTTGCGGCATCGGCCACGATCTGGGCCTCATCAGCGACGAGCGCTATGGGCGGGTACTGGAAAAATATGAGCAGGTCCGCCGGGAGATCGCGCGGCTTGAGACCACCTTCGCACCCCCCTCGGACCCCCTTCGGACCTACCTCGGAGCCCACGGTCAGCCCCCTGTGACCACCGGGGTAAGCCTCGCGAACCTCATCCGCAGACCCCCTATCGACTACCTTTCCACCGCTCCTTTCGACCCCAACCGCCCCGATCTGCCCCCCGCCGTGGTCAAAGAGGTGGAGATCGAGCTCAAATACGCCGGTTACATCGAGAAGCAGGCCAAGGAAATCCGCGAATTTCGCCGTCTGGAGGCCAAAAAGCTCCCCCCGGACCTGGATTACGCCTCCATCCAGGGCCTCCGCCTGGAGGCCCGCCAGAAGCTGGCCGCCCAGCGCCCGGACAACCTGGGCCAGGCCGGCCGCATCTCCGGCGTCTCCCCCGCCGACGTGGGGGCGCTGATGGTGTACCTGTCCGCCGGCGGCTCAACCGGCGGTTGAGCGGGCTCGAAGACGCCGCCATTGAAAAGCGCCGTCCCGACGTGGTAAGATGACCACAGTCCGGACGACACTTTTTTTGGAGGTAACCGTATGGAGATCGGAAATCAGATCAAGGCTCTTCGCGCCCGGAGGGGCGTCACGCAGGAGGTCCTGGCGGAGGCCCTTGGCGTCACGGCCCAGGCGGTGAGCAAGTGGGAGACCGGAGTTTCACATAGTTAAGGATACCGCACCAACAACCCACGCTTACAGTCATAACAATAAAAGCTCCCGCAAGCATTTTATCTGCCTGCTCGCCAAGCTCCTCCAGGTAACGGTTCAGTCTGCCTGAGAAAAGAAGTTCATTGTACGCGGCCCAGTTATTCTTCTTCAGGTAGTCACCGTGCATCCGTCCGTACCTATTTGCCGGCACTTTCTCTTTAGCCGGTATATCCAGATTGGGAAGATAGTAATCTCCGTGTTTCGTGTAAGTCAGTTCCATAATCAAACCTCCATAGTTTTGTTTGATTATATTCTACTGACAGCACGGGAAATGTGCAAAGGTGTTAAATGAGCGGACTGGTTATTTCATAGAGGCTACTCTCTCGCAAGTATTATCGAATATACCGTCTTAACAATCCGACATCCTTATTTATATTTCTTGGCTGGATGCTGGTGAGGACTTTATTCTCTACTTCTGGAGTCCAGTAAATTCGCAGCTTGCTTTGGGCTCTTGTTATTGCCGTGTAAAAAATATTATGCGTGATAAGCTCATCCACCTCATCAGTGATAACAATCTTGACTGAGCGGAATTCTAATCCCTGAGCCTTATGTATTGATACTGCATAAGCTACTTGGAACGGTACAACAGCCCTTGAGCTTCCTTCATCATCTTCATCTGTGCTTCTTGTTTTGTATACTTTGAAGCGGACTACAGAATTCCCCCGTTCCGAATTTCCCAATAATTCAAAATCGCACATCCAGGCATCCATGCCGTTTATAACTTTAGTTAGCTCAACATCAAACTGAATATAGCCAGCAGCTTCGTCAGGGTTAAAAACTTCTATCCCGACAATTTTTCCTTTCATGTTGTTGTATATTACGGGAGCAAACCTGTCGGATTCATTGAATAAAACCGGGTCACCAATTTTATATTGTTGGATACCCCATTGAACTGTCTCATTAGGATTGCTTTCTTGCAAGAAGCGATTGATGTTATTTATGCCGTATAGCCCATCATAATTCAGACACAAAATTATTTCATCATCCTCTGCATTATCAAAAATTGACGCGTCCAAAGTAATGGAGTATTCCTGACGCGCAATAAGCTCCAAAATGGTATCATCCATATTCCTAACCCGCGCCCAGAGCAATTTCAGATTATCATCATTGCTCCTATATGGAACGGTTAACTCAAATACAGAAGTTTCGGGCACAAAAGCGCGTGCTACACTAAACCAGTTACCAAAACGTATAGAGCTAATCTGGTATGTGTCCCCAACTAATAGAAGAAGCTGAAAGGTCGCTTTTTCCAATACTTTACGCATGTCATCATTACTGACTGTACTGGATTCGTCAATAATCAATAAGTCGTACTCTGTTGGAACATTTTCTCGCCATAAGAATTTAGAGATCGTAAGGAATGTGCAATTTGATGCCGTAACTCTGCGCTTTAGATTATCGACTGCTGGATTTGTTTGGCAAAGGAATAATTTCCTCTTGTTAGCGAAAAAGTGTGCCACATGATTAATCAAAGTTGATTTTCCGGTGCCAGCAGAACCATATATGAGCGCAACTCTCGAGTTCTCATACATCTGCCGTAAAGCAGCTTTTTTCTCCTCACAGTCCACTCCAGAATTCGGCCCATAAAGCCATGCATCGACAGAATTTGAATAGTTTTGGATGCCGGAAGATGACAAGAGTTTTAGCTTGTTAATAATTTTACAAGTATCGTCCTTGTAACCATTGATGAAAATCTGCCCATTTTCAATAACCAGCTTACCATGCTCTCTATGCCCAAACCACAGCTTTTCATTATACTTCTGCGCCAAACTCGCAATATTGTCAAATCCCTCTATGTCTCTGACGGTAGCAAACAATTCGCCGTTAATTTCCGTGTTGTTGCGGACAAAGCGGGCAAGAAGCTCATGCTTTCTTTCTTGGGCATGTATGCAATCAAACAAATCGCTTAATCGAGGATTGTGGCCAATCAGAGAACTGATGAATGGCATTGTATCAAACGGTATGCATCCATTCTGTAAATATAAATCAGATAGGTTATCGTTAGAATTTGATTGGCGCTGCGCCTTGATAACCTTATTATTCATTTGATAAAGAAAATACCTTAGTATATTTTCTCCAGAACTATGGTTTCTGATAATATTCCTACTCGCTTCTAATGCTGGCACAAAGATTGGATTTCTAATATCAGCGCATATAATAGCCATTGCTTCATTAAATGCGGAGTCCGGGAAATCCATTAAATCAGCAAGATTGAAACCTGTCGCTGTAAGATATCGGCTGATATTCTGCTGCTCTTTATAGCTAACCGTTTTCTGCTGACCGCAAAGAATTGATATGAAGTTTTTATATTCGCAGTCTCTTATTGCAACTTCCCATCCTGTAATAACAAGAACAGGCATGGTCTTTCCTAATATTTCTATACTATCGTTGGAAAGAGAAAATCTTGCTGAGTAGTAATCTGTAATTCTGATTCTGGTGAAAGCAATTACTCTATTTGATTTGCTCGCATAATCATTTGCGGGCGTGAAAGTGACTTCATAGTATACTTGATGATTGACAAAAAACGGTTTGATTTTCTGAATGTAGTATTTATCTGTAGTTACGGCATTTCTTACATCATACCGGCATATTTTTTCGGCAATCTTTTCATAATACTCCTGCAGAACCTCATCCACATGGAGCGGAAAATCGTTAAGATTTGAGAGGACATCCATACCGAATCTGTCGTGAAGCAAATTTTTAACTTCAAGTAGATTCTGATAATACTTCAGCATCAACCTTTCAGAATTTTCCTCATCGAGTGTATAGTGTGATGCTACAATCTGAAGGTAGTCATGAAATTTATATAACACTTTCAGATCTCCGCGTGTTTGAACGAATTCAATTGCAGCACATATATTGGGATATGTGTTTTCAATATCTCCGCCATTCGCGTAAAATTTCAGCATAATATGCTCAATGAAGTTACGCAGTTGAGCCAAAATATCCTGAGAAACGGCTCCGCGAGGAGAGAAGCCTGCGCTCGCGATATGACGGCAGATTACATTGTCGATATTTCGAATGCGATCATCAATATTGGGCATAACTTTTCTCCTTGCTTTTTAAGTCTCTAAGTAGTTCCCGTCTTTGCTTTTCTATTTCATTTCTGTTCGAGGGAATCACGCAATCAATTAAGGCTGATCAAAACCCCGCAAACGGTGACAATTCTGCTATATCATGAATTAGCTGCTCAAACGCTTCTTGACTCCAGAAACGCGGATGTAAATGACCATGAACTACCTTGTTACGACCATTTTCATCGGTAGGATCTTCGTATGTATACTGGAAGTATTTTTTCGCCTTATCCAATAATGCGATATATTCCGGCTTATCCGCATTCTCCTCTTTGGCAAGTTTTATCAATCCCGTTCCAACCTTGAAATTATTTTTCTTACCATTTCGGTCAAGAAACGGGACTCCATACTCTGATGTTGTTGAACGAATCAGCTCTTCAAGATAAGAATAGGCAAATGGCGTCAGAACGGAATAAGATTCCGGAATACGCGAATAAATATCTTTGACTACATTCCAATCTGGTGCCCAGTTCCACATATGAGCATAATCAAGAATCGTTTCGAAATCATCAAATACTGACATTTTTTCACCTCATTTCAATTCTTCGCACAGCGGCAGGATTTCCTCTAACTTTGCGACGATTCGCTTCTGCTCGGAGAGGGGCGGGAGGGGGAAAAGATAATTTCGCAACAATGATAGGGAAACAAACGACTGTACGCTTGCGCTCGCTATTTTTTTCATATTATTTTGAGCTATTTTTAAAAAGGACAGCAAATATTCCATGCAGAAACTATCTTTGCCAATCGGCTTGAAAAGAGCCATATTCTTAATGCAGAAATCCCGATTTTTCTTTACTAAAACCGGGTTACCGATAGTGCCTATCATAGCAAAAAGAATATCGCCGTCATCAACGCCGGAACGAAGGTTAATTGATGCTGAATCTTCTTTTGAAATCAATTTTGCTGTATCAAAATCGATACGCCCATCAATTAGGTTTTTGCTTGTGACAAGTGGAACGCCATTAGCAACATATTTCGGTGTATCGTGAGTCCCATCTCTGACATCAATTACCTCGGACAGCCTCACCCATTTCCAACTCTCCGGAATATCAAACGGCTTTTCCTCCTCCGTGATCTCCGGCAAAGGCTTTCCTTTTTTGATCTTCCCCTCTTTGCTCAGCCGCTGCTTTTCTGCCTGAATTTCCCGATATAGTTCCTCCCCCGTGCCTTCTTCCGACCACTGCTCCACCAATTTGCCTTGAATAGCCATCTGGAGAATGGATTTCTGCATATCCACAGGGAAACGCTTGTTAAAGTCCTCCAGTCTGCTCCATGCTTGCTCGTAGCGGTCGATATAGGGCAGAAGTTCCTCGATTTTTGCGACGATTCGCTTCTGCTCGGCGAGGGGTGGGAGGGGGACTAATAGATTTATCATGGTATCCGTCCCGACCCTTGGCATTTTAACGCCGTATGTCACTGAATTTATAGTAAAATCAACATAAGGTGATTTTAAATAATTTACTATAAAATCAGAATCAATATTTCCGTATGTACTAAACGGAACAATTTCAGATGAGCATATACCGTCGCCTGTCGCAGTCAGTATCTTTTTTAAATATGGGCGCAATTTGCTGTATAAAATCTGCCCTTTGTAGAATTTGACTTTATCTCCTGCAATTTGTCTTTCGGAAGCTAAACAGATATTCAATATTTTCCCAGTATCTTTTTCGATATCTTCCAAATCAAGGCACCACAAAGAATCTGTAATTTGTTTGGCACTGATTTTTTCTTTAGTATGAGAATAAGTTGATATTTCCCCGAGCCTTACCCAAACCCAACTCTCCGGAATATCAAACGGCTTTTCGTCGTCTGAGATTTCGGGCAGGGGCTTCCCCTTTTTTATCTTCCCCGCCTTGATGAGTGCCTGTTTTTCCGCCTGAATTTTTTGGTAAAGTTCCTCGCCGGTGCCCTCTTCGGGGCGCTGTTCCACGAGTTTTCCCTGGATCGCAAGCTGCAAAATGCTGTTTTTCAACTCCTGTGGGGTCATTGTGCCGTCCCTCCTAACATGGCAGTGATTTCGGCCAGTACACGATCGATTTCCGCGTTTAAGGAAGCGCGCTCCTCCTGATACCGCCGGATCAGGTCCATGGGATCGAGAATTTCTTCTTCCATGTGAGGGTACCCGCATTGATCGAAATTGTAGCCCAGTTCTTCGGTGAGCTGTTGAACAGTATATTTCTTTGCTTTATCAAAGCCGTCGACCGTTATTTCCCGTCGGTCGTTCCACCATGCAAGAACAGGGGCAAAATGCTCCGGTTTCATCGGTTTGGTTTTGGAGAAATGCTTATATCCCTCCGGCATATCCAAACGGTAGAACCAAGTTTCCTCGGTGGGTTTGGTGCGGTCGAAGAACAAAATATTGGTCGTTATGGACGTATAAGGGGAAAAGACGCTGCTCGGCATACGCACGATGGTGTGCAGGTTAAATTCGGACAGCAATTTCTTTTTGATGTTTACCTTGGCGTTATCCGTGCCGAACAGGAACCCGTCGGGCAGGATCACCGCCGCGCGTCCGTTTTTCTTTAAGCGATACATGATCACCGACATAAAGAGATCGGCAGTCTCGGAGCTTGCGAGGTCGGACGGAAAATGATTTTTGACTTCCGCTTTCTCACTGCCGCCGTAAGGGGGATTCATCAGGATAACATCGAATTGATCGCTCTCGGTATAGTCCAATACGTCATGAAGCAGGGAGTTCGCATGGAATACCTGCGGAACATCCAGGTCGTGCAGAAGCATATTGGTGATACAAAGCATATAAGGAAACTGCTTTTTCTCGATCCCGTAAATGGAATTGCCGTAAGCCTGTTGATCTTCGGTCGTTTTGACCTGCTTGTCCAGTTCTTTCAGCCAGCTTGTGATAAAGCCGCCCGTACCGCAGGCAAAATCCGCCATCTTCTCGCCGATCCTGGGCTTGATCATCTGCGCCATAAAGTCGGTTACGGCACGTGGGGTATAAAACTCGCCTGCGCTGCCCGCGCTTTGGAGTTCTTTCAGGATGGACTCGTAAATTTCACCGAAAGCATGGCTTTCTTCATAGTCGGAAAGGTCGAGCTCGTCGATGACATTGATCACCTGACGGAGGAGAACGCCGTCCTTCATATAGTTGTTGGCATCGGCAAAGGTGGTCTGCACAATTGCCTTTTTGATGGGAGTGGATGCCGTTACAGGCAAATTCTTAAGCGTTGGGAAAAGAGTGTTATTCACAAATTCAAGCAATCTATCCCCGGTCATCGCGGAGCCGGAACGGTCGTCCGCCGCCCAATTTGCCCAACGGCACGCTTCGGGGATGATGGAAACATAGTTGTCGTCGCCCCATTCCCAATCTTGTTCTTTTGCATCATATACTTTCAAAAAGAGCATCCATGCGATCTGCTCAATACGTTGGGCATCACCGTTGATTCCTGCATCATTGCGCATAATGTCACGAAGTCTTTTTACAAATCCTGAAAGGTTGCTCATGTCAATTAACCTGCGCTTTCTTATATTTCTGAAAAGTCAAGAGGTACGTCAATGCCTAATATCTCTTTAATTTTGTGGTTCTGTTCTATGAGGATTTCTTTAACCATTTCCCGTGTGGGATATATTTTCAGAGGTTCCTCGGGATCGGCTGTGCAATCAAAGGCAACGTATGGCGGCATATGCTTTTCAGCGTAGAGGAACGGATCATTATCATCATCCTCTGGTTTGTTGCTTGAGTGAGAAAGATATTCAAAGTGATAGTCATCCACACGAATTAGCGTAATTCCGTGTTTTTTAGCATATTCAACAGCACCGCTTTGAAAGTCGCTTGTTGAAATCAAAATACCCTTTTGGGCACCAAGGCTTTCAAGTTTTTGATGCAAAATCGCCACTTTATCTCTATTTACCCTATTTTTGTATTTCTTACACTCACAAAGAACTTTGAATCGAGATCCCATAGCAGAAAACTCAGCATAAATATCAATCTGGTACTTTCCATCGGAAACTTTGATTTTTGTATCATGGGTTATCTTAAAATCTTGTAGCTTTTCTTTTGCTGCATAACATTTTAAAAACTCATAACAATACTTTTCAAATTCCGTAGGTGTAAGATCGCAAATGCGCATATGTTCCATTCAATCACCTTAGCTTGCTTTATATAATTCTTCTTCCAATTCTTTTATCGCTCGGAGATAGCCGGCCTTACCGCCAAAGTATGTGGCAATTTTTGATGGTTTGCCGAATTTTTTTAAGGGATCAAGCTGAAGAATTTCGGTTTTTTCGATCTCGTAAATACCGATGTTCATATACTTATCCAGAAGCGCTTCCAGCACCTCTCTTGCCGCGCCGCTGTATTTGCTCAAAAAATCGCGCTTTTTGACATTGTTCACGCGCTCACGGCGAGTGAGTGGCTTTTGGTCATAGGCAACGTGACAAATAAAATCGAAGTCGTCTACATCGGTCATTCCTTGATCCGTTTTCATTTGCTCAAGGTCGATGCCTTGTTCTTTCAGCAGTTCTCGAATGGCTTCTTTTTTCTCCGAAGTCGTCCACGTTTTAATGAAATTGTCAAGAGAAGCATATTTGCCGACAATATTGGATTTCGTATAGTCAACGATGCTTTCCTGCCTAAGCAGCTTCCCGTTTGCGTCATAAACGGATACCACTTTTCCAATGATCTCGACATTACAGCCGTCCTCTGTAACAATCGGTTTCGTTTTCGGCGGAATCGGAGAAATCGGCGGCTGCGGCGGATCAACAAGCGCGGGTCCTGGTTTAACCGATTTTGGCGAATAGTTGGGGGCGATCTCGATTGGGCCGTCCCACTCGGGATCGGCAAAAAGACGAGTTACATTGCGGAAATCCATCACAACAAAATGTGTCTTCCCATCTTTTTCACGAAGCCTTGTCCCTCTGCCGATGATCTGTTTGAATTCGGTCATAGAACTGATCATTTCATCAAGAACGATCAGTTTTGTCATCTTACAGTCCGCGCCTGTGGACAGCAATTTTGAAGTTGTTGCGATCACGGGATATTCAGAGGATACGGAAATAAAATAATCCAGCTTACTTTTACCGTAAACATCGGAACCGGTAATGCGAACAACATAATCGGCATTCTTCTGACACATATCCGCATTGAGGTTGTTCAGGGCGGCCCTCATACGCTCAGCGTGGTCTTCGTTAGCACAGAATACGATCGTTTTCTGCATTCTGCCGGTACTCTTTAAGTATTCCGTAATTTCCTTTGCCACTTCATAAACTCTATCTTCAAGAATAATGTTGTAGTCAAAATCGCTGTTGGTATATATTCTGTCCTCGATCGGTACGCCGTTCTTGTCACATTGTCCGGCGAATGGTCTCCACCCTTCGCCTATATTTGTTTTGATATTGATCACTCTGAATGGTGCAAGGAATCCGTCTTCAATGCCTTCTCTCAGGCTGTATGTGTAAACCGGCTCACCAAAGTAATCAATGTTAGAGATATACTTTGTCTCTTTCGGCGTTGCAGTCATACCAATTTGCGTTGCAGATGAAAAGTATTCCAGTATTTTACGCCAGTTGCTATCCTTTTTTGCAGAACCTCTGTGACACTCGTCAACGATGATCAGGTCAAAGAAGTCTTTATTAAACAACTTTTCAAAGCGGCTCACGATTTCTTCGCAAGTATTTTCGTCTTCATTTTCTTCGTTACCTGCGAGCTGCTGATAAAGGGAGAAATAGACTTCGTGAGAAGTGATGGTAACGGGATCGTCTTTCGCAAAGTTAATCTTATGTATCGTTTTTTCAAGTGGAGAGAAATCCTGCTGAATGGACTGATCAACAAGAATATTTCTGTCGGCAAGGTAAAGCACCTTTTTCTTTAAGCCCGACTTCAACAAACGATATACGATTTGAAAAGCCGTATATGTCTTTCCCGTGCCGGTAGCCATAACGAGCAGCAAACGGTCTTGACCTTTTGCAATGGCAGCTAACGTGCGGTTTACGGCAATTCTCTGATAGTATCTCGGCGCATAGGTGTTGTAACTTGTATAGTATGGCTGCGAAAGGATAGACTCTTCTTGCAAAGATAATCCTTTGCCATCGTTGACTTCGACCTTATATCTTGCAACGAGTTCGTCTTCTGTCGGAAACTCATTCATAGAAAACTCTCGTTCAGATCCCGTAAGAAAATCGTATTCTGCAAAGCCGTCCCCATTCGAGCTGAACGCAAATGGGATATCTAACATTTGCGCATATGTTTTCGCCTGCTGGAGCCCGTATGAAACAGAATGATTGTTGTCTTTTGCCTCAATAATCGCAATGGGATTATTGGCATTTAAATAAAGGATATAATCTGCCTTCTTTGGCTTTTCACGCACGGCAATATTACCCTTTAAATTAATCCTGCCATCTGTTATTTTTGTTTCCATCGTAATTTTAGATTGACTCCATTTGGCAGTAATCGCAGGGGTAATATATTGCAATTTAATATCTTCTTCTGTCATCAGGTTTTTGGGTAATATCATACCGTTTACCTCCTATGCTCCCAATAATAAAAACCACCGGAAGTTATATGGTGAAAATTGAGCGCTTTTTATATTTGTCTTCTGATAGCTAAATTTACTCCTTTGAATTGGAATGTCTCCATCTTTTGAATCAAAGTCGCTATCCGACATCTTATGGCGCAGTGATTTTGCGCCGTGAAAAATGTCATGAGTTTTCGCTGTTATTGCTGTCAGTAGCAGAACGTTTTATATACTTCCCGCTCTTGATCCTCGCGTCCTTCGGCTTCGGTTCATCATCCGGTATCGCCCACGAGTAATCAATTCTGACTGCGCCGGGAACGCGCCCCTCCGCACATAAAATTTGTATGCGCCGGGTTGAAATTCCCCAGCGTTCCGCTGTCTGACGAATGGACAGATACTTCATTATTCTCGCCCCCTGACGACAAATTTCTACTCATATATTGTACTCGATATTGCGAATAAAATCAAGATGCTTTTCACGTTTTCTTGAAAATGTCAGATATGTTTTTACAAGTTGGTTTTGCCGTTACCCACTATGTGGGCAGCGGCAATTCTTTTTGCCTGTTAAACAGCGGAATAGTAAATGACAGTACAGAGGGAGCGCGTGGGTAGCTGAGAGCAAGATTCTACCACGGTGCCAAAATTCGCTTTTGCGCTCATTTTGCCCCGTGGGAATCTTGTTGGGGAGTGCCTTCCCCAAACCCTGCTTATGTGGCTTGCGCCGCAATATTTTTTTGCCCACTTCTGTTTTCGATCAGATTCTGTCCGTTGCAAAATGAGGGACGATTTAAATTTTCTTCGGGCGTATCCCCCTCATTTGCCAAGAAAATGTCCGTTATAAAGTAGAGGGGATGTTTGCCGTTCGTAATGTTTCTCTCGCCGGGTGTTAAAAAACTGTCTCAAAATGTCCGTTGTAAAGTAGGAGGACTTTTTGTGAGTGATACCCGGCATCCCGATGAAAAATGTCAGTTGACTAACGGGAGCTAAAATTTTCTTCTGGCGATACCTGCGTTTCGGGCAATTTCTGTCCGTTGTAAAGTGAGGGGCGTCCCTGCAAAATTTTTTCTCTGCGGGTGCCAAGTTTTTGCTCCAAAGTGTCCGTTATAAAGTAGAGAGGCAATAAAAATTTTTTGAGAGGCACCCTTTCAAATACCAAAAAAATGTCCGTTGTATTGTGAGAAAGAATTTTTTGCAGAGGTCGATTTCAAAGATGAAACATTTTTACAAGAAATTGTCCGTTGTAAAGTAGGAGGATTTTCTCAAACCGAGTGGACAAACGCCGAGAAAATGTCCGTTGTATAGTGAAGGGAGGTTTTACGACCATGAGAAAACGATACGCCACGCCGCACCGCAGCCGGGTAGTCAAGACCCGCATGACCGAGGAAGAATACGCCGACTTCACCGGGCGGCTTGCGGCTTATGAAATGAGCCAATCCGAGTTTATCCGGCAGGCGATCACCAAGGCCACCGTCCGACCTATCATTACCATCTCCCCGGTCAACGACGAGCTGCTTGCCGCTGTCGGGAAGCTGACCGCCGAGTACGGGAAGATCGGCGGCAACCTCAATCAGATTGCCCGGTATCTGAACGAGTACCACCACCCATACCCAACTATGGCAAAGGAACTGCGGGACGCAGCCGCCGACCTTGCCGCCCTCAAATTTGAAGTCTTGCAGAAAGTAGGTGAAGCCGTTGGCGACATTCAAACATATCAGCTCTAAGAACGCCGACTACGGCGACGCTGAAAAATATCTGACCTTTGAACACGACGAGTTTACCATGAAGCCCACCCTTGACCCGGAGGGGCGGCTTATCCCCCGCGAGGACTACCGCATTACTTCCCTCAACTGCGGCGGCGAGGATTTTGCCGTTGCCTGTATGCGGGCGAATCTCCGCTACGGGAAGAACCGGCAGCGCGGGGACGTAAAGAGCCACCACTACATCATCAGCTTTGACCCACGGGACGGCCCGGACAATGGGCTGACCGTAGACCGGGCGCAGGAGCTGGGCGAGCGGTTTTGCCGTGAGCATTTCCCCGGACACCAAGCCCTTGTCTGCACCCACCCGGACGGCCACAACCACAGCGGCAACATCCATGTCCACATCGTCATCAACAGCCTGCGGATAGAGGAAGTGCCGCTCCTGCCCTACATGGACAGGCCAGCCGACACCCGCGCCGGGTGTAAGCACCGCTGCACCGACGCGGCCATGAGGCACTTCCGCGCCGAGGTCATGGAGATGTGCCACCGGGAGGGGCTTTACCAGATCGACCTCTTGAACGGCAGCGCAAACCGGGTGACGGAGCGCGAGTATTGGGCGCAGAAAAAGGGACAGGCCGCGCTGGACAAGCAAGCCGCCGCCCTTGCCGCCGAGGGCAAGCCGACCAGCCCCACCAAGTTTGAGACGGACAAGGAAAAGCTGCGGCAGACCATCCGCTCCGCGCTGTCCTCTGCTGTCAGCTTTGAGGACTTCGCCGGGAAACTTCTGCAACAGGGCGTGACGGTCAAAGAGAGCCGGGGGCGGCTTTCCTACCTCACGCCGGACAGGACGAAAGCCATCACCGCCCGGAAGCTGGGGGACGCCTTTGACCGCGCCGCCGTCCTCTCCACGCTGGAGCAAAACGCCGCCAGAGCAGCCGAACAATCCGCAGCAAAGCCGCAGCAGCCAGCCAGCATTATGGCGCGTTTGAAAGGGGCAAAGGCTCCCAATGTCGAGCGCGTGATCGACATCGAAGCCAAACGTGCCGAGGGCAAGGGCAAGGGCTACGAACACTGGGCAAGTATTCACAATTTGAAAAACGAGGCAAGGGCTCTTGCTCTCTATCAGGAATACGGTTTTAAGTCCAGCGAAGAATTGAATGCCGCCATCGAAGCTGCTCACAAGGATACACAACAGACCCATGAACGGTTAAAAAAGAAGGAGGCTGTTTTAAGCGATAAGAAGGAGATCCTAAAGAATCTTCTGAGCTATCACAAGACGAAACCTGTCCGCGACGGTTTGAAAGCGCAGAAAACAGAGAAAGCCCGCCGCGCCTATCGGGAGCAGCATGAGAGCGATTTTATCATAGCCGAAGCCGCCAACCGTTATTTCCGTGACCGAGGCTTTGCCAAGCTGCCGAACAAGGATGCCCTGCGAGCGGAGATTGAAGCTCTGACTGTGGAGGCCAACACTCTCTATAACGAGTACCGAGAGAAATTTGCGCGGGAGAAAGAGCTGAAGATCATCCGGGACAATATCGAGCAGATGCTTCATGGAGCACCGAGCCAGCAGAAAAAGCACGAACAGGAGCGTTGATCGCTGCTCCAAAACGTCTCTGTAACCATAAAAAAGCACAGGTAAGCATTATGCCTTACCCGCAATACTTTACCGTCTTCGGATGGAGCAAATGAAGCATATTTTTCGCGAAAATGATACCGGGAATATACAGTTTTGCCGCCCGACCGCGTTACCCTGCGCGGCGGGCAGAAAGGAGCGTCACACTTGCCGAGCATGAGCAAAAAGCGGCGGGAGGAATGGAGCTTTTTCCTCAACCACCGCAACCGCATTACCTACAACGACCTTTGCCGGGGATGTACCCGCGACTGCAAGCAGAGCTTCCGCGCCGTCGTGGTACTCTGCCCTCATTATCAGTCAAAACGCAGAAAGAATGCCAATACATCAAATCAAATCGAAGGAGGAATCGAATGAGCGAGAAATTTATCTATGAACCCATTGATCTCTGCGCCTGTTACGAGCCGGAAGAAGAAATCCCCGCCGACCTCATAAAAGAATGGGATCGTCTCTACTGGGAAGGCCCGGAGGACACGCCGGAAAACAGGGCATTTTATCTTATCGAGCCGGACGGTTCACTGTACTACTATTACGGCAACACTCGCATCAAAGTATCTGAACATTTCGCCCCAGCCGGTAAGCCGGTGGACAAGCTCATTGAGGGCATCATCAGGTACGCCGCGAAAAACGATCCCGGCAAATAAACGGGATTCATATTGATTCGGGCCCGCGCTTACGGTATAATTATAGGCGTATTGTAAGCGTGGGTTGTTTCCAAACAGAAGGAGGTTAAATTACAGTGAAACAACCGTACAATACAGCACTTTATATGAGGCTTAGCCGTGACGACGAGAATTACGGCGACAGTGTTTCGATTGAAACGCAGCGCACCATTTTACGGAAATACGCACAGGACAACGGGCTGAATGTAGTCGGCGAGTACGTTGACGATGGATGGAGCGGTACGAATTTCGAGCGTCCGAATTTCCAGCGGATGATGGATGATGTTGAGGCGGGAAAGGTGAATTGTATTGCTACGAAAGACCTTTCACGTTTTGGCAGGGAACACGTTATGATGGATTACTATCTTGAGTTTGTGTTCCCGGAGAAGCAGATCCGCTACATCGCCGTGACGGAGAATGAGGACACGGAGAAAGGGCTTTCCGATTTCGTTCCTTTCAAAAATCTGTTCAACGAATGGTTCGCCAAGGACACAAGCCGCAAGGTAAAGGCCGCCCTTCATGCCAAATTCGCCGAGGGTCAACGCACCTTTGCCTACGCCCCGCTGGGCTATATCCGCCACCCGGAAATCAAGAATGCGATTGCCGTGGACAATGAAACAAAGTGGATCATAGAGAAAATCTTTGACCTTGCCGTACACGGAGCGGGAGCCGCCAAGATTACGAAAATCCTGACTGCTGAGAAAGTCCCCACTGCCGGATACCTCAACTTCATACGGTATGGCACATTTGCCAACATCTATGCCGGAGCGCCGGAGGAAAAATCCTACGCATGGACGATAGCTCAGGTGAAGTCCATCCTAAAGGACGAAACCTACATCGGGAACAGCGTCCACAACAGGGAAACCAATATCTCCTACAAGAACAAGAGGCGGATACGCAAGCCGCAGGAGGAATGGTTCCGGGTAGAAAACACCCATGAGGCGATCATCTCAAAGGACGTATTCAATCAGGTGCAGGAGCAGATCGCCGGACGGCGCAGACAGATGAAGGACGCGACTACGCAGATTTTTGCCGGGCTTGTGCGCTGTGCTGACTGCGGATGGTCAATGAGCTTCGGGACAAACCGAGGAAACAGTCGTCCGTTCAGCTATTTCAACTGTACGAATTACCGGCAGCTTGGCAAAAACGGCGGACGCTGCACCGCCCATTATGTCCGCTATGATACCCTTTACGCCTATGTGCTGACGAGAATCCAGTATTGGGCGGGACAGGCGGAGCTGGGCGAGGAACAGCTTTTAGAGCGGCTTCTGAAAACCGGCGATAGAGGACGTGCCGCGCAAACGAAGAAACAGACGGCGGAGCTTGCCAAAGCTGAGAAGCGCAAGACGGAGGTGGACAGGCTTTTTGCCAAGATGTATGAGGACTGGTCTGCGGAGCGTATCACGGCCTACAACTTCAATATGCTGTCCCAGAAGTACCAAGCCGAGCAAAGCGAGCTGATCGACAAAATTGACCGCCTCAAAGCAGAGCTTGCAACCGAGCGGCAGACGGCATCCGACGCCGAGAAATGGGTCGCGCTGATAAAACAATACTCCCACCCCACAGAGCTGACCGCCGAGCTTCTGAACACTCTGATTGAAAAAATCGTGATTCATGAAGCAACGAAAAGTGCGGATGGTATGCGGGAGCAGGAGATTGAGATTTACTACCGTTTCGTCGGAAAAATTGACTGACGAATGGAAAAATACACATTTATATCCTTAACTAAGTGAAACGGGCGCCGCCGTGCCGGACATCCAGCTTCTGCCCGACCTGTCCGCCTATTTCGGCGTCACCGTGGACGAGCTCTTCGCCCTGACGGACGAAAAGCGCATGGAGCGGATCGAGCATATGCTGGACAACGACCGGGAGGTGGAGGCCGCCGTTTTGGACCGGGAGGCGGAATTTTTGCGGGACAAGGCCCGCCGGGAGCCGAAAAACGAGCGGCCTTGGACGCTTTTGGCGTACCTGGAAAACCACCGGGCGGACGCGGCAAAGCGCCGTTCCGCCCAATACGCCAGGGAATCCCTCGCCCGCAGGCCCGACGGCGTCGCGGCCCTTTGGGAGCTGGTCCGGGCCACGGGCCTCGCCGGGCCCTACTGGGAGCTGGCCGACAGCCACCGGGCGATCATCGACTATCTCAAGGACTTCCTGGACAAAAATCCCAATATGGAGTTTGCCTACCACTGGCTCATGGACGCGCTGCTGCTGGACAGCCGCTTTTCGGAGGCCCTGGAGGTCTGGGAGCGGTTCTCCCGGCTCCAGAACATCTCGGACCCCATCCGCGTCCCCGACTACCGGGGCCTCATCGCCTGGAAGAGCGGCGACCGGGAGACGGCCCTGAAGATTTGGGACGACATGGTCCGGGACCTGCCCGAGAGCGATTATTACGGCTGGGGCATTTACGCCCAGGACTACGCCATGACCGGCGACTACGCCAGGGCCGCGGCGCTCAGCCTCCGATGCGGGGAGTACATGGTCCCGCCCCGCTCCACCTGGCCCTGGGAGCAGGGGGCCTACTACCAGGAGCTGGCCGGCGACATCCCCGGGGCCATCGCCTCCCTGGAAACGCTCCTGGAGATCCGCCGCGCCGACCACCACATCACCGCCGGCGCCGGAACCGACTGGTACCAGGCGGAGATCCGCCGCCTGCGCGCCAAGCTGTGATCTCGCATCGAAAAAGGCCGCCCTCAAAGGGGCGTCCTTTCAGGTTGTCAAAAAACTTAAATCGAGCATTTTTTCCGGCGGCATGTACGTCGGAAAAAATACCTTTTGTTTTGCGGAGTGTGCGGCCCCAAAGGGGCCGTGCGCGGAGCAAAACAGCAGAAAAAGATTTCGGAATTGTCCGCAGACATTTCCGAAATCTTTTTCGCACGTTCCCCTTTGTCGGAAAAGGCCGCAGGCCTTTTTCGACAACCTGAAAGGACGCCCTCGCGGGCGTCCTTTTCAGTGAAGCGGACTTTATTTGTTCAGGAGGTCCATGTAGCGGACGGCGAGCTGGGCGAGGTGGGACTTGGGGAGGGTCGCGGTGGGCTCCAGGCCCTTCTCGGTGCCGTTGATGAGGCCGGTCTCCACCGCCCAGGCCCAGGCGGCGGTGTTCGTGACCTTGTCGGCGTCGGCGAAAGCGGACAGGGAGTAGGTGGACTCCTTGGAGCCGGCGTGCTTCCAGAACATGACGACCATGTCCTCACGGGTGGCGACCTTGTCCGCGCCGGTGTAGAGCTCCACGGTGCTGTCCGGGTCGAGGGCCTTCAGCGTGGCGGCCACGTCGGACAGGTTCTGGGAGGCGGTGGGGTCATACTTGCCGTTGTTGGCGGCCACGAGGCCGTGCTGGAGGGCCAGCTTGGCGCTGGCGGCGAACCAGGCGT
>CANROC010000003.1 GCA_947632175.1 uncultured Oscillospiraceae bacterium | reverse complement strand
ATACCTGAAAACAGATAATTTTGCGGCATCTGTTTTCATCCCTATTTGTGCCGGTGCCGCACCGGCATGGTGATTACAATGAAAGAGACAAAGAGAAGGCTGGAGCGATTTTCCTTTTTTGACCACACCGGCATGGAGCGCCATTTGGAGGACATGGCCGCCCAGGGATGGATGGTGGAGAAGACGGGGGGCCTCTGGCGGTACAGAAAATGCGAGCCCCGCAAGGTCAGGTTTGCCGTGACCTTCTATCCCCGGGCCTCCATGTTCGACCCGGAGCCCACGGAGGGGGAGCTGACGTTTCAGGAGTTTTGCGAGAAGACGGGCTGGAAGCTGGCCTGCTCCAACGCGCAGCTGCAAATCTTCTATAACGAAAACCCTAACGCTGTACCTATCAACACGGACCCCTTGACCGAGGTGGAGACGCTCCACCGCACGGCGAAGCGCGTCTACCTGCCTTCCTACTTCATTCTGTTGGCGTGCTGTCTCATGCAGTTTTTGATGCTCGTCGTTGACCTTGTCACAAGGCCCCTCTACCGCCTGTCCAGCTCCCTGTGGACCTGCTCCACGGTCCTCTTTATCCTTGTGGCGGTATTGGCTGTCACGGAGCTCTGGAGCTACGCCTCCTGGCGGAGAAAGGCATTGAAGGCGGCGCGGCGGGGGGAATTTCTGAACACGAAAAGCCACAGAAGGCTCCAAACCGCCGTCTTTCTTTTGGCGTGCTTGACGGTCCTCTTTCTGCTGGTGATCCTTGCCCTCCGGGCGGACAGCCTCTTTCTCGTCATCTTAGCATTGATGACCCTGTGTATGGCGGGCGTTTCGGCGCTGACCTGGGGGATACGGGCGCTTCTCCGGCGGCTCAAGGCCCCCAAGAATTTAAACCGGGTCCTGACCTACGCGGTGCCCTTTATCCTGGGCACGGTGGGCACCTTTTCTCTGGTCCTTTTCACGGTGAGTGGCGTCTCCAGCGGGAGATTCCCCCTGGGGAAGGACGCCCGGACGGAGACATACGAGTACCAGGGCCAAGTTTGGTATCTCTATCGGGACGAGCTCCCGCTGGTCATCGACGATCTCATGGACGCGGACACGGAGGACTATAGCCGCGAGAGAGACGGCGACGAGTCCATCTTCCTGGGGCGCTTTGAATACGATCAGTACCCCCGCCGGGATGTCCCGAATCGGCTGAAGCTTCCACGGCTGGAGTATGAGATCGTCAGCGTGAAGATGCCGTTTCTCTACGACTTCTGCGTAAACGCCAAGCTCAGGGAATATAAGGCCGGAGACGGGGAATGGCTCCCCACGGACCCCGCCTCCTGGGGGGCGGTCAGGGCCTGGGTCCTGACGGACGCCGAAACAGGGGAGAGGCAAAACCGGTATCTGCTGGCCGGCGAAAGGAGCATCGTGGACATCACCTTCAACTGGAAACCGGACACAGCGCAGATGGGCGTCGTGGGGGAGAAGCTTTTGTAACCCTTTTTTGATTTATCCACTTGAATTGGCGGGAGGATATGGTATAATAGCTCCATAGACCCCACAAATCTACATAGGAGCTGATTCATTATGCCGTTAACCACCACCACCGAGATGTTTAAAAAAGCCTATGACGGCGGCTACGCCGTCGGCGCTTTCAACGTGAACAACATGGAGATCGTCCAGGGCATCACCGAGGCCGCCCGGGAACAGCACGCGCCGCTGATCCTCCAGGTCAGCAAGGGCGCCCGCGCCTACGCCAACCACACCTATCTTGTGAAGCTGGTGGAGGCCGCCGTCATCGAGTGCCCCGACATCCCCATCGCCCTGCACCTGGACCACGGCCCGGATTTTGAGACCTGCAAGTCCTGCATCGACGGCGGCTTCACCTCCGTCATGATCGACGCCAGCTCCAAGCCCTTCGCCGAGAACATCGCCATCACCCGCAAGGTCGTCGAGTACGCCCACGACCACGGCGTCGTCGTGGAGGCCGAGCTTGGTTCTCTCGCCGGCGTGGAGGACGAGGTCAACGTCTCCGCCGAGGATTCCAGCTACACCCGCCCCGAGGAGGTGGAGGAGTTCGTCCAGAAGACCGGGTGCGACTCCCTGGCCATCGCCATCGGCACCAGCCACGGCGCTTACAAGTTCACCGCCGCCCAGTGTACCCGCAACGAGCAGGGCATTCTCGTGCCGCCTCCCCTGCGGTTTGACATCCTGGAGGAGGTCTCCCGCCGTCTTCCCGGCTTCCCCATCGTGCTCCACGGCTCGTCCTCCGTGCCCCAGGAGTTCGTGAAGATGATCAACGAAAACGGCGGCAAGATGCCCGACGCGGTGGGCATCCCCGAGGAGCAGCTTCGCAAGGCCGCCACGCTGTCGGTGTGCAAGATCAACATCGACTCCGACCTTAGGCTTGCCATGACCGGCTCCATCCGCAAGTATTTCGCGGAGCACCCGGACCACTTCGACCCGCGCCAGTATCTGACGCCCGCCCGCGCCAACATCAAGGCCATCGTGACCCACAAGCTCATCGACGTGCTGGGCTGTGCCGGCAAGGCATAAGAAAATTTTGACCGTTTGGGGAGCGGTTTGGTGTCGAAGCGCCAAGTCCGCTCCCAAACCATTTACTAAAAAGAGAGGGCCGGTGACGCCATGGAAGAATTGGAGCTTGAAAAGCTCTCCGAGGAGCTGAAGACCGTGGAGCCCTCCCAGGAGTATGACCTGGAGGAGATTTTAAAAGAGGACTTCGGCGACGGGCAGGATGCGCCCGGAGAGCCGGAGCGGGAGGCGGAACCGCCGGAGACGGCGGAGGAGCCTTTTACCCTCCCGCCGGAGCTTTCCGACGAGGCCGCCGCCCGGGAATACCCGGAAGGGCCCCAGGAGGAGCCGCCGGAGGACGGGGACGATGATTTTGCCGACTTCATGGAGGAGGAGCGCCCGGAGCGCCCCAAACGGGAGCGGCGGACAAGGTCCGTCCCGGAGGTCCCCGTGGAGACGTTGGCATTTTTGGGCATCCTGGCCGTGGCGGCGGTGCTGGCCGGTATCGCCGCGGCCGCGAAGCTGGAGGGTGCGGCGTGGCGTGTCGTCATGACCTTGGCGCTCATCGTCGCCTGCGCGCCCATGGCCCTGGACGGGCTGGATATTCTCAGCGACCGGGGACGGATCCCGCCTTGCCTCGTCATGATCGCCGCCTGCGCAGTGCTGGCCTTGTGCGGCGGGGTGGTGGAGGCGGTGATCGCCGCCATTATCTTCAACCTCCTGGGCGCGGTGCTGGACGCCTTCACGGGCCACGAGCTGCGCCTTGTCTACGACCGGCTGGAGGCCGCCATGGAGGAGCTGGGAGAGAACGAGCGCAAGCGCGTGGACAACCAGCTGCGGGAGATTGCCGGCAAGCGCTTAAAGCCCATTGTGCAGGAGCGGGCGCTGGACAGAATGCTGCTTCTGGGCCTTCTTGGCGTGGGAGTTTTGATCGGCGGGATCGTGCCGCTTCTTTCGGACGCGGGCTTTGCGGTGTGGATCGGCCGCGCCGCGGCGCTTTTGGCCGTGGGGATCTATTGCGGGGAGACCGCCGCTGTGATGAACGCCCTGAACGGCGCGGACTCCTGCGTTTCCCAGGGCATCTTCTTCTCCGGTTCGGGCGCGGCGGCCGCCGCGGCCCAGGTCACCAGCGTCCTTTTCTCCAAGTCCGGCACCCTGACGGACGGGAACTATGAGGTGGCGGGCATAGACCCGGTGCGGCTCAGCGAGGAACAGCTTCTCTACCTGGCCGCCTACGCCGGGGCGTGGTCCGACCATCCCCTCCACGCGGCGGTGCGCCGCCGCGCCGGCTTTACGCCGGACCGGGCCCGTGTGGAGCGCCACCGGGAGAAGCCGGGATACGGGACGGTGGTGATGCTGGACGGACTGAGCATCGTCGCCGCCGGCAACATCGACTTTATGGAGGAGCTGGGCGTCAAGGGCGACTTCTACATGCCGGGAAAGACCTGTCTTTTCGTGGCGGTGGGGAAGACCCTGGTGGGACGCGTGGACTTTGAGGACACCGCCCGCGCCGATGCCGCGGAAGCGGTGAAGGCCCTCCGGGGCGAGGGGGTCGCCAACGTGGCCCTGATGACCGGGGACAACGCCCTCAGCGCCACCACCCTTGGCCGGGGCATCGGCATCACGGAGGTCTACTCCGACTGCCGCCCCGGGGACAAGCTCTCGCGCCTTCAGTACATCCTGGACAGCCAGGAGCCGGACGACCGCCTCGCTTTCGTCAGCGCCGACATCGGGGATAGGGAGCTTCTGGAGATCGCCAACGTGGGCGTGGGCATGGGAACGCTGTGCGAGGAAAGCGCCGTCTTCCCTGACCTCGTCATCGCCTCCGGGAAGCTCGCTACCCTCCCCGCCGCCATCGGCGTGGCGCACGCCCTGCGGCGCAACAGCCGCCTTTCTTTCCTCATCTCCGCCGCCGTGCGCCTTGTGTGCGCCGTGCTGGCCGTCACGGGCGTTCTGACCCTCTGGAGCACCGCCACCGTCATGCTCCTCTTAGAAGCCGCTCTTTTCTTCAACACCCGCGTCCCGGACGAGCGGTGACTAAGGAGGCACCAAATCATGGCGATCCTTCACGGTACGGCGATGGGTGGGGATGGCATTCTCCCTGGCGTCCGCGTTGAAATCAAGAATGATCGATTTGAGACTTTATATGAGACGGTCAGCGATGAGGCGGGACTTTTTTCCCTCTCTGTTCCGGATGGAGTTTACCCTTTCCTAACGGCCGTCCGGGAATACGGCGACCGCTATCTCGAATATTGGGCCCAAAACATTCCCGCGCGGGGCGAATGGACGTTTGACGTGCGTATTGACACGTTGGAGATCTACGGACTGCACGTTTTTCACGTTAAAGGGGCGGCAAACGCCCTGACGGTCTATTTTCGCCCGATGAGTCTACAAAAGTATAGATCCGGCGCTCACGACATCGCGCCGGAACTTGACAAACACAGCATCACCGTCCTGGTCGATGGGCAGCAAAGCGAGGTGTATGCTCTCAACCGGGTACAGGAGTATGCCGGTGAAGACGCGGGCTTTTTGACCGCGTATCTGCTCCAGGCTTCTGTGCCGCGGGACGCCGACGAGTGGGAACGGGTTGACGTTACGGTACGTGACAGTGACGGTCGGTTTGGCTGTGCTGCGTTGTTCCGGTGAGCGGCCGCGTATATTGACGGAACAAACGAAGTCCCAATTCAACTTCGTGTTCCCGGCTGTTCGGCAAATAGCCGTTTGGAGGAATTACCAGGTGCAAAAAGATGAAATCCAACGATTGGTGGATAAATACAGCGCCAAATTGCGCATTACGCCGATATGGGATGTAAAGCTTGAATTTGTTGAAGACCCTGCATGGCGAAAAACCGGAGACATCAAGATCGACTGCGACGACCGGAAAGCGATTCTGATGTTAAATGCGCTAAATCCAAAGCAGGAAAATCTCGAAGAAGTGATCGTGCATGAGCTCATGCACCTGAAAATGTACCCTCTTGATCAGGTGACGGAATCCCTCATCGCAAATACCTTTGAAGAAGGTACAGCCGCGCAGAATTTTGCATATCAGCAGTTTTTTACCGCGCTGGAACAGACTGTTGAAGAACTTGCAAAATGTTTTCTACTGGAAATCGGAGAAAACCGTGACCTGTCCTTTGGCCGATGCGCAAAGAAAAAATCATTCGATGAATTATATAACGGACTAAAAGCATTGGAATAAATACGGAAGCATAAAGTGGAATAGAGAGTAAACGAAAGCCGCGGGATCGGGCATGGGCGCCTGATCCCGCGGCTTTTCGTTCATACATGGATGTCTTCCCGGCATAGGTGGTCGTAGACGATGTCGCCGAGGGTGGCGGGGGTGACCTTGCGGCGATAGAGGCGGCGGATAAATTGGCGGGCCTGGAGGGCGTTGCCAAAGACGTCGGGAAACTCCGCCTCGTCGCCGTCGGCGCGGCGGATGAGGACGCCGTAGCGGGTGAGGGAGCCTGTGTCGAAGGTGAACCGGCCCTCCACCATGTAATATGCCGTCTTCATACCGGCAACGTCTGCCTCATAAAGCTTTTTTGTGGACCTATCCATACGTGTACCTCCTGTCTTTTTTGCCTTTTTTCCGGCAATTCCATTATCCGACAAAACGTCGGAAAAATCCAGAAAAATCGGTCGCAAGTTTCGACAGGATTCGACAAACGGATAATCGTCAGCTCTCGTAGGGGCGGATGCGCAGCTTGGCGCCCAGAGATTCGGCGATGGCGCGGCTTTGCTCCTGCTGCTCCTTGGAGGTCACCACGTCCACCACGGTCATCACCACGTGGGGCACATAGGGGACGCAGGCGCGGGTGAAGGCCAGCATGGCGTCAAAGGCGGCGGGGCCGAATTTGGGCCGGCAGAGCTTTTCATATGCCTCGGCGGTGGTGGCGTTGAGGCTTATAGACACCGTATCGATGAGCCCCGCCAGCTCCGGGGCGGTCTCCCGGCCGTTAATGAGGTCGGAAAGGCCGTTGGTGTTGATGCGAATGGGAATGGCGTACCGGGACTTGACGTACCGCGCCACCTCCAGAAGGTCATCGAGGCGCTCCGTAGGCTCGCCGTAGCCGCAGAAGACAAGCTCGTCGTACTGCGCGAGGTCCCAGCGGTCCAGACTCATGCAGACCTCCTTCACCGTGGGCTCCCGCTCCAGCCACAGGGAGTCCGAGCCGTAGACGCCGTCGCCGTTTTGCCGCAGGCAGAAGGTGCAGGCGCAGGGACAGCGGTTGGTCATGTTCACATAGATGCCGTTTTTAACCTTGTAGGTGACGGTCATTTTTTTGTTCATGGTGGATCGATCCTTTCTCACTCGGCGATGAACTCTCCGTCCTCGCCAAAATTCCAAAAACCTCGGACGCCGGCGGCTTCGGCGGCGACCTGGAACTGATATTTGGCGATGCCCAGGTCGTTGTACATCATCTGATTGCGCTTCTCTTTCCAAAGGCGCATGGTGACGAGGCCGCCCTTGTAGACCACGTTCACCGGCTGCTGGTTCACCGCCGAGGGGCCGCGCTTCACCGCCAGGGCCCCCTCCCGCACCCACTTGGGCAGGGAGGTAAAGGGGTAGTCGGACTCCACAAAGGCCTCGTCCGCCCGGTCCTTGGCACGGATGCGGGAGCGGATAGTCCGCTGGAGGATGGGCGTCTTGGCCGCCTCCACGCCCATGGGGATGACGCCCCAGAGCTTTTCCCCCTCCGCAAGCGCGCAGGGAACGGACTTGCGGTCATAGGTCCCCGCCACCCAGCAGGTCCCAAGGCCAAGGGCGACGGCCCGGAGGAGGAGCTTTTCGCTGAAATAGCCCACCAGCTCCCCGCCCAGCTCGTCATCGGGCCCCACGAGGACCGCGCAGGTGTAGACCTCCCCGGAGAACATGCCGGGGGAGAGCTTCACCGCCGGGGTCTTCGTCTCGTTGTTGTCCACGAGCCAGAAGCGCAGACCGGGGGTCTGGTCTATCTCGTCGATGTACGCCCGAAGGGTCTCGACGACCTCCGCTTCCACGGGCGTTTTGGCGTAGGCGCGGACGGACTTGCGAAGCTTCAGGGCCTCAAATTCGCTGAGAGTCGGTGCGTTCACGGTCATGACCTCCCGAAATTCGGATGGGACCATTGTAACCAACTTGGGTTCTACTGTCAAGTGGTCCGGAAAAAACATGAAAAACTGTTGCAGGGGAGGGGAAAAGGCTGTATAATGGATGTATTCACAAAAATTTCATATAGGAGGGAAACCAAATGAATCTCACGACGATCTGGTGCGTGGTGCTTTGTGTCGTCATTCTCGGGATCTGCTACGTCTTCTTCAACTATTTGAAGATTCGGCGGATGAAGGAGGGCACGGAGGAGATGGCCGAAATGGCCGGCATCATCCGCTCCGGCGCCAACACTTTCATGTTCACGGAGTATAAGAGCATCATCCTCGTCCTTATCGTGGTCGCGGCCCTTTTCACGCTCTTCATCGAGAAGACCTCAGGGCTCAGCTTCCTTCTGGGCGGGGCCATGAGCTCCGTGGTGTGCGTGCTGGGCATGAAAAGCGCCACCTACGCCAATGTCCGCACCGCCAACAAGGCCCGGGAGAGCCTGTCCATCGGCGAGACGGTGAAAGTCGCCCTGTGCGGCGGCAGCGTCTCGGGCCTCTCTGTCCAGGCCTTCGGGATGCTGGGCCTGGTGCTCATCCTGCTCATCCAGGGGGGCGTGGACCACACTAAGGTCAGCTCCGGGCTTATCAAGATATCCGGCCTTTCCTGCAACCCCACGGTGATGCGCATCACCACCTATTCGCTGGGCTGTTCCATCGTGGCCATGTTCAACCGCGTGGCCGGAGGCAACTACACCAAGGCCGCGGACATCAGCTCCGACATCCTCGGCAAGATCCGCCACGACCTCCCCGAGGACGACAGCCGCGTGCCCAACACCATCGCCGATTTCATCGGCGACAACGTCAACGACATTGCCGGTAACTGCTCCGACCTTTTGGAGAGCTTCGTCGCCACCATGTCCGCCTCCGTTATGATTGCGGTGACGCTGTTCTCCGCTCAGCCGGACATGAGCGATAAGCTCTTCAACGCCACCGTCATGTTCCCCATCGTCCTGGCCGCCTGCGGCTTCGTGGGATGCCTCATCGGCCTGGGCTTTGCCAACCTCAAGAAGATGGGCGATAACCCCTCCAAAGAGCTGGACCTGTCCACCTGGATCTCCGCCGGCATCACCGTCATCCTCGGCGGCGTGGCCTGCTACCTCATCTTCGGCAGGCTGGGCACGGACGCCCCGCTCTATGAGGACTTCAAGATCGGCTGGGCCTCCCCCTGGGTCAGCGCCATCATGGGTATCATCTCCGGCGTGGCTATCGGCGTCATCACGGAGTATTATACCTCCACCGACCACAAGCCCACCCGTGAACTTGCGGAGATCTGCGAGGAGGGCGAGGCCTTCGTCGTCACCAAGGGCGACGCCATCGGCTCCCGCTCCTGCCTCCTGCCCGTGCTCATCATCGCCATTGCCCTTTTAGTCTCCGGGTTCCTGTGCGGGACCTACGGCATCGCCATCTCCGCCCTCGGGATGCTGGCCTTCGTGGGCGCCACGGTGTCCATCGACGCCTTCGGGCCCATCGCCGACAACGCCGGGGGCTTGGCGGAGTCCTGCCACCTGCCCCACGACGTGCGCAAGATCACCGATAAGCTGGACGCCGTCGGCAACACCACCGCCGCCATCGGCAAGGGCTTTGCCATCGGCTCGGCGGCTTTCGCCACCGTGTCCCTCATCGTGGCCTATGTGGGCGCATACTCCGCCGGTACTATGCCGGTCCTCAACTTCGCCTCCTTCACCGTGGTCGCCGGCGGTATCCTGGGCGGCGCGCTGGTGGAATATTTCTCCGCCATGCTCACCGACAACACCATTGATTCGGCCAAGATCATGGCCGACGAGGGCGATAAGATGATGTCCATCCCCGGCGTGCTGGAGGGGACTGTCAAGCCCGACTACAACAAGATGATCCGTCTGGCGGCCCAGGAGGCCATTCGCAAGATGGTCGTGCCCTCCGTCATCGCCCTGCTCATCCCCGTTTTCGGCGGGCTTGTGTTCGGCGTGGAGTTCGTGGGCGGCATTCTGGTGGGCGCTACCATCGTTGCTATCCCCAGGGCCATCTTCATGGGCAACTCCGGCGGGGCTTTCGACAACGCCAAGAAGTACATCGAGGGCGAGAACATCCCCGGTCACGGCAAAGGCACCTCCGCCCACAAGGCCGCCGTTACCGGCGACACCATCGGCGACACCCGCAAGGACGTGGTGGGCGTGGCGCTGGACATCTTCATCAAGCTCATGTCCACCGTCGCCAACACACTGGCCCCGGTCATCCGCACCGTCACGCTCATCAAGTGACCCTTTCCAACGCACCGACCATAATGCCGAGGCGGCCGCCCTTGTAAGGCAGCCGCCTCCTTTTGAGGATGTCTTATGAAGTACAAAAATCCCATCCTCTACGCCGATTACTCAGACCCGGACGTGATCCGGGTGGGGGAGGACTACTACATGGTCGCCTCCTCCTTTACCTACCTGCCCGGCGTGCCGCTTCTCCACTCCAGGGACCTGGTCCACTGGGAGCTCATCAACTACTGCGTCCGGTCCCTGCCCTTTGCAAAGTACGACCGCCCCTCCCACGGCTCCGGCGCCTGGGCCCCGTCCCTGCGGTACCACAACGGCATGTTCATCGCTTTCATCCCCCTGGTGGATGAGGGGATCCTGGTGGCCCGCTCCAAAGACCCCTACGGGGAATTTGCGCTCAACATGCTCTGCGAGGCCAAGGGCTGGGAGGACCCATGCCCCTTGTGGGACGACGACGGGCGGGCCTATATGGTCTTCGCCTACGCCAAGAGCCGCGCCGGGATCCGGGACCGCCTCTCTGTGGTGGAGATCGACCCGGACTGCCGGAGGCTCCTGGGGAAGCCCCGAACCGTCTTCGAGGACGTCCGGCTCGCGCCGGGGATCGAGGGGCCGAAGCTTTATAAGGTCAACGGCTGGTATCTCATCCTGGCCCCCGCGGGAGGCGTGGCGGAGGGGTGGCAGTCGGCCCTCCGCGCCCGGAATATTTGGGGGCCCTACGAGTATAAGATCGTGATGCGCCAGGGCCATACCGCCGTCAACGGCCCCCACCAGGGCGGTTGGGTGACGGGCCCGGAGGGAAAAAGCTGGTTTATCCACTTCCAGGACGTCCATGCGCTGGGCCGCGTCACTCACCTCCAGCCCATGCGCTTCCTCTCGGACTGGCCCCTGATCGGCTGTGACAGCGACGCTGACGGCATCGGCGAGCCGGTGGGGGAGTGGGACATGCCGGCGGAGGGGAAGCCCCTCTATGAGATCGCCCAGTCCGACGATTTTATGGACGGCCGCCCCGGTATCCAGTGGCAGTGGCAGGCCAACCCCAAGGAGCGCTATTTTCACGCTGACCGGGCGGAGGGTGCCCTGCGCCTTGCGTGTCTTGCCAATGACAGGCGGGAGAACCTTTTGTGGGTTGCCCCCAACGCCATGACCCAGATCCCCCAGCATCCGGCTCTGACGGCTGTCACAAAGGTGTCCCTTTCGGACAAGGGTGTCCCCGGTGATATGGTGTCCATCGGCGTCATCGGCCAATCCTACGGCTATCTGGGGCTCCAAAGGACCGAGAGAGGCTTTCGCCTCGCCCTCTATCGGGGCGAGGTGACGAACCCCACCTTTGAGGGGGAGGCTTCCGAGACCCTGGCCGCCAGCCGGGATGTAGAGGCGGGACAGGCGTATCTGCGCCTGCGGATTTACGGCAACAAGACCTACGGCTTCTCCTGGTCGCAAGACGGGGAAAAGTATGAGGACATCGGCGATAAGTATCCGCTGACGCGGGCCACCTGGACCGGCGCCAAGCTGTGCCTCTGGGCCTGCAACCGGGACAATCGCCCCTCCGAGGGGTACGGGGCTTTCGAATTTATGAAGATCCGTGGGGACGAGTGAGAGCGGTTTTTACTCCAGCGGATTGACAATCCGCATCAATAGGGATATAATACCGTTTGGCGCGATTTTCTACGCTAAATTCGTAAAAGGATGATACATATGAACTTTATATTTATCTCCCCTCAATTCCCGCCCATCTACTGGAACTTCTGCGACCGGCTGCGGCGCAACGGTGTCAATGTTCTGGGCATCGGCGACAGCTCCTATGACAGCCTCTCCGACGGGCTCAAGGGCGCGCTCACCGAGTATTACCGTGTGGATAACATGGAGGACTATGACCAGATGTACCGGGCCGTGGCGTTTTTCGCTTTCAAGTACGGCAAGATCGACTGGATCGAGTCCAACAACGAGTATTGGCTGGAGCAGGACGCCAGACTGCGCACCGACTTCAACGTGACCACCGGCGTCAATACCCAGGAGGTGGCGTGCTTTAAGTCCAAGTGGGGGATGAAGGAGTTCTACAAAAAGGCCGGCGTCCCCACCGCCCGGTGCCATCAGATCACCACAAAGGAGGCCGCGCGCCAATTCATCGACCTTGTGGGCTACCCGGTCATCGTCAAGCCCGACAACGGCGTGGGCGCCAACGCCACCTATAAGCTCACAAACGATGAGGACTTTGAGAGCTTCTTCGCCGACCTGCCGCCGGTGCCTTACGTGATGGAGGAGTTCATCACCGGCGATATCTACAGCTATGACGCCATCACCAACTCCAAATGCGAGCCTCTCTTTGAGTCCATGACCGCATGGCCCCCCTCCATCATGGACATCGTCAACGAGAAGCTGGACCTGACCTATTACGTGGAGGCGGACATGCCCGCGAAGCTCCGCAAGCTGGGCCGCGCCACGGCGAAGGCCTTCGGCGCCCGCAGCCGCTTTATACACCTGGAGTTTTTCAAGCTCAAGGTCGCGAAGCCGGGACTTGGGGATGTGGGCGACTTTGTGGGCCTGGAGGTCAACATGCGCCCCGCAGGCAGCTACACCCCAGACATGATGAACTACGCCCACTCCACCGACGTCTACGAGATATGGGCGGAGATGGTGGCCTATGACGAGAGAAGGCTCCAGCCAGGCGGAGACGACCACTTCTCCGTCACCGCCGACCGGCGGGATATTTACGAGTATGTACATACCAACGAGGAGATCTTCGAAAAATACGGCGAGAGCATCGTCAAATATGAGCGCCTTCCCGCCATTTGGCTGGACCAAATGGGCAACGAGACCTTCATCGCCCACGCCCCCGACCGGAAAGCGGCAAAGGAGTTTATCAAATTCGTGACCGCAAAGAAGAAATCTAAGGAATAAATCAGGGAGACAGTTTATGGACGTTCGTTATTTCAAGGAGTGGAGCCGGGAGCTTGACCGGGACATGGAGTTCAAGGTCTACGGCAATCGGGGCAAGGTGTGCTTCGCTTTCCCGCCCCAGGACGGGCGGTTTTGGGATTTTGAGAATTTCGGCATGGTGGAGTGTATGCGCCCGTGGATCGAGGAGGGGAAGATCATGCTGGTCTGCCCCGATTCCATCGACACGGAGAGCTGGTCGGCCAAGTACGACAGCCCCCGTCACCGCATCGAGATGCAGGAGCGGTATTTCCGCTACATCACTCTGGAGCTCACCCCCAGGGTCTACGAGCTGGGGGATGTCCACGGAAAGGCCATGCTCACCGGCTGTTCTATGGGCGCTGTCCACGACGGCATCTTCTTTTTCCGCCGTCCGGACCTCTTTGACACGGTGGTGGCCCTCAGCGGCACCTATAACGCCAACGACTTCATCCAGGGGTACATGGACGACCTCATCTATGACAATTCCCCGGTCTACTTCCTGCCCAACATGCCCTTCGACCACCCGTATATGGAGCTCTACCGCCAGTCCCAACTCATCTTCTGCGTGGGCCAGGGGGCCTGGGAGGATGAGCTTCTGGCCGGCACCCGCGCTCTGGACGCCGTCTGCCGCCAGAAAGCCATCCCGGCCTGGTTCGACTACTGGGGCTTCGACGTGAACCACGACTGGTGCTGGTGGCAAAAGCAGCTGCCGTACTTCATGGGGAAGCTGGAGCTTTGATGTGGAAAAAAGGCGGCGGGGGAGCATCTCCACCGCCTTTTTGCCGGCTCTATTCGAGCTTCAGAGGCTTTACCGCCGGGCCTGTGATCACCGCCCCATCTTTATCGAACCGCGAGCCGTGGCAAGGGCAGTCCCAGGTGCCGGCGGTCTCGTTTGCCTTGAGGGCGCAGCCCAGGTGCGTACAACGTGGGAGCGTGGGCGTCAGGAGGTTTACGGCGCTGCGGCCGGCGTTTTGCGCAAGCGTGCCCAGCGGCATCCTTCGCGCGGGGGAGAAGACCTCCTGATAGGGGCTTTCCGCGCCTGTGATCAGCGCTGTAAGGAGCTTTGCCGCGACCATGGACGTGCTCATCCCCCAGGCGTTGAAGCCCGTGGCGACGAACATTCGCGGCGTGGCGGGGGAGTAGGGACCGATGTAGGGCACGCCGTCCAGGGAGAAGCAGTCCTGGTTGACCCAGCGGCAAACCTCCTGCGCGTCGGGCAGGTGCTTTTTCAGGAACCTCTCAAGACGCGGAAAATCGTCGTTTTCCTCCCCAGGCAGATGGTTCCCGCATCCAACCAGGAGCTTGTCCCCATAGCTTCGCAGAAAAAACCCGGCCTGGGCGTTTTCCACCATGCTCACATCCAACGCCGAGGCGTTTTCCACGGCTATGACGCTCTCCCGGCACTAGTGCATCTTCATAAAATAAAGCCCCCGCCGGTCCATAAAGGGGAAGTGGCAGGCGAAGACGATGCTCTTGGCCCGCACAGACCCGGCGTCTGTGTACGCCGTCATGTTTTTCACCTTCCGCACGGCGCTGAGCTCATAGATCTCCAGCCCCTCCGCCATGGCCCGCAGGAACTTGAGGGGGTGGAACTGGCCCATCCCCGGGAACATCACCGCTCCGGCGCACCGGATCCCCATGGGCGCCGTATCGGTGAACACAGCCGGAAAGCCCAGCTCCTGCACCGTGTGCGCCTCCCGGCGCATTTTGGCCCCGTCCGTTGCCGACCACATAAGGGACGGCCTCTCCTCGTAGTCGCATTCAAGGCTTTTGGCCCTTTCCGCGATGGCGCGGACGGCCTCCAGATTGGCATTGAGGTATCCCCGCGCTTTCTCCGTACCGAAGGACTTTACCAGGTCCTGATAGAGCGTGGCGTGTTGGGCGCTGACCACCGCCGTGGTACCCGCCGTGACGCCGGAGCCGACGCGGTTGGCCTCCAGCACCGCGCAACGGACCCCGGCGTCCGTAAGCTCCCGGGCGATGAGGATCCCCGCCATGCCGCCGCCGATGACCAGCGCCTCCCGTTCCTGCTCCCCCATCAGGGGAGGATAGCTTTGAGCCGAAAAATCCCGCGTCCAGATCGTATCCATACCGGCCTCCAAGGTGTTTTTCGGTAGTATTTACTATTTGACGCGAAACTAACCGGAGGTGAAGAAAAATGGTGAGTACCTGTACCGCCGCCTTTCCCGGCTTCGACCTTGTCTGCGGCATCGAGGACGGGGCCGTCGTCTCCCTGCGCTTCGGCAGGGGAGAGGCGTCCATGGAGCCGCCGCCTCTGTGGGAGAGGGTCTATGCCCAGCTTGCGGAGTACTTCGCCGGTAAGCGCCGGAGCTTCGACCTGCCCCTCCGGTACGCGGGGACGCCCTTTCAGAGGGCCGTCTGGGAGGCGCTCTTGACGATCCCCTACGGCGAGACACGCACCTACGGGCAGCTCGCCCGCGCCCTTGGCCGGCCCAACGCCGCCCGCGCCGTGGGCGGGGCCTGCCACAACAATTCCATCTGTATCCTGATCCCCTGCCACCGGGTCGTCGGCGCCGGAGGGGCGCTGACGGGCTTTGCCGATGGCATTGAGATCAAGCGGTCCCTTCTTCAATTGGAGAGGGGAGGAAAGGAGCCTTATGAAGGAAGAATTTTTCAACAAACCGATCCCCTTTAAAAACCTGGCGGGCATCGTTCTTCTGCCGGCCAATATCGGAGGCACGGAGGGCTGGATGGCTTTCGATACCGGCGCCATGCAGACGGCGGTGAACCGGACCCATTTCCCGTCCCTGGAGGGCGAGACCAGGGAGATCGGGAAATTTGACGGCCAGGTGGTCCTGGAGCAGGTGAAGGAGACATTTCTTACCGACGCCAGCGTGGCCGGGATCCCGGTCGATGGCGTCCGGGCCCTGGTGATGGACATGGATTACGTGGAAAAGAGCCTCCGGACGCTGGAGCCGGACCTCGACTTTCTCGGTTCCGTGGGCATCGACTCTTTTGACCGCGCCCCGGTCCTTGTGGATTACGGGCAGTCCGCCGTGACCTTTGCCCCCGATACGGACACCACCGGCTGGGCGTCTACGCCCCTTATGATGGAGGCCCTCCCGGTGGTGACGCTGGAGCTGGACGGGCGGGAGCGCCGGTTCGTTCTGGATACCGGGGCCAATACGTGCCTCCTTGCCGCCGAGCTCCAGGGGAGCATCCCGGCAGCGCCCCTGGAGGATGCGCCCGGGGTCTATACCCTCCCACCGGTGATTCTGGCCGGCCGTGAATACCCCGACGTGGCGGCGGTCTTTACCGACATCTCTCAGATCCGCGACCGCGTTGACGTAGACGGCGTCATTGGCTTCCACGTCCTCTCGCCCCAGCCCTCCCTGCTGGATTTTCAGGCGGGAACTCTCTATCTGAAAGCATAAAAAATTTCCCCGGTACGAGACGTACCGGGGAAAACTATATCTTTTGCGCTTATTCCTCCGGCCAAGTGCCTTTGACGACCCAGGCGTTGGGGAGGGTACGGCCGGTCTTGGTGGGGGAGCTGGTCTTGGTGATCATCTCGCCCATATAGGTCATGGAGGCGCTGGAGCCGCTGTCCATGGTCATGGCGTTGAAGCAGTTGTAGCGCAAGAGGATCTCGGCGCACTCGGGGAGGGTAGTGCCCATGCTGTGCGTGGGCTGGCGGCCGTCGATGATGAGGAAGAGGGTGGACTTGTCCGCGGTCTGACCGATGACGGTGCGGGGCTGGATGCCCATGCCGGTGGTCCCTTTCAGGGCGTTCTTGCCGTTGAGGACCACAATGGGGGTGAACTCCACGGCGTACTTGAGCGTGGAGAGGTCCACGTCATACCCCATCCGCAGGTTATAGTCGTAATCGTAGCCGCAGACCTGATAGTTGCCGCCGATGGGGGCGTTGAGGATCTCGCCCTCCGCCAGGACCAGGCCCACGGGGATGTCGCCCTTGCCCACGCCCTCGGGATCTACGAAGCCCCCGGCGTTGATGCCCAGCACCGCGCCGTTCCGGGCGCAGAACTGCGTGACATTTCTGCCGTAGCCCGTCCTGTCGTTGACGGCCAGCATGACTCTGGAGGAATCCCGGACGACAGCCAGCTTTCCCTTATAGCTGAAGCCGCTTGCCTCGCCCTCCACCGTCATGATGAGGATACCGTTGGGCATATCGATGGCCCAGACGGCGTCGCCGGCAGTGGTCTTGATGCCCAGGTCCTCGATGTCCTTGATCTGCAGGTCGTGGCAGTCCAGGTCCTCCGGCACGGTGGCGGGGTCGATCTCCCAAAAGAGGGCGATGAGCGCGTCCAGACCCATGTCGGGCTTATCTGTGGGAGTCGGATCCGTGGTCACAGATGGCCGCGGCGTGGTAGCGGGCGGTGATGTGGGACCGGGGGGCAGCTCGCTCTCCGGGACCTTGTTCTCCTCCAGGACCTTGTCAAGATCAGCCATCACCTGGTCGATGACGCCCTTGGGGATGAAAGCGGTGGCCAGCCACTTGTGGGTGAAGGTGTTCATGGCCGTCTCGATATAGAGGGTCCTCATGCGCTTGATGAACGGGATGTTGGAGTAGACGGCGATGAGGTAGAGGCACACGAGAACAAGGAACACGCTGAGAAGGACGATGGGCCATTTGCGGCGGCGTCCTTTCTTTGTCCGTGTTCCCCCGGAGGACAGGATGACTGTTTTTTCTTTCTTCTTTTCCATAGCGCCCCTATTTTAGCAGAAAAGCACAGGCGGTTCAAGAGGCAAAATGTAAAGGATACGTGAAAGGAATGCACCCTGTGGGGCCATATTGCTATGTTACGGCTTGAAAAAGCGCCGGCAGGGCGGTATAATAGACGGGACCACACTTTGGGAGGACCGTATGTTTGAGGTATTGAAGACCCAGGGCCGCGCCCGCCGGGGGCGCTTCACCTGTCCCCACGGCGCCGCCGAGACGCCCGTTTTTATGAATGTGGGCACACAGGCCGCCATCAAGGGGGGCCTGTCCGCTTTCGACCTGCGGACGCTCAAGTGCCAGATCGAGCTTTCCAACACCTATCACCTGCACCTGCGCCCCGGCGATGGGCTCATCCGGGAGCTGGGGGGCCTCCACAGATTTATGAACTGGCAGGGCCCCATCCTCACCGATTCCGGGGGATTTCAGATCTTTTCTCTGGCCAAGCTCCGGAAGATCACCGAGGAGGGCGCGGCTTTCAATTCCCACATCGACGGGCGGCGGATCTTCATGTCGCCGGAGGATTCCATCCGCGTCCAGGCAAATCTGGGTTCGGATATCGCCATGGCCTTCGATGAGTGCATCGGCCTGCCCGCGCCCTACGACTACGTGAAGGCATCGGCGGAGAGGACGTATCGCTGGCTTGTCCGGTGCAAGGCCGAGCTTGAGCGGCAAAACGCCCTGCCGGACGCCGTCAACCCCGGCCAGGTGCTCTTCGGCATCAACCAGGGCGCGACCTACAAGGACATCCGCTGTGACCACATGGACGCCATCGCCGCCCTGGACCTGCCCGGCTACGCCATTGGGGGCCTGGCGGTGGGGGAGACCACTCAGGAGATGTACGACACCATCGACGCCGTGGAGGAGCACATGCCCAAGGACAAGCCCCGCTACCTCATGGGCGTGGGGACGCCCTCCAACATCATCGAGGGAGTCTACCGGGGCATCGACTTTTTTGACTGCGTCATGCCCGCCCGCAACGGCCGCCACGGGCACCTCTTCACCTGGCGGGGCGTTCTCAACATCAAAAACGAGAAATACGCCCGGGACACGTCTCCCGTGGACCCGGAATGTGACTGCCCCGTATGCCGGACCTATTCCCGGGCGTACCTCCGGCACCTCTTCGCCTCCGGGGAGATCCTGGGGCTGAGGCTGGCGGTGGCCCACAACCTCTATTTTTACAATACCCTGATGGAGCGCATCCGGGAGAGCCTGGACGCGGGGACCTTTGACGCTTTCCGGGCGTCCTACACGGACCTTCTGGGGCAAAGGATTTAAAAAAAGCCTTGCAATTGCCTATGAATGCGGTTATAATGGATAAAGTAGCTTTTTATACCATAGAATTTGGAGGTTTACCATGTCTTCTAAGAAGGTCAAACGTATTCTGATCGTGCTCATGTGCGTCTGCCTCATGCTGACGGCCCTCTCCGGGTGCTTCGCCCCTCCCGCCGACACCGGCGACGGGACCGCAGCGGACGGCACCCAGGCATCCGGCGGTGGCGGCGGATGGGCCATCATGATCATCTACCTGCTCGTCATCGTTGCCGTTTTCTACTTCCTGATGATCCGCCCCGAGAAGAAGCGCAAGAAAAAAGCCCAGGAAATGCGCGACTCCCTGTCCGTGGGTGACAACATCGTCACCATCGGCGGTATGGTGGGCAAGATCGTCAACGTTTCCGGCGACTATATCACCTTTGAGACCGGCGAGGACCGGGTCCGCATCAAGATCGCCAAGTGGGGCATCTCCTCCACCGGCAAGGATGTGGAAGAGCCCGTGGAAAAGGCCGGCGAGTGATCCAGTCATAATCCCCCCTCCCTGAGAATAAGTCTTAGTAAGGCTTGTTCTCAGGGAGGGTTCTTTTTATGTCCAAAAATGAAAAGCTCAATATAAAGCGCGTCCTTGGCGGCGTGATGCTGGGGGCCGCGGTGACGCTGGCGCTGTCGGCGCTGGCGGTGATGTTTCTGGCGCTTCCCGTGGCCACCGGCGTGATAGGGGAGGGGTCCGAGCGCGCCGTGGTGGCGGTCTGCGCTTTCCTCGCCGCCGTCGTGGGGGCGGTCATCGCGCGCATCAGGAACAGGGGAGCGGCCCTGATATCCGGCGCGGGGGCGGCGCTCATCGCCATCCTGCTGCGGCTCATCATCGGGCTGTGCCTGGAGGGCGCCCATGCCCTGGACAGCGCCGATACCGCAGTCTGCCTTGCCATGGTGTGCGGCGGCGTGGCCGCGGGAGCCGTGACCGGTAAGCACCGCCGCCATCGACGGTAACGCCGTCAAAATGACTATGCCGTTGATAACAAATTGTAATCACCGATGAATGTTGACATAAACTGCGCCAGATTACCAAGATGTTGTGCTTCGGTGAACTCATAACTCTAAATATTGCGGAAATCACCGGTTTTGCAGGGGCAGGGGAGGGCAACTCGGTTAAGTAGTTAACATAATGCTGTTAACATAATTTTTTGTCATAATTCACAAATTTTAGATTTTCTCTTGATTATTTATCCCGGATGTATTATGATAAAAAGGCCCTCGAAAGTTGGCGCTTTTTTCAGGCATTTCCAGCCCCTCCGGGACATACCCTCTTATCGGGTGAGGTTTTGCATGAACAAAAGACGTTTTCTTTCCGGGTCCGCAATTCTCCCGCGGTCCCATGTGCCGGCGTACACGCTGTGCGCCCTGCTGCTTGCGCTGGGAATCCTGTCCGGGACCTTTCTCTCCGCCGGCTTTGTGGAAAGCGGCGGCGCGGAGGGATTCATGGCCGGGTATCTGCCGACGCTGCGTTCCCAAGGCCAGCTGGGGCTTGCCCGGTACCTTATGATGCTGTCCCGATATCCGCTTCTGGCGTTTCTCCTGGGCTTTTCCGTGTTGGGCGCGGTGGGGATCCCTGTTCTGTGCTTTGCCCGGGGTTTCACGCTGGCGTTCGCCCTCTCTACGCTGACGCGGCTCTATGCCGGAAGCGGCGCTTTGATGGGGTGCTTGCTCTTCGGCGTGGTTTCGGCGCTGTCCGTTCCTGTTTTTCTCCTGGTGGCCTCCGGGGCGTTTTGCTCCTCTGTGCGCCTGGGGAGGGTCTGGTTTTCGATCCCGGCCCCGGCGGAGCCTGACAACGGTGCCAGAGCGTATCTCTTCCGATTTTTCCTGGCGATGCTCCTTTTGCTTCTCCTCGCCATAGGGGAGAGGGCCGCGCTGGCGGCGGGGCTTGCGTCGCTTCCTCTTGTCTCCTGAACGAAAGAAGGTGGCCATGTGCCTGAGAAAAACTATATAGACGAATTTTCCCGTTACCTCAAGGAGGAGAGGCATGTGTCCTCCAATACTTTCCTCTCCTATGTGCGTGACGTGAACCAATTCGCCGAATACCTCGCCAAGCACGGCGGCACGGGCCTTGACGAGGCGGACCAGTCCGCGGTAAAGGGATACATGGATTGGCTTCGGGATGAGGGACGTTCCGCCGCTACGATCGCCAGATGCCTTGCGTCCATCAAGTGCTTCTACGTCTTTATGGAGGAGCATGGCGCGGTGGAGACAAACCCGGTCCACGATATCCCCATCGAACGCAGCGTGAAAAAGCTCCCTCAGATCCTCACCAGTGAGGAGGTGGAGCTGCTCCTGGACCAGCCCAAGTGTACCGACATGAAGGGCTACCGGGACAGGGCTATGCTGGAGCTCCTTTACGCCACCGGCATCCGTGTCAGCGAGCTCATCAGCATGAACATCGACGACGTGAAGCTCTCCGCCGGCATCGTCAAGTGCTCCACCCACGGCAAGGAGCGCTACATCCCCATGTACTCCGCCGCCATTCGCGCGGTGTCCGACTACATCAACCTGGTCCGGGGCCAGATGATCGCCTCCCCCACGGAGGAGGCCCTGTTCGTCAACGTCAACGGTGAGCGTATGACCCGCCAGGGCTTCTGGAAGGTGGTCAAGCACTACCAGGAGACCGCCAAGATTGACAAGGACATCACTCCCCACACCCTGCGCCACTCTTTCGCCGCCCACCTTCTGGAAAACGGCGCGGACCTCCGCTCCATCCAGGAAATGCTGGGCCACGCGGATATCTCCTCCACCCAGGTCTACGCCCAGGTGGTGAAAAAACAGCTCAAAGACGTCTACAACAAAGCCCACCCACGGGCGTAACTCCTTAATAAAAGCAAATATCCCCGACACCGTTCGTGCCGGGGATATTTGTATCTAAATCGTTCAGTTCATCGCGGAGGCAAAGTCAAAGTCCTCCGTCAGGACCCGCTCGACCTCGTCCAGGGCGGCGGCGATGTCGCTGTCCGTTTTGGCCTCCTCCAGACAGTCGCAGTTGGGCCACCACAGGGCCCTGACACAGCGAAAGAGCGGCAGAGCCAGCTCCCGTTCCGCGTCGGTAAACCGGTACGCCCGGCTCACAACGGAGAGGGCGTATCGGATCCGATAGGCGGCAAGGTCATTTTCCGTTCTTGCCTCTTCGACCGGCTCAGGCTCCTTGTCGCCGTCCTCCGGCCAGCCATAGGCGTAAGTGACCTCGCGCACGAGAAGGTTCAACAGTGTATCCCGCCCGGCCAGGTTGAGGTCCATCACGCCCGCAAACCCGCCGTCCTCGTCAAGGAGGACGTTGGAGCTGTTGATGTCCGCCTGAAAGATGGAGAATGGGAGCCGCTCATATCGGTCCTGTATGTGTTCGTAGAGTGCCAGCCATCGGTCCCACAGCTTCATGGCCCGCTCCCGGTGGGGTTCGGGCAGGGCTTCGGCTGTCCTGAGCCACCGGTGGGCCACCTCTAAGACCTCGGGTTCGGCGTCGTTTTTGTCAAACATGCCAAAGAGCGTATAGCCGGAGGGAAGAGGGGAGAAGTCAAACCGCTTCTCTGCCACCCGGGCGTTCATCAGGAGGGCGTCGTCCAGATAGCGATACCGCCCGTCCTCGTCCTGAATGCCCGTGAATGTGTCCGCGCACCTGTATTTTGAAAATTCCTCCGCCCAGGCAACGCACTGCCGCCCCTCGTAGTCGATTTGCGGGAAATTCCCGGCGCGGCCGCGCAAAAAACGCGGGCAGTAGTACCCCAGCGCCCGGTACTCCCGCGCAAGCCGCTCCCACATCGCAAGATGCTCCTGGTCTGTAAACCCGTTTGCGGCCAGCTTCACAACAAGCTTGTGGCCGGGAAGCTCGCCGATCAGCGTCCGGCGAAAGTCGGTGTCCCCGTGGCAGGAGTCCTGACTTTCGATGTTTGAGGGCTCCGCCTGCGTGAAGAGGCGGAAGATGTCCGCGTTGTCCATGTTCCCTTACTTCGTAAACTTCAGGCTGATATCCAGCGCCTCTACGGAGTGGGTGAGGGCGCCGATGGAGATGTAGTCCACGCCTGTCTCCGCCACCTCCCGGAGGTCCCTCTCGCCCATATTGCCGCTGGCCTCGGTGAGGGCGCGGTGGTCGATGAGCTTGACGCATTGGCGCATATCCTCCACCGACATGTTGTCCAGCATGATGATATCCGCCCCGGCGTCCAGACACTGACGCACCTGGTCCACGGTCTCCGCCTCGATCTCCACCCGGAGGGTATGGGGGGCGTTGCGCCGCACGGCGCGGATGGCCTCGAAAATGCCGCCGGCGGCCACGATGTGGTTGTCCTTGATGAGCACCCCGTCGGCCAGATTGAACCGGTGGTTGTTCCCGCCGCCGGCGCGGACGGCGTACTTTTCCAGCACACGAAGCCCCGGCGTCATCTTCCTGGTGTCCACGATGACGCACCCGGTGCCCTCCACCGCCCGGACGGCGGCTCTCGTGGCGGTGGCCACGCCGGACATGTGCTGGACCAGGTTCAACGCCACACGCTCCCCGGCCAGCACCGTGCGGGAGGGGCCGGCGATCTTCGCAAGCTCCTGGCCCTTTTTGACCTCGTCCCCGTCCTTTACGAGTGGCGTAACGCAAATGCGCTCGTCCACCAGCTTAAAGACGCGCATCAGCACCTCCATCCCGCAAAAGACCCCGTCCTGCTTGGCCCGGAAAGCCCCCTCGGACACGGCGGAGGCGGGAATGCAGCTCTCCGTGGTGATATCCCCGGTGCCCAAATCCTCGGAAAGGGCGTCCAAAATCAGCTTATCAAGTCCCAGTGTGTTCATAAGTCCTCCTCAACTCTCGCGGTAGTGGGCCCCGATGCTCTCCCGGCGGGAGAGGGCCGACAGGATGATGGATTCGGAAATAATGGCCAGACTCAGGTCCTCGTCATATGCCTTGGCGGGATCGAAGCCCGCCGTGAGCGTTTGCAAAATCTCCCGCATCTCGCGCAGGGCCGTCTCCAGCCCCTCCTTCGTGCGGATGACGAAGCAATGCTCGCTCATGATCCTCTGCATCCTGGTCCGCAGGGCGGCAAAGTCCAGCTCCAGCGCCGGCCGCACGGGGAGGGCGGGCATCAGTTCCTCCGAGCTCAAGTCGGATCTTTCAAACGTCTCATTGATATGCTCCGCGGCGCGTCGGCCGAAGACCAGGCACTCCAGCATGGAGTTGGAGGCCAGCCGGTTGGCCCCGTGGACGCCGGTGGAGGCCGTCTCGCCGCAGGCGTAGAGCCCCGGCACCGCCGTACAGGCGTGCAGGTCCGTCTTCACGCCGCCCATCATGTAGTGGTGGACGGGGCAGACGGGGATATAGTCGTGGGCGATGTTGATCCCGTGCTTCAGGCACTCGGTGTAGATGGTGGGAAAGCGCTTGGAAAGCTCCTCCTCCGGCTCATGGGTGATGTCGATGAAGACATGGCTCTCGCCGCTTTGGCGCATCTCGTTGTAGATGCCCCTGGCCACGATATCCCGGGGTGCCAGCTCGGCCAGCTCGTGCTTGCCCACCATGAACCGCTCGCCTTTGGCGTTTTTCAAAAGCCCGCCCTCGCCCCGGACGGATTCGGAGATGAGGAATGCCCGTCCCTGGCTCTCCGGCGTCCAGAGGCCCGTGGGGTGGAACTGGATGAACTCCATCCCCCTCAGCTCCGCCCCGGCCCGGATGGCCGCCGCCAGCCCGTCGCCGGTGGCTACGGCGGGGTTGGTGCTGGAGGTGAAGACCTGCCCGATGCCGCCGGTACACAGCACCAGATGGCGGGTAGCCACAGTCTCATATTTCCCGTCCTCGTCCTTCACAAGAAGGCCGGAGACGCCCTTGTCGTCGGTGAACACGTCCACGAAGAAGGTGTTGTCCCGGAAGAGGATGTTGTCCCGCTGGGAGGCGATGTACGCCAGGACCTTCACCGTCTCCCGCCCGGTGGCGTCGCCGCCGGCGTGTAGGATGCGGTTTTTGTGGTGCCCGCCCTCCCGGGTCAGGTCCAGCTCGCCGTACTCGTTGAGGTCGAAGGGAACGTTCATGTCGATGAGCTTGCGGATGTCTTGGGGACCCTCGTCCACCAGCACATGTACCGCCGCCTCGTCGCACAGTCCCGCGCCCGCCACCAGCGTGTCCCGGAAGTGGAGCTCCGGGTCGTCGTCCGGCGCCGTCACCGCCGCGATGCCCCCCTGGGCCAGCCAGGAGCTGGAGATATCGATGGTCTCCTTGGCGAACACACAGCAGGTGAGGGCAGGGGAGAGGTTCAGCGCGCAATAAAGCCCCGCGATCCCGGCCCCCACAATGACCACGTCATAATTGGAGTGCCGCTCAGGCTTCACCGACCCGTCAATGGCGTAACGCATCATAGCATGTCCTTCTTTCGTGAGAAGCGTTTATCCTTAGTATTATACCGCCCCTTGGGTTGCTTGGCAACAAAATCTTACATAAAATCAGACGCTTTTTCGCCGCCGGAACCGGCAAAATTACCCTTTATACCGCTCCAAAATATCCAGGATCCCCTCTCGAACCACGTTCCCGCCCAGCACGTCGCCGTTCGGGGAGATCGTGACGGCGCGGATGTCGCGGGGGTCCTGGTCGTAGGGGCTGGATAGGGAAGCGGCAGGGGAGAAGTAGTCCCCAAGATACCGGACGGCGCTGCCGGCGGGGAAGACGGTGTTGCCCGCCCCGGTGGGGATGCCGAGGTCCTCAAACGCCCGCAGGACCGCCCGGGTCCTCTCGTTATAGGGATTTTCCCCCTCCGGCCCGCCCAGCCACGCGGGGCTGAGCTTCACGGGGATGCCCTCGGCGCAAAGGCGGCGGGCGAAGTATTTCACCGGCCCCAACGGGATCGTCTCCTGGTGGAAGGCGTCCACGGAGAGGAGTACGCCGGTGAGGCCGCTGCCGGCCAGCATCCGCGTGACGGCGTAGATCTGATCCACATTTCGGCTGAAAAAGCCGTTGGTGATGAGCTCGACGCGCGGTATGCCGCAGTCCGCCCCGGCCCGGAAGATGCGGCAGACGGCCTCGGGGTAGAGGAGCGCCTCCCCGCCAAAGACCATCAGAGACGTGATCGTAAAAACCCCGCACGCCTCCCGGACCGCCCTAACCACGGCCTGCGCATCCACGCACCCGCCGGCCCCGTCGTGCTCCCCCTGGGAGCAGTGCTTGCACCGCCCCGTGCACCTGTCGGTGACCATGACCTCGATCCGGTTGAGATGTTGAACGTACGGATTCATCAGGCATCATCCTTTCAGCTCGTAAAGCCGCAGGCGGGAGTTGTCGCCGCCCTCGGAATGGGTCAGGAGGAAAGCGCGCCCGTCCTGCCGGAAAAACTGCAGGTATTCGCCCCGCGTCCGATGCCGGGAGACGAGCCGCAGCTCCCGGTCCCAGACCTGGAGGCCGGAGCCTCCGCTGGTGACCACGGGACCAAGGCCCGGGAGGACTCCCGCCAACAAGACGGCCTCGCTGTCGCCGAGCTCCCGGCCGGCGGTGACCCGGCGCTCCGCAAGGTCGATGGCGGTAAGGCTGTCATAGGAGACGGACATATAGAGCGTGTCCCCGTCCACGGCCGCCTGCCCACTCTGATAGACGTTCCGGCCCAGCTCCATGCTCCAGAGGGGCCGGAGGGCGCTGTCATAACAGTAAAGCGTCTGCTCGACGCCTAAAAGGAGCTTGTCCCCCCAGAGCACCGGCCTTTGCCAGTGGTAGACACTGGAAATTCGCGCCTCCCGCCGGTCCGTGCCGTCCGGAGCGGCGGTCAGGAGAAAGCCCTCCGTGGTCATCAACTCCCGCCTTTCCGTCACGTCATAGCACCAGCACAGCCGCCCGTCCGGGAAAGAGAGGGGCGCCAGAAGGCCGTAGGAGGTGTCCCGGATGCCCATGTCCCAGTCGTTTTCATGGGTCCGCACGTTCCGGCAGATACCGCCCGCCAGGACCCTTTCAGAATCTATGGACAGGCATTGCTTCTGGGTCATACCGGGCAGAAAAGTCTCGTCCAAAAGCCGTCCCTCCCGGTCCAGAGTGTACACCGTCTCGCCCTCGGGCCGTTGGACGTACACCGGGAACAGGGTTTCCGGCCAACCCTCCGGCGGGATGGGGAGGGGGATCCTGCCCGAAATGGCGGGCGGCACATCAAAAAGCCGGCAGAGGCGCCCGTCACGGACCTGATAGAACGCCGCGGGACCGTTAAAACCGTCCCGCCACACCAGAATGTTCCGGCCGCCGGCAATGGCCCGGGAGCAGGGGAGCTCGTCCAAAAGCTGAAGCCGGGTCCGGTTGACAAGCTTGCTCTCCGCGTCCTTCCGGGCAAGATACGCCCGGAGAAAGTCCCCGTTGGGCGCTTGGAGCCGGTCAACAAACTCCTCCTCGGCCCACAGGGGACAGCCCAGGACATCCTCCAGAAGCCTGACGCACGTCTCCGGGTTCGTCTCCCGGAAGACGGCCTTCAAGGCCTTCTCGTCTTCCTCCGAAAGCCCCAGCGCCTCCCGCCAGGCCGCCGGCCTCCCGGGGACCCGGGGAAAGCCCTCATACGCGGCGGGTACGAACCGGGCGGCCCTTTTTCCCGCCAGGAAAACGGCAAATTCCACATAGTCGTCGTCAAAGTATTCCGTGCTGACCACCGGGCAGGGGAGGACCCGGGAGACCCTTTTCGCCGCCCCCCGCGCCTCGCCCCATGGCATCCCCTCGCGCACCGCCGTCACCCAGCCGTCGGAAACGATCCGCAGCACAAAATCCGGCAATACCCCCCGCACAGCCTCCAAATCAGAACATTTCACCTGAATATTCGCAAACTTACTCCCCATTTTCGCGCCTCCCTTGTTCTCTCAGCCTTATGTCATGGCTCCTCTTCGTCCTCCTCGTCTTCCGCCGCAGGTTCGGCCTTTTTGTGGCCGGCGAGAGGGGAGAGGAGAGCGGCTTCGCGCAGGCCCTCGTTTTCCACGTGGGTGTAGATCTCCGTGGTGTTCAGGTGCTCGTGGCCCAAAAGCTCCTGGAGGGTCCGGACGTCCACGCCGGAGTGGAGCATCAGCGTGGCGGCGGTGTGGCGGAGCTTGTGGGCGGAGTATTTCGTCTCGTCGAGCCCCGCCGCGCCCAGGTGTTTTTTCACCAGGGCGTGGACGGTGGATTTCGATATCCGCTCCCGCCGGGAGGAGAGGAAAAGCGCCTTTTCGCATACGGGCGCAAGGCTTTTGCGCACCTTGAGGTAGTCGTTCAGCGCCTCCGCCACCGCATCATTTATGTAAACCACCCGCTCCTTGTTGCCCTTGCCCAGCACCCGGAGATGGTCTGGGCGGACATCCGTTAAATTGAGCCCAACCAATTCGGAGATCCGCAGGCCGCAGTTGAGGAAAATCGTTAGGATGCAATAATCTCGCTCCTTGTTTTTTCCGTCCACGCTGTCCAGGAGCCTTTCGGACTCGTTGAGGCTCAGGTATTTGGGCAGGGATTTCATAATCTTAGGGGAGTCCAGGTCCTGGATGGGGTTGGACTCCAGCTTGTGGGTCTTCAGCGTCAGGTATTTATAAAAGGAGCGTATCGCGGCGACCTTCCGGGCCCGGGAGGCGGAATTGAGGCCGTATTCCGGGTCCTGGGCGTTCTGATGTTTCACCCGGTCCCGGGACATGTAGCCCAGGTAGTCATAGACGTCCGAAAGAGTGACGGACCTGACAAAATCCAGGTCTACATCGGCGATGGAGACGCTGTCCAACTCCGTATCCCGTGGAAGACCGTTTTTCAAAACCTTCATATACCGGAAAAACGTCCGTAGGTCCAGATAATATTCGTCCACGGTCCGCCGGGAGTGGCCGGCGATATTCTCGTGGTAGTTGAGAAAGTCCCGGATGATCTCCGGCGCCTCGGTGCGGTAGTCCATAAGCAAGCTCCTTTGTGCGGGGAAGTGATACAGCCAGCATACCACACTCCCGGAAAAAAATCCACACATTTTTGAACAAAATAAAAATTTTGTTCAATGTGGGGGAGAGGAAAACGGGGCACTTAAAAGGATATCATGGACAAACCGGAAAATCAAGCGGAACGCTGGCTTTTCCGGCGCATTTCGTATTGCAGAAGCTTCAGCTGCACTCTTGGAGTGAGCTTTCGCTTCTTCGGCGTGTAGTACAAGTTTTTGAACAAAATGTTTTTTCGTTCGGGAGCTTCAAAACTGTTGAAGTACGTCCAGTATTTTGGCATCCAGAAGAATTTGAACTGCGTCAGGCTGGCAAAGCGCAGATTGTCAGCTATACGGGCTTCACTGTTGCCTTGAGCCTCCAAGAGCTTTATAGTGCGCTTGATGGGTCTGGCTACTCCAATGACGTTGAAGATATTCGTCATAAGCCACATATGGTCTACAAGGTCCCTAATCTTCTTGTCTACATCAAAGCTTTGGGAATTGATGGTAACTTTACACTTGTACTTACGCTGGAGCTTAAAAAAGGCGGTGTAGCCGGAATCAAAGGATTTAAAGCCTCTGTTGTCCCAAACAAGGCCAGCTTCATCAATATAGAGCGAGGACTTCGGAGGCGGTGTTTTCGTAATCAATTCGGAGACATCAAAGTAACGTACTCCATCTATGGAAACATCAGACATATTGGTATAGACAGTCCAACCATTTTTAAGGTCAGAAAGCATATTTTTGACCATAAATGTACTTTTACCAGCACCTTTTAAACCAAACACATAGTTTAACTTATAAGGATTAGCAAAGCGGGAGACGAACTTGGAGAACAGGAAAAAGAAAAGGATAACGAACAAAAGAATCAACCAAAACATAAGTCCCTCCATAAAGTACGACCGCCCCGCATTTTTTTGCGGGGCGGTCTGCGGATTCACAGACGAATCAGACGCCGGAGAAGCCCGATGCCGAACCCGACAAAGCTGACAATGACGAAAGCCATGACCAGCGGATTGTCGGTGATAGCGCCCACATAGGTGCCAATCCACTTCACGCCCTCGGTGACAAAGTCGCCGATGGAAGAAAGAATCGTGGCGATGGTGACAGCGACAGGACCGGATTCCATACGGATACCTCCTCTCCCCTAGATTTTAAAGGCTCAGATTAGAGCCGAATGAGCCGCCTGAGAAGCCCGACACCAAGACCAACAAAGGCGGTGATGACGAACATTTCAATCAGGGGGTTGGCGGTGACGGCACCGACATAGGTGCCAATCCAGTCAGCGGCGGCGGTGACAACGGAAGTCACGTCGGAAATGATAGAAACCATCTTTTAGTCCTCCTTCCTCAGAATTATGACCGCATGAAACAGATTCTTCTTACAAGGCCGGCTACGAAGAAGAGAATAGCTATTCCAGTAAAAGCCGAAATCGGCTCGGTCATCAGAAATTCGGGGAGCTGTGAGATGAACCACGAAACAAAGGACATCATTTGCGACACAGCAGAGCACCTCCCATCTTAAAGATACAGTAGAGCACAACGACGAAGATGACAGCGGAGGCAAGCCACGGATAATCCGGCTGGATATCGTTGACATAGGTATAACTATTGGTTGAGTTAGCCTGATACCGAAGCTGAGTAATGGGCGGGTCATAGGGTCCGAACATGGAAAGCAAAATGCCCTTTAAGCCGGAGGAAGAAGAAATGGGCGTGTTCGCCTGAGACTGGACAGCCATGGGCATGATGGTGTATTCGTCCTCAGAGTAGACGGCGAAGAACTCCTCAGGAGCCATGTAGACGGGCTCAGAAGCCTCAGGAGGCTCTAACGCCAAGGCAGACACCGGGAGAGCCACAGAGAGCAACAGGAGAAGCGACACGAAAAGAGGGAGGAAATATCTCATTTGCGGAACCTCCGAAGAAGAAAGGTCAACAGGGAGACAAGGAGAGCGAGGGAAAAAAGACAGCCGAGGAAAAACATGATGGTAACGAAAGCGAGCATGGGAAAGCCTCCTTAGAAGTTTAAGAATCCGCTCCAGAGCCAGAATCAGAAGACTTAGTATCATGGGCGGTCGGGTCCTTGGGATGGATATGGATAAGCGGGAGAACGTGTCGGAAGATGAAGCCGAGAACGAGGACGGCAATGGAGAACTCAGCCATATTGAGATTGGTACCGGGAATGGTAAAGGACCGAATCAGGGCCCAAGCCGAGGAAAAGAGAGCGGAAACGACTTGAACGAAGTCACCACTTGTTTCAAGCATAGATACACCCCCTTAGAAAGGCCAGAGCAAGTCCTTGACGAACTTGGCAATCTTGAGGACAATGATGGTAGCGATAAGCCCGAGGGCAACGGCGGCGGTCACGGAGAACCATGTCGGGAAGAAGCCAAAGAGAACGTCCCAAATGGCGGTGATGGTATCGAAGAAAGAAGTGTCTACGGACATACTCACGACCCCCCGAAGAACTTAACGACGAGATAGACCATCCCGGCAAGGGAGAGAATGGCAAGACCGGCGATAAAGAACGAGTAAAGCGGACCGGGGAGAGAAGCCAACAGAAGCTTTATCATCTCATAACCCTTAATTACGGAGTTGACCATATGCCGAGCCTCCTTTGAATTTCTGCCGCCCAAGCGTCAACAGAATCCGAATCATAGATTATACCATCCTCATCCATGGGGGCGACCGTCTCCATCTCGGAAGCCGTCTCAGCGGAGAAGAAATGAAAGACGCTATCGTCCTTGGAGGTATCCGAAAGAGAACTGTTGAATGTATCGTTGACTTGGTTGAACTTATCCATAGAAAAGTTTTGAGAGGACTTGCCAACAAAGGATTTGGTCAAATCTTGAGTGAACTGAGCCGCTCCACCATCGGGCATGGATTCGTTTTTCTGAGGATCTAGCATGTCCTCGACAATATCCAGATTGGACTGCTGCTTATCTAAATACTCCTGCTGGAACTTATCCATAGCGGAGGGCGTGGAAAGAGTAGTTGAAAGGGCGTTAATAGCCGAAACTACATCACGATTGCCAGAATTAATCGAGACGTTAAGGGTAGACATAAAAGTACGTATATCCGAAAGTTTAGAAAAGATGGAAGAGAGGGTATCAGAAATAGTAGTTAATTTAGAAATGATGGTATCCAAGCGAGAAGCGATATAATAGAGGGCATCGGAGAAAGTACCATCAGAGCCAGCCCAAGAAAAACCTGTGGAATTGGGAGAAAGAGAATCAGTAGAGGGAACAAGAGGATTGACAGAAAAAGAAAGACGTTGAAAGTCAATAGATGTCGAAGCAGAAGAAGAAAAAGGAGACTTAGCACCAATAAGAAGATAAGCACCTGAAGGAATAAGGAAAGTAAGCGAGGAATCAGGAGAACCGTCATATTCAAGATAACTACTTGAAGAACCGGAAGAAGAAACGAAAAAACAATCGTAATAAAAATTCTTGGAGTAATCTGAGCGTTGATATATAATGCAATTCCGAGTAGTCGCAGAAGAGAAAGAAGCGGTAAAGCGTAAAGAAAAAGAAGTATTATGGAAAATACAACCAAAAAGCTCAGAAGGACCAACAGACTGGGACCAACTATAGCCAAAAGTACTTTGAGAACTATATCGAACACCATATGTAAAAGAAGACATATTGGAAGTTTTGCCCCAGCCAAGAAAAGTAAGATAATCGGAGTAGGTAGAGGGAAAGACCTCAACTAAATCAGAAGCAGGAATGGAAATTGAAGAGGGAACATCTTGACTTTCGATATCAGAAGTGTTATCCTGAAAAAGGGAGGGCTCCCCTGCCCCGCCGTCATCGGGGAATACTTCACCGTCAACGGCAGAGGCAGAGAAGATGCAGGCGAGGGACAAAGCCAGCACAGTCACGAAAGAAACAAGTCTTTTCATAATTCCTCCCAAGTGAGGGCACCGGGAATCGGACCCGGACGGGGGCGCAACCCGTGTTCCATGCTTGCCCTCATGATTCAAATAAGTTGTTATGCTCGGCGATAAGCTGAGACATGATATAAGCGGAGCGGCGGAAATCCGCATACAAGCCCTTTGAACAGACAAGGCGAGTAAAAGCATCAAACGAGACTTTACAACCAAAGGAATCGAGAAGTTTGAGGATCTGGAGGATACGTTCGTCCTCGGTAAGCTGGAGCAAAGCTTTATCTAAAAGGACCTTGAGGGGACCTTCCACGCAATCCGTCTCATACTGGACCTTGTCCGAATGGTCAGCATGGACAAGGTATTTGAGAGAGGCTTCAAGAGAACGGCATTGACGGATATAATTGTCGGAGAGACCAAGCTCTTTAGCTAAAGCGGTGTTCCAGCGGGGACAAGCGAATTGAAGGACAACGTGCCAATGGGACTTTTTCAACTCCCCCGCTTTATGCTCGGGGTTTTGCGCTTCATCGGCAGAAGTCCACTTGTCGAGATTGTGACAGATAGCGGCGTAACGGTAGTTTGCACGGATATAGTCAAGAGCGGCCTGATGGGTAGTATCTTCGTCAGGATACAACATCAAACAGAAGTTGCGAGACTTGTATTTGATTCCTTCCGCTACCTCATGCGCCATGACAGGAGAATCCATAAAGACACCCTCTCATTGAAGTTTTGGAACATTGGAACATTTATTCGGAAATCGTGTTCCAAAATAACGCTTAGAGCCGCAAGGGGTTTGAGCATTTTGGAACATGGAACAAGCGGCGCTTTAGTCGTAGTCTCGCGCCGCTCCCCGACTAACGCAGGATTCACCAGCGAAAGCCGGGGACGGTAACACCAAGGTCACGCAGGAATTTGCGTAGGTACTTGAGCTTATCTTCGGCATGGATAGCCCGGAAAAGCTCTTGACCGTATTTCGCCTCAATCTCATGGTAACGCTTGTTTTCCTCACGGAGACGGGCGTTTTCCTTGAGTATGGCTATGTAGTCCTCCGGGGGAACCGTGATAATGCGGATACCCTCCTCCCCTGCCATGCGCTGGAGATATTCTTCGAGGTACGGCAGGTCAGAAGAAGTAATCACGCGACAGGGGCCAAAGATTCCACACGGCCCCAACGGTTGTAGAAGACCCGGACAACATCACCGACTTTGGGCGTATAGCCGTTCAGGTAGTCCGTGGAGATGAAAGCGGAGAGGACGGCGAGGCCGTCAACGTTGCGGTCATCGTAGGTCATGTGGATATCGTAGGCGTTGATATGGCGGTGGTCGGATTTGCGGTCGTATTCGGCGTGTCGGACACCAATGATTTCGTAGGTGGGCATGAGGGGACCTCCTTTAGAAGATTTATAATCCAAAATGGATTATTTGTAGTATAATCCGAAATGGACTATTTGTCAATAGTCTATTTTAGATTTTTTGGAGGGTTTTTTATGATTAACAAAAGGCTCAAAGAAATTAGAATTGAAAAAGGACTTAGCCAAACCGAATTAGCGGAGGCACTAGGCACAACGCAAGGAGCAATCGGAAAATACGAGCGCGGAGAACTAGACCTAAACACAGAAAAAATTACACAAATCTGCAAAATCCTAAATGTAAGTCCTAACGATTTATTTGGATGGGACGAAAAGGGAGAGCCGGGCGCGGGGCGCTGAGTTGTTGAAAGGATGCCCGGCAGGAAGAAAATGGAGCGTGTGAGCAATCGGGGAAGTATTATGTAAACGCCCTGGACTTGCCAAATTTTAGTTGTTCATGCCAGCCGCTTCGCTCTGGCATATCTAAAACTTTAACTGAATAAAGAAACTCCCCCCTAGGATCCTAGGGGGGAGTATATCTTTATTGAAGATCTGGAGGGTTAACAAGTGAATCGAGATTATCGAGCTTGTTGCGGTAGAGGTTGAAGCGAGAAATGAGGTCACAGAGCAATCCTGATTTTTGCCAGTCTCTATCAGAAGCGGAAAGCTCAAGTTCATCGATCAGGAGGTTCATGAGAATAGTACATTCATAGGAGTTAAATTCAATATCCGGCATCAGCACTCCCCTCCCCTCTCAAGACGGATAAAGTCGGACGGAAGAGAATCGAAATCACGACTGGAACGGATAAAGAGCTCTTCGAGATAGGGGAAACGCTCAGAAGCCATTTGGAGAGCCTCCAAAGCGGTGGAGCGGTTGCGGGTGGTGTAGATTACACAACCATCAGCGATAACGTCATACCACATTAGAATCACTCCCCACTTTATCAAGACAACTAGCAGAATCGGGACAAATGTCAGTACCAGACCAAGCGCAATCCGTACAGCCTTTGTAATACGGGCACTCGGAACAGTCGTGAACAATGTCATAACCTCGCTCGGTATATTCTTCAATGAGAGCAACGGGACAAGTGCCATCGATACAAGTCACGCCACAATAATCAGGGCAACACAAATTTTTAATGATAGTCTTCCTTTCTCCCCGTATGGCCGATAGGACAGCCGGATTTTTAATGGATGCGATAATTCCAAAGGGAAAGAGAATAAGTAGCAGTAGTATCCTCCTCATCGCCAGCTTGAACTATCGTAAATTTAAACTTTGTATCCTCGAAGTCATCTGGGTCCTCCCAAATGCGAATTTCTTTAATATTCGCATAAGTAACCTTGAAGCACTCCGATGTGTACTTCTTCTTGTTGGTGACAGTGACGTTAAACATATATTTTTACTTCCTTTCAATTAGCCCTCGGGGGGCTTTCTACAAAATATTATAGTCCATTTTAGACTATTTGAACATACACAAAACGGACAGAAATAGTCCGAAATAGACTATTTTTATGGATTATTCAGACATAAAAAGCGCCCCTCCCCTACCGGGGAAGGACGCTATACAATAATAAAAATTTTGTTCAATGTGGGGGAGGGGAAAACGGGGAAAAGGGCGGGTCACGCGTCCAGGATCAGCGCCATGGCCTCACGGACGGTGGCGGCCTCAAAGAGCCTGAGACCCGCCGGCGGCGTCAGCTTGAAGCGCCGCTGGCGCGGGATGATGGCTTTTTTGAAGCCGTGGCGCGCGACCTCCGATAATCTCTGCTCCAGCTGCGCCACGGCCCGCAGCTCTCCCGTAAGCCCGACCTCGCCCAGCGCCACCAGATCGTCCGGGATGGGTATGTCCCGGGCGCTGGACGCGATGGCCAGCACCGCCGCCAGGTCCGCCGCCGGCTCGTTGATGTAGAGCCCGCCGATAACGTTGAGGTACGCGTCCAGACCGTTGGTCCGAAGCCCGCCGCGCTTGTCCAACACCGCCAACAGCAGCATCGCCCGATTGTAGTCCAGCCCGTTGGATGTCCGGCGCGGAACGTTATAGTTAGTTGTAGCTAACAATGCCTGGAGCTCCGCCAATATAGGCCGTGAGCCCTCCATGACGCATGTGACGCATGTCCCCGGCGTGTTCACCGGACGGCCGGAAAGCAGCATTTCCGAGGGGTTGGGCACCTCCTTAAGGCCGCGCTCGACCATCTCAAAGACGCCGATCTCGTTGGTGGACCCGAAGCGGTTCTTCGCCGCCCGCAAAATGCGGTAGCTGGCGGCCTCGTCGCCCTCAAAATACAGGACGCAGTCCACCATATGTTCCAGCACCTTGGGTCCCGCGATGGCGCCCTCCTTGTTCACATGGCCGATGACGAAGACCGTCACGCGCTCGCCCTTGGCAAGGCGCATCAGTGCCATGGTACACTCCTTGACCTGGGTGACGCTGCCCGGCGCGCTCTGGCTCTCCGGCGAATAAAGCGTCTGGATGGAGTCTGCGATGAGAATATCGGGGCTGACTTCCTCCACAGCGTCCAGGATATCGGAAAGATTCGTCTCCGATAAAATCAGCAGATTCGGGCTGTCCACGCCCAATCTCTGGGCCCTCAGCTTGAGCTGCCGTTCCGATTCCTCACCGGTGACGTAGAGGATCTTCTGATGCTCCCCCATGTGCTGGCAGATTTGCAAAAGCAGCGTGGATTTTCCGATTCCCGGCGCGCCGCCTACCAGCACCAGCGACCCCTCCACGGCGCCGCCGCCCAGGACCCGGTCCAGCTCCCCGAGACCGGTATCAAAGCGCAGCTCTTCTGTTATGTCAACCTCCCGAAGAGTCACCGGCCTTTTTGCGCGCACATTCCTGGAACCGGTCGCGGAGCGCTTGTCCTCCGCCCTGGACGGCTCCTCTACAATGGTGTTCCACGCCCCGCAGGCCGCGCACTGGCCGCTCCACTTGGGAAATTCGTTCCCGCACTCGGTGCAGTAAAAAACCGTCTTGCTCTTCATCCGAAACCCTCCATTCATATTTATGTAAACCTAAAATTATGTTAACTTAACGGATTATGTATACCAAAATAGATTATGTAAATCACTCAAGCCCCTGCAAAACCCCGCCCAAAACGGCGGCGGCCAGCTTCAGTTGATAGGCCGGGTCCTCCAAAAGCCGCGCCTCGGCGGGATTGGAGACGAAGCCGCACTCAACGAGGACGCCGGGACAGGCGATGTGGTTCATGAGATAGACGTCCTTCCCTATCTGTACCACCCCCCTGCGGTTATCCTCCGACACCCCTTGGAGGGCCTCCTGAACCCCCTCCGCCAGGGCTTGACTGCCCTCCGTAGGGGCATAGAACACCTGGCTTCCACAAGGTTGTGAGGTGGTATATTTGTTCTGGTGGATGCTCACCAGCACCGCGTCGTCAAAGGAACCGATCAGCGCCTCTCTGGCCTTGGTGTCCGCCACCTTCTTGGCGTGGATCGTTTTGGCGTCCTCGGGATAGTCGATGTCCTCGCTCTGCCTTGTGAGCACCGGCGCGATGCCGTAGAGCTCCGCCAGAGCCTCCAGCTTTAAGGTAATGGCCAGATTCAGCGCGCTTTCGCTTGTACCCGTCACGGAGACGGCGCCCCCGTCGGCGCCGCCGTGGCCGGCGTCCAGAATGAGGGTCCTCTCACACCTGCCGTCCAGCTCCAGCATCACGGCCCTTGACGGCATGACGGACAGCGTCACGGTCATGGCCGCCGCGCCCAGCGCCCCGATGACGGTAAATGCCGCCGCGGCCCTCCACAAAACGGAATTTTTCAAGCAACCACTCCCCTTTCACAAAAAGCTATTCGGGGATAAGCCATTATAGCACGTCTACACGGGAAAATCCAGCCATAAACCTATATTTTGCGTCTTTTCCACGTTCCTCCCACCATGTGTCGTGCGGGCGGGGCATCACATAGAATGTTCCGGATGCGACAGCGCACCGACAAACAATTGGAGGAAACCGTTTTGGAAACTATGAAGCCCGACATGATGCCCGAGGGCTGTGACGCCAAGTTCGGCGTTCTGCCCGCGTGCGCGCCCCTGGCCACCAGCTGGGTACCGCCACAGGGCATGAACCCGCCCATGTACGCCCCCGAGGAGGCCCTGACGCGGGGGACGCTGTTCCCCGGCCTCGACCTGCCCTTTATGAATATGGTCAACAAATCCAACCCCTACGCCGGCACGCCCCTGGGGGAGCTGATGGCCCTCACCTTCATGGCCAAGGAGCTCCAGCTCTACCTGGACACCCACCCGGACGATCAGGACGCCTTCAAGGCCCTGAAGGACACCCTGGCCCTCAAGCGCGAGGGCACCAAGCGCTATGTCAAGCTCTACGGCCCCCTGCGCCTGGAGGACATGGAGGACAGCGCCAACTACGACTGGCTTCGCGGCCCCTGGCCCTGGGAATACTGCGAAAGGATGGGTAAATAACCATGTTCTCTTACGTAAAAAGCCTGGAATACCCGGTCAAGATCAAAAACACCAACCCCGCCCTGGCCAAATTTATCATCAGCCAGTACGGCGGTCCCGACGGCGAGATGTCCGCGTCACTGCGGTATCTGAGCCAGCGGTACTCCATGCCCACGCCGCAGCTGCGGGGGCTTCTGACGGACATCGGCGTGGAGGAGCTGGGGCACTTTGAGATGGTGGCCGCCATCATCCACCAGCTGACCCGGGACATGACGCCGGAAGAGGTGAAGAAGGCCGGCTTTGAGACCTACTTCGTGGACCACACCGCCGGCATCTACCCCCAGTTCGCCTCCGGCACCCCCTGGACCGCCGCCACCATCGGCGTGAAAGGAGACACCATCACCGACCTAACCGAGGACATGGGCGCGGATGCTACCACTTTGTAAGAACAATTTTTATCCTTACAAAGCCAAAATTAGAAATTCCAATGGATTTCAACAGGATATTTTCGAGTGCCAGGAATACGTTTCCCAACAACAATATAGTCAATTAGCTCCGAAACAATAGAGGAAGTCAAATGCTTACAATTTATGTATTTCAAAACCAATTCACGTTTGCTGTTGTTTACCTTGAGTTTTTCTTCAATATCACATAGTTGAGCTTCTATTTCCGATAGTGCTCTTTCAGTCGTCTGTCGTTCTGAACCGAGCGCTTTAGATAACTCTTGGAAATCTTCCGCGGAAATAACACCATGAAACTTGTCCATGTAGAGGTCCTTGAGGCCTTTTTTATAGTCGTTTAAAGTCCTTTCGTAAGAAGCCTTCTCGACTAACAGGGCCTTCTTTTTCTCAGCTAATCCAGAACTTACAACAACACCGGCTTCCACCTTATCTATATCAAGGTAGTTTTGTATTATCGTATGAAGCTCTGTTAAAACAGCTTGTTCGAGATAGCTGACTGGGATAAAAGAACCGATACATAAATCAGGGCCTATATTACGAGTTGAACATTTTAAGTAACGCCGACCACGATTACTACAAGATCTCATCACTTGACCACAGTTAGCGCACCGAACTTTCCGAGCAAATATTCCGATTTTTCCAGTCGAAAAAGGTTTTGCTCTTTCTCGAATCAGTGTTTGTACAGTGTTCCACAGGTCTTGGTCTATGATGGGTTCATGAGTATGCGGGACAATATACCACTCGCTTTTAGGCCTCGGTTTACATATCTTAGTCTTATAAGAAATACTCCCATAGCGTCCTTGGACCAGATTACCAATGTAGGTTTCGTTGGTTAAAATGTCTGCAATAGTGAAATATTGCCATAAGACACCTTTTTGATTGGGTGGACGTTGGTAACGGTCACCATGCTGCGCTTTATACTCCGTAGGGTTTGGAATACCTCTTGCGTTTAGCTTCCTCGCTATATTCGTTTTACCCATACCTTGAGCGAACATAGTAAAAATCTCTCGAACGATGCACGCAGCTTCTTCATCAATGATCAAATGTCCCTTTTTGTCTGGATCCTTTTTATATCCATAAGGGGCAAAAGCACCAATAAAATAACCGCTCTGTCGCCTATTGGTCAAAACACTGCGAATATTCTCAGACATGTCCTCTAAGTACCATTCGTTAACCAACCCATTGATTTGCCGGGATTTTTTGTTCCCCTTATTGGCTGTATCCGCGTTATCAACGAGGCCGATAAACCGAATCCCCCAAATAGGAAACAGTCCGTGAATGTACTTTTCGACCAGCTCTAACTCACGGGTGAACCTGGATTGAGTCTTACACAGAATAATGTCAAAACAATGGTTTTCCGCGTCCTTGATCAAACGATTGAATTCTGGCCGACGCCTATCTGAACCAGTATAATCGTCATCGCTATAAATGTTATATACTTCCCACCCCTGTTCTATAGAGTATTGTAACAGCATGGCTTTCTGATTCTGAATGCTGTTACTATCATCGGATTCGTTTAGTTTGTTTCGGTCTTCTTCAGATAAACGACAATAAATCGCTACCTTCATGTTCTCATCTCCTTTAAGAGATAGAACAAACCATTCCATATAATAATATATCATGTATGGAAAGGCTTGTCATCAATTTTTATAGCCATCATCATGAATGGGCCTTTTCCGCTGTATTTATTATTTTGATCCATAGTTCGACAAGTTTATCCTTGGACGGAAGATTATCAGAACTTTGAAACACATTTTTGATAATAGGGGTTGGCTCGGAAGAATTATCAGTCACGTTTTCCATATTTAATAAAAGCGATTATTGACCGCCGATTTCCTTTCTCATAGTTTCCACAAAAGTATTGTGTAACTATATATACGTGACTTATCAAAAAAATATCAAAGAAAAACATCCTATGTTCCATTCTCTTCTATTTCACCAATAACAAGAAAATGAACGAGGAGGCTGTCGCCTCCCCATTCAATATTAGCTATTCCAAAGGCCGTAGCCAACTTTTCCGATATGCCTTCCCTTCTGGTCCGTACCATAGAAGTGGATGTCTTTCCTATCATCTTCACAGACACGAAGTGTCTCGATGGAGGGATCCGCCTTTTTCAACAGGGAAGAGCCACAGGTCCGCAACATCATCCGGCTCAACGAACATTCGTCCGCCAAGGCTGGCGGGCGTAATAGCACGTTTCCATCCCAGCTTTCTGAGAATACGAATTTCAGAAAAAGTGAGGTAATCCTTGTCCTCAAATATTTCCTCAATATCTACTCCTGTGACCTCCTTGATATGGAAATGCGCCTCACGAACCTGCTCAAGCGGAGCACTGGAAAGGACATTGTAATCGACATAGATGTAGTGCCCGTCCAAACTCCAGTCGCCCAGAGTTATAGTGAAGCGATACATCTGCGATTTATCTTCCATGGGAACTTGATCATTCTGAGTCTCAATTTCATCATCATGAAGAAGTTGACCACACTCCGGGCAATGCTCCGGATGCTGATCGCTGTCACAAAACTCAAGCCAGTGATGTCCGCACTTGGGACAGATGTACAGGCGAGCCTCGCCCATAGGGGTCTCAAACGTTGTCTCAGTCATTTTTTAACTCCTTTAAAGTGATATGTCTTCGGTGTACCCGGAAACCGTCTTGCGTTTTTCCAGCCAGAGACCGTCCGCGATGCTGTTCGCAATCTCCTCAGCGGCTTCTCGAGAATCTGTCATATAGACAGTCGTCCAACGGTCCGCCCGGCCATTCAATAACTGAACACGATACTCCTCAATGTCCGAGTACTTGAACACGCGCACGGCAGTCGCAAGGAACTCCGGGACTGTCCGCAAGGGCCGGTCGCCGTTTAACGCTCGAGTTGTGCTGACCATCATTTATACCTCCAATTTTTTTGTACTCCTGAGTTGAATTTGCCATTTTTGATTTTCCTTTATACGACCTCATGCCCGGTAATTTCCCAAGCATAGCTCATATCTGGCGTATCGCTGGGTGCGTAATATTTGTTGTACCGAGTGGAGTTGTCTTCCTCATGGCACTCAGATTGAGCATCATTGAAGAACTTACCCTTTATAATCAACGCATCCACACGCATCTGCTCTCTCGCTTTCTCAATAGATAAAAAGACACCAAGGACATCAGTGCCCTCATATCCATTGAAACAGTGATACGACCGTCTTAAAACATAGACAGTCAGAGGCTGGTTCTGATTGATCTGCATATTTCTCCCCTTTCTTCCCCACTCGCTTCTCAGTTGATGTCCACGTAGGCGTAACCGGTATACTTATCCCGCGAGCCTGACGCGTCGTCCTCAGCAGGTTCATAATATCCAGTTACGATGTCTAATCCCGCGGCCTCAAGAATGTCCGCGAGGACATTGGCCTCATCAACCGAGGGGCAAAAAAATGAGGTCGTTGTCGGACCAGTAATCGTGGGGTTTGTCACTGGGAAAGTGCGGGAGGAGACTGGTGAGCAGGCTCCATAAAGTTTTGAGTTGTTCATCCATTTTTTGTTACTTCTTTTTTGTTTAAAATCCATTGTTATGGAATTATTTTTATATACGCACAGAACGAGAAAAATATTGAAACACAAAAAAGAACCGCCCTATTATGGGCGGTTCAAATTGAAAACGGATTATTTAGCTGTTGTCTTCTTCGAGTTCAAACTCGTCAACCAACTGTTCGTCCAAATCAACCACGATATCGGACAAAACAGTGTTAAGCTTTTTAAAGCCGTACCGTTCGCAAAATTCTTGAGGGACAGCCGTATCGAAATCCGCCCAGTTGAAGCAGGAACAGTTGTAGTCAAAGATTCTCCTGCCCTGTTCCGTCTTGCAGTAGTCAGTCGCGGCCTTACGAACCGCGGTAATCAGATCGAAATCCTCGCTCGGAACATCGAACTGCAAAGTCAACGTGCGAATATCTAATCCGTCACGTTCTATTGCTACCACTGTACGAATCATGTTATACCTCCTAATCTGTATTTTAACCTTCACTTTTTATTTTTCGAGCATGTCATAGAGTTTGGCTTTGAGTCTTACAATCTCCGCTTCAGTCTTCTCGACTATCTGCTCGGCTGTATTTGCGCGAGTCGTCTGCTCATCGAGAGCTTTCCGGCACTCAAAGAGCTCCTGCTGTAATCCTTCAATCTGAGCAGACTGAAAACAAACTTTCTGTGCAAGATCCTTGTGCTCAGCACGGAGAACATTGAGTTCGTCATGCTCAGGATTTGTGTGTTGGTTCCAGAAACGAACAGCGTCCTCCCAATGCCAAATTTGGAAAAGGATCGAGTAAAAGACATTTCTGGTCTCTACTCTTCCACTGCTCCAGGAACCATTAGGATCAGGCTCTCCGTTCTCATTGTTTCTTCCTATGTCATTTGCGAGATCTTCCAGTTCCTCCGCGGTTGAATGACCGAAAATATCCTGGACTCTGCACAAGTCGTCCTGATTGGTGCTCAACCCATGAAATTTAACATGCAGGACTAACTCTCTCGCGGTTTTGATATCGTTGTAAATTCCATTAGCCATTGTTTTCTCCTTTTTAGCTGCGCCGGGCCTCAGCCGCGGCCTCATCCATCGTCTCACGCACACTCTGGACCGGACAATCGATGCAGTAACGGGCAAAATCCTTGCGCTCTACGGAAAGCTCTTTTTCCGAAGCTTTTACCATCGCGTGCTCGCATCTCGCGCAAAGCGCCGTGAGCTCCATGTCAGTGACAGATTTCCGCTCGAACCATGGAACATTCGCATCTTTGTCCGTAACATTGTATTTCTCAAGAGGACACACAGTCCCCTGACCGAAAAGCGGGATACGCGAAGAGTGCTGGTGGGTACAAGAAAAACCGTTGATACAGCCGTGCCCACAAATCTTTCGGGCGCCGCTCATAGCACACGTATGGGCGCCACCCGAGAAGAAAGCAGGAAAGTCCTCGTCCCGGAGTTTGAGTTTGCTGCGCCGCACGTAAGTCGTCACATTCACATCTCCGTCGATGGAGAATAACGTGACAAGAACCTTCCTGGCGTGAGGCGCTGGCGCCTCCTCAATTCTGGCATCCGTGTCCACACGGACATCGTAGCCGTAGATCCAAAGCTCGGCAGCGTCACCGCTGACATGGACAATTTCATCCTTGACAAAATCCATTACTTCAAATCCTCCTCAGCAATGTCCTCATCAGTCAGCCCGCCGATCGTACAGCCGTCATCCAAAGAGAGGACAACGGGAAGGTCTTTGGGGTACCGACGAAGCTCGGAAATGAGCTCGCCAACGGTCATAGTCTCGGAGATATCCGAAAACTGGTACCCCTGACGGCGCATCGTGAGTTTGAGGCACTGATGGAGCTTGTCTTTACGGACAAAGTAGATATATCGTCCTTCCTCATCGTAATTGTCCGGGTCAGAAGCCGGCGTATCCCAGCCAAACATGGAGCCATACATCATAGCCTCAGCTTGCGCCCTGGTCACGTGCATTGACTTGTTCAGCTCATTCACTTTCTCCTGCGTGCTGACCTTCAGGAAAGACGAGGGGAAATACCCTCTTACGCCCCTCTTGATAATAACAATTTCGTGCGTGGGCGGCCGAAGGCCGTAGCAGTATTCGGGGAGTTTCTCAATGTTCATGTTTTTACTCCTTTCTCTGTTGTTCCGAGCAGGCCGCTCCCTAATGGGAGCGGGCCCACGTTGTTTTTCAGCGATGGTACACGACAAATTTGCCGTCACTCATCTGGACCTCGATAGACTGGGGATATCCCGAAGCATCGATAGTTCTGGGCTGGTTCTTGGTACGAACAACAGCCACAATAGACTTGTGGTTTTCCTCACAGAGCTTGGCGTCTTTCTCATTGTTGTAGATCGTATGACAGATCTCACACTGGAATTGGGTAAGTTTCTTCATATCTTACTCATCACCGTCTTTCGAAAGGCGATAGCCGAAGTGGCAGAAGCCAACGGTATCCGAAATGTAATCGGAGATCTCATCATCACCAAGAACGGCGATGTCGTCAGGGATGGGAATTCTCTGAGGCAAAGTGCGAGCCAGCTCTCTGTCCCCATCAACGTCCCAATCAATGTCGTAAGCGTACATCATATGTTTTTTCTCCTTTTCCTGTTTTAAAGTGAAGTGCAAAATGCTCCGAGCTTGTTCCACAGGGCATATGTCTCAGGGGTCATCATGACCTTATCCGGGGCGCCCTTGACGAGATACCAACGATGTGCAAGGGCGAAGAGGCGGGAAGCCGCTTTGCGCTCTTTCTCCGAAAATTCCTCACACCAACGACGGCGCCGGCGGCCAGTGTTCCAGCGTGCCCCTTCCCTACCCTCGCAAATCACTGCGTAGGGAATCTCACGGTTGATTGTATTGTGAGATAACTCTAAAAACACTTTCATGCCGCGGACACCTCCGGGTTAGAGGTACGCTCAAGGGCAATGATGGGGTCGTCCTTGACAAAGTAGGAGTAGATGAGGAGGCTCATAACTTCCTTGACGGAAAGGTCAGGATAGAGGCCGTCCTCCTTCGCCTCCTCAGCCTGACGGCGGATATATCCATAGGCTACACACGCCTGCTCACGTGGAGTGAGGGGGCTGAAGGTGGGGGCGAGTTCATTCTGATTCATAATATTTGTTCTCCTCTTTTTAGTTTAGTTAATGAGTTATCACATCGCCTGATGTGAGTTTGACGATTTTAGGTTCATAGGAAGAAAAGCGTGTCAGGACATGCTTGGCGGCCGACTCATCGGGAAACCGCTTCGCATACTGAAGGCTCCAGGTATGCTTAAAACCTTTTCTGCTGGAACTAACATAGTAGTTGCCCGCGACGCCATATCCCGCACCAAATCGAACGACCACATCATACGGTTTGTTCTTAATGTCAGCGGAAACGATACGAAGACCGCGGAAACAGCTACGAACAGCCTGAACAGCTTCACTCCGCTTTATGACCATAGCCCTCTTGGGGTCTCGGTCATATGTGATCCCAGTAATATGTCCGTCCTTTTTCTCGATGACAGTCACGTAGGCATTACCCTTCTTGAGTATCACCAGGTCGTCCTCAGATTTTGCCTTAGATTCGGGCCTTACGCGAACGAACCCGTCTCTTGGAAATTCGATGATAGGATAAACATGATCCTCTGGATGACAAGCAATGTATTGTCTGGCATCAGTTATCCAGTTATCGAGTTCTTCTGTTGTAGAGACGTAGGCGCTGAGCTGTGTCGTATTGGAAAGATCCTTGGACCAAACACTGAGATAGCAATGTACGCTGCTCATATGATTGAGAGAAAGGATATCTTCAATTGGAACTGCGGCGCTGCAACCGTTTCGGCCCCATCGGAGGATGGCTGCGTCATCAAGGTATTTACCACCGCGTTTCCAGTGCTCCTGATACGGACCACCACAGAAAGAGTTGAGCTTATCCATAAGCTCATCCTCTGTGACGGCAAGCAGATTGCAAAAAACGCTCCAATCTCTTACACGACGCTCTACATAGCGGCCACCGGCCCAATGATTTTCCGTGACGTTGTTGTCTCCGCAAAGCCAGCAAGGGGTGATTCCAAGCTCAGACTTTATAAACTGGTTCGAGTATTCTATGGTATAGCTCATTTGTTCTCCTTTTTCTATTTTAAGCCACTACTGCTTCCACGCAATCGTGCCGTTCTCATTCTCCACCACAACAGGCTTTCCACTGACATTTTGGGCAGCGCCAAAATACGAGGTAGAAAGCCGTGTAGAAGCAAGCTTCAGGGCTTCGTCAGGGTTGGCGGCGATCACTTTGGTGCTGGCGACTACATTTTGCAGCTTGTCCGACCAGGAGGTGCCGAGACCGGCATCTCCAGCCTCAGTTACACCGATTTAATTGTTCTTTTTTCCCTTTCTTCTCCCCCGCTGTCTCCAAGGAAAACGAGGGAGGATTTTGTTGCTTTCAGGCCTAAACGAGATTGTACTGATTATGTTCGTCGGCCATGACATCATGGCGTACGCCGTTGATGAGGACGTATTCATTCTCGACCACCCTATTGACTTCCCCGGCGTCTACCTGGTCAATGTCGAAGACAGAACCGGTATCCAGGTCGACCTTACAAGCAGTAGCGAAGATGGATCCGTCGTCCCATTCGGAAACGAAGGTTGCGGTCACAACTCCGCTGTCTTGGTTTTCGCCGAAGGCGTCGATAACGCCGCTTACGCATCCGTTCTCATCTGTTATCTCCGGCATCTTCTCATGTACCAGCGCATAGCAGCAGACACCGTTATGGTTATAGGCGCAGTCGTGAGTCTCGCACTCGAAGCACTGGTCGCTAAGATACAGCAGCTTCGTAATGTCCTGCGTTCGGTCCTCACCGCCCTGATACATAAGGTTGTAGATGCCCTTACTGTACCGCTCGTCGAACCAGTGCCAAACTTCTTCCCGGAAGGTGCCGGCGGGGAAATCCAGAAAAGGCTCTTCGATGCACTCCGTTTCAGGATCCATAGGGATATCCCCAAACTGCTGCCACAGATTCTCAAGCTGTCTGTCGATATCCGAACGCTGAGGAATCGTGAGAGGATTATCCGGGGTCTCCACAACGGTCCAGGAGTAGTTGGTACCGTATTTCTCGGTCCAGGCATACATAGGCTCAAGACCGAGGTCAGGGGTGTCATTGCCATGCTCGGCAACCACAGTGGACAGCTCGCTGGGGACGATATTGAGCATTTCCGCGAGGGCGCTCTGCATCTCAGCGACAGCTTCAGATTTGGTCGCGAAAAACTCGACCGTATCAGTACGACGGTCAATGTTCTTGATCAGAATAAACATTGTTTTTTCTCCTTTTTTTGTTTTAGATGGTTTCGGGCACCTCAAAAATAGCCCAGTCAAAGTGCATGCCATGACGCTTGCACCAAGCCACGCTCGCATTGAGATTGAGATAACCCTCCGTGCCGGCCTCGACCTCTTCCCTTACTTCCTCAAGAGAGTAGTCCAGTACCTGACAAAGGCGCTCTGTCATTGTGTCATAAGCCTCCGTCTCTGTCTTGAAAAAAGCCGGAGTACTGATCTACTGATCGACGACTTCAATTAATACAAACATTTTTATTACTCCTTTTTTGTTAATACATATTTTAACGGCATATTGCCGAAATACTGTTTCAGCTTTTCCTTACAGAAAAGCGCCTTTATATGTAAACAGCCAATATTGCTGATTATTATTTTTTACGCAAAACAGATGGAAAATATAAATGAGCAAAAAAAGAACCGCCCCGAAAGGGGACGGTTCACGTATGGTATTAGAAGATTTGTTTTTTCCAGAGCATCCATTTGTATGTAACCCTATCAAACGGGTCGTATATGGATACCTCGTCAGAAGAGATTTTCTTCACAGGATTATGGCCAAGAGCTTTGAGTTGCTCTTCCTTTTCTGTGACCTCACCAATCATCGCGGTATGAGCGATTTCCTCATTGGAGAAAACATCTATATCCGCGATGTTATTGTCGAATTCTCTGGCCAGAACAAAACAGTAGGGGATCTCCATAGGTGTTCCCTTGTCGTAGACCTTGATAAGAGAATCCCAACTGACCCGATCGAACCAGTTATCCAGGGCGATCAACTTTCCGTTGAAAATGCCACAGTCCGCGGGGATACCTGTTTCAACGTCAATGATTCGGAAATCATCCCAGGAGCCTTCCACGTATCCGAGCCGCACTATATGGCCGTTCATTTCCTTAGGGAATTTTAAGTGCAGGTCCAATGGAGTAAGGACGGGCCTAAAGCCGACACTCGGCCCAGCATAAGATGAGTGGATATTGCCCCAGTGGCGAGAGGTGTTCCCGCCGCGTATTTCGCCACGCTCCAGACACCAGGAATACTGATCCATCCAATGAAGCAGACATCCGGCATTCAGCGAGCTGTCCCAGTCGTTATCGACGCAACCACCAGTCGGAAGGGTCAATGCCAGGGGCTCTCCCCTCACATAAATTACTCTCATGTTTGACCTCCTATATCAGAGCCCCAGCCAGCAGTCCATATACTTGGACGCGGCCTCGAAGCCGCTCTCCTGGAGATGGCCGCTGACGAAATCCAGCAGCGCACGCATGGCATCGCCCTTGCACGTCTCAGGGAAGCGGAATTTCTCGTCCAGAGCCGGACGGTACTCAAACGCCACCGCGTTGTGTTTAGCAGCGTCATCAATGAACCCATCCACATCGTCATAGGTGTAGTTGCAGAAGAAATCCGTGAGATCCAGATATCCCATTGCCTTGAGCCTATTCAGAAGGTAATCTGTCTGAATAGCAGCATACTCAATGGGCGTTTCGTCCCAATCCTTTGTCTCCTCATACTCCTCGTCGGACAACACAGCGTAGGTGGTTAGAAGGATGTACCCGCCTGCAAGGAACGGATCTGACAGTCCTTCGGTCGGGAGAGAAACCGCGTAGTCGCGGCCGTCGATTGTGAATATCTTGCTCATATTTCGTCCTCCGTCGGCATCATGTCTTCAGGCAACATTCCGTTGTCTACTACATATTGATTCTCGCGGTAGAGCTGAACGTCAAAGTCTATATCTCCACCGACCACAAGCACCGGGTCCTTAGGCTCCTTGTCGAACTCATCGTCCGAACGGACATCATGGCGAAGGTATGCCAGATAGACATCTGTGCGGTTATAGAGCCAAGTAACAGGCTTTAAATTCTGCATCTGCTCAGTACGAGCAACCATGATGGATGTACCGTCCTTGAGCTTGACGAAAGTGTCAATACCAGGGCAATCGCTCCATTCAGTGTCAAAAGTGTTGACTTGCAGCTCGCCTGCGGGAATGTTGACACAGAGGGAAAGAGAAGTGATAGGGGCGGAAAGGCCCAGTCTCTTCGCCAGCTCCTCCGCGGTGATCTTCTCATTGTTGATTTTAATATACATGTTTTTCCTCCTTGAAATGTGTTTTGTGCCATGTTTTCACAGACATAAGTGGGATTGCCTTTTGATGTATATTTTCCACGTAGGAAAGTGTGCTCTTATTCGCTCACTTGACCGCGCCAGTCGACAAACTCGTTTCCCGCATAAAGCTGGACACGATAGTCAGTGTCGCCACCAACGACCAGTTTAGGATTTTTAGGATCGGCGTCAATCTCATCCTCCGGTCGGATATCGTTTTTCAGATACGCAATACAGGGTTCCGTGCGACCGTATAAGTACGTGGTGGGATCTTCGTCTTTCAGAGCCTGCTCAGTGCGGGTCACAGCAAAAGAGATGTTACGCCCTTCCTTGTCGGTGGTATTGATCATAGTATCAATACCAGGAAACACAACGAACTCATCGTTGAAGGCATAAGCCTCTACATTACCCGCGGGAATGGGAACACGAAGAGACATTGTAACGACGGAATCAGTAATGCCTAACTTCTTCGCGACTTCCTCAGCGGAAAACTTACGGTCATTGATTGTTAGAGACAGCATATTGTTTTTCCTCCTCAATTTGTTATTATGGAATTTGTGTTTTAGGCCACGTCCTTACGAACATAGATGGCCATTCCTTTATACATGATTTTTGAGATGTTGTCTTAGAATACCGCTTTTCTCCTACCCATTACGAAGTGGGCTTTTCTGTGGCAATCTATGTAACCATAAATCTATGGCTTCTTTATTTGTTTTTTAAAAGTGTCTACAGCCAAAAATATTGGTTACAGATATATACGAAATTTTCGAAAATTATATAAAAATTAGTCCGCCGGGGTACGGCGGACTTTTGCGCGGTTATATGCGCGGGGATTGGGAGGAACGCGGGTGACGGGATCGAGCCCGTTCCAACTCCCACGTTTCTGCGCGTTGAGTTTTCGCTGCTCCTTTTTAGAGAGCTTGGCGTAAGGGGTGTATTTGAGCATTGTGTATACCTCCTTTACTGTTCCTCAGGATGTTAATAGATGCTCGTCGTGAACCGCAGCTTTCCCTTCTGCATTTTTCCCTTGATGGCCTCGTCGGCGCCACGGTTGATGTCATTGACGGCCTTGACCATCTCATCGACCTCTTCGCCGCTATAAGCGCAGAGTTTAACAAGATTGTCGTAGTTCACGTCAACTCGTACAATGCCTGTGCCCTCGAGTTCAAGAGCGACCAAGATCCCCTGAGCAATTCCATCCTCAACGATAGCAGGAAGCACCTTACCGCTCAAGAGCCACTTTGAGGACATTGGCCGTGCCCTGAATGAGCAAAGAGAAAACCGCTCAAAAATCTCATCATGAGTCGTATTGAACGTACCCTGCATAAGGAAATAGTGCAAAGGCAAATTCTTCTGGATGTACTCGTCTGTGAGGTCACAGGTTTCCTTCAAGGAGACAAAAGTGATAGATCCATGTTCAACCACGAACCTCTGGTACACATCAGTTCCGAAAAGATTATTCTTCAAAACAAAGTACCTTCCGCGAATCGGATGATTGATCGTAATGATCCGAAGTCCGGGTTTTTCTCTGTTCTCCCACGCCCAGTCCAGGACCTCATCTTCAGAAGGAGACTCAGCCTCGAAGTTGACCATGTAGCCAACGAAAAAGCCGAAGTTCTCAAACTCCTTGGAGATCCCTGTAATCTCCGCAAGCCCTTCACATACATCTGTCCAGCTCTTGTCCGGGAAAAAGTACTTCCCAGAAGAGTCGAGCCCGTTGTTTTCAGGGTGAGCCTCAAAACGCGTCTGAAGGCCCTTTTTCCCAGGATGCAGATAAACCCTAACCGGGAACGTGATCGCCGGAATGGTCCAGGTACAGAGAGAAATGGAATCGATATTCGCGTCAATCCCATAATGCTCTACCGCCTGATTTTTGGAGAGGAACCACGGATCATCGTTGCTCGCACTCCTGGACTTGTAGATTTCTACATAAGCGGACTCCTCCTTGCGCTCATATTCTTCCGGCTCACAGAGGAGCACTTGAGGAAGGATAGAGTAGTCATAGAGGATGTGATCGGCCTTAAGCCTGTCTATCAGGTATCCCCTACTGACAAAGGCATTGTTGAAGAAGAATATCTCCTCACTGTCATTGTCATCGAACAGAGCTGCAAAAAACTTAACTTTCATTGTTTTTTCCTTTCTTGTTTTCGATTTTTTTGGTTTGTTCCTTCGTATGTTTTCATCCAAAAAATAGAGTTGCTTATATGTACGCAAAAAAAAGCGAAAATATAAATCCGCCGATTTCTCGGCGGAAAAGATGTTATTTTTTCTTGGGGTTACGTAGGTGACCTTCTTCTCCCCTGTTCTAATCAAGCGCAGGGAAGATTACATATTTTTTTTCTGAAAATTGTGAGCTGTCTGGACGGCCTCGTCTACCGTCTCGGTGGACTCAGCGATCTCTCCAGCGTGGTCTTGACCGATGATCTCGGCTGCGGTGTGGAATCTCTGGCACCACGCCTCATTCCGCTTCTGCTCATCGCTGCAAGCGGTCCGGAAGGTGTCCCATTCGTTCTGGGCCATGATATACACACGGCCAGTGAAAGCATACGGGGAAACTGCGGTCCAGTCCCAAACGTGGACATTCTTTATGCGCTTTGCCCAAGCGTATATACTTTCGTGGTTGGTTCGGTCCGTATCGATAACAGCGCGTCTGGCGTTGTGGATCAGCTTTTCCCAACGGACATTGAAGCCACGCTTTTTCGCAGCCGTCTCGATCCTGACCTGAAAACGATCCTGTGCCAAGTTCTTACGCCTCCTCCTTGAAAACGCCGTACAGCTCCGAGAATGCAGCGATACGGTTTGCGAAGCGCACGAGAGCAAGCTTATCTCCGTAGCCGTTCTTTTCGATATACGCGTTTTTAAGATCTATTTCCCGCTTGACCAAGCGAGAAATGACCGTGCAGATATCATCATAAGAGAAAGATGATTTCTTCAACTGTGTTCACTCCTTACGTGTTTTTTATTCCGTTGCCGTCCAGAAAGCTTGCGCGATCCTGTGCAGCCTTAATAAGGGCTTGTAACGTTTCCTGTTCATCATCGGTGGGGATGTACGCGAGGAGGGCCTTCTTGATAATATTGACCTCTGACGAGGACAAGGTATCAAAAGGCTCATAGGAAATAGCCCCGCTATCCTCTCTGATTTGTCCATCCACAAGGAGAATGCGCCAATAGGAGTCATCCTCACCTCGGAAGCTGATGTTGCAGGAGCTCATGTAGGGCAGCAGGAGATCCAGAGCGATAGCCAGGTCGTCACTGCGATACAAATCGTTCCCGTACACATTGAAGACCGCCCAGTCGCCCTTGTTGACGAAGCAATCGTCAAGCTCCAGACCCTCGAAGTGGTCAGCCAGCACGCGCATCACGCTGTCGGTCACAGGGTCCCCGGAGGTTCTCTGAAAGGGATAGTACTTGTTGGTATCACAGAACGAGGTAGCCTTCTTGAGAAGCTCATCACGCTCCTCAGCAGTGAGTTCACGGAAAGAGATATATCCATCCGCGTTAGCATAATAAGACATTTGTTTTTCCTCCAAAAAATATATTTTTGCCAATGGGTAAATGTTGATAAACCTTTGAATGTTTTTGCCTTTTTGAACGAATTAATTGTTTATACGTATTTTTTCTAAAAATTATTGTTTTTTATTGACGGCCTTAATTTAAATAATAAAACGCCGTTCCTGCAATCGGAACGGCGTTTCTGAAAATGGCACTACCTCTCAATGGGCAGTGTGAAAGGTTTTGTACACGAAAAACACCCTCCGCTAAAAAATGGCGGAGGGCAGAATATTTGTTTAGTTGACTTCAGTGATTAGAGTGCGCCACGGTATACCGTAAAACTCGTTCCTTCCTCAGGCACTTCCCGGACCCAGAGTTCGCACGCCAAGTCCGACCCATACTTTGCCCAAGCTTTTTCCCGAGCGTCTTCTTCGTTATCCGCAAAGACAACACCCAAAGTCGCTCCAATCTTTTCGCAGGTCCTTCGATGACAAACGGTCATACCAAACATATATGCGTTCATATTTATCCTCTACTCCTTTGCATATTTGTAAAATATTATATTTTAGCCTGGGGAAGATGTCAATGCACAAAGATCACTGCCCCTCAAAAAGGGGCAGTGTATGTATTGTTTACTTGCAAGAGAGATTAACTAGAAGAGCATGACCGATATCAAAGGCCACGTCATTCATAGAAAAGTCTTCGGCCTCCTCGCTATCCACTACATAGCTGTACAAGAATGCAATCACGTCTTCCCCGATGATGTCCCAAATGTCATGCGCGAAGTCATCCGCGGTTCCTTGAGAATATCCTTTCCGCCCTTATACGGGCCTAAGTTTACTTCCTATCCTCACGAACATACACGGTCTTACCTCTGGACACGATGGACTGAATGAAATCCAAGGGAATATCCAGATAGCTCTTCCCCGTTAGCTCCTGACGGACTTTCTCATCCTCCTTGATAGAAGAAAACTCTGTTCTATCATAGAAGCGGGTGGTCACATAGGGAAAGCAGTGACCAATAATCGCCGCACGAACGGAACCAAGACTAACTTTTCCGCTAATTGCCTTGCCGTTGTGTTCAAAGTTTACGGTCACGAATTTCACATTAAGTGACCAGAGCGTCTCAGCTATTCTCCTGTCCTCATCAGACAATCCTCCGCCATTTCGGACAAACTCCTGAGTCAGAAGCCGAGTAGTCTTGAGCTCAATGTACTTGAGCAGTTTGTCAGCTTTCCAGCTTGCGAAAAACTCATCGAGCGAAGTAATGCCTGAGAGAACTTTGATAGCGCTGGAAGAGTCAAGAATGGGTGCCAGAGACCTCGGCGCGTCGAGCATGGATTTGTCGGTCGGACCATTCTTAATGACAATCTGACGGGCATCATCCGCACACGCCTGACGCTGATACTCGAACAATTTTGCGTCCGCGGGAAGAGAGTTATACCATGCCCTGTAGATTACCATCATCTGGTCGTTGAGTTTGGACAAGTACTCGGTCAGGCTCATGACCCCAGGGTCATCACTCTTATTTCTCCCTCGGGAAAAGAGTTCAAAAGAACCGAGCGTGTAGATGTTGCCGTCGGAAACAACGGCCTCAAACGAGTACTTGGTCTTTGGGTCAACCAGGCTGTCCGAGTCTAGGCCATAATTGCCATAGACATGGATAGCCTTTCCAATATCGGTCTTGATGAACGACATGAACTGACCATCGATTTGAGCAGTGAAAGTACGTATGCTTGAGTCGCGCATGAGAGTGAAGACCTCAGCGAATGTTATTGCATCCATTTTTTGTGATACTCCTTTTTATTTTTTTAGTCGTTGTCCTTGTGGACATAAACCGCCTTGCCTCTGAAACTGACAGACTGGACAAAGTTGATCGGAATGTCCGCCCACTTATTCCCCATCATCTTCTCTCGAATCATATTGCCTTCCTTTTCAGTGGAAAAGCAAGATGCGTAGTAAGGGATGGACGTGCGGACAATGGCGCCCTGGAGAGTCTTGAGCTTAAGTTTTCCACTCGCCACGGCCCCCTCATGCTCGAACTGTACGTTGACAAACTGAGCGTCGATCGTACGAATGGCATCGGCCATCCTCAGGCACTCCCCTGTCAAGCACTTCCCACTACGGAGAATCTCCTGGGTCCTCATACGAAGAGCTTTTGAGGACTGGAACGTGGATGTATGCTCATCCGTCCATTTCCCAAACACTTTCTCCAAAGTCGTGGAACCAATGAGGATGTGGAAAGCGTCCATATTATTGAGGATGCAGTAGCCCAAATCCGGCGCCTTCAGCATACTCTCGTCATTACTGCCAGACATGACAGCGATTTTCCGAGCGTTTTCCGCACACTCGAACTCTTTCTCTTTCACCGACTCCAAGGAATAAGACAAAGTATCGTACCACTTGCAATACAACGCTGTGGCCTGGACGTTGAGCCACTTGACATATGTTTCAAACGCCATGACGCCCGGAGTACGGGAGTCAAACCAAGCTACATAGTCATTAAAGTTGGAGATGAACGAACTGTCTTTTGGCCTATCAAAGCCGTAGAAGAAGAACATATGCTTGATATAGATACCGTCTCCAGAGACAATGGCGACCAGGGAATACTTTGCCTCCATGTTCTCGATGAAATCAGGCGTATAGCCATCAAATCCATACACCATGACAGCGTCGCCGACAGGAACCTTGGTGAGCGAAATGTACCGATCAGCTATCTGAGCAATGAGTGAGGGAACGCTGGGGTCGCGAAGGAAAGCGTAAAGCTCCTCGAGCGTTATTTTCTTCATTTGGTCAGACTGCACGTGTTCTGTGTGGATAACATAATTTGTGTTGTCTTTCATGATAATTTCCTTTCTGTTGTCTTTTACCAAATATGTAAAACCAAAAATATTGGTTATTCTTTTATACGCAATTTGAAGAAATAATATCGTAGACGGAACATTGTATCTTTCTCCAGCACAAGGCAACAGGAGGTGAAAAAGGATCTCCCCTGCCCCGGAAGGGGGCAAGGGAGCGAAGAGGTATTTCGAAACAGCCGTGGACCAAGCACCTGAGTGCTCAGGTCGTAGTTATAGACGTTTGTGCTGATGAGATTGTCCGCCAGCGTGTAGTAGTCACGCATATTATTCTTGACGGAAATCTTGAACCCGACAGCGATGGTTCACGCGCCGGTGCTGAAGGTGATCACACGGACGGCATCCACAAAGTTTCAGCAATAATACTTCGAACGATACACCAACTCATCATAGCTCTGAATTCGCTCAGCAGCTATTTTCTCCGGGTACTTCCCCAAAAAATACTCCCAAATTCCTCTGGCATCCGCCGTGTAGCGTTGTTTACTGTTGTCAAACGCGAGAGAAAGTTCTGCAATAAGCCTCTCTTTCTCATGGGAAGGGACTGAGGAGCTGAAAAAGCGTCCTTTTCCCGAAAGAAAACGGTCGCAGCGATAGACCTCGATCAAGCTCGGGAAACCGTGGCCAGAGCGCTTGAACAGGTTTTTGAGGTCAATGTTTGAGGAAGCCAACTTTTCCTCTGTCTGATACACACGACCATCGACCGCGATGTAGTTATATGTTTTTGACTTATAGGCCGCGGAATTTTCCGCGGCCCGAAGTGTCTTGTTAGCTTTCGTACTTCCCATCATTCAACTCTCATCGTCGTCCTTGTCAGCACAGAGGGTGTTTAGGTGTTTGCCAATGGCTTCATCTATCGCGTAGTCCTCATCGACTCCATACCGAGCGACATCATGGTGGGCATCGGCGGTGATTTCGTCAATGACGGAGTCATCCCCATGCAACCTCCGACATTTGAGCACAATAAGAACAGACTCACGTATGCACCGGAACTCATACTCCTCAGAAATATCGACTTTCGCGGAGTCCGAAAGGACAACGTTTGTCGTCTCAAGGATCTGGGCGTGCTCCAGCATCTGCTCCTTGATCGTCTCTTCGACGATCTCTTTCCTATCAGAGGCAACGATGACTTTGCCCTGATCAAAACCGATGTACATAGTCATTACTCATTACCCTCCCTCAGAATCTCAGTCGCGTCTACGGCGAGGTCCAGCTTGCACGGGATAACGGGCGTGAGCCCATGCCTTTCCCAGACATCCCGCGGAATCATCACGGCGTCACTCCAGCAGAAGCCGCCGTTACTGTTGAGATAAGCCTTGCCGTCCTCCGTGGACAGATAGTCCGCGACAGCATCCCGAGCGCACTGCTCATTTTCCTCACCAAGCGTATCGGTCTGAAACGACAGTACACAGGCCCGATCGTACTCGGACAGATCAACAGAGGGGTTGATAACGACCAGATTAAAGATGTACTTTTTCATGTTAATTGCTCCTTTTACTTGTTTTTCAAAAACCTGGACTTCGTTTTCGCTGACGACGATATCATACTGGTGACAACCCTCATCGACATCCGCGTGAATGGTGCCGTTCAGAGCATAACCCTTGTTCTTAAAGACATCAGCAAGGAAGCTGAGCCATTCGGAAATATAATAGGCTTTCTCAGCGCCGTTCCAACGAAGGATTGATGAGTTGTTTTCATCGTCCTGAATCAACTCCAGACGACAATATAGGTCTGGGAGGCCTCTGGGTGGAATGTTTACACTTTCCATCCCCTCCAACCCCTCTGGTATTGGCTCAGACAATACGAAGTCAGAACCTTTGGTCTGTTCAGGCAGATACCACATACCTTCCTCGCCAAACTCCCCGTCGCCGAAGAGAGTGTGTGATGCACGGGCCTCTTTCGAGGGGTACATCCGCTCAAGAGCGGCGACGGAGCGGCGCATGTGGCGGATGCGGAAAAACTTATTAAGTCTTTCCGCAAGTCCGTCCTCTACGCGGGGAGATATGTGAATGGTGCCAGTGAAAATGGTAGAGGAACTCATGGCTCAGTCAATCCATTTAACAAAAGCAACCCGATATGAGCCACTCTTGTTGTAAATACCGTAGCAACCATTGAGGACACAAACAGCATTCTTGATGGACATCTCGTGACGCAGAAGGTCATGATAGTCACAATCGTATCCGAAGATACCGAATGTGCCCTGGGCCGAGGAAATGAACTTCATTCCCTTACTCCAGGGGTCATTCATGAATTCCGCTTCTGAACTATAGACCCGGACGATGGATTCACCGTCGCCAATACCGTTGGGTACCGCGAAAGTCCAGTCCTCGTTGCCGATGAGGACGGCACCAATATCCGAAGATGTTCTGTACTCAGTCATTTGCTCGTATCCTCCTGTTTTGTACTTTCGTCACTCGACTTCTTGTTCTTCGCATCGAGCCGAGCGGCGGCCATGAAGTCGGCATAGCCATCGTAGTCCAAGTCGTTATCCGGGAGAAGCAGGTCGGGATCGTCAATCTCGTTCCCAATCACCTCACACCCTCCACAGACATTCCCCAAAAGAATGTCAACGCTGGTTTTTGCATCGGTCGCGTAGAACGCGCCGTGAAGAAACCGAACGACCATAAGCCTGGAGTCATACTTCGAGCGAATGATGTCACGCTCAAAGATCTTGGTCTTATTGATATCCACGCAGCCCGTAAACTCGCATACCGTGTCCGCCCAGACCGTGTACTTGTCTACGATAGCAACCGTGATGTTTTCGTTCTCGCCGGAAATAGAGCCATAGATGATGGACCTATCGCCATTTCCCGACATCACTCCGCCGTAAACCCAGTTACCCGGAAGAGGAGTACCGTTCGGAGTACCGTCCATACGGACTTTCTCACCCTTTCTCCGGGTCTGCCCGCGAAAGAGAATCGTTCGACGCGTGGGGTTAACCAGGCGGGGCTCTTCACGAATGCCATGCTCATTAAGCACGGACTCATAATACGCGTATGTTTCAGCCCACTCGGGTGCCTTGCGGAAGGTTTCAAGCGTATCATAGATTTCCCGAATGATCTCGTCTTCGGGGACGTACTGCTTATACGCTTCGGGAGTTACCCCATGCGCCGCCATTCCTCCAAAGAGGAACTTGGACTTGCCGATCTCACAGTAAACATTGTCCTTATTCGGGGAAAGAACGAGACGGATAACGGGGTAAGCGCACTTGTAACCAGCCTCAACCATAGCAAAAGTAATCATTGTTTTGTTTTCTCCTTTTTTGTTTTTTAAAAATTTTTAATGTGTTCTCATCGTTATAAGACCAACAATTCGTCTTCAAAGGCATCGGTGATAACGCCGTCTGCAAAACGAATTTCGTACATAGAACCTACATCGGACAGATCTGCTTCGTCATTCGTCAGAGGACGAACGACGGTGCAAGTCTGCCCGTCGCGTTTCGACCACACGGAGTCTGCACCGTGCGTGTTGAACACGCAAACAGAACCGTTTTTGATCATTGTTTTGCTCCTTCGACCTCAGAGAGTCCCGATGCTGTGACGGATCAGACGATCAATGTCCAGGAAGAAATTGCGCCGGAAGTTTTCACAGAGCGCGATGCCTTTCTCAAAGTTCAGAACAGGTTCCTCAACCACCTTGCCATTGGGGAATCGGACTACGATATACAGCTGGTCATCGTTCTCCTGCGTTGCCCCACGGCAAATGTCATAGCTGATGTGACAGGTCCAAAACGGAGTATCCAGCCTGTCCTCAGCATGCATGTGATTGATATTCCCATCCGGACGCGAATCCTCAGAATGCCAATTCAGTTTAGTCATTGTTGTTTTCTCCTTTCAAAATGTTTAATCCAAAGAGTTTGCTTAATGATACATACGTAAAATTGAAAATAAATATAAAAAATCCACCTCCAAAAAGGAGATGGATAATATTGAAGTTATTTAGACTCAATCAAACAATAACTGAGTAATCCTGTCTTGCGTGATCCTATTCAACGCTTCTAATCTCTCAGGGTCTGTTCTGAAAACAGAATGCTGCTGAAATTGAAAATCCTGAAGCCTCTTCAAGTCCCTCCGAATGTCCTCAGTCATAAGCCCCTTTGCTGTCCTAAGAAGATCGGTACCGAATCTCGGTTTGCAATGGGCAATGTACCACTTTGGAGAAAGGAGCTGATCGTTATCCAGCTCCGGGAAAAGAGCGCGATTGTGGTCGAATACCGGCGCCATTCCCAGAAGAGACATAGATGAGGTGTCAAAAAGAGCTCCAAAATTACCGTAATGTCGGTCAGGATTCAGAATGATAGCGTCCAGGACGCACATACGCCTGAATGCGTCTTCTCCTCCGATTTCTCTGAAGAAATCCAGCATCTGAGAAATGGTCTTCCGCTGGCCCTGAAACAGTGTTCCGGCCTTGACAAGACCGACCTCCTCACTGGTGAACAGAGAACATTTGCTGATAAGTCGCCCATGATAGACGTCCAGATCGTACCTAACACTTGCTGGGCAGATTTCAGAGGAAAGCTGGGAGGCGAGATACTCAGAAAGTGGCTCAACCTCATACTGCTTGCTTCCGCTTTTATAGAGATATATACCATCTTGCTCACGCGTCCAGCATTTTGCGTATTGACCATCCGTTCCAAACTCAGGGGAAACACTGGAGAAGTCTGTGGAACTTATGAAACCGTCGAAAGCAGCCTCTCGAATAATTTCACTGAATTCGTTGGAATACAGCGATACATCCTTCCACTCAAGCTCCTCCCCGTCACGTCTCACCCAGAATGTGTCGTTCAAGGAGAGCGCATGGGTGACCTGGAGGAAGCCCTCCAGGTCATCGCAGTTATACTGCTCAAGGAGCCTCCGTATATGTTCACGATGATTGGGTGCTTTCCGATTTTCCAGGAAGGGCAATATCCCCTTGTACCCGATGGGCCGAACGCTTGAATGCCAAGCGAGTTCGATAAACTCCAAATCGTCATACTCATCCTTGCGACAGAGAAAATCTAAAATAGGCACATCTTTATTCAGAAGCACATATCTTGTCTCCAAAGACATTAAAGCCCCTCCTTTCTTTTTGAACTGCTATAATTATATATTATTTCTAGGATGATTTCAAGGCTTTGTTACAGAGCTACTAATATGGCAGGTCAATCTTGCAGCCAATTATGGCAGAGATATTTCTGGCGGCAGCAGGCACCACCGTTTCAGGATTATCACCATGATATTCGAAACATTGATATCCCGTATCTGAAAATGTCTTGTACTTATGGGTCCAAAGAGAAGTATCTAAGACGTTCTGACACGCAGAAATAAACCTGTTTGCGGGGAAAGCCATCTGGTATAGATCATCAGAATAGTTGTACTCTATTCCCCAACCACTTACACCATCAGACCTCTTTATCCGAATATTGCTCACATCTACATCCCCTTTCTTTTCTGGTACTCCCCAGGGATTGTATGATATTCTCTCAACCGCTTCTCCTTTGCGTCCATCCCAGTCAGGGAATGTGCGCCTCGTAAAGTCAACGATTGCTCTCGCAACCTTCCCTATTTCATCCCAGTTGTCCATAGGGAAAAGAACGATTAACTGATGTCGATTGGTATACTTACCAGTCATCAAAGTACAGTTCTGAAGGAAAAATTCACAACCAGGATACAGGTTAGAAAGAGATTCGGCAAGAGTGAGCAACTTCACAAAGTCTGAGAACTGATCATCTCTGAACAGCAGCTCAAAGCCTCCGTAATACTCAGGCTCATTCACTGACCCATAAAACGCTCCGAAGACCCGGAAACAGCTACGGGGCAGCGTAAGAGAACGGATAGAGGACGCGATGGTGTATTCTTTTCCGTCCTTGGGTTTATGGATTTCTTTAAACTGATTGTTTGTTAGACAATGATACCAGGAGTTGATCGTTAACATTTTGCTATACCTCGTTGTTTGTTCAAAAAACCGACCTCAACATTTTTGCTGAGGCCGGTGATATTGTTACGTCTCCACCGCGCATCCGATTGCCTGTGCAATCTCCTGGGCGGCCAAAGGGACGACGTTTTCAGGATCAGGTCCGAAGAACTCGAAGAACTGATACCCCTTGTCCGGCGTATCTGAGCCGCACTGATAGAACCACTGGCAGGGACGCTGCGAGAACAAAAGCTTTCGACAGGCCTGCACGAACGCGCTTGCTGGGGCATTGAGAGAGGACTCGCGAGAGAAGTTATACTCGATACCCCAATCATGTATTCCGTCGGGGCGATGGATCTTGACGTTACTTGCCATTTTGTTTTCCTCCTAAAATGGCCCCAGCGATTTGCCGGGGCCAGATGTGTTTTTACAGGAGCTCTGTATCCACGATATCAAACTCGACACGATGGATATACAAAGCTTTGCCATCGATGGATATTCTTGTCGTCTTCGGAAGGTCGTCAGCCACTTCCCAATATACGGAATCGCCCTGATAGATTGCCAGGGGATATCCGAGCTCGGACTTTATGATGACGACCTTCGACTTACCGATCGTGTTCTTGATACTGTTGAGCCATGAGGCAACGGCGGTATTCGTACTGAATCCCGTCTTGTTGGACCCCAAATATTCCGGGATATCCACTTCAACCTGATTCAGTCCCTCTTCCTCAAAAATGAGAGAGGAGCCGCAGGCAACATGCTGGGATCCGTCCACAGTGATGTTTACGACACTGGAAAGCTCGTATGTAGTTACTATGTTTCCACTGCTATCGTATCCGGTGCTTTTTGTACGGACACCCTCCATGGTAATTTTGTTGCCGGTCACGGTGAAGTTCAGATTGCCATAGGAATCGTACTCATAGTATGTGAAGGCAATGCCGATAAGGTCACCTTTGAGCTTCTTTATCTTGGCCATGAAAGCCTCGCAACTGCAAAGAGAAACGGCAATCGAAACCGTCACAACCAGCAGGATGAGAGACTTGAAAATAGTCTTTTGTTTTTTCATTATTATTACTCCTTTTTTGTTTGTTAAGCTTGTTTCTTAGAAATGAAAAGCAGAACGGAGAAACCTCCGTACAGTGCTGTTCAAAGGCTTCCATGATCCCGAAAGCACCAGCAACAGAATTGCAGTTGTCAAGGACTGCGAAGCTACCTCAGACTTCCTTTTTTATAAGAAAGCAAAAAGGCGCGACACCGACCTTGATTCGCTCACGCGACGCCGCTCTTCCGGAAGAGTCAACGACAGAGTTGCAGTCGTTGAGGATCTCAGCCTCACTCTCAGTCCAATACCAGTGCGTGAGGTTGCCTCCGTGATGGCTCAGACGCATCCGATTACGGACATCTTTGTACCACTTGAGTTGGTCGTAGATACACTCCATGCTGTTGTTCTCGTTCGGGCCAAAAATCTCTGACGCAGCAGGAACGAAAAGCTTGACCTGCTTGGCACACAGCCCACCGCCGTTGGTGTAGTGGCGGAAAGCATACACAATGTGCGCTTGCAGTGCGTCCGGAAGCAGATCGTACATCTGGTCCGTAAACGACCTGAGCTGATAGCCGGGGATATATACGCCCAGGCAATCTCTGCTCTCAAACCTCACGAACATTTTGTCCTGGTCAGTGACCACAAGGTCAACATCGGTTATCCCGTCCTTCAGCGTGATGCGGAAGGTGTCGCCCAGATTCAAAACGATCTGGCCCTTTTCAATGAGATGCAGCATTGTATCCAGGTCCATGACATCATTCTGCGCTCTTGTTAACAGTGCGGTATTTGTAGAAATGCTCATGTTTTTCCTCCTTAAATGAGGTCCCGGAGTTCGACCGGGCCTTATTGTGTTTTTACGCCGCGGCCAACCCATACACTCCCCTCTCGACGTGAGAGAAGAATTTCTCGTTCTGGACGACCTGACGGATCTTGTCCGTCCAATGAGGATTGGACTGGCACTTCTTATGCCCGTCCACTCGCTCATAGATCTCTTTCAAGGAAAGAGGCTTGTGCGCGTCCTCAAGGACAGCCGCGACCACATCACGCCACGTTGCACCCTCCATGTCCCGCATATCCGCTCTCTGGTGCTTTGTCATCTGCACCTCAAACATGAGCGGGGAATCCTTGCGGAGAACGAGAAGATACTCATGGACAATGGGAACAAACCTACCGGAATAGGACCGCCTATCCGAAACGCAGTTGTGCTGGGCCTTGATGATGATCTGCTCAACAGTTCCGGGCTTGGCAATGTCCAGGAGCATACTGTAGAGCTTGCCCCGCTTCTTGATGTCACCCATAAGGATGAACATCCGGCCGCCCTTCTCCATGGAAGTGAACTGCTTCATAGTGCAGTAATTCATCTTCTTCACGAAATCCTCCCAGCCATTGCAACGGGAGAGGTCGTTCACACGGGGATCAAAGCCGTACCTGTTGATGATGTCCTGGGCCTTGTACATCTCGTCCGAATAGACAACGATATCATCATAAGGCGGGTGCCAAAAAATGTTATCAGCACGCTCAGGAATATCCATCGTCATCATGTCGAAGCCGCGATTAAGGTCCAGATACATCCCTCCAACTCCTCTCGCCTTGCACACATCCTCAGTGGTTCCGCTGCCGACCATGTAGTCGGACAGGTACTTGAGGTCGTACTGGTCAATGAGGTCTTCGATAAGTTTGGGGGAGCAGTTCCCCCGATAGCTGTTTTTACCGCCGACTCCGCGGTCGGGGTAAGAAACGATGGATTGCATATTGTTTTAGTCCTTTCTTTGTTTTTGCCTTTGCCTGTTTTTCAGAACTCACTCAAAATTCAGTATTTCATCTAAACACGAAGAAGTAGATGAGAAACAATATCACGGCAACCACGAAACAGCAGGTACTTATTTTTGTAAAGCTCTTCGCGACGAGCCACATAGGGGTATTACGAGAGACGTAATGGCGAGCTTTGATGTGGCTTTCTATTGCGGTTACGCCATAAGCCAAGCTCGCTGTACCTGCAATAATACCACACGCCAACACGAACGTTGAATGTGTTATCATATCGGTTCCTTCCTCAAAATTGTTATCCGCCAAGGGGAAAGAAAAAAACATCTTCTCTCCCCTTGTATTGTTCTGAGGTTTACTCACGCATTAGCGTACAGCGAGCTCATCACGGACTTTCGGGTCTGAACGGCGCCGGGCTTGGCACTGCCGCTCCGAACAGTGTTGTTGTACTCCTCAGACACGGACGGATTGCCATTGAAGAATTCCCGAAGGATCTTATTGATCTGCTCCTGGGAAAGCCCGCGAGGACTATCCAGGGCATCAGTCGCCACAGCGCAGAAGTACGCGCAGCTCACAAAGTGAGTACGTGCCTTAACGTTGCGCAGAACCTTCTTGTCCGTCTTCTCGTCGAGGGACTCGACGAACTTGAGGTACGCGTCGAGGCCGGCCCTGATTACTCTCATGACATTCTCATCCACCTGCACGTTCCGGCACCACTCACGGAAGGACTTCGTAGAGAAATCCGGCTCCCGCTCCGTTACCAGATGGTACAGCTGCATAGCGATCACCTCATCGGTGAAACGGCGCTTGGCCGCGTCCGAAGTGACACCGACGATAGCCGGATGCTTCGCGAGGGCCTGAAACTGCTCCAGACAAGGGGTGTTGACTCGCGTCAGCTCGATAGCCGTGAGAGGTTTCCCATTGTTCAGCCTCCGAAACAGCTCCCGGATCTCCTCCTGCGAGATATCCTCGTAGTAGTAGATCGTCAGGTTGAAGTCCTTAACGCGGTCCTGCGCCCACTCCGGCAGTATCTCCATCGTCATACCGGCGATATCGACCTCGTTCCCATCGTCGTCAAAGACAACGGGCGTATCGTCCGCCAGGGCAAACTCTCCAGAGAGAAATTCGGAGATGGCGTTGGAGCGCTGCTTGCCATCCAGGCTGTCATACACTCCGTCCGCGTCACGGGTGAAGTACATGGCAGGGATAGCATAGCCGTAGATCATGGAGTGGATCAAAAGGGACTTTTTTGAGAGATCCCAAACGAGACCACGCTGTACGGCGTTGTCGAAGTTGACCTTCCCCTTGGCCATCATGTTGGCCAGAGTCTTGGCTGTCCAGTTGATGTTAAATTTCTGCATGTATGTTCCTCCATATAAAACATTTTTCCTTTGATTGTTAAAATCCAATTATTTGGATTATTCATACATACGCAAATTCAGGAGAAAATATTGAATAGCAGGATCTTTCTCGCGAAAGCATATTTCATACAAATCACGCCAAAGGCCGTTCACAAAAAATTTACATTTAATTTTTCTGTTTTTTCTCCAAAATCGATATAATTTTAAATTTTTGCGTATGTATAAACAAGTCATCTTTAATGGTGTTTACATATATGGCAATGTACGAAAGTACAGAAAAACAACAAAAGGCGGCCTTTTTGCCAAAGGCCTAAAACATTTCAATCGGTTAAAAGCATATTGCTCTGGCCGTTGACGATAGATACCACAAATCCCCTTCACACTCTGCTCGGGGAATAAAAGAGCAGTTTATATAATCTCCACATTGGAGAGCACTATTGTTAAGGCTAAGCAAGGCTATAAGCCAAAGGAGTCCGGGCTAAAGGGACGTTAACATATGCGGCGTAAGCAAGAGGCCGAAAACTCTTGTTTAACTATAGTAACCACCAATCGGTGGTGAAAGAGGCCATATCGGCAAAAACAAAATGGGCACGTCAATCTTATACAGATTGACGTGCTTCTTTGTTAGGCAAAACAACAAACGAAATTCCCTTCTCCCCTGTACATGGGGAGGCAACGAATTGCCTCCCGTGTGGGAGGCGAAGGAGCAGAGTATGAAAACAAATTCAAAAGCTTTTCTCAAAGAGATCCTGGACTTCGAGAAAGGGATAAAAAAAATAAACAGAACAACAATAGAACAGGTAAAAAGATTCGCTTCTAAGTACGAATATTTAGAAGTGGAAATCGGGAATAGAACAAGATATGTACTTCTTGCGCCTGATGAATGCGGAAACAGTCATCCTGAGATTCAATTTCATGGGTCCAAGAAAGAATCGGGCCGTGGCTTGTTCAGTCATTTCAATAGCGCAAAACAATTGGTCAAGTACTGCTTAGCACAGAATAACGAAGACCTGGAAGATGCAATCATGGAATGCGAGGTCGAGTGGGACTACGAGCATCAGCGCACAGTACCTGTCTACGAAGAGCATGACTACACCGGCATCGCAGTCTCTACAGACAATAAGTGCGATCCTTGGGTAGTGCTAGAGTGCGGACAAATATTCATCGTGGTAACTACCGTTCTCTCGAAAGACATGACGCCGTATAGGAACACGCTTCCTATCCAGGTACCGTTTAACGCAACAGCGTTCAAATCAACTAAATAACGTGGAAAAAAGACGCAGCCTCAGGTACATAACCGGGGCTGCGTCTTATTGTTATGACTTCGTATTAGGGATTCAGCATGTTTTGATACAGGTAGGTGACGGTATAGACAATCTTATCACCCTGGCGCTCTGCTTCGAAATGCTCAACCACATCGCCGTCAATGACGGCATCAGCGGAACCGGTACCAACGCGACTGGCACCATAAATGGCAAGAAATTGCGCAAGTTTGTGTTGATAGAGGAAGTTGTAGTAATGCTCACCGTAAAGATCGTTTGCGTCTTTCGCTTCTTTACGATGCTTTTCAGCGATTTTCATACCACCATGGGCGGCGTAGATACGATCGAGCTCATAGGAACCAGTACCTGTTTCACGGATATCTCTGCTACCATTGGTTTCAAAACAGCGAATGAGACCATCTTCACGGACAACAAAGGAAACGAAGGACTCAAACCCGTCGTCATTGAAGACAACAGCGGAAGCTTTACCCTCGCGCAGAGCGGTATCGAGGAGAGCGAGAGAATCGAGATCACTCTGTTTCAGCTTTTCAGTGTACCGAATATCTTTAGCGCGATCGGCTTCAGTGTATTCGGAGGAAAGCGGATGAGAAGGGAGAGAGGCAAGCTTAGAGTCATACTCAGCAAGCTTGCTATTAATATACTTACGGATGGAATTTTCAGGAACGACACGATAAACCATAATGATACCTCTTTTCACATTATAATAAAAAAATGGATAGACTTCTGCCGTGGCAGTTGTCCATCCATGTGCGAATATTTTTAGTCTCTACATTATTATACGAAAAATAAACGCAAAAGACAACACAGAAATCAAAAAATATAAATTTTTTTTGAAAGGTCAATATACCGTTTGAAATCATCAAACACAAAAAATAATTTTATTAAATCTGGGGCTACCAAAAAAACACACCCCGGAAAAGCGGGGTGTGTCAGAGGCGGGAGTTTAAGGAGATTGCTTCCGCCGACCACGAGAACCCATCAGCACCAAAGCTCTCACGGCGGGGTGATCATACCACGTACACGACAATAAGTCAAGCCCCTTGAACACAGGAGGCCAGCATCCGGCAGGATTTTTAAAACGCAAGAAAAAAGATAAGAAACATAATCACGGCACTGACAGTATGAAACATATATGATGGCACCAGACTGCTCCCACCCCTGACGGAGTGGGCTTCCCCGCGGCAACCTCTGTAAGCTTTTGAGTCTTCCAGCCATGCGACCATTTAAAATCCATCCTTTCAAAAAATTAGGCTTGCTGGGTCGTCCCATTGACTATAAAGCTTACAATTGGGCCGAAGGATGAGATACTTATATTCTTTCTTTGGCGTTTTCGCCATGCAATCATCATCCAGAACGGTACTCATGCCACCAAGGGAGTACTTCGTGCCTCCGAACTCCAACTCTCCCAGCGGCTTCCCGTACACCAAAATAAAGTTACGCACGCGTTTGATGTATTCTTTGCTGGCGCCATTCTGCTCGATCCACTCATCCTGAGCAGTATGGTTCCCGGATGAATAGAGGACCCGGAAAGTAATTTGGTCGGCGCCGAAGTAGTTATGCGCCTTGTCCAGAATATCCGCCGGCGTCAATGTCTCAAAGGACTTTGTGAGGTTGATAGAAAGGCGCAGATTGAAGTCATACCGCTTGATTTCACTGCAAAGCCAGCGGATATCTACTGGAGACTTCATCTCACAGACAGCGGCGTTTTCCGCGCTGTCGAAGGAGTTAAGCGAAAGGGAGATGGTAGAGACGCCAACGTGGTTCCGCAAAAAGCGCAGATAGCCGTCGTTGAGAAGCGTACCGGTAGTCTGCATCTCGATCCATCGGAAGGGCTTATCCAACTGGTTATTGAGTGTTCCAAAGGTCTCCAGAAACGATCTATTCTGCTGAGGCTCGCCGTTACCGGTAAGCATAACGGTATTACAGCCATTGTCTCTGGCAAACTCCAGACGCTTCAAATAGTCCCGCTGATATAAATCAAAAAACGGGAGATTGCAGTCAAGCTGATGCTTATACGGCTCATCATGCATATGAGCGACACAAAATTTGCAGTTGTTTATGCAATTCTTAGTTGGGACGACGACAGAAAGAGATTGAATAACCATTGCGGTTCCTCCTTAAATTATAAATATTTCTCCGCCCCCTTCTCGGGTATCTCCCGAGCAAAGAGAGCGGAGAGACCGGCCCCGCCTCTGAGTAGGCACCCGGTGCATGGGGACATATTGGCTTTACATATATGGCGGCCAAGGGAAAGGCGGCCCTTGGCCTAAGGCATGATTGAGGCGTTCTCTCGCCTCACTCCTGCACCTTCCCGAAAGAAAGGAAGAACGGGAAGGGAGAGGATAAATAATTCGGTGCAGCTCAAACTCTCAATGGGGAGCACTTCACCTGAACGAACACAAGCTCAAAGGCAAGTGTAAATGCAAGACTGACGCGATCTCTCGTTTGTGGTACCTCTGAGAAGGACCTGGGAGCAGGGCGTTTGTTCGTTCTGGTATATGATACGTAAAACGCGAGTCATTTTTAACACGCTTTTGAAAAGATTTTAGAAAAATTTTTTCTGATATTTCTTCTAAGCTGATTACAGTAAAGACAACCTCACAACGATTTCCCCTGCCCTTCCCTCAATGCTTTTCAGCAGCCATATCGCGTCCCTATTCGTTAACTCCAACGCTCCCCTACCGTATTTGCCTTCAGGGACACTGATGATGAGGGTTTGAGCAATGCCGGAAATTATACGAGCGAGATCTGGGTCGTGTAAGGGAAGACTCATCATCTTGCACAGATCCCCTTTTTGAGAGAGATGGGAAAGGAGCGAAAGGCGGAGATGAGCGGATGTCTTACTTATTTGGTCGAGCGTCGAGATGAGAGAATTTACGGATTCAGTTTTCATATAGAGAACCTCCAAAATTTATTATTATGAAGTCAAAGATACAGACTTCTCAATATCCAATGGAGGGTTTATGGCCAAATAAGCGAAAAAATATTGTTAATTATTTTTGAACTTTATATTTGAAGAGAGAAGATATTGAGAAAACGTCATGCAGATTCTCTTTCAAGGTACTGAAACCGCATGCCATGGGTTGTTTTGGCGCGACCATTACAGCAACTGCGAATTGACGTCTGAGGAATGTCCAAATCTTTGGCCGCTTGACGGACTGAGGAAAAACTCCTGAGGATGTTACCGGCCTCGTCGACCAAGGCCACAAGCTTTGTTCCACCGCCATTCTCGTCAGCATAACGCCATACAAAGCCGTACGCAGTTCGTTTTTTTCTCTGACAGCACTCATTGATAAGCTTATTCCTGGCTGACATGCCGGTAACGGAACGGGCCGCGGCGTAGGCGCTATCGAAAGTAGCAAGACGTTTGCCGTCTCTGGAAAACTGCATAACAGCACGTTTTCTCTCGTCTGCGCCTTTCTGAGAAAATGTATTGCCAACCAATTTCTGACGTATTCTTTCAATGCGAGAACCATATAGATTATTTTGCAGATGTGTTACCCACTCCAAGTTTTCTACCCTGTTATTCATCTTGTTCTCATCGAGATGATTTACACAAGGTAAGTTTGAGGGGTTGGGAATAAACGCCTGGGCAACGAGGATATGAATAGAAAAGGCCTTATGACTACACTCTTTACACAAAGTCACAATAAGATATCCATAACGATTATTCCAGGGGCAAAGAATGCGACCTTGGCCATAAAAAGACCTCACATTCCCCCAAGAACTCACTTGATAGAGCCCCTCATAACCAGAGATATCACGCCAGACCTCTTCAGAAGAATCAATGTTTTCAGACATAAAAAATACTCATCCTTTCGTTTTTGGATGAGTATTTATACGTAGGAAAATTATAAAATATAAGAGACGGTTATTTCACCGCAAGGATGTCTGAGCGTCCGTAGAGACTTTGTGAAGCAAAGGTGGGACCATCATCAGATATTCAGCCGCAGTCTTTGTCTCTGTCAGCCAGGGAATGAGCTGGTCTGGGGTAAGTACAAGGGGCATCCTATGATGGACATCCTTCATAGAGGAATTTGCTTCGGTAGTCAGGATCACGAAACAAGAGTCTCCGTCAATCAAAGTGTATAGCCCCGCCATATATACAGGACCTTTAACCGGCATAGTGAAAAGATATTTTCGTTTTTGTTTGTCCCATTCGAAAAAACCTGTAGATGGAACAACACAGCGCATCCGCTCAACACTTTCCCTGAACATAGGCTTCTCCGCTGCTGTTTCCGCCCTGGCGTTTATAACAAGGCTTTTGGAGCCACGGAACCCCCAAGTCATAAGTTCCGGAAGGACATTGGAGGAATGAGAGAGGAGGATGGGAGCACGCATAGAGGGAAATATTTCTCCGGCCATCCAAGAGCCGGCGCCGTATTTTCTGTCGATGGCATTCGCGATCTGCCGAGTCTCATCAAACTCCCCAAAAGAAAACTGGTATCTACCGCACATGTTTTGCGCCTCCAAAGAGTTTGGATGGATATAGTATATCACAGTTCGGAGGGAGCTTCAATGGGAGAGGTGTGGGGAGTATTAAGTATAAAATTTTGTTGATTTGGGGTTTTTGCTGAAATTACAATCCAAACTTGCATCGAAAAACTTGAAAATTTGCATTTTCTGCGTCAAAACAACGTCTTTTAGTGAAGCGGAAAATGGGGATTTTAGGGTGTTTTTTAAATTTGTGTAAGTTAAAAAAATATATCAAACCGCCTCATTACGCTGTAATGAAGCGGTTTTTCTATGCTTGAAATGGAGATTTCTTGTGAAATGACTTCATCACACTTTACGTCCAAAAGTGCAAAAAGTGTGGTTTCTATGATTTCTAACAGTTATAGAATTTTTTGAAACAGTTTGAATTATTGTTTTTATAAAAAATAGAAGCAGGAGGAATGAATATGAAGAAAAGATTTATATGTTTCTTTTTGGTGCTTTTAATGTGTTTTTCACTCGCGCCAACTGTGTTGGGGAGTGAAACGGAAGACGAAGGTCAAAGCGGGGCATCCGCGCCTGGTGGCGCATTGGACAAACCGCCCAAAACGACCGTCACATATACATATACAGAGACAGAATCAAAGCAGAAAGAGAGTACAGGTACAAAGAAAGACCCACCACCTCCAGCTACGCATAAGTATAACGTAACGGCTGAAGTAAAGACAGAGCTTTTGGGTCAAAATGCTTTGGAGGGGTTACGCTTCACCTTATATTTCTTTGAGGATGCAGAGAGTTACAGTGATTTGTATGACGACCCCGTTGATGGTAGATTATATTCAAATGCCATAAATTTGGGGAATATCGACCTTGTTTGGTATGTTGATGATGGATACTTTGATGATACGGTTTATTGGTCCACTGTGGATATATACGACAGAATGGGTGATTGGGCTGCAACAAATGAACCTTATAATATTGGATTAGATGGACGAGATGGTTTGAAAAAGGGTAACTATCTAAAGGACCAAGCAGTAGGCACAGGAAATGCTGCGTCTATTATTGCGGGCAAGGGTGGAAGGACGATTTCTTTTGATAAAGCAACTCTGGATAATCTTGAAAATATATACAATGACAGTAAATCGGGTGATAAAAAAACAAAAGGGTTAAATACATTTTTCATTGGAAGAGAATCAGGGTTGGGCTTAAAGAAAGCTACTGAATATATAAAAGATTTGAATGATGGCAAGCAAAATGTAATAGATTACAAAAACACTTGTGAGATAGCAAAGCTGTGTCTTGGAAACAAGGGTACATTGGATTCTGACCCAAATAGAGGTTCTTTTATATATGGGTTCTATACTGACGCAGATGGTGTAAAGCATAATGGTGTGTTAAAGTTGTACTATGAGCCATTGACAGCGTTTAGCATAGAAACAAATGACTTTTCAAGTTCAGATGAATACATTTTTACCTTGCATGACCTTATTGCTTACTCTAATGCAAATCCAAATAAGCAGGTGACAACTGAAAAACAAACAATCACGTATGAGCTGGTAACTCATACCGTTTCAAGTAGTGGGTATATAAATGAGCATGCGGAAATCCTTGAAGAAATCCAACACCACATCAGTTACTTATATCGGGAGTTAGACAGTATCACGCAGGAAATGGCCCATTGTCCTACTGATGAAGAAGCAGAGTTTTGGGACCAAGAGTATAACGACACTAAAATTGAATTAGAGAATTATAAAAACCGTTATGATAGGTTAAAAGAAAATAAAACACGTGTTTGGACTACTGATGGTAAAGATGATTATAAACTGGATGAAGTAGACATTCAGTATGACTTCAACGGAGATGGCAAGCCAGATTATAGGCAGGTTGGCGACCCAGTTATTACATACCAAAAGAAAGATTTCAGTGAAGCCTTTGAAACGATTTACTACTATATGGCAAACTATACGTATCTTATTGCTCCTGAGCCTACGTTAAGAATGACTGGAGCAGGTCAAGGTCCTTGGTATTATAATGGAAAAGTTGGTACAACCAATTTGAAATATAACAGAGAGAGCCAAACATCATCAGTAGAGCAGTTTTATAACAGCAACAAAAATGAACCTGAATATTATACTTATAGTACAATGAAAAGTTCTGATAGGGAAAAACAAAGTGCCACTTACGGAAAGATGTTCAACAGTATGGGTATAGGCGTTGTGACCTCTTTGAATGGAGCTTCAGATGAGGAATTGAAAGCAGGTCCTACTCCACAATATGTAAAAACGTATGTTAGAATTAAATCAGTAGACAAAGATGGAAATGTTACATTTGAGAAAGCCAAAAATAGTGAAACAGGCGCTTTGAGCTTTGCGACTGATTCAAAGGGCGAATGGACTAATTATCCATTGATAGATACTGTGCTAAAAGGAGAATCAGAGGAATGGGTCCTCAATGATATTTTGACTTCACCATATCTTCTTAATGATGGGCTGAATTTGGAAATAGCCACAAGTGCGTGGACGGATAACGTAAATTTGTTGCATAACAGCAATTCACCAATCATAAATGATGGTTCTCATACGGGTAAGAGCTTGACTAAAACATCAGATGTAATTAATGGCTCATATATAGATATTGTATTCAAATCAAAGACATTTACGGATTTTATAAACAAAAACGATGGTACGCCACTTTTGGCTTTATATAATGCAGGAATAAGGAAAGTTGTTTCTAAATTCTATGAGGGTAAAACAAACAAGCTCATTACACCTGATACTAATATAGATTCACAGCATTTAGATATTTCAAAAGGAAAAGAAGCACAGACGGGATATACATTAGACGCTGTTGACCTGTCTGCGTTCTATACTGGCGGTTCAGTAAATAGTGATAATTCAGTAAATAATAAAGTTAGTATCAGTAATTCAAATGGTGAAATACTTACTGCAGGAATAAAGGCTGAAGTTGAGGGAAAAGAGGGCGTGTATGCTGTTACAGTTGATGAAACGAAACATATAGACACCTTGACACAATTCATGGAGGAGAACAAGGATAAAACTCCTGTAAATACTGTCATTTTAAGATATGTGGAGTACATAAAGCCAAAACAGATAAACATTATTGAGTATCAGAACAGCGACGGTTCTGTTGCTGGATATGCCAGTGGCGGTATAGTAGACTTGAAAAAGAATGGTAATACTGTCACCATTCAGGACCCCGTTGGAGATTTCAAGGGTGCGATTCCCGTGGAGTTTGTCACCAATTTTGAGATACCCCTTTACGTTCTTGATGAGGCAAATCCTGACTTGCCAGATATGTCAGATGGCGGTTTATCAGACTTGAATGAAGATGGTTTGGATAGAACAATCACCAATTACCCTGAAGGGGTTTTGGAGCATAACTTATATGTCAAGTGGGTAGTTACGCAGCCTTATGTCGCTGTCCCTGTCGATGTTCCAGAATGGAGATTGAGCCGTTTTTGGAAATCTGAAACGGATAAATTCTTGACAACAGAAGCGGAGCTTACTTTAAGTTATAGTTTAGGCGATTGTTCTACACATGGACATACTTTAAGCCCATTGGAACAATGGAAATATAGTGTTATTAATCCTGGCGAGAATGGAACAATAAAGGTTGATACATGGTTACATGGTATAACTGTGAAAAGGGGTGATGCCCCAACAATCAGCAACAATACAACGTCTGCAAAAGCAACTTTGGGCGCTGATATTATAGGAATAAAAAGTACATCAACCTCAAAGCTAAAATTAGCCTCTTGGGTTACAGGCAACAACCAAAACAACGCTCAAGTACAAAGCTCGTTTGATATATCTAATGCTTATACCGCGACCCCCGTTACTTCTGGAATGTTGGGGTTGGATAATTACGGCAACTATTTAAGAGCTACTGTAATAAAAATAAGTGTTGGCAACACGGATAAATTTGTAAATCATTATTGTGATTATACGGCACCTTCAGGTATAGTATATAAAACAGACGAGAATGGAGATTTTGTATTAGATAAGTATGGTAATAAAATATTCGACCATTATACGTACCCTGAAAACCATGAAGATGTGAAGCAAGAGAATATAGAAACAGTATTTCCAGGAGACTTGGATATTCAAATTTCCTTTGCCCGTTATGTTGCGAAAGCGAAAAGCCCATTTGTATTGGGTTCAAGTTTTGCAGATAATGTAAAGGTCAATCAGTCAGAGGGTAAAACAACAATCAAATATCAGATAAATGACACACTGAATGTTTATCCTGAAATTGGTATGCTTTTGGCTGATGATGATGGCAAAACGGAGTCCATTAAGTTTGTTGTTGGAGAGCAGAACCGTAAAATAAAGCCTGTCGTGTGGCAGACCTTGAAATATAACCTTTTTGTCAAGCCTGTATCTTATGGTACTTCTGTTGTAACAGATACACGTTTTGCAACATGGTTGGCAAAGAACGGAAATCCTACCACAAAAGGATTGTTGGGTATCTATAAGGGAGCAGGCGTAAACAACACCTTTGAAATCACAGATACCAGTACAAGTAAAGAATCTGGCTTCTTGACAGCAAAAACCTTTGTTCTTGATGTTGACGACAGTGTTGAGAAAGCATGGTCAGATAGTGGGTTTAAGCCTGAAAAATACCACGCCAATTTGAAGGCCTCCATTTCAGGAAGTAATAAGAGTGCAAAAACAGAGGTAACAGCTATCGAAAAATTAATTATCAAAACTCAAACTACTGGCGGACAAAAGACCTATACAGGCGCAAATGTCATACAGGATTTGGATAATTATATTGAGGACACAAATAGCAACAAGGTTTTAACTCATAAGCTCATTGTTCGTGGTGGAGCGGTAATTGGTGTTTGGATGGATGGTGCTTCAAGCCCAACGGCAATAGAGGATTTGAAAACAAAGAACAAAGATTTGTATGAAGCTCTTATAGGCATGAATTTATATAATGAAAGCCACAACAGGAGCAAAACGGTACTTTCTGTATTTGAGCATAAACCCCTTAACGCGGATATACTTGATGAGGACGATTATGCCTCAGCGTTAGCAGAAGCCCGTAAGGCTATTGACAAAATAGACACTCCATCTACGTCTGAAATAAAAACAGGTGACAGATGGTATTCAGAAGACAGCACAGTCCTTGTTGTAAGGGAGTACAGAACAAATTACAAAGTCCCAGGTATATCTGTTGCGGATAAAATTAGTATGACCGTCAATGGGCTTGAAACTCCAAGAAACAAAAATGACTATTTCAATACCGTTGGATTGGGATATACTTGTTTGAGCTATCAGCTTGAATTTAACGCTGGTGTACTGACAAGCAATTATAACAACAAAACCATTACATCAATGTTCGTAGCTGACGCAAGCAAAGCTGGTGGAACGTTTATACAGAACAAGCCAAGTTATCTTGTGCCAAATGTAAGTGTTACAGATACCACAAGAGGTGGATAACAACATTTCTGCTGGAGGGGAAAATAATTTTCCTCTCCAGCGCTTGTAAACAGACATAATTTGTTGTATGATGATATGGATCCAATAAAGGAGGTAAAAATATGCACGATACACAGGATATTTCAATGGAAATACATCACGGCAGAAAAGGGACCGCATGGTCGTTCAAAGGGGTTATATGCAAGGTGCTTGTTGGTACAGTTGTATTGTCATCCGTCCTTTCAGGCTTTACCACAAATGCCATTGCCGCTGATGAAAGCAAAGAAGCGCGGGTGATTTCACATCAATACTCCGTTTCCCTTAATGACGCTGTTGCAAGTATCAGAAACACCATAAGCAGAATTGAGGCAGAAAAAGCAAATGGAAATGTCAGTGATGAAATGTTATCTTCACTGTCTGACAAAATTTTAGATTTAGACAGAACTGTTACTGTCAATGAATTGACTGTTGACATTACAGACGTTTTGAACTCCGCTGAAAACGCCGTAAAGGATGTTAAAGGGAGTGAGGCTGACGGCGTTCGTTCTGCAATCTCCACTATGAAGATTTTGTATTTGTCAAATAAGGTGGAGAACAAAACACTCTCATTTTCCGATGTTGAACCTGGTACATGGTATTATGAGGCCGTTATGAAAATGACGGAAATGGAACTATTTTCAGGAACGACAGTCCCAGTTAACGGTGTGGGTACGTTTAACCCAAATGGGACAATGACAAGGGCGGAGTTTATTACAACGTGTGTGAGATACTTGGACCGTAACGTAGAGCAAGGTGGGGAATATTGGTATTCTAACTTTGTAGACAAGGCTCTTGAAATAGGGCTCATACATGACTATGATTTTTCAGATGATTACAATAGCCCTTGTACCCGTGAGGAAATGGCATACATAGTGGTAAATATGGCCCTTATGAACGGAGAAAAAGCCTCTAAACTTGTTGGACGTCTGGAGATTCCAGACAATTTTGAAATAGACAGCTATTATAGATGGTATGTCAAACAGGCCATGCTCTTTGGTATCATAGCAGGTACAACAGAACAGCATCATTTTTCAGCAAAAAGTACCATGACAAGGGCGCAGGGGGCTACGGTGTTGTATAGGCTCTTATTCCCTGAACAGCGTACACCTGTTGCAACAGAACCGATAGATACAAATTATCAGTATTACAACAACTATAAGGCTGATTTGGACCGTGAGCCTGTAACTTGGGTAGAGGGCGAAAGACATCCAATACCAATAGCTGGAGATACAGTTATACGCAAGTCAGATGGTAAGCCCATAAGAATTGATGCTACTTGTGATGGAAAAGGAGAACATCTTGGGCTTTTACAAGGCGTAGATATATGGAGTGGTACAGAGAGGTATATTCCACAGACTGGTAAAACATCTGTTACATCAGAGGGTAGTGCATCATGGTTTAAAAGTGAGGTATCTGAATTTACATTCAATGAGTTAAGAACTGAAATGCACTCACATCAAGATTGGGTGAAAATAGAAGAATTATCTTTCCCAGGAAGAGACAAGAAGGGAGCATACGACGGTGAAATAACTCCAGACGGTATGTGGAAATGGAATCAGCCTAATGAAAGATGGGAGTGGATAGGCGGTTAATAGACTGATAAGGAAAAAATACGACATATATAACTGATTGGTGGACATATAACTCTATACTTAATTGAGCATAGATTTTTCGTAATTCTTTCTTTCCCCTTAACAGTTGGTTTGTCGCAAGATAAGCCAACTGTTATTTTTTGTGTTTTTGTATATAAAAAGAGCGTGGATAACTCCACGCTCTTTTCCTTAAAACGGTAAATCATCATCTTCAACGTGTTCATCGTCTGAAATGTCGTTGTCTGTTGTGGTGATGTTGTTTTCATCGTTAAACAGCATTTTATCCTTTTCTATAATAAACAGTCTGTCTAAATCCACATAACCGCTGCCCTTTGAGTAGGTCAGCTCATAATCGGGTATGTTCTTCCTTTCAAGGAATTTAATATCTTCCGCGTAAATGTTGTAAACCTTATCCTGTGCAATCAATTCTTCAACTATTTCCTTGATTATATCGTTTGGCAAAGTCATAATTGTGGAGTAGAGCTGCCAATGTGTCATGCGCGTATAGCCTTTTATTCCATACTTCTTGCCGAAAGGTCTTAACTTGCCCACTTGCGTTTCTTTGATGTACTTTCTCATATTAAAGGAAGTAACGCGGTCCTCTTCGTCAAACTTGAAGAATCTGTTATCTGTCTTTCTCCGCATTTCCTTCGTTTTCTCGTCAAGCAAAGCTAAATATCTTCCAGTTGGTTTTGGGGCGACAAAAAAATCCAATTCATTTTGGTCGTTCAGTGTAAAGGCGGATTTGTTCTTAACAAGCTCTATGAGCATCGTTTCAGCGTCTTTCATAGAGGAAAGTGTTGTCTTATGGGCGTGACGCCAATTATACATGAATGTATAGGCGTCAACATACATGGGTAAATATTTTGTGGCAAGCGCCCTTGTTTCTTTTTCGAGTTTCAGCTTCAAATAGTTATGAAAGGCGTTTACTCTTGAAAGGTTAAGCCCGTTTTCATATTTTATCTTGCAAAAGTCTGAAAAGGGAATACTTGCTGCATAGTCAATATAATCAAGAAATCCGTCGCTATATAGCATTGACATGATATTCTTGTTTTTCTCATATACGTCCTTTAATGTTTCTTCAAGCTCTTTGTCTGATGGGTTTGCCCCCAATCCAGTGAGGTATCCACGTTTTCTGAGTTCAGAGACGTAAGAGGATGGGCGTACATAATGTGGTATATTCTTCTGCTTGCAGTATTCAGTATATATGGGGCTTCCGTCCGTACAGAGATATGTAACATCTTTCAAGTATGCGTCAAAATGCTCTATGAACATTTTTGGCTCTACTTTCCCCATGCTGATAACCATTGAAACAGCCCTGTTATTGTTATCCACAGCGCAAACGACACAAGCATATTCAGGACCCAAAATCCCCAATCTGCTTGGTTGGAATCCCCTACGAGGAAGGCGTACAGGGATAACATTTGGAATGACATTGATTAGCTTTCTGCCCTTGTCTGTGCGTGTACCTTTTTGACTTTCACGGAAGAAAGTCTCATCTACTTGAACTATCCCTGAAAGTATGGGCTTAGGCATGAGAGATAAGGCGTGTATCAACTTATGACGGGCAAGCAAAACGGTCATTCTATGTATGCCCTCTAAATGGTAGTCCTTTTCTAAAACGTCCGTCATGGCGTCAAGAGGTGTGTTTGTCATAGTCATTTGAAGGAGCTTTACCCACACTTCCCACGTCCAATTAGTACCATCCATAAAGGTTTCAGATATGGCTGTAAATGTTTTGCCACAGGCTTTACACAAATATCTTTGGAGTGAATTTGACGTTCCGTTTTTCACAAAATCCTTTTTGCTGCAATATGGGCAGCTCAAATCTGTTACAAACCCCTCTATCTTCATTTGTTTTTCAGAATGCTTCACCGCGTTGATTTGGTCAATAACCTTTAATTGCCGCGCATTCTCATATTTTTTCAGATAAGGTAAAAGCTGCTCATAAGACAGATTCATAAGGTAAAAGCTGCTCATAAGACAGATTCATAAGGTATTGCTCAAAAATCACCTTGTCAGGCTTCTTCATGCTTTTTCACCTCCGTTTTTTTGCCGCTGATACAATTTATATCCAACTGTCGCACCAAAAGCAATTTTTGTTAAAAATAAAAAACGCATGAAAATGACATCGATATTTCAAATATTATCACGTTTTGGTAGTAATATCAAGAAAAAACCCCATCAACAAAATTCTATACTTAATAATGTGGGGAAAAATTTTGAGGGCTGAGGAGTGTTGTGGTGGGCCAGGAAGGACTCGAACCTTCGGTGTTTCTGATGTCACGGATTTACAGTCCGCTGCGTTCGCCGCTGCGCTACTGACCCTTATGGCGGGACCGGTTGGAGTTGGACCAACGACACCCTGGGCTTCAACCAGGTGCTCTACCAGCTGAGCTACAGTCCCGTATGGCGGAGCGCTCTGGTCCCGACCCAGATGTCTTTTCAGACACGAACCGCTTAGCAGGCGGACCCCGACACCCGCCGGGTTAACGCTCCATATGGCTGGAGCGGAAGGAATTGAACCTTCGATGCCGGGGTCAGAGCCCGGTGTCTTAACCGCTTGGCGACGCTCCAATATGATGGCAAGGGTAGAGTGAATCGAACGCTCATCTTCGGTTTTGGAGACCGCTGCTCTACCGTTGAGCTATACCCCTATGTGGTGACGCCAATGGGGATCGAACCCATAATTTCCAGCTTGAGAGGCTGGCGTCCTGACCAGATTAGACGATGGCGCCTTATTTGGAGATGCGGGTCGGATTCGGACCGACGAATACCGGATTTGCAATCCGTCCTCTTTGACCTCTTGAGTACCGCATCATGGCTGGGATGGCGGGGCTCGAACCCACAAATGCAGGAGTCAAAGTCCTGTGCCTTAACCATTTGGCTACATCCCATGGTGACCCGCGGGGGATTCGAACCCCATCATTACCGGCTTGAAGGGCCGGCGTCCTGACCAGATTAGACGAGCGGGCCATGTATGGGCAAGGTCTCCCCTGCCCTATGCGACAGTGATGATTGTGTCGCGAGTTACGAGGATATCATCTATTTTGACGTGGAACAGCGCCGCCAAAACAAGCAGGTTATCTACTGTAGGCAGCGTTGCCCCAGCCTGCCATTTGTAGATGGCCTGTGGCGTGCTGAAGCCGAAGACTGCCTGAAGATCTCTCACAGACAGCCCAGACGCTTTCCGAAGATTCATTATATTGGCCCCGGTAAGCGCCAGGTCGATAGTTGGGATTGCCATGATTTACATCTCCTTCTATGGATTTGCACGAAAAAACCGCCTGTCCCAAAGGACAAGCGGCGCAAATCAAGAAGATGGTGTTATAATGGACTACACCAGATATACTGCCTGCTTATCCTTATATGGGCGCATGAATTCGAAGCTCTGTTCCTCACTGAACACAGCCCACTGGCACTCATATTGATAAGCGAACACAGTGATGATCATGGTGGAGTTTCCTTTCAAAAGATTAGGCTTTTGCCTTATGGTTGCATTATAGCACACTTGTTTCAGTTTGTCATTAAACTTGGAATGTAATTTTGAAAAACTTGATAAGTTAGGCAAGACAACCGTGACAACGGGATTATATCATTTGGTATTGTCCGTTTTTCGATTAAGAAGACAGGTGTCCTTATGGCAAATCGAAAAATCTCTTAATTTTGCAACAGCCAACTTTTTGTCCTGTACAACAGAATAACTACACAATGGAAATCCTTTACCAAGCGGATGTAAAACATATGAACAGGCAGTCTCTGGTATATTATAGCCCAAAACCGCACCTCCTTTAGCGAATACATGTATCATGTTTATCGTAAACCACGACTCAGTTTCAATATCCAACTACATCTCACAATTCTTCTGTCATTGTAGAATATTGTGCTACGCCCCACACCCACTCCCCAATTATTTCACGCAGGTCATCAAAAGTCAAGGTTATATTTCTATCTGAGATAATAAATCGATAGCTCTCTTATACTTTTCGACCCTTGCCCTATCTTGGTCCGTGATGACATCGAGCCTTGATAAATCGCTGTTATGTTTCAAATCGGCGAGTTTAACCTTTCTGGCCACAGGGTCATGCGCAATATTGCGGATATAGTCCATATACGGGACACCGGGGGCATGTGTGAGGAGCTGGAGAGGCATCAAAACAGAAGGAGGAAACCCTAACTGTTCCAAATCAGCGAAGGAGAAACAGGTATCCTCCACAACATCATGGAGCAGAGCCACAGCGGTAGATATCTCATCTGGCATCTGTTCCGCGAGGTGGAGCGGATGAGCGATATATGGGAGGCCGGCCTTGTCCAGTTGACCATTGTGAGCGTTATAGGCGATGGTGAGAGCCTTTTTGGTTAATGGTGAGTATATCATGATGTATCATCCTTTGTCTACAAAAATATGGACGACAGCGCACATGGGGCTATTAGGAAGAACGGCCAAGGCTAAAAGATAACGGACAACTTTTTACAGCGGGACGTCCTTCCAACAAATATTGTTTGTTTTCAACTCGCGGCACAGCGCCGCCGCACTGTCACATTACAGAAGCCTCCACAAGGCGAAGCGCTAAGCGATATGAAAATTATGCCGACCGGCGCGATCAGGTCAAATGAGGTCAGCTTTTGTAGGGGCTTGGCAAGGAATAATCCCACCGAGTGCCTCCACGATAAGCGTTACGAAAGTAATTATGTTTCCCGTCGCCTGAGTAATAGAGGTAGTCTTTAGGGAGCACGCAGCCGGGACCATTATAGCCCAACTTTTCCATATTCCACCTCTCCAAGACATCTCTGGCGAGCCAAATGAGTTCCTCATTAGCGGGAAAAGAAGATTTATAGTAGAACCGGCCCGGTTTAGTCAGCGCCTCCTTTATGGAGTCAACCTGAAGGGACGGCTCATCGACATGGTTGCAAACCGTCCAAGCAACGCAAGCCTGCTCGGTGACCGACTTTATAGACCCAGCCTCGCCATAGATAGTCTTGGCCAACATAATTACCTCATCCTCGCTAAAGCACGGGTGGAGTCTGGCTTCGCACCGCCACCACTCTTCGGACAGGGCCTGGATAGCTTTGCTGTCTTCAGAGACACCGAGCTCCCTTAAGAGCTCAGCCGCGGAGTGGACTTCTTCTTGACGAGCGAGGTAGATATTATTATCCTCACTTTTAGCGCCGGCTGATCCGGCGATCAGGGCTGCGACGATAGCAATAACAGAGATAGCGCAAAAGACATAAGTAACGGATTTTTTCATAAATAACAAATTATGGAAAGGCAAATAAAGCAGAATACCAAGCCGTTCCCTCCGAAAAAAAGAATATACAGCTCCATGTCATTTTCCTTTTGACATGGAACTGTATACTTATACGTAAAAAGGCGGGGAAAAATAAACCGTCACGAAGCGGCAGGATTTTTCACGAAGGAGATTCCGAGGGAAGCAGCCTTATTTTGAATAGCGTCTCGGCTTCTGGACGGCAGCATAGAGCTAATAGAAGTACCATGAATGGGATAAAATTTACGAACGATCTCGATTTCATCATCGGACCAAGTACGCAAGGAGAAGCGGATATTCAATTTTTTGGCACGTTTAGTGATAGCGTCTTTAGAGATATTAGGGTCAATACGGGAGGCGACGCCGGTGCCCTCAATGGGGTAATATTTTCTAAGGATATCGTCCTCCTCGGCGGTCCAAGGATGTTTGAGCTTAGACAGTCCGAGTTTATGAGCCCGGTTAGTGATACCGCTTGAGGAGATATGGACAGGGATCATATTACGGACGACAGAGAAGCCGGATTTATAATAATCGAGAAGGATACGGTCCATCTCCGGAGTCCAAACGAGTTCTTTACGGATACCGAGGGCAGAAGCCCTGCGAGAGATAGATGAGGGAGAATGTCTGGGAAGGAGCGGAGCGCAGCGAGTACCCTCGTTAGGATAATGAACGCGAAGGATGTCATCCTCCTCAGGGGTCCAATAATTAGAAAGGGCCAAGCGGATCTCGTCCAAGGCAGAGAACGTATCTCTGGTATAGTCGAAAACAATCGTCTGCTCAGGCAGTGTATATTGTGTAGGAGGAGTCTGAAACGGAGAACACTGGATATTCTTTGAAGGCGCGAGTCTCAAACTCTTATAATTTGCCACGAGGTCGAAGATCACGACTTTAGTATTTCCAGGCATAAGGCAGCGTCCTATCTGTTGGAAGAAGATCATCGGGGATTCCGTTCGCCGCAGCATAACAACGGTATTGACATGAGGTACATGCAACCCTTCATTAAGCATATCCACCGACACCAGGAACCCGGCCCGCACCCGTCGAAAAGTATCCATGACCCTATCCACCTGTCGCCTACACATATTGGAATGGATAGAGAAAACCTTCATCTTAGGAAACGCCTCCCGTAACAGAGATTCCGCTTCCGATATATCCGCGATACTCTCTACAAAGACAACTCCCTTGCGCCACCCATTCGGCATATGTCTACGGAGGATATCTATTATAGACAGAACATTAGGTTCAGTAAGCTCAAGCTTCGCGATAAGCTTCTGCCTCGCTTTCTCGTCTTTGACCTCTCCACCGATATACCTGCGGATATCATAGACCGCAGACACAAAGGTACTCTTAGGCAAGATCTTGGCATCGACCGCGTTGGCAATATCATATCCATAGACGACCGAGTTATCAAAGACAGTATGGGCAACATCGATCCCGTCACTATATCTCTGGGGCTCTGCCGTAAGACCGATCACCTTCTTCCCCTCTATCCCCTTCAGTCTCTCCACAGCCGCTCCCCAAACAGGACTCCCGGCGTGATGCGCCTCATCCAGAATATAGACGTCATACCCCTTAAGCGCCTCATTTCCCATACCACAAAGCTTCGAGTATGAAATGACATCCACCCTGTCCGTCAGTCCTGTCCACTGAGAGAACAAGGCTGTTTTGGGGCATACGACAAGCCCCTTTAAATCATGCCTTTCCAAATACTCGGCAACCAGGTGGCTCTTCCCCGTCCCGGTAGCTGACACGATAAGAAGCACCCTGTTTTTCTTAAGCGCCTCATCACACTCATTATAAACACTGATATTATGGTCAAATAACATGACAGCATCTCCTTTCGATGCTGTCTTATACGCATTTTCCTAAAAAACTATCGACTTTCTCTCGACGTTCTCTCGATATTCTCTCGACATTCTCTCGACATTCTCTCAACGTTCTCTCAACATTCTCTCGACATTCTCTCACGCACAAAAAAAGCTTCTCTCGACATTCTCTCGACATTCTCTCAAAAATAGCCTTTTTTAATTTTCTTTAGAGACAACGAATAGAAAAGTGAGACAAGAAATACATGCAGTAAACCGCACATATTAAGACTAATTCGTAACTTTCAAAAAGTAATAATAGCCAATCTCGTGCATTATTTATAATAATTGAGTATCTTTTAGACCATTTTACAAGAGCTAATTGATAGAGCCAAACAGAAGAGGAGGTTTTCGGGCAATATAAGAGGAACTGATATATCAAAAATATAACATTTTATAACTTTTAGCATATGATATTAGCCGATTTTATCAATAATATCTTAGATTTATGTGTTATTTCAGCATATTTTATTTGGAATTTATCAGGGTCAACTTATGGGGAATTATGGGCTTACCTTCAACATTACTCCACTACTCCCCTTTCAGAACCCTATCATTAGATTCCATATCATTCTCATCTATATCAAAATTCATGGACTTCTCATTATCATATTATCAATATTTTGTATTTTTCAGCGCTATTCTGAGTTGTATTTGAGGATATTTTGGAGTAATTCGGAATTATTCAGTCATATTTCATCAACTAAATTCACGTGAGTTATATTGCGTGTTATCATGTACCGCAATAAGATATATTCGTCACTTTGACGATGGTTAGAAAAGCCGTTTTGCATCGAAAAACGAAGACTAACCGGGTTTTTCAAGGAGGGTAGTTGCTTTTCGACTACTGACTTTTTGGCCTTTATCAAAAAATGGAGCTCCGTTTTGGAGCTCCTTAGTCTTTTTTGTTCGTTAATCTGCTCAATAGCAATGTACACCGTTTATCCTCGTAATCATTCTGAATCGCGGCGTTAATATAGTCCGGATTACCTATCAGAATGTTTGTGTCCTGAGCACGCGTATACATCGTATAGACCAACTTCCGATTTAAAAGCGTGATCCTCTGTACTATTGGGCAAATAACTACCGGCCATTGACTACCTTGACTTTTATGGATCGTCATGGCATACGCAAGCATCAACTCATCAAAGTCGTTGTCGTAAGCGATATAATGATGATCATACTTTACGTAGAGAACGCGATGACCCACTTTGTTTCCGTCCTTAAAGAATTTGACATCTTCAATAACTCCAGTATCTCCGTTTACAACACCAGATCCAGACGATTCAATGTAACCGTTAACTGGGTGCTTGCGGAACCAAGGCTGATTGTAGTTATTCTTTGTATGGATCACTACATCGCCAACTCGAAATACGGCTGGGTAGGTTTCTTCAGAGCCGTCACGATTAGGAATCGTTATTTTCCCATAGACCACATCCCTGTCTGGGGAGACTTGTGGGTTGAGTTCTTTTTGAATCAGATAGTTCAATACAGTGATACCAACGGCACCGGCCTTAATCGGACATAGCACTTGGACTGTACCATTCTGAAACGCCCTCAAGCCAAATGTCTTGACTGTGTTGATTATTCTTTGCTGGGCCGAGAATGCGGTAAATTCACGAATGATATACGCGTTTCCTTTAAGCCCATTTTTCCTCGTAATGTTTGTTTCTATGTTCTCCCCTGCTACAATTTTTTTTGCATTTTCGAGAACTCCGCTGCCGTTCTCCTGACGCTTTACGACAGTTAATGTGAGTACAGGAACTGCATGGCTGTCTATGATATCTCTCAGGACCTTTCCTGGGCGCACACTGGGCAACTGTGCTGTGTCCCCGAGGAGAATGACTTTCGCGGTTTTTTGTATCCCACCAAACAGAAGCGAACATAAAAGGGTATCAACCATAGAAAACTCATCTACAACAACACAGTTATTCAACAAGCTTTGTTGTGTGTTGGTTAGAGTATCATCAGCAATCAACCCAAGAGCGCGATGAATCGTGTACGTCGGTAATCCTGTTGCCTTTGAGGCAACCTTTGCGGCTTTACCTGTGGGGGCCAAAACACATGGATCTAATTCCTTGTTCTCATTCCTATATAACATTCGCAAAACCTTGATTAAGATATTGAGTGTAAAGGTCTTACCACAGCCGGCTGACCCATTTAATACAAAAATCCCTCCATGAGCCTCACAGATTCGCAACACAGCCTCTCGCTGATTTTTTTCGAGGACTACCTTTTCCTGCGTCAAAACGTCGTCCAGAGCCTTCTGAACTGCCTTAAACGGCATCCTTTCATTGGCCACAAAATCTCTTACACTTGACGCGATATCTTTCTCTGCGGTATAATACGCGCTTGTCATAACGTATTCAACACCATCCTGCGTGTCGAATACAATATGGTTACCTGTTTTTAATTCAAACAGTGATGATGTGATATGTTTCTCTGAAATGGGCTCAATAATATAACGGAATGGAGACGAGTCACCATTATCTCTATGTGCTATCTCCCATTCTTGTAAGCTGGTATTTAGATCGTCGACAGAAATCTGATAAGTTTTACGTCCCCATTTAATAGGGATAACAAGCCCTTGTTTTTGACTTTTTAGAAGACCGTACGCTTCTCTGGAATTAACAGAAAAATCCAAAGTTGAATGTACCTCATCCATAAAATCATTGACAACGGCAGCGCAATTCCCTTTCCTTTCAAACGCCGTGAGAGCGTACATTATACCAGCTTTGATTCTATCAGGATTATTGATATCCATCGTTCCGCTGCCAAGAGCCAGACTATCACATTTTTTAAAAGTGTATCCACTAAGTAAATCTATAAGACGATATGGATTTCGAGCTACTTCATCGCAAACCCCTATGCCGTAATCTGCCACAAGTCTGGTTGCTTGACGAGGAGATAATCCAAGTTCATAGAGTTTTCGGATTTCCCTGTCATTTTCGCCGCGGGATAATAGTTCTAACTGCCATTCCTTTGCACGTTTTTTTCCGATGCCCTTTACCCTTGCGGCTACTTGCTCTGGATCCGTCTTTAGAAGTTCAAGTACATTTGGACCGATTTCTTCATACAGTTTATGCGCTTGCGTATCAAGCCCATGAAGGGTTTTAAGAACAGTAATGATTCCGTTATAATCAGTTGGGAAAGTGCTTTCACAAGAGGATATCTTGATTTGTTTCTCTCCACGCTTATCCACCGCAACTTCGCCAGAGACATTGTAATAAGCATTTAAAGATAACCTATACGGGAAAGTTCCTACTATAGAAATAAAATAGCCCTCTTTATCTACAAGTTCTACTTGATAAACTTGGAATCCTTCATTACAATAGATACAGTTCACGGTCCGAACAGTCTTTGTTACAGAGTCTCCAACATTGTATTTGGACAACGGGCTATTCGCTGCTGTTTGAGGAGCGTAATTAAAAGTCTTACCACTACTCATATTCTCACCTTCAAAAAATTTTTCAAAAAAAGTGATATGGAGTTTTCTTCTTTTGCGTATAACAATACAGAACATAATATTGTTCCATGTGCGCTTTTATAAACGCGCTGTTTCAATAACTCCTTTGGAAAGTTGGTAAATACAAATGGGAACCGTTCATATTAGTAAAAAGCTCTATAACCTTTTGGATTTTATTCCTTATGTGCTCGGGTTAATTGTTTTCTTCCATATTGCAGGGGTTGCATTTGTCCCATCAGGTTCAATGGAGCCCACTATTATGACCAATGATGCTGTTTTTTATACCATGTGTTCTGGCGACAATGTTACTTATGACGATATTGTTCTTGTTGCAAGTTCAACTGAACCGGTACATATCAATAGAAACCTTCTGTCAATTTATCAGTACTGCCGCAGGGGAACCGTGTACTGTAAAAGAGTCATTGGATTACCTGGAGATACGCTTGAAGTGAAAGATGGATATGTTTGGAGAAATGGCGTAAAAATGGAACCTACTTATACAGCCGAACTTACCGAGGGCACATTCGGCCCATACACAGTTCCGGAAGGGCGAATTTTTTGTATGGGGGATAATAGAAACAGCTCTTATGATTCCCGCGAGTTAGGGCCATTTCCTCTTGAGAATATTGTTGGAAAAATACTGCTTTCATCCAGAGATTTAAAACCCTGGATTTCATAAGGACTCTACGTTACAGACAGTAAGCATGTTGCACCATAATTCGTATATCCTATAACCACACAGAGATTTTGAGGATTGCCACGCATATACAGTCTTTCTCTCGCCGTTTGCAATTTTCACTATCTCAAAATAGTCTCTATCAATCCTCAAAATAGCCCCATCTCCAGATTTGTCAACCAATTTTATTGCAACCACAGATTGTTCACTTAAATCTGGATACACGAAGAGAGTTCTATAAGCATGATTCAAAAATGCCTCAGCATCTCCACTCGCCGATACAGATGAGCGTTTATCTGAGAACGAATATGCCTTAAAACCTTTAGCCATATAGTTGTCTTGCCACTCTCGATAAGAGTAGTGTCGAAAAATATACTGTTTTATAAAAATCACCTTCCATAAAAAAGTCCGTTCCCCACAAGGGGGAACGGACTTCATGGTTTAAAAGGGCAGATCAAGGTCATCGTCATCCATGAAGGATGCAAAATTCGACGCATTGAAGTCTGTCTCATACCCAGGATTGTCTTGCCTTGTGTTGTTGTTATTCGCGGGAGAGGGAGTCGCCGCCTTGTTATCCTTAGCAGAAGCATTGTTGGTTGCAGCGGAAGCGTTGCCTGTCGCGGCGGGGGTAGCCCACTTCATCACGGAGATATCTCTGATAGACAGGTTTACGTAAGTCTGTCCATTCCACTCCCTTGTGTAGGGCGCGCCGGTGACAACCACAACATTGCCCAGAGCAAGAACACGTCCGAGTCGCTGAGCACGCTGTCCCCAAACGGAGCAACGCACCTTGGTATAGTCACCGTAGTTCTCGTCCTTATTATACTTGCCAGAGACAATGGCCTCCATCTTGCGGCCAGCAATGGGAAGCTCGATGTCGAAGGAGATCGTGGGCTGACCATTGACCTCGTTGACGGGAGTGACCGAGACGATCTTACCTCCAAGCAGGCACGCAAGAGACTCCTGATGCCGCTCTCCATGACTCTCATAGACCCTCGTAGCTCTCGCAACCGTTTTGTTGGGCTCACCGCCCTCGTGGACACGATTTGCGAGGATGTAGGCGTTGTCCGCGTAAATACGGACGTTGCTGCCGGAGGTGCCGTCTTCCTTTGTGTAGGCCTCCTCAGCAACCCTACCGCTCACAACGACCTTCGCACCCTGGCAAAGGCCGGCGGCATGAAGAGTTTCAGCCACGGGACCAAACCCGACGACGGTGACCCAAGGGTTCTCAGGGCCATCCTTCCCAAGCAGCACCCAGGCACTACGCCCGATGCCCATGGAAAAGTTGATCACGCTCTTCTTTTCCCCTTCGCCGGCCTTGAAAAAAGGCTCACGGCCAACATTGCCCTCGACATGAAATGCGAAGGGCACGCCGTTGCTGTTCGTGCCATAGTTGCAAGTCAGAAAAGGTTTACGATTTTCCATAATTATTGTTCTCCTGTTTAAATTAAAGTTTGTTTGTAGTTATTTTTTTGATAAAGCCGGAATTGACAACATCATCAATTCCTTTCCCGTACTGGGGATCCCAGCATGCTGCCTCAACAGCAAGTTTTTCGGTCGAGGATTTAAGCTTCTGGGCAAGACCTTGTTTTGATTGTTCAACGGGCTTTGTGTCCTCGCTATCAAAAACCAACAAGAATCTATTGGTCTTTGGGTAACGTTTTGCTAGGTCCAACGCAACGTCACCAGCTGGGCGCCAATTGGAAATTCCATGCATATTGACAACAAGAAATCCCAATTTTGCCAAAGTGAGCGCTTTGAAGTGGCCCTCCGTAATAGCGATGGTCCTGTTCCAATGCCGACGAGGATACTCTACACTTTCGACATAGCCACAAGAACACCCGTATTTGCCTCTTGAATTTCCTCTGCCATTGGCAAAGGCACTACTCAAAAAGCGATATCGGGATTCACCTTCTACCACAGGCTCCATCTGACGAAGCTGGAGACCAGACAGTTTTCCATTGCGGTTCTTGACGGGAATACCAAGAGCCGCCTTTCTGCTGGTGACAAAAGATATTCCACCTTGTAAGTTCTGGTAAAAACCAGGTATACCAAGCAGAAACGCATTCTGTTCCTTGTCGCCACGAATCCCCTCCGCTGATAATTGCTCTCGAAAAGTACTCCAAAACTTAGCCGTATTTCTCGGCCAGGTAAAATACTCAGAGAGTTCATTTGTTGCCAGACGTCTTTCCTCTACCAGTACTCTGATAAAGTCAAGGCTAAGGTTATGGCCGGCAGCATTGACAAAAGCCGTGTATGCGATGTTCAGGTCTTCAATGGACCGTCTTTTTGCAAGCAGCTGTTCAACTTTCTTTGGCATCTTCAACGGAGTAATGTCCAGATGAGATATCTTGCCACCGAAAAGTTGATCTGCGGTTTCTCGCGAAATAAGTCCGTGAGTTTCACAAATCCGAACAGCAGCCTCGAGTGGAGAGATATTGAGATATTTGCTCACAAAATCTACTCCATCCCCTTGCATTCCACAGGCCCAACACTTGAACATACTCTTTGCAGGCGTTACCTTAAAAGAGCCCAGGTGCTTATCTCCGTGAAAGGGACACAAGCCAAGGTAGTGTCCCTGTTTGGGTCCTTCCAAGTCGATATAAGTACCAATAACGTCTTCAATACTTACACTCTTTGCAAGTTCAAAGATATCCATGGTCCATCACCTGGTTCCGTATTGAGCTCCGCTCCTGGAAGCTGATGCCGCTTTTGCGGCGTCAATGGTCTGTTGCCGACGTGCCAACGCCTGTTGCATGACAGGTTTGATAACTGTGGTAAAGCGTGTCATTACCCATACGTCATACACAGCCTGAAGGCTAACGGCAAACTTCTTTAGCATCGGATTTGTCATCGGGACTCTAACAGCATGCTCGAGCTTGTCAAGAACGATGAGTCCCTTGTCCGTCTCATGCCCTTTCCCCTGCTTTGCACAGAAAACCCAGGGCTGAGTCGTACCAGGGGATATCTGAAAGACTCTTGCAACCGGCACACCATCAGGACACCGCTTGCCAGGGATTCCCCCCAAGCTTTCGTACACAGGATCCGGATATTTCGCTCCGGTTTCCTGCGCATGTTTTCTGGACTTCTGGCCTAAAGCAGATATTCGACCACCAAGGATGTCGTGTGCAAGAACTTGGGCATCGAGAATATCTATGAAGATACCCACCGAACCACTTGCCCTTGCTCCCGCCGCAGCTGTGGCATCGTATGAGACAAAATTCAAAAGTACTTTGTCATACGGCAATCCAGACAGCATAACTTCCATAAAGACGGACTTGCCATCTATACGAAGTACCTGCTCCAGGTCTCGGTTATCCTTCATTTGATCACTCCTTTTTTGTTAATCCTTTTGTATTTAGCCTTTTTTGGTGGTTAGTGTTATATACGCAATATTATGAAAAAATATAAGGTATTATAAAAATAATGAAATGTCTCCTGAAAATCTTAGGTCAATCGTTGACGGATAAAAATCATTATTCTCTAAAGGCTTATTCACAGGGTTGTCTGCTTCTTTTGTTTTTTGTTCAAGTGCCTTATTCTCATTTGGACGATCCGAAGAAGATCCCCAGTCTGGAATAATGTTTACTTCAACTTTTTGTGTTTCTATAACAGGAGTTTTTTCTTTGACATGGATCAAGATAATGGCTGATTTGTCTTTATACGAAACAACAATATGTCCTACGCCCAGCGTCAGTGGACCATCAGGGCTGACTGTCGCGGTTACGGCCTCTTCATACTCATCAGAATACAGCGCCCTCACTTCAATTGAAGCAATATCAAAAAAATCTCCATCATAATATTCTGTCTTTGGTTGACCGTTAATATATATACCGACGAGTTCACGGTTTAAAAGCTTTTCTGTTGTTAACCTGATAATTTCATCCTCAGAGAAATTGTCAGGCATTTGAGGTGCCGACAAAGTATCCTGTGACATAGCATTGCTTTCTGCCTCTGTCGGTTGTCCACTATTGACCTTTTGGAAGGAATCATAAACGTTGTCAATTTCAGTTCTTTCATCTATAACTAATGAAGTCTCTGGAGGCACCATTTCAGAGGGATTTGTCACAGGAGAAACGCCAAATAAATCATCAGTTTCCTCATCCGAAGATTCTATAACAACATCTCCATCAGATTCTGTAATGTGTTGATTTTTATTGGAACGGACCACTATTGGAAGTTCTTCAGAAAAACGTCCATATTTAATTGTTATCGTATGATCTGATTCGGCTAAAAAAGTATACGGGAAAAACTTATAGTTATTAACGACACGTTTACTTCCATCGTCGTATTGAGCAGTAACGATGAAAAGAGATTTATCAGCCGGAGTTCCCTCTGGGATGACTACACCTTTTACAAGCTCTGCCTCAATTCCAACTAATGATATAGGCAATACTTTTAATGTAATAGGCAGCTTTTTACCTTCGTAACGTAAGACAACTCTTCGTTCTGGTTTGGATGTCTGAAGGTCAGAGTCATTTATCATGTTTACGGCAATTTCTTTTAACGAAACGCTGCCATCATCATAGAAAGCCTTTATATATTTGTCTGTAAAGTCTGCCGGCTCCCCTATTGCACGTGGAGGAAAATCATATTTATCTGCCAACTCAATTTTAACACAATTCATAAAAAATCTTGTGTAATAAGCATCGTTATTACAAACGAAGCTGACCACACTGCTCCTTCCCTTTATTTGTTGGCCCTATGCGAGATATTATTTATTTACGCATAAAATAATAAAAATATAAGATGACAACACCTATTAAAATAGCAAACAGGGAAGCATTTCTGCTTCCCTGTTTGTAAAAAAACGGCTTAAATTACCTCATATATTTAGCGCAAAATTCTTCTTCTGTAAGCCCGAGTTTTTCTGCGGCTGCTCTCGGTTCAATTAATCCGTCAGACGTAAGTTCAACAAGACTACTGATATACCCATCAAGATAACCCTTTACGTATTTGTCTACGTATGTTTCAAAATATAAGCCATCTCTAAAACCGTTTGCAAATGCGGATGTGATACCCTTTTCCCGTGCTTTCGATTCTAAATGTTTTAATTTTTCTAAGTCACTCATATAATCACGCTCCGTCCTTAATACAATAATATAGCAGAATAAGTTGAATAATGCAAGACCCCCACCTGAGTAAGTACTGAGGTGGGGGGGTACATTTAGATATTAATTGTTTTTGCAATGACTGTCGCCATGAGTGACATCTGAGTTGTAAGATCCGTTGTTGTCAGGCCATTCATGGAAATGCGCTCAAAGTTCCCGCGGCGGTCGTACAGCCAACTGTCTAAATCAAGGGCTTCGAAAACCTTTTCATAGACAAGTGACAGACGAGAGTAATCCGCAACGGGCTTGGAATATGGTACATCTTCGCCATACCGTTCCTGAAGGACTTCCTTGTCGGACATATCCGAATACTTTTTGATGATGTCTGTAAAGAAATCCAGATTTGGCCAGATATCCAAGTCATAATCCTGGTCCGTACTGTTCTGAAACGGAATTGGATGGGTCCCAAAAACGACCTCCGGCACATTCCCAAGTACTCCGAGAAGATGTAACTCCGGCCAGTATACGGAATGAACATGGAACGCACTGCGTACCCAGGTGTCCAGCCACTGGCGAAAAGCTCCGTCATCTGGGTCAAACGGTTTCTTGAAGTTGCCAGACAAGGAATTGTACTGGCTTATAGCAAAAGGAAGCGTTTGACGGAGATGGACCTTCGCGTTGTCCAGAGAAACGAAAAGGTTTGCCAACTCTTGTGTCTGAGAAAAGGCGGAGAGACGGTCGGGAGCTGTGTAAAATGTCATGTCGAAATGATAGCTCATTTATTTCTCCTTTTAGCCCCGGTGTAAAACCGGGGCATATGTGTTTAGATCGCGTAAATCAGATTAACGCCGTTTTTCGCCGCAAAGAAGTTCTCCGCTACCGGGCAGTAGGAGCAAATAGCGGTATTGCACTCCCCTTTCGCTCGGCAGGCCATTCCGTTGACACCGCAGATGTCCGGAACGGGGCGCTGCTTGTGGAAAATAATGCGCGATCCAGTGAGCAGCTCAATGACGCGCTGGCGGAAATATGTATGAGCATAGTTCAGACGAGTAAACCACTGACCATCGACCACATAATACATTTTTCCGTCCCTTAACACCTGGTTAGTATCTATTGTTTTACCATTGGAAAGGAGGATGTGGTTCTCCCCCACCCCGATAAACTCACTATCAGCGAACTTCTCGTGAGCCTTCTCGGGATAGGCGTAGATTACCTTGTGGCCTGTGGTGGCGGTATCCTGCTCGTCCTGCGCGTCCGCAACAGTGTCGGCTCCTTTGGAACGGAAAATGATATGTTTTCCTGTAAGTTGCTCGGCGATATATTCGCACAAGGCCCGTTTGTCGTCATCCAGGTTGCCGATGTTCAAGTGCCCATCAATTATCCACCGTTTGGCTTCGGAAGGAACCTCAAGGTTAAACTTGTTGCATTCCGCAACGATATCCTGCCCGTTGGAAAGATGGATGACGACTTTATGTTCGTCAACAATCTCACCGTTAAGATATAGGGAGTCAGTTAAGAAAAACTGAATCATGTTTTTACCCCCTTGTATTTTTACACCTGGGTCTCATCAGCGCAGTGGGCTACAACGCACTCAGGATCACACATCTCCCGCGCAGCAGCCTTTCTGATAGCGTCGTCAAAGTTGTCCGCCTCGAAGATACCTACAAAGACATCTACGTTGGGAGAGTCGCCCAGATCGACCCAATCATCGGATAAAGGTTCTATCTCATCGGGATTATTGATCCAAACCTGCGTATCGCGGACGCAGTATGAGGCATAATTGACTACGTAGATGTTTTTTGCCATATATATTCTTACCTCCTGTTATTTAACTGAAAAATACATTTTCATGTATCTTTCAATCGTTCTGATTGCTTTCTCAAGCTCAATGTTGGGAACAATGAGGTCGCAGTAACTCATGTCTTCAAACATCGAATGGTCATTTCTGAGACGACTGATGATGCGGTCATAATCGTCTCCTCGGTTCTCCATGCGACGCTTTCTGAAATTGTAAGGAGCTATAATGCCAATAACGCAAATCTCTCTGCGCTCATTCACATACAACTTCAAGACTTCTTTGACTCCTCGCGGATCTACCACGAAGATATCAGCAGCATCCAAACACTCTTTTGTGGTTCCGTACTGATAGCCGTTGAACACGGTATACGTAACGATGGAACCAAGAGCGTTAAACTCATCGGTCGATACAAAGATATGCCCTGTTTCGTCAGGTGTACGTTTCGGGCGGTCAGTATAGCTTTCAATGGACTTGAGTCCAAGCTGGTCACACAAGCTTTCCTCAATCGTACTCTTACCAGCACCAGAGGGGCCGACGAGAAGAAATAGGGGCTTCATTCACAGGTCACCCCCATCGTAAAGGAGCGCTTCAAAAGAGATGTGACCATATTCATGGACCTCGCACGCTGAACCAGCTCTTTAACATCGTCGTTCGAGAGCGGGGTCATCTGTCGCAGCACTTTGTTTTCTGCGGCAAAAGCATTGTTCTTTTCCTGAAGCTGAGAAAGCTCGTTTCTAAGCCTTTGATTTTCGTGCTCAAGCACAAAAATATGATCTTCAAGTCCCTTGATTCTTTTCCACAATCGGGCCTGTTCGTTTGCAAAATGCTTTTCAGCAGCATGAAACTTTTTGCCTTTCGGCATTTGTTTTTCCTCCTTTTTTGTTTTTTTACGAAAACTCCAAAATTTGTTATACTTTTATCAGGTGAAAAGCTATGGGAGCATACCGTAAATCGTCGACATGGGTCAAACCAGAACTTCCGTCTCGCTTTACGCTGCACTGCAACCGTGCGGCAGTGTAATCAACGAAGGTAGTTTCAGTAAAGTACCAACACTTTTCCCCGCCTTTCTGTGCTGAGCGGATACGATTGGTTCGGTCCTTATACCATTCCAACTGCTTATAAGTTATATTATTGCCCAGACAATCAGTCGGAGGGACAATTTCAGATATTGCCGGGACGAATAATTTACTTGGTCTTACACGGAAACACCCTGTCTCGTCAAGAGAAAGACGTAAGGTCGTACCGATGTGCCTTGCCAGCGAATCTGGAAGCTGAGCGTAAATCTTGTTTAAGAATGCGGGCAGACTTACGGCCGAAGTCATTAGGCCAATGCAATCTCTACTTTCGAATCTGATGGTTGAGCCAAATTCTTCGACTTCGACCAAATCGACTTCTTCACCATTCAAAAGGCGAATTGTAATGATGTCTCCCATGTTCAATTTGATTTTGCTGGTCCTCACACTACCAATCAAAGATTCAAGATCCTTTTCAGTGGGGGCCTTATAAACCTTCCTTTCGGAAGGTGGTTCTTTGTCGGAGACAGTAGTTTTGTACTCGATCGGTTTGAACTCCGATACATCGCGAAAAGTGAATCCTTTTGCTGTTCCAATTAAAAACTGTCCCTTTTCCATTCCGTAAACATTGAAATGTTTTCCGGTTGTTTTTTCGATAACTGCAAACATATTTTTCTCCTTTTTTGATGTACCCATGCGGAATAATCCGCATGGGTACTATCTTTTTAGAATGAGTAGTACACAGAAACGTGTCGCTCTGCTTCGTCTTCAACATAAGCGCCAGAATCCAGCGCCTCGTTAAGACCGCAGCCAACGGTATCTACCATACCACTTGCCCGGATATCGCTCCCGAAAAAGCCCCCACAAGAGTCCTCTTCAGTCCAATCAGGATCCTCATCATCACCTACGGGATCAGCTGAGAACAGCGTATACACGTAGATATCTCCAGTAAGGTACTGGTCATAGGCCCTGACATCTTCTTCCATAATCTCTGCCGCATGTCTTCTCCAAGTTTCCTCGGTCAGCGGTTTTGTCAGATAGCTCCAAGTGGAAGGAGCTCCTTCGTGCTTGTGTTCAACCCTGATGCGCTCGCCGTTTTCGTCGAGTACATATTCGGACAGATCGTTAATTACGTCCTTTTTCAGGACGATAATCCAGCCTACCTGTCCGCTGTCCCATAAGTCTGCGTACTGTTCACGTCTTGTCCCGCAAGACATTGAGATGCCACTATGGTCGTACAACCAAAGAGGTAACCATTCCGCAAAAGGCTCCATCAGCGTCATACAATGAGCGATGCTTAAATCGTCCATGATATAAGCCGCGATGGAATCCCGAGAAATCTCCTCATATTCCAGGGACTCTGACGGGGCACTGCATCCGAACACCGTTCTTATCTGGTACGTCTCATAAACGTTGACAAGATTGGGGTTCTCGCAAGACACAATGCGAATGCCGGGAAGCTTGCCTTCGCAAGCAGCAGCGATGATTTCGCTTTCGGGAACGTTGTCGTGTACCAGGCGGTGCCAGAAGTCCACAGGCTCCAGCCCCTTGGTAAGCTCATAGTCTCCGAGAGTGTACCTTTTGTGCCAGCAGGCCATCGTGGTGATTTGATTTCCATACTCATGTCTGGGATCATCAGGATCCTCATCCACCTGTACATGCAGGCAATAGAGCTTTCCTTTGTTTTCCCATTTGATGGTCTGGTTGTGAAACACATTTATGGGTTTATTCATTTTCTTGTCGTCCTTTCTTGAGTAGCCAATAAGATAGCTTAAAAATATTTACGCAATTTTATATAAAAATATAAAAATATAAATGCCCGAATCGCGTTTAACGATTCGGGCAAGAAATATTAGGAGATTCTTTTGTTTTCCAATGCTTGAATAAAATTGATCGCGGCAGCATTGTAGTTGATACCCGCTTTTAATGGGTATCTTTTGCCAGAATATTCGAGAATCACAGGTGTACTGCCTGAATTGTTCTTGATGTATCCTAAAACAGCTTCCTGCTCATCCTTACTCTGAATGCTGATAATAACTGGTTTTGTTGTTTCTGGGACAAATACTTTCGGATCTGCGATTCTTGTTACGATAAGCTGCATATTTTCATGTCTCTCATCATAAACATAGTCTCCCCAAACAGCCATAACTGCATTTTCTATTATACCAGCCTTACACACAGTCAGATTTTTCGGAAAAACGATAGCCGGAATAGCGGCGAACTTGGTTTCAAGAGTAAAGCTCGCCATTTCATCACCATTTTTGGTATAAAACGGTTTACATTTCTTAATAAGTCCTACCGTAACAACGGCCCTGCTTTTTGTGCGATCCTGTATCGTGGCAAGCTTCGGTAAAGAAATATAGCCATGGGGAGGAACAAGCTCTTTCAGTATTTTGTCTGTCGGATGTTCACTCAAATGAAATCCCAGCACAGCGTACTCTCTCGCCAACTCACTACTTCTCTCCATAGGAGGAACGTCAGGACAAGGTACTTTCATCTCTTCCGCCGAGAACATACTGCATTGATCTAATATTCTGTTTTGAGTATTTGCCTTATAGTCTTTGTCTATCAACTCATAGTGTTCGTATAACGCAGCCTTATTCTTTGAGAAGGAGGCCAACGCCCCAGAATAGATCAAACCTTCGGCACTTTTCTTTGTCATGCCCTCGCCTGCTCTCGTAAGCCGCTCATACAAATTCTGAAGATCTGTATAGTTTCCATTTCTGCTTCGCTCTTTCACTATGGTTTCAGCGGCAGACTTGATTCCGTTGATCCCGCTCAATCCAAAACGAATCGATCCGGGATACCCAATAAACTTGGATTCGGACATATTAACATCCGGCGGTAAAATATCTATGTGACTACGATTGGCTTGATTGAGGTATGAGCGGGTTTTGTCTGAGTTCTCAATAAAGGCATTGAGCATTGCCGCGTAGAATTCCTCAGGCCAGTAGCAGCGCATATACGCTGTGATGTAGGCGAGGAACGCGTAGCAGGCGGCGTGGGAACGGTTGAATGCGTACTTGGCAAAATCTGACATCTGGTCCCAAATAGCTTCTGCTACGTTATGGGGGATACCATTGGCAACACAGCCAGGAGCATAATTTTTGTCTTTGCCAGATTCGAACTCAGGCTTATTACCATTGATAAACACGTGTTTTTCTGCGGCCAAGAGATCTTGCTTTTTCTTTCCCATGGCTTTTCGTACAACGTCAGCTCTGCCTAACGTATATCCGGCGAGCTTCTGTACGATTTGCATAACTTGTTCTTGGTACACGATAACACCATAAGTGGGTTCGAGTATCTCTTTCAGACCAGGATCAAGATATTTGATGTTTCTGTGGTCTTGAAGTCCAGCGATGTAGTTCGGAATGTAGTCCATTGGTCCGGGACGGTAAAGCGCAACCGCGGCAATGAGTCGCTCGAAGCACTCCCCTAACCTCTCCTCAGGCAATATGTCGATATCCGAAAACATCTGACTGATGAGATTGCTCATTCCTTCGCTCTCAAGCTGAAAGACGGCGCCTGTCTGCCCTTTTGCAAGCATCTGGTATACTTTCCTGTCGTCGAGCGGAATGTCCTGGTAGCGCAACGTAGGACGCGTGGAGTGAATTTGAGCAAGTACATTGCTTAGCCCTCTGGTTACCTGAACTCGGTCGATGATCTCATGGATAACTCCAAGAGTCTTTAATCCAAGCAGGTCCATCTTTATGAGGCTCATTTCCTCTACCTCGTCCTTTGTGACCTGTGAAGTCAGACCACGGAGGCCAGTCTCCTTGTCCAACTCCATTGAGGTGGGCAAATAGTCTGAGACAGCACTTGGGGAACATACGAGACCGCAGTTGTGTGCTACGATGCCGTTTGCCACGTAGGAGCTGTCTTCCAAGACGGTGAGATTGTACATGGTCTGCGGCGCAACTTGACGAACCTCAATCGTAAAGCCTACAGGTTCAAAAGAACCGTTAGACTCTTTTACCAGCATATCTAAGTCAGGGCTTAACGCTTTGACCGCGATCCATTGAAGGGATGAGGTTCCCTGCCTTTTGGTAAGCAGCGGATGATTGCCGGTGACTCTGACCTCCTGACCGTAGAAGGGTTTAATGATATAAACCTCATCAGTCGAGGAAGTCATGGTGTCGATTACCGGCTGATAGCGCCCTTTATCCGTAAGGACATACATACCGGGCTTGATAGTCTCTATTGCGACAGGACCCTTGTCTGTACAGACTTTAGTTCCTGCCTCAAAACACGCATGCTGTGAGGCATGACGTTTATTGCCCTCCAGCCTTATTGCTATATCCACTACCTGCTTGACCTCCGGAGAAGTCTGGTAGGCTGTGAGAAAGTCTGGGCTGGTTTTGAGGGCGCTGTCAATGGTTACACCGGGCCCGGAAGGTATCAGATTGGAGATGTGAGCGCCAAAGCTGGCGGGATTACCGAGGGTCCGTGATACATCCTGAACGGCCTGTTTTGCCGCCAATGTACCAAACGTAACGATGTGACAGACATTCTCCTCACCGTATTTCGCGGTCATGTAGGCTATGACCTCAGGGCGCCTTGAGTACTCGATATCTGTATCCACGTCAGGCCATGAAACTCGTTCGGGGTTCAAAAACCTCTCGAACAGGAGCTTGTACTTGATGGGGTCGAGGTCGGTAATACCGAGACAATAGGCTATGATGCTTCCTGCCGCGCTTCCTCTGCCAGGCCCCACATAAATGTTGTGGTTTCTCGCGTAATTGATGAAATCCCACACGATAATGAAGTAGGAGGCGAACCCCATCCTCTCTATCATGTCGATCTCATACTGGAAACGGTCTAAGTAGACTTGATCGTTCTCATGCGCAGTTCCCTTGAACCTCTCAATAAAGCCCCTTTTGGCAAGCTCCTTGAGATAGTCAAGAGGTGTGTTGTACTCCTCCGGGATAGAATACTTGGGAAGGTTGACCTTTCCGAGTTCCAGGTCAATATCGACCTTATCCGCAAGCTCCAGGGTATTATCCAGAGCTTCAGGAATATCCCAGAACAGCTGTTCCATTTCCTCAGAAGTTTGAAGATGGTAACCTGTACCTTCATACTTCATGTGGTCCGGGTCATAGATGGTCTTCTTTGTGCCAATGCAGAGGAGAATTTCGTGTGGATACGCGTCATCCTTTGCCGGATAGTGAGAGTCGGTCGTCGCGATGACCTTCAGACCATACTCACGGGCGAGATGAAGGATAGCCGGATTGACCGTCTGTTCCTCCGCAATTCCGTGACGCTGTATCTCAAGGTAGAAGTCCTCTTTTCCATAGATGGAGATAAACTTCTCTATCGCTTTCCTTACTCCCACATCGTCTCCGGCTCGGATGAGATGAGGGATAATGCCGCTCAGACAAGCCGATGAGCACATGACCCCATCTCGGTATTTCTCCAGCATCTCCCATGTAACGTGAGGTCTGTGATAAAAGTGATCATACGCCTCTGAGGTAAGCTTGAAAAGGTTATGTACTCCCTCTTCATTCTTGGCAAGCAGGATAACGTGATTTCTCGTCAAGCCGTTTTCAAGATCAACCATGTACCCTTCGAATCCGAGAATAGGTTTCTTCCCAGCCTTCTTCATACTTTTATAGTATTTAAGAAAGCCATACATATTTCCGTGGTCCGTTAGAGCGCCGGCATATTCCGTATGAGCAACAATGTCTTTGATCTTAGACATTCCATCGAGCAAGCTGCAATCCGAATGGCGATGTATATCCGCAAAGCGGATCACTCTCGCCTCTCCCCCATCAAGCCCTAAAAGCTTGTATGAATCACGGGAAAGACTTTTGAAATCGTCACTGTTTTTTATGGTTTGGACAAGCTGCTCTCCTACATAAACATCCCACACGTTACCATTTCTACGCATGTCTGCATAGGAACCAGGGTCAAGCTGTGGGGTGAGGGTTATTCGCATATTGTAAATACTCCTTTCTTTGTTTATTACTTTTTTATTGTTCCATATTGAACATTTATATGTTTTTACGCCAAATTTAGAAAAAATATAAGTCTCATGGTTATGGTCCATGAGACTTATATGTGTTTGAGATCACTTCTTCAATACAACGCCTTCAGGAAGCAGTTGAAAGATATCTGATGAAGTTAGTTCCCATTGCAAAAACTCTTTTCCAGGCAAAGGCTTTGGCGTCTTATCTAACAGGGACACAAGGTCTTCATTGCAATAGATAACGATACCGTTTTCATTCGCATACTGAGCTGCCGCAAAAGTAATTTTACCGGTTGATATAAACATACAGGAATGAGCATATGTTTTTTTTACGATCTGGTTAAATGTTTGTAGTGCTTCCATACCAGTAAGTGTCGTTCTATCTGTCAGAAAACACTTTACCGCATACAGAACATTATTCCTCTTTGCGAAAAAGTCCGCGCCAATCGCGTTGTCAGCCGTTATAATAGCATACCCATTTTCCGTAAGGCGGGTCTTACATAGATCGACGAATTCTTGACTGTTTCCACCCATCGTATCAACGATGGTCTGAATGGTATTTCCCACACTATTCCTCGACTTGTTTTGCTTATCTTGCTTATCCAATTCATAACTGCAAGGGGGAATAATAACTCCACTATCTCGCAGATTATGTACAAGAAATATCATATCCAATGGATCTTTTGTTCTTAAGACATAAGTGTTTTTACCGGCACACAACCATAACACGGATTCTGGATAGGTTACGCGAACTTTCTTTTTTCTGGACGTGTCTTGATTTTTCTCCACATAAGGCAACATCAGCTTAAGATGATTATCATTTTCGGCTCTAAAATATCGGTCTTTTATACCTTTTATTTTTGATATTTTAAAGTCCTGGTAATCGGTTATCCCGAAAAATATCCGAAGCTTTTTTCTGGTTCGCACAACCTTACAGCGCCACACAAAAAGCGTAACAAGAAGAGCGATAAGCAAAATCGCAAAACAACATAATCCTGAAATGATGAAGAAAAATGTTTCTGGTTTTAAATCTGCCAAAAATGATAGATATGGAACATTCAGGCACTTATTTTGCAGGGCTTCTACAAAATCAGCTAATTGTTTTGAAGCGGCTTCTATTTTATTGATCATATGTTCACCCCATTATTCAAATTAGGGAATGCGTCATGATTGTTCTGGCTCGCACTCTCCTGCTTCCTGCGCTGTAATTTATCTGCGGTGTTCTGTAACTCTCTGGGTAAATGGAATAAGGTCACAAGAACATTGTCACAAAAAATGTATACGCATCTATGATATACACGAATGTTGTTTGCCGTCTCATTCTGAAAATACAATTTATCCAAGTACTTTTTCAGAGCCCCTTTTGTTTCTGCATGAGTCAACCCATATCGTAAGGCCTTCTCAGCATTTTGCGGAACACTCTTCTTGTTTAGTCCGAAACGTTCTTTTGCTCGTTTGGCACTGTGTTTTGTTATGACCATTTCGTTCACCTCCTTCCTTATTAAAGTTTTTAAAGAAAACTTAGGATGTTTTCATGGAAACAGCCACTCCTAAAGCAAAAATAGGAGAAACGACAATAGCGCACGGAATTTTTTTCCTCAAGAAAGCCCCTATTCTTTTTGCAGCATCATAAAGATTTTCTTCACCGGTGGCGATCTCAACAAGATCGGAATAATATGTATTTGTTATGTCAAATAGTTTTGAAGCACCAGTTTCCTCAGTACTGATCATAAATGTCGCGGACCATTGACCATTGTCAATTTCGGTTCCTGCTTGTTTTATCACCAATAAAAATGTGGTCATGTTTATTCACCATCCATTTCCGTGCTTTTGTCCAAGAATTGGAGCACAATAACTGCGTTAATCACAGATCCATAACACTCAACATTAAATTTTTGGCTGACTTCTTTTGCAAATCTATCTACAGATTCGTACAAGTCTTTATCGTGCCGCATATTTACGGAAACCATGTTTTCCATTAAATACTTTAGCACCTCGATCTTTACTTCCGTGGAAGAAGCCATTCCAAAGAAAGAGATTGCGTGATCCGGTTGCTTATTCTTATCTGCGTAAACGATTATCGCAGCTGAAAAATAGTTATCTAATGTATCGTCCATAGTGAGTATTCCTCATATTATTTTTTAGTCTGGTACTGGGGATCTGTTTCCCGATATTTTAATCGTTGCTTTGTATTCTGAGGGTCTGTTCGAAGCTGTACAAGCGCTAAGTACGCTTCATATGGCTCCATATGCATTTCTCTTATAAGCTTTCTTGCAGAATAACCAGCTATTTCTAAGCGGCCAAATTGTCTGGAGTCAATATATTTATAAAACTCATCAAGCACATCCGGCTCAATTTCAAGTTCCTTATACTTTGCCTCAGCAGACCTTCTATCCACGGACATCCGCTTAAAGTAGAACAGAATCGCATCTTTCCGGCGATCCTCATAGGTTCGCTCTGTCTTTTCCGCAGGGGATTTATTTAGGCTCTTGGCGATCCCCGACAACTCTCCTTCGCTTATATCAGGAGCTGACAAAACGTCCTTTACCGTATTCCCCTGTTGTTCAAGGCCAATGATCGCATATTCTCTCCCAACGACACGATTTAAGGGATTGCTGATAACGGTAGAAACATTCTTCTCGCCACAAGCAAGGACAAGCTTGTAAACGAAATGGCCACTGGCATCTGTTCCTCGTGTGATCTTCTGTAACTTATATCGATCGTTTTCCGGTTTAATTTGAGAACTAAGCTCATATTTGTCCAGGTCTTTTCTGGCATTCAGGTAGTTGATAAGTTCTACACTGTTTTTCTTATAGACAAACAAATACTCATTCAATCCGAAATAAGAAAGATACTTTTCCATGACTTCCATGGAGGGATGAGTACTGTTGGCAGAGACGCAAAATTCGCGTGTGTAGCCTTTGGGTAACTCGAGAGCTGAATCAAGATCATCGTATTCTATATTGTTCTGTTGAACGAGAGTTTGTACAAGCGTGTGAATATTTTCGTAGCGCTGACCAGGATCAAGTTTTCTCCTGGCGTTTGGTTCAAAAGTATCTAACGCTTGTTTTACCTGCTCTACACCTAACAGGGCCTCTTTGTTTATTTCAGTATGTTTCGCGTCGTTACTCATTGACGCATCTGCTTCATTTGTGGACTTACCCAACAAGAGTAATGAGGGCTGAATATCTATATAAACAGGCGGAACAGAAAACACACGAAGCGCAGTAATTCCTCTGTTTGCCGCATATTCCGAAACTATACGTAAAAGTTCTACTTTGTCTATCTTACTAACCATTGGCTCATTATTGTCCACGCATCCATAGTGATTCGCAAACACCTGGGCCTCATCCTCAGAAAGAAAAGCAATCAATGTAGTGCCAACAACATACGGCTCAAATTGTTTTGAAGTCCATTCGTTATGTGATGTACAGCTTTTGGCAATAAGGTAATAGGTCTGGTGCTCACAGAGTTCTTGTTCGAGTATTTCAGGAACAGGCTTTGAGGATAATCTGGCAGCAAGCATCCTTTTTGTCATTTCTGTTATTTGCACAAATTCTCACACCTCCAAAAAGCTTTCGAAAAGTTATACGCAAATTTAGAAAAAAAGAAATCATGATCTGTAATAATTTTATATAGCAGCTCCCCGCGATTAACGCGGGGAGCTGCCCAACCGGGAAAATCAGATATTAAAACCCAGTCTTAGGAAGCGTGCCGGGAAGTTCGTTCTGAGGGCAGCCAATTACCCAAACGGTAAATTCGCTGGAACCCGTGGTCCACCCGGACAGAGTTGTGGTCCCGGAACCGGTATTTGATCCGAACTGGCCGCCGTTAGAGGCATCACTATAACTGCCAGCCATGCCGCCAACCTCAGCTCTCATAGTGGCCTGAGTGTTGCCGATAACGGTAGTCAGGACATAGCAGGAAAGAGTGGGAGCCATGGACTGAGTAAATCCAGAAACGGCCTTAGCAAAGACCATACGGATATCTGTGACATACTCGCCCGCCTGGAGGCCAAGAGACTGAGAGCTCAGATCATAACCGTAATTTGACTTGCTATTGAGTCCAGTAGCCAACTGACGATAATCGTTCATGTTGGTCTTGTACTCTACATAGTAGTTCGTAGCAGCGCCAGAGAAGGTACCAGTATGGAAGGTATAGGTCCGCATCACATCAGTGGGAACTTTGATATGGAGGAAGAAGTTATCCATGGCGCAGGTAGACTTGTTCTCAACAACATAATAGAATGTTGCGGTCTCTCCTGCGGTAATGGAAGCAGGACCGTTCGCACGTACGTAAGTCTCATAGTTGGCAGCCTTGTTGTAGACTTCCGCACGGACATTATCATTGTTCGCGGAAATATTCACCGCAAAGCGAACGGCATTGACCTGCCATCCCATGGGGGCGGCAATCTGCTGGACATAATACGTACCAGCGGAGAGCATCCCGGAATAAGCATTACCAGTACCGTCGCTTATAATGGTACGAACAAGAATACCGGATGCATTGTAGATATTATAGATGGCGCCAGGAAGTGTGCTATTTTTCCGCACGTTCATCATCGGATTGTCTTCGCCGGAATAAGTTGTAATGGTAATCTGACCAGGGGTCTTGTTGAGAGCCCAACGAACTGTGGTAGTATTACCAGAGGCGACATCAATCGTCTTCGGAACATTATCCATCACATAAGGTGTCGGGACACTGAGAATAGCAAGAACATAACGACCGGCAGACAGCACATCGGTCAAATCCACTTCGCCAAGATTATTGGACGTGAAGCGGCCAATGTAATTGTTGTTCTTATCCCGAACTTCCATCACAACACCGTAAATAGGCGCGGAAGTCTCGGCATCGTAGAATCTCACACAAATACCAGACAAAAGTTCGTTAACGTAATGGATCATCGTAGGCTCGCCATCAACAACCGTGAAGGTACGGGAAAGGGAGTCAATAACATAACCATCAGGAATATTTGACTGATAGATGTTATAAGTACCGGCAGTCAGACGAGAGATAGAGACGACGCCGCTCTTATTTGTCGTATACTCACCGACATAGTTGCCATTGGCGGTAGTAATGACAAATGTCGCGCCATAAATGGGATTTCCGGAAACGGCCTCTGTAGCTTTGATCGTTACATAGGCTTTCTCCGTATGGTAGAAAGTCAATGTAGTATAGCAGCCAGTGGTAATTGTGCAGTTCTGGGTAAGCGTCAGAGCGGTATATGCGCCAGGAGTTGAAATCTCTTTCACCAGATAGGTATCAGGAGTCAGAGAACCCACAGTTGCAACACCGGTCTTGTCAGTAACGACAGTCGCAACAAGCTTTTCATTCAGAGTCCATACCTCAAACTTAACGCCAGAGATTCCGTAACCACCCTCATCTAAAGCACGAAGCTCTAGGCCGGAAATGCGGGAGTTGGTGAAATCCAAAACACAATGTGCGGTCTCATCAATTTCGACCCACTGATAAGACTGATCAAGCAGATAGCCTTCCGGAGCCTCAATCTGATGAACAGTGTAAGTGCCATTGGGCAGAGCACCTGTCTTCGCCTTACCAGACGCGTCAGTAACAATGTCTATAACGAAATTGCCATTGACAGCCTCAACACGGAATTTTGATCCGGCAAGGCCCTTAGAAGGATCATCTTTATCCGTGAGATTCACGATAAGTATGTTGTCACAAGTAAACTCGAACTTCACAGAAGAGGAAACACCCGTGGTAACGGTGATTGTCCTTTCCTTCTGGATGCACTCATAGCCGTTGGGCATGCTGACAACCTTAACGATATAGGTACCGGGATCAACCTCAGTCAAAGAGAAAATTCCCTCTTCATTAGTAGTTCCACGGGCAATTTCCTTGCCGGATTCATTCTCAACGGTTACAACAACACCAGGAATACCGAAGTTTGCTCCTGTGACTAAGCATTCAACAGTGATACCTGACATAGGATCATTGAAGAACTTCGCAAGGGCTGAATCGTCTCTGTAAACTGTAATAGTCTGAGTGGTAGTGTTAAGCTGATAGCCCTTGGGAGCCACAACCTGCTTGACATAGTAGGTGCCGGTAGACAAAGATTCTGTAATTATTTCACCGTTCTCATCGGCGGTATAGTTCTTGCGGAAAGAACCGTCTTCGCTGACAATAAGATACTCAGCACCGGGAACCCCCTTGCCAGTCAATGTATCCACAGTCTGAATTGTAATTGTAGACAGCGGTACATGGACATAGCGGAGATAAACAGGGTCACCTGAGAGAACACGAATGTTAGCCTGGGTCGGATTAACGACCATATATCCCTCGGGGATAACAGACTCAACAACAGTGTAAATGCCGGGCTCAACATCATCAAAGACAGCAACACCAGCAGCGTTGGTCACCGCAGAAGCAACTTCTTCATCGGTAATCGCGTCATAAAGGATGTAAGTCACACCAGGAACAGCAACCTCTGTGTTCGTGTAGGCATACACAACAATTGATGAGGCCTTCTTGTTAAGGAATGTCAGTTCAGGCTGAGAGTTTTCGCTGATGGTCACAGTCTGATATGCAACAGTGGGCACATAACCATCAGGAGCAGTAACTTCAAAAACGGTGTAGTTACCGGACGCAAGGGACTTAGTAACAGCGCAGCCCTCCATATCAGCGATCACAACATCAACTGTTTTGCCGGTCGCGTCTTTCACTGAGAATACGGCGCCAGGAAGAGCGGAGCCGGTTTTTTCATCAACATTGTAAATGGTGATGGAAGAACTACGGGTAGCGTACAGGACGACAAAAGGAGACTCAGTAGTCGTTACTGTCACTTTCTGACTGACAGTATAAATATTGTAGTCTTCAGGAGCGGAAGTGTACTTGATTACATAGTTTCCAGCCTCAAGTTTTTCAAAGATAAAGGAGCCATCCTCTCCGACAGTCCCATCAACAGAGGTGTTGGTTTCTTCATTGACAAGCGTAACAACACTTCCAGCAACGGGCGCCACAGTTCCCTTGACATAGCAGTGGACAAGAACATGGGGAGTTGTATAGTGAGGAACATCGACTTCAGATGTCTCTCCAAGCTTCACAACAACAGTATAGGTTTCAGGATTAACAATGTAACCATTCGGAGCCACGGTTTCTGTAATTGTGTAAATTCCAGCCTCCAGGCCAGGGACAGTCACTTTACCATACTCGTCCGTCACAAAATTGCCAATCTTAGAACCGTCAGTTTTCTTGACAGTTAAGGTCGCTCCTGAAAGCTCTACCTTTGTTGAAGCATCATAAGCGTAGATATCAATGGAGCCCCTACCAGTCACAGGAACAGAAATAGAATAATCGCCACCGCCATAAACAGTCAGCTTATCCAGAGCCAACGCCACTTTGAAAGTGCTGGGAGGAACAATCTTGAGCATATACTGTCCATCCTCAACATCTTCAAAGGTAACTGTTCCGTTATCCTTAGTCTGCGCAGGACCGGCAACGGTCTCACCCTTGAGGGATTGGAGTTCACACAGAGTGCCTTCGACCGCGGTACCATCACGATAATCGCCGACAAAAACAGTCACCTTGCTTGGCTTCTTGTTGCTGGCGACAAAAACGGAGGTCTCAGGGTCGCTGCCGATTGTAACGCTCTTTGTGACGAGTTCAGCCTTATAGCCATCCGCAACAGTAAGCTCGCTAATATCATAGGAGCCGGCCGTCACATTGGGAACAACAACAATGCCAGATTCGTTGGCAGAAGCAGAATCCACATCGGTCTCACCGTCTGTATTATCTATCTTCCATGTTGAACCCTGAATAGGCTTACCAGTCGCCATATCGTAATTGAAAATCACGATAGAACTACCATTGTCATCAGAGAACACCGCCACAGCAGGAGCGGCGCTGTTAGCCGGGATGGTCACTGACCGAGTCTTCTGCTTGGAAGTACGGCCCGCAGGGGTTTTAGTCTCATAAATCGTGAAAGTGCCGGAAGGCATGTGCGGGATCAGCAGCATCCCATTCTTATCAGTAGAACCAGACGCCACAGTCTGATTAGTTTCATCCTTGACTTCATAAGAAGCGCCAGAAAGAGCATTGCCCGTTGTCTCGTCTATACGGAAGATATACAGGGTATTGGTGACTCTGTTTTTGATTTCAATCTTGGGCTTATCGTTTTTGTTGAAATCATAATAGTCAACAATGGCGTTCGTATCGAGAACATACCCATCGGGCACAGACTCTTCAACAATCCTGTACCAACCACTGGACAAATCGCTCCAAGTCGCCGTACCATCGCTGCCGGTCTTCTTAGTGGTACTGCCCTTGACTTCGTTATTGTCCAACACATCCAAACGGATGCTTGCGCCATTGACAGGCTTATCTGTCAACGTATCCTTGACCGTAACGGTAATGGTACCAGTTTTATCCGGAGCAGCAAACACTGATCCAGGAATAAGACTGACACACATTAAGACGACAAGGACGACGCATAAAAGTTTCTTCGATGTTTTCACTTTTTATACTTCCTTTCCAATTTTCTCAAACCTGCGCTAAACAGGCTTGACTATTATCTTTACGCTAATTTTAAAAAAAATATAAGCGAGAAAGATAATTCCCTCCTATATTTTTATTGTTGCGTAAACGCACTAATAAGAACCGCCATGGCTGAGCGTTCAGCCGTGGCGGTTATTTTTTATGCGGTTTTATTCAGGGAGATCGTCAAGGGCCGATTTTCCCGTGATCTCGTGCCAGTATTCGACTTCATCGATCTCAAGGTAGTTATGGCCGTTTGTAGCCTCCTGGATCGCCAGGTAGTACCACTTCGTCACATCGGCGTTATCCGGCCACACCTTCATGTTCTCAAGATCTCCGATACTCTCAAGCGTCAGGTGATCGCGTCCCAACGCCCTATTGACCAGCGTGATCGCTTCGGCTCTCGTGATATTGTCGTCCGGATGGAACAGCCTATCGTCACGGCCAACGATCCAGCCGTACTGAGCAGCCGTCCCAATGTAGTCATAGGCCCAGTGATCAGGCGCCACATCGTCAAAATACATCTTGGTATCAGTGACGATATGATCGAACCGAACGACGATCGTGGCAAATTCAGCTCTTGTAATAAGCGCTTCAGGATCGAATATGTCGTTACCCTTGCCGACAACAATACCGAGATTCGCAAGCGTGGCTACGGCCTCAGTGTACCAGGCGTCAGCCGGAATATCGACAAAGCTGCACTCTTTCGTTCTGTACTGATTACGAATGTCACGCTTCAGCAGCCGATAGAAGATCTCCGCTACTTCGGCCCGTGTGATATTGTCGTTAGGATGGACAAGACCATCAGGATAACCCACGATATAGGCTATGTGGTCATCCACCATGCTCCAATCCCGACTCCACTTGGCGTACAGCTTTGTACGGCTTGTAATACGATCTCGTGTGAAATCGAACAGCTCGCCATCCTCAGTGTACCAGCCATCAAACACGTAACCAGGCTTCGTGGGATCCTCCGGACGCCGTGGGGACGAACCGGCGCTTACCCACTGATCCGGAACGTTACTACCGCCTTTGGAATCGAACTTCACACGGAAGGAAGGAGGAACATAGCCGCCTCCGGAGGGCCGCTTCTCCCACTCAGCCTTGAGATCATGCTCCTGGCCATCGTTCAAAACGGAAGGATCGACCGGCTTACCGTTCTCATACCAGCCCTTGAGTTCATAGCCGTCACGAGTAGGCGTAGGCAGCTTGTCGATGGACGGAGGATCGATCGCGTCTCTTGTGTGGGACCCATCGTCAAACTCACCGTCTCCGGCGTCAAGGTGGAATATCGTGTGGCGCTTTTCCCATTGAGCCTCAAGATGATGTTCCTTGCCGTCGTCCAGGACGGAAGGATCGACAGGCTTGCCGTTCTCATACCAGCCTTTAAAGTCGTAACCATCACGGGAAGGAGAAGGAAAATCGCTGACGTCAGACGGATCCGTTACGTCTTTCGTTTTAGATCCGTCGTCAAACTCACCACCGTTGGCGTCCAAGTGGAACGTCGTGTGCTTCGGCACAACAGGCGGAGTAGGCTCCGCGTCGATTGCATCGTTCGTCACACTACCTTCAGGGCCTTTATCCGTAGAAATGACAGGATCCTTCAGCTCAGAGCAATATGTCAACGTGTTCTGGAGCTTGCCGCCAGCGTCCGTATCTTTAACAACGTAACTAACGGTAATACTTTCACTCGCTCCGGGCGCAAGCTCCAGGATCGTCGCCTTATTACCGTCGATTTGAACGTTACCGTTAGCGCCGGTCAACGTGACGCCATCCATAAGATCTTCCAGAACGATATTCTTGAGCACAACATTACCGGTATTCTTAGCCGTCACAGTCCATGTAACAGTGTCTCCGGAAATGCCGGATGTCTGATTCGCGACCTTCGTAACAGACAGCTTAATGTTATGTGGCGCAAAATGATACGTGAACGTACTGCCATCATCCGCTTTAGTTACGGTTTGCCGATCTGCAACATGAGCGCCAGTCCTATCCGTCCAGTAACCGCCATCAGTGATATAGCCATCATCAGGCGTAAGCACAATGCCGGAAAGATCGACCGTAGCAGATCCATTTATGGCATACATACCGGCGGCATCATACAACCCATACACTTCGTGATCATCAGAAACAGAACCGTTCTCAGCGTCAAAGTAGACAGTGATCTCGTACATATCGGCAAGGCCATTACTGTTATCATCAGCCGCCCACAGACAATAAAGCGTGGTATCACTTTCAGGCATCGTGTAAGACACCGTACCGGACTTAAACAGCATAGCACCGCTGGAAACAGCTTCATCGACCTCCATAACGGATGTCAGGATATGATTGACAACGACAGGAGAATAACCGATCAAAACAGCCCCAGTACGCTCAATAGTCATACCTGAAGATCCAAAGCCGTATGGCGTCAATGTCACAGAAGCACCAGCATTAAACCGCTGCTTCAAAGGATCGTAACCCCCGGACAAATTACCGCCGTTGAAATTGATCGTCAGCTCATAATCTATGGGCTTCGGGCGTTCCTTAACAGTCAACGTGCCGTTGACCGGCGTAACGGTATAATTCGGATTCACGCCAGGATTAACAATGATCTCATACTCAGCAGCCGTATCGGAAGAAGCGCCAATTTCATAAGAAACGGTATAGTCAGGCTCAACACCATGCTCCGGCTTGCCGCTAACAACAGCCGTAGGATCCGGCAATCTATCACCACAAAACACGTTCTGATCGTCAGCCGTGATCGTGATCGCAGCGGGGGTTATCTTGTATGTGCGTTCAATAGAACCTGAGTACACGTCGCGACCCTCGATCGTTACGGTGATGGAAGAAACATTAGAAAAACGCGGATCGGAAGGACTTGTAATATTACCCTCATTGTCACGGTATGTAACAACATAATCCCGATCCTGCTGCAACGTAGATCCATCACTACTACGTGTCACAACAGGTACATACCGATGGGAAAGGCCGTCGTACACAACATCGGAACACTCGTCAACATCGGTATCATCCAAAGTGTAAGTGATCGTCAACGTACACTCGACAGGCTCAAGCTCAAACTCATACTCAGATCCGTCACGCTTGATTTTCACAATCGTATTGATATAATACGTATATTTGCCAGGTTGAGAGAATGTAGGAATACCAGCGTCAGTATAACCTTCAGCCTCATCAGCCGTATACGTCGTGGTAAAGCTCAGATTATCACCAAGCCAGTCTTTGATCGGCGTAGGTTCACTGTCACCCGTTTTTGTCTCGCCGACAAAATTGATAGCAGCCGCATCGATAGAATGTTGTTCTCCATCATACGCACACTTCTTATTACTGGCCTCTGTGTTCGCCCAAAAAGCATCAAGTGTGTGTTCATGCTTGATCACAGACACCGTTTCACCGGGAAAACAAATCTTATTATTGTGTTTATCGTACCAGCAGATCCATTGAAGATCACCGTATTCCCTAGACATATCAAAATGTTTTGGATCATATATAGGACGAATATATTTACCAATCATGGCCTCTTGACCGACTGACGAGAACATACCGGATTGCCAATACTTCGTTGCGCCATTCGCCGTAGAATTCGTTTCCTCAAGAATGATCCTGGTAGCATCATCGATATGTTTATCATACAGATCATCGCTGTCGATATACGCACCAGGAACGCCAAGAGCATAACCGAGCTTATAATAATCAGACTCGTCTATCCACACCGCATACAGCTTGACATTCTTGTTCACACGGATGATATACGGAGGCGTATAGTCGCCATTGAAATCGCCAGATTCATCGTCGTCCCGGTATATCGTATACATATCGCCAATGTAGCCATACTCCACCGGACCACCCATAGCAGTAGACCACCCAGCCAAAACCAGACCGTCTTTTGGAGGCTGACTCAAGGTCAAATTTGAATAATGATCCCCGCTGCCAACAGCCTTGTTAAGCCAACCACAGCCAACGATGTTACGTTCATCGAGGGACACCCAGCCACGAACGTACACATCGGCATACGGTTCCGTACCGTCTGCGGACACTGTATCAGTATGGATCCACGTCCCATCGGAATCATAATATTCGATCTTAAGGTTCGACAGATCCTCAGCCTCTGGAGGGGCAATATAGGGTGAAACCTGGTTGCTGGTAACGCTGTAATTTGTCGAACACTCTTTTGTTTCAACCTTCGCCTCGATCCCGTTGTGATAGATAAAGGCATCGACGTAATTCAAGCCCTTATCAACGTCCTCTTGTGTGACCGTGTGGCGATACTCGACCGTGAACGTCATTGCATTAATGCTGTTCTTAGCATTGGCGGCCCGAATATACGTATAGTTGACGTCGCCATCGACCTTGTTACGCTCGACATTATAGGTCTTACCACTGGCCTCGAACGACGTCAGCTTATTATCACCGTTCACAGAGTACGACTTCATTTCATCAGACGTAAGCCAGTTACCGGATCCATCACGCAACCCTATACGAATATAGACAGGTTTCGTATCGCTTTTGTAAGCGATAGATTTGTTGATCGTCACAGTAAGGGTGAGCTTTATAATCTCGTCAACATCATAGCATGGGACTTCGTTTGAATCGACGCCCTTGGGGTGTGATGTTTCAGTCAGGACGGCAGAACCCCAGGCCACATACTTAGCATCAAATTGAGTGCTTGCCGTATGCTCACCATAATAAGACGTAACCTTAAATGTACCATCACTTTGATTAGATGCGACCACAGCGTTTGCATCTAATGGAGAGTGATCTAAATTCTCAGATACAACAGTACCATCGGCCTTTACAGTGTCGCCAACGCCCTCAATTGTCCAACTCGACGCAGAACGACCAATGCTATATGTCTGATCGCCGTCATCGACAGTATTAAATTTAAACTTCGGCGTAACAACAGCAAATTTTCCAGATTCTACAGTCTCAGAATCACAACTCAAAATAACCTCGTGATCGGTAGCATGAAAAATATGGACATATTGATATTTCGACCAATCGTCAGGTTTTTCAATTGGCCAATGATTACAGCCAATAACAAAAACATTCGTATTATCAATCTTGCTGCTATCTTTCCCGCCTAAAGAAACATATTCACCGTCTATATTGATCGTCACATTATCATCTTTAGCGCATATGGCACCTGCGCCAGTAGGGTGCGTCCCACGTCGACAATCACCAAAAGTCTTTAAGATAAACTCACTATCACTATTGCCACTGATAAAAACACCATCACACTCAGCAGACCTATTCTCACCATCACCGTTCCCAATAGCGCAGCCAGCTTGAGACGTGACCGTAATAGTACCGCAACCTTCAATTGTCACATTTTTACAAAAAGAATTATCATTACCACCACCAATACCAGCACCATCACCATCAGAACTTCCAACACCAGCAGTAACATCAACAATATTGCAATCGCTGATTGTTATATCTCCAGCAGGGCTATCCAAATAACCTCCACCAATCCCTGCACTCAAAGAACCAGAAACAATAATACTGCCACAGCTACTAATTATGATATTCCCACAGCCGCTACTACGAAAACCACCACCAATACTACAACTACTGCCAGCAGATGCATCAATGCTATCACAATTTTTGATAGTAATATCTCCAGCAGGGCTATTCCTATCACCTCCACCAATAGAACCAGAAACAATAATACTGCCACAGCTACTAATTATGATATTCCCACAGCCGCTATCCACATCACCGCCACCAATACTACCACTACTGCCTGCAGATGTATCAATGCTATCACAATTTTTGATAGTAATATCTCCACAGCCGCTATACCGACTACCGCCACCAATTGCAATGCCACCATAACCACGATCACCGTTATAATTTATACTACTGTCGATAATAGTTATATTTCCAACTGAGCCATAATTATCACCACCTCCAATTCCGGTACGGCCAGTGTAGCCCATGATATCAACAACATCGCACTCGCTAATTAATATATTTCCGGCTGTACCTTGAAAACCACCGCCAATTCCACAACCATCATACCAGCCAGTAGTAACAGAAATTAAATCACAGTCCATTATTAATATATTACCGCAATTACACCCACGGCCAGCACCAATACAAGCAGACCACGCCGTAAACCTATCTTTAAATGCAACACTGACATGCGCATTTTTAATATTTATATCACCACAATCCTTACTCTTAACGGATACACTCGCAAGCCCAGACCCGCCAGCGCCAATTACGGCAAAGTCAGTTGAAGCGTCAACACACTGAATATTACCGCCATATATATTTAAAGCATGATGATTTACGGCACCAATATTACCACCGTTTACAGTCAGCTTTCCAACGGAATCAACTGAACCGTCAGCCTTTATATTTCTTTGTGACCATATATATAAATCTCCTTCAGCCACGAAAATTCGATTAATTATCAATTCACACCCATCAAGAAGCACAATATTCGCATCACCGGTAAGCGTTAAGACAGTAGACGAGGAATCAACTTCCCCGTCCACGTAGTACCAATGTTCCGCCGTCAAACTCGTATTTTCAGCAATACTGTCTTGATTCAACTCAACAGCATCTTCCGGAATATCCTTCATTTGCTTATCATTGGGATCATAATATTGCAATTTCCCCGAACTCGGCCCAGGCTCGCCCGGATCACTAACACCAACGATCTCAGGGCCATCAGACGCTATCTCAGACAAAGATGGATCGCCGCTCTCATCACCAGAGACAGATTCATCCTTGGCTTCAGAAAGGCCATTACCCGTTGTGGTACCAGTGTTATCTGAAGCTGCAAATACTGATTCAGGGATAAGACTGACACACATTAAGACAACAAGGACGACGCATAAAAGTTTCTTCGATGTTTTCATTTGTATACCTCTTTTCCAGTTTTTCAACCTATGTGAAACAGGTTTGACTATTATCTTTACGCTAATTTTAAAAAAAATATAAGCGGGAAAGATAATTCCCGCTTATATTTTTTCTTTAAGCTATTTCTGCGTACTTTTTTGCGAAAGAATCCGCGTCGTTATTGAGCTGATTTAGAATGGCCTGCCCCCAATCTTGTGCGGGAGCGTTATTTTCAGTCCTTAATTCCTGTACGGTCCAAAGCTTGCGACTTGGAGTATAAAAAATTACTCCTAAATTCGTATAGACATATATTTTGGGGCCTAATTTTGTTTTCCCGGCATAATAAGAAATCCGATAGATTCGTAGGCTCTTAAAACTCTCTTGATGTCTTTGAGGAAGATTTAAGTACCCAAGCGTTCGCCCTACGTTCTCATCATGCTTTTCCCTATACTCATCAAAGAGCCGTAAAAAAAGGCTGGCGGTATACTTACAGTCCACGTATGCTCTGTGATGGCCTTGAATTTCTGAACCGTATTTTTTGCATAGCGCCTCAAGATTATAGCCATTCTTCCCAAGTTTAGGATACAACTCTTTTGCTAAGGCCATTGTACATAGGACAGGATTCTCGGCATGCAATCCAGCGCTCTCGAAACAAGGGACCAAGAATCTGTCCCAATCAAAGCCGGCGTTATGAGCGATAACGGGAAGATTTCCTATAAAATCATATAGGGCAGGAAGCACTTCTTCAATATACGGTTTATCTTTTACTTGGTCCCAATCAATAGTCGTTATGTTTGTTATTTTCTCAGAGATAGAAAAAACTTCGGAAGGCCGTATCAGCTGATTGAAAATCCCAACGACTTTCCTTCTTGTCATATCAAGCTTTATGGCCCCTATTTCTATAATCTCGGCGTGTTTTTCGCGAGAAAACCCAGTCGTTTCAATATCCAAAATAACTGTTTCTTTTGCTCTGGCTATCTCAGAAATCACCTCTGATATTGGCCTCACAAAAACCACCGTCCTTTTATTGAATATTTTCCAAATCCGCACTACTTGTTAATGCTATTGTTGTCCCATCCTTAAATTCAATATAAACGCCAGTCAGTTTAACTTTTGCCACATCAGGTCCGTACCAAGCCCCATGCCACAAATAATTATCCGTGTCATGCCCGGTTCCAGGTTCGAATGGGCCAGGATCTTTAGCGTCGAACATACTCCAGGATCCGTTGGAATCATGACAGGTAACAAGATTCCCTTTAGAGTCCTCCGCAATGAAAGAGAATCGTACGGAAGATATTGTTTTTGCGGAAATATTTTCCCAATCTATTCTCAAAGACCAATATTGATCTGATTCCTGCTTTATAGATATAAGCTGTATTTTTATCGGGTATGTACTAAGAGGTTCGGTGTCTTCTACTGAATAATCCTCCCTCCACTTCCCTACAACTTCGCTATTGGGATACCAATACTGAAGAATTTGCCAACGCTTTTGTGCGAAATCTCGATTCCGTGTACTGTAATACTCGATCTCTTCCTCTATTGTTTTCTCATAATCCTGTTGATTATCTTCAACATTTTTCTTTACCGCAAGGAAGTTTACTTCATCCAGATCAATGACCTGCTGCCAATATGTCAGTCGGTCATATGTACTGGTTGAGTTCTTCCCACGAACATATGAGTTTTTGCTTTCCTCAAGCTTTTGCGCAGTCAATCTTGCAACCGATATTTCGTGATCGATTCCGGGAAATTTTGAGAGCGCTGTAATAGAGGCGTTTAATTCCTCTGCGCTGATCTCATTCCTCGCATATGAAATAACAAGGGCATCTAATGACTTTGTTAGATACGAAGTTCCATCTTCATAGAAGTCGTTTTCTTTATACACCACATAAGCGTTTCCGTAATCCCGATTATCCAGATACTCGCAAAACTGAATGAAGTTTTTTCTGTATTGGGTATGCTGGACAAGTAATATCGTGGATATTATGAGCACTATGGCGAGAATAGAAACTCCTATGGCGAAAATCATGTGAAAGGTCTTTCGTTTCTTCTCCTTCTCAGGCGTAACCTCAATATCTTCTCGTTGTTTTTTTCTCTGGCGATACTCTTCCGCTTTTTCCCTAACCTTTGACACAATATCTTCTGTTTTATGACGTACCTTTGTATAAATCGCAGTTATGGCAACGCCAACTTTTTTGGCCTTGTTATTAGTCTTTGAAGTCTCTTTGTCAACACCATTGCATCCAATAGGAACAAGGGCTTTAATGGGAGCCATCTCTTCCTCTATCGTTGCTTTTTCCTGAATTTCTTTAGGCGCTGGTCTAAAGCTATCCATAGAAAGATAGATGTTTTCTATTTGCCAATGGGCAAGGATTTCATCAGTATTAGGATAATCATCAAATGATACCAATGAATCCTGGTCAGGAATATTTCCTGTATAACCGCAAGCGTACAGAATGTTTTTGACATCAGAGACATAGTACTCATACTCGTTGCCATTGAAAAGAAGCCAGAGTTTATCGCATGGGAGCGAGAACAACATTGGAGGAGTTATGGGGTGAGTAAGAACAGGTTCCGTAAACAGCTTATCAAGAGATTCACATGAGTCACAGATGACGGCGTGATTCCCTGTCACCGCCCACTTCTCCGTTTCAGCAGCATCAAATACCGCGGAAAACCGACCGGATTCCATATTGCGAAAAGCGGTTATAAGCGCATCTACACGATCATCAAACAGAGTTTTGTCTTTAAGAACATTATAGATAAAAGTTTTTAATATGCCCGAAAGAAAAACGTACGCCTCAGAAGTGTCGCCCTTATTTATCGCCCATAAAGTGCCTCCGGCTAAAAGCGCGGTTTTGGTTGCTTGCATGACTTCAATGGCGGTTAGGTTCTTGACCTCTATATCTGCATGGGACTCGACATAAGCGTCAGCAAGCGTTTGGTGTGTGAATATCACCGCACATTTTGTCTCGTTCCGATTTTCGAGAGATACAAGAGCAAGACTTGAACCGCGAAACACTACCCACAAGCCGGCATCCTCATACAACAGTGTAAATAAGAGATTTTCAAATTGTTGCTCTTTTTTCTCCTTACTTGCGAGAGAACAGCTGATACCGCTTATTTCCTTTTGGATTGTAGTGAGTTCTATGGCAAATCACCTCACATCCCAAATATCAACCCAAGTACGATTCCGTACAAAATGTCGATTCCGCCAATGCAACCAAGGCATATTAAACATACCAAGATACCTGTCATTGATTCCTTTCGCTTCCAGTCATTATTTGAATTGTGTGAAAATTTTACAACATTCATAAAGAAAAGAACAATAACAGACAGCGTTACAATAGATAACGCGGCAGAAATGACAATATTATACTGGTCGAGAAAAGTTCTAAATCCACTACTCTGTATAAGGTCTTGGATGAGGCTGGTATTTACACTAACCAACGCATACATAGAATCACCCCTACTCAAATTATTGCATACTGACTTACGCAAAAAATAAAAAAATCATTGACTTCAAAGGTCATGCTGTGGGGAGCCCCACAATAGTGGAGGGAGAAAACAGTTTGTTTCGAATTTCGGCAGCCAGGCGCGGGAACCTAATGATCGTCTCGATGGATTTTGAATCGCCGCTTTGCGCAGTACCCATAATATCCCCTGGTCCTCTCATTGCCAGATCCTTTTCAGCGATTTCAAAGCCATCACTCGTTTCACAAAGAACATTTAACCGATCGGTACTGTTTTTAGCACACAACAGGCAGTAGCTCTGATAGGAGCTCCGGCCAACTCGTCCGCGTAACTGATGAAGCGCGGCAAGGCCAAATCTGTCCGCTGACATGATGGCTATGATCGTGGCATTTGGGACATTTACTCCAACCTCAACGATCGTCGTAGAAATTAGAACATCGACTTCATGGGCGGCAAAACTGTTAATTATCTTTATGATGTCCTTCTGAGGCATGTCCCCTGTTAAAACAGCCGTCCTTACCCGTGACTGTTTGTTCAGGAAATACTTATCCGCAGCGACTTGAACAGCGGACACAGAAATTACGTCCGCAAACTGATCCCGATCAGAGGTATCAATAAATGGGCAGACGATGTACGCTTGGTGTCCCTTCCGGACCTCATCATATATTTCCTCAAACGCCTGCTTTGATGAGAAGCGCTGCTTGGTAATAACGGGAAGCCGGCCGCTGGGCATCGTCCTTATGGACATTACATCCGTATCCATACCGTACACACTCTTAGCAATGCTTCTGGGAATAGGCGTTGCTGTCATGGACAGATGGTGAATACCATCTTGCGCCAAGCTTTCCAAAGTCATTTTCTGTTCAACGCCAAACTTGTGCTCCTCGTCAATGATCGTCATACCGAGTTTCTGAGGGACAACATCTTTTCCTAATACGGCGTGAGTTCCGATAAGGATGTTGATATCTCCGGTGCCAAATTCACTGAATATTTTTTTACGGTCCTTCTGTTTTGTTTCGGTAGTCAACAGAGCCACCTTGATGCCAAGAGGGCCAACGATTTTCGAAAACTCTGAGAAATGCTGTTGAGCAAGCACCAGAGTAGGTGCCATAACGATAGTCTGATAGCCATTCTCACACATAAAGATAGAGGCTAAAATGGCAACGATCGTTTTGCCACAGCCCACATCCCCTGAAATAAGAGCGTTAATACGGCGGCCACTCTTTGCAGTCCCCATAATTTTCTCAATCGTTGTCTCCTGATCTTGTGTGAGCCTGTACGGAAGTGCAGTAATGGCTTTTCTAACTAACACATCATCCTTCACATTCTTTACCGAAGTGTTTACACAAGAACTCTTTTTCTTCAGGTCATCATAGAAATCATAAATCGTCTCAAACGCGATTCGACTTGCCGCCATTTTATATAACTCTTTACTTGCAGGATTGTGTACTTGAGAGATGGCAGTGAGTAAGGGCATGAGGCTTAAAGAACTCGCAACGTTATCCTTTTGTGTTTCTTTATATTCAAGTCCCAGGTAACCAATTGACTGTACGATCCTATTTGTTAAATATTCAACAGACATTCCTTTGATCTTCGAGTAAATAGGCATAATACGGCAAACATCAGCCTCTTTATCGCTAAACGCAATAGGCGGACAAATTTGAATATTGTCCCTAAAGACAGACACCTTGCCGCAAAAGGTATAAAGACAACCCATCTTGATTTTATTGACCTGGTACCCTTGTCCAAACCAAACGACGCTAAACTGAGGCTTATATCCCCCATTTACGGGGTCCAGCTCCTCACAGATTACCGTATTCCGGCCTCCATTGTCCCGGATATCTATGACCCTGCCCTGTAAAGCGCACATATCCCCAGGCTTGGCATCGAGCACCTTTGTAATTTGCCTGAAATCATAGTACTTCCGAGGGAAATACATCGCAAGGTCCATGAGCGTATGGATATCCTTCGATTCAAACTGTGAAAGCTTCTGTTTCGGCAAATTCAAAATATGTAAAGAGTAGTCGTTCATCAATAACACCTCATTTTGTCCTTTATTTTTGTTATACGAAAAATCTAGGGAAATGGTATCATTGTTCTGAAAAATATTTAGGAGCGCGGTTAAGCGCTCCCCTTGTTGACCATTAATACTCTGGAGTTCCAAAACCGTAGATGACTTCTGCGTCAATAGCATACGAATTTTCCTTGCATTCATTGCCGGAATTTCCTTCAATGGTATATATGGTCCCGTTTTCAACTTTCTCAACGATACCGACGTGATCAGGGCCACCATCCTGCTCCCAATCGAAGAAAATAATGTCCCCCGCATCAGGTACGTAGTTGCTGTCCATCCAGAGATCTCGTTCCTGGAACCATGTTATTCCGGTAGATACAGCCGAAAACTTTGGCAAGATGCCTTCATCAAGATAACCGCATTCGTTTCCACACCAGCTCACAAAGCAGGCGCACCATGCTACTCTATGATCAAAGCCGTACCAGCTCCAATAGGGATCTCCATTCACGTTTCCAACCTGTGTTTGAGCGACAGAAACTATGTAATCTCCGTTTCCGTTAGAAAGCGAACCTGCGTCAAAGCCATAGAAAACAAGAGCGTCTGCATTAAAAGATTCAGCTTCTTGGCTATAAGTTGACTGGTTTTCAAATGTTCTCGACTGGAGGATTATATTTTGAATGGATCTTTCGTCTGGATGGTATCTATACTGAATGTAATACGACGCGGATTCATAGCCACTGACAGATGTATTATTGTCAGATGTGAGCATATCGTTCAAATGCCCGTTGAACATATTTGATAAGAAACCGTTAAACGGGTCATCTTCTGCGGCAGTTGAAACGTGCCGCATTTTTTCGATAGCATCGCTAATATCAAAGTCATTGACTTCATACAGATCCCAGCCTGTCCATTGTGAAAGCAATTCATCACGGTAACTTTCCATTAGGCCCATTTTTATAATATAATCTATAACGGTAACTACACCGTCATTGTTTGCGTCAAGTTCCGCTGAATATGAGCCTTCCTGAAGTTCCTTAACACGATTTAAGGTAGTTGTTGTATTGTTTGGAACATATACCTCATAATTGCTCATGTATGCTTCCAGGTAAGTCAGACCAAGAGGGTCCGCGTAGACACTTGATCCGCCGCTGACCGCGCTTTTCCCAACCGGTGCTATCGTAACTACTTCGCCCGTTCTTGAAGCTGTGAGGCTTCCAAAAAATCCGCAATCAGCAGTACCTGAGAAGTATTCCAGGTCAGTGCAGTTATCGTTGAAACCGCTGTCAAACGGAAGAGTCGCTGTTTCCAACGCAGTAGTTGCTTGCTTGGAGGCATATTCGTAGCGAAGGCTCCCTGAAAATGTGGCCACCGCGGAAATCATAGGATAACTCAAAGGGTAAACTGTATTGTCTTTACCAAAATATCTTTGTAGAGTTTCGTTGTTAAAAACGGTTTGAGATGACAAGAGATCCGCCTCAGATAAATCCATCTCTATTTTGTTTGTTCTGGCATTAAGCATCGAGGTTAATTCGTCCGTTGATGGAGAAATTACAACACACTCTGTCTCTGTATTCAGGGCGTTAATCTTGTTCATCAGCGACTCAAGAGTATCTTCGGGGTTAATTTCAAGCGTAGCTATCTCATTCTCGCAGACAAATTCCTGCTTCATAACGGGTTGATTGGACTCAGGATCCACCAACTGTTCCCCTGTTTCCGGGTCTATATCTGGAACTTCTCTTAGCCTATGGATGTGTACTGTGAAGGAATTAAATGCGCAGTTGATATATTTATCTTTCGTACCGACTTCATACTGTATAATAGTTCCGAGTCCATAATCCCAAATTCCCGGAACAGTCTGATTCATATTCTGGCTTGAAAAAGTCTGCGAGTAGCCATCACTTGGAACGGACATTTCAGAATATGGATGAGATGTGCTTATAATAGATAAGCTGGCACCATAGTAATCTTCATATGAGCGATACTTTGGGCTGGTGGAGTAAGGAGTATCCGCGGCAGTTGGATTCCCTTGTCCACCACGAAGTTCTTTTAATAATTCGACAGCATTTTTTGAGCCGTCATCTATAAGCGGAAGAGTAGTGATATATAATCTCCCATCTGTTGAACCGCTTACCGGAAGGAATCGTGAAAATACAGGCTTTATAAATTGCTCTGGATAATAGAACATTTGCTGATGTATGATCTCATCGGCCATCATAAGTAAATAAGGTGAAAGATAAAACTGCTCCTCCGTATTGTTTGTGGTCGTGAGGCCAGCGTAGTCCGATGTCTGTGTATTGTTGTCAAATTTGAGCCAGACCTGCTCTCCAGTATCAGGATCGATAAAGACCTTCTGCGCAGATACAACTGAGAGATAATTATAATATGCGTTGATGAGAGCTTGCGGCTCGGTATATGCCTGAGCCATAGGGACTCCGTTTACATCGACAACAGGATTTTGATAGGATGGATCCCGAGATAGCTGACCAGAAGTCCCGCGCGTCTCAAAAAGCCACATGTACGCAATACCAAGGAGAAGAACGATGCAAAGGAACCCAGCAATAGCGGGACCCACCGCTGCCACAAGCCATTTTATAGCTTTTTTAGATACCTGCGCAATTGCACGACCAACAGCCTTTCCGGCTTCTTTCGTAACACTTTCGGTTTTGCTTCCAAGACTTTGATGAATATCTTGAGAATCGTCTGAGACATAATCATTATCATTCATAAATAATCGGCACAGGGGACCCCATCTAAATCTGTGATTTAGGTGGGAAGGAATGTGCATACTCCTTTCTTGATATTATATTGCCAACCACCTGCATGGTGGATGATGCGAATTTTCTTTACAGGAAAAGACAGGGTTTCTTTGTTTACCTTACATGTCACGTATTTCCCATAACACTGTACTCCGTTAGATGTGTATTTTTTGTCATGGTATGTGAATACATCACCCGGCTGGATGTTATACCGCTTTCGCCTGATAGACCGGCGTCCAGCGGCCTTCTTGGGCCCGTGATAGATGCGTAGATTCTCGGGTGAGCTTCGGGTCTCTCTGCGCTTGGTCCTTTGACATCCAAGTTGGGCGCCGCTTTTTAACTTACCGTCTCTGGTATCTACATACTTCGCGTCATAGAATTTCTCCAGGATGCGGTTGTTTCGGCGGCGCTTCTTGTAAGTGATGGTATCTGCTCTCTTTGTTGGATGGTATCTGCCCATGGAATAAGCGTCGTTGGTGTGTGATTTCTCAAGACCCAGGTCTGTTCTGGATACATGGGTCGCGGCGCCGTAGGTGATATGTGTTTCAACATCAGGAAACAGGGATTTCGCTCGTTCGTAGATATACCAACGGACCGTGTTCATGAATGCAGCGCCGGTATACCAGCCGACCTTCTTGTCTAAGCCCCACAATTTCCCTCCGGGCTTGTGGTTCTCAGAGGTGTGGCACTTCTCGCAGACGGTAATAAGTTCGTCCATTGAGTCGCCATGTTGACCACGCCAGAAGTACATATGATGAGCGTGCAATACAGCGCCGTCCGCAAAACTGCGACCGCAGGTCTTACAGGTGTGCTTGTCACGGGCAAAAACGGCTGAACGGAGTGTTTGTGTTCCATATCTGGGGCCATGCTGATAATCAGTTCCTGTTGGGATGGGTTTACCTTCCTGAATAGCTTTCAGCAGCATCGTGTCAAATTCTCCGACCTCTAAGCAGATAGAAGTGATGGGACAGACGGATAAGTACCGCGCAATCAAGTCGATATGGCGGTCCGCCTTATTTTTCAGAGATGGGGCAAACCATCCGGGCTTTTTGGTGGCGTGGCGGTTGCTGAATCGAGGTTTGCGGTAGCGGAGCCGGTTCCTTCTGGACCGGCGCAGCTTCCGCTGATCATCATGGCGTTGCTTTTCGTTGGGAAGCAGGTCATATTGATTTGCCACATATTCCTCCGATTCGGACTTCAAGCTTAGCCCGATGTGCTCGTACCCGGTATCCATGCATAGTTCGATAGGCTGGGTATAAGATGGGGAGTCGTAGGTGAGTTGGATGGTGAACGGGTCGCGCTTAAAGATGACCGCACGGCCATCCTTCAGCATGTGTCTGACCTTGCCATAGCAGGTTGTAGGCATCAGCCGTTCACCGTATTTACTGATGACGAATACCGCCATGGTAGGTCTCCTTTCGTAAATCTTATCCAGATAGAGCGGCGCTCACCGGTCCCGAAGGGCCGGCAGCCGCCGTTGTCCACATCGCCAAGGTTATCGCGGGTTTGATGATACGTACGCTTTCCCTACCCTCAGGAATGTTTGATACGCATCCGTAGAGCAGCGGACTTGTGGAGCATCCGCCGGTACCTATAGATTCTGCGATAACGTAGTTCTCGCCGCGTGGTTTCCGTAGACCTGCGCGGGTCACTGAGGCTAATCAACCGAGCTTGTTTGAGGAATCGTCCTCTCACAAGCCCCATCTGAATCTATCGATTCAGATAGGGTAATTGACTTTACCATCACTCCTTTATTTTTTTCTATACGCATTTTTTGTGAAAATTATTTTTATCTTATCTCCCAGCACAAGACAGCGGAGGGCAAAAAAAGGATCCCCTGCCCCGGAATGGGGCAAGGGAGCGAGAGGAGGTATTTCGAGGTATCAATAACCCGTTTTGGGAAGCTGGTCAGGCATCTTGACCGAGCTCTTCACGGTGGAGGTCCAAAGCGCGACAGCCGTGGACCAAGCGCCGCTGTTGCCGGAGACGGCGCCCATGCCGGCCTCGCCGGAGTATACGAAATTGGGATTGCCCGGATTCGTGCTCAGGGAGACGGTATTGTGCTGGCCGCCGACCTCGACGCGGTTGATGAGCTTGTACTGGTCATAGACGGTGCTCATGACGTATTCCATGAAGGCCATCTTGGTCTTCAGGTTGAAGCCGGCAGGAACAGTACCGTACTCGAGCCGGATGTCCGTCACATACTCACCAGCCTGAAGTCCCAGTGCCTGAGAGCTCAGGTCGTAGTTGTAGACGTTCGTGCTGATGAGATTATCCGCCAGCGTGTAGTAGTCACGCATGTTCGTCTTGATGGAGATCTTGAACCCGACAGCGGTGTTCCACGCGCCGGTGCTGAAGGTGCTCACACGAACAGCGTCCGTGGGGACTTTGACGTGGACGAAGAAGTTATCCAGCTCCACATCGGAGTTATTCGCAGCGGAGAGGATATCCACCCTCATGCTGTTGCCAGCAGAGATGGAGTTGTTAGTCTGCATGGAAACGGAGGTCTTGAGATTGACGCTCTTATTCGTGAACGAAGTCTGGACAACGTCATTGTTGAGCTTGATCCTGACCTCACTTGATGCGGTACTCGTGTGGTAATACGGAGAGGCGGCGACCTGAGTGACGATGTAACGTCCGACAGGAAGCGCTGCGGAGGCCGCTACACCCCGTGCGTCCGTCATAATACGGCCGACAATCTGGTAGGTGTCCGCGTTCATAATCTCAAAGACAGCGCCTTGGAGAGCCGTACCGGCCGCCTGATTGAGGACCGCGTTGTAGTCCGCGCTCTTGAGGATGACCTGGATCTGTCCGCCCTCGGGGTAGATGCGCCACGTGACGTTCGTTGTGGAGGCCGCAAGGACCTCAATGGACTTTGGAGTCCCGTCTACAATGTACCCGGCAGGAGCGCTGATCATCTCGATCACATAAGTGCCAGTGAGAAAACTCTTGTCAAGCGTCACATAACCGGCGTTATCACTGTAGAACTCATGGATGGATCCATTCGTCTTGGTCTCTCTGACCTGGAGACGGACACCATAGACAGGATCGCCTGTCACACCGTCAACGAAGCGAATACGGACACTGGAGAGGACCTGAAGCACGAACTCGGAAACGGAAAGCTTTCCGGATTCGATCAGGACATTCATGCCCTCCATGCTGCTGAAGGTGTAGTCGGAAGGCGCCTTACCGGGAGTGACCACATACCAGCCAGTCAGAAGACCAGACACGGAGACAGAACCATTAGGACCGGTGATGTAGGTACCGATCACTTCCCCGTTGGGTCTGGAGACGGTGAACGTGGTCCCAGGGACCGCCTGTCCGTAAGTGGACTTGCTTACGATTTTCAAAGAGCCATTCATGGAAAGCTCAAATGTGTATGTTACGGGGTTTCCATTCCTGATCTCAACGGTGGCTTCTGTTACAGCGGCCGTATAGCCGTCGGGGATATGGGTAAGCTTCAGAACGTAATAGCCGTCTGTAAGCTTGTCTGTCATAAAGGTCCCGGTCCTGTCTGTGGTGTAGGTGTTCACCAGAGTCCCGTTCTGACGCCAGACTTCCACGACAGCGCCGGAGATACCCAGCTGTGTGGCTTTGTCTACGACTTTCACGGTGATACCGCCAAAGGCGGTGTCCTTGAAGGCCACATGCGCCAACGTGCCTGCTATGACCTCAATGGTCTTGGGACCTTCGTCGATGTTATAACCGTCAGGAGCGACAAGCTCCGTCACAGTGTATCGGCCAGGAGCAAGCTTGGAAACAGTGACCTTACCGTCCTTGCCTGTCACATACTCGCCTACCACGATGCCGTCGCTTTCCCGCTTCACCTGGAACCGGGCGCCCTCAAGCATGATGGAGGGGTCTTTGCTGTCATACTTCTCAATGATGAGGCCGGAGGTAACATCCTCGAAGTAAACTCTCTGCTGGCGTCCGGCAAGAACCTCAACGTGGAGTTCCTTGGTCACCATGGTATATCCGTCAGGAGCGTAGATTTGCTCGACGAAATACCAACCGGGAACAAGGTCGCCAACAACGATGGTACCTGTCGTATCCGTACTCCCGTCAAAGACCACGATCTGGTCAGATTCACGGGTCACTCTGAACTCACCATTGTAAAGTTCCTTGCCGGTGTCCTGCTCACGGAGTGTAATGACTAGGCTTCCGTTCTTGGCATCGGTGAATTCGCAATAGTTGTGTTTGCCAGCCTCGACCCAGATGGTCTTCTGGGACGGGTCGCTGAGCTGGTAGCCATCCGGAGCCTGCGTCTCAGTCACGATGTACGCCCCCTCATTAAGGCCGGTGAAGATGGCTTCGCCGTTGGCATCCGTCTCAAGCGTGCCGATGAGGTCCATCCTGTCAGCGCTCTCGACCTTGAACACAGCGCCGGGAATGGGCTTCCCTGTTCTGCTGTCGATCTTGCGAACAACAAGCGTAGCGGCCTTCTGGTTCTCAATGACGATGTTGTTGTAATGGCCGGCATAGACGACGACCTCATGGTAGGAATCGTCCAGAAGATATCCCGAAGGCGCGACGATCTCCTTGATGGCGTAGGGTCCCGGCTTAAGAGGCCCGGTGTGGATCATACCGTGCTCATCGGTCACATACTGGCCGACAACAGTGAACGCGCCCGTTCCAATAAGGCCGGAATACAGTTCAAAGACAGCGCCGGCAATGGGAGCGTGGGTCACAGCGTCTATCTTGGTGATGTAAAGGGCGCTGTCAGGAACGTTCTTGACCTCAACAGTCTTGTTCTCCCCTACCTTGACCTCGACGTTGATCGGAGTGCTGTCCAGAACGTAGCCGTACGGAGCCTTGGTCTCAACGATCTTGTACCAGCCGGCATCCATGACGGGGATACTGGCGTAACCGTTCTCGCCGGTCACGACCTTGTATACCCTGGTCCCGTTGGTGACGGTAAACTCAGCTCCGGCAAGCGCGGCGCCTGTCAGGGAGTCCGTCTTGAAGATGTTGAGCATGCCCTGCTGGTCATTCGTAAAGAGGACGGTGAACAGCTCATGCTGGTTCACGATGACCACATCCTGAGAAGTGGTATTCAGCGTATACCCGTCAGCGGTGGCAATCTCTTCGACATGGTACGTGCCGGGGTCCAGATGCTCCAGAACGATCATGCCGTTCTCGTTGGTCTCAGCCTCAATGGGAGCGCCGCTCAGGGGAGCAAGCGGAGTGATACGGAACCAGACGCCCGTGACAGGCTGCTTGGTAAGGGAGTCGATCTTCCGTATAATGAGTCCGCTCTTGGGCTCATTCTTAAAGGAGAACTCCATAACACGGTCGGAGTCCGAAGAGACGGTTACGGTAATGGTCTTATCCTCAGCAGGCTGGAAGCCCTCAGGAGGCGTGACCTCGGTGATCTCATAGGTCCCGTTGGGCACGTTCTCAAAGACAACATAGCCTCTCTCGTCAGTGGTGAGCTCACGGTCGGTAATATTGCCGCCGTCCAGTCCGTCCGCCTTCACACAGTGGAGACGGAAGGTAGCGCCAGCAAGAAGATTCCCGTTCACAGCGTCACGCTTGTAGACCAGGATATCTCTGAGAGCCGTATCCTGGAACTCGAACACGGAAAGCTTCTGCCCAACCTTCAGCTGCTGAGTCAGTGTGAACGAATTGGTCGTTGCCTGGAGGTCCTTATTGTAGCCCTCGGGGGCTTCGACCTCCGTTACGGTGATGGTCCAGTTGTCGTAGTTCTCCTCGTCGAGGAACCTGCGGTACTCATCATACGTAATGGTGATCTTACCGTCCTTGTCTGTTGTCCTCGTACCGAAGAAAGCGCCGTCAATAAGGATCTGGAAGGTGGTGTTGGGCAGATACGCGCCGGTCTCCTTATCCTTCTTCACGATGACGATCTCAGGATAGGCGGTATCCGTAAAGACGAAGGTGGCAAGACCCTGAGACAGCTTCAGCTCCGTCATGTGCCAGTTGTAGTCGTCAATGAGGTATCCGTCAGGAGCCTGTGTCTCACGAACGGCCACGGTCCAGCTGGTCTTTCCACTGGTCAGGAAGTCTTTGTAGTGCTCGTAGTCGATCTCAATGACGCCGTTCTTATCTGTCATAAAGGAACCGGGCGTCAGGATCTCATGGTCGATGCGGATCTCGAACATAGCGCCTCTCAGCGGTTCGCCTGTCTCACGGTCAAGCTTTTGGATTCTGATGACAGGATACTCGGAATCCTTGAATTCGAAGGTCGCTTCGGGCTGACCTTTCAGAAGTTCAATGGTATGCCACGTATTGTCAGTGATGACGTACCCGGCAGGTGCCTTTGTCTCTCTGACCTGGATTGTCCAGCTGTCCTGTGAAGCGTCCATATACTCATGGAACCGCTCATAGGTGATATCTATCTTACCTTCGGCGTTGGTGGTAAATGTGCCGACCTTACGGCCGTCGATCATAACCTCAAACTCAGCACCGGGAAGAAAAGTCTTGCCATCGTAGTCCTTCTTCACGATGTGAAGCTCAGGATACTGATGGTCACGGAAAGTAAAGGTAACGGATTTCTGCGCGGCCTTCAGAACCGCGGTCTGCCAATTGGAGTCCTCTACCATATAGCCGGCAGGAGCAGTGACCTCACGGACACTGACGGTCCACTCATCCAGGGATGGATCTCCAAAGAACTCTCCACAGGACTCGTAGTCTATGAGAATCTGGCCATTGGCGTCAGTGGTCTTTGTACCGATGGAATGGCCGTTGATCATGACCTCAAAGTCCGCGCCGGCGAGAGGTTTATTTGTCGCCGCATCAAGCTTCAGGATGGCGATGCCACCGTAAGGCGTATCCTCAAAGGTGAAGGTTGCAAGCTTCTCGCCTTTCCGAAGCTCCAGCTCATGAAGCTCGTCGTCATCCAGCAGATACCCGCTGGCGGGGCCGACCTCACGAACTCCGACAGTCCAGCTGTTCTTGTAGGGGTCAAGGAACTCACCGTACACATCGTGGTCCAGAACGATCTGACCGTCCTCGTTGGTAGTGAACTCGTCTACATGCTGAGCGTCAATGAAGACTTCAAACTTAGCGCCAGCAAGAGGCTTGTTGGTTCCCTTCTCCGTCTTCTGGATCATGATGTCCGGGTAAGCGGTATCTGTAAAGACGAAGGTAGCGAGACCCTGATTTAGCTGGAGCTCAGTCATGCGCCAGTTGAAGTCGTCAATAAAGTGCGCGTCAGGGGCCTGTGTCTCCCTGACCGCGACGGTCCAGCTGGGTTTGCCTTCCTTCAGGAATTCACGGTAATGCTCGTAGTCGATCTCGATGATGCCGTTTGCGTCGGTCATAAAGGAACCGGGACTCAAAATCTCGTCGTCGATGCGAATCTCAAAGACGGCGCCGGCAAGCGGTTCGCCTGTCTCGCGATCTATTTTCAGGATCCTGATAACGGGATACTCAGAGTCTTTAAATTCAAAGGTCGTTTCCGTCTGACCTTTTAAAAGTTCGACTGTGTGCCATGTATTGTCTGTGATGACATACCCTGCGGGAGCCTTTGTCTCTCTAACCTGGATAGTCCAGCTGTTCTGAGTGGGGTCCAGGAACTCATGGTACTGGTCGTAGGTGAGATCGATCTTGCCGTCAGCGCCGGTAGTAAAGCTGCCAACCTTACGTCCGTCGATCATGACCTCGAACTCTGTACCGGGAAGGTATGCCGTATGCTCGTAATTCTGCTTTACGATGTGAATCTCAGGATATTTCGGGTCACGGAAGGTAAAGGACACAGACTTCTGACCGGGAACAAGAGAGGAAATCTGCCAATCATAGTCTTCGATCATATATCCGGCGGGAGCCTTCACTTCCCTCACGGCAACGGTCCAGCCGGAGGCGAGAGTGTCGCCAAGGAACTCGCCGCAGGAGTCATAGTCTATGAGGATCTGGCCATCACCGTTGGTCGTTTTCGTTCCGATGGAGTGGCCATTGATCATGACTTCGAAATCCGCGCCGGAGAGAGGCTGATTCGTCTCAGCGTCCAGCTTCAGGATAGAGATACCGATGTATGGGGTATCCTCAAAAACGAAAGAAGCGAGTTTTTCGCCCTTTCTGATCTGAAGCTCATGGAGAGTATTGTCGTTAAGAAGATAACCGCTGGGAGGCGCAATTTCGCGGACCGCCACGGTCCAGCTGTTCTTGTCCGGGGTGAGATAGTCTCCGTAGGCGCCATAGTCTATGACGACCTTACCCTCTTCATTACTGACAAACTCACCGATGCTCTGAGCGTCGATGAATACCTCGAAGGTGGCACCAGAAAGAGGAGTGTCTGTTCCCTTCTCCTTCTTCTCAATAACGATGTCCGGGTACTCGTAGTTCGTCACGGTCAGGACGTGCTCCATGATGGTGGGGTCTGAGGCGTCGATCTTGATACCGATACGATTGTTCTCAGGGAGCATATATCCGGCAGGAGGCGTGACTTCCTCAAACTCGTAATACCCAGAGGTGATGCCCTCATGGTTGGCGCCATCAAAGACGAGTTCTCCGTTCGCGCCAGTTGTAAGGCCGGATGAAATTAGCTGTCCGTCCCGATAGACATTGAATACCGCGCCGGGAAGCTGTGTGCCGTCAGCGGAAAGCTTCACGATACGCACAGTATGGAGCTTGTCGTTCTTGAAGACCAGCGATCCGGACGCGACGGCGTTGCCATTGTCGTCGATGCTGAGTTCGATCCACTGCCCTTCCATAGTACGCTCATACCCGGCAGGAGCCTGGAGTTCTGTGACGTAGTACAGACCAGGAGCGATGTAATTGGCCTGCGCGGGATCCTGCCACTGGAAGTTGAGGATGCCGTTCGCGTCTGTCTGGAACTCGTAGTTATGGACACCGCCGATGTCTACGTAGTCATGGGAGTTCCATTCCGCGACAGCTCTCTGGAGCCACGCCATGAGCTCTTCTATGGTTTCTACAGACGGGATAATCGGGAATGAGGGATAATCCGGCGTCTCAGCGCCTGTGAAACGGAATGTGGCGGGCCCAATACCCTGACCCGTACGGGAATCTACCTTCTTCAACGTTGCGGGCGTTACTACGGTGGGCTCGGGTTCATCAGGCATGTTGGTCATATCCTGGAACGGAACAGGATTATCTTCATGGTCAAGATAGCTGTCCGCAGTGGAACCGATGACCGACCATGAATATGGATTCTCGCTCATCTGATAGCCGACAGGAGCGGAGGTTTCCTCGATACCGATGATAAGATTGTCCTTGTGGGCAGCTAAGTAATCTGACGGAATCGTGAACGGACCGTATTTCGTCTGGTCTGCCCTGACGCGGAAAGTATCAAGCTCCACGCGATTCTCTCCGCCACCGGAAGCGCTGCTGGAGGTTACCGCAAATACTTTGAACGTAGCACCACCAATGGGAAGGCCATTTTCGTCTACCTTACGGAACTTGATCCAAATCTGAGCACCTTCCCCAGATGAATGATCAGGGGACTTGTCGTTTACGACTGTGCCTGCGTCAGCAAATGTATTTTTGTCATTTTTTCTTCTCTCTGGTAAAAGCTGATCTTGTGTAACAGTGAAACTCTTGATTTCTGATGATGCTGTATATCCAGAAGGAGCACTTATTTCTTTCAGATACAAGGTTACATCTGTTCCCGTGTCCAGTTCTGTGGGAAGGAGAAATGGACCGTATACATTGTCTGTGTCTTGTGTCGTAAATGTAGCGCTAGTAGAACTGTTAGCAGTAATAGGGGTCAGACACTGTGGATCTGTATATATTCCAAACTTGGCGCCGGCAAGAGGATGACCAGCTTCGTCTTGTTTGTCCAATTTGACGTAGAAATAGTGAGGAACAAGATTTACCCAAGCACCATTAACTGGCTGATCCCACGAGTCTGGAACCCTTACTTGAACAGGTGCGCACGAGCTTAGTCCATCTCCACCAGGTGCATATACCATATTTTCGGCTTTAACAACAACTGGAATTACTTCATCAGATTTTCTGAATCCCTCTGGAGCCTCTTCCTCTTTGATATAGACAATGAACTGGGAAGGTTTCTGATTTTTGTCTGTTCCTGGAATAGTTAAAAAGTCTGATGTTGCTTTACCATCTTCACCAGAGATAAAAGTATATCCGATTTTGTTATCCACACTGCCCTGGTAGTAGCAAGAATACTGTTGTGCTGGTACCGTGCAGCTAGCGTCCAAATACACACCAAATTTTGCTCCAGGAATCGGATTGCCTTCCGCATCTGTTTTTACGGGAACCTCGACTCTGAACGCATATGGATAAGCAGTCTTTGTACGATAGGGCAATGCAACTACCATAGGCTGCATTTCGTCAGGCTGATTTTTTGAGCCATCATAATGCGTATATACCACAAATTTGAACTTTTGATATTTGCCAGCTTCATAGTTTTTAAGAATTTGCTCAACAACTTTCTTTTCAGCCGCAAGTGTTGTAGTCGTGTTAGTCTCCAAGGTTTTGCCTATTGCAGCAATCGCCTCAACACGCATTTGGGCAACTTTATTAATATAGCCGTCACGATCAGAATTTACGTCAGGAATCTTATTATGCACAATACCCCAAGTCACCGCCTGGGCAACGGCCATTTCCGACATGAACTGTTCGTCGCTCCAGATCTCATAGTCAATACCATTTAAACTTGCATAGGCTTGGTGGCCTTGATCGTAATAACTCAAGGTATTGTAGTACATGGTATAATAGTATACCAGATATGGATTTTCCTGAAAATCAACAGGATTCGACCATGTCTCGCCCTCGTGAGATGTATTCAGTTTTTTAGAATGGTCCCCACAGAAAGCGACAACTTGTTTGACAAGGAAAGGTGCCGTCAAAGGGCTTTCATCATCTGGATAACCATTGGCAGTCAGAGGTGAGACCTTAATGTAATGGACATACACATTTGAGTTAAGCGTAGAATCCCTATATTGGCAGTCTGCTACGTTTCGACCATTTTTCAATGTGAAGCCGCTGGAGATAAGCTTAATCTTGGGTGAGATATTTGGTTCTCCGTCATCATCAAACATCCAATCTTCATAGGCGGCTTTAGCGGTAATAGGCAGAAGGCCCACTACCATCGTCAGTACGAGAATCAGACACAAGAGCCGTTTGGCCGCAAGCGTCAAGTTTCGAACATTGTCCATCGAAATTAACCTCCAAAAATAATTTCGCGTTTTTGCGCGTGTTAATATATACGCCAAATAAAAAAATATTATTGACATTTTCAAGATTGCTTGAAAAATTATCTCGCCGGAAGAAATTCCGGCGAGATAAAATATTTTGTCATAATCTTTTACGCTGGCCACCTGCTGATGATGAAATCCTCCTTGTCAGTTGGATTCCAGTCCTTTACAATATTTGTAATATTTCCAGAGTCCCAACCCACAGAGTTTCCCTCGTTTCCACCAACACAGAGCGGAACCATATTTCCGTTAGGGTCTTCTATGAAATCATATACAACCTGCCAGTGGCAGCCATGGACCCACGGGTTCCCAGTGATGATGATATCTCCAACCTTGACCTTCGAGATGTCCTGATGAATGTTCAAAGGATTAATGAGAGGTTTTGCTCCAAAAATGGCGCTCTGGAAAATTAAGGCGAAAGCTTCACAGCCGCCATGGATATACTCATAGCCGTAATAAGGGTCTCCCGCCAAAATGTATGGGTCGAGTTCGCTTACAGGTTTTCTCCAGTTCATGACGCCATTATCGTCTGTCATCAGCAGATAATACGCGGTACCGCCCATCCGACTCTCATAGTAATATTTTTCCGTGGAATCCCACCTTGTATCCATCGGATACTCGCTCTTCAACGCCTCAACGATTTCCGCAATATTTTCCTCAGAAATAGGTTTTCCGCTGGTCAGATATCCGGACTTAGGAGCGATAGTGGGGTGATCAATGGCATAGCCAGCGCCAACGGGGACTACATAATCCTCAGTGGGATACGGTTTACAGCCAGCCTGACACTCAAGCCGCACGATCACTGTTGCCGCCTCAGAGCGCTTCATCAGAGAGCTGCCATCGAATTTTCCGGTCGGATCGACACCGTTCAGAAGACCGTATTCATAGGACCACTCGATCGCATCCCAATACTGGTTCGGAATATTCTGCAAATCAGGAATGACAGGATCAGCAATACGCTGGTTCCAAACATAATGTACATTTCCGTTGACGTTGTTCACGTAAACATTATAGAGGATTTGAGCCATTTCGTTTCGGGAGACTGTCTGCTCAAGCATAGAGAGATTCCAATCGCCGTTGGAAAACGCCTTTTCAACTTTTGTACCAACAAGGAAATTTTCCTTTTTAGCCAGCTCCATCCCAAGCCACCACCAAGGCTTTCCCTTCAAATCGTATCCGAAGATTTCGGGAAAGATGAAATAGTTGGAATTAAGGTCTCTCTCGATCATGGTGAAAAACTCATTATACTTGACGCCGCCATCGGGATTAAATTTATCATTCCCGACACCATTCACCACACCCGCGCCAGCCAGATGTCGAATGGTACTGTAGGCCCAATGAGTTTCGGGCACATCTGTAAACTCAATAGGCTTGTTCTCGCTCTTATCTTCCTCCTCCTTGATCAGCCCTTCGATATCTTCGGTGGTAATAGCAAACAGAGGTACCATGAGAGCCAGGAGCAACACAAACGCCAGGGCGATCGTGAGGGTACGCTTGAAAATCTTATTTTTCATCATAAATTCTCCTTTGCAATTTTTTAGAAAGACTTTTTCCTTTCTAATCTATTATACGATAAAACTGGGAAAATGGTATCACCATTTTCAAAAAAAATAAAAAAGTTCAGCCCCCTTTTTTAGGGGCCGAACTTGGCTTTATCTTATTCATTATTCTCAGGCGTCCCCACAACCTCCACAGGGCAATTCTCATAGTCATAAACGTAGTAATTTGGCCTATACCACGCAATCTGCTCAGAAAATTCTCTGGCCTCTTCCTCTGTTAATAGAAACGTGACTGTAGAAGTATGAGAATGCGGGCAAGCATCGAAATGCATGTATCCCTCCCCTACGTCAACCAACTGCCAGTAATGGCGCGTCGTACCGCCTACGCGCTCAAGATCAACATTCGGAATACCTGCCAGAGTCAGTAAAACCTTGGAGCAGGCAAAATAAGTAAAGCAGTCACCACGCCTTTTTGTGAAGCCAGCGTACGCTCCGGCTACCCAGTCTGTTTTATCCGACGTACCTGTGTAGGCGATGTTGCGGTGAACGTATTGGAAGATGGCATACGCTTTTTCCCGTTGTGTCATGCCTTCTTTGAGAATTTGGTCGAGGACTGCTTGGCCAAGGGCATTGACCTTGAGCAGCAGCGGATCTTCCTCTGGCATTATCTCAGACGATCCACTCTCATCATTCGTCTGCTCAGTCGGACGAGGCGGCGGAGCAACAACGTTGACAAGCACGGTCACAGAGCTTGTATTGCCGCTCGAGTCAGTTGCCGAGTAAGTTACGGGGTACGTCCCTGGAGTAGAAAGATCAACATTGCTCGAGTCGATTTCCAAGTCCACGATCTCATCTGAATCATCGACGACGCTGACTCCTGTACGATACGAAATCGAATCTCCAACGACGACTTCTTTGTCCACGGCCCCGACGATTTGAGGAGGACAAATATCTGTTCCTATCGTGGGATCAATAACCAAAGAATTGACCGAGGAAGCGACCGAGGAAACTGGAGACATCGTTGAAGAAGAATCAGAAGGATTAAAAGCGACCTCCGTTCCTGTTTTTAATGATGAATGCGTCCTTGAAGCAGCAGCGATGCTGTCAATCGCCCCGAAAACCAAAAGAAGCAACGCAAAAACCACAAAAAATAGCGTTGCGCACAGAAAAACCTTGTTTTTTCTCATCGTAACACCTCATGTAAACTACTCGGCTATGAATAACCGAGCATAATGTTACGCTGCCTCACGGTAGCTTGGCACTCTTTTTTTCTGCTTTCATCCCGGCTATAAATGTTCGGGAATTCCCGCAGACTCTCTTAGGGTAATTGTGGTAAGTTAAGCTATCTGGCTCCCGCCGGCCGGATAGCTCTGTGGATATTTTTTATTGAGTGACCTCCGTTCGCACTCGGATGCGGAACGCATCCTTGTGCTGGCTATAAAGCTCTCATCCCCCCTTGCGCTCTCCTCCCGAAGGCCAGGAAATTATAGTTCTCCTGACTGTCGGAAGGAAAGCGCAAGAGGGAACAGCGTTGCACATATGTGGCTGGGCCAAGGTCTCGCATCAAACGCCCTCAGGTATCACCTGCCGCTGCACCTCCCCTCCCACTTTTGTATCGTGGGACACGAGGACGGGATATTCTCCACCTGCGATCGCTCTCACCTCTCCCCTGACGTCATCTCAAGGGAGCGTTCGAGGTCTTGCAAGCTTCAAGCTTCGGCGGTTTGTCTATTTGTGCCGTGTACCGCCAAACGGCGAAAGCGGCTTCGATTAGGGAGCTCCTGGATATAGCTCTACCGACACCCTCTCACGGCAATTCCTGGCGAGCTTATGGAGTGATTAAGACCGTCCCCTCGTCAATGGTTGTTTTAAAGCGATTTACCACTCAACGCTTCCCGATAGAGCCTGCTGCCAGGTTACCGTTATGTTAGATCGAATCAAGAAGAATCCATTTTTTAATACTCCTTTGATGTTTTTTGGAACTTGTGTGAAACGAGAAATATCTTATATCTCGCTTGTGTATTCCTCCATTGTAGTGTTCTATCTTTGTTATACGAAAAAATCCACAATTTTTATCATCCAAAAGATGTTTTTGCTTTTTTTCGTGACAGTAGTACATACGCCTAAAACGAAATTTATATAAGTGAAATCTGAGTCAAAAGCAAAAATTAAAAAAGCTCCAACCCTATAATAGGGTTGGAGTATGAGTCAGTTTAGAAGCTTTCGAGCCTCAAGCCTTGCCGTTGTCTTCAAACAATTTGAAAGTTTTTCGGCTTGTTCTTGGAGTCCAGTCAACCGCCCAAGGATACTCAAAAGATCCATGAGCTCTTTAAACGCTGGGCAGTTCGTATCACCGGGAGTAGGCATCCCCGTACCAAACCAAGTAATGAGGAGATTATCAACCACGCTCAGGGGCTCTTTCTCACCAGTCATATCAAACCGGACTGTTTCCAGAATCTTTCGCAGCAGACTTCCACCGAAGTCCTCAACGTAGTGTTTGCGGATGAGCCAAATGTCATCAAGGATAGCGGCATATCTGTTCTTGATAGACTTGCTCATGGCTGGAAGGCTTCTTTCCTGAGCGATAAACTTCAGTTCAGCTTCAAAGCAGTTTAACAGCAGCGAAGCACGGCAGAAGTTTGTCTGGATAGGAACCAGGACACTCTCGAGATACCCGCTCATAAAAGCACGCATGCCTTTAGAACCGAGTTTAGCTCCAAGCGTGGTCTCATTGATTTGATTCTCCAGAGATTTTTTCAACTGAGTGTATTTAACCTCAATTGTTGTGAGAAGGTGTTCTATCTCTTTTTTGTCGATCTCTCTGGGCGCCGTCACGTGTTCTTTGCTGGGAAACATTCCTACCGCTAAACAGAGTTTTTGAGCCTCAACCGGCCGACGAACGATTTCACCGATTTGCTGAAGGAGCCGTCGGAGTTTAAGGTTTCCGGAGGGCCTTATTTCCGATGGATACGCGGTTCCAAAGAAGGCCAGCAAGAGAGTTTCAATGTCGTCAATGCAGCCGTCCGCACGACTTTCCCTTAACAGCCTTTCATTAAAGGCAGCAAGCACACGACGACCAACAGCATCAACGTAGGTCTTGCGACTATTGTCAACGACTTCTCTCTGCCGGCTTATGATCTCTCGATCACTGTCCGAAAAGTCCTTTTCGTACAGGTTTACGCCAGCTACCCTTACCGAATCGTAAACGGCGAGAAGCAAGCTATGTCTATTGAACAAAGTCACGATAGGGACCGCGATATCTTCCAACTGGAATGGGTTAAAGTCAGTAAAGATGTTATTCACATCTGTTACGTATTCATTTATGAGCGCGGTTAAACGCATCTCATAAGTTTGAACGACGTGGATAGAACGTTCTATCTGCGAAATAACGAGCTTCGCAGGATTGTTGTTTTCCGGCCTCATGCATTGGACTCCTTCATTTTCTTTATTGCCCGGTACAAATGGTTATGGACCGAACACTGAGAATATCCGAATTTACTGGCGATCTCCTGCTGTGTCATGCCTTGGCAGGTGAGCCAAACGATCTGCCGCTCATAGCTGTTAAGAACCTTGAGCAGTGTTTCAACCGTATCGTCATTCTCTATTTCCTGATGAATATTGACGGAAGAGATCAGAGATTCAGGAAGCTTAGGAGTTTCCTTAAATGTATTCTCTTCCTCCACGTCATTTACAAACGTGAGTTGTTCGTAGCTGACTGTGTTGGCTTTGCGTTTGCACGCATGATTCCCGCGATACATGTCTCTGAAACGGTTCAGAATGCATCTACCAAAATACGTTGTCGGCAAAATGTCGACTCGGTTGGGATCATATGAGTTCCATACCTTGTAGACAATGAGTTTTGCCTCCTGCATGAGATCATCCAGGTCATAGCTTGCTTCTTTAAAAGCTGTTCTCCATGGCCAGCACATAGACCTGAAAAACCCTTCGTGTTCGCTGATGAATTTTTCAATGGGGTCATCATGCTTCGAGGAAACGAAGATAGCGTTTCCCCAATCAAGGTTATTTGTCCCTTCAAATTGGACAAGAACCTCTTTGCTTTCAGCGATGATCTTCTTGAGCATCTCCTCGCTGACATCAACGGTTTTCTTGTTTTTCATTAATAATTTACTCCTCTTCTGTTTGTTTTTCAATCCATTCGGAATAAAAAACTCGGAAGCCGTAAGCTGTCTTTAAGCTGTTGGCCTTCGAGATGTTTTGCCGCATACGCGGCGCCAATGTTGTTTTGCAGTGGCCGCAATGACCGCCACCATGTTTGTTGATCCGATTTATAAAGGTTATTTCTATGTACGCATTTTTCGACAATAATATAATTACAGCGCCGGTTAATAGCCGGCGCTGTGTAGTATTGAAGTCTATTACCGATAAACAATGTTCATCATCTCGCTGCCGTTCATATCCCCGACGACAGAATCCAGATAGCTGTCCTGATAGATATGGACGTTGAACGTCTGCCCCTCGATGAAGGAGGTGGCGTCGACCTTCTCGATGCTCCGGGGCAAATAGAGATCCTGAAGGGAGGCGCAGTAGGAGAACGCGTCCTCCTCAAGCTCTGTAGTCCCCTCGGGGACCTCTATGCTCACAAGGCCCGCCTGATAGAAGGTCTGTTCCCGCACCACGGTCATTCCGGCGCTGAGCTTTGCCGACGCCAGCGAATCACACCGTTCAAAGGCCCGCATCCCCACTTCCGTAACGGAATCCGGGATGGAGATGGACTTTAAGGACTCGCAGCGGATGAACGCCTCCGTATCAATGGACGTGAGGGTGGAGGGAAGTGTAATCTCCTCCAGGGACTTGCAATTGCCGAAAGCGCTAGTGCCGATGGAGGTGACGCCCTCCGGGATGATGACGGTCTTCAGGGACGTACACTCATAAAAGAGGCTTTCGTCGATTTTGGTGAGGTTGGCCGGTAGCTCCACGTACTCCAGCGCGGTACAGCGCATAAAAGCGCCAAGTCTGATAACCGTGTCGGGATTGGCGAAGGTGAGTTTCTTCAGAGTGTCGTTGTCGTTGATGCCCCGGATCTGGATGCAGTCCGCCGGGATCACCAGCGCAGTCTGCTTTTTCCCAGCCTCGGTCAGGCCAATAATCTTCCCCTCATCCCCGTAATCCTGGGACCACTCAAAGTATTCGCTGTCATCCATTTTGCCGGGGGCCTTCGTATCGTCCTTACCGGCGGATTGGCCTCCCCTTTTTCCTGTATCGCTGTCGCCGGAGCAGGCGGCGAGGGAGAGAAGCATGAGGGCGGACAGCAGGATGCAAATAAATTTTTTCATGATGGATCCTCCAGTTATGATGCGGCGTCTGCTTTTTGCTTAAAAATAGTCGGAGAAACAGCCGCCAGTTTCCCCTTTTCAGGTACATATTTGTAGAACCTCGCTTCACTGATACCTTTAAGTATTTCGGAATCAATAGTTACCCTAAAGTTAGGTCTTTCGGTACGCCTCCAGAATATCTTTGCGAGGTCAAGTGCCTGTTCGAGATTTTCCGCAAGGAAAATGCACACTGGTTCAACATCAAAGTATTTATTCCAGAATTTGTCCAGGAAAACATCAATCTGTTCCCCGGACTTCTTTTCCCAATAAACAGGAATATCACTGTATCGCACGACTTCAAGAAGGAAATCACACGGAGTAGCCCCCTTCATCATGCAAAACGATGCGGAAAGTCTAATGTCCCTTTTCCCAATAGAAAAATCGGGAGTAGGTTTAAAATTACGTAAACAATCTGCCTTTGTAGAGAGGATCGAGAGGTAGAACTCATTTGCCGCCAGGTATTTAGATACTTGCTCTGCGTTTCTGATAGAGTTTGTGCTTCTCCAGGTAACAGCAATGTCGTCTCGATACATATGACTCAGGATATGTCTGGCGCTGTGATCTAGGCAGTAAATCATAAACGCGTCAGCAGGCAAGTTGTCCATCTCATACGCGCTGAGAGTGAACTTGTTGACAAGTCGAGAAAAAATGCATTTGTTAAGAAGCTCACCAAGGTTTTCCTCCTCAATTCCTCTGTAACTTAACAGGCGCTTGAGCTGCCCATAAGTCGCGAAAGTAAAATTGTGAAGGTAGATCAAGATCTCTAACGTTGCTTTTCTCTCATTTGCGGGGACCGAGATGAAGTTTTTGATGACCACAGATTCGTTCATAGACTTAGCCATATCGAATGAGTGATCAAAGGTTTGGTGCCAGTCATACGGAAAAGACAGTTTTGCTCCGTCTTCTTCTGTAAGATAGACCTTTTGCATTGTGTTTCCTCCTTCAATTTGACAGATAAACTCTGTCGGATTATAGATATGTACGCATTTTTTAAATTAAATATAATAGAACAGAAAAACCGCCAGGAAAATTCCTGGCGGCGGAGGTATAATAGTGAGGCAAAAACTCTTAGGTCTGAGCAAGACCCAGAATCATCCCTCTGACAAGAGGCAAATCGAGATCGGTCTTACCGGGCTGAATTCGAAGCACGCGGATAACGACCATAACATCTCTGTCAAGCTCAGGAATATTCCTGGGCATAGAACAAAGCACATCAACTTCGGAGCCGTCCACGGGTCTCACAAACACGCCCTGGCCCTGCTCGAAGGTCCTAACATCAATGACCTTGCCAACCGTAACGGCGCCTTCCTCGATGTTGCACACAACGGGCGTAGTCCGATGGTACTTGGTTGCGGCTTCCCAATAGATTCGACCGCTATCCTTGACGATACTCTTACACTTGACATTGATGCGATCTCCAACAGCATAACGGGAAGCAATACGGCTATGGTCAGTCGCGTAGTCGGAGTTTCGGAGCATACCGCTCACACCCCTGACTTCGACAAAGGCGCCAAAATCCTTGATGCCGGTAATGACTCCCTCAAAGGTCCCCTCCTGCGCCATCTCAGCAAGCAAGGCAACCTTGTTCTTATCCTGAGCAATCTTACGGGAGCAAAGAAGAACATCATTCTCTTCATCAACTCCTGTGATAACAAAAACAATATCTTTGCCAACCAGATAGTTCATATTCCGGGGGCTGAAAGTATTGTCAGCTTCGCTCATGGAAATGGTTCCCTTTACGGGGCCAGGCTTGCCAATGTCTATAGGCACAAGAATACTCAGAAACGGCTCTCGCCCTTCTACGGCGGGAAATGCGGTAAGCCCAACGGTATGGAAAATGCTTTCCTTCTCAATGGCTTCCTTGATTGCGGGATTTTCACTCATTTTAACCTTGAAATCTTCAGGCATATTAGTGCCCTCCTTTAATTTTTTTCCATTTTGTTTTACAACGGATTGTGTTTTTTTGTCCGTTGTGATAAAATATACGCAATAATAAAAAATCCTATAAGCAAATTGAGCTGATTTTTCGAAAAAAATAAAAAATTTTTTGAAAGGACCATTATCATGGGTAAAAAAATCAGGATAACAGTCAATGGAAAAACATATGAATCAGTTTCTGCGTTCTGTAAAGAAAACGGATTAAATGTTTACAGTGTCCTGCACAGGCTCGGCAAAGGAGAGCCTATCGAGGATATTGTTGGTACAGTAAAGAATACACCAGCAACCAGAATAGCTGTCCAAGCTGAGGGTCACACATTTCCCAGCGTCGCTAAGTTTTGCAGTTATTATGGTTTAAAATATGTCAGTGTCCTAAATCGGATTAGACAAGGAGCCTCGGGAGATGAGATATTGGAAACATTGACCCCAAGGCCTGCCAGAGTAACAGAACAGACACAAAAATACGTATTTGAGGGAGAAGAGTATCCATCACTGTCAGTAGCAGCCGATGTGTTGGGAGTCTCAGTTTGGAAGGTATACTCTGCAAAGCAAAATAGTTCTCTTTCTCCAGAAGCTGCGCTTCAAAAAGCAATTGATATGGAAGAGACAGAATTACCTTCAAAAGGACGCGAAAAATGTGTTGTCGCGGGAAAAGAATATAAGACCAAACGAGAAGCCGTGCTGGCCTATGGAGCCACTATGAGCACGATTACGAGTCGAATGCAAAGAAACGGGGTCACTTTTGAGGAGGCACTGCTGCAATGGAAGAAAAGCCGAACGAGAATTGTGGGAGACAAAAGTACGCTTTGGGATTTCAATAAAGAGGATATTGGAGAAGAGATACCGCTGGACCAGATTCTTGAAGACGGTATCGTGGCAAAAACCGTGGAATGTCTGCAAAGGAATGGTTATGACCCTGTATGTTACAAAGATAGAGCCACTGAACATGGTTGGATATGCTACATTAACCCAATTATTAATGTGTCCTCCTCCCCTATTGATATCTATATATTTTGCAGTGAAACCAGGGCTATCAAAGATATAGAACTTTTGGCTTTTGCGCTTTCTTCTGTCTCTAAAGACGACGAGGAGGTTTATTATTCTGTTTTAAATTTACTAAATCAATATAACGGCAAGTATAACAGTATAAAAGTATGGGAAAAGAACGGGATGGTTTGCGCTTCAACGTCCTATCCCATTACTACTAAAATTATTACCGGGCGACTGTTCATCAGATATTTGCATCGTTTAATGGGAACTGCTGAAGCCGTAAGAAACGAGCTTTCGCTTGTTGTCCAAACTAACAGTTGACTTTTCCGGATTTATTTCTCAGCAGTAGTTATCTGCGGATGCCGTTATTGTCCTCATATGACAAGAAAAAAGCCCTTTCACGTTTTTGCGAAAGGGCTTTTATCTTATGTAAAGTCGTCTGGGTTATCTGATTCGTCAATAAGAAAATCTGACAGGTTTAACGCTCCGTTTTCAGTTGATTCATCGTCAGGCTGTTCTCTATAATCGTAGAACATGTTAGCGTCAAGATTATTATCCCAGTCTATATATTCTTCCGACTCAGACTGCGCTGGAGCTGGAGAAGGGTCAGCATTGTGGTCTGCGAGATCATTAAAATCGTCTTCATCATCAGGAAATGTAAATGTGTCTGAGGGCTGACGTTCCTCAGCCTCCTCGGAATGTTCGTAGTATTCCGCAGCAGATTCCCTTGCGTATTTACTCATATACTCCTCACACATCTCGTCCAGCGTCGTATTGAGCTCACGTGGGATGTATGTTATGAGACCTATACGAGCCGGTTGAACTGAGTTGTTTTTTATAATACTGTACGCTATTTGTCCAAAACCGTTTCCAGGATCTTGACTGTATATAAGGTCAGTTGGAGTAAAGTTCGCGGTCATCTTCTTGCTCTCACGGATAGTTTCAGTGGGATGCCCAAGCCTATCAAGACCGCCTGTCAAGAGGTTAAACTTCTTATGACTGGTACCGACTTGGATTTCCGTTTTCTCATACTCTCCAAACTGTTCGGAGTAATACTTTGCGTCATCTTTGTTGATACCTGGGAACAGGATAATATTTCTGGCATTCGCAGAAACCAATTCAACAAAGTTCTTACCGTCTTTACCGCCACCCATAGCCATTTGCGCACGTGCCTGGGTTGCGAGAACAGAACTAACACGATAAGAACGTCCTTGAGTCAGCATATCCGCAAATCCGGGGGTAGAGTAAGTCTGAAACTCATCTATATATAAGCTATGCGGCCGACGGGTGTTTTCATTGCCTGGACGCCGGAAAACAGCAGATTGGATGGAAAGGATAAGGAAGTATCCCAAATATTTTGAGAGTTCTCTGAGGACTCCCTGAGCGGTGGAGATACATATAACGCCACCTTTTGCAAGATGCTCATCAAAGTTTACAGTGTTATGCTCCCCTTTGTCCACCTCTGGATTGAGCACTTCACGTAAATATTCGTTTGAGACAAGCTTTGAGACTTGGGAGCGAACGCCTGAGGTGTTTTCATAGACCTTGCTGCGTTCCGGGAAATAATCGTTCAAGAACCATGAAGCGATGTCCGCGTTTTCCTTTGCCTCAGTTTCAGTTGTGGACGCAACTCGGCTAAACTGATTGACCATATCTCTTCCTGCTCCTCCAGAGTTTTGGAGAAGCCTGCCCAAGTTTATCAGAGTGGCGTTCTTTCCTTCAATTCCGCATTGCTTGTCTAATCTTTTTAAAACCTTCACAGCGTTACGAATTAGCTGCTCGTTCAGGTCGAGGAAGAATTGGGGAGAGTCGGGGTTGAGCATCTTAAACGTAGTAGCCATATTTTCGACGACATCAATTTCACGGCCGGCCAAGGGATTAAATTTAGGACAGTTTTTATATGACGGGTCAAAATATACGACCTCCCTACCGTAATGCTTTGCCATCATTGCGGCTTTTATGGCAAGGTCTCCTTTGGGCTCGAGAACGGTTATACCCCACTCAGGATTCTGCATATCCTGATTTATCATAGGCAGTAGTATTTGAGAAGTTTTGCCGCATCCTGTGGGGCCAAGAATCAGCATATGAAGGAATCTGTCTTTTGCCGGCAAAATCTCACGCGGGTCTTTCGCCTTAGCGCTAACTTCATCCTTGATGTCACATAAGACAATGTCTCCAGGAGCGAGGACTTTTTTACTACCAAAACCTCCAGCTATTCCAGTATCAAGTCCGTCAATAAAACCTGCTACTTTTTCGTTTCTTAAAAGCATAATAAGCAGAATTACTATCACAGGGACCATCATGATGGACACGGTAATGATACCCGAATTTCTCATTTTCTTACCTAATGTGAATAGGGGCAAGCTTGTCATGAAGAATACACACTCAAAGATGCTGATTTTCATCAGCCTTTTTAACCGTACTTTCACTTTGTCTTCTGTTACAGTACCAAAAAGTAAATAAGCGGTATCGGTGGCTGCGCAGAACAATAGTTCAAAGATGATTGCCCAAGCATGGTACATTTTTGGGAATAAAAGAAAAAAGATGAGCCAAACTGTACATAGAAAAAACGGAGCAATTACAATCAACGGTAATTGAGATTCGTGTGTTTCGCAGAAATGATTGTATTTCTGTTCTATTTTCGTTCGCATGATTTTATCCCTCCCAAAAAAGGTCAGCCCCAGGTGAAGGGCTGACCTTTTTTAATCTGATTCAGAGGGTTCGTCAACATCCGTATCAGAACCCCAATCAACCCGGCTGTCAGATTTAAATGCCATATTCTCTATGGAAATTTTTAAAATACCTCTTAAATGAGACATGGTTTCCATTGCTGTCATATCTGCTTTTGCCTTTTCCAGCGCAGGCATTTCAGAAATCCAGGAAGAAAAAATACATTCGTCCCAGGACGCCAGCACAAAACCCCAAACGATTTCATGGACCTTTCCGAGTAAGCAGAACAAGCGCAGATCTGAAAGAGGCTTTTTACCGATGCGCCATTCCTTCGTACTCTTGCAAAACGAGATTTCATGTTCTTGACTGTCAGCAAGGTCAAAATAGATAAGCTTGAATATTTGTGCGTAAGCTTTATCTGTGATCCCACTCTCAGCAAGAATATCTTTAATGACCGGGAGTGCTTCTGTACGATGACCAATCAGGTCGATAAGTTGCTCTTTGTTCGTCATATTTTTGCCTTCCTCTTAAAAGCGTATTTATGAGCACTCCCCCGCATTGCGGAGGAGTGCTTTTTCGTTCACGAGAGAAAACTTAAGCGGCGGTTGAACCGATAAGGGTAGCCACAACGCACAGCTTGACTTCGGGCTGGTTAGCCTTGCAAGTGTACATAGTGAGCTGGTTGTAGCCGTTCTGCTGAAGCCCGGAGGTATCATTCACAGAAACGGTAAGGATGTTACTAACAACATATGTGTTAGTACCGTAAGCGGTAGTGTAGGTCACGATATCACCGATCTTGACATCCTTAAGTGCCTCGAAGTGAGGATGATTGCCGCGGTTATGACCGGCAAGGCCGATGTTTCCGCCCCAGCCGGCTGTGCAGTCAAAGTGGGCAATGCCTTTCTGCATATTGGCGGTAGTGATTCCCTCATACACATACTTGTCCAAGCCAACAGAAGGAATGCAAAGGCGAGCAATAGCGCCTTTGGAATTGATCGTAGGCATCGGAGCAAATGCGGTAGCGAGGCCGAAGACGGTTCTGCTGGGATAGCCGAACGCACTCTGGCCATAATAATAGCCAGTAGGAAGAGCGCCGGAGCTCACAGCCGGAACAAACCAGGGAGTGTAATAGTTCGCATTCTGAGTAGTGGGGCCAAGTTCGTTAGGAAACACAGAATTGTTGGCGATGGCAACATCAGTCTGGAAGCCATAAGCTTCAGGGTACACCCCAACGGGGAGATCGAACATCGTTGAGGGTTCGTTACTGGGATTTCCAGAGACTCCGCCGGAAACGGTCCCGTCAGTACCGACAACGATTTGACCGTTATCCGCGATGTAGTTGCCGTTTGTTGACGTGCTCTGATAGAAATTTGCTCCAGCAGATTCACCGTCAAAATCATACTCAGCGGCACCCGCACCGGGGATGTACTCATCGCTGTTTCCACCATACTCATATGTGTCCGCGTAGGCAGGCACAACGAGGGAAGCAACCAGGGCCCCGGTCACCAAAATGGTAGAAATGGTTTTGCGAAGGTTCTTCATACTTTTATCCTCCTTAAAAAATTAAAGATTAATATCAACATCGAAGACATATGTGGAGCCGCCACAATCTCCGATTTGATGCTTTTGAACGAAGGAATTGGCCTGGACAGTAACGACCTTCCCCTTCAATCTCTCTGCTAACCGCCTATTAAGAGCAATACGGACCGTGCTGGAGTATTGCAAAATAGACGGGTCAATATTGACGACAGCGGACTTTTCACTCAGATAAGTTGAACCCATCTTCACATATTCACCGCTGCTGTCCTGCGCCATAATTTGAGCCCGGTCATTAACGAAAAGTTTATACGCGAGATACACCAGGAAAACAATAAGAATAAGACCAACGACAACAGCCAGGGTCTTCAGAATGGTCTTAAAGAGAGTCGGGCTACGCTTACCGTTCTCATCCTTAACACCAAAAAGTTTGTCTGTCAGGTTCGGTTCCGGTTCGGGTTCGGGCTCAGGCTCGGGTTCAGGAATGAGAGTGCCACGATAAACAATAGTGTATCTGACCCCATTGGAAATTTCCTTCGTCACGGTTCCTTGATAGGTTACAGAGAAGGTCCATCCGTCAGTCGTATTATAAGAATAACTCTTGCGGTACGTGGCGGTAGCAATGTACGCTTTGGGGAGCGACGTATTTTCGTCATACTCAGTTACAGACCAGTCGATAGCGTACAGATCATACCCATCCGCGGTAGTAGGCACAAGGCTGTCATCGTTATAAGGGAAAGAGTAGGTCTTTGTGATCTTTTTATAACCGGAATGCTTGGTCTCACCTGTTTTAGACCAGGTTATTGCATTGATCTGAGGATACAGGACACCTTCATATCCATCTTCCTCATATTTCATTGACTCAGGCATTGTCTGGAGAAATGCAACAAGCGCTTCGTCTTCATCGGTCAGTTCGGAATCCAGAACATAGTCCTTGGTGACATCGATCTCATCAACAGAATTATCTACTTCCTTGGTAATAGAGTCCATTGAATAGAGATACCCATCACGTTCAAAATCTTCCTCGATCAAAGACTGCGGGTCAATGCTGGAATCCACCTCATAGATTTTTGTTAATTCTCGGTGTCCATCGATTTCATGTTCGCTCTGAGAAATCGGCACCTCCATCGCGAAGGCTGTAGTAGAGAAAAGGGTGAGTACTACAAGAGCCAACGCCATGATTTTCAGCCTCATAGATTTAGTCTTCATGGTTAACCTCCTAATTGTTTTAAATGGTGAACACGCAGAAGAGCTTGCGTGGTTATACTTACGCATATTTTTTAAAAAATATTAGTCATAATAAAAAAACTTCGGCTCGTTAGAGCCGAAGTACGTGTTTTGTATTCTTAGACGTTACGGGCCATAGCTTGAAGCAGATGATTTTTTATGATGGCCTTATGCCTTGAAACCGTTACATGAGATACGTGACACATTTTTGCAATCTCATTATGGTTATAGCCAGACATCAAAAGCCATGCGATGTTCTGGTCCAGTTCCGGCAAATCGCTGCACGCATTTTTAATGAGTTCGGTCATCTCAGAGGACTCATTCTCTTCCACAGTACGTGACGGTTCATAAGATTTGTCATCAAAAAGAGACTCTAATGAAAGAATTTTTTCCGTAGGCATTCTCTTTTTACAGCTGGAACGTCTGTGAAGATCTATGGTCCGACGCTTCAGCATCGGATACGCGTATGTAGCGAATTTCGCGCCGTTGTTCGCATCGTACGTTTTCCATACGCACCATGCCTCGATACGCAGTTCTTGCTGAATATCTTCCCGGTCCATACCAGGAATATCCGTGCAAGACAGCTTATATATAATCGGCTCAACAGTTTTGAGCTGATTTTCAAACGTGTTATTTTCCATATTCTCCCTTCCTAAGTCCACCAAAAGGACGGTGGCCAAAATGTTGTTAGTTTCATGTTTCTGTCTGTGCCATTCTCGGAAGCTTTCTACGACCCTTGATCTCATCCTGGATCAGAGGATCATCCCTTAATTTGACCTGGATTTGGATGATAATCTTGGATATATCTTGGGATATCATCGCCTGGGACCGCTTTTTCTTCTCAGCGATCTCACTCTGAGTGCGATCGCGAAACACAACATAGTGGATGTAGTCGGTATCATTGGTGACACTGTTTACAACGCCCATGATGTGCTTGAATATCTCCCGACTGTGAACGAGATCGGCCAAATCCTCGGAGTTGGCGCCAGTGATATCGGTGATTACGATGTTCTCGGCACCTTTGTACTCTTCTCCATTGACATCCTTGCCGTTGTCAAAGGGCACAGTGTGCTTTGCAACCACTCGCTTGCTCGCACACGACTTCCGAAACTTGCTTATCAGGGCGCGGCGGACGACCTTGTAAGCGTAAGTCTCGAGAGATGCCCCAGAATTGGGGTCGTAGGAGTCAAAAACCCGCATCAGTTCCAAGTAGGCGTCCTGTTCTAAGTCCTCCTGACTGATTGCGGGATCTCCAAATCCCTCAAGGCTCCTTGCGCAAATGGCCTTGATTCGAGGCCTGAAGGCTGTGATAAATCTCGCCTTCTCCTCCTGGTTCCATGCTCTTGTGTTGGGATGATTTGTGCTGTTCATCGTGGTTTGCCTCCTAGTTTTATTTTTAGGAATCCACGAAGAAAAGCGGTAAAATCTGTTCCAACGCAGATTCCTTTTTAACGAATGAGTCAAAACTTATTTACGCAAGTTTCTCAAATACTATTGAGAAACTTAGGATAATGAGAGAACTTGTTTAAACAAGTTGCTCAATCGTTTGTTGATACTTTCAGGCTGACATGCCACGACCTCTCGACCGTACATATCAGAAAAAACCTGGTGATTCTTTGTGAGAAAGTCGGAGTTGCCAAACATAACGGAAATTACAACAATTCCCTTTCGCTTGGCGTCATTCACGGCCTTCTGAACCTCTTTGATTGCGTCGGCTCGAGAGGCGTACGCGGACGGTAGACCATCCGACAACACGATCAGGACCCTCTTTTGTTCTTTACGCCTCAGCAGCTCCTCCATCGCTACTCGAATATTTATCGAGTCGGAATTACACCCTGATGGGGTATATCCAAGCGAACTAAACGAGTAGTTTCCGTTTCCTGAGTTGATATCGAACGGTTTAATAACCGTGTGCTTTGTCAACGATAAACAGGTATTGAATAAGGCAATCTTGCACGGCATCAAACCATGAAGAGCCTCTTCAATTACTGCTGCCGCACGACGGGCATTGATGTACTTTCGCGTCTGGGTGGTGCTCTCAGTCATAGACCCACTGTTATCAATGAGTAAGTAGAATGCGCATTCACCGGCCGTTTGGCGTCGGTTCTTTTTGAAAACATCGCTCTCGAGAACACCGGTTTTCCAAAGCGCAGAAGTGTCCAGAACTCCTCGCCGCAGCCCTTTATATTCCCTCTTTTTATTTTTGAGGATACGAATCAGGGTGCGTCTTAGCTCTGCCGCCTCAACCTTCAATGCCGCGGGAAGCTGCACCAAGGGGAAACTTAATGTATTTTCGGAGAAAGATGAAGCATCCTTCCCGTAAACTTGGCAAATACGCGAAATGTCCTCTTGACTCAGGTTGTCATCCTGAGGCTGAGTCGAAGACGTGGAGCGTTCCGCGTTCTCCATAAGCTTTTCCGCATATTTACGAAGTTCCTCAAGATCCTGTTCGGTAAGCATCTCATTGTTTTTGCCTTTATTGTCGGCCGAAGAGTTAAAATTTGAATTCTTTTCCTCTTTGGCGCTATCGGCAGAAGACTGGTCATTTGACGAGCTGGAGTCAGGCTTGGAGTTAGATGGATTGCGGAGCTGGTTTTGCGTATCCGACTCGCTGCCCATACCAGAGTTATTCTCGGCAGAGGAGGTATCTTCATCTGTTGCTTGTCCGCCAGACTTGTTCTGATTGGAGCTTTTCTCATTTCCCTCTTGCTGAGAATCGGACCCTGATCCATTTTGCTGGCCGGCCTGTTCAGAAGACTGCTCAGATGATTCCCCAGCGGGATTTCCAGCATTGTTGTTTTGGGAAGAAGGTTTACCATTGTTCCTTAATGGACTTGGAGAGGAATCGTTCTTTTCCTTTTCGGTATTCCCGGTATATTCCGGGTTGGGTTGAGGTTTGGATTCCTCGTTTTCCTGGTTTTGCTTCAGGAGTTCCGCAAGATACGGAGTACAGGTTTTGAGAAGCTGCTCGACCTGGTTCCTACAAGTCTCAGATGTAGGAGCATCAACTCCGTCGTCTATAAACTGTCGAATGGCCTGGAAATTTTTCTCAAAATCAGTTCCCGAGTAAACTTCAATGCCAGGAACACAATGTCCTGTCTTTGCGTAGCTCAGGACATTGTTGAAAAAGTCTGACAACTCCTTCCCAGGATCTTTCGCGACCTCCTGGATCTGTGCCCCTTCCAACATAACTTGATTCAAGTATTTGAAGGGTTTAAGCATTCCTGGCCGCCGCTTCGCCGCGATGGACTCGATCCGTCCGTCCTCGATAATATTGAGTACCTGCTGAGAAATCCGTTTTCCGACGCCTTCACTCAGGCCAGAGGCTTGCGCAAGATACGGACCATACCAGTCCGTGAGGATCTTAATGTCTTCAAACCTTGAAGAATTAATGTGCTGACACTCATGGGCCGTTATCGCACGCAGAAAAATTACCCAGTCAGTGACATCAAACTTATCCTCTAAACATTCAGGAATCAAAGAAACCCAAATGTTCTTGCCGTCTGTTCTCGGAGAGAGCGCAGAATCAACAGTCAGGTTGTATGAGGATGCATCCTCATCAATGAAATTCGGAATGACACCTTGCACAATCTGATAGACAGATTTAGCTTTTAGCCAAATATTAAATTCTTTTGCCTTCATTTATTGCTCCTTTCCTGTGTTTTCTCCTAATTCTTGTAATTTTCTCCAAGTTTTCTGTGGTTGTTATCTATATACGCATATCAGAAAAAAAATATTAATGCCATAGCGAAAAAAAAGAGGAGAGAGGTCGGGGCCTCTCTCCAATTGAATTATCAGGCAACAAAAGACTCAATGATTTCCTCCATTGCGGCTCTTTCCACCGCATTCTGAGCCTTGTTCGCTACGTTATGCAGCAGAGCCCGTTTAAGAGGGATGTAGGGGGAAACGTTAAGAGCGTCTATATAGCCCCTAACGGTCAGGTCCTCAGCTGTCAGAGTACCAGATTCTTTGACAGACTTCCTCATGGCTGCCGCAACCGCGACACAGGTATCAATGTCGGATTTCGATGCCTTCGGGCATGCCCGCTTTAACAGATCGGCCATGTCAGATTCCTGCTCCACGAAGATACGGGGGCCACGGTCGATAGTAGCGGCATTCATCTCGCCAGTTCCGATGTAGTCCTCATTTAAGGTATAAATGAGGCTTGCGTGCTGTCCCATGGTTACAAGACCAAATCCAGGTACATTGACCGAACGAGCACAGTCTGTGAGGCTATGGAGAAGAACCATAACATCAGGGCGGACGGTGTTAGCCTCATCGATCACAACGATGCCATCTTCATGGAGCGTCTGGAGCATGGTCGACAGCTCGAAACTCGTATTGCCGTCCTTGAGAGACGGAGAGCCAAAAATGTCCATTTTATCCAGTTCCGCGGAACCCTGTACACGGCAAAGGGGACGATTCAGAATCCAGCATGCGGTTTCGACCAGTGTATTTTTCCCGGATCCTTTCTCGCCAACAAGCTGGACGGTCTTGCCTAAAAGCATGTAGCTCAGAAGGTCAGAAAGATTCGTTCCGCTCTTCTGGCTGTAAGGGGTTTCGGGTTCCGGCACAATGCCTCTTCCGATGGAAGGCATCTGATCGAGAACTTTCTGAATGACAGGATCGGAGACGGAACCATTGATCATAGCCGTAACGCGTCTTTCGATCTCATCCGCCTGACCGACACACCGTTCAACAGCATTGTCGATGAAAGGTGCCAGACGGGATATCCGGGAAGCGTCAGTGTCAATTTCGACCTGATAGGATTTTCCAAGAGCGGAAACAACCTTACCGTGAAGATTAGGCTGCGACTTCAGTAGATCCAGGCACTGAGAATCGGTGATCTCACCACAGGAGGCGGTGTCCTGATCTCCGGGGCGGTACACATAAGCCCCGTTATCAGTCATGCGTACCTCGACCGGGATGTTGATATCCTCTTTTCTGTCGAGGCATGCGGCCACTTCACCCAGGAGGCCGGACATCTTCGTATGCTTAGAACGAAGTCCGGCCGCCGTAAACACGCAGCTGGTGGTCCTTACTCTGGAAGGAACGAAGAATGCCTCCGCAATGAATCTTCGCTGGGACACACCCTGACGATTCACGAAGGGGACCTCCTCACGCAAAATTGCGACAGTCTTTTTTACCTTCGGGTTATCCAGCAGTTTCTTCAACCGCTTTCCGGCCATTGTATCAGCGATGATGGTCTCAGGACTGTTGCAAGCATAGCCCACAAGAGTCGTCCCGAAATAGATGCCGACCGCATCTGGATCAGCTGGATTGTTTTCCTCTGCACAGCAGGTGACGATGTCACCTGCTTGCAGATTATCATATTCGGCAGTCTTAAAAGACAAAACCACCGAAAAATCATACTTGGACACTGTTTTACCTCCTTTGCCGGTTTATGCGGCAAGTGTTTTCGCCATCGAATCGAGGGTGAAGGCATCATAGCTGATCCCTTTCAGATTGAGGTCAAGATGGTTCTCTTTCGCGTACTTGTAGATGTACGCGATACCGTCTTCGATCTTCTCAGCAGCTGTCTCATCAGGAACACTGTCCAGATTCACGAGTGTATCGGAAAGTTTCGTCAGCAGAGCATTGTTAAAGACGTTCTTCCAACGGAGCTCCACGGCAAACTTGCTGATCGCCTTGATGGCAACCGGCGCCAGCCGGTCAGCCTTGACGTAGCTGTTCATCGCCTTGTTGAGACGGCTCCAGCCCTCCCCTATCTGTCTCTCGATAGAGAGGATTGCAGTAGAGACAACATCCTCCTGCCAGGTCGCCTTGACATCGGCAGCGATGCTATCCGACAATCCCTCTGTCACGTTAACGGCAGGGAAAGCCTTGACATGAAGCTCCATTTTAAAGCTCCGGACATAGTCTTCCTTTGTGGGAACCTGGGACATAAAGTCTCCCATCAGCTTAGCTCTAAGCTGCTGAGGCATCTCTATGCCCTCCAGCATCTCTCTGGCGCCATTCTCGAATTCGGCGACAAGAACATCCCACTTAGCGCCGATCCTATCGCGAGTAGCGAAATACTCCTCACGAATATTGTTGAACTCAGACTTGAGGTCTTCATAAGCCTTGACAGGCATGAAGACGTCGGTCAAAGTTCTAGCTTCGACGGCTCTGCGAAGACGCTTTTCGAGCCGGCCGAGTTCGTTCTCATCCTCCTGGGGGATGAGGTTTAGATGGCCCTGAGCCACACGGCTCTTATAGAAGCCAGCGCCCTGCTCAGACATATTGTCCGGGTTGATACCATAGGCAGCGCCGGGAAGAGGAATAAAACCTCTTGTCCGACCTACAAAAGGAGATACCAGGATGCCAGTGCTCGCGATATACTTCGCGAGATCGCAAACGGTGATGCCGATCCCCTTCCCGCCAAGTCCCTCGAGAAGAGTACTATTGATCAGTTCTTTAGACATATTGATTTTCCTTTCTTTGATTATCCATTTTTGTTTTATAGCCAAAAATATGGTTTGTTTGTTTTTACGTTTTTTTCTTAAAAAATATAAGTTGGGGAGAGTTGTTCACTCTCCCCGTAAAAATCAGAAGTTACTTTGAAATTCCCACTTCAAAGCACCCTGTACCAGATATAGTTTTGCCCGTCCCTTTTTTCCACTCGCCCATGTAAAGGTGATATCGCGAGTCTTCTTGCCATTTAGAAGATCAGCCATATCATTATCCGTGAGCGCAGCGCCTTTAACGACCTTAGGAAATGAAAATGAACAGGATTTGTCTCTGATTCCTTCGCAGAAAAAGTTCGAAGCGGCAGACACAACGTTTTTACCGCACTTAGGACATTTTCCTACGATTTTTTGTGGTTCTGCGTTCTCAAAAACCAGCTTGTGCTCGGAGTTTAAGCAAAAAAAGACTTTCCAGATGGACTTGTCCTTCTTCTTAACCGACTTGGGTCCGATCTTACGTTTTGTAAGAAGCTCTTTGGCCTCGTCGTCTGTGAGTGTGACTCCGCCAATGGAACGGCATATCCAGAAGGAGCAGGAACTGTCATCATTCTGTCTGTGATTTTCACAGATAAAAGAATTTTCTCTCGCGATAACATTTCCACCGCAAATAGGGCACTTCCCGATTACGGTATTGTTAAAGGCGATAGAAAGCCCATTCGCAGCTACCATCTGGAAATTGCCAGTTATGTTGGCACCCGTTTTCGACTGGAATGTTTTCGGCCCTACGGATTTGAGCGCAATGAGATCTCGAATCTCATCATCTGTAAACGCTGTGCCCCCAACAACTTTTGGAAACCAGAATTTGCATGAGGCGGGATCGTCTTTCTTGTGGCCAGCACATATGATAACTTTCTCATATTCCAGCAGATCCTCACCGCAGAAGGGGCACCTCCCTACTACCTTTTTGACTTTTGCGACTGCCTTTAAATTCGAAAGGAGATAGTCTGTCTCATTCTTGACGTACTCGGTCATTTCCTGAACAAAGTTTCCCTTGAATTTATTGTTCTCCACAGCACGAAGTTTTTCTTCCCACTGTGCCGTTAGAATAGGCGAAGCAAAATCTCGGTCGCCAATATTCTGGATATTCGCAATCCCCTTGTCAGTAGCATAGTAAGCGTTTTCCTTTAACTCAACAAGCTGCCGATCTTCAAGTCGCTTAAGGATCTCTGTCCTTGATGCTGATGTGCCAAGTCCGGCAGATTCCCGGAGGACTGTCCTCATGGCCGCATCAGAGAGCGAGTTGCCAGCGTTTTGCATCGCCGCGATAATGCTAGCCGGAGTGTATCTCTGAGGAGGCTTTGTGGTCCCCTCTGTGACCTTGACTCCCTTGACACTAACTGGGTCGCCCTTCTTACAGGCAGGAAGGATCACGTCCTTGGATTTACTCGCCGGATATAAGGACATATATCCCTTATCCAGCTCTCTCTTGCCTTTTGCGCCAAAAGCATGCCCAGCGACATTAATAATAAGAGATGTGGTCGCCACCTTATATGGCGGCAGGAAAATGGCCAAGAACGATTTGCAGACCAACGCGTAAAGCTTCTGCTCGTCCGCGGAAAGTTTGTTCCAGTCCGGCGGCTGGTCAGTTGGGATTATGGCATGGTGATCGGTTATCCCCGCGTCATTGATGTAATTCTTCTTGACCATTGCGTCGATTTCGGCTTGCCCTACACCAGCTGCAACGGACATAAGCTCAGGCACCACCTTACAGGAAGCAACATGAGATGGGATCTCATTGATCATATCTGTAGGCAGAAAGCGCGATTCAGAACGTGGGTAGGAAATAAAACCTGCCTCGTAGAGGGCCTGCGCTATCTCGTCCGTCCTTTTCAGCGTAAATTTCAGCCACTTGTTGGCATCCTTCTCAAGTTCCGCCAACGAGTAAAGGGTAGGTGCCGGGATCTCTTTTACGGTCTCTTTTACCGCCATTACCATACCGTTGGGCGCAGCTTTGACAGCAGATGCTATTTTGTCCGCCTCAGTCTTGTCTTTCAATCTTGTCTCAGATAGCTTGGGTGGAACAAGATAGGAAAAACCGGGAGCATCTGCGCCGTTTATAACACCGTTACACTTGACCTCATAAAATTTTTCCGCCTTGAAATTTCGGATCTCCAGCTCCCTGTCCACAAACAATTTGAGGACAGGCGACTGAACACGACCAATGGGAGTAAATTGCTGCGTGGCGATCGTTGCCGCACGCGTAAAATTCATCCCCACAAGCCAGTCAAACTGCGCTCTCAGTTTTGCCGCTTGACGCATTCCGTCGTACAGCTTCGCGTCCTTCAGATCTTTCAGAGCTGTCTTGATCGCAGGTTTCGTGACACTGGAGGCCCAAAAGCGCTTGACCGGCATTTTGAGACCCATTGTCTCATAGAAGGACCAAAAAATGTGCTCCCCCTCACGACCGGCATCGCAGGCGTTGACAAGAAAATCATAGCCGCCGGCCCGTATCTTGGCCATTAACTTATTTACAGATTCTTTGTCTTCCGCGTGGTAGCCGAACTTTGAGGGAAACATAGGCAGAATACTTCTATCCTGTCTGTTTGCCCAACCGGGATAATATTCTTCCGGCTCCTTGAGTCCCATGAGATGACCATGGAAAGCACCGAACTCAAGGGAATCCGTCAAAATTCCCGGATTTTTATCATACACCTCCTTGATTGCTCTCATAACAGAGGGCTTTTCTGCTAAAAGCAGGCCTTTCATCTGTGTTTCCTCCTATATGTAAACAGCCATATTTTGCTGGTTGAATGTACTTACGCATTTTTAAAATTTTATATTGGCAAAGAAGATACCGATGTTAAGTTTTCCACCGAATTTGCGTATAACAAGATATGAACTGCCAGAGATACTGGCCAGATCAATATATATGAGGTTTCAACAATATAGGAAAAGCTCTCATAACAGGCAAGAATGTTCAGGTGCTCGCAACTCAAAATGAGGTGTTCGGATTGAAAACGAATCTCTTGGTTAATAAAATTCTCTATCATGACAAACAATCTGCTTATATTGTTTTCGAAGGTGTCGTTCTCCGCTGGAGTAAAAGAAAAAATCAGTTTGTTTCAACAAAAGAAAAAAATATATATCTTGGATATTTTTATTGTCTTTTTCTTGGAGATAGAGTTGAAGCTGATGTGTCACCTTCCTTCAGTAAAACTTATGGCACTCAGTATATGATTACCGTTGGAAAAAGAATCGAACCAGCATCAGAGGCGGAAATCAGGAATTTTCTCTCCAGCAATATTAAAGGAATGACTCCAAAACGCCTCGAACGTCTCATGGATACCTATGGTTTATCTGTTCTGGATAATATAAAGAGGAACCCTAACGCGCTGGACTTTCTTGGTCTTGACTCAAGAATAACAAAGGAACTGTATGAGCAATTATCTCAAAACGCGCATTTCGAGGAAACGATAGTATTCCTGGAATCCATGGATATTGATTGCCGTCTCGCCAACCCTTTGTTTCAGAAATATGGCCGAGATACGGTCTTTTTCCTTAAAGACAATCCTTACACCGCTTATCTTGATAATATTTTGGACTTTTATATAGCGGATAAAATCTATGCCCATTTGAATAAACAAATGAATTCGTCCTTACGTTGCTTTTATCTGACACTTGAGGCATTGAGGAGTGATTCACGAGTAGGCGGAAATGTCTTTTCACAAAAAGAAACGATTTTGGCAACTGTCAACAGGTTTGCTTCTATGTGTAGCAGTACCAATACAGGAGAAAACAGCTTTGAGATGGCATCAATTGAAGCCTCGCTAAACGATCTTGAAGCAAAAAGTCTGGTCGTACTTGATTCTTCGGATAATCAGGAATTTGTGTATCTCAAAGAAAACTATACCGCCGAAAAAGAAACCGTAAAATGCCTTAAACAGATCATCCGGGAACCGAAACGTTTTTTTTACGGGAAACAGGATATAGAGACCTTTATTGGGGGATATGAGAGAAAGACTGGGATACATTTGGCGGAGAATCAAAAAGAAGCCGTTGCTCTGGCTCTTACTTCGCCTGTTTCCATTATCTCTGGCGGTCCAGGTACAGGAAAGACACAAACGGTAAACACGATCGTCACTGCGATAAAAGTTATGACCCCTGGCGCCACTATCCGCGCCTGTGCGCCGACGGGAAAAGCTGCTATGAGACTTGCTGAACTGACTGGCCTTAAAACGAGTACAATCCACCGTATGATAGGTTACGGCCAATTCAACGCCTTGTTGCAACACGGAGAAATGCTGTGTGACTTTTTGTTTGTAGACGAGTTCTCCATGGTGGATATACATCTCTGTTCCATGCTTTTCGATGCGGTATCCCCTACAGCAAGAATCATTATGATTGGAGACAGCAATCAGCTCCCAAGCGTTGGACCAGGTCTTGTTCTCAGAGATTTTATTGAGTCAAAAATGATTCCCACAGTATTCCTCACAAAGATTTTTAGACAAGCTCTCAATAGCAATATTGTCGTTAATGCACACCGAGTTATTTCGCAGAAAAACGATCAGCCTATTTCCCTTAGATGCTCCAGAAAACCAGGAAGAGACTTTTATTATATTGAGGAAGACGACCCTTTAAAAATTGAACAGCTTATTCGCAGGTCGGTAACCAAGCTTCAAAATGTTTACCATATGGGTACAGACGCTGTCCAGGTCCTCTCACCTGTTCACGGTGGTAACCTCGGTACAGACCATTTAAATGTCATTCTCCAAAACCAGCTCAATCCCAGCTCGGTTACCATTGAATATGAGGACAAAGAATTTAGGCTTGGAGATAAAGTCATTCACACCGTTAATGATTATGACCTCGAAGTCTTTAACGGAGAAATCGGGACAATTACAGATGTTGCTTTCGCTAAGGACCACGCACTTACTGTGGCATATCCTGATAGAGACGTATCTTACGCTTATAAGGATTTGAAGGAGCTTGAACTTGCTTACGCGCTTACAATTCATAAAATGCAGGGAAGCGAACAGCCAGTTATTATCCTCCCTGTCCACGAAATGCTCCTTTATGGACTCAATAAACACTCCATCTATACAGCGCTTACAAGAGCAAAAAACATGGTCATTCTCATTGGTAGTGCCAAGTCTTTGTCTATTGGGTTGCGAAAAGAGCAGATGACTAGCCGTAACTCAAATCTCAAGATAAGATTGCAAAAATGAAAATTATGGAGGTAATAATGTGTTTTCCAGAAACCAGTTAAAGCTGATAGCCATTGTGGCCATGTTGATAGATCACATTGGTTTACTGCTTCTGAATAATATGATCGTTTTACGTGGTATTGGACGGCTCGCTTTTCCGATCTTTACATATCTGCTTGTGGATGGAATGAGAAATACAAGGGACATTGGAAAGTATGCCAGAAGAATATTATTTGCCTGGGCGATTTCAATTGTTCCATATAGCCTCGCTTTCTATGGACAAGTCTTTTCGATACACCAAAATATATATCTTTCTCAATTTCTGTTTCTCGGAATATTTTGTATGTTAGGAGCTGATGCTCCTGTCTTGGCAAAAAGTGCTTTGGTGCTGTTCTTTGCCGCACTCGCTGAGGTTGCTAATCTTGAATACGGTTGGTATGGAGTTATTATTGCGGTTTTGCTATTCTATTATGATAACATACCTCGTATAGAAATGCTTGGACTGTTTGTAGTTGTAAATATCCTATATGGATGTTTTACCGGCAATTGGATTCAGATGCTGTCTACTATGGCCGTATTTTTTCTTCCTGGGGAATACGGGATGCCTGAGAGTCAGCGCCCGAGTCGAGCTGTGAGTATAGTGTCATATCTCTTCTACCCTGTTCACCTTATGTTTTTAACCCTATTGAAAATGTAAAGGAATTATAATGCGATGACTGGAAAAACTCATTTAGCATGTGGAGCAATGGTATCTGCCGGCACCGCTCTTCTACTTAGACCTATTGAAGGTTCGATGATCATTGCTCTTGCTGCTGGCATAGCTGGAAGTGCTTTCCCTGATATTGACCACCCCAACAGTATTATCAGTAAAAAACTGAAACTTGGAGGCAAAATCATCCCATTTTTCTTTAGTCATAGAGGGTTATTCCATACGCCATTCTTGTACACAATGATTGGGGTTATTGTACTCCTTTTTCATCCGTCAGCCAGCATCCAAACTTATCTCACCTTTTTTATGATTGGAGTCGGATCCCATATTCTTCTTGATATGCTCAATCCAAGCGGGATACCTGTATTCTTTCCAATTACCAAAAAGAAATATCCTCTCCTTCATATACCGTCAAGCGGGATTGCGGATACGGTACTCAGATATCTTTTTATTGCATCGGCTATTGTTCTTTCGTTCAAATAAGGCTGTAGGCGGCAGAGTTGGCAATGGGCCATCTTTGTCGCTTATACTTTTTACCTTTTCTGCGTAAATAGTAAATAACTCCAATATTATTGGCTAACAATTAAAGGAAAGAAGGGTAAAAATGGTTCGTAAATGTCCTCGCGAAAGATACCTTAATCGGAATCTTCCGCATGGAGAAACAAAAACGGATGTCCTTAGAGACATACTTAAAAAGGTCATTTTGTCTATCAATCCTGGAACTACCACGACCTCTTTTGTGGAAACGCAGGTCAACACAGAATTTGCCTCTCGGGATAATTTGCAAATGATCTCGTTTGAGGCAGAGAGTGAGGCCAAACGGATGACGGCACTCGTTACTCGCTGGCTCATTTATGCCACCCAAGAGAATTATACAATTCTTGCGAATGATGTTAGCGATTCTGTCTCGTTTGCCGGGAAAACTGAAACAGTAAGAGCTCATCAGATTTTGGAGTTTCCCGATAGAATCGAGGTCGTTCGTTACAAGTATAAGGCGCCGAACTTGAGCTACCGCGGTCGTACCTTGGATTCAAGACCGGAAGGGTCAGAGGCTCTGCTGCTGCTGGAAAAACTCGGAGAAAAGAAAACCTCTTCTCCGAAGCCGATCTACGGAGCCATCTACTTTATGAAAAGCAAGGATGACGTCGCTGGCGTTCTGGCACCTGGGTTTGAGTCCCAGAAAGGGAAAAACATCGTTCGGTATCATTTCACGAAGGAGGAGGCCGAGACCGTCGAAAAAGCCTACATCTCCCCTGATGTCGCTTCGCAATGTCCCATTGAAGAGTGCGGCGACTGCAAATATTACGACCTTTGCCATCTGCGGTTCGAAAAGCGTACCCTTATGGAACCGCAGCCGATCAAGGTCGCTGGCATCGATGATATCGTTCTGACGAAACCTCAGCAGCAGTTCGTCAACTTCAGAAACGGTGAATGTCGGGTGAACGCTGTGGCAGGCAGCGGAAAAACAACCGTTGTGGCTTTGCGCACAGCGTCGATTCTGGAAGAGGGAGATGATCCGCAAAGTATCCTGATGCTGACCTTTAGTGAGAAAGCGAAAGGAGAAATGCGAACCAGATTGAAGGAGTTTGCGGTAGGCAATATCCTGAAAGATGAGCGGCTTCCAGTTGAAAAGGTCAATATAGAGACTTTCAACAGCTGGGGACAGAAACTTTTGGATGAAAACTTCAAACTTCTTGGCTTTTCCGCCGCTCCCACTGTCATTGACGACATCCAGCGCAAGGATATCGTTATCGCTTTGCTCAGTTCCCGGCCCAGGACCCTCCCCTTGGATTACAACAATCCTTTCCTGGATATGCCGAACGCGTCTGGGGCTGTCATTGCCGTTTGTAAGTACCTGGAGAAGATGAAGGCGGCACATATAGCTTCTGTAAACGACGTACCTAAGACACTCGGAGCTGTCACGGCACCTTATGCCCAGGATTACTTCGACATATACAACGCCTATAATCAGACACTTACGGCCAGAAATCTCGTTGATTACGAGGATCAGCTGAGACTGCTGCTCGAACTTGCCAATCACGGTATTTTCGAAAAGCTGCCGTATAAGCACATTGTCGTGGACGAATTTCAGGATTCCGATCCTAACCAGATCGAGATTATTCTGGAACTGAAGCGGCGGAACAAAAATGTAAAATCCCTTGCGGTCGTCGGTGATGAGTTGCAAGCCATCTACGGGTTCCGTAATGCAACCCCGGATAATCTTGTCGATTTCGGCAAGTTTTTCCCCGGTATGATAGACATTGATATGAGTGCCAATTTCCGCAGTCAAGCGCCTATTATCCAGATGGCAAACAAAATCATCGAGAAAACAAGCAGGCTTGGGAAAATGATTGAGGCGCATAAGCAGACCAGTCATGTCAAGCCGGCGGTCTTTCAGATCGACGATGAAGAGCGCGAAAGGACGCTTTTCGTTCGTCAGGTGGCAAAGCTGCTTCGCGACGGAACAGCCCCGAAGGATATTGCGATTCTGTGCCGCACAAAGGCAGAACTCGTAAAAATGCAAAGCGCATTGTCCGAGGCTGGGATCCTTTCAATTCTGAAGGTCCCGGAAGTCATCGCTGAGGCGCCTTTCGTCAAAGCCATTATCTCTCTTGCACTGTTCCTGCGAAACCCCGTAGATAAAGCGTCATTGAGCTTGTATGTAAAGTCTATGGATCAGGACCCTTTCAATGAGAAAGATGTGAATGACGCAAGTGACGCCATTCTTAGTGTTTTTGAGGCATGCAAGAGCGAGACTGATAAGGTCTCCACTTTTCTGGCTCTGATTGAGCGGGACAGCGAGGACTATGTGGCTGCCTCTTTCGTCGAAACCCTGAAAAGGCAAAATTTCCAGTCTCTTACGCAGTACCTTGATTACTGTATTAAGTATCATGATTACGGTGTTCGGGATACAAAAAGTACAGTCCAGGAACGGACAGACTGTGTTACGCTGATAACCGTCCATTCTGCGAAAGGACTTGAGTGGGAGACAGTTCTTCTGAGCCTCCGGCGCTTCCCTACTGATATGGAGTCTCAGAGACTCTTTTATGTGGGAATAACCAGAGCAAAAGAACGGCTCTTACTGACATACACCAGCAAACAGCAACTTTTGGCTGATATGCTTGTAGCGTGATTTCCGAATCATAACCCCCGGTTCAACCGGGGGTTTGCTATACCCTTATAAGGGGTTATTACCGGCTTAGCCCCTGTAAGGGGCACCGAATCATATTATTGCATCACACGCCCTACGATCCGTAAACGGGTAGGTTACGGCAGTGCAGTGCGTTTTATTTCTACCAATTACTCATTGTATCGGCTTGCTTTTAGCTCGCCGATTATTTTTTTGCTCCGCCCTTTTTCTACCCCCCCCCGGTAGAGCCGGGGGTTGTTTTCCACGCATAAATGCACCAAAACAAGAAGACGTCCTTCCGTTTGGAAGGGCGTCTTCTTGTTGTTTAAAAGTCTTCAGGCAAATCCACGACATCATCGGCAGGTATCATTCGCTCTATTTCCTGCGGCCGAGAAACCACCTGAGGCTGAGGAATCGCCTGGGGCTGAGAAACTACCTGAGGCTGAGGTGTCGCCTGGGGTTGAGAAACCACCTGCGGCTGAGGTGTCGCCTGCGGCCGAGAAACCACCTGCGGCTGAGGTGTCGCCTGCGGCTGAGAAACCACCTGAGGCCGAGGTGTCGCCTGCGGCCGAGAAACCACCTGCGGCTGAGGTGTCGCCTGCGGCCGAGAAACCACCTGCGCTTGAGGCGTTGCCTGGGGTTGAGAAACTACCTGCGGCTGAGGAATCGCCTGGGGTTGAGAAACCACCTGCGGCTGAGGTGTCGCCTGGGGCTGAGAAACCACTTGTGGCTGAGGCGTTGCCTGCGGCCGAGAAACCACCTGCGGCTGAGGTGTCGCCTGCGGCCGAGAAACCACTTGTGGCTGAGGCGTTGCCTGCGGCCGAGAAACCACCTGCGGCTGAGGAATCGCCTGGGGCTGAGAAACCACCTGCGCTTGAGGCGTTGCCTGGGGCTGAGAAACCACCTGAGGCTGAGGAATCGCCTGGGGTTGAGAAACCACCTGAGGCCGAGGCGTTGCCTGGGGTTGAGAAACCACCTGAGGCCGAGGCGTTGCCTGGGGTTGAGAAACCACCTGAGGCCGAGGCGTTGCCTGGGGTTGAGAAACCACCTGAGGCTGAGGAATCGCCTGGGGTTGAGAAACCACCTGCGGCTGAGGTGTCGCCTGGGACTGAGAAACAACCTGAGGCCGAGACTCTTCCTGTAGCTGGAAATCTTCTTGTGGTTGGAAATCTTCCTGTTCCTGTGGATGGAAGTCATCTTGTTGCTGATAGGATTCCTGTGTTTGGGAGTCTACCGGTATGTCAGAGTCTACCGGTACGTCAGAATATACCGGTATGTCAGAATCTACCGGTAAACGAGAGTCTACCAATGGTTGAGGATTTTCTTGCGATTCAGGTGTACCTTCCGATTTATTCGGAGTTATATTATTGGCGGGTTTCTCAGATTGTTGTTGATTTGATGGATTTTGTTTCGAGGCTGTTTTTTGTACGGAATAGCCCATTTTATTACCCAAATTTACAATAGGACTACTACCAACAATACCAGCTCCTGCAAGACCACCACCCAATGCTGCCATCATTGCACCAGGAGTACTTTTTATGGCCCCAAATGCACCACCGCCAACAACCTTTGCGGTATTTTTAATCCCATGGCCGGTGGCTTTAATACCGTTTCCTATACTGTGGCCTATACCGGATCCTATCGTTTTTATATTTCTTCCAGAAACATCTCTACTTGGGATTTTGCTTCCAAGATCTCCCTCACCATGTTTTGGGGAAGGACTACCTTGCCGTGTTACACTGGTGCTTGAAGCAGGAACTCCCATATCGGAAGATTTGCCTGAAATCGGGGTAGAATTATCGGATGACGGATTGCCAGAAGTCATATCAGGATTTGCTCCTTCTGTATTTCCTTCAGATTCTGATTTACTCTCGGTATTCCTAGTTTTGCTTTCATTTCCGTTACCGCTTCCGTTACCGTTACCGCTTCCGTTACCGCTTCCGCTTCCATTACCGTTTTCGTTTCCATGTAGTTCATTCCATTTATTCTTTATACCGCTGGCAGCACCAGAAGCGATTGCTACACCCCCAGTGATGGCCGTACCAGCTATTGCGCCGTTCATCTTTGCTCTTCCTCGCTGAGCGGCTTGTTCAACCCAACTGCCACTTGGGCCAAAGAACAGGCTTCTAACCATTGATGTTATAGGAATGAGAGCATACAATAAAACGAGATTATCAAATGAGTGATTAGATGTCGGCAGGGTCAGAATCAGTACGATAATAAATGCGTGGATCGGTTGTATCAATACGTTTGCCATGAGTTCTCTTAGCCAAGTTATAGTTGTTCTTTTCTTGGACTCACCAAGGCAAAAGAAAATAACCATGAGAGGCGAAAGAATGATCAGTACCGTTACTGTTAACGACCGCATTGCATAGAAGAAATTGAAATAGACTTCAAGTCCGAAAAACAGAAATTCACCAACTACACCAGCCAAAGTTCCTCCTGCGGACAAAAAAGTTGTGACCGAATCACTAATGGTTTTTTTGGTCGTTCCATTGCGTGGTATAATAGATGCAGCCATATCGGTAAAAGCGCCAGATACGGTTATCAAAAGTCGTAGTAAAACCGGAAGTAACGAAAGTGCGAGGCCGCAAACTATGATATCTTTGACCTGCATCATCATTCTAGCTCTTTCAAAGAAGTTAAACGTAGCGGTAGCCTTTTTTAAAATATTAAATATAATGGCAATCATAATAACCATAGCAGCAATGGCTTCCATAACAAAAAAAAGTGCCCAAATTGTAGGTTCCCAATCAGCAGGGAAAATACCTCCGATATATCCGCTTCGGCCATTGCCATTATAAATAAGATCATCTAAAGACCATAACCCCAAAAGATTAAGAAGACCATCAAGTAAACTCTGAAACATTTCTACCAGTAAGCTTTCAAAGGTTCCTGCATTGCTGGAATATGCATTGTCCTCACGAATAGCCTCATCGTCAACAAGAAGATAATTGTGAAATGCTTCATAAATCAATGTACCCCATGTAATGCATCCAACTGAATCTTCATCACCAAGAGAAGTGATTTTGTCAACCCGCCATACAAAAGAGTGTGTTTCGCCATCTACAGTAATATCATATGTATCCTTATATGTTTTGATACTACCAACATCGGTAGAGCCCATGCCCCCATAACTTTCATTTACAACATTGGTTTTTACATCATTTAAAAACAGGAGCATGGCATTATAGAATGCTACAATGTCAGGTGTTCTATCTATATTATTCTTTTTGCAATATAATGCAAATGCTTCGTTTAACCCGTCAGATAATGTATTTTGGGCTTTTTGAGCTTCGGAATAGTCTAAACTTGTTCCTTCATGAACTCCATCAGATGGAAATGTAAGGGGTTTTTCATCTTCTCCTGCATTAAAAAAGGCAGAAAACCCATCATTGCCAGCGCCAATTCGTCTACCTGAATCAAAGGCTTCTACGTATGACTGTAAGACAGAAAAACGTTCAATTGTTTTATTCATTCCTTGAGCATGTATATCCTTTCGAACTTCCTCATGAATTCTTCTTGCCTCTGGAGTCATTGTTGTCATTCCTACAGATTCCCGTATCAAAGCAACAACAATACGCCAATTTGTAACATCTAAGGAGCATTGTAAATAAACAATAGACTTCGCTGCATATGTTGGTACTATAGTTCCAATTAAAATGATAGCAGCAATAAGGATAACCCCAAGTCTCTTAAACAACTTATTAGGCTTAGTATCCCTGTTTTCTGTATTTGACTGGGCCACATAAATCACCTCCAAAGGAATTCGCGGTATTTTATTGTGTTGACTGAATCATCTTTGCTGTTTTCTTTTCAATCAGATACTGCTCATAATCAAAGGCACGGGCAAAACCGGTTGTACTCTCCTGTTGAAGGCGGAGAAGAAAATTACCCTTTGTGGCGCTTAAAAGGAAATCCTTTTCACCATTGGAAAGCTTAAAGACATTCTGGACCTCGTCAATATCGGTCGAGTTTTGTCTAAGAAAAATATTGACAGTAGCGTTCGTCAATACCGCCTGCCCCTGTGGGTTGTCCGCAAATTCCTTGAAGTTCTGAGAAGCGACTAAAAGCGCTCCGTTACGTTTCCTGATTCGTCTGGAAGTGTTTTCGAGGAACTGGGCGGTAAATTCAGATCCGGCCATCTCTTTTTTAACCAGCATCCACGCCTCATCACAAACTATTCTTTTCTTAATGGAAATGTTTTTCTTTGCAAATTTCTCCCAACACCATGTCATGGCAATATACATGCCAATAGGCCGAAGAACTTTATCCTCCAGTGCGGAAACGTCAAATGTCACAACAGGGGCATCCTTGAGATTTGCCAGCTGAGGAGCGGTCAATGTATCAAAGAGGCCATAAACGCCAGTCTTGGTAAACATCTGGAGAGAGTTAGCTACGGGTATCAGGCACTCGTTTCCTTCTTTGTGGCAGAACGTAACAAGTCGCTGATGGAAGTCTGAAAACGTAGGCATTGTTTTCTTTTGACCGTTATGAACAAACTCGTTATTTTCGTTCAGTATGACCTCTTCCGTAAAAAGCGAGGCGGGGTCTTCTGTCATACCAAAATCCTTATAGGTATCCGCAATGACAATGGAGAGAAGTGAAATCTGTTCCCGCTCCAAACCTCCGCACATCACACCCATAAGGTTGAGCAGGTCAGATATTTTATCACGTATTTTGACTACACTACGGCCAGTAGGATTTCCGTAATCGTCCACTTCTTCCTCATCTTCAAGATCAAACGGATTAGGAATCGCTCCGCCGGGACGGATTTCAATATTGACCCCGCCCAAAGCGGTTGTAATCGTCTTGTACTCCCCTTCCGGATCGACGATTGCAGTACGAATGCCCTTTAATGCCGACCTTGTTGTCAGCAAGGACACCAAGAACGTTTTACCAGACCCGGCAGTACCGAAAACGGTCGTATTGCCGTTATTCAGAAGCTTCCTGTTATAGAAGTCGATGTAGATAGGCGTTTGAGTCTGGTTGTTGATACCGAGAAAAACTCCAGAAGAATGAGAAATCTCAGCATTATAGAAGGGATAGCACGCAGTCAGACCTTCGGAGTTAAAGTTCCTGTAATTGCGAGGCAGCCAAGAGCGGCCATATGGTAAGGCGCTTTTGTAGCTCATGTCTTGCCTCAGAGCGGATGGCATCAACTTAATCTTATGACCTTTCAGTGAGTTCTCAAGCAGTTGACTTTCCTTGTTCAACTGTTCCAAAGAATCGGCATAGAGGTTGACTGGCATTTGAATGCTAAACAGGCTAATATAGTTCTGCTCAGCCTTCATACGCTCCTGATACAGCTCGTCGATCTGAGATCTGAGCCGGGTAATATTTCTGTTACTGCCTTTTTCAAGCTCGGTTTGAAGTTGTGCCTCCAATTGTGTTATCTTTGTAGTCAGTTCGTCCAGGCCAGTACGCTCATCAATAGGATTGACATGGATGGCCATATCAAGATCCCCTTCATAATTGTAGAGCATGTTTGCCCAGCCGACAGAAATAAGCTTGGGAAAGCCAGTAATTAGAAAGCTTCTGACATACTTAGCTCCCACACGCAGGTAATCTACTGCGCTCCTATCGAAACACGGAGGGGCCATGATATCTTTGAGCGTAGGAACTCCGTTTTTTAGACGCTGTTTTGTGGCGGATGCGTCTTGACCCAACACCTCAGTTGTAGTATTTGTTTCGTTTGTTTTAGTCTTATCACGTTTACCAAACAATGGGACTCTCTCCTTCCTCATCTGTGTCGTTGAAATAACCAGCATATTTTTCTCTGAGATTCTCAAGTTCTTTTAGAACCATTTTGCCACTGGGTTCAGAGTCAATATTGGCCAATTCAATTTTCTTGACCGTCTCTCCTAAAAGGAGGTCCAGCATTTTCATTTTAGGGATATCCTTAAACTTATCCTCTTCTCCTGACACAAAAAGCGAAAACGGCTCATTTTTAGCGATGGCCTCCGCATAACTATAATCATCTCTGTAATAGCAGGAGTAAATAAGCTCAATCAAGTCTGGAGTGCGAAGGATTTCAGCACGGACACCAACAGCCTGAAGGTTCCCTATAATGCTTTCACATCTATGCCTAAGCTCCTTTTCAGCATGGACAGCCTTTTCTTCATCGGACAATGTACCAAGGGCGCCGGCATCATCATAGGTAACGATGATATATCTCTTTTTATGCTGGTTGTTACCAATGATTTGATTCAGGTTCACCATGTCTTTCAGATACTGTTCCGCATAATTGCTTATATTCGGAAACTCCCTAACAGTACCCTCGATCTCATGTTGCAGATCCTCAAGTCGTTTTGAGTTATCAATAACCTTGGTCTGCATAAAAAATGTTATAGGGAAAGTAATTGAGTTTAAAAACCGTTGGAAAGACAACTCAATCTGTTCCCTTTCGCCAGAAGTCTTTAACTGATAGTTTGTGGATGAACAAAGCAGCACAGCTCGATATTTATGATTACCGAGGACGATCATATTGTTCCTAATATCCTCAAACGGGAGAAATTCCTGAGCGGTACGAATGTTGTTTCTCTCACTGGAATCTTGGTTTTTGGGGTTGGTCTTTTTCAAAATAAAATAAACAAATGCTCCCATTGTACCAAAGATAACCAGCATTACGCATACAATGATAATAACTGCTTTCATGCTTAGTCCTCCATGATTTCACTGAAACAACTCATCTGATTTAGAAAAATGTTTTCCATAGTTCAAATCGTTGACAAGTTGTTTTGTTTTTGATTTAAAGTTGTGCTTGTAGATAAGATACGTGCAAAGAGGAAGTTGATTTTTTTTATAGAACGCAAACATGCAGCCGATAACAAGGCCAGGTGGAAAACTAATGATAAGGGCAAAAATAGGTGGAAGCAGTAGGACCTTATAAAACAGCAAAAAGAGAACGCCAAAAACGGCGGCTCCAAAGCCGAGCCATCCGGCTTGCACAAATGTCATTACTCCTCCAACGGCCTTTTCTTTTTCGGACACGTCCGCTGATACTTTGTAAACTGCCATAATGTTTTACTCCTTATCGAATTCGGATTCTATTTTTGAAAACACATCAGATATTGAGTCACTGACTTTTGATGTTACCGTGTCGTAGTCTATAAACGGATCTTCGGCATCCTTATCTTTGTAGTACTGGTATATTTCTTCTATTTGCGTCTGGTACTTCGAATTAAAAAGGGACGCGAACTTAGAAACGTACTTTGTTCCGTCTCCCCAGAAAATCGTAAATACGATCGGCACAACTACCGCCAAGATGGCGATTCCAATCGCGACTCTAAAAAGTCTCGCAATAAGGCAGAAGACTAAAATAACCAGAATGGCAACTCCGGCGATAATCAGGATCGTATCAGAATTTTGAAGGACTTTATCCAACATAGATAGCGCCCCCTCGCCTCAATCTCAAGCCAGGGAAGGGACCTTAGGTGGTCGCCGCCCAGTTTGCGATCCATTTTACGATTGTTGGACCACAGACGATACCTGCATAGGCAACGCCGGAAATGATCAGACCGATCAATGCGCCAGTAAACATTCTTTTGTTTCCGATAAGCCCGATTAGAGCCAGGAAACAGCAAATGATAAAGGCAGCAATGCATACGTACTTTCCGATAATCTGAAGAACATGGACAACATCATTCCCCTTGTTCTCAATATAGCTGCCCATATCTTCTACAGAGACATTGGGGATACCGTTATTGAGATCATCCAATTCCTTCTTCAGTTCATCTTCGGTTGCAATCGAAGGGCCTTCCACTCCAGCAGGGTTCGTGGGTTCGACCTCGATAGAGGGTCCTCCTTCTCTCACGCCCTCAGCTGCATAAGCCGAGAAAACGCAGGAGAAGCACAGGACCATCGACATCAGTAAAACAAACAGCTTTTTCATAATAGAGATCTCCTTTCAAAAAGAAAAACGGTCGTCTACTGCTTCCTGCTTTTTATACGCAGAAAAAAAATATTTTATAATAAAGCTTTTTTTGAAAAAAACCGCGGATTTTTTTGACCCGCGGTTAAAATATGATTATGAAGAGTATCTGGACAAACATTGATTGATCTCATGCTTGAATCGACCATTCATAATATAAGGGGTCGCAGATGAAGCTGCTTCAAAATAGCCTGCTGAATCTTCACTCAGAGTTATTACCTGAGTAGAAGAAATATGGAGCATTTTTTCTATCTTTCCCTGTGTAATGGAAATATTTTTGTTAAACCGTGTTATAAACACATTACATCCGGCCAGTACATTCGGGTTATCTGATTTTGCAATGCAAGTAATGAGACGACCCGTCGAGGCAATGGAGTGTGAGTCCTGAGACAACACAAGGTTTAATGAATCTATATCATTGCCGTTATTCAATATCCCATTCAAAATATCCTGCTCATCACACTGGATATCAAAAATAACGTGACTATACTTTCCACTCAAGGTGAGCGAATGGATAAAAGTACTCAAGGTTATCGGATTAACCACAAGGCTTATAAGACTATTTTGGTCAATGAGACTGTTGTTGGAAAACAGCATGAGATTCAAGCCAACAGGAAGTTTGCGATACGCCTGGGCAAGATTTTTCTGTTTCGAGGTAATACCCCTCATGCGAATAACACTTTTCTCTATGCCAGAGGAATCTCCGTTTGACAAAGCAATAAAAGTCTCTTCAATACCGTATGGGATATGCGTAAGTTCGAAATAATGATTGAGCAAAGGAAATTTCTTATTTATCTCTATAAGCAACACATTGTTACCACTCATAGCAAGTCCAGTCGCGACATTAAGGGCGACCGTAGTGGTCCCGACACCATGTTTTCCTCCAATAAAGACGGAGGTCTTAACAGGAGATGATGACTTGGTAAACGGGATATTATCCGGCAGCATTGGCACAGAAACATCAGGATCGGAATAGTCAGGGTTATTTGACTCTGAAATTTCAAGAGCAGCTTTAAGTTCCTTGATCTGCGCCGTCAATTCCTGTTCGCGTTTTTTAGATGCCTCGCCCTGGACCAGTTTGATTTGAGGACCTTGACGGAGCTTATCTTGCAGCGCTTTCTCTTGCTTATGAAGGGTTTCGATTTCCCGATTCAAGTCGCCGATTTCTTCCTGTCTGGATTCAGATTCCGCGATTTTTTCACTGAGCGCCCTTTGTAATTCTGCCTCTTTTTGTGTCCACTGCTCACGCTGCTCCTGATACCAGGCAGGGGTGTTGACCTCAGAACGTAAATCCATGATCTGTTTTTCGTAGATAGCATAGCCTTCCTTTGTGGAGTCGACCAATTTGCTGTATGACAGCTGGATCTTATCCCGCTCTGCCCTCATGTCATCCACACGAGCCGTTGCTTTAATAAGGTCTTGGTTGGCGGTTGCAAGCAACGCGTCTTTCTCTAATACAGTTTGTTTCAACGTCTTGATTTGCGCTGACAAATCCTCAGTCTGTTTTGCGACAGCTTCTTGTATCATGGTATCCAAGTTCGCTTGTGCTTTCCTCGATTCAGCCTCCCGCATTGACTCTTGAATCAGGTGTATGTTTACCTGCGGGATTGCAAGCGTATCTGTAGACTGATTATCTTCAGAAGAAGACGATTGAGCGGGTTTTGAGGGTTTAATGAGTTCTTTGATACCATTCAGGAAGTTTCCACCAGGGGTTTTCTTTCTTTCTGTATTATCCTTGTCGTCTTCCTTTGTATGTTTGTTTTGCTGCGTATCTGTAGTTGGCAGTTGAATTGTATTATCATCTATAAGCCCGACTCCGTATTGTGCAACATCTCGGTATGTTCTCGGCGAAAGAATATATGAGATGATCATATCCACAGAAACTCGGTCCAGATTGATAATATCGTAAATACCGAGATCTACCATGGATTTTAAGAAGGGATCTCTTTTGGGACGTTCCTGACAAATTATGATAATTCGAACTTCAGGAAATAGGACCCTTACCCTGTTTAACAGATGATCGATAGGTAAAGAACCGGGCAACGTGTCTCGAATTAACAAAGTGTCTGCCCCGGAGCTTTCCAGTTTGTCCAGGACAGCCTCTTTGTATGTGGTCGCTCCGACAACAAGATATTGGTCCGAAATCTTGTTCTCTATCATTTCCTCTGTTTTTTTATGATTGATGGCAAATAGTATTTTCTTCACCACAATTCCTCCTCGACTGCTTTGCTTGGATTGATTATAGTTTCTTTTCATGTACATATCCATTCAAGGATTTATCTGTAAAATGGGCAAGGTTTCCAATAATATCTATTATAAAAATTGCTTCCTCCCAGTTGCAGGCAGATAACCTGGACGGTGTTGTAAAATAGATATTGTCTGGTTGAGATACGTCCATCTGCTTGAGTTTCTTATATATCCAGGTTTCACTTGGGACAATGATTAGATACGCCATCTGTCTTTTAGTTACCTGAGTGATTTGCGAAGATAATTTACGATAATTCAATATCGTCCGAACGACAGAAGACCTGTGATCGAGCCAAATGTCTACCAAAAACTCCTGGGGACGTTTATTAAAAACTTCTATTTTCTTCTCTGGTGTCAACCTTCGAATGTATAAGTCAAATGAGGTATCCAGTCCTTTGAGAAAAGAGGGAGTAGATATTGAGAAACCAAAGTTATTTTGAAGAGCACGACAAGAGGCGTCCTCAATGGCTCGTTCAGGTGTGCTCCATCCTAAAATATGACTTTTAATTCGGCTGTGTAATTCTTCTGAAGAGCCAACATAACACTCGAATCTTCCATCAACTCTGTCTATGATATAAGTAACAATGCTTTTCATAATCGTGTTTCTGCGCATATCTAAGCGAGATACGTTTTCCATGATAAAAAGCATAACGATAGGCTTCTCGGAATAAAACTCGGCCGGATCGTTTAAGAAAACACGGTAACTTTCCCATTTCTTTATAAGTGATTGACTGGTCTCCGTATTCATGTCCATCTCAAGAAAGAGATAGCAATCAGGCAGATCTATCATTGCGTCTGGCATCATAAAGTTCGACGCAGGAGGCATAAATTTACCGTCATAATAAGTGTATTCCGTGTTTTCCTTCGCGTATTGTTCAAACTCCAGCGCAAATTTGTTTAAATGCATCTGGTGATTAAGTGATACGCGGCTCATCTTTAAATCGCGTGACTGTAACCACTCATATCTTCCCTTGCAGAGTTCTGCCTCTTTGTCATACTTCTCCGCCAGCCACTTTACCGCCTGCAAACCGTTAGTCGTTAGAAAGAGCGCTGGATATTCTTTATCGTAATCAATTTCCTCAATATACTTAAAGGTCTCTAAGGCCGCAATCCTCTGTGTAGTATATTGGCGACGAATATTTTGTTTGGAATAGAAAAATCTATATGCCAGGTTTTCATCAAGACATCGGTGTCGGTAAATGGCGAACATAAAGGAAACATCTTCGTCAGATAGGTTCGATAAAATCGTCTCGTTGACACGATAATTTGCCAAGTGAAGCAAACCCCTTTCATTTATGTTACTTCAGGATATTCCAGGCAATACCAATAATAATTGTCGCGCCTCCAAAGAAAGCAAGGCCAATGCCAGAGAACAGAATGCCTTTTATGGCATTGCTTCTTTCTGCTGGATTGCCAGAAGATACGCTAAGTTTTGTAACGGAGATAAAAAACAGAATCAGGCAAGTAATTGCGCAAATACCGCTAATAGCAATGGCCACAGATTTATAATTTGCGATAGTACTCACGAAATCTGATAATGATATTTTTTCTCCAAGAGAATGGTCAACCTGAGAACCGCCTATTGGAAACATTCATAACACCCCTATCCAAAAAGTCACATTCGCGACAGCTATTTTAAGAAATTCCAGAAGATACCGATAGCCGCTCCGGAACCACCGAAAAGGGAAAGAGCAACGGCTGAAACAATGATTGCCTTCCAAGAGTTTGCACGGGCTTGCTGATTATCTCCTGAAGTTCCAAGGCGAAGGATCGCAACCAGCAGCATGATGATAGATGTAATGACGCAAATACCCAATACAACAGCCGCAATCTCTTTATAGTTACTTATAATTTTTATAATAGAAGATCTGGTAGCACCAGAAGCATGGGTTGCTGTTCCAGAAGGGCCAACGGTAATCTTTCCGTTTGAATCCACATTTACATCGATACTACCTAAATCCGAATTATTTGATGAGGCTAACGCGATAGGACTTAAACAGATATTCATGATCATAACGCAGACTATAAAAATTAATATTTTTTTCTTCATATCTCGTCACTCCCCTTCTTGAAAAAATGGCTTACTTTAAAAATTTGTGGGGGCGCTTTTTCGCCCCCATAAATTCCACCTATGCGTCCCATTTACTTCAGGATGTTCCAGAAGAAGCCGACGACGATGGTAACACCACCAAAAAGCGCAGTGGCGAGGCCAGTCGTAAGGATGCCCATAATAGCCTTCTTACGTGCTATATCATTGTCTCCGGCCGCACCAAGCTTAGAGATCTGAATCAGCAGAAAGACAAGCATGGTTATGGTCAGAATACCAGATATAGCAGTTGCAATGGTCTTATACTTGGAAATAACCGTTGCGGCGCTGTTGTTGGTATTTGAGTCAATAATCTGGTTGTTCTCATCGACTTTTCCGTCGGACCCCACGATGTCCCAAACGTCGCCGCTGCCACTTGAGGAAGATGTAGTGGTCGAGGCTGCGTACGCAGTAGGCAACAGGTTCGGGTTCATAGCGGTTAGGAACGTCAGGGAGAGCAGTAATACCATGATAATGGCAAACGCTCTACTTTTGCGGGTTTCAGTATTCATAGTTACCTCCTTGCGGGCTAATAGATTTTTTTAATGGATGCCCGCTTCTAATAATTGAATACGCATTTTAAAAAAATTTTATTGATTGATGATAGCTTTTTTCAAAAAAAAACGTATAATAAGATATAGGCTCTAAATCGTGAAAGGGGACATGTCCGATGTTTAAACGTGTGAAGAGATTATTCTCTTATGAGTATGCCGTATCCAGTTGGAAACATTTCTGGATCAATATAACACTCAACTTCATTTCTAATTTTGCTTTTGCGCTCGGAGCGGCATTTTTTTGCGCGTTAGTTCTTTTATTAATTCTTTGATTTCAATATTTACATGAGGCCTCCCGTAGTATTTTGGCCGTGGGGGGCCTTTTAATAACTGCAAATAATCAACCAATATACTGAGTCAAAAAATTTGATTGTCTTGTTTTCGGCTTAGCCGGTGGAACTACTACGCTCTGCCGGCTTTTTTCATCTGTATTTTTGCTCTCGGGTCTTTCAGAAATAGGTTCTTGAGACTTATAATTATAATGATTGAGCAGAAGAATCTTGGTAGCGTCATTGATAATTGGAACTGTATTTTTCCCTGTCTTCGTAACTTTGAAATAACAACGAATCCGGGATTTAATATATGGTGAAACAGGTATTTTTTCGCTGTTCAAACGCTTAAGCAAATTCAATATTATTGTTTGATCAAAGTGAATTGTAAGAATGCTTCCGACGACAAATTCTCTGGAATTACCCAACTGCATCCCACGTTTTTCCCATCCAAAGTTTTTGTGTGGAGCTTTCGTTTTGCCATATAACAGACCAGATATTCCTGTTGTATCGCTATCTTTTTCACTAAGCGAAGAAACAACAATTGATCCTGCATCCAAGTTATTTTTTGTTTCATCCGCAATAAGAATCGCCTTGATCCATACGCGAGGACTTTGATCGTGTTCGATCAGCATATTGACCCATGTCAAAATATCTTCATCGTTTTCTGTCAGTACTATTCCAAGATGTTTGTAATTTTTTCTTTTAATATTATTTTTCTCCTGAGACATTGTAATCACCTCAATTTCCGGGGGAAAACCAGTCTCATTCAACTGATAATATTCTTCAGGCCCTTATAAGCCCCAATGGCAATGGCGTACTCAATAGGATGCCTTTCACCGTTCAACATGGCTGAAGTCAGAACGATTCTGGAATCATCAAAAATTCCAGCGTTCTTGTAGTACTCCAAAATCTGATTGTAAAAACAAGCGCCAGTCCCACCGGTAACGATCACGTACTCGAAATCGAGCAGGTTGTTATATTTCGTGTTGATATACTGAATAAAGTCAGCGCAAACTTCCTTTATCTTTTCTTCACGAAGCTTATTTAAATCGAGAGTCGCGGCTTTTCCATTGTCCATATACCTAATCCGCCCGTCATTCTTGCTGAGAAGATATTCAACCGCGTAGTGTGTGATCTCAGGCCGATAAGCACGCACCTCTTCCGCAATCTTCTCATTTACATTCGCCATTGCATGGTGAACGTCACTTTCGGTTTTTGCGTCATCCACATTTCCGCTACGAGAAACAACTACCATGCCCATCGTGTAGTAGCCGCCATCCAAGACAAGGGTAGGGCCATTATTAAAATAATAAAACTTTTCCTCGTCAATATAGCCATCGTCATCTGAAGTCTCACCAAGCATTGCAGCTATCGTCTGAGAAACAGTTCGGATATGTGACGCAGGGATGTTATACTTATATCTTTTTGCGGCCGGGCTACCGCATCTAAGCAAAAAGGAATGACGGCCGGCAACGGCTCCGACGACAGTGGACGCGTAGGTTGAACGACAGGCATGAGGAAGAGCGATGATCAGCTCGATATTCAACTCATCCATATGTTCATAGAGACCGTTTTTGAGAATTGAGAGGGCGATTGCTGTATCTAATCCGATGCGGAACTCATCAGAGACGAAACGATCTTCTGTGTAGAACGTATCTACTCTGGAATTGTTGTCAAACAACATTTCCCTCGCGTACTGCCCAATACGGTATGTGCCACCGGTGTCGTCCTGATAAAGGAGGAAATCATCGCTGATTTTATAATCGCTCATTTTTCTTTCATCTGTTTCAAAGACGTTGAAAGGAAACTTGAACGCAATGCCATTGGCAATGACTTTCATGGTATCGAAACCGGGGTCCACAGCAATAAGTAACTTCTTCATTATAAACTCTCCTTCGTTATGTTTAATCAGCCGCGGTTGCCTGCTGATTCAAGGTTATAATATCGAACTCTTGCATAAGTTCATGTGAAAGGACAAAGTCCCCGTATCCACAGTTTAAGTAAATACCATTCAATGGCTGTTCTTGAAGATAATCCACGAGATCGGAATACATAGGTGTAAAAACAGCTGTTCTATTTTTACTCTCTATACCAAAAGTCTCGCCATACAAGGCTAAAAAATCAGGGTCGGTAAAAACCGCTAAGTAGTTCTCACTATCTTCAGTTAACAGGATGTGGGGCTCCGTTGTCTCAACGGAAAGTGCCTGAAACGGTTTTAAATCCGCTTTTAGGGATACCGGGACAATGAAATGAGATTTTTTAAAAATATCCCAGAAGTACGCAATCAAAGCGTCACATGGTATCTCGGCCTCTATATACTGCATTGTCGTATAAAGGGCGGCGTTAAGAGTCGCGTTGCGCAAAGGTGTGTTGGAAGTCAACATCCCGTCATAGGTAGCGGCCGGGGCCATATCGCTCATGCTGACCCAGACGGAATCGTTAACCAACAGGTAATTGATACCCAAGTCCCTGTATCTCTTCATCACTTTAGGCGCGTGCTCACCACTCTCCACAAGGCTCGGATTGTAATATAACTTATCCTTCGCAAGCTCTTCGCACTTCTTTAAAGCCATTTCCTCATTACCGTAAATATTAAAATAAACTTTTTCATCTATTGCGGAATAAAAAGGAGCTTTCGTAGCATCAGACATCAATATCCAAAAAGGTGTTCCGGAAAGAAGTTTCTTTCTAAGGAAGTCGTAGCCCTTACCTCGTAACCCAAAGGCATATGGAATTATCCCGTCAAGGCCGCTATCCTTGAATATTTCATTAAAATCAGCCACTGTAATCTTCCTCCATTTTGTTTGGTATTGTTACATACGCAAAAGAATAAAATTTTATTTGCATTCATGGGTAAATCAATATTTTTTTATAAATGTGCGTATTATTTACTAAACACTTTAAAATGGCTTATTACAAAACAAAATAACAAAGAAAGGAAATAAAACATAATGGTTACTGTAACAAAGGATGCGGCAAAAGCTACAGCTTTTACTCATGCCGGAACTTTTCATGCTGATGAGGTGTTCGCTACAGTCTTCCTTGGAAGACGGTTTCGGAATCTCATTGTGTGTCGGGTAAATGAGCTTCCAGAAGATATACCCGCCAAGACGATCGTCTATGACATCGGATGCGGCGCACTGGACCATCATCAGGCCGAAGGTGCTGGTCTCAGAATGAACGGCGTACCTTATGCCGCGTGTGGGCTCGTATGGAAAAAGTATGGTCGGCAGCTCCTTGCCCATATGGGAATCAAGGACGTAAACAGAGCGTGGGCATTCATTGACGCGATGCTTGTTCAGGGAATTGACGCAGTAGATAACGGTGTTCTTCCCAATGCGGAGTATCCGTCCCAGGCACTGTCCGTCTCCGAAATCATCACATCGTTCAATCCCACTTGGGATGACGAAACCGACACGGACGTGGCCTTTATGAATGCCGTTCGGTTTGCGAACACGATTTTCGATAATCTGATAAAGCGAATCAAGAGCAGTATAAATGCGCGGGCAGAAATGAAAAAGGCGATTGAGAACAATCCCGGTTCCGTTCTGGTGCTGGAGCGGTACCTGCCTTGGACCGATCTGTTCCGGGAATTTAGGGAAGAAACCGCAAAATATCTCTTCGTGGTATATCCCTCAAATCGGCGCGGCTGGTCTTTCTGCGCGATAAACGGTCCTACCCGTTTTGAGCACCGCAAGGATGCCCCGAAAGATTGGTGGGGACTCAATGGCGAGGAGCTTCGTTCCGTTACCGGAGTCAAAACGGCCAATTTCGTCCATGCCAAAGGCTTTATTGGTGGGGCAGATACCAAAGAAGATGCAGTTGCGCTTGCCACTATGGCAGCGGCTGCCTGATTAAAAAAAGGAGAAAAAACATGAGACTTGAAAAAAATATCTATTACCTCAAAATAGCGGAGGTTGTTGCTCAGCGCAGCACCTGCCTTCGCAGGCGCTATGGAGCCGTCATCGTAAAGAACGATGAGATCGTTTCTACTGGGTATAACGGGGCCCCTCGCGGCGAAGTAAACTGCTGCGACATTGGGCTCTGCAAGAGAGAGGCCATGGGTGTTCCTAAAGGCGAAAGATATGAGCTCTGTACAGCCATCCACGCCGAACAGAACGCAATCATTTCTGCCGCTCGCAGAGATATGATCGGCGCCACCATCTATATTACCGGACTCGAGACAGATGGTTCTTACGCTAATCCCGCTCCTTGCATGATGTGCCGCCGATTCATCAAGAATGCCGGCATAGTAAAGTGTATCGGCATGGTCAATGGAGAAGCTAAGGAGATCAGTCTTGAGGAGGTTACGGCATGACCGACATTGAAAATCCCGTCGCTCTTACGAAGGGACAGATCATCGAATTGCTGAGGACCACTCCGGGGGCAATGGAGCAGTTTGAAAAAGCATACGCAGCCGGGCCCCTCTCGCATCCCGACCACAACGATATTTTTGCCACAAGCGCTAAACAGGCAAAGGATGAGCTCGCGCACAATGTCTATACGGACAAATACGTTGGAGAAATATGCGAGCGAATAGTCAATGAGCTTCTGGGCAAAACCAGGATTTGGACGTTTGACGGACAGAACGGACATGAACTCATAACTGTCCCATTCCCTTCCCAGCCGGTAACTCCGGAAGAGATAAATGCTCTTCCGGAGGACCAACGTCCAATGCTTACGGGCGATTACACCACAGTGGACATAAACGCCAACTCTGGTGCTATGGCGCTTGGGATGTATAAGCGCTGGCTTGATGAGACAGATGGGCCCAAGAAGCAGACCTACTATAATGCTTTTAGACAGGGTTTGGACATTATGGACCTTGACCCGATACTCTACGCCATGCTGGAAACCAACCCTAACGCTATGGGATATTGGCTTCCCCAGATAGCGGATACCGCTGTCAAGTACCTCAAAATTCCGGCGACCACCATCATCAAGGTTCCCATTACCCTCCTTCAGCTTTCTCGGCTGGACTATGGGAGGATAAAAGCTGTGACACGTAAGATACTCGATGAATTCTGTGTAAAGGCTTTCTCCCTGGATACGACAAAGGACTACTTTGTGAAAACCGGGACGTATTCGTCCAAGTTCGACTTTCGCAACGCCCACGTTCCCGCGGGTAAGGAGGTCTCCGAGCTGGGCGAGTATCTCATGTACATCTCCAATCAGGCAGTCACGATGGCTGGTCCTCTTACTACCCCTTGCATTTATGGCGTAAGCACAACGAATGAATGGGTAGTACGGGAGTACATACCGGACCCTGAAAACAGCCCGACGATCTACAAGGGGCTTCCCCTTCGGACAGAGTACAGGTTCTTCGTGGACTTCGACAAGGGCATAGTCTTGGGCGTAAATCCCTATTGGGACTACGACCTCATGCTCCAGCGCTTCTCACAAGGTGCCCACAGGAACCCTCACGATATGCACGACTTCATAACGTTCTCCAGTCACGCGGACAAACTTATGAACACGTACATGGAAAACGTCGACGATTTATATGAGGTGGTTCTGAGTCTCGCCGGAGAAGTGCATACTAAAGGGATTATGACTGGACAGTGGTCCTTAGACATCATGCAGAGCGGAAACGACTTCTGGCTTATCGACATGGCTCTGGCCGAGAACTCCGCATTTTATAATAACTGTGTGACGAATGAGATGAGACGGCCAAGAGCGGAAGATTGGCTGCCGAGGATTCCAGAACACATAGGCAAGGTCGAAACAATCGAGGTGTAAAAATGCAGTACTTTGAAGTTGAATTTTGTAACAATGACCCATCCGCCGCAAAATGTATTTGCATCAAAGGCGTTAGGCAGCCCTCCGTCGAGGAGGCTGCCGAGCTCCTGGAAGCCGAGATCGACAGCTTCGGACTTCCCGTTCACGCCGTATACCCAATTGAGGAGTGCGACGTTCGGGATTGCTACGATACCAGCAAGGAAGACCTCTGGCCGGTGTTCGTTCCAAAACCGATGACCGTGAACGAGTACCAGAAGCTCGCCTCAAGGACATTGAATTTTGACCTTGACAAACGGCACATTTTGATTGAGGGAGTCATGGGACTTTGCGGAGAGGCTGGAGAGGCGATTGAGATCGTCAAAAAGCATATCGCACAAGGACATGTTCTTAATCAGGAACATCTTGTAAGAGAATTAGGTGATGTAGCCTGGTATCTTGCCGAGACAGCAACTGCTCTGGGTATAGACCTAGAGACTGTGTTCCAGAAGAACATTGAGAAGCTTGAGAGTAGATTTCCGAACGGATTTTCTTCTAAAGATTCTGTCAATAGAAGTGCTGCTGATATCTAAACAATAGTGCGAGTCGGTTTTCGGCTCGCACTTATATTTTTCTATTAAGTTGCGTATTAGTTTACAAGCCTTACATTTGGGATAACAAAATAAAAACGGCAAAGTTGCAGTAAAGTTAATCACCAAATCTCAACCAGCAAATAAAAAAGGCTGTTTTTGCGTATATTCAAACGTGCCAAACGTTTGGTCGCAAAAACTAAACAAAGAAAGGAAGGCTTTTATGAAAATCATCAAACGGAATGGTACCGAGGTCGAGTTCGACCGCGACAAAATTGCGAACGCCATTCGAAAAGCAAACGCCTCCGTCTCCCCTGTTGACCAGTTGCCCGAGTATGGCATCCAAAAGATTGCCATGTCCATCGAGGGAAAGTACGCCAACAGCAAGACTCCGCCCACTGTTGAGAACATTCAGGACGAAGTGATTGAACAGATCACGGAGGCTGGAGCCCACAAACTGGCTCATTCCTATACCGTGTATCGGTATGAGCATGAGCTGCTGCGGAAGGCTAACTCTACTGATGCCCGCATCCTCACCATTGTTGGCGGGGATAATGCTGAGGCAAAGGTTGAGAACGCCAACAAAAATCCCACTATCATCTCCACTCAAAGAGACTACATCGCGGGAGAAGTCAGCAAGGACATGAGCCGGAGGCTTCTGCTGCCCAACGAGGTCACAAAGGCTCACGATGAAGGTATAATCCATTTCCATGATATGGATTACTTCATCTGCCACAGTACAAACTGCAATCTCGTCAACCTTGACGATATATTGCAAAACGGGACTGTCATCAGCGGTACCAAAATTGAAAAGCCTCATCGATTCTCGACTGCCTGTAATATTGCTACTCAGGTGGTAGCTCAGGTCAGTTCGAACCAATATGGAGGGCAATCCATGTCTTTGACACATCTGGCGAAGTTCGTCAATGTGAGCCGACAAGCCATCCGTAAGGAGGTGCTTGCCGAAAACGAAGACACCGGTATCAAGATGACCGAGGAACAGATCAATAAGGTCGTGGAACGCAGGCTTCGCAAAGAGGTTCGGTCTGGTATCCAGACCATCCAGTATCAGGTACTGACACTCCTCACCACCAATGGGCAGGCCCCGTTCGTTACTCTTTGGATGTATTTAAATGAGGCTGGCGAAGACAAGCAACTTAAAGCGGATCTAGCGATGTGCATTGAGGAGGTTCTTCTTCAGCGTATCGAAGGGGTCAAAAACGAGGCCGGTGCATGGATCACTCCGTCGTTCCCTAAGCTCATTTACGTGCTTCAGGAGGACAATATCACTCCTGGCAGCAAGTATTACGCGCTGACAGAACTGGCGGCGAAATGCACGGCAAAACGACTTGTCCCGGACTATGTGTCCGAGAAAGTGATGAGGGGTTTAAAGATCGATGAGAACGGGAATGGAAACGTATATCCCCCTATGGGCTGTAGGTCGTTCCTCACCCCCTACGTTGACCCTGAAACCAAAAAACCGAAGTATTACGGTCGCTTCAATCAGGGCGTTGTCACCATCAATCTCCCTGACGTAGCCCTTTCCTCCGGTGGAGACGAGAGTGTCTTTTGGGACATTTTTGAGGAGCGCTTGGAACTGTGCCACAGAGCTCTTCGGTGTCGTCACGAACGTCTGAAGGGAACGCCATCTGACGTGGCGCCTATCGTCTGGCAGTATGGCGCTTGCGCCCGTCTTGAGAAAGGCGAGCCTATCGACAAACTGCTGTACGGCAACTACAGTACCATTTCCCTCGGCTATTGCGGTCTGTATGAGTGCGTAAAATACATGACTGGCAAGAGCCACACTGATGAGGAGGCTAAACCGTTCGCCCTCGCAGTGATGAAGAAGATGAACGACAAGTGTGCTGAATGGAGAGCCAACGAGAATATCTCGTACAGCCTCTACGGTACTCCCCTCGAATCCACGACCTACAAGTTTGCCAAGTGCCTCCGTGCGAGGTTTGGCGACGAGTGGGATAAGCTCGCGGACGGTCGCGATTACGTCACGAACAGCTATCATGTCAATGTCCGTGAGAAAATCAACGCCTTCCAGAAGCTTAAGTTCGAGGCCGAGTTCCAATCGCTAAGCCCCGGCGGCGCTATCAGTTACGTAGAAGTTCCCAATATGCAAAACAACATCCAGGGCGTTCTTAGTATCATGCGGTTTATCTACGACAATATCCAGTATGCCGAACTCAACACTAAGTCCGACTACTGCCAGGTCTGTGGGTACGACGGCGAGATTAAAATCGTCGATGATGGTGGAAAGCTTGTGTGGGAGTGCCCCAACTGCGGTAACCGTGATCAGCGTAAAATGAACGTGGCTCGCAGAACTTGCGGTTATATAGGTACCCAGTTCTGGAATCAGGGGCGCACGGAAGAGATCAAGGATCGCGTGTTACACGTTGCCGTTGAAAGTTAACTCTGTTTGCTTTCTATTAAGGATCGAATTTAACAAACTCTTGGGAAATTCTGTGAATCCCAATCAACCACATAATAACATTCAGTTGTAGCTTTATATTTCCCAGCGATAGGACTGTTGCGCGCATAGCGCAGCAGTCCTTTTTTCTTGAGAATGGTCGCACACTTATATTTTTTTTTTTTTTTAAAAATCGTAAGAATAATCAACCATTCAAAAAAAGGCAATACAAAATAAATACAACATTTAAGGAGGAACAAATATTGGTAATGGAAATCATCACACGACTCGACGTTCTCGACCTTTCTGAGGAAAGCATCGAGGCATTGTCTCGAGGGGACACAAAACAGGCCATAGAAGAAGTATTCTCCGCATTAGACTCCGCAATGACGGAACAGGATGGCAATGTATATCTCTACGAAGATTACTCTCCTGAAAACTATGCTTTTGGGAAATTGCAGCCTGAATATATCCGGGCCTGTGCGAAGCGTTGGCTTCTGGAGATTCAGAACGAGTTTCTGGCAGCCCTTGACGGGTTCACTACCGAGACCGGCAACCTTCCCCGAGCGGAGGATCTTCCTGTTGACAACAACGAGACGTGGAGAATGTCTTTGGCGGCCCGAGAGTTGGACAATGTATGGCATCCTTATTCAAGGCATGCTGTCTATCTGGAGAACGCTTGCGGGTTTCCGTATTTAAAGGTACAGCTTTCCAAAGATGAGGAACTTCACATGATCCAGCACCCTGATGAGTACATCATCGCAAAGGTGTACGTCCAAGACTAATTATACGGAGGGAAAAACATGACAGTTCGTGAATACATCGAAAAGTTGGAAAAGGATATCGAGTATGATAAGTCTCTTTTCCAGCGTTTCCCCAACAACGCTCATGCAATTCAAAGCCGGCTTGACCGACACGAGCACATGCTCAAACGTTTACGCGATCGCCGCGACAACGAAATGGAGGCGGCAGAGTAAGTGTTTTACGGTCAGCTTTATGACTGTGACCCCGGCAACGGCCCCGGCCTTCGCACAACACTCTTCGTCTCCGGCTGCACGCACTACTGCAACGGTTGTTTCAACAAATGCGCCTGGGACTTCCACTACGGGAAGTTCTATACCTCAAAAACAGAGGCGAAGGTCATCCAGATGCTTAAGAATCCTTACTGCCATGGATTAACCATTCTTGGCGGTGAGCCGATGGAGCCGGATAACCAGCCGGAGGTGCTCAATCTTCTCATTCGTGTGCGCCAGGAGTGCCCGGACAAGGATATCTGGCTGTACTCAGGGTACTTATTCGAGGAACTGATTGGGGCGATCCCGAGCAGGGCATACCTCAATCGAAAAATCACGATGGGTATCATGGAGCGCATCGACACCCTGGTCGACGGGGAATTCAAGATGGCTGAGAAGGATGTCACTCTGGACTTCCGAGGCAGCCGGAACCAGAGAATCATCAATGTCCCGAAGTCCTTAGAGACCGGCGACGTGGTGATTCGCAAAGAGTACAAGTAATACATGGGGACTTATGACCCGGACACTTGGGTCATCACAGATATCCACGACGAGACTTATCGTCCGAGTGTCGATCTTGATGGCAATATCAAGACCACACAACTGTACTAAACGGCAAAACAAATAGGGATGTGGCAAAACCGCATCCCTAAAAAGGAGAAAAAAACAATGCCTAACACAATAGGCCCTGAAAGATTTCTGCTATTTACTAAGGATGACGTGTTCTACATCGATCAACTTACTGGACAGGTAAAATGCGCGGATAGATATGCCGTAACACTGCCTGACTCTCCTTATTTCAGATGTGCTGTGAATGACAACACAATCAAACTATTTCAGGAATATGGATTCGCAGCCACGAAACTTGGTACAGTTGCAATCACCCTGGCTTCATGCGTTGGAATGTCTTGGGAGGAATGCAACTCGTTCCTTAAACAAAAAGGCGCCAAATTGACAATAGCACGGGAAAGGATACAGAAGCATGAGCAGACTTATAAACAACTGAAACAGATGTTTTCGGGTAACATACTTGGCATTGACAAGAAGTTTAGCTATAAAACGGATAATGACTTTTCTATCTGTATGCAATTACGGACAATGCCGTATCAGGAGCAAGTTCGATTTGTTCGGAACAACAAAAACAAGATACTGCATTTCGTGATCCAGTACATTTCAAGTTGGCCAAATCTGATGAAGTATGTCGGCAGTTGGGGCTTTTGGAAGGTAAGCGATATTATCGTTACCAGAAGTTCCGAAGTTAAAATCATTTTTAGTGTAAAAACAAGAGTCATTAAAGCTCTGGCATAAGCCGGCGCAGAAAGGAACAATATGAAATTCAATACAAATGTTGTGACACACATTCCTACCGAGTGTCTGATTGAAGATTATCAGGCGCTTGTGAAGGCTATAAAGACAAATGACTGGAGTGAGGTACAGTGCGTTATTGAATGCCTATCCGATTCCATTGGACGTTTCACTGAGGTACCTGAAGGCATGAAGTTTCATCCCAGCGGAAATTCCGCTATTGCAATGAGTGTTGATAACGGAATCATCTCCAACGATGACGGCAGTGACCTTAAGTGCCAGAATGGGCTTCGCCTTTCTGATACGCAGGGCTGCACGGGTATGATCGGAGAAGATCCGAGTGCTCATAAGCTTTGCCCTTACTTCTCTATCGGCGCCTGCTCACCGATGAATTGCCAGGTCCTGTTGAACGACGGCCATATCTATGTGCCGTTCAAGTACGACGATGAAATCGTACTCAAGAAAGACGGAACTGTGAAGTACAATCATGAGCGGTAAAAAACCATGATCTACTGCATAGTTGGAAAAAGCGGTACAGGGAAAGACACCCTGTACCGCCAGATGATAAACAACATGTCCTTCTCCCCTATCATCCCATACACCACTCGTCCAAAACGCATAAACGAGGTTAACGGTCAAACGTATAACTTCGTTACGGATGCCGAGTTTCATGTGATTGAAGACGCTGGAGAAATTGTTGAGAAGCGTCAGTACAACACAGTACATGGTATCTGGACCTATTTCACCCGTAAATTCCCCATGCAGCCGGATACGGACTACCTGTATATTACGACGATTGAAGGAGCGAAAGGACTTGTTCGTTGTTACGGCGAAAAGTCGGTAACGCTGATCTACCTTTATCTTGACGACCGCATTCGACTCCAACGCTGTATCTCACGCGAATCGCGCCAGACTGCCCCAAATTATTCCGAGGTCTGCCGGAGATATCTGGCAGATGAGGAGGACTTCACAGAAGAAAAGCTTAGGGAGTTCAAAAGAGTCTTGCGGGTAGATACCGGAGCGGCGAATATTGAGGAATGCGAGAAGATCGTGATGGCGATGCTTGATATAGGAAAGGAGCGCTCCTAAAGTGCAAAGCGAAAACATTCAAAAGTACGAAAAAATCATGGACGACTATCGAAGTGGGAAATTTGGAAACGAAAATCTTCATCTTCGGGACATTTTTGAAAAAGCCGGAGAACCAAACCTGATCAACAGCATGAGCAAAGATGAACTCATGTATTTGGCTGAGAAGTCTTCGGGATTTTTGAGAGGATTCTTCGCGAACCTGGCCAAAAAATAAAAATTATCCCCTTCCTTTACGGAAGGGGATTTTCTCATTCTTTGAAGTACTGCCAACTTTGAGGAGGTCGCTTCAAACCGCATTCGGAGATATTGAGGTGGTGCGGAGGATATTTTTTGACGCTGGAAACAAACCAAAAATACAACTTCTTTCCATCCGCATACGCGATAGCGTCGTCCATAGAGACACAAGCGTCTCTCACAAGGTCAGGAAAATCTTCGGGGAAGGCACGCATGGCCCGGTTACATATAAATTCCCCTTTCACTTCTCCCCCACTCTGGCTTTCGCAGCAGAGAACTCGAAACGGGAAGCATTTGGGACATGTTTTGCGAATCTCAATATTCTTGTGACCAGAGAGGATATTGTTTAGATGTCTGGGTTTAATTGTGGCAATGACCGTTTGCATAATATTTCCTCCAAACTCGTTCTTCAATACATCTTGCCTATATGATTATACGCAAAAGCAGGAACAAAAGTATCACAGGAACCGGCAAAATCAATATCATTATTAATTTTTTTAATATTTGCGTATATAAGAATAACCACTATTTTAAGGCAAAACACAATTTAAGGAGGAATAACAAAATGGTTATACAGGGATATGCCGTATGTTCTTGCGGTGCTATCACGATTTACACAAACAGCGGAGATTTCTCTTGTAAAAAGAAAAATCTTCACAAGTTTTTCCCCGGCATCGATCTCAGGCGGCTGCACAGATACCCCACAATGGATATGTGCAATCATTGCGTAAACCATTACGGGTTAGACCTGTGTGGGTGCGGCAGCGGAGAAGATTTTGGGGAATGCACAAACTACATGGATGCGTGCAAGATGCCTATGCAAATGCTGGGCGAATATACGCGTGTGGTCGGAAAGGATGCGTGGATTGCATGACAGACATCAGGACAGCACTCCAACAGGAACAAAAGCTGGGAGAATTGATCCGGCGTATCAGGGGTGCGTTGTATGAGGAAATTACCTCGCAGAAAATTCCTGGCGTTCAGATTGAGGATACCCCCTTCCCTTGCGCAATCGTCTCCCTTTCAACCGCCAGAGGATTCGGTCTTACACTAACGCCGTCATACTATTTACAGAGGGTCCAAGCGGACATCGTGGATAAGAGGCTTGCCGGCGCAAATACCGTAACCGATCTTCTGAATAGATGCAAAGAGATGGTCGAAACAAGGATCGTCAAAAGCAATCATAACACATATGTGTTAAATCCTGTTACAGTGAACATCATTCAGAAATTCATCGAGACATAACAAATTTTGGAGGAACAACAGACATGGAATCTTTGGCCATCTTGTTAATGGCTTCGGCCGTCATTTTTCTCGGGCTGGCAATTGCCGGCATCATTTCAGACTGGCTCTTTTCTCACGTCAAGTTTCTTGAACGGTATATTGAGAAACTGCCGTTGATGAAAGAGGACAGTGACGACTAAAACAGTAAGCGCGGCGAATCGCCGCGTTAGGTAAAACAAGACTGGAGGATAACTAAACATGAATTTAAAAATCAATTATGAGTATTGGGAGGATGTCATTCCCCCGCGCTGCCGCAAACCCCGCCCAGAAAAGCGATCTGATACGCTGGAGATCGAGATTCCCGAAATGGAAGATAGCAATTTTCCACTTGCGTTCGTTGTGACCAAGAATGTTGAGGAATTGGAGCGTACGGAGATTCGATTAGACGTGACCGCAAAGCAGCTCTACTCAAAATCCAACCGTTGGACGTCTAACGACCTCGCGACAAGGAAGATTGGTTGGTGGCCGAATGGTTTGTCTCAGGCAGATGTAGTAGATGCCATATGTTCCGCATACAGACCCATTCGCCTTTACAATGGCGAGGTTTGGGAAGCGTGCAACGAACCTATATACGAAGTCTGTACGTTTGGCCTGGGGAATAATCATGGTGGAACCGCCGTTATGATTCGCGACCACTACTCTGACGATCACCTGAATGCCTGGGCGTTTCGTGCCGACGAGTACAACGAAGCTGTTGAGAAGGCTTTGGAAGTCGCGGAAAACCGCGGCGACACTGAGTCTATTGAAAGCATTAAAACCACAAAGGAGATTTACTTCATTGAGGTTTTGATGCCGGAGGCGATCACTGTTCCGTACGCATATGAGCGAGACATACTCATTTTGCGGGAGAAAATCGCAAAAGAAATTGAGAACAGACTTGGAGAAACACCTCAAACCCTGCTCGACTACGTCTTCTACAAACTGTGGCCTAACAGGAAACAGTATAAGTATTCTAGGCAAATAGGGGAAGCTGTCTCGAAGACAATTCTCGATTTGGCTGTTGATGCTATCGGTATCATGCAGGAGTGGGGAACACAGGAGCCGGAGATAATCGATACCGTCACTAACTATCTCATCAACAACGGAACGGAGAATACCAGTTCTGGCAACTGGTGTTTCTACGTTGATGAGCTGGCTGAAAAGTTCGGAATCATACTGACTCCGGAGAGCAAGGAGTGGCAGTTGATAAACAGCCGTCTTAACGCCAATTGGGCTGTGGCGGATGTCACCTTTGACGGTGACTGTATCGACATCTGCTATTACCTCGAATACTGCCCCTCCTATGAGCCCACGACCGAGGAAGAGGCAGAAGAGTTGGGCATTTTTGAGCAGGAATGCAACAATTGTGGAGCCCGTTTCAAAGTGAGATACATGAGAGACGGAACCTATATCTACATAGACGAACCGTGCGAATGCGATTCCGACTTTTCCCCGGTGGAAGGAAATCCGTCTATGTCTGAGTGGCTTGCGCATAAAGGAAAGGAGTAAAAAGATGAAGGTATACACTCTTCTGTACCATGAAAACAGTGACTATACGTGCTCAGCAAATGTCACGGTCTTAACAAGCAAGGAAGACGCGCAGGAACTCATGAGGCAGTGCTATGAGGCGTTTTTGGAAAATTCCGAGTTCAACACAAGCGCTATGACTGATGAGTACTACGCCAGTATCTCCGATGAATCCGCCATTGTTGTTGATGGCATGGACTCCTACAATTGGGAGATCGAAGAGCACGAGGTAACACCTGATGATGACGACGCCGAGGATATCGCCAGCGATGTTGACCGGCGTCAGAGAATCGAGGAGGCAAAATTTCGCGTAAACGAATACCTCTCTGGTTCCGAAGCTGACCTGGATCAGGATTTGATCGAAGAGATCGTAGATGACTTCTATCAAAAGATAGATAGCGCGGAAGCCGAAAATGACACCTGGGATCGAGCCATTCACGACGTCCTTCTTCGACATGCTGATTCAAACAAGACTCAGTATTCGGCGGAAAATTCGATCAAAGCGGAGGACCCCGAGGATTTTGCCAAGCTTATCCTCGAGTCTCTGGACTCTTCTGAGAGAACTGATGAGGTTGGCCAGAGGACCACTCCCTATTTCGTCCTCGCCCACGACTCTAAAACCGGCATCTCCCTTGCCGTCTCTGTGACATGGGAGACCCATGACTTAGAGCCGAAGGATCAATACTTTAGCATCCATGTGATCGACGACATTACACCCTCTGACGCGTACATTGAGACTTGCGATCCTAATGAGGAATCTATTGTGAAAGCCTTTGATGAGATCCTGAAGACGATCATGAAACAGTAGGAAAGGAAAACAGATATGGCAAAGAAATGTAAGGCATGTCCCGTCCGGCGTACTTGCCAAGACGAGTGCTATGGCGAAAACCCTTGTGCTTTTGCGGTCGCGTTCGAAAATCTTGGCAAGAAGCTTGACCGTAAGGAAGTTTGTATTGAGTCGTTGACGGCGGAGAGAGATGCCGCAGTCAAGAAAATTCCCGAACACAGAATATTCGGAGATTACGTCCTGACTCCGATCCCCAATGCCTTCAATGATAAGATTAGCTGGTGGATCAGCAAGAGAAATTGTATGAAAGCCCTTTACTGCTTCACAGCATCCAATCCGGCTGAGATTGAGGCTCAAATCAGAGACGGTCTGGACGGATATATTAAGATGTTCGAGTATTCAAACAATCATCTTTAATTTTAAAGCAAAGCACTCTCACGTTAGTGGGGGTGTTTTGTTTATGTTTTTTCAAAAAACTGCGTATGTATAAACAACCACAATTTTTGGACCAAATATCTTTGGAAACATAACAAAAGGAGGCGGTCACTATGACCACTAAAACAGATTACACAGAACTCAATGATTTACTCGATCGTTTTCACCCGAAGCGTTTTGGTGTTTTATTCCCCCAGGAGCAGAAGATGGTTGAGCAAACGCTTGAGTTGAAAGAAAGGACAGTGATCGAGCTGCACAATGTTAGGGATATGGCTACTATGCTTTATTCCATACACATGGATGCAGCCAAGGCGGACATGAACACTGAGCTGGCTATAAGCCTTGCGGATGCTATGAGTGCGGTTACCGGCGTCATCGACGGCGAACTGGCCAACAGGGGTTCTATCATTTAACAAAAAAGGAGCGTAAAAATGATCTGTATCGACGCCTACGACAAAGCGGAACGGCTGGTATCCGCAAAAGAGTATACGGATGAGCTGTGGGACCTGGTCCCTAAATGTGCTTTCAACATGTACTACGACTATATCGCCAGCAAGGAAATGGGACTGGAAAAGCTGAATATCCGGCATCTCGAAAATATCCCTAATACAGCGCAGGAGCTTCGGAGACTCGGGATCCAGACTTTCACAACAACAGACAGTATGAGCAACCTGTTGTATAGGCTCTTTGAGCTCGCGGATTGCGGCATTCAAATTGTTGGATTGTGGAAGGTTTGTACGCACCCAGTGGATGAGAATAAGAAGCCTGAGGAGTTGGCCGGATTACTGCTTACGGTGAGGTGATTCGCATGGAGGGCTAAGAAACAAAGACACTTCATACCGACTAAAACACAATAAAGGAGAAAAACAATGCTAACACGTTATGCGCGAAGGAAGAATGCTGTCCGTCAAAAGGCTATCGATTGGCAATCGGATGCCGAGAACCATAACTATTCCTGGGGCGAACTCGCGGAGTGGCAGAGCTATTTCGAGCGTATCGGCCGCAGGTACGGTCTCCTCAGTGAGTTCCGTGAGAACGGCATTTGCTAAAGAGGTAACAGGAGGAAAACACGAAAACTTACAACTATCATGTCGTAGATAACTTTATCAGCGGCGCGATGAAGAAGGGCTATGAGGCCCTTCAGATAAACGAAGGAACCCTTGGTTCCGGGGACTGGCTCGTACTCTCCCCTGATAACCGCCCCAGCTTTGTGATCGTTGAGATCGCACTGAATAGCTGGCAGAGCGGTCACTGGATCATTCCGTCCAATAAGATTACAGCTAAGACCGCATGGACTGTCCTCACGCGCTTCGCGAACGAGGCTCATGAGTACCAGGAGGAGCTGGAGAAAATCTCTAAGAAAACATTCTCCCGGCGACATGAAGCTTTTGTTCGGGAAATGCTTCTTCAGGGCTACAAAGCTACCAGGGTTGAGTCGGATGGGCTCACAGGCATCCTCCTTCAGTCCCCCGACAAACGCCCGGACTATGCCGTCTACGACAGGTATAGTGACGGGATGATAGTCAGTCGAATGGTACAGAAATCCTTCCCTGTCGATGAGATCTGGGATGCAATATTCTCCTTTGGCCAGATGGCGTATGAGCTCCTGTGGGATCTTAATGAGGTAGCCTGAATGAAAGACACCGAATACTAAATGCTTCAGGAGCGGCTGACCAACAAGATGAAAAACAATTCGTACGCTAGGTCCTGCACCTTCAACTACGCCTCCGGCTACAAAGAAGGTGTCCTGGCCGCGAAGAGTATCCTTTCTGACTATTGACGAATGCGTTGGAGGAAATAACCAACGTTTTGGAAAACGAATATGAGGAGAATTAAACATGAACGAGGTCTTTATTCTCGTCGGCGAGGACACTGACACTGGCCTCATTGAGGATGTTCGGGCATACCGTACCAAGGAGGCCATGATCAGGGCCTTTGAGGAGCTTACGGGCTATACATGGGAGCAGTACCTCAACGGCGACTGCGATTACGATAACACCTATGGCTACTTCTACAGAAGCTACGCTGCGGAAGTTGAAGGTTAAAACTCCAAAATAAGCAACAGCCCACTTCAAAACGAGGTGGGCTGTTTATTTTTAATCGGTTGTGGCGTCAGATACTCAAACAACTTGGCAAAATAGAGTTACTTAGCCGGCTATTTATTCGTTATTATGAAGAACGCAAATGTTTGTGACTTCTTGGGCGATTTTGTCCGCGGCTTTGTTTCCGTGAACAACAAAGCCACCACATCTTTCCCAGGTACCGTTCGTACCATTTACGCCATTCAAAAACTTTACTGCCACAGCTTTCTCAGACCACTCATGAAGGTTTTTGGAATAATCATCGAGAAGGATATCTGTCGGACGGATCCCGCCAGGAACAGCAGCATACTTTTTGATGTCTGTGCTGACAAATATCCTGTGATCATGATCCACCTCAGGAAGATGTAAATCCAACCACATATTCTTCTCTTTTACAGCACAATCACTATCCGCGAGTGCGGCAGACAAGATGTAGATGACAATTTCGTTCTGTAAAAATATTATTTTTATGGCATCTACGAGTGCGGTATTAGGGAGCATGGATGAGAAAAAACCGGGCTCATATAAGTCTTCGTATTTTTCACAGTCTTTCCATTGACAAAGAGTGCCGTCCATGTCAACGAATAACCGTCTCTTTGTTCCAGGAATAAGATTATTTTGATTTGTTTTTATCATTATCCTTTTCTCCATTTTCAAAATTCCCCTCAGACGATATGTCTGAGGGGAAATGTTTTTAGTCATTGTCCTCGGGATCTTCGAGGGGAGGCCACACAACATCAGGAACGGTTTCGGTTTCAACTGTCTCCGTTGCGGCGGCAGTCGCATCCTCCACAGTCTCCTCGGCCGCTTTCTCCGCTTCTTCCTCATGGACATTTTCCATGAAGGTTTCCAACGTCTGCGCAACATAGGCGTAGGCTTTGGGACAAGCTGCTTTCAATTCATCGTTGTACAAAAAGTAGCAACGGAAAGCCTCAGCAAAGAACTCGACCGGAGTGGCATAATTAGTCGGGGCCGTTTCAATGACCGTTGCGATATTCTGAGCTTCTTCAGCCCAGATGGCTTCGAGCTCATCACAGAAACTAGCTTTATTCCCATGAATGCTTCCACCCCTTACGGAGTGGGGGTCTGAGTATATTGCCGATGAATCGTTATGGAATCAAGAATGTGATACACATTCTCAATAGTCCCACTAAACTCCATCATCGTCCCTATGTTAGAGTCACCCATACGGATCACAACGCAGTTTGCGTTCGGTAATTGGTAAACCGAAACGGTATTACCATTTGCCGAAGACTCATCAACAAGATAGGCCCGAAAATCATCGGAATTCAGTTTGTTTTGCTCTCTCAATGTCAACGGATAAGCTTTGACTAAAAGGTCCAAACCGTCGTAAATCACGAACATTCCATTGTCAAGAGAGGTGATCCTGTAATCACTGTTGGAAACGGCGACCGAATAAGGCACCGGTTCACTGACAGTAATGGTTTGATCGTACTGTTGATTTCCTTCAGCAACCAAACCTGTAAGGCCGACAGCTGTAAGGAATCCAACAATTAAAATGTCGCAAATACCAATCAGAAGCTTATCCAACATCAGGATGCCTCCTTGACGATATCGCTCAGCAGAGCCGGTAAGTCTTTGATGGAACAGATAGCATTGCTGTCAAGCTCCTCATAGGAGATGTCGCACTGATTGGCAACAAGCCCATTGACTCCAACATAGAGATAATCCGGAATAAAGACATCGCCATATGCGATCTCAACAATATTCCTAAGATCACTCTCGATTGTGTAGCCAGGGCGCCGGCCGACTCCTGTCTGTTTTGCTCTGCCTGTATTAATGACCCAATCGGGATCATTTTCAGTAAGAGGATGCTTATGATCATGGCGATTAAACGCCAATCCATTCAAAATGGTTGACTCAGGCACATACTTATCGTGGAAAATATCCCGCGAAAGGGAAACTCCACACATATTCTGCTCATCCATCTTGGGATATGCCTTAAGTAAGGCAATGGCCAACTCTTCCTGATGCTCTTTTCCGTTTGTTACAACGTAAAAAGCAGAGGGAAGATGCCCGTATTTCTCCGCCAGCTCGAAATACCGCTCGATTGCGGGAACATTGAGTGACGGTTCGCCTCCTATGAAGGTAACTTCAGAAGGCTGCAAGTAGCGTGCAACATAGTCAAGCACGTCATCAGAGATATCCTGATTCTGTGCTTCGCCACGTACGCAATGCTCACAGCACATATTGCACCGCCGAGTAACCTCGAGGACGAGAATATCAACATAGATTGGACTCATCTCGTTACCCCACTTTGACAATAACACAGTAAGTGATCCCGCAAAATTCCAAGGTCCACTCTCCTGTGTACTCATAGGCTGGCTCGGTACATTTGCACTCAGTACCTGTCGGTGAGAAAAGCACCGCTTCCGTCCACGACGATTCATCGTCACAGCCGCAACACTTAACATCGACTTCATAGCCGTCGTCAAAAACGGCGGTATGGATTATCGTCTCATCCTCTCCCTGATATTCCTCAGGGGAGTTTGCGTTAAGAAAACCGTTGATTCTGTCAGCTTCTTCTCTTGAAATAATGATTTCTGCCAATTTCTTCATGTTTTACTCCCCTTTTTGTAGGTGATGGTTTTTACAAGCCTAAAAGATTCTGCATAAACGCAAAAGTCATCGGGCAATTTGCTTCCAGGCCGACGGGATTTAAAATCATAACCATGAATGCCTCAGCGAAATACTCGTTAAGAAAGTTCATGTTGAGATAGTAGGTATCCCAAAAGTCGCCCAAAGAACTCGACTCATCAAGCCAAATTTCAATGAAGGACTCATCATCAGCGAACTGGAGCTTCCAATCCAAGTAATGTCCCATACCGTGAAGGATTTCGTGAAGGTCATCTCCATCCTGGATGAAAATGACTTTACGCTGAACATCAAAATAGCCAGCGTAATCCGAATTTTCACTCACGGATTCACTGACGACAGTGATATGCCAGCCATCTTCCTCAAACTGCTCCCGGATAAACTCAGGTACCAGTTCGTAGTACTCCTGTACCTTCTCAAGGTTCTCAACAGGAATCCTATCCTCATACCGGATCACTTCGGAAACGAAGGCGGGTTCAAGCACAGGCGCGGGAGGAAGCTCAGGCGCCTTTTCGGGTTCAGGGTCCGGTTCCGGATCAGGCTCCGAAACAGGATCCGACTCGGGCACTTTCTCAGGTGCTGGCTCTGTTGTAGTTTCCTGGTCCGGCTCATTCGGAGTTTCGGAATCAGGATTCGGTTCGGAGCTGGGCTCCAAATCAGGTGTGGTCTTCTTTTCTGGCTCAGAGGTCTGATTTGCCTCAGGCTTGGGCACAGGTTCAGTTGTAGGTACTGTCTCTGTTTCGGATCCAGTTATCTGATTACTACATTTATCCGACGGGTTCTCTGACAAAGGGGGTACCGGTTCTTCGTTGACCTTCTCAAGAATAGGCGTATCCGAAATGGATGTGCTATCTTGAGAATTTTTGTCTTTCTGGTCTTCGTTTTCGATAACCTCATTGGGTTTCAAAGCATGGGGAATCACAGAATCCAAAACTTCGGGAAACCGAGAGAGCTCACGGTCAGCAACACTCGTATCCGGGGTCACCGAGTCCGTTTCCCTTGTTTCAGCGCGCAGAGGAATGGCACTGAAAACAAGTACCACCAAGGCTGCAAGAACGACTGCGGATCTTTTCATGTTTTTCTTCCTTTCTTTTGTTGTGTGCAGTACACACGCCTTTTTTGTTAAAGCCATAAATTTGACTTATTATCTTCTACGCATAAAATAAAAAAAATATAAATACACATGATATGTTTCCCCCGCGTTTTACGTATAAATAACAAAGGCCAACTTTGCGATTCCACGTAAAAAGCACTTGAAAAAAGGAGAGCAAAACAATGAGTATTCACACGATCGGAACTGCTAAAATGAGCAAGTTTTCGGAATATATTAATTGGTATACCTCAATGTCTTATGAGACAATGAACAAAATTTGGGAAAATACAAGAAAACATATCTACGGAGTTACTGAGGTGTCCTCAGATATACGAAAAATTATTAACAAGGCGCTTTCCGAGGCTTTTGAGTGTGAGCATCTCAGGACTTGGCTCTCCAGCACCTCTGCCGAGCAGGACGCGGATTACATGACTGAGAAGTGCGAGAAGAATAAGAAGACTACTCTCTCCTCTCTCAAGCGTTTTTCTCAGATCTGTTCCGAATACTCTCAAAATCCAACGGTTGCCGTTTGGGAAGAAGACATGTACGCGTATATCCACATAGGAAACGCGGAGCGCGGCATCATAGTCATAGAGCCAGAGAAGTGGCTTGAATACATTCCTCCTGTAGACTACTCTCACATTTCCCCCGCGCAACTCCTGGAATCTGCCGGCTGCTCAGACTTCTCCCCTGTCAGTTCCCTGGTGCCAGTCAATGCCTCTAATATCACTCACGCGCAGCTCGAAGATATCGCGGGAGAAAACGCGAGGGGGCTGGAGGATATCCAGAGGGAAATCGAGGCGGTCAAAAACGCAGAAACGGATGAGCTGGCGGAGATACAGAAAATAATCCGGGAACAGCAGGCTCTGCTGGAAAAGAAGCAACAGGAGATGATGGCCGAGCTGGAAGCGAAGAAGGCGGAGATGGAGGTAACGAAGGAGAAGCTGGAGGGGCAAATTTGGCTCCTGGATTCTCAGATATACGCCATCCGCTGCTATACCGGAGAGACTATCTCCTTTGCCAAAATTCGGTCCGGGAAAAATGCACCGGACGGCGAGCCGATCATCATCCATCAGAAGCTCAGATATCTCGATGAAGACCTCGGCCGGCTGACGTCGCTGTATAAGTTGGACTGGAAGGATATTAATGTCTTTGAGGACTTCCTCAAGTACTCCCCTATCGCCCTCGACGTATTCGCGCCTAACGAAAGATGTATCACACTTTGCCGTCTCAGTAAGGACGGAAAGATTTTCGCTCGGAATGTTATGTTTCCGTACGCAAATGTTCTGGAAGACTATGAGTATTACCACGGGAAGACCGTTGGAATCATTATACGGAACGGAGAGAACCTGTACCTAGGCTGGACGGATAATACGAAAGTGCATATCCAGGACGACTTCATCCGCTCTAAGGCCAATCCGTTCGACCTCACATTTATGATTCCGCCGGAGGAATTTCGGAGCGAGTATGAGAGGAAGACTTGGGAGAAAGAGCGGAAAGAGAAGGTGAAACAAACCGCTGATGATATCGTCTCCAGAGTATTCGTGATGAATATCTTACAGGGTGTTATTGAGCGGACTCAAATGCTGCCCCTGCCGAAAGGTGAAAGGGTAACACAGGAGTCTAAATATATCCAGTACTCCCTTTCTGACCTCTGGCTCACAGATAACCGGTTCGGGTCCTTCACAAGCATTGTTGAGAAGTGCAACGCTCGCGTTATGTGCGGAGATACTATTCTCACTGTCCAGAGCCTTTGGCCCAGCCACCAGCTATATGCTCGGAACAACGACAGAGGCCGCAGATACGCCGACAGAACGCACGATTGCTCCGTTGACGACTGTACCATATACAAGGTCAATCTCATTGAAGAGGACACCTCTTTTAGGCAGTCTGGACAGCGCATCTTCGTCTCCGTGAAAAAGGAATACAGCCCCTTTGGAGCGCGGTCAAATTTTGAGGTATTCAAAGAGGAATACATCAATCTCACCTATATGAATAGCGTGTGGCTCGAATGGGTTATTAATAATAAGACGCTGGGCGGTTGGAGAGCAGGCGGACGAAGCGTGAACTACGCTTACGCCATTCGGTATCTCAATACCGCGCTGGACTTTGTGAGAAAGCGTGAGAGAGACGAGCGAGCGTTTCTTGAGGCGGTAGAACCTGATGTCTGCAAGGACCCGGAGTGGCCGGTGAAGCTGTCCGAGTGGAAGCTTGAGAAGGGCGTGAGGGAGATAAATGAGTACCAGGCCAAGAGGTTCTGCAAAAGCGCCGTTACGGATGCTGAGAAGAAAATCCCGCTCCTTTTCCCTATAAGTTACTATCTCTTCCCGCTCCAGGATGTCCAGGCACATGAGATAGAGCCGGATGAGATGCATGGCGTGCTTGTTGAGATGCGCATCGTCCTTCTTCTGATTCCGATGACCGAGTTTGTCATAAGTCCCTACAACATTGGACAGCTCATTGAGCAAGCTGTTGAACTCTCTGATAGAGTAATGCTTGAGGTCGATATCCGCGAAGATCTCAGTTTCTCTATCCTCGCGAGGGCTCTCATCGATAAAGAGTCGGATATTGTTCTTGCCCACGTCCTTGTGCCGATCCTCGAAGGCTCGGAGGGCGGAGTTCATTGAATTGAGTGTATGCTCCTCCTTCCTCTTCTCGGGCAATCTGTCTCTTGCAAGAGCGTTCTCCAGACGTCTGAGCTGCTGCACCGCGTATCCGCCGAAGGCGTCGGCGGCTTTCACAGAAAGGAACATCTTGCGACGGGCAAGAAGGGTCAGCCCGACGTCGGACACATAGAGATAATGATCCGGTTTGCAACCAAGCATCTCGATGACATTAGGGTTGCAGTTGGTAAGAAGCGGAATGAGTTTGTTAAATGAGTAGATGGTCGTGTCAGTGGCGGAGGAGGTGTACTGTTCGAAGGATGAGAGTCCGAGAAGGTCGGAGGGAGAGTTGAGAACACAGCCGCGGATATCTACGTCTGAGGTTTCAATATTCGTCCCGTATGCATGACTTCCACCGAGAGTCACAAAGATAAGGCGGTCTTTGAGGTGTTCATCGGTACGAAGGAAGTCATAATCCTTGCCTTTGAGCATTTCCTTGATTTCATTAACCGTCATGTACATGCTCCTTTCTTGTTTTCCGGGAATTTTATCGTGGACGACTGAGAAGCGAGTTCGGTGGCCTCGTCCTCAAGCCACTTCCGACACTCCCCTTCCTCACCCAGGCACCACCCCTGCGCGCAGAGAAACTGAGCCAGTTCAGGGAGACTCATGCGCCTGATACAGTTAATATTGGTCATTGTTATCCTCCAAAATCTTTTCAACCATGTATTCAGTCGCGTCCTTGATGAGTGTGGATGCCGGTGTTTTGTCTCCATTATACCGCGTATCGCACCACTCCGCAACGTTTTCCGGGCTTATGCCGGAGTAGGCGAAGAACTGCTCCGCAAGCTTGTGCTGCTCGTCCTTGTCCAATGGGACAACGGTATATACGCGGGCAAATCTGCGAGAGAGGGCTGGGTCGAGGCGATCAAAGCGGTTGGTCGTGCCAATGAGGATCATTTTTGAACAGGGTCGGTCCATCTCTTGCATAAGCGAGATGACAATACGGGCCATTTCGCCAACATCGCTTTCTTGGCCGCGCTTGAGGCCGATAGCGTCGATCTCATCAAAGCAAAGAACGCAAGGGGAAGACCGGGCGTACTCAAATACTTTCGCAATATTCGTTTGTGTCGCTCCCAGATACTGATTCACCAAAGCGGAAAATCGAACGTACACAAAAGGCAGGTTGGCTTTATACGCTATGTACCGGGCGAGTTCTGTTTTTCCACACCCACTCTCCCCTTCCAGAATAACAGCGGGAAGATACTCAATACCCTTCTCAGCCAACCGCTCAGACGCTCGAAATAGGGCCAGAATCTTCTCCACGATATCCTTATCCCGCTCCCGGAAGAAATACTTGTCCACCGGGTACATGTTCGAGTCCTCGGCAACGAGTAAGCTTTTGAGATTCTGCGGGAGCTCAATGAAGCGAGGCGCGGCGTCGAGCTGTTTGAGCAACCGATCTCGAAATTGCGCGTCCTTCTGGGTCGTGATGCCTTTCAAAATAACCTTGGCCTGAGCCTGGGCGGAAAGAATATCTCCGTTACAAATATATTTCAGGAGATGGCGTTCGTTATCGTTCATGGGGGCCTCCTTTGTCATAAAGTTTAAAAAAGTCTGCAAGCTACATACAACTTCTTTTGCAATGTTCGCCTCGAAGTTCCATATTGTTATACGTAAAAACAGAAAATGAAAGAAACCAAAAACAAAAAAGTTCTGATTTTTTTGAATCAGAACTTTTGAGTATTTCACGCGATAGGAGGTTGTTCGCTTCGGTTACATCTCACCAATACTCTTTGAGTCCCCCAAAAGTACAAGTCAACAATGTGTAAGATACGGTAAAACTGAAGGTTTCTCCACGCATATCTGTTACCAGGACTTCATCGCCAGGTTTCATGTTTTTGATTTTCGAAAATACTGCCCGATAATTGTGTCCGACAATAACCAGGTCATTATCATAAAGAGACCCTAGATAACGCACGGGTGAGATTTTAAGGGTCTCTAGAGAAGAATCGTCCGCAATCGGCAGCTCTATATTGATACTCGGAATAAAAACGGAAGCAGCGTAATCTATTCCATCTACATTGATTACAGGCATTCCAGTCAGACCATATCTTTCAGATGAATCCGGCTCCTCAGTAACTCCAGGAACATCCTCTTTCGTAGCGACCCCATCTCTGATGTTGGTAACATGATTTGTTTTTGGAGAAACAGTATCTTCAACAGGAACTGTTTCTCTATTTTCCAGATAAGCAATTTGGGACAAATTCAGAAAAAAACAAAAAATACCGAAGATTTCTTCGGCATTGGAAAATGCCCTCGCTGCGTTGCAAGCCGCCATCGCCTTTTGGGTGATATGGACGAAGACCATTGTCATACGAGGGACTTTGGTGCCGGTGAAGGGGATCGAACCCATACGTCATAAAGACAACGGATTTTAAGTCCGCTTTGTCTGCCAAATTCCAACACACCGGCACTTTTGAGAAGGACCAGAGAAAGCGACTGAGGAAATGGCAAAAATCCAGCCGGTTTCAATAACTGGTCCTTCTCGCTGGAGCGGACAACGGGGCTCGAATCCGCAACATCCTGCTTGGAGGGCAGGTGCTCTACCAATTGAACTATGTCCGCAAAGACTGTCATAAAAAAATGACTTCCTGTACGTGGTGCGCCAGACGTGGTTCGAACACGCGACCGGCCGCTTAAAAGGCGGCTACTCTACCTACTGAGTTACTGGCGCATTTTTAATCGTCATTTCGATTTTTCTTGCCAAGCAGACAAGCCTTTGTGTCAACGGCTGGACTCGAACCAGCAAAATGGGTCTGTTGTACACCAGAACACCAGCGTCTACCCAATTGCGCCACGTTGACATCTCTATCAGCCAAGGGGCCCACCTCAGCTGACCACCTGGCTATGGGGCTCGCCTCCGTCAGCGCTACTTGGAGGTTCGGGAACCGTCCACTAAGTCAGGCTTATTTGTCCGTCTTTTCGGACCGTCACCGCTATGTTTCTCGCAGTTGTAGCCGGGATAGCCTTTATCCCACAATGTTGCCCGGACATTTATGGAGGCTGGCGTCCCCACTCGGTTCCTGCGCCGAGCGGAGACATACTGAACATTTTTGAGCGCGGACCGCTTAGATTATCACTGAAACACGTCTACTCGCTTTTAGTCGCTTTCGCCATGCAGGCCCTCCGGAAGATCTGCTCCGTAGTTTTCAGCGGTCATTTTCATTCTCCGTGAGGCGTTGCGCCCACTCTCACATCATCCGGGAGCTGCCCGGCATCTGGTGGGATACTGCGGTCCCGCACCGCTTTTGCGCTTAGGCATCACGCCCTGCTTGCTGTAGCCTCCCGGAATGCCGGGTGCCTATATCCCTTATCATTGTTTCAAGACGCCGGCCGCTTAAATTACCACGTCCCACCACGGCTCCGATTGCGGAACTCTGGAGCAGCTTTCAGCGGCCATTGTCTTTTGGTGGCAGGGGGCGGATTCGAACCGCTGATCTTTTGGGCATGAACCAAACGAGATAGGCCAAACTTCCCTACCCTGCTCTATGAGGCGGAGAGGAGGGAATGACCCACCACGCCATCGGCGCCGTTGACCGGTCAACGCCTCTGGCTTCTGCTCAAGCACTCCGCATATAATAAAGGAAGGTTTTGCACCTCGCGCCGCGAGAGTCGAACTCGTTGGCTTAGGGAATCGAACCCCGCTTTACCCTCCGGGACCGCCCCGGCCCACTATTTTACTCCCGCGTGTCTCATACAACACGAAAGGGCGTATACGAGAGTCAGCAGGAAGGCCCATTCCCGCTGGCCGCCTGGCTCTGGGGTTCGCCCCCGTCAGCGCTACTTGGGGGTTCAGGAACCGTCCACTAAGTCAGGTTTTCTCCCGCGCCAAGCTCATGCACTGACTCGGGGCATATTGCCCGTCTTTCCGAGCCGTCACCTTGTTTTGCCCGTTTTCGGAGTCGGTCTGAACAACGGCTGAAATCAGTCTATCTCCTGGCGCCTCCATCCGGCTCATGCGCCGCTCAGAGACTTATCGGTGCCAATGGTAGGACTCGAACCTACAACGCACCAGCGCATTACTCATACTTTTCTGTATCTCCTGTTTCGTGCGCACTCCGCAGGCAGAATTTTTGACCCGCTGGCTCATTTCCAATTATGAAACATTGGCGTATGCCCATTTTCCGTCTTTCAGCCGTTCCGAGGGGACGAACGCAACGGGCAAGCGTTAACCGGCGTCAGCAAAACAGTCGTTACTGTCTTGTCTCTTTTGCCCCCGCCCGGTTCATGCGCCGACCGGAGACATATTGCCGCTGAGTGGATTTGAACCACCAACATCCGCCTCGCAAGGCTACCGTTCTACTTGAACTACAGCGGCATAAAAAGTGTGCGGACAGAGAATTTCACTCTGCACGGTTGGAGTTTTAGGCATAAGCCTGTTTGCCCAGGAAATAGTTTTGCGCTGTACCAGATTTGACTTTCGCCACCCTTACCAGCAACCAACCTACAAGGGCAATCACTTTAGCGTCTTATTCCGCCACCGCACACATTTATCACTACAAACCATGCCCTATTCGTGGCTTTTTACCGCAGTAAGAGCATTGTTATCAGTAGTCTCTTTCACTGGATGATGGTACAGACCACACTCCGCAAGCAGTGATAGGCTTGTCCCATTTCCCCATAAATCCACCCCGCATGGCTCGAACCCTTTTCCGTATTCCACAGGGTACTTGAGGTTAATGATGAAGCACTTCCAGCCGTTCGGGGAATTATCGAGCCAGACAGGTTGACCGTTCATGGTTTTAAGCTCAGCCATTGTAAGAGGGCCATTCTTTCTTGTCTTCTTTGGCGGGTGGCGGTAGATTGCCCTAATATCCGCACAAACCTCCTCGTAGGCTGACGAGCCGCCCAGCGCGTTGAGTAGGAAAATTTCGTCATTTTCCAGATCAACTGACACCAAAGCCCATATCTCAATTGACTCTTCGCCCGGATCGGGAAAGAACTCGATCCATACTGGCTGCCCACCCATTTTGAGCAGGTCCTTCCGTGTCAACGGGTCATTCTTTTCCGCCTCATACTGATCTATCACTTCATTGTTCTCCATGTTTCTACCTGCCTATGTCTCAGAAAATATTGCTTACTGCGTCATATTTCAACCATTGAATGAAAGAGCTTTCTTAATAATCCGCTCCATGTTTTGCGTGGAGCGGATTATTCTGTTCTCCCCTTTTACTCACCCACGAGCTCCTCAAGAGTGGAAAAGAGGTCGATCAATTCCTCGTCGCTAAGAGTCAGAACATTTTTGGTATTCTTAGGAGCGGTAACAGTACCACCGGCGACATACTCTACTGTCAGCGGGATATCAACAACATCTCCCATAGAACTTGAGCTCTCAAAACTGAAGCCTTCCAGAGTAAAGCCTGTTTTCGTGACAGACAGATTGCTCGAAAATACGAAAGAAATATCATCGGGGCTCTCAACCTCAAAAGTAAACTTATCATCATCCCACTTCTCTCTAATCACTCTTGTATCTCCCTGAGAGGTCAGAGACAGTTTGTGAGTATAATTCTTCTTGCCGGTTTCAACGATACTGGAGAAAATGATTTCCTGACCATCGCTATCAACCTTGGCAGTAACACCATTATCGTCAAAGTAGTCGATGACAATATTCATGGAATCATCGCCATTGTGGGCAGTAGACTCGGTTCGAACAACGGTTTCATTCGCTACGTAGAATGTGATATTCATGTCCAGATCCGCGCCAGACATCTCACCCAGAGACTCCTCAAACGAATCCTCCATCATAGCCCAGAACTGTTCCTTTGTAATACCCTCTCCAGACATATTGGAGATCTCCAGAACAGTATCCCATACAGGCATATCCAAAACCACATCGAAGATATCATTCATCAGATCAATAAGGTCGTCGGAAGTCACCGTTGTTGAAAAAACATAGCCATCCGCATCCTTACCATTGACTTTGACAGAAGCCTTTTCATACTCAAAGTCCATGTTCATAAAATAGTCCGTAAAGACTTCTTTCATGTCTGTGGTTAAGCTATCGTTCATAATCTGAATGTTCCAGAGAGAATCAAGGAAAGAATCCAACTGCGCGAGATCAGCGTCGCCAACATCTGAATCCGCTAAATCCCAGAGCACGCTATCCTTAAGCTGACTGGCCAAATCTCTGGGCATAATACCGTAGTAGGCATCGTCTCCCAAAAGAATCGGGCAAGAGACTCCGATAAAATCCGGAGAGACACAGGCGTTTCCGGAAAGCGTGATGTCATTACTGGTCATATCCAGAGACAAAAGGAACGTCTTTTCGTCAAGATCGTACTCAAGTGTCAAATCATCCAAATCGACTGCGGGATAGCCCCCATCAATTTCTCCAGAGACACTGAACTTACCGGAATTATCGAGCGTATTGAGGATCGCGGCCAGAGGGGAACCGTCATATCGTTCCGACACCTGGTTATAGGTGTTCTCAATCGCCGCCAACAGGTATCCAGGGACATCATCCTCAGGAGTCTTCTTGTTGTCATTGGAATCTCCGCAGGCAACCAAAGAGAGAGCCATGAGCAACGCAAGGGCGAAGGAACAAAATCTCTTCACAAACTTATACATAATAATCACCATGCCGGTGCGGTGCCGGCACAAATAGAGATGAAAACAGAAGCCGCAAAATTATCTGTTTTCCT
>CANROC010000002.1 GCA_947632175.1 uncultured Oscillospiraceae bacterium | reverse complement strand
TCTACCGCTTTATCGGCAAAATCGAATGACACATCTTGAGATACCCAACAATATCTTTAACTAAGGGAAACGGGAAAGTCCATGCCTGATTCCGGGATCATGCTGGAGCTGTGCGAGCTTCTGAAAATCAACGTCAACGAGCTCCTGTCGGGCGAAAAAATCATGGCGGACTTTTATGACAGACGGGCGGAGGAAAATCTTCTGGCCATGAAACGGGAGATCGAGGAAAAGAACAGGCAGATGTTGAGGTCGGAATACTTGGTCGTCATTCCGGCGGTCCTGGCCGGGATCGTTCTGGTATTTGTGGCCGCGTTTGCCCCGATGCCCGCATGGTTGCGCGGGGCGCTGATCGTATTCGCTGCCGCCACAATCGATACCGTCGCTTTCATTGCGGTGGGCATTGAGCAGAAGGCTGGATACTACGCCTGCCAAAGCTGCGGCCACCGGTACGTTCCGACCTACTGGCGGACCAATCTCGCCCCCCACGCCGGCCGGACGAGATACATGAAATGCCCCGTGTGCGGCAAGCGGACCTGGCAGAAAAAAGTTCTGACGAAGGAGGATTGATGTTCCTACCGTCATTTTCCACAAAATCAGCGCTCTATTTTTGTCACAGCTTACGGATTTAAGATTTGAAAACCGCCTCCTGACAGGGTATCATCAAGCTGTCAGGAGGTGTTTTTATGGATGATCGCTCGTTTTTCCGTTCCGTCTGCGCTCTGGCGATTCCCGTGGCGCTCCAGTCCATGCTCCAGGCGTCCTTCGGCGTGGTGGATCAGGTGATGATCGGCCAGCTGGGGGGCGTGGAGGTAGCCGCCGTGGGACTGGCCGGGAAATTCACGGGGATCTTCAACGTGGTCGTCTCCGCCGTGGGCGCGGTGGCGGGGATCATGATCTCTCAGTACATGGGCCAAAAGAATACCGCGGAAACGCGGCGGAGCATGGTCCTCAACCTGCGGGTGTGCCTTATCCTCGCCGCGCTCTTTACCCTGGCCGGTATCGCCGCGCCCAGACAGATCATGGGCCTCTACATCGACGACGCGGCGACCGCCTCGGCGGCGGGGCGGTACCTCTTCATCGTCTCCGGTACCTTCCTGCCCGCGGCGGGGATCACCATATTGTCCACCGACTTGCGGTGCATGGAAAAGGCGTCCCTGCCGCTCTACGCCGGCATCGCCTCGGCGGCGGTCAACACGGGGCTCAACTGGGTCCTGATCTTCGGACGGCTGGGCGCGCCGGCCCTCGGCGTCACTGGGGCGGCGCTGGCGACGCTGATTTCACAGCTCGTCTATTTTGCGGTCATCCTGGTCATGTACCTGAGATACCGGGAGAGGACAGAGAGCGCCCCGGCGGGCCCCTTTGCCTGGGGGCAGTATCTCAGGATGCTGCTGCCGCTGCTGGTCAGCGAATCCATGTGGGTCCTGGGCGAGAACGTGTACGCCGCCATTTACGGGCACATGAGCGTTGAGGCCAGCGCCGCCATGACGCTGACCAACCCCGTCCAGTCCCTGGCCATCGGGGCATTGTGCGGCCTGAGCCAGGCGGCGGCGATCCTCATCGGCAAGCGCCTGGGCGACGGGGACCGGGAGACGGCCTACCGGGAGGCAAAAAGGCTCCTTTTCTACGGTCTGGCGGGCTCCCTGCTGCTGTCCGCGGTGATTTTCCTCATAAGCCCCCAGTATGTGCGCATTTTCAAGGTGGACGCGGTCACACGGGACCTGACGGCGCAGATCCTCGCCGCCTACGCCGCCGTCATGCCCTTCAAGGTGCTGAACATGATCATGGGAAGCGGCATCCTCCGCAGCGGCGGGAAGACGACGTATGTCATGGTCATCGACCTTGTGGGCACCTGGCTCTTCGGCGTGCCACTGGGTCTTCTCACCGCCTTCGTGCTTCACTGGCCGATTCCGCTGGTCTACTTTACCCTGTCCCTGGAGGAGTGCGTCCGCCTCGCCGTCTCCCTGGTCGTTTTCAGGCGGCGGGGATGGATGAACCGGCTGGAGGGGTGAGGGAAAAACGGATACTGACAAACTGCCCGGCGGTATGGCTCACCATACCGCCGGAAGTGTTATGGAGAGGGGAGCGCCTTTACAAGCCGGACCACGCGGCTGGTGCCGAGGCGGTCGGCGCCGAGAGTGAGGAAATCCTCGGCGTCGGCGAGAGTGGCGATGCCGCCGGCAGCTTTGATCTTGAGGTGGGGGGCGGCGTATTGCTTGAAGAGGGCCACGTCCTCTCTTGTCGCGCCGGCGGTGGAAAAGCCGGTGGAGGTCTTGATGAAGTCCGCGCCGGAGTCGGAGACGAGCTTGCAGAGGTCGATCTTCTCCGCCTCGGACAAAAGACACGTCTCCACGATGACCTTCAAAATTTTCTCCCCGCAGGCGTCCTTGACAAGGCGAATCTCCCGGAGAATGTCGTCCCAGCGCCGGTCCTTGACCCAGCCCAGATCCACCACCATGTCCACCTCGTCCGCGCCGTTGGCGATGGCGTCCGAGGCCTCAAAGACCTTGGCGGCGGTGGTGGCGTAGCCGTTGGGGAAGCCGATGACGGTGCATATGGGCACACGCAGGCCGGCGTACCGGGAGGCCAGGGCCACGAAGGACGGCGGGATGCAGACGGACGCGGTCCGATACCGGATGCCGTCGTCCAGGACCTGACGGATGTCCTCCCAGGTGGCGGTGGGGGAGAGCAGGGTGTGGTCTACGTGGGTGAGAAGCTCGGAAATGTCCATGGTCATGCCTCCTTTAAACTCGTTCCGATGCGCTGGCCGTACCGCACCGGCGTCTCCACGCCGGCTTGTGATTGAGTTACGGTAACTTCATCGACCTTGGCGGCGTCCTCCCGGAGGAGGACGATCACGGTGCTCCCGCCGTAGAGGAAGGTGCCCTTTTCCCGGCCCTTTTCCACGGGACCGGGGCCGTGGTGGTTTTGAATTTTGCCCACCAGCATGGCCCCCACCTCCATCTGGACGAGCCGTCCGAAGTGGTCCGAGTCGAGGACCGTGTACTCCCGGCAGTTCTCCGTAAAGACGGGGACGGTCTCCAGGGCGATGGGCCGGACGGTGTGGAGCCGGCCGGGGAGGAAGATGTTCTCCCCCTTGACGCCGGAGTCCACGTAGCAGTAGCGGTGGTAGTTGTCCACGCACAGCCGGAAGACCAGCGCCGTGCCGTTCAGAAACTCCCGATAGACCGGGTCGCCGCCCAGCAGCCGCTCCAGGGTATACGCCGACTGCTTGACGGGCAGGACGGTCCCCTCCCGGATGGGGTAGACGGTCAGAAGCCCGTCGCAGGGGGCGACGAGGGCCTCCGGGGCCATGTCCACCGGCCGCAGACCGGGCTTGATGCGGCGGCAGAAGCAGTCGTTGAAGCAGGTGAAGCCGTCGGATTCAAACTCCCCAAGGTCGATGCGGTTTTTCTTCACAAAGGGCCGGATGAGGCATTTGGAGGCCGGCGAATCCAGAACCTTGCCCACAAAGCGTGAAAGTCCGGGGCGGGTGAGCGCCTTGAGGCACACCCGTCCCGGAGCTGTTTTATAGAGAAACGCGAGGGCGCTCACCGCAGATACCTCCCCAGGACCATGAGGGCGAACTCCACCGCGCCGATGGCGACCATGATGAGGATGCCCCGGAGCCCCGGCTTGCGGATCTGGATGGGCAGGAGGAACGCAAGGCCGCACAGCAGGACCGTGACGAAGTAGGCAAGCGTCACGTCCGAGGGGATGATGTACTGGAGGAGCTGGATGAACGGGAGGATGATGGAGACGGTGGTCACGGGCATACCGGTGTAGTATTTGCGCGCGCCGGTCTCCGTCTTCTGCCGCTCCTCCTCGGTGACGTTGAAGTAGGCCAGGCGTATGAGCGCCGCCAGGGCGAAGAGGATGAGCACGGCGATGAGCGTTACGTCCACCACCCGGTAGACCATGGGAGAGGCGTTTTCCTTTACCCACCGGAGGATGTCCGAGTGGCGCAGCATGGCCTCCCCAATGGCCACGGGCAGGACGCCGAAGGCCACAAGGTCCGAGAGGGAATCGATCTGGATGCCGAAAGCCCGCTCCTCGGGCGTCCGGTCCTTCTTGCGGCGGGCGACCTTGCCGTCAAAGGCGTCGCACAGGCCGCACAGCAGGAGAAAGAAGGTGCCCAGATACGGGTGCCCCGTGCCGGCCAGGGACACGATGATGCCCGTGCAGGCCGACAGGAGGCTCAGATAAGTGAGGATGACGGTGTAGTCGTAAAATCCGATCATATCATTTCTCTCTTTTCCTCAGGGTCAGGGATTTGACCAGGGTCACGCTCCCGCACAGGAGCACGCAGATGTAAAAGGAAATGGCGCGGGACAAAAGCTCAAAATCCACAAGGTCCGCGTGGGGGATGAAGCTTGCGAACCCGTCCAGCATCATGTAGTCCGAGACGCCCATAGCGCCGGGGATGGGGATAAGGCCCGCGCCCAGGACCGTACAGCACTGCACCGCCCAGACACGCGCCGACCGGGCGAAGGTGCCGCCGGAGGCCAGGGACAGGAAGAACGGAACGGAGATCACGCAAAGGCGCTGGAGAAGATTCAAGAGGAACGTCATCCCCATGGCCCCCGGGTGCTCCCGGATCATCCGGGCGTAGGAGGCGTAGTCGTCCATGTGGGCGCAAAGCCGCTCCCGGCGCTCCTCCTCGCCCCGCAGGATGCGGAGCTTGCACAGGACGTGGAGGCCCCAGAGGGCGATCTTCCGCAGCATGGTCTGGTGGAGGATGAGCATCACGAAGAAGCCCGCCAGCGCCGCCTGGAGCACAAAGCCCGCCAGAATGAGGACCTTTGAGAGCGTCCCGAAGGCGGAGAAGACGGAGGGCTGTGTCAAAAGCGCCACGGCCCCCAGGACGATGATGGAGACGGTGTACATGGCCAGATTCGCGATGAGGGACACCGTGGCCACCAGGGGCGGGACGCCGTCGCGGATCATGAAGTAGGCGCTGGCCGGCTGTCCGCCGGTGGCGGAGGGGGTGATGGCGGAGAAGTAGATGTCCGAGGCCGAGTAGACGAAGCCCCCCAGGGGCTTCACCGGATGCCCGAAGCCCCGGCAGGCGGCGCGGACGGCCTCCCCCTCAAAGACGATAAAGCCCACCATACATAAGACCGCGCACACCACCCAGGGGATGCGGGCCCGGCCGATGTAGTCGGCGAAGGTGTCCAGCGTGAAGGAGCGGCTCTGGGAGACGATGGCGTACACCGACAGCGCCGCGATGGCCACGAAGAGGAGCGACCACCAAAGGCGCGAACGGGGGGAATCGGACTTCTTTTTCATACGGCGCCTCCCACCTTTTTCAAAACGCGCCCGTTGACCCGCTCCAGAAGGCGGTCCAGGTGCAATGCGGGGGCCAGGACCTGGCCCAGCTCCGCCAGGAGGATCGCGGGGAGGATATCCGCCACAAGGTGCTGCTTTACCAGCAGGACGGAGACGAAGACCAACAGCGTGAAGACGAGACAGCCGATCTTATACGATTTCCCCAGCTTTTTCGCCCCAATGGCCCCGCGAAAGCACAGCCACGACTCCGCGCAGTGGATGGAGGGGAAGAGGTTGTCCGGCGTGTCCAGGGCGTAGATGAGGGCGGTCAGGCGGGAGAAGATATCGGTCCCCGTGACCTCCGGGCGGACCATATAGGTGGGGACCAGGAGGAAGATGACACAGCACAGTACCTTCGTGAGCATCTCCCCGGCCAGGACCCGGTAACACCGCTCCTCGCTGTCCCGGCAGATGAGGACATAGCCCACCGCCCACTGGACGAAGGCCAGCACGTAGACGACGATGAACGCCGGGACAAAGGGAATGGCGGCGTCGAGCCCGGTGGACAGGTCGTAGTGGACCGCCCCGGCGGTGAGAGGCCGCGTCAGCCAGTAGACGGAGCAGTTGAGAAGAAGCGCCGCTAAAAGGGGAAACCGGGCGTATTTCGGGATCAGGGTTTTCAGGGTCAAGACGGTTTACCTCGGAATTTCAGCTTTTCACGTAGTATATCACAAATCCTCGGATTGGTAAAGGTAAAAAGGGGAAGTTTTCCTTATATTTTTGTTAAGATTGCCCTTGACATTCGCCTTTCCCGGTCCTATAATTCGTAAGGAACCTAACGAAATGCCAAAAAGAGGGAAGCTTATGGACGAAAACGTAAGGCCCGAGGGGGAGGAGCCCCTGCACGCGCTTTTTTTGCGGTGCTCCAGCATCATCTCCCGGCGCATCGGCCGCAGCGCCACGCGCCAGAGGATCGTGGCGCTTTTGGACGAGCGGGGGGAGCTGACGCAGTGCGAGCTCCGGAAGGCCCTGGGCATCCAGGCGGGGAGCCTCTCCGAGCTCGTCTCCCGCATGGAGAAGTTCGGCGTCCTGGAGCGGGAGGCGGACAGCCGGGACAAGCGCCGATTAGTCCTGCGCCTCACCGAGGAGGGCAAGCGCCGGGCCGCCCAGCCCGTGGAGATGGGGGACGACCGGCTCTTCGCCGCGCTCACCTATGAGGAGCGGGAGGAGCTTGCCCGGATGCTCCGCAAGATCGACGACGCGCACCAGCGCTGGAGGAGGGAAAACCCGTAAATGAAGCTCATCTTCCGATACATGGGCCGGTATAAAAAGCTCATCGCCTACACCATGCTCCTGAAGCTCCTGGGGACGGTGGTGGAGCTTTTACTGCCCACCATCTTCGAGCATATCATCGACAACGTGGTCCCGGCGGGCAAGCTCGTCCCGGTGCTTTTATGGGGCCTGGGGATGTTCGCCACCGCCATCCTCTGCCGGGAGCTGAACGTCCACGCCAACCGGCGGGCCATCAATAACGCCCACCACGTCAGCTACGATGTGCGCCAGGACCTCTTCAAGAACACCGTGAACCTCTCCGGGGCGCAGTTCGACGCCTTCGGCCTGCCCAGCATCATCTCCCGCATGACCTCGGACAGCTACAACGTCCAGTCGGCGGCCCAGACGCTCCAGCTCATGTGCATCCGCGCCCCCATGATGCTGGTGGGCGGGATCCTGGTGTCGCTGTGGATGGACGCCAGGCTCGCCATGATCATGGTGGTGATGCTGCCGCTTTTGATTGTCATCATCATCGGCGTCTCCGCCAAGGGTCTGCCCCTCTATGCCAAGGTCCAGAAGAAGCTGGACGTGGTGGTGCGGGTCATGCGGGAGAACATCACCGGCATCCGCGTGGTGAAGGCCCTCTCCAAGGCCGATTACGAAAAGCGCCGCTTTGCCAAGGTCAACGAGGACATGACGAAAAGCGACATCACCGCCACCACCGTCATGGCCATCCCCGGCCCTTTTATGCAGATGTGCCTCAACACCGGCCTTGCGCTGGTGGTCATCGTGGGCGCGGGACGGGTCAACCGCGGCCAGATGGAGCCGGGCGTCATTCTGGCGTTCCTTACATACTTCAACATGGTCACCATGGGCGTCATGGGCCTTTCCCGCATCTTCATGACCATGTCCCGCGCCTCCGCCAGCGCCAACCGCATCGCCGCGGTCATCGAGACGGACACGGACCTGAGAGTTTTAAGTCCCGAGGAGGCCCAAAAGCCCGCCGGCGAGGGCTTTGTCCGCTTTGAGAACGTGGACTTCAGCTACGGCGAGGACAGCCACGATGTTTCCGGCTTCGCCGGGGAGAGCCGGGAGAAGGCCCTCAGCAACATCTCCTTCACCATCAAAAAGGGGGAGAGCCTGGGCATCATCGGCCCCACCGGATGCGGGAAGACCACCGTCATCAACCTTTTGATGCGCTTTTACGATGCCACGGGCGGCGGCGTCTTCGTGGACGGGCGGGACGTGCGCACCTATGAGAAGGACGACCTGCGCCGCAAGTTCGGCACGGTCTTCCAAAACGACGTGGTGTTCCAGGACACCCTCCGGGAGAACATCACCTTCGGCCGGGAGGTCACCGAGGAGGGCATCCTGGAGGCCGTCCGGGACGCCCAGGCCGCCGAGTTCATCTCCGGCCTGCCCGACGGGCTGGACCACGAGGCCGCCATCAAGGGCGCGAACCTCTCCGGCGGGCAAAAACAGCGCATTTTCGTCTCCCGCGCCCTGGCGGCGAGGCCGGAGATATTGGTCCTGGACGACTCCAGCTCAGCCCTCGACTATAAGACAGACGCCGCCATGCGCCGGGCCATCGCGGAGAACCACCAGGACAGCACCATCATCATGATCGCCCAGCGTGTCAGCAGCGTCATGAGCATGACCAACATCCTGGTGCTGGACAACGGAAAGGCCATTGGCTACGGGACACACGAGGAACTGATGAAGACCTGCAAGCCCTATCGGGAGACCTTCAAGGTCCAGATGGGCGAGATCGAGTGAGGGGGTGAGGATATGCCGGGAGCCGGAGACAGGGGCGGCGTGAAGCGCAAGCCCCGGGACGCCAAGCGGACGCTTGTGCGTATCATCAAATACATGGCCGTCTACAAATGGGTGGTGGTGGCGCTGGTGCTCCTCGCCTTTTTGAGCAACGTGGGCAACCTCCTGGGCCCGCAATTGGCCGGCGAGGCCATCGGCGTGGTGGAGGAGGGCGCCAAGCAGGGCGTGGGGAAGATCGACATGGACCGGGTCATCCACTACGCCGTTTTGATGCTGGTCTTTTACGTGGGGAGCACCCTTCTGAGCTTCCTGGTGGGCATCGGCATGGCCCGCGTGGGCCGGCGGATCGCCAACCACATGCGCCGGGACGTGTTCCAAAAGCTCATGGCCATGCCCGTGAGCTACTTTGACCGCAACCAGGCCGGCGACATCATCAGCCGCGTCAGCTACGACGTGGACGTGGTAACCATGAGCCTCAGCTCCGACGTGGTGCAGATCATCACCAGCGCCGTCACGGTGGTGGGGAGCTTTATCATGATGGTCATCATCTCCCCGCCCATGGTGCTGTGCATGATCTTCACCATCCCCGTGTCGGTGTGGTACACCCGCCACATGTCCAAGAAGACCCGGCCCCTCTACTCCCGCCGCAGCGCCGCCTACGGCGAGATGAACGGCTTTGCCGAGGAGATGTTCTCCGGCCAGAAGACCATCCTCGCCTACGCCAACGAGGACCGGGTGACGGAGAACTTCTCCTCCATCAACCGCGCCGCCGCCGAGGCGTACCGCAACGCGGACAGCCTGGGCATCACTATGGGCCCCACCATCGGCATGATCAACAACTTCGGCCTCTCCGCCATCGGCATGGGCGGCGCGGTGCTGTACCTTCTGGGCATCGTGGGCCTCAAGCAGATCTCCAGCTTCGTCCTCTATTCCCGGAAGTTCTCCGGGCCCATCAACGAGATCTCCAACATCATCAACGAGATCTACTCCGCCCTGGCCGCCGCCGAGCGCGTCTTCGAGTTCCTGGACGAGCCGGAGGAGCCGGAGGACGTCCCGGACGCCGCGACCCTCACCGACTGCCGGGGCGAGGTGCGCGTGGAGGACGTGAGCTTCGGCTACGTCCCCGAGAAGACCATCCTCAAGAACATCGATTTGGAGGCCAAACCCGGCCAGACCATCGCCATCGTGGGCCCCACCGGCGCGGGCAAGACCACCATCATCAACCTCCTCATGCGCTTTTATGACGTGAACACCGGCCAGATCCTGGTGGACGGCCTGGAGGCCCGGCGGTATACCCTGGATTCCCTGCGCCGCAGCTACGCCATGGTCCTCCAGGATACCTGGGTCTTCAACGGCACCATCTTCGACAACATCGCCTACGGCAAGGAAAACGCCACTCAGGAGGAGGTCATCCGTGCCGCCAAAGCCGCCATGATCCACGGCTACATCATGCGCCTGCCCGAGGGGTACAACACCGTCATCTCCGAGGACGGCGGCAACATCTCCAAGGGCCAGAAGCAGCTTCTGACCATTGCCCGGGCCATGCTCTACAACACCAGCATGCTGATTCTGGACGAGGCCACCTCCAACGTGGACACCACCACCGAGCGCCAGGTCCAAAGCGCCATCCGGGGCCTTATGAAAGGCAAGACCAGCTTCGTCATCGCCCACCGCCTCTCTACCGTCCAGAACGCCGACAAGATCCTGGTCATCGACCACGGCGCCCTCATCGAGCAGGGCACCCACGACGAGCTCATGGCCATGCGGGGGTTCTACTACAAGCTGTACGCGAGCCAGTACGAATAAAACTGGCTTTGAAGGCCGCTTCGCGCCCTTCAAATGCCAAAGGGGAACGACTCTGGCGAAAAAGGCCTGCGGCCTTTCCCGCCAGAGGGAACGTGCGGAAGACCTCCGGGAAAAGCCTGCGGGCTTTTCCCGGAGGTCTTCCTGCTGTCAAATCTCGCGCACTCGCTGCGCTCGCACACTCGATTTGACAAAAGGTATTTTTTCCGACGTACATGCCGCCGGAAAAAATGCTCGATGGGGAGATTTGTCCGCTTTCCTTGATATGCGTATTATACCACAAAATGAGCGATTTGTCAAGTATTATTTTAGTATTTTGAAGTATTTTTTGTAGGGGCGGGTTCTAAACCCGCCCGCCCCCCCGTTCTTCATCCCCGTCCCCGCCGCGCGGGTAAAATAAAGAATGCGCCGCAAGGCGGCGCAAACAAATTAAAAAGCCCCCTCCTCGTAGGAGGGGGGCAGGGGGGAAGCGAAGGTGAGAGGTTCTGGGCGGTATTGATAAACGCACCCACCCTGGCCGGCGCTTCGCGCGGCCACCCCTCCCGGAGGGAGGGGCTTTGGCGCAGATGGGGTTCGCTTTACGCGTTCATGTTGTACAGCATCACGAGGCCCTTCAAGAGCAGGTCGGGGTCGTGGAGGAGCTGGCGGCGGCAGAAAGGGAGGACGGTGGGGGCGAGGCCGCCGGTGGCGACGGCGGGGAAGGGGGTCCCCAGCTCCCGCTCCACGCGGTCCAGAATGCCGTCCAGAGTGGCGGCGGCGCCTAAAATGAGGCCGCTTTTCATGCTCTCGGCGGTGCTGCGGCCGATGACGCGGGCGGGGGGCTCCAGGCTCACCTGGGGCAGGAGGGAGGCGGTGCGCGTCAGGGCCTCCATGGAAAGGCGCAGGCCCGGCATGATGATCCCGCCGAGAAAGCGCCCCGCGCCGTCCACCACCGAGACGGTGTTGGCGGTGCCCATGTCCACGGTGACCACCGGCGCGCCGTAGAGGGCCCGGGCGGCCACGGCGTCCACGATCCTGTCCGCCCCCACGGCGGCGGGGACGTCGGTGACCACGTCGAGGCCCGTTTTGAGCCCCGGCCCCACCACCAGGGGGCGGATGCCGGCCAGAAGCTCCATAGCCCCCGCCAGGGCGGGGGTCAGGGAGGGGACTACGGAGGAGATGATGCCGCCCCGCAGGTCCTCCGGGGCCGCGCCGTGGGCCTTTAAAGCGCTTTTCAAAAGGACGGCGGCCTGGAAGTCCGTGGCGGACCTGTCCGTGGCCACGCGCTCCGCGGCCAGCAGGCGCCGGCCCTCAAAAAGCCCGACGACGATGTGGCTGTTGCCCACGTCCACCGCCAGATTCATGGCTGATGCTCCTTCAAAAGGTGGGCCTTCTCCAGCGCCACGCCCACCGCGCCGGTGATGAGGGTGGACAGGGCCATCTCAAAGAGGGCCTGGACGCCCACATAGGTGCAGATCCACAAAACGGGGTTCTGCGCGCCCATGGCGTCCCGCACGAAGTCCGTCTTGCTGAACATGAGCACCAGCGTGCCCATGAAAAACACCGTGTTCAAAAAAGCGGCGGAAAAGCCGGTGACGAAGCAGGCCACGGTGTGGTTGGTGATTTTTTTGAAGAGCTTGTAAATGAGCGCCGCGCAGACGCCCACCAGAACGCGGGTCCCGAAGCGCTGGACGATGGTGAGGAAGGGGCTGAAGGCGAAGGTCGCCGCGCCCATGAGGCTGGTCCCGCCGACGCCCATGGCCTGGAGCACGCTGGTGACGCCGAAGACGCCCCCCAGGATCGCCCCGCCGGGGACGCCCAGGGCGATAGCGCCGATAGCCACCGGGATCATGTTCATGGTCATGGCCAGAGGCCCGATGTTCAGATACCCCAGGGGCGTGAAATACAGCACCAGGAGCAGGGCGGTGAGAAGTCCAAGGAGCGCCAGCTCTCTCGGCTTCATCCATTTTTTTGTCGTTTCCATAGGGAAACCTCCTAAAATGATGTTGCCATTCCGCCGCGCGGATACGGCACGGGTCCTATTATAGCACTTCAGTTGAAAAAAGACACTATCTTTTTTCACAAATTTGTGGTAAGATAAACAAAACAAGCTTTGAAAGAAGGCGCGCTGTTATGGCGTCCGGCGTTATCCACCTGGCCGTCACCAGGGAGCTGACAAAAACGGTCCCGTTTGCGGATACGGACCGGCTCTATTTAGGCTGTGTCCTGCCCGACGGGGCGGCGGACCGGAACCGGGGGCACCTGAAAACGGCCCTGTGCGGCAACGCGAAAAAGACCTACGACCTGAACGGGTTCCGGGAGCGGTTCACGGACCTGACGCGGTCCGACGACCTTTTCCTGGGGTACTACCTGCACCTTGTGCAGGACATCCTCTTCCGGCGGTTCATGTATGTCGAGCACGGCTGGAATCCCCGCCTGCCGGGGTACGTGGAGCGGCTCCACCGGGACTACGCCGTCACCAACGCCGCCGTCATCCGGCGGCACGGCCTGACGCGGGACATGGTCCGCCCGCTGGAGCCGGGGCCGGAGCTTACGGCGCTGGGGGAATTTGATATCCCCCGGTTCGTGGAGACGGTGCGGGGGTATTTCACGCCGGCGGAGGAGACGGAGTGCTTTTTCTTCACCGCGGAGCTGGCGGAAATGTACATCGAACGGGCCGTGGAGCTGTGCCTTGAGGAGCTGGACCATTTGAAAAACGGCGGACCCCTGCTGGACAGCCGGGATTGGGCCTGGGACAACCGATAGAACTTAGACATCACCGAAAGGGAGCTGAGCGTATGCTGAAAGGAAAAACCGTGGTCCTGGCCGTCACCGGGAGCATCGCGGCGTATAAGATCCCGAACCTGGCCCGAATGCTTCTCAAGGAGGGCGCGGCGGTGCAGGTGCTGATGACGGAGAACGCGACAAACTTCATCAACCCCATCACCTTCGAGAGCCTCACCGGGCGCAAGTGCCTCATCGACACCTTCGACCGGAGCTTCCAGTACAGCGTGGAGCACGTGGCCCTGGCCAAGGAGGCGGACATCGTCCTGGTGGCCCCGGCCTCCGCCAACGTCATCGGGAAGATCGCCTCCGGCATCGCCGACGATATGCTCACCACCACCGTCATGGCCTGCCCGTGCCAAAAGCTCATCGCCCCGGCCATGAACCACCATATGTACCATAACCCCATCGTGCAGGACAACCTCCAGAAGCTTCGCCGCTTCGGCTACGAGATCATCGACCCGGCCCGCGGGATGCTGGCCAACGGCGACACCGGCGACGGGCGGATGCCGGAGGAGCGGGAGCTTTATGACCACATCCTGCGGCACATCGCCTGTGAGCACGACCTGGCGGGAAAGCGCGTCCTCGTCACCGCCGGGGCCACCCGGGAGGCCGTGGACCCGGTGCGGTTCCTGACCAACCACTCCAGCGGCAAGATGGGCGTCGCCCTGGCCCGCGCCGCTATGCTGCGGGGGGCTCAGGTCACCCTGGTGGCCGCCCACACGGAGGTTGCCCCGCCGCCTTTCGTGGAGGTGGTGAAGGTGGAGTCGGCGGAGGATATGTTCGACGCCGTGACGCGTCTCGCGCCGGAGCAGGACATCATCCTCAAGGCCGCCGCCGTGGCGGACTACACCCCGGAGGAGACGGCGGAGGACAAGCTGAAGAAGTCCGACGGAACCCTGACGCTCAAGCTGCGCCGGACGAAGGACATCCTCCAAACCCTGGGCGAGCACAAGCCGCCCCATCAGTTCCTGTGCGGCTTTTCCATGGAGACGGAGCACGTGCTGGAAAACTCCCGGAAAAAGCTGGCGGAGAAGCACTGCGACATGATCTGCGCCAACTCCCTGCGCCAATTTGGCGCCGGCTTCGGCACCGACACCAACGTCCTGACCCTCATCACCCCGGACGGCGAGCGTGAGCTCCCCCTGATGACCAAAGACCAGGCCGCCCACGCCATTCTGGACGCCATTTTGGGGAAATAAATTACATTTTCATAAACCAGCGCCCCCGCCGCGAATGGCGGGGGCGCTTTTTCGGGAACTTCCGGTTGTCAGGGATCTCTCTTAAGCCGGCTGTCCAATGTTCATAAGATACTGCATGTCTTCCTCTGAAATTTTTGCGTAATAGTGGTCGTAATAAAGAACATTGCTTTCATCGGAAAAATAAACCACACGATCGCTGTTGGCGAGCTTCAATTCGCCGTCGAAATAAAACGGGGTCCTGTTAACGATATTGTCGTCCTGCCACATGTCTACGCTGTTCAGGATCCGGTCGATCCTGTCCGCCTGTTCCGCGGTGAGTTGAGCAAGGTACCGGACGGGCTTTATCCTGTTTAGGGTTGGCGCTTCCTCTGTCGGCGCGGCATAAAAGGAGACGGTTCCCGCTTGATCGAGTCCATAGGACTCCCCTCCGGCCTGATCCCCCGGACGCGCGAACAGGCTCCCGCTTCGAATGTCCCACTCGACGGTATCATAGGCGTTGAAGATCCGGTCGCCCTCCGAACCGGCTTCGGCGTCCAGCCAATTGAGCTTCGTGTTCATGGGCAGCCAGCACCGAAGCTCGCTGCCGTCCTCGGCGATGTACAAGGTCACGCTCTCGCCGGATTCTGCCTCGGGGCCGCGCATGCCGGCGGGGAGCCAGTAGACGATGGCCAAGGCGTTGCCGATGTCGTCCTCCGTCGCACCGGCGTCATAGGGCGGGACGCCGAACACGTCCTCCCGGAGGTCGATCCGCGCATAGAGCACGGGGCGGGAGAGGCCGAGAATAAAGGGCCCGGGGGTCCCGCTGTCGGACAGCGTGACGATCCCGTTCCACCACGTGGGGTACAGGAGGGCGGCGTTCAGCGCCGCGCTCTCATAGACCGAAAGCTCATGCGTTTGGGCCGGCTCGGAAGGCGCCGTCGCGGTGGGCGACGTTTCCGTTGGTCCCGTGCCGGCGGGTGTTGTGACCGCCGGGTCCGTCCCGGAGGGGTCGGCGGCGTTTTTGCCGCCGGCTTTGGGCTCCTCGTAGGCCGCGCCGGCGAAGGTACAGCCTACGGCGATACCGGCGATGAAGGCGACGGCCAGCAGGACGGCCACGGTGGCTTTCGGCTTGCGGGCGATGAGCTCCACCCGCTCCCGGAGGGACCGTTTGCCGCCGGCCATGGCGGTGGCGGCGCACAGGGGCGACACGGCCCGGGCGTTGTGGACGGACAGGCTGATGAGCGTCCCGCCGTAGGACTCCCGCTGGGCCTCGCCCAGATGCCGGAGGGCCCCGGCGTCGGCGAAGAGCTCGCTGTCCTGCCGGGATTTGGACGCCGCCAGCCAGACCAGGGGGTTGAACCAGTGGACGGTCAGCGCCGCGCACCGCATGAGGGCCCAGAGGCCGTCCAGGTGCCGCCGGTGGCTGAGCTCGTGGGCCAGGACGTGGCGGAGCTTTGTGTCGTCCGCCGCCGTCTCGGAGTTTACATAAATCGCGTTCAGGAAGAGGCAGGAGGACTCCAGCCCCTCCACCTCATAGACCCGCACGGGGGCGTCCATGTCGAGACGCCGACGCCGCCGGCGTAGGTTTACATAAAATAGAACATTCGTGGCGGCAAAGATGGCCAGCACAGCCACGCTGCCCGTGACCCAGACCGTCTCGGCCACGTGGCGCAGGCTCAGGGTGGAGCGAAGGCGCTCAAAGCGCTCCGGCGTTACGTCCTGGGCCAGGATCACCGGCTCTTCCGCCGCCTCGCCCGTCGCCGCGGGCCTGGCGGGCGCGCCGGAGACCTGCCCCGCCGGGGAGTAGGTCACGGTGTCCACCTCCCGGAGGAGGTCCAGGTCCTGCCCCAGCTGGGTGCGGGAGACGGGGGCCTCCACGTTCACGGGGCCGGTCCAGAGGCTCCCGGGGAGGAGCAGACGCACCAGCACCAGCGCCCAGAGGGCGTACCGCAGGCCCGGGCGCAGCTTCCGCCCGAAGAGCGCCCGGATCAAAAGAACAGCCACAATAAGCACGCAGGATGAAAGGATCCAAATAAGCTCGTTCATGATTGTTTTCTCCCTTCCCTGAGGATGCGGTAGAGCTCGTCGATCTCCTGGTCCGTGAGCTCACAGTCCCGCGCCATGGTGCTGACGAGGAGGCCCAGACCGCCCGTCCGGACCCGCGCCAGCGTGTTTTTCGCCTCCTGCCGCACCGCGTCGTCGCGGCTGATAAGGGGATAGTATTGCTTGGCCCTCCCGGAGGCGTCCACACGGACGGCCCCCTTGTCCGCCAGTCTCGTGAGCATGATGTTGACGGTGGCCTTCGTCCAGGCGGTGTCGTTCTCCAGCGCCCCGACCATGGCGCCAATGGTCAGGGGAGAGCGGTCCCAGAGCAGATTCATAAGCTTCCATTCGCCGTCGGACAGTGACAGTCTTGCCATAAAAATGCCTCCTTGCAGATTGGTTAACAGCTGTTATCCTAACCATACCACGTTGGATAACAAATGTCAACACCTAATTGACAATTTTTTTCGGGAGGGATTGTATTTTTTTCAAAAGATGATAAGATAAGAGACAGGAAAAAGCTTGAAAGGAGTTTTTCATATGGATCAAAATGAGTGGCGGCCCGTGAACGGAGGCGTGACGCCGGCGGTGACGTTCAACCAGTACCTGGCGCGGACCTTCGGGTGGATGTTCGCGGGGCTGGCGGTGACCTTCGCGGTGGCGGCGGGCCTGTGCCTGACGGACGCGGCGGAGCTGCTGTACCGATCCACGGCGGTGGTGCTGGCGGTGACGGTGGCGGAGCTTGTGGTGGTCATCGCCTTTTCCGTCAGCCTCCTCAAGCGCCCGGTGGGGGTGACGAGGGCGCTCTTTTTCACCTACGCGGTGCTGAACGGCCTCGTGTTCTCCCTGTACTTTTTGATGTTTGAGATGACCAGCCTCATCACCGTCTTCGGCCTGACGGCGCTGTTCTTCGGCTTCTTCGCCCTGTACGGCATGAGGACCCAGAGCGATTTGGGGCGTCTGCGGCCCATCCTCTTCGGGGGACTGGTGGCGCTGCTCCTCATGGGGCTCGTCTCCGCGCTCTTCCGCTTTTCCGGGATGGAGACGCTCATCTGCTTTGCGGGCATCGCCCTCTTCGTGGCCTTCACCGCCTACGACGTGCAGATGATCAAGAAAAATTACGCCTACTTTGCCGAGAACGGGGAGCTTTTGGAAAAGGCGTCCGTCTACTCCGCCCTCCAGCTCTATCTCGACTTCATCAACCTCTTCCTCCGTCTCCTCCAGCTCCTGGGGAGAGCGAAAAGCGACAATTGACTGATTCGCAACCGCCGGTTGCGCAATTGTACGCCCGTATGTATAGCGTTCTACCGGTACGTCTGGTATGCTCGACGTGAAAGGAGGAACTATGGCGCTTTCAGAAAAGCTGTACACGCTTCGAAAAAAGAGCGGCCTTTCACAGGAGCAGCTGGCGGAACGGCTGAACGTATCCCGGCAGGCGATCTCAAAATGGGAGTCGGGGGCGTCCACCCCGGAGAGCGACAAGCTCGTCGCCATCAGCCGGTATTTCAACGTCTCCCTGGACAGCCTCATGAAAGAGGACGGCGAGCCAATCGAGGACGCCCCGCCGGGAGAGCAAAACGCCCCCGCTCAGGCGTCGGAACGCACGCGCCGGCTGGTGGGCCTTGCGGTCTGTGTCGGTGGGATCGTCTGCCTGATGATCTGGGGTCTTCTGTCCCTGTTCAGCCCCGCGGCCTCCGCCGGGATCGGCGATTCCTCCCGGATCGCCCTGGACGGCAACGGCATCTATTTACTCTTTTGCGCGACCGCCGTCGTCGCCGGCGCTGTCCTGCTCCTGAAAGGCTCCGGAAAAAGGTGAAAGGAGTCTTCCCATGAAAAAACTGTCCACACTCTTTGCCGCGTTGGCGGTCCTGCTGTCCGACATGATGTGCGCGGTGGTGGCGTACAACTACTGCGACCTCCTCTGGGGCGCAAAGTACGCCGGTTACAGCGCCCCCGCGAGCACGGCGTTCCTGTACGCCGTCCCCTACGCCGTCGGCATCGCCGCCTGCGCCGTGTTGGCCCTCGTCTTCAAAAAACGCGCCCTCCCCAAACAGTAGGGGTCGCCGTCCCCGGCGACCCGCCCGTCGACAATTGACACGTCCCGAACAACGCCGTACGGGCCGCTGCCCACAGCGGCCCTTGCCCCCGATAACCGGCATGTACCGTTTAATCGGACCCGTTCCCGTCCCGCAACGTGGCACGGGCGGACACATGGGTCCGCCCCTACGGGGGATAGGGAATGTTATCCCATTCAACCGACATGGGAGGTCATCGCAACGCGGGTCGCCGGGCTGCGCCCGCAGGCGCGTTTCGGAGCGCAACCGCCGCGCAGCGGCGGCTCTTAGCGCGGAGATGACGGCGACCCCTACGGCGTTCATTGGAGGCAATCCGAAAACTGCAACGAGGGCCAACCTCGACGGCGGACCGTACGGCGTAGAATGAACGTAATTTGAAACTGTAGGGGCGGGTTCCAAATCCGCCCGCGTTGTCTTTCGCGCTTTCGCACGAAAGCTTTTTTTATTTTCCCCAAGAACTTTTCCTCCAACGGTTGCGAAAACGGGCGGGAGGTGGTAGAATGGTGAGGTTGGAAATTCCAAAAGGGGGTTTTTGCATGAACATCACAAAAGACATCAAATATGTGGGCGTCAACGACCACAAGGTGGACCTCTTTGAGGGGCAGTACACGGTGCCCAACGGCATGGCGTACAACTCCTACGTCATCCTGGACGACAAGGTGGCCGTCATGGACACGGTGGACCGGAACTTCACCCACGAGTGGCTGGACAACCTCTCGGAGGCGCTGGGGGCGCGTCGGCCCGACTATCTCGTGGTCCAGCACATGGAGCCGGACCATTCGGCCAACATCGCCAATTTCATGAACACATACCCGGAGGCCGTCATCGTCTCCTCCCAGAAGGCTTTCGCCATGATGCGCAATTTCTTCGGCACGGAGTTTGAGGACCGCCGGGTCATGGTGGGGGAGGGGGACACCTTGGAGCTGGGCCGCCACACCCTCACCTTCGTCACCGCCCCCATGGTCCACTGGCCGGAGGTCATCGTCACCTATGACAGCACGGACAAGGTGCTCTTCTCCGCCGACGGGTTCGGCAAGTTCGGCGCGCTGGACGTGGAGGAGGACTGGGCCTGCGAGGCACGGCGGTATTATATCGGCATCGTGGGCAAGTACGGCGCTCAGGTCCAGGCGCTTTTGAAAAAAGCCGCCGGCCTCGACATCCGGATCATCTGCCCCCTCCACGGGCCGGTGCTCACGGAGAACCTGGGCTATTATCTCAATCTCTACAACATCTGGTCCTCCTACGCGGTGGAGAGCGAGGGCGTGGTCATCGCCTACACCTCCGTCTACGGCCACACGAAAAAGGCCGTGGAGCTTCTGGCGGACAAGCTCAAGGCCCGCGGCTGTCCCAAGGTGGTGGTCACCGACCTTGCCCGGTGCGACATGGCCGAGGCGGTGGAGGACGCTTTCCGGTACGGAAAGCTGGTTTTGGCTACCACCACCTACAACGCGGAGATCTTCCCTTTCATGCGGGAGTTCATCAACCACCTCACCGAGCGGGGCTACAAGAACCGCACCGTGGGCCTCATCGAAAACGGCTCCTGGGCCCCCCAGGCCGCCAAGGTCATGAAGTCCATGATGGAGGGCTGCAAGAACATCACCTGGACGGACACCACCGTGCGCATCCTCTCCGCCCTCAATGACGACAGCAAGTCCCAGCTCGACGCCCTGGCGGAGGAGCTCAGCCGCGATTACGTGGCCCAGAACGGCGACACCGCCAACAAGAACGACCTCACCGCCCTCTTTAAGATCGGTTACGGCCTCTATGTGGTCACCTCCAACGACGGCAAGCGCGACAACGGCCTCATCGTCAACACCGTCAGCCAGGTCACCAGTACCCCCAACCGCGTGGCGGTGTGCATCAACAAGGACAACTACTCCCACCACATCATCAAGCAGACCGGGAAGATGAACGTCAACTGCCTCTCCGTGGAGGCGCCCTTCTCCGTCTTCGAGTGCTTCGGCTTTAGAAGCGGCCGGAACGTGGACAAGTTCGAGGGCTGGGAGACGCTGAGAAGCGACAACGGCCTTGTGTTCCTGCCCAAGTATATCAACTCCTTCATGTCCCTGAAGGTGGAGCAGTACGTGGACCTGGGCACCCACGGCATGTTCATCTGCTCCGTCACCGAGGCCCGGGTCATGTCCGATAAGGAGACCATGACCTACACTTACTACCAGCAGAACGTGAAGCCCAAGCCCAAGACCGAGGGCAAGAAGGGCTGGGTCTGCAAGGTCTGCGGCTACGTCTACGAGGGCGAGGAGCTGCCCGAGGACTTCGTCTGCCCCCTGTGCAAGCACGGCGCGGCGGACTTTGAGCCCATCGGTTAAGTTAACATAACACTGAAAGGAGGACCACCCATGAAATACGTATGCGACCTGTGCGGCTGGGAATACGACGAGACTGTCGGCGACCCCGACAACGGCATCGCCCCCGGCACCAAATTCGAGGACCTGCCCGCCGATTTCACCTGCCCCCTCTGCGGCGCGGGGAAAGAGAGCTTCTCGGAGCAGGCTTGAGTTAGGGTATTTTAAGAAACTGAAACCCCGCCAAGAAATTGGCGGGGTACTTTCATGTTTCCGTTTAATGATTCGCTTGTCACAAATTATCTGTGATCAGTTGGACACTTTTAAGGTTCGCAATGAATTTCTGCAAAGCGGCCGAAAGCGCCGGCGTGATAGAACCAATCACATAATAGTCCAGCCCACTTAAGTTGAAAAAGTAGAACTGGTCCGCTTTTATGTACCCGTCTTTTCCATGCCCGTTTTTGATCAGTTCATCGCTTGACGAATACTCCAAATTGCCCGGATATCCCAGCTTGTGCTGCCGGTGCTCCTCGGAATGGAAAGAGGACATAACATTGCATACGATGTCATAGTCAAGGCCCTGAATCTGGCCGCCGGTTGTATCAATAACAACAAATGAATGCCGGCCCAAATTTACACCCTGGCTGACATAGTTTTTTACAACGATAATGTCCCCTACCTGACAACTCATTTTACCGCACCTCGTCCTTCGTTCCAACAACAATTTTCTTTTTCCCTTCAAGAACATCACTGCTCCAATTCGGAGGCGTGATATCCTTTAGGGCTTCCTGCGAGGCAACAAACTTATGGCTTTTGTTCAGCAATTCATGGATAGATATGATGGAATCTTGACATTTTCGATCCATAATAGTCACCCCTTTCTTCCCCTATAGTATATTCCATTTTTCCGAGAAAAGCAATAGAAAAATACTTAAATTTTTATGTTTGTTCTTATAAACGCCTCGCCCGTCCGGTGTATGCCGGGCGGGCGGAGTTTTGATGGGGGGTCAGATACCCAGCTTGATCCACAGGTCGTTGTAGAGGACGCGGGTGGGTTTGGGAAGGCAGAGGTACATTTCGCAGCGGTCCAGGACGTCCTGGGGGGCGGCGATGATCTCGTAGATTGCCGGGTCCAGGGGCTCCTCGTACTGCTCCTCGTACCAGGTGGGGTAGCGCTCCAGGGCCTCGGTGTTGGGGGAGGCGTACCAGATGTAGTCCATGTTCCGCAGGTTGGCGTCCGTGGAGGCGATGAAGTTGATCCACTTCATGGCGTTGTCGTAGTTGTCGGCGGTCTTGAGGACGCACATGGCGTCCACGAACCAGTTGGAGCCCTCCTCCGGGACCACGAACCTGAGGTCCTCGTTGTTCTCCAGCATGGAGAGGTAGTCCCCGGCGTAGTAGCTGGCGATGGCGGCGTTGCCGCCCTCCATGACCTGGAAGACCTCGTCCATGACCTTGCCCTGGAAGACCCCGCGTTCGTAGGCGTCCGCCACCAGCTCGTAGGCTTCGCGGATCTCGTCCTCGTCGGTGGTGTTCATGGAGTACCCCAGGTACTTCAGGGCGATGCCGAAAGCGTCCCGGGAGTTGCCGATGAGCAGGACCTGACCGGCGTAGCGGTCGTCGTAGAGCGCCGACCAGCTGGTGATCTCCTCGTCCACCAGGGCCGCGTTGTAGATGAGGCCCACGGTGCCCCAGGTGTAGGGGACGGTGTACTTGTTCTCCGGGTCGTAGGGGAGGTTCCGGAAGCGCTGGTCGATGAGCTCAAAATTGGGGATCTGGGAGTAGTCCAGCTCCGCCAGCATTCCTTCCTCGATGAGCTGGGAGATCATGTAGTCCGAGGGGACGATGACGTCGTAATCCGCGCCGCCGGACTTGAGGAGGGAGTACATCGTCTCGTTGGACTCGGCGGTCTGGTAGTTGACACGGATGCCGGTCTGCTCCTCAAATTCCGTGATCAGGTCCTCGTCGATATACTCGCCCCAGGAGCACACGTTCACCACGGGCTGGCTCTGAGTGAAGGCGGTGAGGAACACGGTGGTCACCACGAAGGCCGCGCACAGGACTACGGCGGTGAGGCGCTTTGCGAACCTGCCGCGGGGGGTATAGAGCCACTCCTTGAACCGCTCCACCCGGGGATTCTCCCGGACGGGCTCGAAGGACGCCCGCTTGGCGGCGAGGCGCGCCTGCTTGGCCGAGCGGATGTTGTTGATGACCAGGACGGTGAGGACCGCCAGAAACATGATGGTGCTCACCGCGTTGACCACCGGTGTCACCCGCTTTTTCGTCATGCCGTAGATGGTCATGGACAGGGTCTGGGTGGAGGAGCCGGCGGTGAAGTAGGAGATCACGAAGTCGTCCACGCTCATGGTGAAGGCGATGAGCGCGCCGGAGACGATGCCGGGCTTGATCTCCGGTAAGATCACCTTGACGAACGCCTGCATCCACGTACAGCCCAGGTCCTGGGCGGCGTCCACCAGGTTGGAGTCCATCTGCCGCAGGCGCGGGGCGACGTTCAGGATGACGTAGGGGATGTCGAAGCAGACATGGGCGAGGACGAGAGTGGTGAGCCCCAGATGGAGCTGCTCCGGCAGGGTAAAGAGGTCCTGCCAGGAGTTGATCCAGCGGGCGATGGCGCCCCAGCCGTGGAAGAAGGCCACGAAGAAGAGGCACAGGCTGACGCCGGTGACGATGTCCGCGTTCATCATGGGAAGGTCGTTGACCACCAGAACGGGGTCGCGCCACTTTTTCGTGAGGCTGTAGATGCCCACGGCGGCGAAGGTGCCGGCCACGGTGGCGATGGCGGTGGCCAGGAGCGAGACGAGAAGCGTGGTGGCCAGGGAGTCCAGCACCAGGCGGTTATGGAAGAGCTCCGCGTACCAGTGGAGGGAGAAGCCTTTCCAGACGGCGCTGGAGTCGCCCTTGTTGAAACTGAAGATGATCAGCAGGAAGATGGGCAGATAGAGAAAGAGAAAGCAAAGCCCAATGAGGAAGCGGCCGCCGAGGCTGTTTTTCTTCATCAGAGCATCACCGCCTCTCCCTCACCGTCGCCGAAGTGGTTCATGATGAGCATACAGATGACGACGATGACCATCATCACCATGGAGATGGCCGCGCCCAGGTGGGGATTGTAGGCCCCGCCCAGGAACTGGTTCTCGATGAGGTCGCCCAGCATCATCTGTGTCCCGCCGCCCAGGAGCCGGGAAATGGCGAAGGTGGACACCGACGGCACGAAGACCATGGTGATGCCGGAGACGATGCCGGAGAGCGACAGCGGCAGGGTGACGCGGCGGAAGACCGTGGAGGAATTGGCCCCCAGGTCCTGGGCCGCCTCGATGAGCCGGTGGTCCAGCTTGGTCAGCACCGTGTAGATGGGCAGGATCATGAAAGGAAGATAGTTATAGACCATGCCCAGCACCACCGCGCCGGAGGTGCGCAGCATCTGGAAATGGTCGATGTCCGACCCGGTCAGCTTATTATAGAGGGCGATCACGCCGATCTTGCGCAAAAGCTGGTTGAGAAGGCCGTTATTCTCTAAAATCGCCATCCAGGAGTAGGTCCGCAGGAGGAAGTTCATCCACATGGGCAGCATAATGAGCGCCATGGCCACCCGCTGAAACCCGGGGCCCTCCCGGCTCATGAGGTACGCCACCGGGTAGCCGATCAAAAGGCAGATGACCGTGGCGATGACGGCCAGGAGGAAGGAGCGCCCGAAGACGCTGGCGTAGAGGGTCATGCCGGTGAAGTTCTCCAGGGACCCCTCCAGCGCCGTGCCGGCGGCGGTGTCCACCTCCACGGTGAGGGAGTAGACCAGCATGATGAGGATGGGGATGACCACGAAGAGGGCCATCCAGATGACGTAGGGAAAGGCGAACCAGCCGCGTTTATTCCTCATCGTCCCGGCCCTCCTCGTCCACTTCAACAAGGGTGGGGTCGTTGATCTCGTCGTACTCCTCGGAGTAGGAGGAGTAGTCCCCGAACATGCCGGAATATTTGCTCTTCTTCATGACGTGGATGCCGTCCGGGTCGATCTTGATGCCGATATGGCTGTCCACGGGGCAGTAGTCGGTGGTCTGGATGAGCCACTTGAAGCCGTAGAAGTCCACGATGGTGTCGTAGTGGACGCCCTTGAAGGTGACGGCGGTCACCACGCCGCGCAGCTGTCCCTCCGCCTCGGAGACGATGTCCACGTCCTCGGGCCGGATGACCACGTCCACCGGCTCGTCCTTTTCAAAGCCGGCGTCCAGGCAGGCGAAGCGGCGGTTGAAGATCTCCACCACCTTATCCTCCCGCATGATGCCGTCCACGATGTTGCTCTCGCCGATGAAGTCCGCCACAAAGGCGTTTTTCGGCTCGTTGTATATATCCTCCGGGGTGCCGATCTGCTGGATGACGCCCTCATTGATGACCACCACGGTGTCGGACATGGCCAGAGCCTCCTCCTGGTCGTGGGTGACGTTGATGAAGGTGATGCCCAGCCTTTGCTGGATGCGCTTGAGCTCCTGCTGCATGTCCTTGCGCAGGCGCATGTCCAGGGCCCCCAGGGGTTCGTCAAGAAGGAGCACGCGGGGCCGGTTGACTAAGGCCCTGGCGATAGCCACGCGCTGCTGTTGGCCGCCGGAGAGAGAGGCGATGGAGCGGTGCTCGAAGCCCTTCAGGCTCACCACCTCCAGCATCTCCCGGACGCGCGCGTCGATCTCCTCCTTGGATAGCTTGATCTTCTCCTTGCTCCCGTCCCCGGCCTCCTTGGGGATCCTGAGGCCGAAGGCCACGTTCTCGTAGACGTTGAGATGCGGGAACAGGGCGTACTTCTGGAAGACAGTGTTCACCTTGCGCTTATAGGGCGGCACATTGTTGATGCGCTGGCCGTCGAAGAAGACGTCCCCGCTGGTCGGCGTTTGGAAGCCGCCGATGATCCGCAGCATGGTGGTCTTCCCACACCCGGACGGGCCTAAAAGCGTGAGAAATTCGCTGTCGTTGAAGTAGATGTTCACATGGTCCAGGACGGTCTCGCCGTCGAAGACCTGGGTCACGTCCTGAAGACGTATGAGTTCTTTGGACATTATCCTCCCCCTCTTTTCTCGGAACCGTTTTTTTCCGGTTTCCGAACAGATTAGAAAAAGTACCCGTGAAGACCCCAGCTTCCAACCAAGAATCCTCACGGATACCGTGATAAATATACAGATTTGTGACTTGTTTGTCAACAAGTATTTCACGTTTAGAAATATTTTTCGACAAAAGACGGATTCGGCAGGCAAAACTCCTGCCCTTTGAGATAATTTAACGAACCGGCGTCGGTCTGAAAGTCGAAGCGCAGCTTATAGGAGCACAGCGCCTGACCCGGCAGGGCGGGGGAGGCCTTGTCCGTGCCGTACTTCCCGTCGCCCACAAGCGGATGCCCCGCGGCGGCGAATTGCGCCCGGATCTGGTGGGTCCGGCCCGTCAGGAGCTCGCATTCCACCAGGGAAAGACCGCCCTTCACCTTCAAGGTCCGGTAGCGCGTCACCGCTTTTTTGGCCCCCGGCTCCGGCTTTGGCCGGACGTACACCCGGCCGAGCTTCGCGTCCTTGAAGAGGAACCCCGTCAGCTCCCCCTCCGGCGGGTCCATGGTCCCGTGGACGGCGGCCAGGTAGAATTTCCCGATCTCCCGGTCCCGGATCTTCTCATCCAGCACCCGCAGGGCCTCGGCGGTCTTGGCGGCGATGACCAGGCCCTGCGTGTTCCGGTCGATGCGGTTGGCCAGGGCCGGGGCGAAGGAGTTCTCCCGCGCCGGGTCCCATTCACCTTTATTATAAAGGTATGCCTTGATGTGGTCGATGAGCGTGTTCCATTCCCCCTCGTCCCCGGCGTGGCACAGCACACCGGCGGGCTTGTCCGCCAGGAGAATATTCCCGTCCTCGTAGACCGCCGCCACACGGGGGACGTTCACCCGCCGCCAGGAATTTTCCAGGGTAGGCCGCTCAAAAAACTCGTCGTTTATGTACATGGCCACGGTGTCGCCCTCACAAAGCCGCGCGTCCCGTTTGGCGGCCTTGCCGTTGACCTTGAAGCGCTTGAGGCGGATGTACTTTTGCAGCAGCGCCTCCGGCAGGAGCGGCGCGGCCTTGGACGCGAACCGGTCCAGCCTCTGACCGGCGTCGTTGCGATTGACAGTAAATTCCCTCATATTTCCACGACTCCAACAGCATTTGCCGTCATTATATCACTCCCACGTAAAAAGAAAAGAGGAAAATCACGGGTTGGCCGTTTCCGGGACAAATTCCATGATATCCTCTACGTGGCAATCCAGGATCGTGCAAAGCTCGTTGACCGTGTAGGTACTGACGTTCCCGTTTTTTCTCAGGCGGTCCAGCTGGCCGGCGCTGATGCCGTAATCCTTGATGAGCTTGTATTGCGACACCCCCTTTTCCCGCATGGTGGTCCACAGCTTGTCGTATCTGATCATAAAATATCCTCCGTTCTGCATTTTTCCCAATTTTGCCCCAGCCAGGGCGGCGGATTTATGCAACTCATTATAGAATATTTTATTACCAGCATATTGACAATTGACCGCGTTCGAGCTATAATCCGTATTATGATAATGACCCGGAAACGGGTCATACAAAACTGATGATGTGAGGTGTATACAACAATGAGAAAAAAGCTGGCAATGGCCCTGTCCATCGTCCTGGCCCTCTGCCTCATCGCCATCCCCGCTTTGGCCGCGGGGAGCACCGCCACGCCCGAAACGTGGTCTGATGCGGCAGTCACGGACTGGTACAAGGCGGACGAGGCAAGCACTACCACAGAGTATACCATAAGCTCCGCCGAACAGCTCGCCGGTTTGGCAAAATTGGTCAATGAAGGGAACACCTTCGGCGGCAAAACCATTAAGCTGGGCGAGAACATCGACCTGGAAGGCAAGGAATGGACGCCGATAGGGAATGCGACCACTGCGTTTAACGGAACGTTTGACGGCGGCAGCAAAACCATCAGCAACCTTGTAATTACAAGAGGTACACAAAATATTGCTGCAAATAACGGAACCGGCTTATTCGGCAGAATAGGAACATCGGGTGTTATTCAGAACGTCAAAGTCAACAATGCAACAATAACAGGTTCTCTTTTCGTCGGCGCCATTTTGGGCGGAGAACAATGGGGTGGCGGTCAAGTAAAAGACTGCACGTTAACAGGCAACGTTCAGATTACCGGCTATTGGTACGTAGGCGGAATTGCCGGACGCATAGCGTACGGGAAAGATATTACTAACTGCACTGTACAAGCCAATTCAGGTAGCTATATCAAGGCACTGGAAGATACAGATGGAGCCTATGTAGGTGGCATACTTGGATTCCATGAATCTGTTGCTGCCTCGATTGCAAATTGCAAGGTATCCGGTGTCTCCATTTCCGGAAATGACCGCGTGGGCGGTATAGTTGGGATACTTCATACGCAGAACACCATACTCAACTGCTCCGTGGAGAATATCTCCGTTGCCTCCAAGCTTGATCAGGGCAACACCGGGCTTATTGCCGGTGCGAACCAGGGCAGCGGCAACAACAACACGATCCCGAAGATGTTCAACTGCTCAGCGGATGCAGCCTCAACGATTACCGCCGCTGGCAGCCCGATCGAGAGCCGTCCCCTCTTGGGTGAGTGCAACAACGCTGGTGAACCGGCTAAGGGCGCTATCGTTGGAACGGGTGTTGTATTTGATGAAAACGGAAAGATAACGGCGGGCGAAATTGAACTCGTCGGATCGACGCCCTTTGAAGCCAGCAACCTTTTCGCGGAAGAAACGACCGCGACCGTTAAGGGCGGCGAACTCACCGATGAAGGCAAGCTCGTCACCTATGTTGCCGAAGTCGGTGACAAAGGATATGCCACCTTGGACGAGGCGCTGACTGCGGCAAAGGGAGACGACAACACCGTCACTCTCCTCAAGAATATCGCGCTGAGCGCCGCTGTCAACATCAGCGATTCCGTGACCATCGACGGCAACGGATACTCATTCACCCGCGCCTCCGGCTATACCGGCACGTTCTTTACCGTCGCCGAAAACGCGACGCTTAAGCTTGACAACGTACATATCGACGCGGGCGGAAAGTGGAGCATCAATGAGGAGAAATGGGAAGCGGATAAGGCTATTTCTCTTAACAACCTGTCTGTGTATGATGGTAAGAATTGGGAGAATGGCGCTGCTGACCCGATAACTGTGAACAGCGGCAACGTTACGACCAATGCCAACCTGATCACGCTTAACGGTAACAGCAATTTGACGATGACCGGCGGCACGATCATTGAAAACATCTATGCCACCACAAATGTTCATGTGATCGGTGTGGGCGGCACTGACAACACCATCAACATCGAGGACGCAACCATCAAGCACTTTGCTGGAACCGGCGGTTCCCTGATGATCACTACAAATGGCAGCGGCAGCAAGACGATAACGCTGGGAAGTAAGGCGGTCCTTACCGATAACTATAACCTTAGCGGTAACGGCGGACTGTTCTACCTGAACAGCACGGATACCCTGACCATGGCAGAAGGCGCGGAGGTCACGAATAACCGCGGCGTCAACTGCAACGGCACGTTCATCATGACCCGCTCCGGCGCGACCTTTACCATGAACGGAGGCTTGATCAGCAAGAACGTGGGCCTGAAAGGCGGCAGCAACGGATACTGCCAGCCGGTTTACGCGCATGTCAGCGGCAGCTTCATCATGAACGGCGGCGAAATCACCGACAATACCGGCTGCTATGTGGGCGCTGTCTATCAGCGTATCGACAACAGCGCGGATCAGTCAAGCACCGGCAAGGTGACCCTTACCGGCGGTAAAATTTATAACAACCACTATTATGGCGAAGACGAGGGCGCTCTGACTGAGAGCAGCCTTGGTCAGGTATTTATCACCGATGAGGCCACAATCGGCGATGGTATGACCATCACCGGTGACGTGAGCTTCTACGGTCAGTCGAAAGCCACCGTTGAGGGCACTATCGACGGAAACGTTCACATCTTTGCAGAGCAATATGTCGAGGGCGTGACAGAAAATAACGTAGAGCTCAAGGGCACCATCACCGGCAACGTCATCGTCGAGAACGGCGCTAAGGCTACCAACTCCGGTACCATTCAGGGCAACGTGACCGTGGAGCCTCAGGACGAAGAAGACGATAATCACTCCAACGGCGACTTCGTCAATACCGACGACGGCACCATCACCGGCACGGTTACCCTCACTGGCGGCGCCTCCGTGCAGCTTGACGACAGCGAGGACGATCCCGCCTCCGTCACCGCCGGGGCGAACGGCGCGAAGTTTACGGTGGATGACGACACCGTCACCCTGACCGAGGGCACGCTGACCGCGGCAAACTGCGGCGATATTAACTTCCGTGACACCGCCAACAACGTGCTGGAGCCCGCCGACGGCAAGGGCAACGGCAAGGTCATGATCGTCGTCGCACGCGTGACCCACGGCGAAGAACTCCGTGAGTCTTTCGACAACTTCGCCGACGCTGTCGCCGAGGCCGTGAGGCTGTCCGAGAATGGCGGCACCTATACCGTCACCCTGCTCAAGGACGCCGAGGGCGTGGGGATCGACATAGCGCCCACCAGCGGCACATCCCCCTCCATCGTCATCGATTTCAACGGCCACACCTATACGCTGACCGGCAGCCCCGTGGGGTCCGCAAATACGAAGACTCAGGGCATGAGGATTCAAAAGGGCGCGACCGTCACCATCAAGAACGGCACACTGGCAGTCACCGAAGACAACGGGACCTTTGAGCAGAACTTCCTCTGGCTCATCAACAACTACGGTGACCTGACCGTTGAGAACATGACCCTTGACGGAACCAATCTCGTCATGCCTAGCGACGAGGCAATTTATACGCTGAACAGCAACTATGGCAAAGTCAGCATCACAAAGACCACTTTCATCGACAGCAACAGTCAGGCTGACGGGGAGGTTTATTCCATGCGCGCCCTGTACTCGGCATCGAGCGCGTATGGCGGCGTTTCACAGATCACCATCGACGATGAGTCTGTATTCAATAAAGTCTTTGTAGCTCGCAGCGCGGAGAACACGAGGGAATTTGACGGCATGATGGTTTACGTCGAGTATAACGACGTAAAGTACGGAATTGACGCGACAGACAAGACCGCAGATTCTTACATTGTATTCGCCAAGGACGGCGACAAACTGACCCCCGTCCTGCCCGACGCGAACCTCAATTACAGCGCTATCGCGGATCCGAGCATCGTGGAGAACTGCGCCGCGCAGACCATGTGGGTCCTGTTCAAAGAGACCCTGCCCGAGAACACCTGGCTGTGGTTCGAGATCACCGATGCCGACGGCAACGTCTACGGCATCGCCGGCAAAGCGGAAGCGGCTACCACGAAGATGGCCTGGAGCTTCCTGAATGAGGGGCAGTTTGAGAGCTGGCCCGATGAAGTGACGGGTGTCGCCGACGGCGAAGCCACCGTGAACTGCTACGTCCTGCCCGGTAAGGTGACAACCGCTCCGGCGGAAGGTGCTCCGATGTACCTTGCGTGGACGAAGACCGTCAACGTCAGCAACGTCACCGCCTATGTCCCCGAGCCTGAGGTGACTGTCGGCGAAAATGTTGCGCAGAATGATCGTCAAACTGTCACTGACGCTGCTGTAAACACCGCCATCGACGAAGCCCACATGAATGACCTGGCCTCCGAGGCCCTGACGGACGCTGAGAATGAGCTTCCCACCACTGAGGAAGCCAAGAAAGCCCTCGAGGATGATGAGAATGTGAGCGTCACGGACGGTGACACGGTCCATATCGTCGTGGAGACGTATCTGGAGATCGAGGTCAAGGAGTATGTGACGGAAGGAAATGACAAGAAGCTGACCTTTGACATCCAGCCCATGTACCAGGTGGTCGCCACCACGGCGGAGAGCGTGAATGAAATTGAGATTGGGGAGAACGCCGTCACCATCGGCGACGCCCACCCGCTCCCCGTCCCCGCCAATACCTCTGTCACCATGACCCTGGGCGTGCCGGAAGGCTTCCTGGATGCGGACGCGACTGTCTATGTCATGCACGTCAAGAACGGCAGGACCTATTATTACAGAGCCCAAGTCAACGATGATGATACCATCACCTTCACCAACCCCCATGGCTTCTCTCCCTTTACCGTCATCGTGAAAGCCCCCGAGGCCCAGGCTGAGATTGGCGATACCCTGTACGACACTCTCCAGGACGCCCTTGACCACGTCCAGGACGGCGAGACCATCGAGGTCCTCACCGACGAGGCGCTGACCGCGACCGCGCCGGCGAAGGAACTGAGCTTTGATATCGTGGCCGGCGAGGGCGTGGACGACATCGACGTCACCGTCAACGACAACGGCAACTATCACGTCACCCAAGACGGCAGCACCTACACCGTGAAGTACGTGGCCCCCGTCTCGCCCTCCAGGCCCGCCGAGACCACCGCGAAAGTGGAGGAGACCGAGGGCGGCACCGTGACGCTGAGCTCCACCACCGCCAAGGCGGGGGAGACCGTCACCGCCACGCTTACCCCCGACGAGGGCATGAAGGCCGACGGCCTCACCGTCACCGACGCTGACGGCAGCGAAGTCGCCGTCACCGAGAACGAGGACGGCACCTACAGCTTCGTGATGCCCGCCGCCACGCCCGTCACCGTCAAGGGCGCTTTCGTGGAGGACTGCCCCGCCGACCTGTTCCCCGACATCGACGTCACCGAGTGGTACCACGACTACGCCGATTACGTCATTGACAACGGCATCATGAACGGCTACGAGGACGGGACCTTCAAGCCCCATGACGTGCTGACCCGCGCGGAGCTGGCCACGGTCCTCTGGAACCTCAGCGGCCAGAAGGACGCCGGGGAGGACGTGCTGACCTTTACGGATGTCAAGGAGGGCGACTGGTTCTACGCCGCCGTCCAGTGGGCGTCCGGCGAGGGAATCGTCAACGGCTATGAGGACGGGTCCTTCAAGCCCGACCAGGCTGTGACTCGCGAGGAGTTGGCCGTCATGCTCTACCGCTACGCCGAGAGCATCGGCGAGGAGGCCGACCCCGAGTACACCATCCCGGCGACTTACACCGACGCCGCCACCATCGGCGACTGGGCCCTGGAGGCCATGAGCTGGTGCGTCCAGAACGGCATCATCAACGGCCGGACGGCCACCACCATCGAGCCGGGCGCAACCGCCGAGCGCTGCGAGGTCGCCGCGATGCTGACCCGCTACCTCCGGCCCGCTGAATAAGCTTTCTTCCATAGCTTTCCTCAAGGCCCCCCTCGGGGCGGCACTGCCGGCCGCCCCGTCCCCGGGACCCCATAGGACTCCTTTCATCTCCCGCGGCGCGGTTCCCATCCGCGCCGCGGGCTTTTTTGCTCTTAGCCCCCTCGTGCCTTGCGGTGAAAAATGGGTATACTAGCTATGATATGATCCAAGAGGGGGAGATCCTATGTCGGTTCAAGAATTTGCGTCACACTTAAAGGCCCACGAGCGCAGCCGGGGGACGGTGGAGAAGTACGTCCGGGACGTCTCGCGGTTCCTGTCGGACACCGCCGGGCGGGAGCCGACGCGGGAGGTGGTGGCTGGTTGGCGGGACAGGCTGCTGGCGGGCGGATACCGGCCCGTGACGGTGAACTCCATGCTCTCCGCCGTCAACCGGTACCTCGTCTTCACGGGCCGGAGCTCCAGTCGGGCCGGCTTTCTGGCGGTCCAGCGGCGCGTCTTCCGGGCCGGAGCCAGGGAGCTGACGCGGGCGGAATACGACCGCCTCCTGGCCGCCGCGCCGGAGCGCACGGGGCTCATCATGGAGACGCTGTGCGCCACGGGCATCCGCGTCTCGGAGCTCCACGCCGTGACGGTGGAGACCGCCCGCGCCGGGTGCGCGGAGATCCGGTTGAAGGGCAAGATCCGCACGGTCCTGCTCCCCGCGAAGCTGTGCCGGAAGCTCCTGAAGTACGCCCGGCGGCAGGGGACCGCCTCCGGCGAGATCTTCCGTACCCGCACGGGCAAACCCCTGACGCGCGGTCAAATCTGGGCGGAGATGAAGGCGGTGTGCAAAAAAGCGGGGGTAGACCCGCGAAAGGTCTACCCCCACAATCTGCGCCACTTATTCGCCCGGACGTTCTACCGCGTCACGCGGGACATCGCCAAGCTCGCGGACGTCTTGGGCCACAGCTCCATCGAAACCACCCGCATCTACCTCATCTCCACCGGCGAGGAGCACGCCCGCGTTCTCGACCGACTAGGGTTGGTGGTTTAGGACAAAATTATTCTTCTGTCCCATACATAAGCCCCGGGCGCGAGTCTTATGACTCTATACACGCGTATTTTATCACGGAAAATTGAAAATGTAAAGCCTATTTACAAAAAAATTGCATGACAAACAGGACCGCAAAACGAAAAATTTTCGTCGGTCCTAATAGTCATGCCCAAATATGCCCCCGTTCGCGTTTTTTCGACGGCGCTAAGTGTTTTACTTTCAAGCGAACGGGACAGAAGAATAATTTTGTCCTAAACGGATTCAGAAGGAGGCGGTTTCCGACAGGAGGGGGAGAAAAGAATTTCCGAGCTTGATTTATAATTGCAAAGGAGGTTATTCTATGAAACGCAAAATCTTTTCAGTAGTACTGGCGCTTGTCATGCTTCTGACGCTGGCGCCCATGGCGGTGGCGGCGGAGGAAACCGACGAGCCGGTGGTCGTCCTGCCGGACGGGACAAAGGTGGTGGGGATCCCAACCATTGACGAACCCATGACCATAGCCGCTGAGCCGGTTGTCCACACGATCAACAACGAGGCTGATTTGGCGAAGTATCTCGGCCCTGATAATGAAGCCGTATGGGTCGCCGGCGATATATTTGAGATTACCGGTGATCTAAATCTGGAAGACTTGTACGATGAATATAATCCCGCAGTCTATGCCGGCCTTATCAATTTCTTCTACGGTACAATCAGAGGTGTCCCGGATGCTGACGGAGATTACCCCGTTATTAGCGGAATACCCGATAGGAGAGGCCTTATCCGTTATCCCATCGGCGGCACTATCGAGAATCTGGTCTTTGACCACGGAACCAGAACACCCTATATTACCGTTCTTGCCGGTTCTTTTGCGTCGGGAAGAGAGGTTGAAACGCTCACATTTAAAAATCTCACTGTTGTTGGCGATAGTAAGGTCCCAACTTTAGTTCCGTCGAATTACTCTCCGTTTGTGTATACCTGCCCCGACAGCGGGATCATCATGGACGGCTGTGTCAATGAGATCAATATGTACGGCACCGCGTACAGCAGTATCTTCTTTGGGTATTATCCTCCTTACACCGCTGACGGGGAACCAATGGAAATCAAGTTCATCAATTGTGTAAACAACGGAAGTCTTACCACCAACCGGGCGGGTATGTTCTTTGGCAATTCCACGGGACTTGATAACTACATTGGAAAAATCAATCTGGTAATCGAAGGCTGTGTGAATAACGGTCCGATCCTTGGATTTGGCGACGCCAATTACCTGTGCGCCGCTGCGGCTCATGATGGAGAGTACAATCCTGGAAATCCGTCGGATATTATCGAGAAGATTTTGGCAGGAACAGCCACACAGGAAGAGAAGGATCAATATCCAAATATTCAAGCTGTAACAAACGGGAAAAACGGTAAACTTGGTATTGCAGAAAAGCTTGAAGGTTTTACCGCCCAATGGAACGCCAATAATACGATTACCTTTACTCCTGCAACGGGCGAAAGCCAAGTGACCAAATATACAGTCACCGTTGGATCGTATGTAAATATATGGGATACGGAACGCGGTAGATTTTCCGGCACATCTCTTGCCGTTGCCACTGAGACAATTACTCCTACGCAAATTGGAGATCAAACGAAAGTAACGGCACAGCTGATGGCATATGGTATGGCAAACAGCGGCTATGGTGTAGCAGGCGGTGAAATAGCTGGCTATGCTACACGAATAGGTCCTGAAGGCAGGTTTTATCAAATTGAAAACACTTCTGGAAGCAAATACACATATTACGCGTCGGGAACATTGGGCGATAATGGGCAGCCGCTTGATAACGGAACGGTTCCGCCGGATGTTGTTATCGTTACAGCTTACGGCACGGGTAACAGCATATTGCAATCCTATTGGATTACAACTCCGGAGGCGCAGTAATGAGGAAAAACGGTATTAGGTCGTTGACTGCCTTTGCGATGCTTTTGACATTGCTGTTTTCTCTCGTTCCCTCCGCGCTTGCAGATACTGGCACTCAAGCTGTTGAATCCGTTTCAGGGACGATTGAATTTGCCTGTACATATCAAGAGGTTACTCTTTATGCTTCGGGTAGTCAGACTGCTAGAGATGAAGATAGCATAACGCAAACGGTTTTCAGTAAACACACAAATGTAATACTCAATCTAGGAACAAATAATTTGCAGGAAATATTCGAAATCCTTGCAAATGGAGGAGTGGTGCAGAGACAAGAATGGCAATATTGGAGTTTTATGCCGGATGATCAGAGATGGGTTGCGTCTAATTGTGTCATTGACATGGACGCTCCCATTACGATCACCTTTTCCTCTACCCCGCAAAGTAACTACGCAAATGTCGTCAACACGTTCAATAAAAAGGTTGTAATCACCGGCAACAATGAAGAAGCCGGTATCAGCGCGCTTGACAATGACGAGGAAACCATTACCGTCTATAATGGGAGTGCGGAGGGAATAACGATTATAAGCAGAGCCTCCCGTTTTTGGCACAGTACAGGAACGACTGAAAATCCCCCGGAGGAAAATCAAATCAACTTTACAAAGGGACTGGAGATTCGGGACGGCGCTGTGCTGAACATCAAAACAGATAAGCCCGTTGCCGAAACCAGTAACTCGTCAGCGCATCGGTGCATTATAACGATCGGTGAAAAAAACGGAACCGGTGCGGAGCTGACTGTCGATGGCGGCACGCTCAATCTCAGTGGATTGAAATTTGCCTTTAATGATGGTTATCCAACACAGAACAATTGGCCAAGCAGCACATACCTGAAATTCAGCAACGCGTCTATGACCGTTTCCAACGATGGCACCGTTGCACTCGACGGCGTACAGGTCGAGGGGCAAGCGCCCACTGGCAAGAACTTGGTTACTGTCAAAGAAACAGGAACTCTGACAGTTGAGGACGGCAAACCTTACGGAAACGGTGCTCCCTCCAACATCACCGTCACAGGTGATGACCCCGCCGTTAAGTGCGAGGCCGGTTCCAGCCTGACTATCACAGGCAACAGCGCGGTCAAGAGCGGCGGAACCAAGGCCGTGGAGCTTGTCCCCGGCGCGAAAGTGACCACTGACGTCGTGAAGGACCTTACCGTGGCGGAGAATATGGCTGAGGCATATGTGGACAATGCGGGGAATGTGATCCAGAAAGCCGACGAAAACGATCTACCCGCCTTTATGGAGCCGACAGAGGCGCAGGGTAATGTAGCAAGCGGTGTTGGGGACACGGACAACAAGTTGAAAGAGGCCGCAGGAAATGTCGGCGCTGAGCTTCCCACAGACGCGCAGACCGCCGCCGCCCATGAATGGGCTCACGAAAGGGTTGAGGAGGCGAAAGAAGCGCTGGATAGCGCTGATGAGGATGTCAACATTTACGTCCTGACCACCGTAAAAACTGAGGTGGAGGATTTCAAAGCTAACACCGCCATGACGCTGGACATCACGCCCTATTATGAAGTCATCGCCACCACGGCGGAGACAAAGGACGAGATACAACTCGAAGAGGGGCAGGAGAAAAACGCAGTCCTGTTGAGTGAAAAGGAACTTGTTGTAAATGAACCTGTCCAGATGACGATTCCCATTCCGGATACCTTGTACAAAACCGAAGCAGGCGAGCAAACGCCGAGTTTTGTGGTCCTCCACGAGCATGAGGGAAAGGTCTATCTCTACCACGCAACATATAGCTCTTTCGGTGATGTAGGCGCGCATATCACCTTTACCAACGAGCACGGCTTCTCCAAGTTTACCGTCATCGTCGTGAGGCAGGGCAGTCTTTCCAACCTGACCTCCTCCGTGGGAAGTATGGAGACGTTTGACCCCAGTAAGGAAGAAAAGTCTTACACCGTCAACGTCCCGTACAGCGTTTCCGACCTGACCCTTACCGCCACGGCGGCGGTCCAGGACGATACGGTCACGGCGAAGCTGGGCGACAGCAATTTGACGCCCGTCAAGGACGGAACTGTTACCGACAAGGATGTTTACACCATCAACGTTACCGACCTTGAGGTGGGCAAGAACACCGTCACAATCACAGTGACGCACAGCGGCGGTGCTCCCACCACCTACACCGTCACCATCAACCGCGCGGCGTATGTGCCGCCTGTGCCGCCGTCCTACACCGTCACCGTCGAGGCCGACGAGCACGCCGCGGTGGAGGCGTCCGCCAGCAGCGCCAGGGCGGGGACGGAGATCACCGTCACCGTCACTCCCGCCGAGGGCTATCACGTCTCCGGCCTCACCGTCACCGCCGCCAACGGCAGCGCCGTCGCGGTCACGGACAACGGGGATGGGACCTACACCTTCACCATGCCCGCCTCCGCCGTCACCGTCAAGGCCGAGACGTTCCCCTGCTCCGCCACGGTGTTCCCGGACCTCGACGCGGACGAGTGGTACCACGAGTACACCGACTACGTCGTCAGCGAGGGCATCATGAACGGCGATGAGGGCAGCTTCAAGCCCCATGACGTGCTGACCCGCGCCGAGCTGGCCACCGTTCTTTGGAACCTCAGCGGCCAGAAAGACGCCGGGGAGGACGTGTTGACCTTCTCGGATGTGGCCGAGGGCGACTGGTTCTACGCCGCCGTCCAGTGGGCCTCCGGCGAGGGCATCGTCAACGGGTACGAGGACGGGTCCTTCAAGCCCGACCAGGCCGTGACCCGTGAGGAGCTGGCCGTCATGCTCTACCGCTACGCCGAGAGCATCGGCGAAGAGGCAGATCCGGAGTATACCATCCCGGCGACTTACACCGACGTTGCGGACATCGGCGACTGGGCTCTTGAGGCCATGAGCTGGTGTGTCCAGAACGGCATCATCAACGGCCGGACAGCCACCACCATCGAGCCGGGCGCAACCGCCGAGCGCTGCGAGGTCGCCGCGATGCTGACCCGCTACCTCCGGCCCGCTGAATAAGCTTTCTTCCATAGCTTTCCTCAAGGCCCCCCTCGGGGCCCCACAGGACTCCTTTCAATTCCGGGGCGCGGTTTTCACCGCGCCCCGGTTTTTTCGCGAAAAACAGGCAAGATTCCCGCCCCGCGCCGCAAAAAAGCTCTTGACAAGCCTGCGCGCTTGCATTATAATATTTTAGCGCGACTTGGAAGGGGTGGACGGAGTGAAGCTTGATCTCAATGAGCTCATCGCCTCGCCGGGGTCGAAAAGGGAGTTCTCCTTTGAGCTCCCCGTGGACGACCTGCCTTTCGACGGCGTGCTCGCGTACCTGACGCCCGTGACCGTGCGGGGCGCGGTGGAGAACCACGCGGGGCTTCTGGAGCTCCACGCCGTCATCTCGGCGGAGCTTCTCTGCCAGTGCGCCAGGTGCCTGAAGGAGTTTCCCATGCCCTATCGGTGCGAGGCCGCCGCATACCTCGCCGATGAGCTGGAGGATGAGGACAGCGAGGACTACTACCTCCTCACGAACGGCGTAGCCGATCTGGAGGAGATCGCCCGGGACGCGCTGATCTTCAATTTTGAGCCCCGCGTCCTTTGCAAGGAGGACTGCAAGGGCCTTTGCGAAAAGTGCGGTAAGGATCTGAACGACGGCCCTTGCGACTGCAAGGAGGACCAGGACCCCAGATGGCTCGCTTTAGGGCAGCTTCTGGAGAATGAAAACTAACAGGAGGTGTCATTATGGCAGTACCGAAGGGGAAAGTATCCAAGGCGAGGAGAGACAGACGCCGCGGCTCCAACTGGAAGCTGAGCGTGCCCGCTCTCGTGGCTTGCCCCAAGTGCGGCGAGCTTCATCTGCCCCACAGGGCCTGCAAGGCCTGCGGCACATACAATGGCCGTGAAGTCGTAACTGTGGACGAGTAATAGCGAGCAAAGAAAAACGGCGGGGCACCCCCGCCGCTTTTTCGTTCAAAGGGGAGAGGAGGGCACTATGGCCGGAGAACGCAATCGAATCAAGACCGTGGCGCCGGAATCCCCGGCGGCGCGGGCGGGGATACGGCCGGGGGACAAGCTCCTCCGGGTGAACGGGAACCGTATCGCGGACGTGCTGGACTATATGTACTTCGCCTACGACGAGGAGAGCGTCTTCGAGCTGGAGCGCGACGGCGAGGTCTTCACCGCCGCCGTGGAGAAGGACGCCGGGCAGGACGCGGGGCTGGAGTTCGAGGAGTATCTCATGGACGGGATGCGCTCCTGCGCCAACAACTGCGTCTTCTGCTTCGTGGACCAGATGCCGCCGGGGATGCGGGAGACGCTCTATTTCAAGGACGACGATGTGCGCCTTTCCTTTCTCACCGGCTCCTACCTCACCCTCACCAACATGGGCGAGCGGGAGGTCCGGCGGGTCATCGACCTCAAAATTTCCCCCATCAACGTCTCCGTCCACACCATGGACCCGGACCTACGGTGCCTCATGCTGGGCAACAAGAACGCCGGGCGGGGTATCGAGATCTTGAAGCGCTTCGCCCGCGCCGGCATCGAGCTCAACTGCCAGATCGTCTGCTGTCCCGGCCTCAACGATGGCAAGGAGCTTGCGCGCACCATGCGCCGGCTGGCGCGCCTGGCCCCCCAGGTCCACAGCTGCTCCGTCATCCCCGTGGGCCTCACAAAGTTCCGGGAGGGCCTTTACCCTCTGAAGCCCTTTGACCGGGAGCTTGCGCGGGAGACGGTGGCGCTGGTGGAGCGCTTCGGGGAGCATTGCCGCAAGCGCCACGGCAGCCGCATCTTCTTTTGCTCCGACGAGCTTTATCTAAAGGCGGACCTGCCCATCCCGGAGGACGACTTCTATGAGGGCTACCCACAGCTGGAAAACGGCGTGGGGCTGCTGCGCCTCCTCTATACCGAGTTCGAGGAGGCCCTTGAAAGCGCCTCCGGCGAGGCCCGGGGCACTCATGCCACCGTCGCCACCGGCGTTTCGGCGGCCAGGACGCTGACGCGCCTCCGGGACCTGGCGAAGGCCAAATTTCCCAACATTCAGGTGGAGATCGTCCCCGTCGTCAACGACTTTTTCGGACACACCATCGACGTGGCGGGCCTTATCACCGGCCGCGACCTCATCGCCCAGCTCCGTGGCCGGGACCTGGGAGAACGGGTCTACATCACCAACCGCATGCTCCGCGACGGCGGGAACGTCTTCCTGGACGACGTGACCCTCCGGGACGCGGAATCTGCCCTGGGCGTCCCCGTCACCCCCATCGACAACGGCGGGGAGGAGCTCTTGAAAGTATTTTTATCATGAGAGCACCGTTTCAAATTTTGGCGATCCCCTATCGGCGGGGCGCGGAACCGGCCTACTGTGTCCTCCGCCGCTCGGACCTGGACCAGTGGCAATTCGTCGCGGGCGGCGGCGAGGATGATGAAACGCCGTTAGAGACGGCGGTCAGGGAGATATCGGAAGAAACGGGGATCATAACGGACAGCGTGATTCAGCTTACGTCCATGGCCTATGTCCCGGCGAATGTGATCTCGGAACGGTACCGGCAATATTGGCCAAAGAATACCTATGTTCTTCCCGAATATCACTTCGCGTTTGAGTGCGTTTCCGAGTTAAGGCTGTCCGATGAACACACCGGCTGCGAGTGGCTGAGCTTCGACGACGCCATGTCGCGCCTGACGTGGGATTCCAATAAAACGGCCCTATATGAGTTGCGCTGCCGGCTGATGGAAGAAAGCTAGCGGGTTGAGGTGATCTTGTTGCGGTATCCGAAAATGATCCTGTTCGACTACGGACATACGCTCCTGTATGAACCCGGCTGGGACGCGGTCAGAGGAAACGCGGAAGTATTGAAGTATGCTACGAAAAACCCGGACCACTGTACGCTGGAGGATGTCAGGAAAGCGGCGGACCTGATTTACGGGGAGCATCTTGAAAATGTCCGTAAGATCGGGTACGATATTGGCGGCCAAATCGCCGATAAGGTGCTGTATGAGTATTTGGGGATCGAGTTTTCGCTGACGCCGCTGGAGATGGAGACGGTTTTTTGGAACGGCGCGTCCATGGGCGCCGTGATGCCGGAAACGGACAGTATGCTGGATTTCATCAACCGAAATGGCATCAGAAGCGCGGTAATCAGCAATCTCTTGTGGTCAGGCGAGGCCCTGTCAGAGCGGCTGAACCGGCTTTTGCCGAGGAACCGGTTTGAGTTTGTGATGACCTCCAGCGATTATATCGTGCGAAAGCCCAACCGAATTTTATTCGATATCGCCTTACGGAAAGCGGGACTGCGTGCCGACGAGGTCTGGTACTGCGGGGACGACCCCCAAAAGGATGTAGAGGGCGCGGCGCAGGCCGGGATATACCCCGTCTGGTACGATAATGATACGGAGAGGGAGTACAAAGACCGCTCCGAAGCGTCCGCCCCCAAGTGTGAGCACCTGCACATCCACGAGTGGCGGGAAATGATGGAGCTGTTGGGAAAAATGCGTAAAGTATGAATCCGATTTTCTCCGAATAAGGAGGGCGGCTATATGAAAGTAATAGCCATTGCCGCGGTTACAGCGGGTGGAAAAACCACGGTGGTCAATGAAATTAAAAAGAGACTGCCACGGACGGCGGCGCTCTATTTTGACGATTATTCTTTTGACGGCGAGGTTGAGAACTTCTATCAATGGGTCTTGGATGGCGCGGATTATCAGGTGTGGGACCTGAGTCAGTTGGAGAAAGACATTCTCGCGATCAGGGACAGCGGGCGGTACGATACCTTATTGCTGGATTATCCGTTCGCGTATCGCAACGACAGGATCAAAAAGTATATCGACGTTGCCGTATTCATCGACACGCCCCTGGACATAGCCATGGCGAGAAGGGTGCTGCGGGATTTTAAGGACGCGACCGCCGACGAGATCCGCGGTGATATGGAGATGTATTTGAAAGTTGCCCGCGTCGCCTACGTGCAAATGCTGAAGGATATACTTCCCTCGTCCGATTATGTGATCGATGGGACAAAAGATTTAGAAAGAATCGTTAATGAAGTTATAAAAATATGTACTGAAACAGAAAAGAAAATTAACTGTATGTCCGATATAAAAGAATATATATTTAAAGAATTATCACTGCATGAGCAGAAAACAGCGCTGGAGTTTATCGAATATTTAGAAAATGTAGGATGTAGTTTTTATAAGGATGCCAGTGCTTGCTGGAAAGACAAAATTTATTACTGGGTGAAATTTGGCGAAAAATGTGTCTGCTTTATTGCAATAAAAGATCCGGACGAGCCGGAAAACCACTGGACAGTTTGGTCTGATGATATGGATTCGGAATATCTCGGTAAATACCCGGTCAACGAGAAAACAAGGGAAATTGCTTACAAATATGTCGGCCATTGCGGTCATTGCGGCTCCTGCGGAGGTGGACGACATAAAGTGATATTCGGAAAAGAATTTAACGATATTTGCGGATGTACTTTTAGAATTGACAACCCTACCTTTGATGATTTGCTTTTTCTTAAAAAGATCGTGGAGATAAGAATCAAGGAAATACAAAGCAAAAAATGAATGAAAATTTATGTACAGAAAAGGTTCAAATGCTGTTATGTGTTTAGAGATCAGAAAGCTTAGCATAGATGATGGGTGTGACATTTATGAAATGCTGCAGGAATTACCCGCGGATGAGAATGGATTTATCAATTCAGTCAAGGGGAAAACCTTTGATGAGTATAAGGAATGGTTAAAGAATTCACTCAGAAATTCTGAGCAAACCGGGTTAGTGAACGGATGGAAGGTCCCGGAAACAACCTTTTGGCTTTTCGAAAACAATACCCCTGTGGGCTTTGGCAAGGTGCGCCATTTTTTAACGGAAGCCTTGCTGGAAAACGGCGGAAATGTGGGGTATGCGATCCGGCCGTCGGCAAGGAATCGAGGTCTGGGAAAAAGGTTCTTAGCGTTATTGATCGACGCAGGTAAAGAAATAGGCTTGTCTAAAGCGCTGCTTACCATCCGGAATCAAAATATACCGTCTATTCGCGTTGCGTTGGCAAACGGCGGAGTGATCGAGAAGATCACGGCAGATAGACACTATATTTGGATCAATTTGTAGATTCCGGTTTTCGGAGGCGCTTGGCATGGCGAATTTGATTGTAATATGCGGCCCTCAGGCGGTGGGGAAAATGACCGTTGCGGAAAGTCTGAGGGATAAGCTGAAGTACAATATGATGATGAATCACGACAGCATTGAAATTTCTGACAGGCTGTTTGGGTTTGGAACTCCGGCACAAAAAGAGTTCAATACAACATTTAGGGAAAAAGCGTTTGAGCTTGCCGTAAAGCATAATATTGATTTGATATTTACGTATGTTTGCGCTTTTGAAATACCGCAGGAGCGCGCCAATTTAACAAAATTGTCCGACTTGTTTACCGCAAATGGAGGAGCGTTTTATTTCGTGGAATTGAGCGCCAGTCTTGAGAGGAGACTGGAGAGGAATGAAACTCCTCATAGAATGGAGCGTAAACCGTCAAAAAGAAATACATCATGGAGTAAACAGAATCTCTTAAGGGATGCCGAAAGACATAGATTGAATTCAAATGATGGCGAAATATGGTTTCCAAATCACATCAAGATCGATAATACTGACCTCAGTCCGGATGAGGCGGCGGATATGATCATAGAAAAGTTTCAGCTTGTCCCAAATGAAAGAGAAGAGAAAGAATACCGTTATGGCGTGTAAAGAGTCAAAAAGGCATGAGAAAAATTAAAGTTACGCGTATCAAAAACAGCAGGAACACAGCCCCCATCCGGGGGAGACATCAGATCAGGAGGTACACATGAGACCCTTAGTTGCCATTGTGGGGCGGCCCAATGTGGGGAAGAGCCTTTTGTTTAACAGGCTGGCGGGGGAGCGGCTCAGCATTGTGGAGGACACGCCCGGCGTCACGCGGGACAGGCTGTACGCCAGGTGCGAGTGGTCCGGGCGGACCTTTGACATCGTGGACACCGGCGGCATCGAGCCCTCTACCGACAGCGAGATTTTGACTTTCATGCGGGAACAGGCGCTCATCGCCATCGACTCCGCCACGGTCATCATCTTCGTGTGCGACATCCGCTCCGGCGTCACCGCCTCGGACCACGAGGTGGCGGATATGCTCCTGCGCTCCGGCAAGCCCGTGGTGCTGGCGGTGAACAAGATGGACTCCACCGGCCCCGTGGACCCGGACATCTACGAGTTCTACGGCCTGGGGCTGGGCGACCCCATTGCCCTCTCCGCCCTCCACGGCCACGGGACGGGGGACATCCTGGACGAGTGCCTGAAGCACTTCCCGCCAAAAGAGGACGAGGACGCCGACGCGGACGCGGTGAAGCTGGCCTTCATCGGCAAGCCCAACGTGGGCAAGAGCTCCATCGTCAACAAAATTTTGGGCGAGGAGCGGGTCATCGTCTCTGACCTCGCCGGCACTACCCGCGACGCGGTGGACACGCCCTTTGAGAACAAATACGGCAAATTTGTGCTCATTGACACCGCCGGGATGCGCCGGAAGTCCAAGGTGGAGGACCGGGTGGAGAAGTTCTCCGTCATGCGGGCGCAGTTAGCCATCGAGCGCGCCGATGTGTGCCTCATCATGCTGGACGCCCGGGACGGCGTCACCGAGCAGGACACCAAGGTGGCGGGCATGGCCCACGAGGCGGGCCGGGCCAGCATCATCCTGGTGAATAAGTGGGACCTTGTGGAAAAGGACGGCAAGACCATGGACAAGCTGCGCGCCGACATCCAGCGGGACCTCTCCTTCATGCCCTACGCCCCCATTCTCTTCGTCTCGGCCCTCACCGGCCAGCGGGTGGAGCGCATCTTCGAGCTTGCCAACTCCGTGAACGAGCAGGCCAATCGCCGGGTCACCACTGGGCTTTTGAACAACGTCCTTGCCGACGCCCAGGCCCGGGTCCAGCCGCCCTCCGACAAGGGCAAGCGGCTCAAAATTTTCTACATGACCCAGGTCGGCGTCCGGCCCCCCACCTTCGTCATCTTCTGCAACGACACCGAGCTCTTCCACTTTTCCTATCAGCGGTACCTGGAAAACCAGCTCCGCGCCGCTTTCGGCTTCGCCGGCACCCCCATCCGCCTCCTCATCCGCCAGCGCGGCGACCGGGATGACGGCTGAAATCTGTTGTCATACCGGCCTTCAACGGGAAGGCCATGGTGAAAAGGCTCCCCGGCTCCCGCGGCCGGGGGGCTTTTTTGCAAATCACCGTAAAGTATGAAGCTATATCTGCAAGCCGTTCCGAAGCGGTTGAAGGATCCTGTCCGGTCCGTTATAATGAATGACGGAAGGAATTGATGGGAAGGAGGACATGCCGGTGAAAATCAGACTGGCCGTCAGCAAAGAGCGATATCCGGAATTGAGAGCCGCGCTTGAAAGCCATGGGATCGAGATAGACGATACTGCCGGCTTGATTTTGAGCGAAGCCGCTTCCTTTGTGGACAGTCTTCTTGTACGGGATCGGGAAACGGGCGAAAAGGTCGTTGTGTCTGCCGAGGATATCGTACTTATTGAAACCTACGGCCACAGCGTCGAGGTCCATTCTACGAAAGGAACATTCCGATCCCCGGACCGCTTATATAAAATCTACAGTCTTCTGGATCAAAGTAAGTTCATTCGTATCAGCAATTCCGTGATCATCGCGAAAAATAAAGTCATAAAGATCACGCCAACACTTTCTATGAAATTTATTTTGACCATGATAAACGGAGAAAAAGTCGATGTAACGAGAAACTATTATTACATCTTCAAGGAAGCTTTCGGTATATAGGAGGCATACATATGGGTTTTCCGGTATTTTTTATTTTCGCGTTCTTTTTCGCGGCGCTGCTGATCGGTACGATCATTGTTTACTTACAGGTATATAAAAGCCATATCAACAAAGCTCTAAAGGCCGAAACAAAGTCCCCGACTATGGCGCCGCCGTACAAGGTCGCTCTTGTTCTGACCATCGCGGTTTTACTGATCGGCGCTTTTTTCAGCTATTTGGCGGGCTATAAAGTCGCAAATGACCGCTATGTGACCGCGAGCATGACGTTTGATGTGCATTCTTTTTATGCTGAAGTAAAAGAAGTAGACAAAAATACGATAACCGTCGATGGGATAGCGCTCAATGAGGAAAAGTATCGGGGAGAGCTTCGGTATGAGGTTTATGACAGCGTAGGCATCCTTTGGGAGGATGAACCAATCGGCCTTTCAGAGCTGGAGCCGGGGGATCTTGTATGCGTGACGCTTGTGACCGGCGGAGGAGATGTGACCGAGCTTTTCAAAATACAGCTCCTGAGATGAGCGGACGGAAAACGAAAGCCTGCCGTTCTTTGCCGGACATTGGGCAGTTGACAGGGACTTTTTTGCGTGCTATAATGCCGTGAAACCCAATGATTTCTTGAGGCGATCATCCTATGAACAGGTTAGCATCCATCAAAGAAACGCTCCGTACAGGGCCATGGCAGCGGAGGCTGCGCATTGCCCGGTATGTCTTCGTGTGCGCGTCCTTCTTCCTGCTGGACCTGTGGCTCAGATTTGCCACCAGGGACATCGGGAAGCACAGCTTTCTCTATATCCCCGCCAACGTCTTCTCCGTCTTCTGGTCCATGATCCTGGCCGCCGTCTCCCTGGCGATGCCCAAAAGGACGGCGGGACGCGTCGTCTACGCGGTGCTCTACTACGCCGCCGCCGTCTACGTGGTGGTGCAGTACGGGTATTACCGGCTCATGGGCTCCTTCCTCTATTTCAGCGACTTCCTCTACGCCGGGGAGGGGAGCGGGTATCTCGGCTATGTGGAAAAGATCCTGAGCCCGGGCTTCCTGGTCCAGGTCCTGCTGGTCATCGCCGTGGGCGCGGTGGGCATCGCCGTCTTCCCCGCGCCGGAGCGGGAGCGTGTGCCCCTGCGGGCGCTGGGCAAGGCGCTCCTGGCGGGAGTGCTGGGCGTGGCGCTGACGCCGCTCCTTTACGGCACCTACAACGAGGCCAAGTGGAATGCCTACAAGTCCCCGGCCTTCCAATACCGGAAATTCATCAACGCTACGGCGGACCTGGAGCTCACCGGCACCTACCAATTCGTCTTCAAAAACGCGGTGATGGCGGTGCAGGACACCGGCGTCTTTGAGGACGAGGAGGCGGAGGACGCCTCCGTGCAGAAGATCGACGACTTCTTCGCCGCCCGTCCCGCCCATGAGGACAACGACATGACCGGCCTCTTCGCCGGCCGGAACGTCATCGTGGTGATGATGGAGAGTATGGACGACTGGCTCATCACCGAGGACGACACACCTACCCTCTACCGCCTTCGGGAGGAGGGCATCGACTTTACCCACATGTACACACCGGAGTACGCCAGCGGCTACACCTTCAACACGGAGTTTGCCGCCCACACCGGCGTCTACCCCTACACCAACTCCAACGCCGCCTACGGCCTTCCCGGCAACGACTTCCCCTACGCCCTGCCCCGGCTTTTCGCCGACGCGGGCTGCCGGGTCAACTCCTACCACCGCAGCGAGGCGGACTTCTATAACCGGGGCATGATGCACGCGGCCTTCGGCTACGAGCTCTACCACAGCTATTTTGATTACGTTCCGGAGGGCGACAACGCCGTCAGCCAGGACAACGACACCTTCCTCACCCGGTGCCCGGAGCTTTGGGAGGACATGTTCGCCGCCCAGCCCTTCATGGACTTCGTCATCACCTACAGCGGCCACCTGCCCTACGACGACCTGACGGAGCCGCTGATCCAGGAGGCCCTGGCCCTCCACCCGGAGTACGCCACGGAGCCCCTGACGGAGCTTTCCGTTTTGAAGGCCAAGATCCGGCTGACGGACGACATGTTCGCGGAGCTCCTCACCCATCTGGAGGAGAAGGGCCTTTTGGAGAATACCGTCATCATGGCCTTCGGCGACCACTACTGCTACGGCTTTTCCGACGGGGAATACCTGCAAACCGCCTCCGAGGCTGCCGGGGACCCCATCCTCCAGCGCACGCCCTTCTTCATCTGGAGCGCGGACGTGGAGCCCATGAAGGTGGAGAAGACCGTCCAGACCATCGACATCATGCCCACGGTCGCCAACCTCTTCGGCCTGCCCGTGCCCCGTGAGGTCATGGGGCGGGACGCCTTTGACCCGGCCTATGAGGGCTGGGCCGTCTTCCCCGACGGCGCCTGGGTCCATAACGGCACCTACGTCGCCGCCGGTGAGGTCCAATGGAACGGGGACGGCCTTTCCGATGAGGACATCGAGCGCATGAACAACTATGTCTACGCAAGCTACGAGGTCAACGACCTCATCCTGGACACCGACTACTACCGCGCCGCCGGGGAGGACGCCCAGGAGCCCACGGACACCGCCGTGGACGGACTTGACGGCGGCCTTTCCAACGACTAAGAGAAAAGAAGGATGAGCAATGGATAAGCTCCTCTCAGTGGTGATCCCCGCCTTCAATGAGGAGGCCATGGCGGAAAAGGCCGCCGTGACCGTGGCCGGCGTCCTGCGGGACGCCGGGATCCCCTATGAGCTCATTTTCGTGGACGACGGTTCCCGGGACGGCACCTGGGAGGCCATTTTGCGCGCCCATGAGGCGGACAAGCACGTGCGCGGCGTCTCCTTTTCCCGGAATTTCGGGAAGGACCGGGCCATTTTCGCCGGTCTCAGCCGGGCGCGCGGCGACTGCGTGGCTGTGCTGGACTGCGACCTCCAGCACCCGCCCCAGGTCCTCCCCACCATGGTGACCCTGTGGGAGCAGGGCTTTGAGCTGGTGGAGGGCGTCAAGCGCGACAGGGGAGAGGAGTCCGGTTTCCACCGGCTGTGCGCCGGGGCGTTTTACGCCGTGATCTCCAAGCTCGCCAAGCTCGACATGAAGCGCTCCTCGGACTTCAAGCTCATGGACCGCAAGGTGGTGGACACGCTTTTGGCCCTCCCGGAGGAGGACGTCTTCTTCCGGGGCCTCACGGCCTTCGTGGGCTTCAAAAAGACCGAGGTGGCGTTCGACGTGGCGGAGCGCACGGCGGGGCAGTCCAAGTGGTCCTTTAAATCCCTGGCCCGCTACGCCATATCTTCCGTGACGGCCTTCTCCGCCGCGCCCATGCAGCTTGCCACGGTCTTCGGCGCGCTCTTCGCGCTCATCGCCGTGGTCACCGGCATCCTCTACGCCGCCGTGGGCGACGACGCCTCCGGGTGGCTTGTGCTTTTAGCCGTGACGGCCCTCCTGGCCCTGGCCTGCGTGCTCCTGTGCCTGGGGGTCATAGGCTACTACCTGGGCCGCCTCTTCCGCCAAAGCCTTGGCCGCCCCCGGTACATCATCGCGAGAGAGTGCGGTGATTGACATGTCGGACAAGCTCAAGGCGTTCATCGCCAAATTCTTTGACAGGACCTTCTGGAAGTTCATTCTGGTCGGCATCGTCAACACTCTCTTCGGCACGGCGATCATGTTCGGCTTTTATAACCTCCTGCACTTAAGCTACTGGGTGTCCTCCGCCGCCAACTACTTCTTCGCGAGCATCCTGAGCTACTTCCTCAATAAGCACTTCACTTTCCAAAACAAGGAGAAAGGCGCCGGAACGGTAGTACGCTTCGTGCTGGAGATCAGCGTCTGCTACCTCATCGCCTACGGCGCCGCCAAGCCCCTCACGCGCCTCATCCTCTCCGGCGCCTCCAAAACGGTGCGGGAGAACGTGGCCATGCTGGTAGGCATGGGCCTCTTCGTGATCCTCAACTACATCGGCCAGCGCTTTTTCGCCTTTCGGGAGAAGAGGACGGGGGATGCGGACAGAAAGAAGGAATAACGGATGGAAAAGGAAAGTGCCCTGGGCGCCGCCGCCGCGGCTGTCCGCAAAAAAGTATCGAAACGCGATGTGATCGTCTTCCTCTCGGCCTTGGCGCTGGTGCTGGTGATACATCTCTTCGCCTTTACCAACAAGCTTATCAACCACGATGACCTCTCCGAGATGTTCACCGGAGGCTCGTTCCTCCCCTCGGGCCGGTGGCTTCTCGACCCCGTCTTGAAGCTCACGGGGCGCTTCAGCTCTCCGCTGGTGAACGGTGTCGTGGGCTCGATGTGGCTGGCCCTGGCGGTGGTCTTCACGGTCAGGCTCTTCAGGATGCGCTCTCTTTTGGCCTCCATAGCGGTGGCGGCGGCCATGGCGGCTTTCCCCACGGTGACGTCCACTTGGGCCTATATGTTCACGGCGCCAGCATACTTTTTCGCCATGCTCCTGGCGGCCCTGGGGGCCTGCCTTATCAGGGGCCGGGGCTGGGCGCGGTTTGCGGCCGGGGCGGGAGCCATTGCCGTGGCCATGGGCTGTTATCAGGCGTATTTCGGCTTCGCCGCGGCGCTTTCGGTGATGTCGCTGCTGGTGGAGGTGTGTTCCGGGACGTATGAGCGCCCGAAAGTGCTCCTTCTGGACGTCCTCCGCGCTTTTCTGGGCCTTGTGCTGGGGATGGCGGCGTATCTTGTCATCCTCCGGCTGTGCCTTTGGGTCACAGGCACGGAGCTTCTGAGCTATGCCGGGCTAAACGGCATGACCGATGTGTCCCTGAGTCAGCTGATCGACAGGGCAGTGGAAGCGTACAGGTCGTTTTTCCGCTTCCCTTTCTCCGACGCGTTTTTGGCCGTCCACAGGAGCTTTCCCTTTTTCATGAGGGCTTTTGAGGTCCTGACGGTCCTGACGCTGCTGGTACTGGCCGTCAGACACGGCGTTTACCGCTCGCCCGTGGCGGCGGTGATGGCCCTGGCGCTCCTGGCAGTCCTGCCGTTGGCGGTGAACATCGTCTATGTTATGGCCGGGGCCGAAAATGTCCACTGGCTCATGATCTACCCCAATGTACTTCTGTGGTTCCTCCCGGCGGTGCTGGCGGACAGGACGGAGCTCCCCGCCTCCGGCAGGCTCAAAAGGGCGGCCGCTGGCGTTGCCGCCTGCTTTCTGCTGGCCGTCTCCGCCGCGCAGAGCTATGAGGGGGCGCTCATCGCCAATAAGGCGTATCTGGAGATGGAGCTCACCGCCCGGGGCGCCAACGCGTACCTTACGCGGCTCGTGTCCAGGGTGGAGCAGACCGAGGGCTACGAGCCGGGGATGGGCGTGGCATTTATCGGCAATGCATACAGCGGCACCGCATTGCCGAAAAGCGGCCTGACAGGGGTATTCCTCGGAGATGAGCTCATGAATGTCTACTCCCGCGGCTGGCTTTTCTACTATTTCCAGAGCTTCACTCCGGGCTATGTGCCGGAGGACCAGTGTACCGCCATACGGGAGACGCCGGAATTTAAGGCTATGCCCTGTTATCCCGCCGATGGTTCCATCAGCAAAATCGACGGGGTACTGGTGGTGAAGCTCTCCGCTTGAAAAAAGCCGCCTGGCGGAGACCCCCACGGACGGTGACAGGTGAGACACATGGAACAGAAAAAATCGAAATTTTACAGATTCCTGGAGCCGGTGATCCCCCGGTTTTTGCGGCCCACCGTGCTCAAATACCAGGAGCTCCTCAGCTACCTCGTCTTCGGCGTCCTCTCCACCGTGGTGAACTTCGCCGTCTATTTCCCCCTCAACCTCATCGCCCCCGGCATCGTAGCCAACATCCCGGCCTGGGTGGCGGCGGTGGCCTTCGCTTTCGTCACCAACAAGGCTTTCGTCTTTGAAAACGGCGGCTGGGACAGGGCCACTCTCTGGCCGCAGCTGCGGGACTTCACCGCCGCGAGGATCTTTTCCCTAGTCCTGGAGGAGGCCGTCTTTCTCCTCTTCGTCCAGGCCCTCCATCTCCCCGAGACCTGGGTCAAGCTCCTGGGACAGGTGATCGTTGTCGTCACGAATTACATCACCGGAAAGCTCATCGTTTTCAAAAAAAAATAAATCCCCATCCGTCAGGATGGGGATTCGGCTTTCAAGACTCACTTACACCGCACGGGTGACCTTGCCGCTGCGGAGGCACCGTGTACAGACGTAAACGTGGCGGGGGGAGCCGTCTACCACGGCCTTGACACGTTTGACATTCGGTTTCCAGGTACGGTTGGATCTTCTGTGGGAGTGGCTCACCTGAATACCAAATGAGACGCCCTTGCCGCAAAATTCACACTTTGCCATCTGCTGCACCTCCTTGCATGAAAACTTTAAATTCGCAAGCTCATCTATTGTAGCAGAACTTATCGGAAAATGCAAGAAAAATTTTTCGTTCCGAATAAAATATTTATATGCCCCAGGCTCTTGCAAAAGCGACGGATTTTAGATAAAATAGGAACATGCTGTTAGTCAAATCGTCAAGGAGGAGCTTATGGACACGGAACATGGGATCACACTGAAGGCGCTGGCCGAGCAGGTGGGGCTGGAGGTCTTGTACGCCTCCTCGGATTTTGCCTCCAAGCTCGTCACCACCGCGGTCATCAACCGCCCGGGGCTTCAGCTCACGGGCTTCTACGCCAATTTCACCACGGAGCGGCTCCAGATCCTGGGCTGGAACGAGGACGCCTACCTCCAGCAGTTCTCCGAGGAGGAGCGCCGCGCCAAGCTCGACCGCCTCATGGCCAGCGGCGTGCCGGCCCTCATCATCGCCCACGACGTGAACATCCCGGAGGGGACGCTGGACTCCGCCCGTGAGCACAACGTCACCATCCTCAAGTCCCACCGGGAGACCAGCGAGCTCATCATCGAGCTCACCACCAAGCTCAACAACGCCCTGGCCCCCACCATCATGCGCCACGGCGTCTTCCTGGAGGTCTACTCCGAGGGCGTGCTGATTTTGGGCGAGTCCGGCATGGGCAAATCGGAGACGGCCATCGAGCTCATCAAGCGCGGCCACCACCTCATCTCCGACGACGCCGTCATCATCAAAAAGGTCAACTCCACCACACTCACCGGCACGGCGCCGGACCTCATCCGCAACTACATCGAGCTTCGCGGCATCGGCGTGGTGGACGTGCGGCGCATCTTCGGCAACGGCGCGGTGAAGTGGAGCGAGAAGGTGGACCTGGTCATCAAGCTGGAGAACTGGAACGCGGAGAACAGCTACGACCGCATGGGGTCCGAGACGGACTTCATCGACATCCTGGGCGTCAAGGTGCCCTACATCGTGGTGCCCATCAGACCCGGGCGCAACCTGGCCGTTATCATCGAGGTGGCCGCCATGAACAACCGGCAAAAGCGCATGGGCTACAACTCCGGCAAGGACTTTGCCGAGCAACTGGACGACTATTTTGACAGCCTGGAGGCACAATGAACGACGGACTTGACCGCCTGTTGGCGGACCTGCGGGGGGAGTACCCGGAGACGGGCGTGACCCTGGGCGAGCCTATGAGCCGCCACACCACCTTTAAGATCGGCGGGCCCGTGCGGGCGCTCCTGGAGCCCAAGAGCATCGGGGCCTTCGTCTGGTGCGTCCGGGAGCTGGAGGGGCGGGAGCTGCCCTACTTTATCCTGGGCAACGGCTCCAACCTGCTCGTCTCCGACGGCGGGCATAAGGAGGTCGCCCTCTCCACCGCCCGCCTCGATACCGTGCGCGTCAGCGGCGACAGCCTCATCTGCGGCGCGGGCGTGGTGCTCTCGCGCCTTGCCAACGCGGCTTTGAACGAGGGCCTCACCGGCCTTGAGTTTGCCCACGGCATCCCCGGCACGCTGGGCGGTGGCATCACCATGAACGCCGGGGCCTACGGCGGCGAGCTGGGCGACGTGGTGGAGTCCGTCACTTTCGTGGAGCGGGACGGCCAGGTGCGTGTGGTCCCCAAGAGCGAGTGCGCCTTCGCTTACCGCTCCTCCCGCTTCCAAAAGGGCGGCGCCATCCTCTCCGCCACCCTGCGCCTGCGCCCCGGCGACCCCAAGGCGATCAGGGCCAAAATGGAGGAGCTCATGGAGGCGCGGCGGGAAAAGCAGCCCCTCAACTACCCCTCCGCCGGGAGCACCTTCAAGCGCCCGGAGGGGGACTACGCCTCCCGCCTCATCGACCAGTGCGGCCTGAAGGGCCTCCAGGTGGGCGGCGCGCAGGTCTCGGAAAAGCACGCGGGCTTCATCGTGAACCTGGGCAACGCCACCTTCTCCGACGTCTACGCCCTCATGGCCATGGTGGTGACGAAGGTCTACAAGCAGACCGGCGTCCGCCTGGAGCCGGAGGTCAAGATCATCGTATAAAAGCTTTAGCGATTTTCACTTACGAAACGGGGTGACACCATGGAGATGCTCATCATCTCCGGCCTGTCCGGCGCGGGGAAGAGCCGCGTGGCGGCGGCGCTGGAGGATCTGGACTTTTACTGCGTGGACAACATGCCGGGGGAGCTCATCCCCCGCTTTGCCGAGCTGTGCGCCGCCACCAGAGGCCGGTATGAGCGCGTGGCGCTGGTGTCCGACATCCGCAGCGGCGACGGCTTCGGGCATCTCTTCTCCGCCCTGGAGGAGCTGGAGCGGGCGGGCTTCGCCTACAAGATCCTCTATGTGGACGCCACGGTGGAGACCATCGTCAAGCGCTATAAGGAGACGCGCCGCCGCCACCCCCTGGACGGCGAGGCCGTGGGCCTGGAGGCCGCGGTGCGCCGGGAGATCAAGGCCCTGGAGCCTGTGCGCCGCCGGGCGGACTACGTCATCAACACCACCGGCCTCACCCTGGGCCGCCTCCAGCGGACCCTCTACCGCCTCTTCGGCGCGGGGGACGAGCAGAAGATGCGGGTAACGGTGATGTCCTTCGGCTTTAAGTACGGCATCCCCATCGAGGCCGACCTTGTCTTCGACGTGCGCTTCCTGCCCAACCCCTTCTATGTGCCGGAGCTCATGGAGAAAAGCGGCCTGGACGCGGACGTGTTCGACTACGTCATGAGCTCGGACCAGTCCAAGGAGTTTTTGCGGAGGCTGACGGACCTCATCGACTTCCTGCTCCCCAATTACGAGGAGGAGGGGAAGATGAACCTCACCGTCTGCGTGGGCTGTACCGGCGGGCACCACCGGTCCGTGGCGGTGACGGAGGCGCTGGCCAAGCACCTCGCCCTCACCGGCCACGAGACGGAGCGCGTCCACCGGGACATCGCCAAGAATTAACTGAGGAAACCACTATGTCCTTTTCCTTTGATGTGAAAAATGAGCTCTGCCGGACGGAGATCGGAAAGCGCCCCCAGGCCATGGCCGAGTGTTACGGGGCGCTTTTGTTCTGCAACCGCTTCGACCGGGAGGAGATCCGCTTTTTGACGGGCTCGGAGGCCTTCGCCGGAAGGCTTCCCAAGCTCTTTCTCCGGGCCTTCGGCGTCTCCTTTGACGAGGTGAGCCGCGTGAGCGCCGGGGGCAAGCGCACCGTCCTCATGCGCCGTCCGGAGAGCATCCGCGCCGTGGCGGACGCCCTGGGCTACGGACCCGGCGTCATCTCCCACCACGTGAACCTCGGCCTTTTGGAGGACGACGAGTCCCGCGCCGGCTTCCTGCGGGGCGCGTTCCTGGCCGGGGGGAGCGTCACGGACCCCGCCAAGCGCTACCACCTGGAGCTGGTCACCGGCCACTACACCGTCAGCCGGCAGATCACCGCCCTCTTCATCGACATGGGCTTCGAGCCGAAGACCGTGGCGCGGGCCGGGAACTATATCATCTACTTCAAGCAAAGCGCCCTCATCGAGGACATCCTCACCACCGCCGGGGCCCCCGTGGCCGCCATGCGCGTCATGTCCGCCAAGATCGAGAAGGACATGACCAATCTCGTCAACCGCAAGGTCAACTGTGACACCGCCAACGTCGCCAAGTCCGTGGAGGCCAGCGCCCAGGTGCTGGTGGACATCAAAAAGCTCCGGGACAGCGGCATTCTGAGCTCCCTTTCGGATAAGCTCCGGGAGGCGGCGCGGCTTCGGGAGGAAAACCCCGAGCTTGCCCTTTCCGAGCTTGCCGACCTTGCCGGCCTTACGAAATCCGGCCTCAACCACCGCCTGCGCAAGCTCTCCGAGATCGCGCGGGCGCTCAACTGACCGCTGCCGAAAGGAGGCAAACCTATGGCCTTTACCCACCTGCACGTCCATTCCGAATACAGCCTCCTGGACGGGGCGTGCCGTATTAAGGAGCTTCCCAAACGCGCCAAGGAGCTGGGCCAGACGGCACTGGCCGTCACGGACCACGGGGTCATGTACGGGGCCGTGGCCTTCTACGAGGCGTGCTTAGCCGAGGGCATCAAGCCCATCATCGGCTGTGAGGTCTACGTGGCCCCCCGCACCCGCTTTGACAAGGAGCACGGGGAGGACTCGGTGCGCTACCACCTCATCCTGCTTTGCAAGAACGAGACGGGGTATAAGAACCTCTGCTATCTCGTCTCCATGGGCTTTGTGGAGGGCTTTTACATGAAGCCCCGGATCGACATGGACCTCCTCCGGGCCCACGCCGAGGGGCTCGTCGCCCTCTCCGCCTGCGTCCAGGGGCAGGTGCCCCAGCTTCTGCTCCACGACCGCTACGACGAGGCCAAAAAGACGGCCCTGGAGTTTCAGAGCATCTTCGGCGAGGGCAACTACTACCTGGAGCTCCAGGACCACGGCATCGCCGAGGAGCGCCGCGCCGCCCAGGGCCTCCGGCGGCTCCATCAGGAGACAGGTATCCCCCTGGTGCTCACCAACGACGTCCACTACCTCCGGCGGGAGGACGCCTACGCCCAGGACGTGCTGATGTGCATCCAGACAGGCAAGACCCTCTCCGACGAAAACCGCATGAAATTCGAGAGCGACAGCCTCTACCTCAAGAGCGAGGAGGAGATGCGCGCCCTCTACCCGGACCTCCCCGAGGCGGCGGAGAACACCAACGTCATCGCGGACATGTGCAACGTGGAGTTCGAGTTCGGCCACTACCACCTGCCGGAATTTAAGGTCCCGGAGGGGTACACGGCCAAGGCATATCTGGAAAAGCTCTGCTACGAGGGCTTCGCCCAGCGCTATCCCCATGCCCCCGAGGTGGAAAAGCAGCTGCGCTATGAGCTCGACATGATCGACCGCATGGGCTTCACCGACTACTTCCTCATCGTCCAGGACTTTGTCATGTACGCCAAGCGCAACGGCATCCCCGTGGGGCCTGGGCGGGGGAGCGCCGCCGGGAGCGTGGTGAGCTACTGCCTGCGCATCACCGACATCGACCCCATCAAATACAGCCTCTATTTTGAGCGCTTTCTGAACCCGGAGCGCGTCTCCATGCCGGATATCGACATGGACTTCTGCGAGCGCCGCCGGGGGGAGGTGGTGGACTACGTCAAGCGCAAGTACGGCGCGGACCACGTGGCCCAGATCGTCACCTTCAACACGTTGAAGGCCAAGAACGCCGTGCGCAGCGTCTCCAAGGTCCTGGGCCTCACCTTCGCCGAGGAGAACGAGCTGGCCAAGACCCTGCCGGACGACTTCCGCATCACCCTCTCCGACGCCATCCGCGTCTCACAGCAGCTGCGGGACAAGATGGCGGAGGACCCCCGGTTCGAGCAGGTCATCAACACCGCTCTCGCGCTGGAGGATATGCCCAAGGACTCCGGCACCCACGCCGCCGGTGTGGTGATCACCCGCAACCCGGTACACACCTACGTCCCCCTGACCCTCAGCAAGAAGGACAACACCATCGCCACCCAGTACACCATGACCACCATCGAGCACCTGGGACTTTTGAAGATGGACTTTTTAGGCCTTCGGAACCTCACCGTCATCGACGACGCGGTGCGCGACATCCGCAAAAAGGTCCCGGACTTCGACATCTCCGCCATCCCCGACGACGATAAGGAGACCTACGACATGCTGGCCGCCGGCAAGACCTCCGGCGTCTTCCAGCTGGAATCGGCCGGCATGACCGGCGTGTGCGTGGGCATGAAGGCCAAGAGCATCGAGGACATCACCGCCGTCATCGCCCTCTACCGCCCCGGCCCCATGGACTCCATCCCCCGCTTCCTGGAGGCCAGCGCCAACCCGGACAAGATCCGCTACAAGCACCCCCTCCTGGAGCCCATCCTGAACGTCACCTATGGCTGTATCGTCTACCAGGAGCAGGTCATCGAGATCTTCCGCCGCCTCGCCGGCTTCTCCCTGGGTCAGGCGGACATGATAAGGCGGGCCATGTCCAAAAAGAAAATGGCGGAGATCCAAAAGGAGCGCCAGACCTTCATCTTCGGCGACGAGGAGCGGGGCATCCACGGCTGCGTGAAAAACGGCGTGCCCGAGGACGTGGCCGGGTCCATCTACGACGAGATCACCGATTTTGCCAACTACGCCTTCAACAAGGCCCACGCGGTGAGCTACGCCGTGGTGGCCTACGAGACGGCGTACCTCAAGTGCCACTACCCCCGGGAGTATATGGCGGCGCTGATGACCTCGGTGCTGGGCTACGCCGAGAAAGTGGCGGAGTACACCGCCGAGTGCGCGGCTTTGGGCATCAAGCTCCTGCCGCCGGACGTGAACCGATCCGCCAACCGCTTCAGCGTGGAGGGGGACAACATCCGCTACGGCCTTGTGGCGGTGAAAAACATCGGCTCGAAGTTCATCGAGAGCGTCATGGCCGAGCGGCAGGCCAACGGTCCTTTCACCTCCTTCACCGATTTTTGCGAGCGGGCCTTCGGGCCGGATATGAACCGGCGGGCGCTGGAGAGCCTCATCAAGGCCGGGGCCTTCGACTCCATGGGCCTCAAGCGCCGCCAGCTCATGGAGGGCGTGGGCCTGGTGCTGGACGAGATCGCCGACCGCCGCCGGAAGAACGTGGAGGGGCAGATGGACCTCTTCGGCATGACCGCCGAGGAGGAGATCCCCCGGAGCCGGGTGGAGCTACCCGACGTGGAGGAGTATTCCCCCATGGAGCGCATGGCCATGGAGCGGGAGGTCACGGGCCTCTACCTCTCCGGTCACCCCATGGACGGCTGGCGGGAGACGGCGCGGCGCCTGGGCGCCGTCAGCATCGGCGCCATCGAGAACGATTACAGCGAGGAGCGGGAAACACACCGCTTCCACGACGACCAGGAGATCACCCTGTGCGGCGTGATCACGGCGGTGAAGACCAAGGCCACGAAAAACGGCGGCCTCATGGCCTACGTCACCTTGGACGACGGCACCGGCGACATGGAGCTTCTGGCCTTCCAGCGTGTGCTGGACGTCTCCGGCGGCTATATGCGGGCCGGGGAGCTGGTGAGCGTCGCCGGACGGCTGTCTGTCCGGGACGAGAAGGCCCCCCAGGCGGTGATCAACTTCCTGCGCCCCCTGACGGACAACCGCCGGGAGCCGGAGAGGCCCAAAACCGAGCCCACCAAGCTCTACGCAAGGCTCAAGAGTAAGGAAAGCGCCGCTTACAAACGCATCAGGCTCGTCCTCAACATGTTCCCCGGAGACCAGCAGCTCATTCTCTACTTCGAGGACAGCAGACTGCGCCAGGGCGCGCCCTGCGTCATCCATCCGGCGCTGGTGCAGGAGCTCCGGGAGCTTCTGGGGGAGGAGAACGTGGTGGTCAAATGAGAGGAGAAGCATCTTGACGGAACAAAACGCGGCCATCCGCAGGGCGCAGGCGCGGGACCTCCCCGCCCTCGGGGCCCTTTTGGAGCAGGTGGAGCTGGTCCACCATGAGGGCCGGCCCGACCTCTTCAAAAACGGCGGCCGGAAATACAACGACAGCCAGCTTCTGGCCATGCTGGCGGACGACCGCCGCCCCATCTTCGTCTACGACAGCGCCGAGGACGGCGTCCTGGGCTACGCCTTCTGCCTCCTGGAGGACCACGCCGGGGACAACGTGATGACCCCCATCCGCACCCTTTACGTGGACGACATCTGCGTTTTCGACCACGCCCGGGGGCGGGGCATCGGCCGGGCGCTCTACGAGCACGTCCGGGCATACGCGCTTAAAATCGGCTGCCACAACCTGACCCTGAACGTCTGGGAGTGCAATCCCGGGGCCAGGGCGTTTTACGAAAAGATGGGCATGAGGCCCTACAAAACAGGTATGGAGGACATTTTGACATGAAAAAGGTACTGCTGATCGCCAATCCCATGTCGGGCAAGCAGAAAATACAGACGGAGCTCTTCCACATCGTGGACAGGCTCAACGAGGCGGGCTTCCTCCCCACCGTGGCCCTGACGGCCCATCGCGGCCACGCCACCGAGCTCGCCGCCGGGGCGGAGGGGTACGACCTCCTCGCCTGCACCGGCGGGGACGGCACCCTCAACGAGGTCATCAGCGGCCTTGTGGAGGCGGGCCTGGACATCCCCATCGGCTACATCCCCCTGGGCTCCACCAACGACTTCGCCGGCTCCCTGGGCATCCCGGACACCATCGACGGGGCCCTGGATAACCTGCTGGAGGGGACGCCCACCCCGGTGGATGTGGGGCTTTTCAACGGCCGCGCCTTTCTGGACGTGGGGCTTTTGGGCATCTTCTCCCGCACCTGCTATGAGACGCCCCAGAACATGAAGAATACCCTGGGCTTCCTGGCCTACGTCCTGGAGGGCATCCGGGAGGTCCCCACCGTCCACCCCATCCCCCTGCGGGTCGAGGTGGGGGACCGGGTCTTTGAGGGGGAGTATCTGGCCTGTGTGGTGTCCAACTCCCGGAAGCTGGGGGGCGTGGTGTCCCTCAGCGAAAACCAGGTCAGCCTCTCCGACGGGCTCTTCGAGCTTTTGCTGGTGGAGAAGGAGAAGACGCCCCTGCAGCTCCACGGCTACGTGAAGGCCCTGCGCACCGCCACCTTAGAGGCCGAGGGCATGACCTTCCTCTCCGCCCCGTCCCTGAAGATCACCTCCCCCGACCAAGAGCCCTGGACCCTGGACGGCGAGCGCGCCGACTGGCCCGGCGCCGCCGACATCCGCGTCCTCCCCGGCGCCGTGAGCATCCTGATGAAATAACCCCGCCCTTTCCACCAAAGCGTATTATACCACATATTAAGCAAATTGTCAAGTATTTTTTAGTAAAGTAGAATTATTTTTAACCTCCCCCCTGGGGGGAGGCGCCGAGCGCAGCGAGGCGAAAGGGCCGCGGCGGCGGGCAAAAGGTTTGCGGCTTCGCCGCATTCTTATATTTCCCACCCGCCCGCCCCCGCCGCCGCGCCACCGGCCTGCGAAATCCGCCGTAGGGGTCGCCGTCTTGGCGACCCGCCCATCGATTATTGACACGTCCCAATCACCGCCGTACGGGCCGCCGCCCACGGCGGCCCTTGCCCCCGATAACCGATATGTACGATTTTATCGTAACCGTTCCCATCACGCAACCCCGCACGGGCGGACACATGGGTCTGCCCCTACGGGAAAAAATGAAATGTAATCCCATTCAACCGACATTGGTGGTTGTCGAAACGCGGGCCGCCAGGAGTGGCGGCCCCTACGGCAATATTGGGGCGGATTTGGTTTATCGGAACCGCTCTGTTATCCTACGTTCGCTACCCCCCTGCCCCCCTCCTACGAGGAGGGGGCACTAAGACGGGGGCGGTTGCGATTTTTCGGACCAGTTCCGACAACACACCATGTAGGGGCCGCCACTCCTGGCGGCCCGCACGCTGTAAGTCTTGTTCACCGGAAGCCCCAGTTACGCTCCACGGGCTCGAATACCCCGCCGCTGCGGCGGCACCCCTTTTTCCGAAAAAGGGGTCAAGGGGAATAAGGTTGCGGCTTCGCCGCGCTTATATTCCATTGCGCCTCCGGCGCAAGAAATCGAGCCTGCGCCGCAGGCGCAACCTTTTTCGCCCCCTCCTCGTAGGAGGGGGGCAGGGGGGAAGCGAACGTGGGTTGCCCGACCGGTCCCGACGACCCGCACCCGCCGAGGCTCCGCCCCGCGGTCAGGCTTGACTTGTTGGGGAAAAGGGTATATGATAAGAATGACATAAAAACCGGAAAGCGAGGGGTTTCTACGAAGAAGATCGTTTCTCTCCTCCTGGCGGCTGTTTTGGCTGTGGGGGTCGGGGTTTCGGCGTTGGCGGACGGGGGCGTGAGGTTCTCGGACGTCAACAAGGGCGACTGGTATTATGACGCGGTCATGGATATGGCCGGGAGGGGCATCTTTGTGGGCACGTCGGAGGTCGTGAACGGCGTGGGGACCTTCAGCCCGGAGGATACGATGACGAGAGCCCAGTTCATCGTGGCCGTCATGAGATACCTCCATCCCGGCGAGACGTTCACCGGAGAGACCTGGTACGCGGGCCCGGTGGCGCAGGCGACGCGGGACGGCGTGCTGAAGGCCGGCGATTTTGACGATTATGAGGCCCCCTGCTCCAGGGAGGAAATGGCGTATCTCATCATGAACGCGGCGGACCACCTGGGCGTGGAGTGCGGGCAGGCGGATCCGTCGAGGATCCCGGACTACCAGGACGTCTCGGCGAAATACGCCCCGTCCGTGCTGGCGGCCTATGAGGGGAAGATCCTGACGGGCGACACGGCGGAGGGCCATTTCCACCCGGCGAACACCATGACGAGGGCGGAGGGCTCCACGGTCATCTACCGGCTCATCGGCAAGGCGGAGGGCGGCGACGCCCCTGCCGGCGGCGAGGCGCAAGCCCAGGATATGGTTTTCTCTTTTACAAATATGGGAACATGGATGCTTGAAAACAATTTATTCACGTTCTGCCCAGCCTACAATGGAACAGTCAGTTCAACTTACAATGTCAATGACTATCTAAATGTCATGTACGCTAATGATTCAAGTAAGTCATTTACAGGTATAGTGTATGAGAATAAATACCAAGCAGATATGTCAAGAGCGCCTATCACATTCAAAGAGGGTGAAGAGCATGTAACCCCAAGACCAGGGGATATAGTCATAAGAAAGTCAGATGGTAAAGCCATAACAATCACAGCTACAATTCTTGTAGAAAAGTCAGGAAAAAGAGATGAAGTTTTAGGCTTATTCCAAGATGTAGACATTTGGACAAACACAATAAATGAGCCTTATCTACAAAAGTATGGTATAAAAACATATTATTTAGAACCAGGTGAAATAGAAAGCGGAAATCGTGGTGGAGAAAATCGTGGCGGAGACCCAGATTTTAAACCTATATGTGGTAATACAGCACGTGAGACAGAGCCATTTTCATATGCAACATCTTATTCAAAGTATGGAATTACAAAAAACCCAGAAATACATACTACAAGAGAATGGTCATTAGTCAATCTTATTATAAGTAACAATTACTCATATATGACAACAACAAAAGACTACAATGAAAATCTTCCATTCTATGCAAACATAAATGGTAAATGGAAATATGTTGGTGGAGAAATAACCGGATAAAGAAAGGACAACAAAAGTGTTTAACTTAAAATTATAAAAGTAACTTGTCCACATCCGATCAACAGAAAGGAGGTGAGCGCATGCCCTGCGCGTATGCGCACAAGCGGTTCGCGGACGAGGTGCTCCGGGAGCTTCCGCGGCAGACGCGGGAGGAGATTTTAGCCTTTCGGGAGCTCTACGACATCGGTCTGCACGGGCCGGACATCCTTTTCTACCACAGCCCCCTGACGCCCAGCGCCGTCACCAGGATCGGCCACGGCACCCACCACATCAGCGGCCGGGACGTGTTCGCCCACGCCGCCAAGGTCCTCCGCGCCCACCCCGAGCCTCTGTACCGGGTCTACGTGTGGGGGTACATGTGCCACTTCGCCCTGGACTGCATGTGCCACGGGTACGTGAACCGGTTCGCCAAGGACCGGGGCGTCAGCCACAACGAGATCGAGATGGAGTTCGACCGGTTCCTCACCGTCTCGGACGGCTTCGACCCCCTGCGGTATGACACCGCCGCGCACCTGGTCCCCAGCCGCCGGAACGCCGCCGTGGCGGCGGCCTTCTTCACCGGCGTGGAGGCGAAGGACGTGATGAGGTCCCTGCGGTCCATGAAGCGCTGCCTGCGGCTGCTTTTGGCGCCGGATATGCTCAAGCGCCGGGCGATTTTAGCGGCTTTCCGGGCCACGGGGCACTATAAGGAGCTCTCCGGCCTCGTCATGAGCCTGGAGCCCAGCCCCGTCTGCCGCGAGAGCAGCCAGCGGCTTTTGGAGCTTTACAAGCTGGCCGTCCCCCTGGCCGTGAAGCTCATCACCGAGTTCGACCGCGTCGTGGACGGCAAGCTCCCCCCGGACCGCCACCTGGACATGGACTTCCTCTCCACCGTGCCGGGGAGGAAGAAATAGGAGAAAAACCGCTTCCCGGTTCTGATGCCGGGAGGCGGTTTTTGACAATGGGAACGGGCGGGTTTGGAACCCGCCCCTACGGTTTTAAATTGCGTTCAATCAACGCCGTAGGGGCCGCCACTCCTGGCGGCCCGCGTTTCGATGACATCCGGCGTCAGATGATTGGGATAACCCTCCATATTTTCCGTAGGGGCGGACCCATGTGTCCGCCCGCTTTCGCCGTCAGTATTTCGGCTGCCTGAACCTCACCACATTTGGGTCGGTCTTATACTGCGCCAGCAGGGGACTGTCGGGCGGGGCGAGGGGGCGCTCGCTGGCCATGGAGACGAAGTCGTAGCCCGCCACCACCAGGTGGTCTATCAGCGTGACGCCGTAGCCGGTCAGGAAGCGGGAGAGGCTGTCGGTGGTGATCCTGTCCTCCCGGGAGGGGAGGGCCACGCCGTTGGGGTGGTTGTGGGCGATGATGAGGGCCGCGGCGTCCCGCTCCTGGGCCTCGATGAGCAGGGCGTAGGTGTCCACCTTCAGCCGGGAGACATCGCCCTCGCAGATGGCGCGGCAGGAGAGGAGGCGCAGGCCCTCGTCCAGGCACAGGGCATACATCATCTCCCGCTCCAGGCCGAGGAGCCGGGGGACCAGATATTCCCCGGCGGCGGCGGGACCGGAGATCACCGGCAGGGCGGCCTTTTCATTCAGCGACCGGCGGACGAGACAGCCGGCCAGCGCCACCAGGGCGGCGGCGCTCTTGTCCAGGCCCTTCAGGCCCAGAAGCTCCTCGGGGCCGGCGTTGAGGACGCCGGAGAACGAGTCAAAATAGGTGAGCAGGTCCCTGGCGGCGCCGGTCAGGCGGTCCTCCGGCTCCGCGTAGCTCAGCAGGAGCTCCAGAAGCTCCCGCGGGGGCAGCTCGGCGTGGGGCGTGCGGAGGAAGTGTTCCTTGAGGGCGGCGCGGCGGGCCGCGATGTCGCTCATGCTTCCGGCCCCCGCCCGTCGGGCAAGCGAAAGGACAGACCGTTGGGGGAGAGGCGGCTGACGGTGGGCAGGTACTCCGTGGGAGTGACCACCACATAGTCCCGGAGAGTGACGCCGGCCCGCTCCAGGTCGCGCTTGAGGCCGATGGCCAGGGACAGGTCCATGTCCGGAACGCCGCCGGGGGCGCTGAGGCCGCGCCCCAAATAGAGGGCGGAGGACCCCACCAGCCGCGCCTGGTTTACGATGACCTCCGCCAGCGCGGCGCGGTCGGGCTTTTCGGGGACGGAGGAGGAGCGCAGGGCCGCGACGGTGCCGTCCTGATCCAGGTAGACCGCCAGGTACTTGTCGCGCTCCGCCCCGCGCAGGCTGCCAAGGAGCAGGTCCCGGACGCCGTGGCCCGCAAGGCGCGTGCCCACAAGGCCCCGGCTCCTGGCCATGTCCCGGCAGGAGCCCAGGAGCCCCAGGAGCAGGGCCGACTGCTCGCCCACGCCGGCGATCTCGCAAAGCTCCGCGGCGGAGGCGTCGAAGATGGCCGTGAGACTGCCGAAGCGCCTCAGAAGGCTTTCCGCCAGCGGGCGCACGTCCCGGCGGGGGATGGAGACGAACAGCGCCAGCTCCAAAAGCTCCGCGTCCGTCACGCCCTCCCCGTCGGAGGCGAGGAACCGCGTCCTCAGCCGCCCCCGGTGCCCGTCATGCTCGCCCAACTGCCCTCGCCTCCTGTCTCTTTGCGGCTCCTGCCGCTTTTATGATCTCTCTTCGATGAGGGGGAGATAGTGGAGGTATTCGCTCTCCAGGATGCACTTTTTCTCCGTGTTCGCCATGGCCTTCTTCACCTCGCCGGTGGAGTAGGCCACATTGGCGATGGTGCCGGCGCCGGCCACGCATCCGCCGGGACAGCCCATGCCCTCTAAAAGGTAGCCGTTGTACTTCCCGGCCTTGGCTAACGTCAGCATCTTCTTGCACTCCTGAAGGCCGTTGGCGCTGGCGACCTTGATCTCCCGGTCCGGGGCCAGCTTCTTGGCGGCGTTGACCACCGCCTGGGCCACGCCGCCGGCCACGGCGAAGCCCCTGCCGTCGGCGGTGGCCTCGTCGAGGGCGTCGCTGGCCAGCTCCGCCGGGTCGATCTCCTTAGCCTCGAACATGCCCAGCACCTCCTCGAAGGTGAGGACGAAGTCCACGTCGGAGCGTATCTCCTTGCGGCTGGCCTCCAGCTTCTTGGCCGCGCAGGGGCCGATGAAGCAGACCTTGCATCCGGGGTGGTCCTTCTTGATCATGCGGCCCGTGAGGACCATGGGGGTCAGGGCCATGGAGATGTTGTCGGCGATGGTGGGGAAGAGCTTCTTGGCCATCATGGTCCAGGCCGGACAGCAGGAGGTGGCCATGAAAGGACGCTCCTCCGGGACCTCCTTCAAAAAGTCCTGGGCCTCCTGGAGCGTGCAGATATCCGCGCCGATGGAGACCTCCACCACGTCCTCAAAGCCCAGCGCCTTGAAGGCGGGGCGGATCTTGTCGTATGTAAGCTGGGTGCCGAACTGGCCGCAGAAGGCCGGGGCGATGGCGGCATAGACGGGCGTCTCGGACTTGATGGCCATGACGGTCTGGTAGATCTGGCCCTTGTCGGCGATGGCGGCGAAAGGACAGCTCACCAGGCACTGGCCGCAGGAGACGCACTTGGACTGGTCGATCTCCGCCCGGCCGTAGGAGTCGGTGCGGATGGCGCCCATGCCGCAGGCGACGGCGCAGGGGCGCTCCTGCTTGATGATGGCGTGGTAGGAGCAGGCGTCGGCGCACCGGCCGCACTTGACGCACAGGTGCTCGTCGATGACGCTCTTGCCGTCCGCCATGGAGATGGCCTTCCGGGGACAGACCTCCAGGCACGGATGCTCAAAGCAGCCCTGGCAGGCGTTGGTGACGATGACCGCCTTCTCCGGGCACTTGTTGCAGGCGAATTTGATGACGTTCACCAGGGGAGGGGTGTAGTACTTCTCGGCGATGGCGCTGTCGCTGACGCCGTCGTTGAGCTCCACCTGCTCGGCCACGTTGCGGATGGGAAGGCCCATGGCCAGCCGCAGGCGCTCGCCCACGATGGCCCGCTCTAAGAAGATGCTGTCCCGGTAGGTGGCCACCTCGCCGGGGATGATCTTGTAGGGAAGGCGCACGATCTCCCTGGAGATGTCCCCGCCCTCATAGGCGACGCGGGCAATCTCCGTAAAGATCTTGTGGCGGATCTTTGTCTTGTTGGATTCCAGTCCTCGCATGGGTGTGAGCCTCCTTATGTACATTTTTTGTTATCTCTATTGTATCACATGTTTCGGGTCCGGTTCAAGAGGAACTTTTTTGACCCAGGGGACGCGGCCCGGTACCGGCGGGCGCTCGTAGAAGCGGCAGGTCTCCTCCCGGCATGTGCCCTCCCAGTGGTCGAAGCCGAGAGGGGCGATGTGGGACTCATAGGTGCAGTTTTCAAAGACGCACAGCCCGTAGTCCCGCCAGGGGCGGGCAAGATACACGCTCCCGTCCGGCACGCCGGGGCCCCTGGTGAAGCGGCAGTTTTGAAAGAGGAACCCACGCTCCTGCCTCGCCTCATGGGAGGGCGCGGCGGCGTAGCCCCGGCCCCGGGCGTCGCGGAGGGAGCGGAGCTCGCAGCCGTCGAACACCGCCTCGCCGCAGCCAAAGACGAAGTCCACCGTCCCCTCGATGAGACAGCCGCGGAAGGTCTGGCGGCAGGGCTTGCGCAGGCGCAGCTCGTCGGGGAGGAACCCCTCGTAGCGGTCGATGAGGTCGTCGGGCAGGGGACCGAGGAAGAGGGTATCCTGGGTGGAGGTGAGGCGGCAGTTCTCCATGAGGAAGTTGTCGCCGTACACCGTCAGGGCCACCTCCTGGCCCTTCGTCTCCGGGGCGAGGGCGTCGTTGACCACGGCCAGATCGCGCACGGTCACGTTGTCGGCGCACACCGCCAGGGTGGAGGTGCGGAAGGTCACGTACTCCAGGCCCTGTTCGTCCACCTTTTTGGCGTAGTCGTCCCACACGACAGCCGTTTTGTCCGGGCCGGCGCCCTCGACGGTGAGGCCTGGCGCGGAGACGACGCACTTGGCCCGGAAGGTCCCCTCCGGCAGGCAAATGCGCTCTCCCGGCGGGGCGGAAGCCAGAATTTGGGCCAGATTCTGGCCGGGTTGCACGAAAATCACGGAAATTCCCCCTTGATTTTTTGGTATATTATATACTATAATGGGTGTCAGGAGACAGAGAAAACAGGCAAAAAATCTGTTTTGTATATAAATAGGCGTGTTTTGTCCATATACATAAAAACCGCCAGCATGTATAATAATAGACAAATTAGAGTTCCACTTGTGAGCATTTTGCACAAAAATGACGGACTCGGCAAGCCATATACCGATTTTCACAGCCCGAAATCAGCCAAAAAACGGCGATTCTGGGTTCTTTTAAGTGCGTACAGGCACTTTTTGGAGGAAAAATGGAGCGACAGAGGACTTTCGGGCAGTACAAATTCATCGATCTTTCCATCTTCGCCGTACTGACCTGCGTCTTTGAGTACCTCATCCTCAAGGCCGCCTCGACCTGGTTCACCGATCAGCTCTACTATGTCTCTCTGGCGGCGATCATGACCGCCATCGTCTACATGCGCTGGGGCGCGTGGGGCGGCATCCACGCGCTTTTGGCCGGTTTCGTCTACTGCCTGGTCCTCGGAGGCTCCGGGGACGAGTATATCATATTCTGCGTCGGGAATCTCTTCTCCCTCCTGTCCCTGATCCTGCTCTTCAGGGTGGGGAAGGAGAAGGTGCGGACGTCCAAGCTCCTGTCCTTGGCGTTCCCGCTGCTCGTTCAGCTCCTGATGCACGGCGGTAGAGCGTTGACGGCGCTTGTACTGGGGACGCCGGCGGCGGGTGTGGCCGACTATTTCTTGGAGGACAGTCTGTCATACGTTTTTACCCTGGTGATCGCGTGGATCGTCAGAAGGCTGGATGGCGTCTACGAGGATCAAAAACATTACCTTCTTCGCCTTAACTCGGAGAAGGAAAAAAAGGAGGTTAAAAATGAAAGTTAGGGCAGCGGATTTCCTCGAATACGACCAGGAAGCTGGCGTATACAGAGAAAATCCGGAACAAGCCGTCCGGGACGACGTGGAAAAGCACTACTGGCTCCACGTGGCCCGAACGATCGCGAAAGACTGGCGGCTCTACCTGATGCTGGTCCCGATGCTCCTGGTCTTCCTGTTCTGGCGGTACTTCCCGATGTACGAGCTCCTTAGCTGCTTCAAGGTCTACGACGGCGTCCTGCCGGTGTCAAAGCAGCTCTTCTCAGGATTTTCATACTTCAAGCAGCTGCTGGTGGGCGGGACCCAGCTCTCGACGAACTTCTGGAGGGCCATGAGGAACACCTTTATCCTCAGCTTCTACGGCCTGTGCTTCGGTTTCCCGATGCCCATTATCCTGGCCCTCTTCTTCAATGAGATCAAGTCCAACGCGGCCCGGAGCGTCTATCAGGTCCTCACCTACCTTCCCAAGTTCATGTCCACCGTTATCATGACCTCTCTGGTGACCATGCTTGTGAAGCAGGGGTCCTCCATCTCCGGCATGGGCATTGTCAGCCGCGCGCTTGTGGGTATGAAGCTCATCTCAGAGGGGACCGGAAACGCGGGACTTCTCAACAACCCATCCTTCTTCCGTTCAATTTACCAGATCAGCGGCATCTGGGAGGGCGCGGGCTATGACAGCATCGTGTTCTTCGCGGCGATCATCGCCATCTCTCCCACCAGCTATGAGGCCGCGCAGATCGACGGCGCCAACAAGTGGGCCCAGATGCGGTACGTGGTCATTCCCAGTATCCTGTCCACCGTGGTCATCATGCTCATCACACGTATCGGCTCCCTGCTGAATGTCGGCTATGAGAAGGTATTGCTCCTTTACAACACCAACACCTATGTCACCGCCGACGTGATCTCCACATTGTCCTACCGACTTGGCATGATGGGCTCGCAGACGACGCAAGGCATAGCCTCGGCAGCCGAGATGATGAACAACGTCGTCGGGATGCTGCTGGTCATAGGAGCGAACACCATAGCCCGCAAGGCGTCCAACACGTCGCTCTATTAATAGGAGGGTGCCATGAAAAGAAAGCTTGAAATTACAGAGCTGATCTTCAAAATCATAAGCTACACCCTGCTGACCGCGTTCGCGTTGGCGTGCCTCTATCCTTTCGTCTTCGCCATCTCGTCGGCCATTTCCGACCGCCACTCGGTGGAGTACAGCGAGATCATCCTGTTCCCGAAAGGGATACAGTTCCAGGCGTTCTCCCAGATGTTCAACAACAACATGTTCTGGAACTCCTACTCCAACACGCTGTTCATCACCTTGTACGGTACCATCTGGGCCATGTTCACCGCGATTTTGGGCGCTTACGCCCTTTCCAAGAAGAGGCTCCTGTTCCGGAAGGTCTTCAACTTCTTCCTGGTGTTCACCATGTGGTTCTCCGCCGGCGTCGTGCCCCAGTATCTGAACTACATAGCCACGAGAACGGTCTTCAACACCGTGGGCATCCAGGACGACAAGTGGCTGGTGGTCATCGCCATGGGCATGGCGGCCATGAACATCATCCTCCTCCGGAACGCCTTTGAGGGCGTCCCCTCCGAGATCGAGGAGGCGGCCATCGTGGACGGCGCCACGGAGATGCAGGTCCTGACCAACGTCTACCTGCCCATGAGCAAATCCACCATCGCGACGGTGGCCCTGTTCTTCGCCATCTCCCGCTGGAACGGCTACTTCTGGGCACGCCAGATGATCAGAAACCAGAACGAGCAGCCCCTTCAGGTGTTTATCCGCCTGACGCTGGAGCAGTACACGGAGTCCGAGTTCCTCACGTCCTGGAACGAGCCCTACGCCGCGGACTCTGTCATCTACGCCCTGGTGGTGTGCTCCATAGTTCCCATCCTTATCATCTATCCCTTCATCCAGAAATACTTCGCCAAGGGCGTGAACGTCGGCGGCGTCAAGGAGTAATTTCTGGCGTGGCGGTCGGTCGAGAGCAGAGGCCGGCTGCGTAAGCCGGTCGAGTGTAAACCGACCACGGAAGTTTTTTGATTCTTTGTGATCCACCCGGCGGAAGCCGGAGGAATATAAAATTTAGGAGGATTCTTATGAAAAAGTTCAGAAGCATAATTGCTGTGCTCCTCGCTTTTGTGCTTGTGGCCGCGGCAGCCGCGTCCTGCAACAGAATCGAGGTCCCCAACAATACCAACACCACTCCGAGCACCACCCCGAGCACCACCCCGGGCGGCGACAACCCGACCACCACCCCCAGCGGCGGCGAGGAGGAGGACCCCACCGCCATCAACCACGTCTATACTAACCCTGACCTTCCCTACGCGGAGGGCACCGAGCTGCGCATGGCTGTCGGCTACAACAGCAAGCAGACCGGCCTTCTCTTCGACGCCGATATCGCCGGAGACGGCATCGAGCTGGCTGACGGCGTGACCTATCACACCGGCGACCTGAAGCCCACCTGGGTGGAGATGCAGAACCGCCTCCACATCAAGATCGACGGCTCCATGTACTCCGGTCAGAGCGCGGAGAAAGAGTTCAAAAACTGGGTAAATGAGCTTGGGAAGGTGGACATGGTCTCCGGTACTGTCGAGCTCCTCTCCGAGAACGGCGTCGCGGGCAAGCTCGTGAACATCGGCGAGTACCTGGATAAGATGCCCAACTTCAAGGCGTATCTTGAGGCCAACCCCATCGTCCGCATGGCCATCGTCAGCGATACCGACACCGGCGCCATCTACGTCAGCCCCTACTTCGACGGTGTCAGCGACATCGAGCGTATGCCCCTTATGCGTGTGGACTGGGTCGTGAAGCTTCTTGACGGCGAGGGCAAGTTCACCGCCAGTGCCTCCGGCACCACCGCCACTCCCGCCTGGACCCCCTACATGCCCACCTCCGGCAAGTACGACATCGACGTTGTGAAGCTTGACGGCACCGGCGTTGAGAAGGTGACCAAGGACTACGACGCCGCCGGCAACATCATCGAGAAGATGAACGCCGTCGGCCCCATGAGCGGTGTTGACGCCGTCAACATGCTCCGCGACTACATCGATACCGCGTACAACGGCTACTACGGCACCACCCGTTCCAACCTGTTCTGCGGCCAGAACGCCGCCTGGGACGCCGACGAGCTCGTCGCCCTCCTGCGCTGCGTGGTCGCCAACGCCCAGACCCTCAACGGCACCGACACGGTCGGCGGCATCATGTGCCGTGAGAATGAAAACAACCAGCGCCGCATCGATATGTTCCGCTTCGCTGGCACCCTTCTGGGCGTCCGCGGACTTGAGTCCCGCAAGGATTACCTCTATGTGGGCAGCGACGGCGTCATGCACGACGCCCGCCTTGAGGCCGATACCTACAAGGCCATGGAGAGAATGAACACCCTGGTCCAGGAAGGGCTCGTCGCCGACGATTTTGTGAAAAAGGCATCCCCCCAGGCCAAAGACCTGCTTGCGAATGACACCGCCTTCATGCACTATGACTACAACCAGACCCAGACCATTTACAACGCCACCGTCCTTCAGGAAGGCGAGAAGTACATGGCGGTCATGGTCCCCGTGGCCCGTTGGAATGACGGCACCGGCGAGAAGCTCATGCGGTTCACCGAGTCCTGGCGTTCCGTCAAGACCGACGGCTGGGGCATCTCCGTTGAGGGTATCAACGGCGACCAGAATAAGCTCAACGCCTGCCTCGCGCTCATCGACTACGCCTACACCATGGACGGCCAGATCCTGCTCTCCTACGGCCCCGACGCTTTCGTGAAGATGGCCGACGAGAACCACTATGAGATGTTCGACTTCAACGGCGAGCAGTGGCCCGTCATCTCCGACGCCTCCTATGAGGACCTGTGGGAGCTCACCAACGGCAACTACACCGACTACGCCCGTAAGTACATCGGCTCCACCCTGAGCTTCCTCAAGAGCCAGTCCTTTGAGTATCAGTGCACGCATGAGGTGGGCAAGGAGGGCGCCGGGTACATCTCCAGGGCCATTGCCCTCGGCACCATCAAGCACCCCGAGAACGCCATTACGGATAACCCCTGGTACACCAACGTTCCCACCCTGCTCCCTCTGACCGAGCAGGAGAACTCCCTCGCCAAGAGCTACACCGAGCTCAACGACAACTTCAGCCAGAAGAAGGGCGAGGACAACATCCTCATCCAGCAGATCGTTTCCGGCTACACCGATTCCACCCGCACCAGCGCCGAGGCGACGGTTGATACCGTCCTGAACGCCTGGAGCGGCAAGCAGTGGCTCACCATCCAGCAGACCGGCTGGGAGAGGGCCCTGGATTATTACGAGACCCTTAAGTGAACCGACCCTGATTGACCCCACGCGAATTTTTTAAGACGACCCCCGGCGAAAGCTTTGGGGAAGTCAAAACGGATGCGCCGCGCATGTCCGGGAGCTTCGGCTCCCGGGGCGGCGGCATCCCTGAGAGGAGGTCGTCATGTACAAAACGCATTTAAAGATCCAAAAAATGATCTGTCTGGCGGCTATCATTATCAGCGCGCTGGTGTTTGTCTACGCGCTGGGAATCATGACAAACATCTATGACAGCTTATACCAGGCGGTGAACATCAAGAGCGAGGCGGGTACAGGCAACAAATATGCCGCGGGCGAGAAAGTGGCTGGCGCCACCCTTTACATGGATATGCAGAACTTCAACCACGATCTGCTCATCGCGAGCATCGTGATGATCGTTCTGGGCGCGCTCCTCTTTGTCACCAATACCAGCACTCGCAGGCGCTACTATATCAGCAACTACATCGCCATAGGACTCTATTCCGTCGTCGGGCTTGCCCTGACGGTATACAGCCACATCCAGATCCAGGCGTTCAGGACCCAGTTCCTCACCACCGTGGATTTTGAGGGGCTGAAGGAGTTCGCGGACATGTGGGGCACGCTGTACACCGAGTCCACCTTTGCCTTTGACATCCATTATCTGGTGTTCGGGCTGCTGGTGCTTGTGATTATCGCCCTCATCGCCAACATGGTGTGGAAGCTGATGCTCATGAGCGAGGAGAAGGCTCTCCTGGCCGGAAAGGTGCCCGAGGCAGGCGCGTCCGAGGAGGACAGCCTCACCAAGAAAGACAGGATGAGGTTCATTAAGAATAAGCCCTCCGCCAATCTGGCTTACCTTGCCATACTTTTGGACGTCATCTACTTCGTCAGCATCTACCAGTCCGACGTGGAGACCTGGTACTACAGGTGGATCATCGGCGTTTCCGTGGTTTACAACCTGATCTTCATGCTGGCGGCGTTTTTGAGCTCCGAGGGCGTGAAGAATTATCAGAGGAATTACACCTACATCGAGGTGGCGTTGGGCGTTATCCAGTTCATCAGGATCTTCATCCTCCCCGTCCCTGCCCGCTTTGCTACCATCACCGTGGGCGATGTGACCGTCCAGGTCATGCACGGGGGACAGTTCACGCTGTGCGTCTTGTGCCTCATAGCCTCGGGCGTGTGCCTCATTGCCTCGGGAATCATCAACAAAATCAAGTGCGACGAGCTTGCCGCTCATTTGAAGAGCCTTGAAAACCAGAACGCATAAGGAGATGAAGACATGGCTACGCTGAGTTTACAGCATATCGATAAGATATATGACAACAACGTCCAAGCCGTCTTTGACTTCAATCTGGATGTAAAGGACGGCGAGCTCATCGTCCTGGTCGGGCCCTCCGGCTGCGGAAAGTCCACCACCCTGCGTATGGTGGCGGGCCTGGAGGATATCTCCAACGGCAGGCTCCTGCTGGACGGCAGGGACATCACACAGACCCCGGCCAAGGACCGCGACATGGCCATGGTGTTCCAGAGCTACGCGCTCTATGGGCACATGACCATCTACGAGAACATGGCGTTCTCACTGACCCTCCGTAAGGAGAACCCCAACGTCATCCACAAGAAGGTGCTGGCGGCCGCCGAGATCCTCGGCCTCACCAGCCAGCTCAACAAAAAGCCGGCGCAGCTGTCCGGCGGCCAGCGCCAGCGCGTGGCCATGGGCCGCTCCATCGTCCGGAACCCCAAGGTGTTCCTGTTCGACGAGCCGCTCTCCAACCTGGACGCGAAGCTGCGCGGCGCTACCCGGCGTGAGATCCTGCTCCTCCACAAGAGGCTCCAGGCCACCATGCTCTACGTTACCCACGACCAGACCGAGGCGTTGACCCTGGCCGACCGCATCGTGTGCATGTCCATGGGCCACGTCCAGCAGGTGGGCACGCCCCTCGAGCTCTACGATTCCCCCGATAACGTGTTCGTGGCCAGCTTCATCGGCCTGCCGCCCATGAACTTCTACGACGTGACGGTCGCCGGGGACGCGCTCCAGGGCAACGGCTTCAAGGCCGCCCTCACCGCCGAGGAGAAGAAGATCCTCGCCGCCTACCAGGGCAAGGAGATCACTTTGGGCGTCCGCCCGGAGAACTTCGCCGAGGGCAACGACATCAAGGTCACCGTCACCAACAACGAGAACCTGGGCATGAACACTCTGGTTTACGGCTCCATCGGAAACACCGGCGTTAAGGTCACCGCCAAGCTGAAGGGGTGGCAAAATTACAAGGTGGGGGATACTGCGTCTTTCTCCATCATCAGAAAGCACTTCTTCGACAAGGAGACCACCAACGCGATAAGGGGAGGTAAGTGAACATGACCAACAAAAAAGTTAGGATCGGCAGTATCGTCATGGCCGTATTGCTGGTCGTCAGTGTCGTGGGACTTTTCCTGCCCTTCTCGGGACTTCTCGGCATCGATCTTACCGCAGCCCAGTTTTTGCAGTGGTCGGTCCAGGAGTACAGCATCGGCGGGCTCTTCGCCCTGCCTATCGTGTATATCACCGTAGCGGTACTGGTGCTCATAGCGGCGCTGGTGCTGGCGGTCCTGGGGATCGTCACCGGCAAGGTCGTGCTCCAGAACATCAGCGGCCTCTGCGCCCTGGCGGCGGCGGTCGTTATGCTTGTCTGCAAAAACAGCTACGGCGACGTCCTGGCGGGCTTCTGGGTCATTTTTGCCGGCTCACTGGCGGCGCTCCTGTGCCTCCTGCTGAGCAAGATGGACCTTAAAGAGGTATTCCGCAAGTTCATGGTCACCATCAAGCGCAGGCCCCAGCTCATCCCGCTGTGCGCCTTCGTGGTGACATTTGTCTACTACTCCCTGAACCTGACCGACATTTCCAACACCACCGCCAAGATCCAGGCCACCGGGATGGGCCTGGCGGGCTTTGCCACCATGCTCCTGTCCATACTGAGCCTTGTGTGCTGCCTCAATGCTTTCCCCTACCGGAAAAAGCCCAATATCCCCATGGTGGTGCTCCTGTTCGTCATGGCGGGCATCGTGATCTTCGCCGACGTTTACTACTCCAACCTTGTGGTCACCGCCCTCAACAACAGCCCGGACGCCGCGAAAATGCTGAATGACACGCCGTCCATCGCTTTGGCGTACAATATGCTCCAGGTCCACGTCATTCTTCTGATCGTGAGCGTGGTGCTCACGGTGCTGCTGCCTGTTTACTCCAAGCTTTTGAGGAAAGTCAAGACCTCTGTTGAGGTGGAGGGCAACGGCGACATGAAGGCCATCGACATCACCGCCGAATAAGCTTACGCCGAATGTGGATCGGGAGGCCCAAAACGCCTCCCAATCAGCAAAGAGGAGCATCAATGAGCAAAAAGAACGATCGTGCCCGACCCGGAAAAGATGTAGAGAAGACGACGGATTACTACAAGCTCCACACCAAGGCCGTCAAGGACCTGGCGGAGGCCAATGAGGAGAACTCGCCCCCCGTTTCGGAGAAGGAGCTCAGGAAATACAGGTCCGGCTTTAAGTTCCGTATCCCGGACCTTGTGAAGATCATGTTCATCAAGTGGTGGTTCCCGGCGTCCGTCTGCTACTTCTTCTTCTGGGGCTTGGGCACGTACGTGCAGGATATGCTGGATATGCTCTTCATCACGGGGATCGCGTTGGGAGTGATCACCGATCTCCTCACCAACAACGTCCTGCGGTTCCTGGAGCCCTCCGCCGGCGCGTGGTCGAAGTGGCTCCTCTTCTACAAGAAGCGCTACGCCACTTTCCCGCTGAATATCCTCTATTCGTTCGGCCTGCTCTTCCTTGTATTCACATCCTACAACGTTATCAATGTGCTGCTTCTGAAAGCAAGCTCCTCCGCCGACGCGGCTGCGTTCCTGGGCGTGGAACCTATTGTTTTCGGGCTTCTCTACATGGGCTTTGACATGCTCGTGCTCGTGATGCGCAATACGTTCAGGAATATCCTGGCCGACGCCAGAAAACCCGGCAGATGAGGTATTTGGAATGATCGACATTTTGTACCGCGGCAGCTCCTCGGCCTGTTTTGAGTTTTCAGGCACCACCCCGCACTACGCCCCCGAGCCCTACGAGATCTTTGTGAACGGCGAGCCGCGTTTTCGCGGCGACACCAACGTCTTCTCCCTCTTTGCCCTGACGCCCGACACCGATTACCGCGTGGAGGCGGTCCATGAGGGAGGGGAGCGGGACAGCGTCGTGCTTCACACGAAAGCCGAGCCCTGCGCTTTCAGCGTCCGGGACTTCGGCGCGGTGGGGGACGGCGTCCACGAGGACACCGGCTCCATCCAGGCGGCTGTCAACGCCCTGCCTGAGGGCGGGCGGGTGATCTTCCCCGCGGGGACGTATCTCACTCTGCCCATCTCCCTGAAGAGCCACGTGACCCTGGAGTTTTGCGAGGGCGCTGTGCTTTTGGGCTCTACGGACCGGGAGCGCTACCCCATCATCACCGGCGTCGCCCATGACGCCGTGACGGGCAGGGAGATCCCCCTGGCGGCCTTCGAGGGCCTGGAGAGGCCCTGCTACCAGTCTCTTCTCTACGCCTCCCACTGCCGGGATATCGCCATCGTGGGCCCCGGGACCGTGGACGGCAACGGGCAGAACGGCGACTGGTGGCAGGATTTCGACAGCTTCCCGGCGGCGCGGCCGCGTATCCTCTTCACCAATCGGTGCGAGGATGTGGTCCTCCACGGCGTCACCGTGAAAAACGGACCCACCTGGCATCTGCATCCTTTCTTCTGCAAAAACGTCTCGGTGCTGGACTGCTTCATCACCGCCCCCAAGGTCAGTCCCAACACGGACGGCTGCAACCCGGAGAGCTGCGATACCGTGAACATCATCGGCTGTAAGTTCTCCGTGGGCGACGACTGCATCGCTATCAAATCCGGCAAGCTGGAGATGGCCGTGAAGTACAAGGCCCCCGCCGACCGTTACACCATCCGCAACTGCCTCATGCAGTTCGGACACGGCGCGGTGACTTTAGGCAGCGAGGCATCCGGCGGCGTTACCAACCTCTCCGTCACCCAGTGCTGGTTCGAGGCCACGGACCGGGGACTTCGCATCAAGTCCCGCCGGGGCCGGGGAAAGGACAGCGTCATCAACAACGTCCTCTTCGACAACATTCGCATGGATAAGGTCCTAACGCCCATCGTCATCAACCTCTGGTACAACTGCTGTGACCCGGACGCCCACGACGAGTACGTCTGGAGCCGGGAGAAGCTGCCGGTGGACGACAGAACGCCGGTAATGGGCTCCTTTACGTTCCGCAATATGGAGTGTACCGGCGCCGAGGTCGCCGCCTGCTACATAGACGGCCTCACGGAAAAGCCCATCGAGAGCGTGACACTGGAGAACATCAGCGTCTCCTTTGCCGAGAACGCCAAGCCCGACAGGCCCGCCATGCAGGAGTTCGCGCCGGAGCGCTGCAGGACCGGCCTCTACCTCGACAACGTCCGGAAAATCACCGTCAAAAACGTGAAGCTCACGGGCGTGGAGGGGGAGAAGCTCATTGCGCCCCACAGCGAGGAGATCGACGCCTCCGGGCTTGACGCGGATCGAGAATAAACCTTGTTTCCTGACCCCACAGCAAAAAACATGTGTAAGGAGACAAATCTATGTCATACTTGACCCTTAAGAACATCAACAAGATCTACCCCAACGGCTTCCACGCCGTCCACGACTTCAACCTGGAGATCGAAAAGGGCGAGTTCATCGTCTTCGTCGGCCCCTCCGGCTGCGGCAAGTCCACCACGCTCCGCATGGTGGCCGGCCTTGAGGACATCTCCAATGGCGAGTTCCTCATCAACGGCAAGCGCGCCAATGAGATGGGCCCCCGTGAGCGTGAGATCGCCATGGTCTTCCAGAGCTACGCCCTCTATCCCCAGATGACCGTCTTCGACAACATCGCTTTCGGCCTCACCCTCCAGGGCGTGGACGAGGACGTCATCGAGGAAAAGGTCAAGAACACCGCCCGCATTCTGGGCCTCACCGACTACCTGGACCGGTATCCCAGAGCGCTTTCCGGCGGCCAGAGACAGCGTGTGGCCATTGGCCGCGCCATCATCCGCAAGGTGGGCGTGTTCCTCATGGACGAGCCGCTTTCCAACCTGGACGCCAAGCAGCGCGTGACCATGCGCTCCGAGATCGCCCAGATCCACCGCAACACCGGCGCCACCACCATTTACGTCACCCATGACCAGACCGAGGCCATGACCCTGGCTGACCGCATCGTCGTTATGAAGGACGGCTACATCCAGCAGGTCGGCACCCCCTATGACCTCTACTATGAGCCGGTCAACGTCTTCGTGGCCGGGTTCATCGGCGAGCCCCCCATGAACTTCGTCCGCGGCGTCCTCAAGGACGGCAAGCTCCCCTTCGGAGCCAACCAGCTGGACGTGGCCAAGAAGCTGGGCAACAAGGCCGGGAAGTACGAGGGCAAGGAGATCGTCTTCGGCTTCCGTCCCGAGGCCATCGAGCTGGGCTCCAAGCCCAATGCCTACGTGGTCAAGGCCGATGTGGAGCTTACCGAGATGCTGGGCGACAACACCAACGTCTACATCACGGCCGGTGAGGATAAGGCCATTCTGAAGGTCGATCCCCACGACACCCCCAAGACCGACAGCACCATTGATTTCTCCATCCCCCTGGAGAGCGTCTACCTCTTCGACGGCGAGACGGAAATGGTCATCAAATAACTTTGGGGCAATACGGAAAAGCGGTCCGGATCCAACAATCCAGGCCGCTTTTCCGTTTTATCGGAACCGTTCCCGTCCCGCAACGTGGCACGGGCGGACACATGGGTCCGCCCCTACGGGGAATATGGAAGGCAATCCCATTCAACCAACGCCGGAGGGTATCGAAACGCGGGTCGCCGAGAACGGCGACCCCTACGGCGGTGAACGGGGCCGGTCCGAAACAACAACGCGGGCCGCCAGGAGTGGCGGCCCGTACGGCGTTGATGGAACGTAATTTGGAAAATGTAGGGGCGGACCCATGTGTCCGCCCGTTCTTTGTTCCTCCGTCCCCGCCGCGCGGATAATTAAAGAATGCGCCGCAACGCGGCGCAAACCTTTTTAAGCCCCCTCCTCGTAGGAGGGGGGCAGGGGGGAAGCGAGCGTTGGATGAGGGAGTGAAATCAGCAAAGCACACCCACCCCCTGCCCCCTCCCAGAGGGAGGGGCTGATGGGAGAAGCCACCTTCCAGAGAGAGGGGGCTGGCGGTGGGGGGATCGCCTCACAGCAGGGACTTATAGAGCTCCTTTATCTCCTCCACGCTTGTCTCTCTCGGATTGCCGGGGCGGCAGGCGTCGGCGTAGGCGGACTCGGAGAGGAAGTCGATGTCCTCCTCCTTCAGGATGCCCTTGAGGTCGGCGGGGATGCCCACGTCGGCGGAGAGCTTCTTCACGGCGGCGATGGTGGCGTCGGCGGCGTCTTTATCGTTCATGCTGTCGATGCCGGGGACGCACATGGCTTTACCAATGGCCCGGTAGCGCTCGCCGGCCACGGGGGCGTTATACATAAGGCCCGTGGGCAGGATGATGGCGCAGGCCACGCCGTGGGGGGTGTCGTAGAGGGCGGAAAGGCCGTGGGCCATGGAGTGGACGATGCCGAGGCCGACGTTACTAAAGCCCATGCCGGCGATATACTGCCCCAGAGCCATGCCCTCGCGCCCGTCGGGGTCGTTTTGGACGGCGGCGCGGAGGTTCGCGGAGATGAGCCGAATGGCCTCCAGGTGGAACATGTCGGAAATGGCGCAGTGGCCGGCGGTGATATAGCCCTCGATAGCGTGGGTCAGGGCATCCATACCGGTGGCGGCGGTGAGGGACTTGGGCATGGTGGACATCATGTCGGGATCGACGACGGCGATTTCCGGGATGTCGTTCACGTCCACGCAGACGAACTTACGCTTCTTCTCCACGTCGGTGATGACGTAGTTGATGGTGACCTCGGCGGCGGTGCCGGCGGTGGTGGGGACGGCGATGGTGAAGGTGGCGTGTTTCTTGGTGGGCGCTACGCCCTCTAAGGAGCGTACGTCGGCAAACTCCGGGTTCTCCGCGATGATGCCGATGGCCTTGGCGGTGTCCATGGCGGAGCCGCCGCCCACGGCCACGATGCAGTCCGCGCCGCTTTTCTTGAAGCACTCCACGCCGTGTTGGACGTTCTCAATGGTGGGATTGGCCTTGATGTCGGAGTAGACCTCATAGGGGAAGGAGGTCGCGTCCAGGAGGGCGGTGACCTTCTGGGTGACGCCGAACTTGAGAAGGTCCGGGTCCGTGGCCACAAAGGCCTTCTTGTACCCCCGGGCGGTGAGCTCGGGGACGATGTTCTCGACGGCCCCGTGGCCGTGGTAGGAGACGGTGTTGAGGACGATGCGCGATGCCATAAAAATACACTCCTTTTGCAGATAAAATTTTGAAAAAACCTGTTTGCGGGGGCGGCGCTCCCGTTTTTTATTTTACCTCTTTTTCCCGGAAACTTCAAGTCCCCGGACATAAAACGACAAGGGCGAATACGGACAAATCGGGGCGGAATATACTCTAGAGACAAAAAGAATGGGGGCGATCAAGATTCTCGCACTGACTTTCGCGGCGCTGCTGTCGTATCCGCTGCTGCTGTTGAGGCTGGACGATCACGCCGGGTCCTTTCCCCGGCCTCTGACGGCGCAGGAGGAGAGGGACTGTTTGGAGCGGGCTTCTCAGGGGGACGAGGAGGCCCGGAGCACGCTCATCGAGCACAATCTGCGGCTGGTGGCGCACATCGTCAAGAAATACTACACCAAGACACGGGACCAGGACGACCTCATCTCCATCGGCACCATCGGCCTCATCAAGGGTATCTCCACCTACAAGCCCGACAAGGGGGTACGGCTGGCCACGTATGCCAGTCGGTGCATCGAAAACGAGATTCTCATGTATTTCCGGGCTCAGCGCAAGTCCGCCGGGGACGTGTCGCTGTCGGAGACCATCGACTCCGACGCCGACGGGGGGAATCTCTCCCTCATGGACGTGGTCTGCGCCGAGGACGACGTCTTCGAGCGCCTGAGTTCCCAGGACGTGTACGTACGCCTGCGCCGCCATGTGCGGGAGGGGCTGGAGCCCCGGGAGCGGGAGATCGTCACACTCCGCTACGGCCTTGCCGGCGGACGGCGGCTGACGCAGAAGGAGACGGCGGAAAAGCTGGGCATCTCCCGCTCCTATGTCTCGCGCATCGAGAAAAAGGCGCTGGAAAAGCTGAAGACTCTCCTTGAGGACGAGGAGCGGGTGTGATAAAATAGTCCGGGAAAGGGAAAAACTGTGTCATAAGCCGGCCCCTTTTGCGACTATGTAAGTGAAGAGATCACACGAAGGGAGCGGATGCGCCCATGAGGGACGAGGCAATCATTGAGCTCTACTTTGCCCGGAACGAGCGGGCCATCGACGAGACCCGGCGGAAATACGGCGGCTACTGCTCCGCGCTGGCACAGAGGCTTCTGGGGCTTCGGGAGGACGCGGAGGAGTGCGTCCAGGACACGTATCTGGCGGCCTGGAACACCATCCCCCCGGAGCGGCCCAACGTGCTGCGGGTGTTTTTAGGGCGGATCACCAGGAATCTGGCCATAAGCCGCTGGCGGAAGAACCGGGCGGCGAAGCGCTACGCCGCGCTGGAGCTGCAGCTGGACGAGCTTGCCGACTGCGTCCCCTCGGAGGCCAGCGTAGAGCGGGAATATGAGCGGCGGGAGCTGGGACGGCGTATTTCCGCGTGGCTCGATACCATCCCACAGGGCGACAGGGATCTCTTCATCCGGCGGTACTGGTACGCCGAGAGCCCGGAGACGCTGGGACGGGAGCTGGGGTTGAAGCCCAACACCGTCTCCCAGCGGCTGCGGAGACTGAGACTGGCTTTACGGGACACTTTGGAGAAGGAGGGACTTACCAATGAGGAAGGATGACATCTACGACGGCGTCACGGACGTGAACGACGGCCATGTGACAGCCGCGAAAAACGGGAAAAGGAAGAAGGGCCTGTTCATCGGCCTCGCCTCGGCGCTTATTCTGGCGGCGGGCGCCGTGGGGATCGTCTGGTGGAACGGAGGGTTCGGGTCGGGGACCGTGAGCGGCAAATACGCCGCCCTGGTCCAGCAGGAGGCCAAATACCCTCAGCGTACGCAGTACCCCAAGGAGGGCGTCTTCGGCGTGGACGAGGACACGTGGGACAAGTGGTGGGAGGAGACGAGCGCGAGACGGCTGACCCAGGAGGAGCTGGACGCCATGGACAAGCCCTGGGCCGCCCTCCTGCCGGCGCTCATCGGCGCGGCGGGGGAGGAGGACGCGGCCTGTTCCCCGGCCAACGTGTATATCGCCCTCTCCATGCTGGCGGAGACCACGGCGGGGGATTCCCAAAAGCAGATCCTGGACTTTCTGGGCACGGAGAGCGTGGAGGACCAGCGGGCGCTCACAAAGCGCCTGTGGAACGCCCTTTATAACGACGACGGGACGTACCAGTGCCGTCTGGCCAACTCCCTGTGGCTCCGGGACGACACGGACTACGAGCAGGAGGCCCTCAGGACCCTGGCGGAGGACTACTACGCCTCCTCCTTTGCCGGGAAAATGGGCGGGGACAAGCTCAACGATGCCCTGCGGGACTGGATGGACCGCCAGACCGGGGGGCTTCTCACCGATCAGATCAACGGCATCTCCCTGGAGCCGGAGACGGCGCTGGCGCTGGTGAGCACCGCCTACTTCGCCGACAGGTGGGAGGCAAAATTTGTCCCGGAATATACGGACAAAATGACCTTCCACGGGGAGAGCGGCGACTACCAGCGGGACTTCATGCACAAGACCTACACGGGGACTTACTTCTGGTCGGACAGGTTCGCCGGCGTGACGCTGAGCTTTGAATCCGGCGGGCACATGCGGTTTCTCCTGCCGGACGAGGGCGTGAGCATCGAGGAGGTCCTGAGTGACCCCATGGCGGTGGCCTTCCTCACGGAGGGCGACCCCTGGGATACCTTTGAGGACAGCTGCAGGACGATGATGATCACCATGAGCCTGCCGAAATTCGACGTGACAAGCGATCTCAAGCTCATCGACGCGCTCAAGTCCCTGGGCGTCACCGACGTCTTTGACCCGAATCTGGCGGATTTCTCTCCTGTCCTGAAGGACAGCCGGCTCATGGGCAACCCCCTTTATGTCTCCCAGCTGCTCCACGGCGCCCGGGTCAAGGTAGACGAGGAGGGGTGCGAGGCGGCGGCCTATACCCTCATGGCTATGGCCGGCGCCGCCGCGCCCGCGGATGACGTGGAGTTCATCGAGATCGACCTGGACCGGCCTTTCCTCTATAGCCTCATGTCCGACGGCGTGCCGCTGTTCGCCGGCGCGGTGCGGGAGTGAGCCCGGAGGTGACAACATGAAGAAAGAGGACATCTATAACGGCATCACCGACATCCGCGCCGACCTTGTGGAGGCGGCGGGGGAGCGGCGCGGGAAGCGTTTCCCCTGGCGGGGGGTCGTGGCGGCGTGTCTGGCCCTGGCGCTCATCGCCGGGGGGACCCTGGCGGCGCTGTCCCACGGCATGGGGCGCGGCGAAGCCCCAGGCGGCTATACCGGCGGCGGTGTCTCGGAACCGCCCACCGAACCTGCCAATGTGTCGGGCGGGGGCCCCGGGTCCTCCGAGCCCTCCGGGTCGGGGAACCATGTGGCGGCCCTGTGTGAGGCCGTCTTTCCCCAGACCGTGCCGTACCCAAAGGACGGGAATTACTCGGCGGACTGGAGCGACTACCAATATGAGCATCGCCTGAGCCCCGACGTCGCCGAGGCCCTGGGCGGCTACCTCAACGCCGCCGTCCCGGCGCTTTTGGACGGGTCCGGCAACGCTGTCTGCTCCCCGGTGAGCGTTTTCACGGCGCTGGCCATGCTCTGCGAGACGGCCCGGGGGGAGACGCGCGCGCAGATCTTGGACCTGCTGGGGTTTGAGGACGCGGAGACGCTCCGGGCCGTGACAAGTGAGCTTATGACCGACCTCTATAACGACGACGGCGCGGAGGTAGTGCGGCTGGCAAGCTCCCTGTGGCTTCGGGACGACGTGGGAGACGACTTTTACAACGAGGAGACGCTGACGACCCTGGCCGGGGACTATTACGCCTCCGCCTACGCCGGGAGGCCGGGGACGGAGGAGATGGACAAGGCCCTCCAGGGCTGGCTCAATGAACAGACCGGGGGACTACTCCGGGACAGCGTGGCAAACGTGAAGCTCGAGCCCGACACCGCGGCGGCTCTGGCCTCCGCCGTCTATTTCAGCGCCAAGTGGGACCGGATGTTCTCCGTGTCCGACACCGCGCCCCGGACCTTCCACGCCCCCAAGGGGGACCGGGAGGCGGACTTCATGAACGGCGTCTTTTATATCCGCTATTACCCCTTTGAGGACTTCACCGGCGTGGAGCTGGCTTTCGGGCTGGGCGGCGCTATGCGCCTTATCCTCCCCGGAGAGGGCACGGACCCGCAGACGCTTTTGAAAAGCCGGGAGGCCCTGGAGTTCCTCCTGAGCCCGGACCTCAACGGGACGGAGGGCCGGGAGGCCCAGGTCAGTCTGTCCCTGCCCAAGTTCGATGTGACCAGCGACGCTGACCTCATCGAAACCCTCCAAAGCCTGGGTGTGAAGGACGCCTTTGACCCCGATAAGGCGGACCTCAGCGGCCTTGCGGGCCTGCCGGGGGAGCTCTATATCCGCACAGCGCTCCACTCCGCCCGGGTGCGGGTGGACGAGGAGGGCTGTGAGGCGGCGTCTTACACCGTTCTGATTGAAGCCCCCGGAGCCGCCCCGCCCCCGGAGGAAAAGGTCGATCTCGTCTTCGACCGGCCGTTCCTCTTCTCCGTTATGGAGGAGGGCGTCTCCCTCTTCACCGGCCTCATCAGCGAGCCGTAAAAAACCCATCCAAGGACCGCCCCTCGGCGGTCCTCAGGTTGTCAAAAAACTCAAATCGAGTATTTTTTCCGGCGGCATGTACGTCGGAAAAAATACCTTTTGTTTTGCGGAGTGTGCGGCCCCAACGGGGCCGTGCGCGGAGCAAAACAGCAGAAAAAGATTTCAGAAATGTCCGCAGACATTTCCGAAATCTTTTTCGCACGTTCCCCTTTGTCGGAAAAGGCCGCAGGCCTTTTTCGACAGACTGAGGACCGCCTTTCGGCGGTCCTTTTGCATTTTCTGAGAAAAGAGGGGAGAAAGTTCTTGTAAAATTCTCAAAAAGTAGTATAGTATACATAGATCGATACCGGTCAAGACCGGTAGATAGGGGGTACATTATGTTTTGTCATAAATGCGGCGCCCGGCTTCCCGACGGCGCCAAATTCTGCACCAGCTGTGGAACGCGGGTCGAGCCCGTGGTCCCCGCCGCGCCTGCGGCCCCGGAAGAGCCCGTGACGCTTGTAGAGCCGGTGGCGCAGGTGGAGCCCGTGGCCCCGGCGGAGCCGGTAGAGCCGGCGGCCTCCGAAGAGTCTGCGGCGTCTGAGGAGGCCGTGGTACTTGAGGAGCCCGCAGTCCCGGCTGAGCCGGCTGTTCCCGCCGAACCTGCTGTTTCGGCGGAAGAGGCCGTTCCCGCGGAGCCCGCGGTCCCGGCGGAGCCGGTGATTCCGGTGGAGCCGGAGACCCCGGCGGACCAGGCGGGGCCTGCCGCGTCTGAGCCCCAATGGACAAGCGCCGCCCAGACCGCGACCGCCGTGGCCGAGGCCGTACATACCGATGCTCCCGCGCCCGCCCCGGCGAAGACGGGGAAAAAGAAGACCAAGCATAACGCCGGACGCATCGTGCTCAGCGTCTTTTTGAGCATCCTCCTGTGCGTCTCGCTCCTGGCCTCCACGCTGGTGACAGTCCTGAAGTTCTCCGTCACCCCGGAGCGCCTCGCCGCGATCGTCACGGATATTGTCAAGAACCCCGGCCTCCTCTCCTCCCTCAATACGGGTTCCTCCACCCCCGCGCGCACTGCCGTGGCCATGAAGCCCCACACCGCCGCCCCCATGGTCGCGTCTTTCACCGACCGGCGCGTGGCCGCCTCTCTGAGCACTCCTGACGTGAGCGGTATAGATGGTCTGACAGACCTGGAGGGCCTGGCCGATTACCTCTATGACATGGCGAAGGACGAGCCGGGCTGGGAGGACACCAGCCGCGACAGGATCCGGGATGCCCTGGACAGCCCCGTGGTGGATGATTTTCTGAACCAGGTGGCCGGGGACCTGGCCGAGGACTACACCTCCGTTATCCTGGAGGGGAAAGAGTCCGACGGAATGGACCTCACCGAGAAGCTCACGGATTACATCATGGAGAACAAGGAAGATGTGGAGAGTCTGGCCCGGGACGCCGGCTTTACCGGTACCCTGGAGCTCGACGAGAGCAAGCTGGAGAAGGCCATCCGCGATAATATGCCGGAGGAGATCGCCACGATCACCCCGGAGAAGGTGGTCGAGGAGCTGAACAAGGAGAATGAGCAGATCGTCAGCTCCCTCCGCCTCGTCTTCTCCCCCTGGCTCTTCTACGGCCTGTGGGCGCTCACGGCGCTGTTGATCGTTCTGCTGATCGTTGTCAACCGCCACCGTATCTCCGCGGTCCTCACCTGCGTCGGCATCCCGGCGCTCATCCTGGGCCTCATCTATTTGGCCGGCTGGTGCGCCCTGCAGTTCTACCCGGCCCTGAATGAAAATCTGCTGGGTACGGCCCTTGGCCATGTGAGCCATATTGTCCTCCTCACCGGCGCCGGTCTGGCCGGCTGCGGCGTTCTCTTCATCGTCATCAAGATTATCGTCCACGCCGTTGAGAAGAAAAAAGCGTGACTTCAATAACCTTGGAAGCCCCCACGGCCTCGCCGTGGGGGCTTTTGGCGTGATGCGGGACGGGGTCAATACCGGAAGGCGCAGAATTGGGCGCTGGAGCCGGAGTAGAGGGAGGCGTCCTTTAAGCGGCGGGAGAGGGTGGAGCGAAGGCCGGTGAGGGACATCATCACATAGTATTCAAAGTCGTCCTTTAAGTAGGGGTTGGAGTACCGGGCGACGATCTCCTTGGCCTCGTCGGTGAGGCGGCCCATGGCCTCGGAGAGGCGGGCGTAGTCCGGGAGGGCCTTCAGGGCCTCCTGCAGGCGGGCCTCCATATCGCCCCGGAAGACCAGGGCGTTTACATACGGCCGGCCGGTATCGTCCGTGGCGCAGAAGCCGTCGGCGGTGAGGGCGCGGAGGCTCTCTTTGTCGGCCTCGGAGAAATGCTCCGGGTCGGTCCCCTCCGCCACCGAACGGAGGGTGAGGAGGGCGGCGGGCGCGTCCTGGCGGTAGCGGCGCTCATGGAAGACGGCGTCCTCCGGCATGGCCTGATAGCCCAGCCAGCTTATGCCGCCCCACTCGTTGCCGTTGTTGTTGAAGAACGACTTCGGCAGGCGGCAGGAGGCGCCCTGCTCAAAGCCGATGATGCCCCAGTTCCCGCCGTCGGCCCGGCGGAACCTGGTGTGGATGCCCTTTGTGAACCGGGACATCTCGATAAGCTGTTCGAGGTAGAAGACGAAGAACATCCGCGCGTCCTGCTCGTCATAATCGCTGGTGGTCACGCCCAGCGCCCGGGCCTCCCGCAGGGCCTTCTCCGCCAGGTCCCAAAGTCCCTTAGCGTGGCGCTCCGTAAAGGCGCAGACGAGCTCGCCGATCTCGTCCTGGCACTCCCTGGGGGTGATGAAAAAGCCGGTCAGGACCTTCCCGCCCTCCAGCTTTTTCAGAAGCTCCGCCCTTACGAGCAGCTCCACCTCCTCTTCCATGTAGGGGGCGGCGATGCCCAGCTCCAGGGCCAGCTCCCGGACGGTGCAGGGGTTGTTGTGGGCCTCGCAGAGAATGTTCACGGGGATCTTCCGCTCCACAGCCGTCCAGGGGAGCCCGGAGGGCTGGCTTCCGGAGGCAATAAAGGAGATCGTCTCCGGGTCGTAGCTTCTTTTGCCAAATTCTCTTGCCATAGTCATACCTTCCTTCAACGTTTGTCTGGCGCGGTAGAGCCGTGAGGTGACGGTCCCCTCGGGGACGCCGAGGGCGCGGGCAATGTCGCGCAGCTTCTGCCCGCGCATGTAGTAGGCCAGGACGATATCCCGGTAGTCCGCCGAGATGAACGCCAGCTCCTGGCGCAGGAGCCTGAGCTCGTCGCCGTGGATCAGCGCCCGCTCCGGGTCGGCGCTCTCGTCCGCCGGCTCCCGGTCCTCAAGGCCGGTCTCCAGCTGGGCGCGGCGGTGCTTTTTGTCCGCCCAGACGCTGTACCGGTTGCGGGCGATCCTCCACACCCAGCCGGAGAAGTGCTTCGGCGCGACGCCCTTTTTGAGGGCCGCCACGGCGTTCAGGAGGATATCGCCGGTCAGGTCCTCCGCCTCGTGGCTGTTGCCCGTCTTTTTCAGGCAGAAGTAGAAGATCTTCTCCGCGTACGTCCCCAAAAGGACTTGCAGATCAAAATCCTTTTCGTTTCCCGTCATGCGCTCACCTCGCTTTCACCCATATAGTGCGGCCATTTTGCATTTCATTGCAAAAAAAGTTGATTTTTTTGCGGGCCCGATATCAGGATACCACAAAATCACGCCGGGAGCTATACCGGGTTGAAAAACGGGGGCGGAGGGGGTATAATGAGACGAAAGGGAGAAAAAGGAGGGGCAACGGATGGCGGAGCGGATCATGGTGGTGGACGACGAGCGGGAGATCGCGGACCTTTTAGAGCTCTATCTCACCAACGACGGGTATACGGTCCGGAAGTTCTACACGGGCGCGGAGGCCCTGGCGGATATCGAGCGGGAGGAGCCGGATCTGGCGCTTCTGGACGTGATGCTCCCGGATACGGACGGATTTAAGCTGCTGAGAAAGATCCGGGAGCGGTATTTCTTCCCCGTCATCATGCTCACCGCCCGGGTCCAGGACGGGGACAAGATCATGGGGCTGACCATGGGGGCGGACGACTATATCACCAAGCCCTTCAACCCGCTGGAGGTGGCGGCCAGGGTGAAGACCCAGCTGCGCCGCTACCGGCGGTACAACAGCGCCGGGGCGGGGGAGAGCGGGCCCCGGGAGGAGTACGACATCCGGGGGCTGGTCATCAACCGGGAGACCCACCGGTGTACGCTCTACGGGGAGGAAATCCACCTGACGCCCCTGGAGTTCTCCATTTTATGGGTTTTGTGCGAGCGGCAGGGGACCGTGGTGCCCTCGGAGGAGCTTTTTGAGGCGGTGTGGGGGGAGAAGTACCTGCAAAACAGCGCCAACACCGTCATGGCCCACGTGGGACGGCTCCGGGAGAAGCTGCACGAGCCGGCGCGAAAGCCGAAATTCGTGAAGACCGTCTGGGGGGTGGGGTACACCGTTGAAAAATAAGACGCCGAAAAAGCCGGACGAGTACCGGTACCTCAAGACGAAGCTCCTGCGCCGCGCGGCCCTCGTCGCGGCGGTAACGGCGGCGGGGATGCTTTTCCTCTACTCCAGCCTCATCAGCGGCCTTGTGGGCTCCGGGGTCATCACCGACTCTGTCGTGGGGGCTTTGGAGGTGGTGCTGGGGGACTACAAGACCGCCGCCGCGGTGTATCAGACGGTCTTCCGGGAGTACCGGGGGCTCACCTTCCTGCTGGGGGTGCTGTTCATCGCCCTCATCGCCCTGAGCTTCTATGTCAGGAGCTTTGTCAAATACTTCAAGAATATCAACCGGGGCATCGATGGGCTCCTGCGGGAGGACGACGCCGAGATCCAGCTTCTGCCGGAGCTGGAGGCGGTGGAGAAAAAGCTCAACGCCGCCAAGCGCTCCCTCCGGGACCGGAAGCGGGCGCTGGAGGACGCGGAACAGCGCAAGAACGATCTCATCATGTACCTGGCCCACGACCTGAAGACGCCCCTGGCATCTGTCATCGGGTATCTGGAGCTTCTGCGGGACGAACAGCGCATCGCCCCGGAGCTGAGGGAGCATTATTTGTCCGTCACGCTGGACAAGGCCCAGAGGCTGGAGGACCTGATCAACGAGTTTTTCGAGATCACCCGGTTCAATTTAAGCCACATCGAGCTTCAGTATGGGGACATCGACCTGGTGAGGCTCTTAGAGCAGCTGGTCTACGAGTTCGGACCGCTTTTCCGGGAAAAGGGCTTCACCTGCGCCCTGCGGCTTCCCGAGACGTTGCCCCTCCGGTGCGACGCGGACAAGCTCCAGCGGGTCTTCGATAACCTCCTCAGGAACGCCGTGCTCTACGGGAAGGAGGGGACGGAGATCGCCGTCGCCGCCCACATGGAGGAGGGCTTCGCCGTGGTGGAGGTCGCAAACCAGGGGGACGACATCCCGCCGGAGAAGCTCAATAGGCTCTTCGAGCAGTTCTACCGGCTGGACGCCGCCCGGAGCTCCCGCACCGGCGGGGCGGGGCTGGGACTGGCCATCGCCAAGCAAATCGTGGAGCTCCACGGCGGGCACATCGAGGCCCGCAGCGAAGGCGGCGTCACCGCTTTCACCGTCCGGCTTCCCATCGTTAGAAAATCGTAAGCTTTTGCGAAGAAAATCTTCATGGGTCTTTCATGTTGACATAAAACATTTTTCTCCCGTTTCCGGTATCATGGGACATACCGGAAACGGGAGAATTTTTGTGAAGAAGGGGTCTTATGCCGAGAAAACGGCTCACGCAGCTCATCCCAGCCCTCCTGCCCCTGCGGCGGTGGGAGAGGAAGAAAATTTTTTACGGGAAAATGCGGCTGGACAAATGCCGCTACGCCGTGGAGCGGTCCGCCGCGCCCTTGCCCTTTTGCGTTTTCGAGGCCGGGGAGGTCATGGTCAACCCCCATACGGGCCAGGATATCCGCTACCAGCACAACAAGGTCCACAACCTGACGCTGGCGGCGAAGAGCCTCAGCGGCGTGCTCATCCGGCCGGGGGAGACCTTCTCCTTTTGGCGGCTCGTCCGGGACGCGGACCGGGAGGAGCCGTATCTGGACGGGTTGGAGCTGGTCAATGGCCGGATCGTCCCGGCTTACGGCGGCGGGCTTTGCCAGCTCTCGAGCCTTCTGCACCTCGTCTTCCTCCACTCGCCGCTGACAGTGACGGAGCGCCACGGGCATCCCACGGAGGACCTGCCGCCCAACCCCGGCGCGGCGCTGCGGGGCACGGACGCCACGGTGAACGAGGGGCGGCTGGACCTGCGGGTCCGGAACGACACGGGGAACACCTTTCAGGTGGAGGCGGGGCCGGAGGGAGCGCTTTTGCGCGTTCGGCTTCTCTCCCTCACGCCCGTGGGGAGGAGCTATCAGGTCTACAACCCCTCCGTCCTCTACCGCCGGGAGGAGGGACGCGTCTACGAGTACGCAGAGGTTTCCCGGACGGAGACGGACGTCGTCACCGGCGAAAAGCAGGCGCGGCATCTCTACACCAACGTCTGCGAGGTGCGGTACCCTTTGCCGGACAATACGGAAATACAAGGAGAGTGAAAATCTATGACGAAAAAGACGGTGGCCGTGCTCTTCGGCGGCGTGTCCCCGGAGCACGGCGTATCCCTGGAATCCGCCGCCGCGGTGCTGGAGAACCTGGACAGGGACAAAGTTATTCCCCTCCCTGTGGGTATCACCAGGGCGGGGGACTGGTACCGCTACGACGGGCCGTTGGAGAAGATTAGGTCGGACGCCTGGGCGTCCGACAGCGACAACCTTACCCCGGTCACCGTGAGCTTGAGCCGGTGGTCGCGGGGCTTTCTGGAGCTGCGCGGCGGGTGCTGTACGCCCCTCCCCGTGGACGCGGTCTTTCCCGTGCTCCACGGGCGAAACGGCGAGGACGGGACGGTGCAGGGGGTCATGGAGCTGGCCGACATCCCCCTGGTGGGGTGCGGCGTGCTGGCCTCGGCCCTGTGCATGGACAAGGACCGGGCCCACCGGTTGGTCCACGAGGCCGGCGTGGCGGTGCCCAGGGCGGTGACCTTTGACAAGGGCGACCGGGACAAGGCTCCTGCCCTCCTGGAGGGCCTTGTATATCCCCTCTACGTCAAGCCTCTGCGGGCGGGGTCCTCCTTTGGCGTTACCCGCGTCGCCGCGCCGGAGGGGCTTCGGCCCGCCCTTGACGCGGCGTTTGCCTACGATACCGCCGTCACCGTGGAGGAGGAGATCCCCGGCTTCGAGGTGGGATGCGCCGTCATGGGGACGCAGAAGCTCACCGTGGGGCGGGTGGACGAGGTGGAGGTATCCGGCGGCTTTTTTGGCTTTGAGGAGAAGTACCAAGGCCGCGATTCCCAAATCCACATGCCCGCCCGGATAAGCCCGGAGAAGGAGCGGGAAATTCAGGACACCGCCGTCAGGATCTACCGGGCGCTGGGGTGCGCCGGGTTTGCGCGGGTGGACATGTTCCTGACGCCGGAGGGGCGGATCGTCTTCAACGAGGTCAACACCATCCCCGGCTTCACCGCCCACAGCCGCTTCCCCCGGATGCTGGAGGGCGTCGGGCTGTCCCTCCGGGAGGTGCTGGACCGCCTCATCACCGACGCCCTGGGGCCGGAGGCGTCCAAATGACCAGACACCGTCCGGCGCGGACCCCGCTGGTCTTTTGCGCCCTCCTTTCCTTCGTCCTCATCTTCCCCGTGGAGGAGCTGGCCTACGCCCATCTCGCCGGCGACGACGGGGAGTCCTCGGTGCTGGCGGAGGCGAGAGCGATCCTTGGTGAGATCACCGAAAGCTCCATGGACGACATGGACACGGCCTGGGCCATATACCGCTGGGCCAGGTCCCACATAAGCTACATCGGCGCCTCGGACAAGTCCGACTGGTTGAGCGGGGCGCATCAGGCGTTCACCACGGGGCGCGGCGACTGCTTTGTGTACTTCGCCGCGTGCAAGGCGCTCCTCACCGCCGCCGGCATCGAGAACCTGGACGTCGTCAAGTCCGACACCTCCCATTCCCGGCACTACTGGAACCTGGTCAAGGTGAACGGCGGCTGGTATCACTTGGACGCCACGCCCCGCGTGGGGGAGGGGGACAACTTCTTCCTGCTAACGGACGCGGAGCTGGCGGCCTACTCCGAGGCCCACGGCGGGTCCCACGTCTTCGACCCCTCCCTCTATCCCGAGCGGGCCGTCAAGTCCGTCCAGGACATGGTCGATTATGATTCCGATACATTGAAAGACAGGTGAAAACCGTATGACATACCAAAATCCCGACGCCCACGCCAGGGAGCGGGCGTGGATCGAGCTCAGTATGGCGGCGCTGGAGCACAATGTCTCCGCGCTGAAGGGCCTCCTGCGGCCGGGATGCGAGCTCATGGCGGTGCTGAAGGCCGACGCCTACGGCCACGGGGCGGACGCCATTGCCCCGGCGCTGGACGCGCTGGGCGTGAGGGCCTATGCCGTGGCGAACATCGACGAGGCCGTGCGCCTCCGGCGGCTGGGCGTCCGGGGGGAGATCCTGATTTTCGGCTACACGCCGCCGGGGCGGGCGGCCACGCTGGCGGCCATGGACCTGACGCAGACGGTGGGGAGCCCGGACCACGCCAGGGCCCTCTCCTTCCGGGGACTGTCGGCGAAGTGCGCCCTGGAGATCGACACCGGGATGCACCGCTCGGGGCTTTCCTGGGAGGATGAGGCCGGGGCGGCGGAGATACTTACCCTCCCAGGCATCCGCGTCACACAAATCTATACGCACCTGAGCTGTTCGGACAGCCTGGAGCCGGAGGACGCGGCGTGGACGGGGGAGCAGCTGAAGCGGTTTTGGGGGATCCTGGACGCGGTGAAGCGCCGGGGCATTCCCATTCCGAAGATCCACGTCCAGAGCACCTACGGTCTTCTCAACTACCCGGACCTAGCCTGCGACTACGTCCGGGTGGGCGTCGCCCTCTATGGAGTGCTGAGTTATGTAAACCGACCTACACGAGTAACGCCGGATCTGCGGCCGGTGCTGGCCCTGAAGACGGTGGTTACGGCCCTCCGGACCGTCCGCGCCGGGGAGGCAGTGGGGTACGGGCGGGCGTATACGGCCCCGCGGGACGCCGTCGTCGCAACCCTGGCCGTCGGCTACCGGGACGGCGTACCGAGGCCTCTCTCCGGGATGGGTCATGTGGCCATCCGGGGCCGCCTCGCGCCCATCGTGGGCAAGATCTGCATGGACAACATGACCGTGGACGCCTCCGCCATCCCGGACGTTCGAGTGGGGGACACGGCCACGGTCATCGGCGGACCGCTCCCGGCGCCCCTGGTGGCGGAGCAGGCCGGGGCTTTTACTCCGGAGCTTTTTGGCAGGCTCAGCCCGGACCTGCCGGTGGTGCGGCTCAATACCCGATCTGTTCGATGACGTACCCGCCCCGGCCGTCCAGGGCGATGAGCGTTCCGCCCCGCTGGGCGGTCTCGTGGGCGATGCCGGGGTAGGCGAGATAGTCGATGGATTTGGAGTAGACGAGGTCCACGCCCTTGTAGTTGACGCCCAGGTTGTTCAAGTGGTCATGGCCCACAAAGACGGCCTGGGTGCTCTTTTTCTCCAAAATGGCCTCGAAAAAGCCGCTGTCGTGGTCCGGGCAGCTCACGCCCTCGCCGTTTGCCCCGAAAAGGTACCGGGCCTCCGGGTCGCCGCGCTCCAGGGCGTCGGCGGCGTCGGCGAAGGCGCGGAAGGGGATGTGCATGAAGACAAAGGAGGGCACGGTCCGGCCATTTTCACCCGCGAGGGCGTCCAGCGTCTGGCAATACCAGTCGATCTGGTCGGCGTGGACGGAGTCGTAGCCGCTTATTTCCACAACGCCAGGCAGGTAGTCGTTGGAATCTATCAAAAAGCATACCCGCTCCAGGCTCCCGTCCGGGTTTTCGATGCGGATATACTGATTATACCGCCCGTAGACGTCCGGCTGGACTCCGGCGTACAGGAGAGAACCGTACTTGTATACGTCCGTCGCCCACTGGCGCATCCACCGGCTTATCCCTGTCCCGTCGTAGTTGGCCGAGCTTTGGGTATCGTGGTTTCCGTACTCCATGGCCCAGGGGATGCCCACGCAGTTCATGAAAAACACAAGCTCGTTCATGGACGCCATGTTGTTCGTGCTGAAGCTCTGCTCCGGCGCGGGGTAGACAAGGTCCCCGGTGATGATAATGAGGTCCGGCTGGGTCCTTTTTATGATGTCGTAGCAAGCGTCAAACGCTTGCCTGTCAAGTCCCACGGTCGTCACGCTCCCGCCGATGTGGGTGTCCGTGAGCTGGAGGATATTGAACCCCTCATGGTCGGCACGGAGGGTGTAGACGCCGGTATCCGGGTCATAGCTTACAGACGTGTGGTGCTCAAACACTGAGTAGTCGAGCCGCGCGATGTAGTAGTTGTTGAGCTCCACGCCGGTGAAGATCACAAACGCCGCCGCCAGCGCCGTGACGGCGAGGGCCATAAGGTTCAATACCCGCACCGTCACCCGCCGCCTTTTTAAGGAGGCGTAGGGCCCCGGCCTCAGAACCGCCAGCCGCAAGGCGCAGTTTATCCCGGCGAGGACCAGCACCGGCGCGTATAAGACGAAGCTTTTGAACGCCACGACGGTCACGGCGTAAAGCCCCAGCACCGCCGCCCAATAAAGGCCCCACCTCCGGAGGGCCCGCCGCCGTTCCCGGACCGGGTCATAATCCTCCCCGCCCTCGACCCGCTCCAGCGCCGTTTTCCACGTTTTCCGGCATTCGAACCCCCAAAGCGCCGTCAAAAACGCCGCGACGGCGGCAAGATCCCTACAGATTTGTGCCCAATAGCCGCTTCCCGAAAAGCTCGCCCCCATGTAGACCGCCGCGAAAAACCCCGCCGCCCAGACGATCCCCGCGACAACCGCCCGCGCCGGTCCCCGGCGGGAGACCTCAAAATAGTCCGCCGCGTACCTGTACGCCCTGACCTTCCCCGAGAGAGATATCCTCGCCCGGAGAACAAAAAACACCGCCAAAAGCCCCAGCGCCGCCCATGTCCCCGCGCCCGCGAGGAGCCTCCCCAGGGCCTCAAAGTTCCCGCCCAGCACAAGCTGTGTGAGGCTCATAAGAATCGTACAGCCCAGCGCCGCCGCCCCGCCCAGCGCCGCTCCTGCGTAGGAAATCCGGGCCAGCGCCTTTTCCATGCGTTTTAAATCGTAAACGTCCCGCTCCATCGAAGCTCTCACCGCCAGAACACATCAAAAATTGATTGTCAATATCGATTGTTGCGAAGACTGTGGTCAGTCTCATGTGAGGGACAGGCTGTTTAGACCGTCGCAGATCAGCTTTGTCGTCAGCGCGATGATGTCGTCCAGGGGAATCATTTTGCCGTCGGCCACCCACTGCTTGTAGATCTCAATGGTGCTTTGGGAGACGAAAGTCATGATGATGTTCTGGACATACGGATCGACGTTCTTCTGCTTTCCGTCGGCGCCCCAGGTCTCCGACATGATCTCGTTTGTAATACGGCGGCTGATGTAGTGGTAGCTGCCGCTGCACAGGAGCCTCTCGTGGAGCCGCCCCGCGCCCTCGCTCACCAGGAAGAACTCCCGCGTGATCTTATCCATATCGCGGGGGCGTTCAAGGTCACGGGTGCGCTCGATGAAGCTCTTTGCCATCTCGTTTTGCAGCTCCCGCAAAAGGTCGTCCAGGGAATTGTAATGCAGATAAAAGGTCTTACGGTTGATTCTGGCCCGCTCCGTCAGTTCCTTGATGGAGATCTGCTCATAGTCCATCTCGCAGATCATTTCCTCAAAGGTTTTGCGGATCGCCTCTTTCGTGCGCCTCACACGCAGATCTTCTCTTCCTGTGTCGTTCATAATGCCACCTCCCGCTGTGCAAATCGTGCTTGCCTTTATGATACGCCATTTGTGTGGAAAAATCAACCCGTGTGTAGTACGCCGCATTTTTGCGGGAAGTGTGGCGTAAACCACTTTTGCTGTGAAATTGGTGTGGCGGCTCAATCGCACAAGCGGTATAATATCCGTAAAAGGAGGATGTTAAAATGATTCTTGACAGAAACGAGCATAAAGAGGTTGTTGTCCTTTTGGGCGCGGGCAGCATGGGGACCGCCATCGTCCGCCGCATTGCCGCGGGGAAGAAGATTTTACTGGGTGACATCAGTGAAAAGGCGCTGGAGCGGGTGTCCCGTGAATTTACCTACAGCGGGTATGACGTGGAGACGCAGATCGTGGACGCCTGCGACGAGCAGTCCATCCGGGCCTTCGCGGCAAAGGCGGCATCGATGGGCCCGGTGATGTACTATATCCACACGGCGGGCGCGTCTCCCAGTCAGGCGAGCCCCGAACACATCATCAAGCTCGACCTAATCGGCACCTCCTATGCCATTGACGCCTTTGGCGAGGTGATGGCCCGGGGCGGCGCGGGTCTCATCGTCTCCAGCCAGACCGGGTATATGCCCCATGCGCTCACCGCTGAGGACGAGGAAGCCCTCGCCATGACACCGACGGCCCAGCTTGCCGCGCTTCCTTGCCTTAATGGAAGCAAGACGCCCAATTCCGGCGCGGCCTACATCGTCTCCAAACGGGTGAACCAGCTTCGTGTCCGCACGGCGGCGGCCACCACCTGGGCGAATCGGGGCGCCAGGATCAACACCATCAGCCCCGGCATCATCGTGACGCCGCTGGCCTATGACGAGTTCAACGCACCTGGCAACACCTATCAGAACATGATCGACTGTTCCGCTGTCCGCCGCGCCGGGACATCGGACGAGATTGCGGCAGCGGGCGCGTTCCTCTTAGGGCCGGATGCCGGATTTATCACGGGAACCGATCTGCTGATCGACGGCGGCGTGATCGCGTCCCTGAAAAGCGGCAGATTTAATCTTCGTGTAAGATAAAAATAAAACAGGAGGATATTTATTATGGCAAAAACATTGATCGCGTACTTTTCCCATGCGGGACAGAATTACTCCCACGGCGGGATTCGAAACCTGCCGGTGGGCAATACCGAGGTGGTTGCGAAAAAGCTCCATGCGATGTTGGGGGGCGACCTCTTTTATATCGACACGGTACAAAAATACCCTGATAACCACATGAAGAAAATCGAGATCGCCAAGCGGGAATACGAGCAGAACGCCCGCCCGGAGCTGACGACACGGGTGGAGAACATGGACGAATATGATACAGTCATCCTTGCATTTCCCAACTGGTGGGCGACCATGCCCATGGCGGTGTTCACCTTTCTTGAGAGCTACGACTTTTCCGGCAAAATCATTTGCCCGCTCATCACCCACGGCGGCAGCGGCTTTTCAGGTTCTCTGCGGGACATCGCGCGTCTCTGCCCCAACGCGAAAATCACCGAGGGCCTTGCTGTCAACGGCGACAACGCCGCAACCTGCGACCGGGAGCTTGAAAAATGGGTGAAGAAAATCGGGTTGAAATAAAGACTTTTAAAAGATAAAGGTATTGACACCGTGTCAGCATAGTGCTATACTAACAATACTGACACGGTGTCAGAATATTTTTCGGGTCAGAAGGTTTGCTTTATGAAGAAAAATGTCGGCTCGTTGCTGGCGCTTTATCCTACGCCGGTGACGGTGATCGGGGCGATGAACGGGGAGAAGCCCACGTGGACGTTGGTGGCGCATATCGGGATCATTGGGCATGACCGGGTGCTGGTCAGCCTTGCCGCGCCGCACTTTATCAGTGGGCGCATCAAGGAGACGGGAAAGCTCTCTGTCAACCTTGTGGACGAGGCCATGCTGCCGGAGACAGATTATGTGGGCTCGGTCAGCGGGGCAAAGGCGGATAAGTCCGATGTGTTTGCGTACGACCTTGGGGATGCCGGTACGCCGGTTATCCGCAAATCTCCCCTGACGATGGAGTGCAGCGTTGTGGATGTTTACAACACGCCCAATTTTGAGAGCTTCATCTGCGCCATCGACAACACATACGTGGCGGAGGAGCATCTCACTGAAAAGAACAAAGTCAATTATGACACACTGAAGCCGGTGCTGTTTGAGTTCCCCACCTATCAGTATCTCAGGACCGGAGATGTGATCGGAAAATGCTTGTCTTTCAAAAAGACGCCGGGAAAATAAGGAGGACACAATATGCCAAAGGGATCGCCGGAGCTGACAAATGCCCGGAAGGAGGAAATCATCAACGCCTGCGAGGAATTGTATAAGACGAAAAGTTTTAAGGAGATCACGCTGAAGGACATCGGAAACGCCACCAGCTTTACCCGGACCTCGATCTACAACTACTTTCAGACGAAGGAGGAAATTTTCCTGGCGCTCCTGCAACGGGAAAATGAGCTGTGGATCGCGGACCTTGAGCGAATCATGGCGGAGAACGCCGCCCTTACCAAGGACGAGTTTGCGGACAAGCTGGCTCATTCTCTGGAAAAGCGCAGTCAGCTTTTGAAAATTATGTCCATGAACCATTACGACATGGAGACCGGCAGCCGCCCCGAGCGGCTTGTGGAATTTAAGGTCGCCTACGGCAACTCCTTAAAAACGGTCATGCGCTGTTTGGAGAAGTACTTCCCGGAGATGCCGATCACAGAAAAGCAGCGGTTTCTCTACACCTTTTTCCCGTTCATGTTCGGGATTTATCCCTACACGTTTGTGACCGAAAAGCAGCGGGCGGCCATGGAGGAGGCGGGGGTCAACTATGTGTTTATGTCCATTTATGAGATCGTCTACAACTGCGCGAGAACGCTGTTAGGAGAATAAAAGATGAAATATACGAAGCTTGGAAAATCTGACTTGACAGTCTCCCGTATCTGCATGGGCTGTATGGGTTTCGGCAACGCCGCCACGGGACAGCACAGCTGGACGGTGGACGAGGCGCAGACGAGGGAGATCGTCAAGCATGGGTTGGATTTGGGCATCAACTTCTACGACACCGCCATTGCCTACCAGAACGGCACCAGTGAGCAGTATGTGGGCAAGGCGCTGCGGGATTTCGCAAAGCGGGACGATTTTGTGATCGCAACGAAGTTCACGCCCCGGACGCAGGAGGAGATCGACGCCGGCGTCAGCGGGCAGAAGCATATTGAGAATTACCTTGATCAGAGCCTCCGCAACCTGGGTTTGGACTATGTGGACCTCTACATCTACCATATGTGGGACTACCACACGCCCATGGAGGAGATCATGGAGGGGCTCCATAACGCGGTGAAGGCGGGGAAAGCGCGGTACATCGGCATCTCCAACTGCTTCGCGTGGCAGCTTGCCAAGGTCAATTTTTACGCCCGCGAACACGGCCTTGCGGAGTTTGTGTCTATCCAGGGGCACTACAACCTGATTGCCCGGGAGGAGGAGCGGGAGATGGCTCCCTTCTGCGCCGATCAGAATATCGCCATGACGCCGTACAGCGCCCTGGCGGGTGGGCGGCTCTCCAAGCGCCCCGGCGAGACCTCCAAGCGGCTGGAGCAGGACGCCTACGCGAAATTTAAATACGACGCCACCGCCAACGCGGACGGGAAGATTATCTCTCGTGTGGTGGAGCTGGCTGACCGGCGGGGCGTGTCCATGACGGAGATCTCTCTGGCGTGGCTGCTGACAAAAGTGACCTCACCCGTTGTTGGCGCGACAAAGTTTTCCCATGTGGAGGGCGCGGCGAAGGCCGTGGATTTGGAGCTGACACAGGACGAAATTGACTATCTCGAAGAATTGTATGTGCCCCACGCCTTGGTCGGCGTGATGGCGCAAAACGGCAAACAAAAAGCAGGAAATGTAGTTTAAAAGGAGGATCCTATCATGGAAAAAATCACTCAAACCGCCGGTAGAAATCAGCTTGGCGCTTTCGCCCCGGACTTCGCCCACTTCAACGACGACGTTCTCTTTGGCGAGAACTGGAACAACCGGGACATCGACCTAAAGACCCGGTGTATCATCACCGTTGTTGCGCTGATGTCTTCGGGCATCACCGACTCGTCGCTGACGTATCATCTCGAAAACGCCAAGACGCATGGCGTGACGAGGGCGGAGATCGCCGCCATTGTCACCCACGTGGGGTTCTATGTGGGTTGGCCCAAGGCGTGGGCGGTGTTCAGGCTGGCCAAGGACGTGTGGAACGAGGAAGAACAGGCGCTGACGGAGAAGGACAAATATCAGAACACCATCCTTTTCCCCATCGGCGCGCCGAATGACGGCTTTAAGCAGTATTTTTCTGGTCAGAGCTACCTTGCGCCGGTATCCCACGAGCAGGTGGGTATTTTCAACGTGACCTTCGAGCCGGGATGCCGGAACAACTGGCACGTCCACAACGCCGACAAGGGCGGCGGGCAAATTCTCATCTGCGTCGGCGGTCGCGGTTATTATCAGGAGTGGGGCAAAGAAGCCGTGGAGATGAAGCCCGGGGACTGTATCAACATCCCCGCCGGCGTCAAGCACTGGCACGGGGCCGCGCCGGACAGTTGGTTTAGCCATCTGGCGATTGAAGTCCCCGGAGAAAACAGCTCCAATGAGTGGCTGGAGCCGGTGGATGATGAGCAATACGGAGGTTTGAAATGAAAATGAAAAAATTCACAGCGATTCTGCTGACGGCCATGATGGTCCTGTCCCTGGCGGCCTGCGGCGGGGAACATGAGGCTCCTGACAACACCGAACCGCCCCGGACCGGCACGGGGGACACACAAACGCCGGATACAACGCCGGAAAAAGCGCCCTCTGAGCCCAGCGAGGCCTCGGAGGGCGGCAAAAGGATCCTTGTTGCCTATTTCTCCGCCACCAACAACACCGAGGGCATCGCCCAGAAGCTGGCGGAGGGCCTGGGCGCGGACATCTATGAGATCACGCCGTCTGAGCCCTACACGAACGCAGATTTAGACTACGGCAACTCCAAAAGCCGCTCCTCCGTGGAGATGGACGACCCCAGCGCCCGGCCCGAAATCTCCGGTGCGGTGGAGAATATGGAGCAGTACGACGTGGTGTTCATCGGCTACCCCATCTGGTGGGGTGAAGCGCCGCGTATCATGAGTACCTTCATCGAGAGCTACGACTTCTCCGGCAAGATGTTGGTGGCCTTCTGCACCTCCGCCAGCAGCGGCTTCGGCAGGAGCGATTCCGCGCTTCGCTCCGCCGCCAGCGGCGCCACTTGGCTGGACGGACACCGTTTCTCCGCCAACGCCTCCGCGGATGACGTGATGGCGTGGGCAAACGGGCTTGGGATCAACTGACATGAAACAAATCGCAAAAAGAATTGTGGACCTTGCCATGATCGTTCTCCTGCCACTTTTGATGCTGGAAATACTCATCGGGCAGGAGACGCACGAATGGCTCGGCGCGGTTATTCTGGAGGGCAAGGCCTTGAACGGCCATCTCTCCCGTGACGCTTTGAAGAAGTGGGTGGAGACGCTGTGAAGATTGTCGTATTAGAGGGAAGTCCCAACAAAAACGGCTCCTCCAATATGCTGGCATCCGAGTTCGCCCGGGGAGCGGCGGAGGCCGGACACAGCGTCCGAGTGATCGACGCCGCCCACGCCAACATCCACCCCTGCACCGGCTGCATCCACTGCGGATATGAGGGGCCATGCGTTCAAAAGGATGATGTGAACGAGATACGGCAGGAAATATTGGACGCGGATATGATGGTCTTTGTGACGCCGCTCTACTATTACGGCATGAGCGCCCAGCTCAAGACGCTGATAGACCGCTTCTGCGCGTTCAACAGCAGCATCCAGAGAAAGCGCATGAAGTCCGCGCTTCTGTCGGTGGCGTGGAACAGCGACGGTTGGACCTTTGATGCCCTGGAGGCGCACTACCACACGCTGGTGCGGTATCTGAATTTGAGAGATCAGGGCACGGTGCTGGGCAAGGGCTGCGGCACCCCGTCCATGACGCGGCATTCCAGGTATCCCAAGCTCGCGTATGAGCTGGGTAAAAGCCTGACGGACTGATTATACAATAGGAGCCCCGACAGGTCCGACCAGGACCGTTCGGGGCTCTTCTTATGCGGTCAAGACCGATCAATCGTTAGAGAAATCATCAGATTGATTGCCAGCCAGTGTGTCCGCCACGACAAGGACGGCGCCGACCACCATGACCGTCAGGGCGGCCAGATACATCCACGTCAGGCGCTCCCGCAGGAAAACGAAGGAGAGGAAAACGCCGATGAAGGGCGCCACCGCATAGTAGGCACTGGTTTTTGTAGCGCCAAGGGTGTTTTGCGCCCGGACATACAGAAAGATGCTGAGTCCATAGGCCACGAATCCCAGGAGCAGGGCAAAGACAATGCAGCGAAGCTCCGGCACGGGTTCGCCCTTGAAAATGGCTATCAAAAGAGAGCCGAGGCCGGAGAAGATGCCCTTGAGGATGACGATCTCATAGGTGCTCTTTGCGGAAATCATCCTTGTGCAGTTGTTCTCAAAGCCCCAACAGACCGTGGCCAGCAGGACAAAGAGGGAGCCGGTGGAGAAGCGCAGACTGTCGGTTCCCTCAAAGGAGAGCAGGATGCTGGAGAGGGTGATGAGGCCGATGGCGGCCCAGAGCCTCCGGGACACGGCCTCCTTGAAGATCACAAGGGCGATGACCGTGGTGGCCACGATCTCAAAATTGCCGAGTAAGGAGGCGTTGGAGGAGGAACCGAGGCTTACCCCAAGCATGAGGAAAATAGGCGCGGCGATGTCCAGAACGATCATGCCAAGCACGAAGGGCAGGTCCTTCTTATCAAGCCTCTCGCGCTTTTCCGCCTTATCAAAAATGGACAGAAACCCGATCCCCACCCCGGCTCCCAGGTAGAGCAGAGCCGCCATAGTCGTGGGCCCCACGTGAGCCAAAAGGAGCTTTGAAAACGGCACGTTGACAGCATAAAACGCCGCGGCAAGCAGGGCGTAGAAAATTGATTTGGTCTTTTGCATTTACACACTCCATAATTTGAGTATTTTGAATATGGGAAAACAAAATTCATTGGTCAGACAAAACATAATAGACCCGTTGCAGTATTGCGACGTGGGCGACGAACTGTTCAGCCAAATCGTTGACCTCTGACCATGGGATATGGCAATTTGTTTGAGGCGCCTCCGCATTTGCCCTGTGGACAGCTTGGAGCGCCGACCTCCACTGACCGTACTCTCCGGCATCTATGATTTTCCGCAGCTCGGCCTCCTCGCGTTTGTACGCCTTGTCCGCCGCGCCGGGGCTATTGTAGTTGAGGCGGACGGCCAGGTCCTGAAAGGTCATGGTCTGCTCGTCCGGCTGGTCAAGGCCGAGGTGGTACTTGATGATCGTGCGGGAACGTGAGGAGAGGGAATTGAGAGCTTCGAGGGTCACCCCTTTGGAGCTTCTCGGTATAGATTTGCTCCGGGTTCCCGTAATCGCCGGTATCGGCATCAGCGTCGTCTAAGGGGTCGGTGTTGAATGTCTCACGGTATTCCAAAATCAGCTTACGTGCGACGGCAGGCGATACGCTCAAATCACCGCAAATCTCCCGAACGTCTCCGCCGTCCGTCAAAAGCCTTGCGACACGCCGCAACACCCGGAACCTGTCCGGCGACATGGTGAACTGAGTGGCGTTGCGGTATATGTAGTCGAGCATAGCAGACTTAATGATTCTATCCGAATAAATGTCGAATGGGGTATCACCCGACGTGTTGTATCTCTCCGCCGCCTCCATCAGCGCCAGCGACCCCTCCTGATTCAAATCATCTGTCATATCCGGGACGCCAAAATTTCGGCTGAGCTTCCGCGCGGCCATGATGAGGCGCATATTTTCTTTTATGAGAAGCTCCGCATCCACCGGCCGCGCCTCCTTTCAGCTCAGTCTCTTTTTTGCCTCCACGTAGATATTCTCTAGCTCCATATCCCCGGCGTAGCTGTTGAGGAAGTACTCCCTGTCCATAAGCGCCTTGTTTCTGTACTCCCGTGCCAGTTCCAGCGCCGCCGCTCTTGTCTCGGCGTCAATCTTCCTCTGCTCGGCGTGCTTGCGGATGGTGTTGGTGCGGGTTGAGAACAGCCGATAGATGGTGTGATCCGGGTTGTCCTCCTTCTGTCTCTCATAGGAGCCGAATTGACGGCAGGTGTACTGGGGTGCGTGGGGACAGGCCCCCTCACAGTAGAGCGCGTGGATGCCGGACTTTACCAGGAAGTACCGGTGGCATATGAGACACCGGCGGATGTTGTATCCAGAGAACCGGAGGTGGGATGAGCGAGAAAGATGAATGGTTGTTCGAAAGTCTGATGGACATCCACTTATTCAAAGAATAAAAGGTACAGAGTATGGGATAATTCCCTGCTCTGTACCTTTTTTCTTGTATATATTATAGCAGAAATTCTAATGAAGAACAAGACTGGAAATGCGATTGTTTTCGGCTATAATAAGCCTGTTGAAAAGAAAGGAGAAACGCAATGGAACTTCGAACATACTTAAGCCGGTACATAAGTTGGAAGGAATATGTGCCATATCTTCTCATTGCCGCCGTTACCGGCTCGATTCCCGCCGTGACCATCAATCTTCGCGGCGATTTAATTGACGGTGCGGCAGGCGGCGGGAACCAGGGCTTTTTCATAGGTCTGGCCGTTTTCATGGCTCTGTCCCTTTTGCAAACGGTCTGTGGAGCAGTCATGAACCGCACATTGGAACGGCACCGAATCCGACAATCCGCCAGGCTGGACGCCGCCCGCTTGGAAAAAGCCTCAAAAATAGCATTTCCCGTGACGGAAACCGAACGCTTCCACTCTCTGTGGCAAAGCTCCGCCGACGCCCCGGAGCTGGACGCTCAGATCTTTGCCGCATCGGGGGATATTGTCAATCTCTTCGTAAAGCTCGCGCTGTCGCTCTTTGCCCTGTGGTCCATGGATGCCTGGACAGCCATAGGGATCATTTTCCTTCTAACCATAGGAATTCTTTTGAACAGAACGCTGGCGCGGAAAACCGATGGGTTCTGGGTCAAGTACAGGGAAAACATGCGCCGCACAAATTACTTTTCGTCTCTCCTCATGCAGCGCGAATATGCCGCAGAGAGGAAGATTTTTTCCTTTGATGATGAGATAGACCGCCGTTACAGGGCGTCCTTCTCCAATGCAAAACAAGAAAACGCAAAGCTCGGACGGGGACGTTTTCAAATTGAGGCGGTCATGCAACTCTTATTTGCGTTTTACGGCGTCATGATCGTGCTGCTCCTCCTGCGGCCCCTCATGTCCGGGACAATCACAATCGGACTGTTCACATCCGCGTTTTATGCCGCGGTGGGACTTGAGCAGAGCTGCAAGCAGATGTATGCTGCGGTTTATGACCTCATTGGTTCAGTACACCGAATCGGCGGCCTTTCCTCTTTTCTGAATCTTGAGGAGGATACTCCGGCGAAGGGCTCCTTTGCAGATGAGACAAATGAGGGCATTGAGTTTTGCGATGTCACCTTTACGTATCCCGGAATGAACAAGCCGGTACTGGAGCATATCAGCTTCCGGCTGGAACCAGGCCGGCACTACGCGTTGGTGGGAGAAAACGGCTGCGGCAAATCGACTCTGGTAAAACTTCTTGTGGGACTATACCAGCCTGACAGTGGAGAAGTCTTAGTGAACGGCAAACCGGTCCACTTGCTTTTGCCGGCTGACCGCCGGCGTCTCTTCTCCGTGGTCTTTCAGGATTTCTACCAATACCCCCTGACCATCCGCGAGAATGTGTCACTGTGCATGGACGTCCCGGCGGACGATAAAATGTTGGACAGTGTGTTCGACCGGCTCGATTTTCATCCCATGGCCGCGAGCCGTGAGGTCGGATATGACAGCGATCTCATGCCTCTTTACAAGACCAGCGCGGGACTTTCGGGCGGCGAGTGGCAGAAGATGACAGTAGCCCGCTGCGTCCTTTCAACAGCGCCGATAGCCATTCTCGACGAGCCAAACGCTGCGCTTGACCCGATTGCGGAGGCCAAGGTTTATGAGGCATATCGCGGACTTCTCGCCCAAAGGATGACGCTCTTTATCTCCCATCGCCTGGGGTCTGTGCGTATGGCTGACGAAATACTGGTGCTTAAAGACGGGGCGCTGATCGCAAAAGCTCCCCATGAGAAGCTCATGGTCGAATGTGACTATTATGCAGAGCTTTTCAATACGCAGAAAGGAATGTATGTATGATGAGCCATGAACAATTGAGCGCCCGAAAGGCTCTCCTGTATATTTTTAGAGCCGCCCCGCGAAGCTATGTGTTTATGGCTCTCATGGGACTGCTCAATGGGGCATCTGCGATTATGAGCGTCTGGGCAACGCAGCGCATTTTCTCACATATCCAAGCTGGTTACGGGGCAGAGCTTTTTTCTTCCCTTGCGGTATATGCGGCAGCGTTTATCCTTTCCGCAGGATACTCGGTGTGGTACATGAGATACCATGTGCAGTTTTTCGCAATCATAGATTTTGAAAGCAATATCCGCCGGATGCTCCACGCCAAAAGCCGGCGCATCTCCAACGAGGATTTGGAGACGCCCAACGCTTACGCTTTTATCCGTCAGGCGGATAGCTCTCGTCAAAATCTGTTCCGCTACGGTCAGATTTATGTGGAGGCTGTCATGACCTTGCTCCAGACGGCAATGGTAACGGCGTATATCTCGTCGTTCAATATTGTATTTCTCCTGTTCCTTCCCCTGTCCGCTATCCCGACGCTGCTGGAAATGCTGTATGACGCCCGGCTGTGGAAACGTGGCTATGAAACCGTGACGCAGTGCCAGCGGGAGGAGACGGAATATGAGAAGGCTGTCATAGATGAAGTCGCCTGCAAAGAGAGCCGCATTACCGGTGCAAACGCACTGCTGTTCAAGAAATGGAAGAACAGCCGAATGAAACGAGATGCGATTGAAAACAGCAAATCAAAGAAAATGTTAATTCTGAAGCTGTCCCTCTGCATACTCGAATGTGCCGGAAACATAGGGGGATTTGCCGTCTCAATTTTCTTGTTCTTTTTAGATCATATCGACTTGCCGACCTTTACCGCCGGTGTTATGGCCTATTCCTCCCTGACCGCGATTCTGAAAGGGCTTACCGGTACTGTGGGCAATGAGATCCAATTCCGTCGCATGATCCAGCCCTATTTCCGGTATTGGAATTTACCCGAGAGAGGCGGGGAATCTGATCAGTGTACCTTTGAAAAGTCTGTCACACTGTCAGATGTGTCCTTTACCTATCCAAATCAAACCGGGAAAGCCCTTGACGGCATCAACCTGACAATCCATAAGGGCGAAACCATAGCGATTGTCGGGGAGAACGGAGCGGGAAAGTCCACACTTGTCAATGTAATTCTGGGACTATATCGGCCTTCCTCCGGAAGCGTATGCTACGACGGCGCGGATATTTCCAAAGTGAAGGAAGCGGCCCTGCATCTCCGCCAGTCCGCCGTGTCCCAGAGTTTTTGCCGATATAAAATAACAGTGGGCGACAACATCGCCATTGGCAATTTTTCCAAACAGGACGGTAAAGAGATTAATCAGAGGATCGCAGGGATTTTTCCAAACGGGGAGGTCGGTCAGAACACTCTTCTCGGAAAGGAGTTCGGCGGAAGGGAGCTCTCAGGCGGTCAGTGGCAGCAGCTTTCCTGTGCTAGAGGCTTCTATAAGGACGGTGATTTTATAGTCCTCGATGAACCAACCTCCGCCATCGATCCGCTGCGGGAGAAAGCGATTTATGGCAGTTTTCAAAAGGAGCTTCAGGGTAAAACCGGCATTATTGTGACACATCGTTTGGGTGCCGTAAAGCTCGCGGACCGCATCATTGTATGTCAACAAGGAAGAATTGTGGAAAACGGCACACACCAGGAGCTTTTGGCGGAAAACGGAATTTACGCCTCACTGTGGAAAACCCAGGCCGCCGCTTTCTCAGATTGAACATATTGCATTGACGGCAATGCGGAGAGGATGACTTTCGAGGCCCCCCTTTGCTTCGCAAGTGGACACGCCGGGGCAAGCCCATCCAGGAGGCCACGGTGCAAAAGTACCTCACTGTCGTCTCCGCTGTCCTCTCGGATGCCAAGCGCAACAAAATCATCCAGAAGAACCCGGCGCGGATGATCGACCTCCCTGACACCGAGCGGCGGGAGCAATTCATCCCCACGCCGGAGCAGGCGAAGGAGTTCCTCGACGGGCTCGTGGACGAGCCGTGGCAGTACAAAGCCTACTATCTGCTGGCCATCTACACCGGCTGCCGGCGCGGCGAGCTGTGCGCTCTCAAGTGGTCGGATTTCATCATGGACGGCGACCGCTGTATCCTCACCGTCAGTCGCTCCCGGAGCGTCGTGGCAGGGGAGGGGGTGAGGGGGGCCCCACCAAGAACGGCAAGATCAGGGTCCTCGCCATCGACGAGGACATCACATCCTTTATAAAGGGCTACTGCTACTACCAGATCCGCGTAGCGGAGGAGCAGGGCATCGAGTCCAGCGACTACCTGTTCACGAACGACGACGGAACTCTCATCCACCCGGACACCTTCACAAAGCACCTGCGGACGATCTACGAAGAGCTGGGCTTCCCCAGCGAGTTTCACCTTCACACCCTCCGCCATTACTTTGTCACGACCCTCCTCCACAGCGGCGTGGATAAGCAGACCGTAGCGGAGCTTGCCGGACACGGCGACACGTCTTTCCTGGAGCGCACCTACTGTCATCCGCAGATGGAGCTTAAACGCCACGCCGCGGAAGTCATGACGCAGAGTTTGTTGGCATCGTGATGATGCAGAGCTTAATTACCCCTGTTGCTTATACTCAATCTGCTCGATCACATACCCGCCCCGACCGTCCAGGGTGATGAGCGTCCCGCCGCGCTGGGCGGTCTCGTGGGCGATGCCGGGGTAGGCGAGGAAATCGATGGATTTGGAGTAGACGAGGTCCACGCCCTTATAGTTGACGCCCAGGTTGTTCAAGTGGTCATGGCCCACGAAGACGGCCTGGGTGCTCTTCTTCTCCAAAATGGCCTCGAAAAAGCCGCTGTCATGGTCCGGACAGCTCACGCCCTCGCCGTTTTCCCCAAAGAGATACCGTGCCTCCGGGTCGCCTCGCTCCAGGGCATCGGCGGCGTCGGCAAAGGCGCGGAAGGGGATGTGCATGAAGACGAAGGAGGGCACGGTACGCCCCTCCTCGCCCTCGAGGGCGTCCACCGTTTCGCGGTACCAGTCGATCTGGTCGGCGTGGACGGAGTCGTAGTCGTTGACCTCGGAGCTGCCCGCCACGTAGTCGTTGGAGTCGATGAGGAAGCACACACGCTCCAGGCTCCCGTCCGGGTTTTCGATGCGCAGGAGCTGGTTATACCGCCCGTAGATATCCGGCTGGGTGTCGGCGTAGAGCAGGGGACAGGCCGGGTCGTTTTTCATTTGACGGAAGATGCCGTTCAGGGTCTTCACGTCGTATTTGGCGATGAGCTCCGTGTCGTGGTTTCCGTAGACCATGGCCCAGGGGATGCCCACGCTGTTCATAAACTCCGCCAGCTGCCACAGGGGTACCAGATTGTTGGTGCTGAAGCTCTGGATGGGGATGGGGTAGACCAGGTCCCCGGTGAGGATAATGAGGTCCGGTTTGGTCCTTTTTATGAGGTCATAGCAGGCGTCGAAGGCCCGCCGGTCGAGGCCGATGGTGGTGACGCTCCCGCCGATGTGGGTGTCCGTGAGCTGGAGGATCTTGAACCCCTCATGGTCGGCCCGGAGGGTGTAGACGCCGGTCTCTGGGTCGTAGGAGGCCGTGCTGTGATGCTCAAAAACCGAGTAGTCCATGGTCCCGATGTAGCGCCCATTGTAGTTGGTGCCGTCCAGGATGACGGAGAGGCCCGCCAACAAGAGTACCGCCAGGGACGCAAGGCTCGTAAGCCGCACCGTCAGGCGTTTGCGCTTGAGGGAGGCGTAGGGCCGGAAGGGCGGGTTGATGAGAATTCTCACGATGAAATACCCCGCTGCCAGCAGGAGGATGGGGAGGTAGAGGACGAGGCTTTCAAAAATGACAGCGCTGGCCCCGTAGAGCGCCAGCACAACGGCCCAGTATATGGCCCAGCGCGTAAGGGCCCGCCGCCGCTCCCGGACCGGGTCCGGGGCGTCCGAAACGTCCCCGTCCGGCACAAGCTCCGGCTTCACGCGGGCGAGCCGAAGCCGCCCCAGGCCCCAGAACGCGGCCAAAAACGCCGCAATGCAGGAAAGGCCCAGCGCGATGACGGGTACCACCCGGTCCCCGGCCAGCAGCGCCGTCAGGAAGGACGCCGCCCAGACGACGCACGCCGTCAGGAACCTCCCACGGCTCAGACGGGAGCGCTCGAAGCGCAAATAGTCCGCCGCAGCGTGGGTGACCTTGATTTTTCCCACGAAGGAGCAGCGAAACCAGAGGACGGCAAAGAACGCCGCAAAGGCCGGAATGGCCAGAAAGCCGCCGCTCACGAAAAACCGCAGGACCGGTTCAAGCTCCGTGACCGTGCGCGCCTGCCGCGCGCTCACGGCCCAAGCGGTGAGCAGCGCAGCCGCGCCGCCCAGCGCCGCCCCGGCGTAGGAAACCCGGGCCAGCGCCTTTTCCATGCGTTTTAAATCGTAAACGTTCCGATCCATCGAAGCTCTCACCGCCTTTGTACCCATTATAACGGTTAATTCAATAAAATCAAGCTTGCGGATAGGCAGAAGGCGGATTTTGTGGTATGATTGAGAGAGAAGGAGGGATTTTTATGGGACATTGCGATTGGGCGCTTGTCGATGAGACTATGCGGGCTTACCACGACAACGAGTGGGGCGTGCCGGTACATGACGACAGGCAGATGTTCGAGCATCTGACGCTGGAGTGTCTCCAGTGCGGGCTGAGCTGGGGGCTGATGCTGAAAAAACGGGAGATTTTTCGGCAATGCTTTGAGAATTTCGAATACGACAAGATCGCCGCCTACGGCGAGGAGGACATACAGCGCATTTTGCGCACGCCGGGGATGCTGAGGTCCGAGCGGAAGGCCCGGGCCGTTATAAATAACGCCCGGTGTTATCAAACGGTCCGGGCAGAGTTTGACAGCTTCTGCGCGTACCTGTGGGGCTATACGGAAGGGAAAACCGTCCTCTACGATGGCCATGCGGAGGGGAGAATTCCCGTCAGCAACGGCCTTTCGGATGAGATCAGCCGGGACCTCAAAAAGCGTGGCTTCAAGTTCGTGGGGTCGGTGACCATCTACTCGCACCTCCAGGCCTGCGGCATTATCAACGACCACGCCTCTGACTGCCTGTGTTATGGGAGAATCAATGAGGCGAATCCCACAGTGAATTTGAAGCCTGACCGGGAAGCGGGTCAGGCTTGAGGGACAGCTTTGTTGGTTATGTAGAAAAGTAAAAAAATAGTAGCTATTTCTCGATGCTTGGGGTATTGTGTGTTTGCCACACGAGGGCAAATTACAAGAGAAAAGAGGGCTACAGTATGGCAAGCATCAGAAAAAGGGGCGGCGGGTACCTGATCATCGTATCCATGGGCTACGACCACAACGGCAAGCGCCGCCCACCCCAGCAGAAGACCGTCCACCCGCCGGAGGGCCTGACACAAAAGCAGACGGACAAATGGCTCCAGGAACAAGCGCCGTTGTTTGAGATGACCTGCAAGAACATCACCCCGAAAAGAAACCCCAATACCACATTAGCCGAGTACACGGAAATCTGGCTTCGGGACATAGCGCCCACGAAGCTGGCGAAATCCACCGTCATACGGGAAAGGCAGGACACGGAACGCTTTCTCCCTGTCCTCGGCGGGTACAAGCTCACAGAGCTGACCGCCGACCACTTCCGCAAGCTCTACGCGGATATGCGACGCAAAAAGAATAAGAACACAGGAAAACCGCTCTCCGAGGCGACCATCGAGGGTGTCCACGCGTGTCTATGTGGAATCCTCTCCGACGCCGTGGAGGGCGGTTTTATTGACAGGAACCCGGCGTGGCGGACCTTCAAATACGCCGGGAAGAAGTTCAAGCGTCCCGTCGCCGATGAGGAGACAGCGGCGCAGATCATCGCGGCCTTGGGGCAGGAGAACATCAAGTACGAGACGTACTTCAAGCTGGTTATCTCCACGGGCATGCGGCGAGGGGAGTGCTGTGGGCTCAAGTGGAGCGACTTCGACCGCAACGACCATACCATCCACATCCACCGCAATGTGGTGAAGCTCACAGGCGAGGACATCATCGTGAAGCCGCCAAAGACCGCCGCCGGGGACAGGTACGTGTACTTCTCCGCCGAGATGGAATCTCTGCTGGAGGACTACCGAAAATACTGCGAGGACGAGGCGGAGTAGTACGAGAAAAGGCAAATCACCGATGACGACTATCTCTTCCGCCGCAAGGGGACGAGCCTCCCGATGACGCCCACATCCTTCACGTGGCGGTTCAAGAATATCCTCCGCAAATATGGTCTCCCGGACAACCTCAGCGTCCACAGCCTCCGCCACACAGCGGCGAGCCTGATGATCGCGGGCGGCACCGACCCCGCCACCGTCGCCGGCCTCCTGGGTCACTCTCAAGTCAGCACGACCCTGGACATCTACACCCACGCCTTCGACAAGAACAAACGCGCCGCCAGTGAGAAGCTTCAGGAAGCGCTGGAGGTGTGAAATAGACATACTCAAATTCCTCTTTGACGGCAACATCCGGCCCTTCGAGCAGTCCGGCAGGCTCATCCCGGAGGCATCAGGGCTTATGAAAGAGGTGGTGATACAGGAGGAGCAGCTCCTGTCCCAGCTGGACAAAAACACCGCCGAAACCCTCCGCACCTACCAAGCGGGCAGGGATGAGGTAAATTACCTCGTCACACTGGAGCGTTTCAAAGACGCGTTCATCCTCGGCGCGAGAATAATGATGGAGATACTCTCCGATGAGACACAGCACGATGAGACATGACCACAAAATAGCAACAAATAGACAGTAAAATCCCCGGAATCCTTACGGAATCCGGGGATTTTGGTACGCCCGATGCGATTCGAACGCACGACCTTCAGAGTCGGAGTCTGACACTCTATCCAGCTGAGCTACGGGCGCATTTGCTTGGCGCAAGTAGTAATATAACAGATTGGGGAGGGAATTTCAAGAGTAAATCGGATTTTTAAGAGAGAATTTTTGGAGGTCGTATGAAGTTTACAACTTATTTACATCTTTTACTTGATTTTTAATGACAGATTTTTTATGATGAAATGTAGAAAAAACCATACAGCGGGGTGTTTTGATGAACATCAACAACCTGAACTTCACCTCCTTCATCCGCACGGCGGAGGCGGGGAGCTTCAATAAGGCGGCGGAGGAGCTGTTTATTACATCGGCGGCGCTGATCAAGCAGATAAACCAGCTGGAGAACGACATCGGCGTGCGGCTCTTTGATCGGACCCACCGGGGGCTGACGCTGACGAAGGCGGGGGTGTCGCTCTACAAGGACGCCAAGTACATCACCGGCTTTTGCGAGGAGGCGGTCCTGCGGGCACGAAACGCCATGCTGGAGGCGGACAAAGTGGTGCGCATCGGCACCTCGCCCATGATGCCCGCCCAGATGCTCATGGACCTGTGGCCCCGCATCCACGAGTACTGCGCCGATGTGAGCTTCAAGCTGGTGCCCTTTGAGAATACCCAGGACAACGCCGTGGAGATATTGAAGAATCTTGGACAGAACATCGACGTGGTAACCGGCTTCCCGGACGAGCTTCTCATGAAAAACCGAAACTGTCAGGGGCTTGTCATTACTATGGAACCGATCTGCTGCGCCGTGTCCATCTATGACCCACTGGCATCAAAGGACAGTCTCGCGGTGGAGGACCTTTACGGCAGGAATCTCCTGATGGCAAAGCGCGGCTGGTGCCGGAACATGGACGAGCTGCGCCGGGACCTTAAGGAGAACCACCCGCAAATCGAGATTGAGGACTTCGATTACTACAGCATCGACATCTTCAACCAGTGCGAACAGCGCCGGGATATTTTGACGGTCATCAAGAGCTGGAACGTGGTCCACCCGCTTTTAAAGGTCATCCCCGTCCAATGGGAGCACAAAATGCCGGTGGGCATCCTCTACTCCCCTGAGCCCTCCGAGACGGTGGCCCGGTTCATGGAGGCGCTGGGGAAAGTTCTGGCGGAGAATCAGTTATAACCTTAAGTAAGAATCAGATAACCAATCGAGACTTCTCAGGAGGTCTCGATTTTTTTATACTATTGATATAAGAAGTAAAAGGAGGACAGCTCCATGAGGAAAACAGTCGCGCTGTTGCTCGCGCTTGCTCTCGCCATCTCCCTGACCGCCTGCGGAGGGGCAACGGAAAACACCGATACGGCCCCCGAATCGCAGGAAAGTACGGAGCCAGCCCAAAGTGATGGACCGACCCAAAGTGACGAGCCGCCAGCTCCTGACGCTGACACCCTTGTCGAGGCCCCCGGCAGCGGCCCTGCGGACGGTTCCCGCATCACGTCCGTGGAGGGCGTCCCCTTCATCACCCTCAATAACGGCGTGCAGATGCCCCAGTTTGGGCTTGGCACACAGATCCAGAGCTTGGAGAACGGCGACCTGGGCGTACTCAACGAGACCTCCCGTGAGGCTGTGGCGGCGGCGCTGAGGTCCGGCTACCGCCACCTGGACGACGCCCACGGGTATCTTCAAGAGCGCGGCGTGGGTCAGGGCATCCGGGACAGCGGCGTGCCCAGGGAGGAGATTTGGATCACGGACAAGCTGTGGCCCAGCGAGTACGGCGACGCCTACAACGCCATCGACGGGATGCTGGAGCGGCTGGGCGTTGAATACCTGGACCTGGTCTACCTCCATCACCCGGCGGGGGACATCGACACCATCGTGGCGGCCTGGAAGGACATGGAGCGGGCCTATCGGGAGGGCAAGATACGGGCCCTGGGCATCAGCAACTTCGACAACCGCATGGACGCTTTCAATGCCATCATGGAGCAGGAGATCAAGCCCCAAATCATGCAGATCGAGTGCCACCCCTTTGCCCAGCGGCAGGGGACAAGGGAGCTTGCGGAGCAGTACAACATCCAGGTGGAGTGCTGGTATCCCCTGGGCCACGGGGATCAGCGGCTTTTGAACGCGGAGACGCTGGAGTCCATCGCCGCCGCCCATGATAAGAGCGTGGTGCAGATCATCGTCCGCTGGCATATCCAGGAGGGCTTTTCGGTGATCCCCGGCTCCACAAACCCGGACCACATCCAGGAGAACATCGAGATTTTCGATTTTGAGCTGACGGACGAGGAGATGGAGCTTATCCGCGCCATGGACCAGGGGGAGTCCGGGCGGTATTTCAACATCAATTACGACTTTATGGGCGGAATGTTCAGCGGCGCTCCCAGAGAGTGGGAGGGCGACTTTGAATAAGGAGGAAGCTATGGACAGGCCGAGAGTGATTTGTCACATGCTGATGTCCCTGGACGGGAAAATCGACGGGCGGTATTTCGCTCTGCCGGAGACGCGGCCGGGACTTCGGAAATATGGGGAGTTGCGCGGGTTTTACGGCTGTCCCGCCACCATTTACGGGACCACCACGGTGGCGGAGGGGTACGCGGACGGGACTGTTTTTGTCTCCGATCCTCCCGATAAGGGGGAGAGCGTCCCCCGAAAAGACTATGTGGGCGAACGCGGCGCGGAAAACTTCATCGTCGCTATGGACCCGGAGGGGACGCTTAAATGGAGCGGAAACTATGTGGAGAAAAAGGGCCGCCCCAAGGCCCACGTCATCGAGGCGCTGACGGAGCGGGCGTCCGCGAGCTACATCGCCTACCTTAAAAACCTGGGTGTCTCCTATGTCTTTGCCGGTAAGCGGCAGATCGACTGCGGGTTGCTGCTTCATAAGCTGAAGGAACTCTTCGGGATTGAAAGCGTCCTTTTGGCGGGCGGCGGCATCACCAACTGGGCCTTCGCCGCCCAGGGCCTCGTGGACGAGCTCAGCGTCGTCCTGGTCCCAGCGGCGGACGGAGACAGCGAGGCCGCATCCCTTTTTGAGGCGGGTAAGCTGTCGCCGGTGATTCCCAAGGCGTTTTCCCTGAAGGCGGTGGAGGTCATCGAAAACGATACTCTGTGGCTCAGGTACATATTAAAATAATAGGAGGAAAAGAAAATGAGCAAAAAATTAGAAGGTAAAGTTGCGCTGATTACCGGCGGCGGTTCGGGCATCGGACGCGCCATGGCAATCAGGTTCGCCAAAGAGGGCGCTCATGTGATGATCGTCGGCAGGCGTGAAAGCGCCCTTCAGGAGACCGCGCAAGCAGATGAAAAAATCTCCTATGTGGCGGCGGACATCACCAAAACCGGGCAGGTCGAAAAAGTGATCGACACGATGAAAGAAAAATACGGGGAGAAACTGGATATTCTTGTGAACAACGCGGGCTGGTGTCCTGTCCAGCCGCTCAAGGAGATTACCCTGGCCGACTACGACAGGGCCTTTGACCTCGATGTGCGGGCGCTGGTGGATGTGACGATCCAGTCGCTGCCGCTCATTCTGAACGCGAAGGGAAACATCATCAACATTTCCACGGTGGGAGCGACACACCGCGCGCCAAATCTGTCCATGTACGTGGGCGCCAAGGCGGCGGTGGAGAATTTCACCCGCTGCTGGGCGCTGGAGCTGGCCCCGGACGGCGTGCGGGTCAACGCCATCGCTCCCGGCGCGATCCGCACCGATATCTGGAACGTCACCAATCTCTCCGACGAGGCGGCGAAGGCCCACGAGGAGGGCATCGCGGCGACCATTCCCTGCGGACGGTTCGGCGCGCCCGAGGAGATCGCCAGCGTGGCGGCGTTCCTGGCGTCCGATGAGGCGAGCTACGTCAGCGGCGCTGTCTACGCCGTGGATGGCGGTCAGGGCGCGGCTTAATACTAATATCTAATTAAAATAAGACATTTGCGACGGTCTTTTTCGCGTCGTCGTCGCTCGAGCCGCTTTACCTCGGGCTCCCTTTGGTCGCCCTCAGGCGCTGGCTCGGCTCCTCCTCTCCCCAGCGGGCTTTGCCCGCCGGGGACCCCCGGTTGCGTCAGCCGCCTTGGAAATACCAATGGGTATTCCCTGCGGCGTCTTCCTTGCCTGACGCAAAAAATCCTCGCCGCTCGGTGTCTTCTTTTAATAGATATTAGTATAAAAGCGCAAAACAAAATAAGGAGGGACGAATATGGAATACACAATACTCAATAACGGCGTGAAGATGCCCATGGAGGGCTTCGGGGTCTTTCAGGTGCGGGACACGGCGGTTTGTCAGCAGGCGGTCCGGGAAGCCATCGACGTGGGCTACCGGCTCATCGACACGGCGGCGTCTTATGGGAACGAGGAGGCCGTTGGCGCGGCCATACGGAGCTGCGGTGTGGCCAGGGAGGACCTGTTTATCACCACCAAGCTGTGGGTGGCGGACTCCAGCTATGACGGTGCCAAGCGGGCGTTTGAGGACTCCTGCCGGAAGCTGGGGCTTGAGTACCTGGACCTCTATCTTCTGCACCAGCCCATGGGCGACTACTACGGGGCCTGGAGGGCGCTGGAGGAGCTGTACAAGGAGGGCCGCATCCGGGCCATCGGCGTGTGCAACTTCTACCCCCATGTCCTGGCGGACTTCTGCGAGACGGTGGAGATCGTCCCGGCGGTAAATCAGGTGGAGCTTCACCCTTTCTTCCAACAGCCAAAGGCGCTGGAGCTTATGAAGGAATACGAGGTCCAGCCGGAGGCCTGGGGGCCCTTCGCCGAGGGGAAGCATGGGATATTCTCCCACCCGGTGCTGACAGAGATCGGCGCCAAGTACGGCAAGTCCGCCGCTCAGGTAGCCCTGCGGTGGAACGTCCAGCGGGGCGTCACGGTGATTCCCAAGTCCACCCACCGGGCACGGATGGAGCAGAATCTGGACATCTGGGATTTCCGGCTCACGGACGAGGACATGGCGGCCATCGCGCCCCTGGACATCGGGCACAGCGAGATCGTGGACCATTTTGATCCGAACTTTGTCCGGGCGCTCCACGGGCGCTTCGCCAGATAAAATTTAAAGGGAGGGCACCGCATGATCCTCTATTTTTCATCCACCGGCAACTGCAAATACGCGGCGGAACGGATCGCGGCCAGGACGGGCGACCGTGTCATGTCCATAACGGATGCCTGGCAGAGCGAAAATTTCAGCATCCTGCCCGCCGAGGACGAATCCCTTGGCTTTGTCCTGCCCACCTATTTCGGCGTTCTGCCGTCCGTTGTGGCGGAGTTTCTGGAAAAGGCGGAGCTGCGCCTTGACGAGGGCAGCTACGTCTACACCGTGGACACCTACGGTTTCCATTACGGCAACGTGGCGGCGGAGCTGGCGAAGATTCTCCGCAGAAAGACCGGCCGGGAGCAGGATGCGGACTTCCTTCTGCAATCCGTGGACAACTGGGTGCCGAACTTTGACCTCACCGATGAGACCTACGTGCAGTCGGCCTTGGACAAGGCGGACGAGGCGCTTCCCGGCATCATCGAGGCTATTTCCCAAAAGAAGCGCGTCCGGGTCAAGGGCGAGTGGCCGGCGCCCATGCTCCTGATGATGAAAAAGGCATATAAATCGGCGAGCCGGACGAAGAATTTCACTGTAAATGACAGTTGCGTGGGGTGCGGCCAGTGCGCGGCCCAATGTCCCCTGGGGGCCATCACACTGAGCGAGGGGCGGCCCCATTGGAGCAAGGCGAGCTGCACGCTGTGTCTGGGCTGTCTGCACGTCTGCCCCAAAAACGCCATCGCCTACACAAAGGCCACCGTTGGCCGCGGGCAGTACTATAATCCGAAATCCACCAGATAAGGAGGAAAAAGTTATGAACACATTCACATACCGCTATCCCGTTACCGTCTATTTCGGGGAGAAGGCGGCGGAAAAGAACCTTCCAGCGGAACTTGCCAAGGTGGGGCAGAACGTGATGCTGGCCTACGGCGGCGGGTCCATCAAGCGAAACGGCGTCTACGATGCACTGATGGATATTCTCAAGGCCGCCGGGAAGACTGTCACGGAGTTTTCCGGCATCATGTCCAACCCCACCTACGCCAAGGTGCAGGAGGGGGCGCGGCTGGCGAGGGAGAACAATATCGACTTCATTCTGGCCGTGGGCGGCGGCAGCGTCATCGACTGCTGCAAAGTTGTGTCCGCTCAAGCAAAGACGGAGGAGGACCTTTGGGAGCTTGAGACGGTTTTGCGCGGGTCGCCCACCGGATTTATCCCCATGGGCGCCGTGGTGACGGCCTTCGGCACCGGTGCGGAGATGAACAACGGCGCCGTCATCACCAATGAGGAGAAAAAGGTCAAGGGCCCGCTGTGGGGCGCCTTCTACGACTTCGCCATTCTCGACCCGGCTTACACCATGACCATGCCCATGGGCCAGGTCATATCCGGCTCCTTTGACGCCCTCTCCCACTGCATGGAGACGTATATGGGGTCGCCGAGAGAGACAAACTTGTCCGACGAGATCAACGAGGCCTGCCAGCGCAATATCATCCGCAACCTCCGGGCGACGCTGAAAGACCCGCAGGACATCAAGGCCCGGAGCGAGCTTGTGTGGGCGGCGGCCATGGGCGAGAACGGGATGCTGAAGATCGGCAAGGTCACGGACTTCCAGGCCCACATGCTGGAGCACCAGCTGGGGGCGTACACCGACTGCAACCACGGCCAGGGCCTGGCGGTGATCCACCCCGTCCTATACCGCCACATGCTCCTGGAGGCCGCGCCCCAGTTTGCGCGTCTCGCCGTCAACGTCTGGGGCGTGGACCCCGCCGGAAAGACGGAGACGGAGCTGGCAAACGCTTTTATTGACGCTCTTGCGGACTTCATCAGGGAGGCGGGCCTGCCCACCACCTTCACCGAGATGCACATCCCGGCGGACACGGACTTCAAGTCCATCGCGGACACCACCGTCCTCACGGGCGGCTGCTGTAAGAAATTCACCAGGGACGAGCTGCTGGCGGTTCTCCTGGAGTGCAGATAAGGAGGAATGGACATGGCAAAGAAACAAACGGCGGGACGGGACGCGCTCGGCACTCTCGCTCCCAAATTCGCGGAACTTAACGACGACGTGCTGTTCGGTGAGGTGTGGTCTCGGGAGGATAAGCTTTCGCCCAGAGACAGGAGCATGGTCACCATTGCGGCGCTGTTCTCCGCGGGGCTATACCCGCAGCTCAAGAGCCACCTGGTTTTGGGCCGTGAACACGGCGTGACAAGGACCGAGGCGGTGGAGATCGTCACCCAGCTGGCCTTTTACTGCGGCTGGCCCAAGGCCTGGAGTACGTTTCCCGTGATTGCGGAGGTCTACGGCGATGAGGAGGGTGCTCCAGCCAAGGATCTTTCCGTGTTCCCCGTGGGCCATAAAAATGACGCCTTCGCCCAATATTTCATCGGGCAGAGCTGGCTTGCCCCCATTTCCACCACGCAGGTTCCGGTATTCAACGTGACCTTTGAGCCCGGATGCCGCAATAACTGGCACATCCACCACGCCAAAACCGGCGGCGGACAGATGCTCATCTGCGTGGCCGGCCGGGGCTGGTATCAGGAGGAGGGGAAAGAAGCCCAGGAGCTCCATCCGGGAGATGTGGTGAACATCCCCGCCAATGTGAAGCACTGGCACGGCGCGGCGAAGGACTGCTGGTTCCAGCACCTTGCCGTCGAGGTCCCCGGCGAGGAGACCCGGACCGAGTGGTGCGAGCCCGTGACAGACAAGGAATACAATCTGCTCCCCTGACACTGCTTACCGTAGGTTATAACTCATAAACCAATCGGGACTTCTCTCGGGGTCCCGATTGGTTTATTCTGTTGGTGCATTTATGCAACAATACAACCCCCGGTTCTACCGGGGGCGAAGAAAGCTTCAGCAAAGACAAAATGGGCGAGCTTAATGCAAGCCCGAAAGGTGATTGAGAGGAATTAAGCCTCCAAGTATAATAGTAACGGTTTGGCAGCCGCATTACTAAAAATACAAGGAGGCTAATTCACGAAAGCAGAAAAAGATAACGAGATAAGAAGCTCAGTGTCCACATGCTGGTGAGTATCCCACCGCACATAAGTGTATCACAATTCATGGGATATCTCAAGGGGAAAAGCAGTCTGATGATCTTCGACCGGCACGCGAATTTGAAATATAAGTATGGACAGAGGACGTTCTGGTGCAGAGGGTACTACGTGGACACAGTGGGAAGGAATAAAAAGGTCATAGCGGAGTACATCAGGAATCAGTTGGAGGAGGACTACGCGTCAGACCAGATAAGCATCAAGGAGTACATGGACCCGTTTACGGGTGCCAAGAATAAGTAAGCAAAGAAAAAAGCCGCACGTGAGCGGCGGCTTGAGATTGTAATGCGGTGCTAAACTTTCAGAGCCCCTTCCAGGGGCTAAGCCTGCATTTACCCCTTATAGGGGTAAGTCAACCCCCCGGTTTACCGGGGGTTATGATTGTTATCAATATAGGGAGGCGCAAAACTGTGAAAAGGCTTTTGAAATACGGATGCGCTATTCTGGCGCTGGTGCTGGTCTACAACATTGGCCTTACGGCGCTGGGGTCCGGGACGGCGGAGGCGGCGGGGGAGAATCCCTACTCCGACGTGCCGGATGGGGAGTGGTTCACCGACGACGTCCTCTGGTGCACGGAAAACAACATTATGGGCGGTGTCGGAGACGGCAAGTTTGACCCGGATGGGGCCATGGAGCGGGCTATGCTGGTGACGATGCTTCACCGGGTGGAAAATACCCCCACAGTGACGGACGCGCCCTCCTTCCCGGATGTGCCGGCGGGACAGTGGTATTCCGACGCTGTTGCCTGGGCCGCGAAAAACAATATTGTGGACGGCTACGACAACGGGAACTTCGGGCCGGAGGACAAGCTGACCCGCGAGCAGGCCGTCACCATCCTCTGGCGGTATGCCGACAGCCCCGACGTTGGGACAGCCACCGGCTTTGCGGATGAGGCCGGCATCGCCTCCTACGCCCTGCCCGCCGTGGCCTGGGCCAAGGAAAACGACGTGGTCAGCGGCGTGGAGAATAACCGCTTCGCCCCCAAGGACGGCCTGACCCGCGCCCAGGCCGCCACCATTTTGGCCCGGTTCCTGCGGGACAAGATGGAAGAGCCCACTGAGCCCGCCGGGAGCGGCACCTTAGTTGTGTACTATTCAGCCACGGACAACACCCAGCGCGTGGCGCGAATCATCGCGGACACTCTGAACGCGGACATCTTTGAATTAGAGCCGGTGGAGCCATACACCTCCGCTGATCTCAACTGGAGCAACAGCCAGAGCCGCGTATCTCGGGAGCACAACGACGTGAGCCTCCGGGATGTGGAGCTTGTGAGCGCCGTTCCGGACAACTGGGACAGCTACGACACCGTCTTTGTGGGCTACCCCATCTGGTGGGGCGGCGCGGCGTGGCCTGTCAATGAGTTCATCACCTCAAACGACTTCACCGGCAAGACCGTCATCCCCTTCTGCACCTCCTCCAGCTCCGGCATGGGCCAGAGCGGAACGGATCTGGCGGCAATGGCCGGAGAGGGCGACTGGCAGGAGGGCCGGAGGTTCTCCTCCAATGTCTCTGAGGACGATGTCACCGAGTGGGTGAACTCTCTGAACCTGCCCTCCGGCGGGGAGATCACCGGAAGCGTCGTCTACTTCACCACGGACATAAGCTCCGAGGGGATGCTGGCCGTCTTTGAGGCCCTGGGCTGGACGCCCACCGGGAATGTGGCCGTGAAGCTCTCCACCGGCGAGCCCCCCGCCAGCAACTATCTGCGCCCCGAGCTCATTGAGGGCGTGGTCAAGGCTGTGAACGGCACCATCGTGGAGTGCAACACCGCCTACGGCGGCTCCCGCACCGAGACGGCCATGCACATGCAGGTGGCGGAGGACCACGGATTTACGGCCATCGCCAACGTGGACATCCTGGACGCGGAAGGGAGTATGGAGCTGCCCGTGGACGGCGAGGGCGCGGAAACCGTTCTCTCCACCAATTTGGTGGGTTCTCACTTCGGGAATTATGACTCCTATGTGGTGCTGTCCCACTTCAAGGGCCACGCTATGGCGGGTTTTGGCGGAGCCATCAAGAACATCTCCATCGGCCTCGGCTCCAAGGAGGGCAAATGCCTCATCCACACGGGCGGAAAATCCCACACCTCCCCCTGGGGCGGGGATCAGACGGCATTCACGGAGTCCATGGCCGAGGCGGGCAAGTCCGTCTCGGATTACCTTGGGAACGGCGAGCGCATCATCTACATCAGCGTCCTCAACAACATCTCCATTGACTGCGACTGTGACGGCAACCCCGCCGCGCCGGACATCCACGACATCGGCATCCTGGCCTCCACGGACCCCGTGGCCATTGACCAGGCGGCCTACGACCTTTGCAAAGCCGCCGAGGGCAGCGAGACTCTCATGAACCGCATCGACCGTCAGATGGGCCTCCACACCTTAGAGCACGCCGAGGAGATCGGCCTCGGCAGCCGGACCTACACCTTGGTAAACATCAATGCGTGAGGTCATGGACGTCCTCCGCCGGGAGTTTATCTACGTCTGGTACTACTTCACCGTCCAGCTCCGGCAGATCTTCTGGTACTGGGTGCTGGGCATGGTCATCGGCTCTTTGGTATCGGTCTTCGCCAAGGACGCCATCCACGGGGCCTTTGAGAAGATCCGGGACAAAAAGTGGGGCCTCTGGGGGCTGATCCCGGCGTCTATTTTAGGCGTGGCGTCGCCCCTTTGCATGTACGGCACGATTCCCATAGCCGCGTCGTTTTCCAAGCACGGGATGCGCCACGACTGGCTGGCGGCTTTCATGATGTCCAGCGTCCTCTTAAACCCCCAGCTCATCATGTACTCCACGGCCCTGGGAGCGACGGCGCTGACCATCCGCATCGTCTCCTGCACCGTTTGCGGCGTGGTGGCGGGGCTGGTGGTACACATCGTTTACAAGGACAAGCCCTTTTTCAACTTCGAGGGCTTTGAGCCGAGAGCCAGCCACGACACCCACCCCAATCTGTTTCTGCGGTTTATCTTCAACCTGGGCCGCAACCTCAAGGCCACGGGGCTTTACTTCCTCCTGGGCGTCCTGCTGTCTGCTCTCTTTCAGCGGTATGTCCCGGCGGACAAGTTCGCGGAATTGTTCGGAAAGACAAACGAGGGCTTTGGCGTCCTGATGGCGGCCACCATCGGCGTCCCCCTCTACGCCTGCGGCGGCGAGACGATCCCGCTCATCCGGGAGTGGCTGGCTATGGGTATGAGCATGGGCAGCGCCTCGGCCTTTATGATCACCGGCCCGGCCACCAAGATCACGAACCTCGGCGCCTTAAAAATCGTCCTGGGTATGAAGCGCTTCATCCTCTACATCGCCTTTGTGATGGCCTTCTCCCTGGTGACGGGGCTAATCGTCAATTTGGTGGTGTAATTACCAGAGGTTAAAAGCCTATAACTTTTTGAGACTTCCAAAGCGAGAGAACCTGATATACAATAGAACCATCATAAAAAAAACGGGAGGAAAACGCTATGCGCAAAGATTTCGGACCCAAGCCTTGGGTGTATCCCCAGCCCGTGCTCATCATCGCCACCTACGACGAGAACGGCGTCCCCGACGCCATGAACGCCGCCTGGGGCGGACAGTACGGGGGCAATAAAATCATGATCTCCATAAGCTCCCACAAGACCACCGAGAACATCGAAAAGCGCGGGGCCTTCACCGTGAGCTTTGCCACCCGGGAGCAGACCGTCCCGGCGGACTATGTGGGCATCGTCTCCGCCCACGCCGAGCCCCAGAAGTTTAAGTACGCCGGTTGGCACGCCACGAAAAGCGCCCATGTGGACGCGCCCCTCATCGACGAGCTGCCTATGGCCCTGGAGTGCAAATTCCTCAAGTACAATGAGGACGGCATTCTCATCGGCGAGATCGTCAACGCCAGCATCGACGAATCTGTGCTCACGGACGGGAAGCTGGACCACGGCAAATTCGCGCCCATCCTCTTCGACCCGGTGAACGCGGAATATTACGTCCTGGGGGACAAGGCCGGAAACGCCTTCTCCGACGGGGCGAAGCTGAAATAAGGAGGAAGAAAAAATGAGCAATCAAGCGTGTGTGGGTCTCAACAACGGCGTGTGCATGCCCATGGTGGGTATCGGCACCTTCATGCTCTCCCCGGACGAGGCAGAGGCGTCGGTCCTGTCCGCACTGAAGGACGGCTACCGCCTCATCGACACCGCCAACGCCTATATGAACGAAAAGGCCGTGGGCCGGGCCATCAAGGCCTCCGGCATCCCCCGTAATGAGATCTTCCTTGAAACAAAGCTGTGGCCCTCTTTCTACGAGCAGCCCGACGCGGTGGAAAAGACGCTGGAGCGGCTGGACACCGACTACATCGACCTCCTTCTCATCCACCAACCCGCCGGGAACTACGTCGCCGGCTACCGGCTGATGGAGGCGGCGGTGAAGGCGGGCAAGGTCCGGGCCATCGGCCTTTCCAACTTCAGCGTGGAGCAAATAAAGGAAATTCTCGCCATCTGCGAGGTCAAGCCCGCCATCCTCCAGACGGAGGTCCACCCCTACTCTCAGGAGAAGGAGCTGAAGGCCTTCCTGCAGAGCGAGGGCATCCTGATCCAGGCCTGGTACCCCCTGGGCCACGGGGACAGGGCGCTCATAGAGGAGGACGTGTTCACCGAGCTTGCGGCCAAGTACGGCAAGTCCAACGCCCAGGTGATCCTGCGCTGGCACACCCAGTCCGGCAACATCGTCATCCCCGGCTCCAAGAACCCCGCCCACATCCGGGCCAACTTCGACATCTTCGACTTCGCCCTGACAGCGGAGGAGATGGCCCGCATCAACGCCCTTGACCGCGAGCGCCGCTACTACCACTCCACCCCGGAGATGCTGAAGGCCTACGCCGAGATGGTCCCGCCGGTGGACACGCAGAAGTGAGTGATGAATTTCTATTGAAATACTTATATTCGTGTGCTATCATGATTCTGCGGGCATTTCCCGTAATCTTATCAGGAGGATAAATGTTTGCGTAATATGATCAGTGGGAGCGTCCTTCGCGCGGCATAGGCTGGCGCGTGACGCGGCATATCCGTGAGGCAGCTTTCTGAAAAATACTGCCTTTCCCCACAGGGAGTCTATAAGATCCTGTCAGCACACAAAAAACGGTAACCGGAGGGCGGACGCAAAAAAGCGTTCCGCCCTCTACTCTTCTTTTCACAACCGTGTTGTTTGTTGCGTGGACTTTCTCTATGTGCTACACTTCAATTAGAACCATTGAGGAGGTCAAAAAATGGAGAAAAATATCAAGATTTGCTCGGAAGCATATAAGCTCGCCGCTTTGCAGTTGGTTGAAAAGGTTTTCTCTGATTGGGACAGCCCGGAGGAAGGCCGGCTTGTGCGCAGATTGGTGGAGGAGATCAGGTCAAAGAAATATTATGTCCCGGAGCTGGAACTGATCATGACGGATGAACAAGACCAAATCATCGGCTACGCCATGTTTTCACGTTTCCACATCGAAGGAAAATATGAGGACGAGCTTCTGCTGCTGTCGCCTGTTGCTGTCAGGACCGATCTGCAACGGCGGCATATCTCAAAGGAACTGCTGGAATACGGATTTGAGCGGGCGAGAGAGCTTGGGTTCAAAGCGGTGCTTGTGGAGGGAAATCCCCAAAACTATACTTCACGTGGTTTTGAACCCAGCTATCGCTATGGGATCGTGGCTGGCCCTGCAATCCATCTGCCACACGCTGATTGCCTGATGGTGAAGGAGCTGGCGCAAGGGCCTTGGATAACATGAGGGGTATGGTGGATTATTCGTTTTATGAATCCCTTCACGAGGGATGAGGCCGATCAGTATACCGGAAAGTAATAACCATAAGTTAATACTGATAAACCAAACGGGACTTCTTGGGAGTCCCGTTTGGTTTTATAATGGGGGTAAAAGGAGGGCGAATCCTATGAAAAAGACGATTTCTTGTGTACTTTTGGCCGTGGTCCTTATCCTGTCCCTCGCCTCCTGCGGCGGCAGCGGGGACGCGGTGAACTCCGGGGATGTGGACGTGGACACGGAGGGCAAGATCTTGGTGGTCTACTTCACCGCCGCGGAGAACAGCGGAGTGGACGCCGTGTCCTCGGCCAGCGTTGTCACCGTGGACGGGGAGGCCAAGGGCGTCTCCCAGGCCGTGGCGGAGATGATCGCCGAAGATACCGGCGCGGATCTTTTCTCCATCCGCACCAGCACCGTCTACCCCGCGAACATGGGGGAGCTCATCGACTACGCCGATAAGGAGCAGGACGACGACGTAAGACCGGAGCTCACCAGCAGTATTGACAATCTGGACGACTACGCCACGGTTTTCGTGGGCTTTCCCATCTGGTGGTACGATATGCCACAGGTGATGTACAGCTTTTTTGACGAGTATGACTTTGCCGGGAAGACCATCATCCCCTTCACCGTCCACAACGGCAGCCGTCTCTCCGGCACACCGGCGAAGATCGCCGAGCTGGAGCCCGACGCCACGGTGATTGCCGACGGGTTTACGGTCAGTATGCAGAACGCCGCCAACGCCGCCGGGGACGTGGCGGAGTGGCTTCGGGGCCTTGGGTTTTGAGGCGCGCCATGTCGAAAAAAGCGGTTTTGAAGCTTATCGTGGACGCGCTGATGACAGTGGGGCTGCTGCTCCTCATGTCATACAGTCTCTTAGGCGAGGCGGCCCACGAGTGGGTGGGGATAGCCATGTTCGCGCTCTTTGTGCTCCACCACGGGCTTAACCTCAAGTGGACAAAGAGCCTTGGCCGGGGGCGGTACACGCCCTTTCGGGTCCTCCAGACGGTCCTGGCCGGGCTGGTGCTCGTCTCCATGCTGGGCTCCATGTTAAGCGGCGTCGTCCTCTCCCGGTACGCCCTGAGGCTGGACATCCGGGGCCTTTCAAGCGAGGCCCGCACTGTCCATATGCTGTGCGCCTACTGGGGCTTTGCCTTTATGGGGATGCACCTGGGGGCACACTGGGCTGCCATAATGGGCATGGCCGGGAAGCTCATAAAGAAAAAGCCGCCCCGCTGGCTTTTGCGGACCCTGGCGGGTGTCCTGGCCGCCTACGGCCTCTACGCCTTCTGGCGGCGGGACTTTGAAAACTATATGCTCCTGCGCTACCACTTCGTATTCTTCGATTGGGAGGAGGGGCTGTTGCGGTTCCTTTTGGATTACATTGCGATCCTGGCCCTCTTTGTCATCATCGGCCACTATCTCAGCGTGGGGGCAAAGAGACTTGGCAGAAAAAAACCACGAAAGGGGAGGGAACCATGAGAGACACGATCTTGATTTTACTGACAGCCGCTCTTTTGCTGACGGTCCTGGTTGGCTGTTCACGGCAGCCCACGCCGTCGGAACCTGACATTGAGCCTGACGAGACAGGAGATGAAACCACCATGGCCCAGACCGGCTGGACCGCCGCCGTGCCGAGCGCATATTTTGAGCCCTCCGACCACCCAGGAACCGTCACGCGCCTCGATTACGAGTCCGAGGACTACGTCCGGGACGGCGCGGCCGTCACCAAGACCGCCTACGTCTACACCCCCTACGGGTACGACGCGGAGGACACCGAAACCCGGTACAACATCCTCTACCTGATGCACGGCTGGGGAGGCCGGGCCGGGGAGTACTTCGACTACGGACAGAACCTCTTTGACAACCTCATCGAGCGCGGCGACATCCCGCCCCTCATCATCGTCTCCGCCACCTTCTATAACGACAACAGCAACCGGGATTTCAGCAGTTCCATTCAGGAGTTTCGTGAGTTCCATCAGGACTTTGAGACGCACCTGATGCCCGCCGTGGAGGGGCAGTACCACACCTACGCCGCCTCCGCCTCGCCCGAGGACCTGGCCGCCTCCCGGGACCACCGGGCCTTTGGCGGCTTCTCCCTGGGGTCCGTCACCACCTGGCTCCAGTTTTGCTATGACTATGATACCATCCGCTGGTTCCTCCCCATGAGCGGCTCCTGCTGGTATTACGGCACCTACGGGGACTTCCGGTTTGAGGAGAACGTGGACTTTATCGAACAGCTCGTCAAGGACGAGAACCTCGCCGAGCGCGGCTATTTCATCTACCACGCCGTGGGCACCCAGGATGCCGTCAAGAGCCAGTCCGTCAACATGGCAGACGAGATGCTCCAAAGGCCCACCTTCACCCCCGACCACTACGTCTTCTACCAAAAGGACGGCGGCTACCACGACTTCAACGCCGTCTTAGAATACCTCTACAACGCCCTGCCGCTCTTTTTCAAAGGCATTGATTAAAGCCGCAAAAACCGCCCCGGAAGGCCAAGCCTCGGGGCGGTGAAGTTTTATATTCGTTGGCAGACGGTTCCCTGAAATGAGCAGTCAACCGGTCGTCAACGGCGCGACTTTTTTGGAAGTGAAAAACCGCTGAAGCATGTCCGCCGCTTGCGCGCGCGTTATCTGTCCCTGCGGGTCGAGGACGCCGTCCTTGCCCTGCAGGATGCCGCAGCCTGCCGCCCACTGGAGGGCGGGAACAGCCCACTCGCTGATTTGGCCGAAGTCCTTAAAGCTCAAAATGTTGGTGTCCTCCCCCAGGGAAACGCTCCGGCCTTTGTTTTTGGCGTACCGCCAGAGCATGACGCCAAGCTGCTCCCTGGTGATGGGGTCGTCAGGGCCGAAATGCCCGTTGCCGTAGCCGCCCACGATCCCCTCGCTGGTCGCCCAACGGACAGCCTCGGTGTACCATGTCTCCGGCGCCACATCGTCATATGGCATCAGGTAGTTGACCACCGGACAGCCCTCCTCCCGCCACAGGATCACGACGATCATGGCCCTGCTGGCGGGCATGTCGGGGGCAAATTCCGTGGCGGAGGTGCCCACCATCAGGCCGTGCTCCACGCAGTAATGAACGCCGTCGTGATACCACGCCGTGGGCGCGGCGTCGGTGAATTTGGCGAGGGGACAGGTCTCGTCCCGCTTGCAGGCCGGCACGAAGATGGCCTCCACCTCCACGCCGCCGGCGGGCATGACGAAAGTAAAGGTGCCGTCGCCGTTGTCCTCGACCGACACGGCATTGCCGCTGCGGTCGGTGACGGTCAGGGTGCCCGGTTCGTAGCCCTCATCGGGCGTGACGGTCACCGTCACGCGGCTGCCGGCGGCGGCCGGTGACGGGCTGACCTCCAGACTTCCGTGCTCCGTCTGGACCACGTCGGCGGGGTAGGGGGGAAGCGCCGGGGGCGCCGGGGTGTACCCGATGGCATAGGTGGAGAACTTGCTGGCATAGATGTAGATCTTGCCGCCCGCCTCGTCCAGCCGGAAGGTGCCGTCGATCCTGGCATCGCCGTCGGCTTTCGTGAGGGCCGCCGCCTCGTTGCCGTGGCTGCGGTAGACAGTCACATTGTTCTTGCTCGTGAAGTCGAACGGAATGACGATCTCCAGGACCACGCCGGTTTCCGTGATCGGTTCTTCCGAGCTCCCGGTACCGGTAGTCGTCTTGGTCAGGGTCATATCCAGATAGGTGAGATGCGCCGCCTGGGAGGACGCGGCGGCCTCAAGAGCCTCCTTGTCGTCGGGCGTATCCTTTTTCTCCACCGTCAGAGTGACGGTGACTGACCCGGAGGAGGAGGCCGCCGCCTCCGCCTCGGCTGCGGCGTCCACGCCGCCGACTACCACGTCCGGGGTATCCTCGCCCAGTACCTCCACCACGCTGCTGACCTTGCCCTCCGGCATCTGAATGTCCCGCTCGTTGGCGTCGGCGTCGGAGAGCTCCACCAGGATGGTCTTGGTGACCGTCTCCCAGGTGGCGGCCACGTTGTAGAGCCCCGCCGGGACGCTGGAGAAGCTGTACCGGCCCTGACTGTCGGTGACGGTCTCCGCCACTATGACCTGGCCCCGTGTGAGCCGGACGGCCGCCTGAGCCAGGGGGTTCCCGTCGCTGTTGGTGACGACGCCGGAGATCCGGAAGGTGTCCAGCTTGGAAATGGGCTCGTTTTTAATCGCCCCGCAGACGCCGCAGGTGTAGAGCCGGTTCCCCTCCGCCTCCGCGGTGGGCTCCAGGGTCACCACGCCCTCGTCCCAGACGTGGGCGGCCAGGCCGCTCCGGGGCGCGTCGCACTCGCCCACGCCCTGGCAGACGTGCCAATGGTCCTCTGTGTCGTGGGTCCACGCCTCGGCGTAGACATGGACGTGGGTGACGGTCAGCGTGCCCACCTTGGCCGTCCCGGCCAGTGTGAAATTGGGGTCGGTGACGGTGACCAGCACGTCATAGGTCCCCGGCAGGACCGGCTCCGCCGCCGCGCCGTCCTGCTCATAGGAGACGGCGATTTTCGCCGGGTCAATGGCGGGGGCCTCGCCGGCGGTCTGCGACACCGTGACGGAAATCGCCGCGCCGGTGTAGGGCGTCTCCGCCGCCACCGGCTCAAGGGTGAGGGCAAAGGGGGCGACGGTGACGGTGACGGACTGGGCCGCCGTGTCGTTGTGGTTGGCGTCCCCCTGAACCTTCCACCAGACGTAATAGGTCCCGGCGTTGGTGCCGGTGGGGACGGTCTCCTGATAGCCTTCCGCCGGGGCTTCGGCGGTATTGTCGCCCAGGGCATAGACCACCGTGCCGCCGGTGAAGCTTCCCACTGTCACCAGCGCCTGCGCCTCACCGGAGTAGGTGAGGTCGGTGTTCCCCGTCACTGTGGCGGCGGAGGCGGCTTTCTTGATCTCCACCTGAACGCTCCCCACGTCGGAGGCGTCCCAGTTCTCCGACCCCTCCACCTTATAGTAGACGGTGTACGTCCCCGCTTCCTTGCCGGTGGGGACGACGTCGTTGAACGGCCCGGCCGGGTTATCCAGACTATACACCAGCGAGCCAAAGTTGGCCTCTCCCGACGTCACCAGCGCCAGTGCTTCGCCGGTATAGGTCAGCTCCTTGGCCGTGGGGGCCTCGGTGACCGCCGCCTGGGCCTTGCCGATGGTGACCGTCACCCGGGCGGGCTCGGCGTTGGTATGGTTGGCGTCGCCCACCACTTTATACCAGACCGTGTAGTCTCCGGCGCTGGCGCTCTTTGGTATGCCGGTGGAATAACTGTTCCCGTCAAGACTGTACTCCATCGTGCCGCCGTTGACACTTCCCGCCGTCACCAGCTCCAGCTCTTCGCCGGTATAGGTCAGATTTTTCGCCTTGGGCGCGGTCACTTCCGGGGCGGCCTTGCCAATGGTGATGGTGATTTGGCCGTCGGTCGCGGCGGAATAGTCATAATTCACCGTGTCCGCACCGTTCACTTTCCAGTAGACGGTGTACGTCCCGGCCTTCTCGCCCGTTGGGATCGCGGTGCCGAAACCGCTCTCGGCATCCAGGCTGTACCACATCTCTCCGCAGCCCGCAACGTCACTTGTGACACTGCCCCCGGTGATCAGCTCCTGCGCCTCGCCGTTGTAGGTCAGCGTATTCGCCTCGGGCGCGGTCACTGCGGCCGAGGCTTTGCCGATAGCAACGGATATGGACCGGGCCGCCGTGTCGTTGTGGTTGGCGTCGCCCACCACCTTGTACCAGACTGAGTAGGTCCCGGCGTTGGCGCCGGTGATCTGGCTGGCGTTCGTCTCCCACTGGCTGTCGTCACTGGGGGCCGCGACGCCGACGGCGTACTTCAAGGCACCGTGGGCGGTTTTGCCCGCCGTGATCAGCTGCTGGGCCGCGCCGGTGTAGGTCAGCTCCCGCGCCACGGGCGCGGTTACGGTGGGGGAGGCCTTGCCGATGGTGACCGTCACCTGGGCGGGCTCGGTGTCGTTGTGGTTGCCGTCGCCCACCGCCTTGTACCAGACGGTATACGTCTTCGCCTCTGTGCCCGTGGGGATGTCGGCGGAATAACTGCTCCCGTCAAGGCTGTACCGCATCACCCCGCCGACAGCGCTTCCCGCCGTCACCAGCGCCTGCGCCGCGCCGGTGTAGGTGAGGCCCGCGTTTGCCGTGGGCGCGGTCACGGTGGCGTTGGCTTTCGCAATGCTCACCTTGACCGTGAGCGTCACAGCCTCCGTGCCATAGCTCCCCATGCTCATCAGCGCATACTGCGGCGCTTTCTCTTTGGCGGTGATCTGAATGGTATATTCCCCCGCGCCCAGCCCTGTGGGGACTGTCAGCGTGCTTCCGCTTATACTTGCGCCGGTACGCTTTTCATCACTCGCTATGCTGTACTCAAACTTACCCTCGGACGAAATGCCTGTGTTCGCGTACTTCATATGCTCGTCCAAATTGACCGTAAGCGGCGCTCCGTAACCGTAAGTTCCGTTCAGCACGATCTCACTGCTGTCGCCGCCGAAGTGTTCGCGCCCCACGGCGTACACGGTCATATCGCCGGTGACAGGGGTCTTCTCGTCAAACTTTGCACCGTCCGCCGCCTGCGTCGTTGCCCATTTTACAAACGTATAATTAGTCTTTGGGGGATTTTCCGGCAGCGTCACCGTTCCGTTGGGGTTCGCGTACCGTGCGGCGTAATTATCATATCCTATCGCTGCGAACGTGACTTTCAGAACCTTTTTATTTGCATCACTTGTCAGCACGGGGTACTCGTCCGCGCCGCCACCAAGCTTTTGCCCCCACACCTGCGCGTCCTGCCCATTTTGCAGCAGCCACGCCACCTCGCCGGAGGAGAATTGCCCGGCGGTTTTTGACGTGCCGCCGCCTCCAGCATTGCAAGAGGTATCGAGGTAGTAGCAATTTTCAATGCTGCCGTCGCTGGATCCCGCGATGCCGCCAATATAGGTGTTTGTGCTGCTCACCGTTCCCGTGTTATAGCAATTTTTAATGCTGCCGCTGTAGTCATTGTATCCCGTAATACCGCCTATATAATCCTTATCAGTACTACCGCTGACAGCGCAATTACTGATACAGTCTGAGATAACGCCATGGTTCGATCCCACGATACCGCCCGTGTATGCGTCGCCCGTGACGCTGCCCGAAACGGTGAGATTTTTGATCGTGCCAGAGGAATACCCAAATAGACCTTGGTAGGAACTTTCAACATTTATGTAAAGCCCGCTGATCGTGTGCCCGCCACCGTCAAATATGCCGTTAAACGGCTTTGAACTCGTTCCAACCGGCGTCCATGATGTGCTGCCGTCCCCGTTGTACGTTGCCGACATATCAATCTCCGCCGTCACCTTGAAATACTCTCCGCCGCCTTTGCCGCTGTTAATATAGTCCCGGAACGCCTCCAGCGTGGCCAGGTCGGGGATGCGGTAGGGGTCTTCCGCCGTGCCGGAGCCATCAAAGGGGGACTCGTCCCACACCGCGTATACGGTCATATCGCTGTTAACGTTTGTACTCGCGTTAAATTCCGCGCCATTCGCTCCTTCGCTTTGCGACCACTTTAGAAACTTATGATCATCATTTACGGGCTCACTCGGCAGCGTCACTGTTCCGTTGGGGTTCGCGTACCGCGTGGCGTGTTCCTCGCCGTCCGTCATAAAGGTGACCTTATAAACCTTTTTGGCCTCCTCGTCCGTCAGCTCGGGGTAGCCGTCGCCTACAGTCTGCCCCCACGCCTGGGCGCTCTGCTCGTTTTGCAGCAGCCACGCCACCTCGCCGGAGGCAAATTGGTCGGCGGTTTTCGCCGTGCCTTCACTTTCCGTGCCGGTACCGAGGTAGTAGCAATTTTTAACGCTGCTGCTGTTTGATCCCACAATGCCGCCAACGGAATCTCCGGTGCCGCTTACTTCACCCGTGTTATAGCAATTTCTAAAATTGCTGCTTTGGTTGCTTCCCGCAATGCCGCCTACGCAGCTAGCACCGCTTACCTTACCCGTGTTATAGCAATTTTCAATTCTGGCGCTGCCGTCGTTGTTTCCCGCAATGCCGCCGGTATAGTCGCCCACGCCTGTTATTGTACCCTTGTTATGGCAATTTTCAATGCTGCCGGTGCTGTTGTTGAATCCCGCAATGCCGCCTACATAATCGTCATAAGTACCTTTGCTATTGCTTACTGTACCGGTGTTATAGCAGTTTATAATGCTGTAGTAGTTGTATCCCACAATGCCGCCCACATAATCACTGTTGCCCGTGACACTGCAATTGTTGATGCAGTCTGTGATAACACCGTTGTTCTTGCCCGCGATACCACCCGTATTTGTGCCGCCGGTGACGCTGCCCGAAACAGTGAGATTTTTGATCGTACCGGAGGAATTTCCAAACAAACCTTGGTTGAAATCTGTAGTGCTTATGTAAAGGTCGCTGATCGTGTGCCCGTCCCCGTCAAATGTGCCTTTAAACGAAAACGACGTTGAGCCGATCGGCGTCCAAGATGTCTTTCTCAGACCGTACTTGTCGGACATATCTATATTCGCCGTCAGCTTAAAATACTCGCCGCTGCCTTTGCCGGCGTTGATATAGTCCCGAAACGCCTCCAGCGTGGCGAGGTCGGGGATCGTATACGGAGTAGCCTCCTTGCCGTCGCCGCCCTCAGGAAAAGCGGTGAACACTGGTCTCCCGAGGAAAAGGGAATCTTTCCACGTGTCCCCCCATCCGTCGTTCAGTGCCGACGCGAGCTTCTTAAACTCCTCGGCTGTCTTTACCTCAACCTTTTCCGCCGTACCCTCTTCATTGCCGACACCCTTTTCCGCTGTACCTGTAAGATAATAGCAGTTTGATATCGTTCCGCTGTTTCCCGTTCCCGCAATACCACCGACGGGAGCAGCCCCGCTTTCGGCAAGCGTTATCTTGCCCGTGTTATAGCAGCTCATTATCCCACTGAAATTTCTCCCGACAATACCGCCCGCTCCGTTCTCTTCGGATGTCGAACTGTTTGTAATATCACCCGTATTATAACAGTTACTTATTAATCCCAGAGTATTCATTCCCGCAATACCACCAATCGCAGCGTTTCCGGTTATATTTACGCTGCTGTAACAGCTTTCTATTTTGCCATGACCGCTGATCTGTCCCACGATGCCGCCGATAGCAGTTACAGCGGCAGTACTGTTTATTGAACCCGATACGCCGAGATTTCTTATCGCGCCGTCGCCGTCGCTGATGTAGTTGCCCACCGTTCCAAATAAGCCTATATAATAAAAGGTACTATCGGTATATGACAACGACACTTTTACCGTATGACCGGCTCCGTCAAATTCACCGTTAAACCCTGTTGACAACGTTCCTATCGGCGTCCACGTTGTACCGCCCGAGCCGTACTTGTCGGTCATATCTATATTCGCCGTCAGCTTGAAATACTCGCCGCTGCCGCCGTCAGCATCACGTTGATATAGTCCCGGAATGCCTCAAGGTCGTCAAGATTGGAAATAAGATACGGGTCCTCATCCGTGCCGTCACCGCCCGAGCCGACAAACTCCGCCGACGCGGCTATTTCCTTCATTCCATCTGGCTGATCCGCCCCCACCGCCGCGGGCAGGAGGCCAAAGACCATCCCCACGGCCAGAAGTACGCTTATGAACCGCTTTTTCATCCTCTTATCCTCTCTTTCTCTCGACCGTTTCAGTCCGCTCGCTCCGTGGGGACCCCACGGACAGGGCTGGGCCAGCCCAGCCCTGATAAACCGTTCATTTCATGCTTGACAAATGATTCTTCGACATGTATCATCATATCATGTTCACCCATGAACAAGTCAAGAGGGGAGAATGAAAAAGTTGGATACATTTTTCTCGATCAATCAGGTGAGCCGCAGCTGCGGGGTATCCCGGTCTACGCTTCTGCGGCTGGAGGAGCGCGGACTGCTTACCCCGGCCAAGGTGGACGGCGAGACAGGCTACCGCTGGTATGACAACCACAACGTCAGCCAGGTCATGCAGATCCGGTCCTTTTTGCAGATGGGCATGACCTACGACGACGCCGCCCTCTACTACCGCGCCAACGGGACGTCCCGGGAGCTTCTGGAGCGGGTCGAGGAGCGGTTTTTGCTTCTCAAACGGGCCTACGAGGAGATCAAGCTCCGGGTGGACAGGCAGGACCATCTGAGCTTTTCCTTCGTGGACCTGCCGGAGTACGTCTGTTACTGCCGGGAATACCAGGGGACGACGGCGGAGGACCGCTACTGGGCCATGTACCGGCTCTACCACGAGGCGGTGGAGAAAGGGCTTCGGCTGCTGGCGTCCGAGCCGCTCTTTATCATCAACAAGCGCACCGATTATCTGGACAGCGCCTTTGAGGACAAGGAGATGGACTTTGTCTGCTGTATCCCGCTGGAGCCGGACAAGCCGCCGGAGGAGGCGGTGACCATCCCCGCCTGCCGGGGCTTCTCGTGCCTGAGCTACGGCGGCTACTCCCGCAGAGCCTACGCCTTCAACGAGTTCGGCCGGGAGATCCGGGAGCGCGGCCTGAAGCCCACGGGCTTTGTCCGCGTCCTGGGCCTCGTCGCCTCCTACACCGGGCGGGACATCGACTCGGAAAACTACGTCTCCCGCCTGGTGGTGCCGGTGGAAGGTTAAGAAACAGGCCTCTTTTGATAGAAAAAAGCCGCGCCCAACCGGCGCGGCTTTCAGTATACAGGTTACCCGGCGTTTTGTTCGGCGGGCTCGGAGGGGTCGCGGATGAGGCCGGAGGCCTTTTTCCAGCGGCCGGACAGCAGGCGCGTGGAGAAGAGGATGGAACGCAGGACCCAGTCGGAACACATGCCGATCCAATACCCCATGGCGCCCAGCTCCGGAAGTCCCGGGATGCGGTCCGTGGTGAGCAGGAACGCCAGGCTCACGCGCATGAGGAACATGGACGCCACGGCGCTGACCATTACGTACTTCACGTCGCTGGTGGCCTTCAAAACGGAGGGCGCGGTGAAAGAGAGGGGATAGGTAAAGAACTGGAAAATGAGACATAGATAGAGGCAATGCCGCCCGATCTCCTTGGCCTCCTCGGCGTACCCGTAGAGCTGTGTCAAAAACGGCATGAGCGCCAGGATCGTCCCCACGCACAGTCCGTTGGCCACATAGGAGATGACGAACATCCGCTTCATGTAGAACTTGACCTGGTCCGGGTCGCCCGCGCCCACCGACTGGCCGATGACGGTGAGGCAGGAGGTCCCGATGCCGCTGCCCACCACCGAGGCGAAGTTGTTGATTTGGTTGGCAATGGCGTTCCCGTTGGCCTGGATGTTGATGTGGATAAGCTCGCCCGCCTCGTCGATCCCCGTGATGCTCTTGGCGCCGGTGGCGTACACGCCGGCGTTGACGAAGGTGTTGGTCATCAGCTTCCCCAGCTGGAAGAGCGCCGACTCCACGCCGCTGGGCACGGCCAGCTTCAAAATGCTCCGCACCATCGGCCCGTCAAAGCGGAACCGCTCCGCAAGGCGCACCCGCACGGTGTTGTCCTTTTTGCCCAGCAACGCCAGCATGAAGACCGCCGGGATCGCCCGGCAGAAGAGGGTAGCCAGCCCCGCGCCCAGGACGCCCATCTTCAATACGAACAGGAAGACGGCGTTGAGCCCCACGTTGACCACGCAGCTGATGGCCGCGCTGGCCATGGTGGAAAAGCTCTTCCTCTGGGCCCGCAGCAGCGCCGCGCAGGCGTTGAAGAGCCCGATGAACGGGAAGGAGACGGCGGTCACGTAAAAATACGTCCGCTGGTAGGCGAAGGTGGAAGCGTCCACGTTGCCGTAAAAGAGCCGCAGGATGGGCTTGTTCAACAAAAGGCACGCCCCGCCCACGCCCAGGGAGACGCACACGACCAGCATGACCAGCTGCTTGGCCACCTTGTTGGCCCGCTCCCTGTCGCCGGCCCCCAGGGCCTGGGAGGTGACGATGGCGCCGCCGGTGGCGAAGGCGGAGAACAGCTGGATGATCAGGTTGTTGATGTAATCCACGTTCCCGATGGCGTTGCTGGCGTTGCTCCGCACCGCCTGAGTGGCGGCCATGTTGGACACCATCAGCGAATCGAAGAAGCCCAGAGAGGTGGAGAAGATCTGCTCGATCACAATGGGCGCGACCAGCCAGAGAAGCTGTTTGGCCGTAAAAAGCGTGTATTTTCGTTTCGCCGTTTCCGTATCCGATCCCTCCCGCGCCGTCAAACGGCTTCGACTTGAACCAACGATAGCTTACAACGGTTTTTCTTGCTTTTCCACTGTTTTTGGAATATAATATCCCAAAAATACTGTTTTTTCAACAATGAGTAGGTGATCCTATGGTAAAAAACGAGGCCGCGGCGTCCCAAGATCCCCTTGAGACGGTCAGCGCGGAAACAGCCGTGCGCAGCGCCGGCTACGTCATGCCCCATCCCCACTGCCACACGTGCTTTGAGCTCTTTTACGTGGAGAGCGGCACGTGCCGCTTTTTCATCGAAAACCGTCTGTACGACATCCACGCCGGGGATTTCATGCTGATCCCGCCGGAGATCTTCCACTACACGCGCTACCTCTCCGGCCAGTGCAGGAGGCACGTGGTCCACTTCCGCGGGACGGACCTGGAGGACCGCGTGATCGGGCTCCTGCCCGGGCGGGAGGAGTTCCTCACGGCCATCCGCATCCTCCAGACGCCCGAGGAATACCGCGGGCAGATGAGCGCCCACTTCACAAAGATGGTGAACGAGAAAAGGCTCCGCGACAGGCGCTCCCAGCCCATGCTCCACGCCCTCCTGCAGGAGCTTTTCCTGCTCTGCGACCGGGAGTGCCGGCTCCTCAACGGCATCCCGGAGGAGATCCACACCACCGACAGCCAGATCCTCCAGGCGGCGCGGTTCATCAGCGAGCATTACATGGAGCGCGTCACCGCCGCGGATATCGCCGCCGCCGCGGGCTACAGCCCCAACTACCTGAGCCGCAAGTTCCGAAGCGCCGTGGGCATCGGCGTCCATGAGTACCTCATGTTCATCCGCCTCCAGCACGCCGCCTGCGAGCTTTTGACCACAGACGACCGCATCACCGACGTTGCCTTCCGCTGCGGCTTCTCCGACAGCAACTATTTCAAGGACGCCTTCAAAAAGAAATACGGCGTCACCCCGGGGGCGTACAGGAGAAAGCCGTAAAGTCCCCCGGAGAGGGGAGCGACGCAAACGGGGCTGAAACGGACTGGAAATCATCCAAAAAACCCGAAGGCAGTGGTATAATTTGAAATAGAATGATGGAGTGGGCAGGAGTATCCCTTTAAGGGCTTTCACCTAAGGAGAGAAAAATGGAGATAACTCTCAGATACATTGACCGGCGGGAGCTGCCGGGCTTTCGGCAGTATCTTCTCCCCGCCACGGTGAGGGCCGTCGAGCAGGATGACGAGGACGTGCTGGCCATCGGGGCGGTCTCGGGGCGTCACTCGGTGGGCGCGGCGGCGGTGGCCTCGACCGGGCCCAACAGCGCGGCGCTGACGGATCTCTTCGTGGACGAGGCCGTGCGGGGCAATGGGATAGGCGCGGCGCTCCTCGCGGAGCTCATGGAGGGCCTGGCGGAGGTGGGGATAGACACCCTTTCCGCGGACTACACCCTCAAGGGGGAGGAGCTCAAGGCGATGGACGCGCTCCTGGTGTCCGCCGGGTTCACGGCCCCCGCGCTCAGATCCAGGGCCTTTATGGCCCACGCGAGAGACTACAAGGACCACGGGATCCTGGGCGAGGGCTTCACGCCGGAGTGGAAGACGCCCAAGAACGTCCGGGCCTTTTCACAGCTTTCCGAGGAGCAGCTTGCGGAGCTTTTGTCGGCGGAGGACATCCCGGAGATGCTGTCCTGGCGTCTTTTGCGGGACCGGGCGGACCCGGAGCTTTCCGTGGCGCTGGTCCTGGAGGGACGGGTGGTCGCCTACCAGCTTTGCGAGGAGAGCCAGGACGGGGGCTTCGTGCTCATGAGCGCGGTGAGCCGCGCCGGCGCTCCCGCCACGGCGTTCACAACGCTCCTGACGGAGCTTCTCAGCCGCTGTTATTACTGGCGGGGCGGGTTTTATCCCTTCTATTTCTCCGCCATCAACGACCACACCGAGCGCCTGGCGCGGGGCCTCATGCGGGGCAAATGCGTGGAGTACGAGGAGCACGTCTGCTCGGCGCGCCTTTTTGCGCCGGACGGGGCTGACAGCGAGGCGTAACGGCTGGACGGACCGGGGACCTTCCGGAGGAAACTGTATGTCGCGGATATACATGAAACACAGGGCGGCAGAGGATGTTTTACCTGAGTAAGAATATGTGGGGCCGAATCCGTCCCCGGCAGGAAATAAAATAAGGAGGTACAGTACGATGTCCCAAATCTATCAAGCGCGCCGCAGGACGCAGGAGGTCCCGGCGGCAAAGACGCCGCAGACCGCCGCCCCCGGCCCCTCCATAGGAGAGCTGGCGGCGGGAGCTCGGCCCACGCGGGAGCAGATGGGTCACCGGGTGGACCTGCCCGAGGCCGTTCGGGAGAAGATGGAGAACGCCTTTGGGGCGGACTTCTCCGGCGTCAGGCTCTATGAGAGCCAGACCGTGGAGGACGCGGGAGCCGAGGCCATGACCCAGGGACAGAACATCGCTTTCGCCCCCGGCAAGCTGGACCTTACCGGCACGGCGGGGCAGGCGCTGCTGGGCCACGAGCTTTCTCACGTGGTCAGCCAGGCCCGCGGCGAGAGCGCGGGGCACGGCCTTCTGGCCGATGCCGGGCTGGAGACCCAGGCCGACCGCCAGGGCATGATGGCCGCCCGGGGGGAGAGCGTCTACCGGGGGCCGGTGAGCCCCATCGGCACAAGCTCCGCCATGTCGGCCGCGGGACCCATGCAGGCGAAGAAGCATGAGGAGAAGGCGGATATCCAGATGGAGCGCACCGGAATGAAGGGCAACGCCAAAGATCTGGGGTATTCCGAACGGAAGAAGCTGGCGAAGGCTTACGACGCGGAGGAGAAGCGAAGAATGTCGCTGAACATGCCGGTCACCGGAGATACGCCCGGAAACATACCGGCGGTGCCGAACGCGGATAACTACGATATTTATCAAGATAGGGAGAGAGCGAAACAATCGGCGGATACTTACAAACTTCGAATGAGCCAGGGAAAGGCAAACTCGGCGAATATAGGACTGATGATAGACGACGGGAACAACCCGATGCATCATAGGCTGCCGAAGGAACTGCAGGAATGGTTCGATGAGGAATTTGAGGTCGGCAAAGAAAAAAAGAAATACAAAGGCGGGAACATAGATCTTATGACCGGGGCGGGGGAAAGCCTAGGGATTACTGTGACACGCAGCGGAAGCATGATCGCAAAGATGGCGCTGGAGCAGGGCATAAGCGAGGATGAGATAAAAAAGATGCTGGTGGGCGCGACGGTGAAGAACAGGAGGGACGCCGCCGATCCCAATTCCGAAAACGAGGAGGAGCGGGCGAGAGCCGCCAGCGAGAGCGCGATGACCAACGAGGCCCTGAAGAAGATAAAGGGGGTATACTACGGCGGCATAAAGTCCGCAAGGGACAAATACGGCGTGATGATGACACAGCTCCACCCGGCGGACGCCGTCAATCAGGCGGGAGATTTCTATAAGGACACCCACTGGGCTCAGGACACTATGAACATGGCGTCGCTGGGGCCGGAGCTTTTCGACCCGGACAGCGAGGAGGATCAGGAGTTCGTGAACCTGACCCAGTATTACATGGCGACGCAGATGATGCTCCAGGCGTACGGCGAGCATGCCGACGCCGAGGCGGCAAAAAAAGCCAACCCGAATGCGCCAAATTATTACAAGGACTACTTCCGACACATGCTCAATAACACCAAGCGCAACGAGGCGAATGTGCTTGCCAACGACAAGAGCGGCATCCTCAAAATGGGCGACAAGGAAAACAGGGCATACCGGCGAAAGGCGATGCAAAAGCACGGGAATGTGGGACTTGAAAACCTCTTTGAAAACGAGGACGAGAGCGTGGACCTTGCCGGGCTGCAGGCGGCGGACACCATGCCCATGACGGAGACCGAGAAAATCAACACCGTGCGCGACCTGCATAAGAGAAAGTTCGGAAAGTGAGCCGCGCCGGAAAAGGTTCGGATGACCGGAGAACTGTCGGGGACCAAAAACGCTTCGGATACGCTTTTCAGGAACACACCAAGGGTCACAAGAACACCGCCGCGGCCCCGCGGGGAGCGCGGAACGGGAGCCGTGGGGGAGGCGTGCGCCACGGCAGAAGCAGAGGAAGTGGGAACGCATGACACAGATCTATGAGGCCCGCCGCAAGGGCGGGAAGGCCCCGGCGGCAGGCAAATCGCAAACCGACATCCCCGGCCCGTCCATAGGGGAGCTGGCGGCGGGAGCGCGGCCCAGCGCCGAGCAGATGGGCCGCCGGGTGGACCTGCCCGAGGCCGTCCGGGAGAAGATGGAGAATGCTTTCGGGGCGGATTTCTCGAGCGTCAGGCTCTATGAATCCGATACCGTCGCCCGGGCCGGGGCGAAGGCCATGACCCGGGGGAACAGCATCGCTTTCGCGCCGGGGCAGCTGGACCTTGTCAGCACCGCCGGCCAAGCGGCGCTGGGCCACGAGCTTTCCCACGTGGTGAGCCAGGCCAGAGGCGAGAGCGCGGGGCGGGGCTTTCTGAACGACCCCCGTCTGGAGGCCCAGGCAGACCGTCAGGGCATGCTTGCGGCACAGGGAGGAAGGGCCTATGAGGGGTCTGTGACCCCCATAGGAGCCAGCTCCGCCGCCCCTGTCTCAGGCCCTATGCAGGCCATCAAGATCGACAAGGACATCGCTGCGGCCACGGAGAACAGGAAGGTGGAGTTCGGCAAGGGCGGGGACCTGACGGGCAGGATCCGGGACGCCAAGGCCAGACAGGAGGATTCCAGACGCCTCAACAGCTCCAACAGGCAGGGGGCGGTCTACAACAGCGCCACGTTTTCCAACATGGCCACGGAAAACGACGGGGATCTTGCCGGCGCGTACCAAAACAGATGGAACGCCTACAACAACAGCATCCCCGACAGCGACGCGGATAAGCCCGAAAGGACATGGTCCTTCGATAAGCTCCTGGAGGGCGCCGCCTCACAGCATCTCCGGGAGGACGAGGGAGGCCTGGGCCTGTCCGTCGGGGGCGTCCGCGGGGGAGAGGACCGGATCTACTCCAACGAGGAGGCCCGGAGGCGGTATCAGGAGGACCACCCGGAGGATATCATGTCGGCCTACGACCGGAGCATGCTGGAGGGCTTCTCCAGCGTCCATCAGCTTCAAAAAGAGTGGAAAAGGCGGGGGATCAAGTGAGGGCGCGGCAGCGGGCCCGCGCCGGACACCTTGAACATACAGGAAAGGAAGCGCGCCATGTCATATACTTACGCGCGTAGGGAGCATACCGGGAACGCCGCCAAAACCGCCCGCCCCGCGAAAGGGCCGGGGATCGGCGAGCTTGCCGCCGGGGCACGGCCCAGCGCCGAGCAGATGGGCCACCGTGTGGACCTGCCGGAGGCCGTCCGGGAAAAGATGGAGGCCTCCTTCGGGGCGGACTTCTCCAATGTAAAGCTCTACGAGAGCCAGACCGTGGCGGACGCGGGAGCCGAGGCCATGACCCAGGGACAGAACGTGGCCTTCGCCCCCGGAAGGCTGGACCTGACGAGCACGGCGGGGCAGGCCCTTTTGGGCCATGAGCTTTCCCACGTGGTGAGCCAGGCCAGAGGCGAAAGCGCGGGGCGGGGCTTTCTGAATGACCCCCATATGGAGGCCCAGGCAGACCGTCAGGGCATGCTTGCGGCACAGGGAGGAAGCGCCTATGAGGGGCCTGTGACCCCCATAGGAGCCAGCTCCGCCGCCCCTGTCTCAGGCCCTATGCAGGCCAAGAAGCCCGACACCGTCAACGCCGAGAAGGAGGCCGCCCTGGAGGGGAAGACCCTGCCGGGCTACATGCACCCCATCCGGCGCAGCCGCGTCAAGAAGGAGTACCTGGATAAGCGGCGGGACCGCCTCAAGAAGTCGCGCTGGGCGACGGAGGTCCTGGATGAGGTGAACGGGCGGCTGGCCGCCGGGAAGACCCTCTACGACGACGCCGTGCAGACGTACATGGACGGCAAGGGCGAGGCCGGCGGGACATACGGCGGCACGGTCAAGACCAAGTACGACGCGCTCCGCATCGGCCGGTATATGCAGACCAGCATGATCAACAGGAACGAGGACGAGCGGCAACAGATGCTGGAGGCCTTCAGCGAGGGCGGGGACGAGGACCAGGCCATCGGCTTCCTGGTGGACGATATCAAGAAATACGGCACCGCCCAGTCGGACGACGCCCTGTCCGATGACGACCGCACCGTGTTGGGAACTTACGCCAGAGACGGGGTGGTCGGCGCCCACCACGGCCACATCCGCGATCTCATCAGAAGCGACGGCTTCGACATGAGCAAGCTGGTGGGCGAGGGACGGCTGACCCAGGAGGAGCTGGACAATTTCATGGCCAACCCCTACAGCAAGGACCTGTGGTCCGCCAGCACCATGGCCCAGGGTCTGAAGCTGATGGGCACCGGTTCCCCCAACGATTACGCGGAGGGGAAGAACCTATACGAATCGGCTGGCGCGGGATACCGGAGGATGCGCAAGGCCGGACGGAATCTCCAATACGGCAGGAGCAGAGGGAGTGGAAACGCATGACACAGATCTATGAGGCCCGCCGCAAGGGCGGGAAGGCCCCGGCAGCAGGCAAATCGCAAAGCGACATCCCCGGCCCGTCCATAGGGGAGCTGGCGGCGGGAGCGCGGCCCACGGCCGAGCAGCTGGGCCGCCGGGTGGACCTGCCCGAGGCCGTCCGGGAGAAGATGGAGGCTTCCTTCGGGGCGGACTTCTCCAATGTAAAGCTCTTTGAGAGCCAGACGGTGGAGGACGCGGGAGCCGAGGCCATGACCCAGGGGCGGAACATCGCCTTTGCCCCCGGCAGGCTGGATCTTGCCAGTACCGCGGGCCAGGCGCTTTTGGGCCATGAGCTTTCCCATGTGGTGAGCCAGGCGAGAGGCGAGAGCGCGGGCCACGGCTTTCTGGCAAACGCGGGCCTGGAGGCCCAGGCCGACCGCCAGGGGATGCTGGCGGCCCAGGGGGAGAGCGTCTATTCCGGCCCCGTGACCCCCATCGGCACAAGCTCCGCCGTGGGCGCTTCCGGCCCCATGCAGGCCAAGAAGAAGAAAGAGATCGCAACGGAGGCGCTCGAACAGGGAGACGTGAAAGAAATACGCGATAAAGATGCCAGAGACATGCTGGGCAGCGCCCTTTCGGATCGCGGGGGGAATTATGAGGACATTATAAAGCCGCTGAAGAAACGAGGCTACGGCTCCTATATCGATCAAAGATTTGCCATGATGACGGACCCCGAGGAGCAGGAGCAGTTCCTGCAGCTCCTCATGGGCGGCAATCAGAAGAAGTTCGACAAGTATGTCAAGAAGGATGTGCGCAGAGCGGCCAAGCAGATGACCAGAACGTCGAACGCTCTGAACAGCGAGGACTTTAAGGAACGCGCGGCGGCTTACGGCGAGTCGGGATCGCAGGAAAGACAAAGAAACGCGATCAGAGGCATCAACAGCGGCTTCTTTATGGACCTGATGGGCGGCTGGGACATGATGAAATACGAGCGCGCGGCCAGTAACTTCGCCAGTGACCGGAAGGCGGCGAATCGCAGCCTGACGGCCAACAACGCGAACAAAGAATCGCGCCGACATCAGTTCTATTCCACCAGTGAACAGCGAAAGCTCCGAAAGGAATATCGGAAGTCCCGCAGGGCAGGGACGGACGCCGATCGTCTGCGGGATAAACTCGATGATCCGTTCCTTTGGTGGGTATGAAAGAGAAGCCCCGCAAGGCTGCCGAAAAAAGGGAATACAGCACCATGTCTCAGATCTGTGAGGCCGCGCCATTTCTCCCGTTCAGGTACGAATCGGACCGTTCACGTCGGATTGCTTGAAAAGAGAGGCATTTTGGTGTAGGGTATACTTAAGGTGATGGGACGCGCGGTATGTGAGGATATGGGGGATGCGCGATGAGGATTGCGGTCTGTGACGGCTCCCGGGACAGGGGCTCCTCGTTGGAGGCCTGGATCGGGCAATACTGTCAGCTTTACGGCTTTACCCATTCCTGCGAGCGCTTCGGCGGCCTTGCGGAGCTGGAGGCTTCGGACGCCGGCTTCGACGCGGCTTTCATCGCCATGGGCGGAGAACCGGGCTTTATGGCGGCCAGACGCCTGAGAGAGCGGAACGCCGCCTGCCGGATCGTCCTGGTGGACGACACCGAGGAATTTGCCGTGAGGAGCGTGCGCATCCACTGCACGGACTTTCTCCTGCGGCCCCTGACCTTCGGAAAGGTGGCGAGGAGCATGTCCCTGATCGTGCGCGAGCGATGAGCCGGATCCAGATCAAGCGCCCCAAGCCCCTGCCCGCCGAAAAGGCCCCGCTGGAGCACGCGGTACGGCAAAACATCGCCCTGGCCGCGGGCGCCGAACAATTCCAGTACAGGGACCCCCTTTACCACGTCACCGAGAGCTTCCAGATGAACTTCGACGCCATGGGACGCCGCCATATGGCCGGCAGGGCCGGAGAGGGACAGCTTCCCGCCGGCGAGGAGCAGACGGAGGAGCAGACAAAGGAGCAGACCCCGGAGGGCGGGGAGCAGGACGTCCTCCAGAAGGACGCCCGCCCGGGTCAGAAGACGGCCATGGGCATGGGGCAGGAGGAACTGCCGGATCCCATGTCCGCCCGGTCCTTTTACGAGATGAAAAATCCCGAGGATCAGGGGATGCTCCGGCGCTTTTCCGAGACGGCCTTCCAGCGCGGCACCATGTCCGGCGCGGTCCTGCGGGGCACCGGGCGGATGATGCTCTTCTCCTGCCTCAAAAAGACCATCGGCCAATCCCAGCCCAGACGTGAACAGCAACGTAAGCTCTTCGACCACGCCTCCCAGGTGCGGAACGTGCCGGGACACAACCCGGACAAGGTGGCCTTCAACAGGACCTTCGTGGACAGCGCCGTGGGCATCGTGGTGGATACCCTCCGGGACGCCAGGCGCACCGTGGAGGATATGCAGGACCTGGTGGACGGACGCCTGGGCAAGACGGAGGCGGGCTTCTACGGGGCCGATACCATGCGGCGGATGTATCCCTTTTTGGACGACGGCGCCGAAAAACAGCAGCTGGACGATTATTACGCCAGGCTGAAGGACGGGGGCCTCGGGCCGGACGAGAGGGGCATCCTGCAAAACGCCGTCAACCGGACCCACGCGCTCATCGACAAGAAGGCGCGGATGCGGACCGAGTTCATGAACAAATTGCGATTCCTGTCCGACAGGGCCAACGAGGCGCTGACGGAATTTGAGGAGCCGGGCTTCGTTCAGTCCCTGACGGAGGCGCTCGAGGAGTTTTTCGGGGCCGAATCCCCGCCGGAGGACGGCGGACCGGGAGGGAACGGAACGGAGGACCGCGGTGGCATCCTATTTGAATCAGACCAATCAGAACCAGAAGGACCAGAGTTCGACCCGCTCGACCCGGAAGCAGGAGACGGCCTCGACTACGCCGGAGACGCAGACCCTTATGAGGGCGTCCCTGATGGGACGGCTCCTCCTGACGGGAACGGCGTCGATGGACCTGCCGCCGGCGGACCTTGAGGAGCTGGCCGGGACCATCGGCAACAGCGCCATGGCGGAGCTCATCGCCGGGCAGACCCCGGAGCCGGAGCTCCACGGCTTTGAGCCGGGGACTCCGCCGATGACCGAGCCCTTTGAGGCCGACGTGGACGTACCGGCGCTCACCGACGCGCCAGGTCCCGACGCGGCCGTGGGGCCCATGACGCCCGCCGCCGCCGGAGCCTTTGCCTACGGAGGATGACGCATGGAGCTTGACCTTACCATCGACGCCGCGGCGGAGCTCCAGGCCCTTTTGGAGGACACCGGCGTTGACCACCGCCGGGAGGGCGGCAGGTTCAGCTTTGTGCTGACGGCCTCCGGGTGCAAGTGGCAGACGGTGTGCGAATGCGAGGGCCCGAGGGCGCTTTTCTACTTCATCCATCCCGCGCGCCTCACAGACGAGGCCGGGGCCCTGCGCATATGCAGCGCGGTGAACAGCCGCCTTATCAGAGGAAGCTTCTTCCTGAGAGAAGACCACGCCGTCTACCGGACGGGCGATGAGCTCACGGAGCTGGTGGAGGCCAGGGAGAGGCTGTGCCGGGCCATCGAGTACGGTTCGTCCGTGATGGTTTGGTTTTGGGATCAGTTTTGTCCATAATGCGTGCGAAAACACGTTTTTGGAGATAGGCAACCGGATCATACAAAATTCAGTGGCAGAAAGGAGGGCGCTTCACGCCTTAAAACGTGCACGGCGTGAAGCAACAACAACATGGCAGAGTATCTTTCCCCGGGTGTTTACGTTGAGGAATACGATTCCGGCGCGACACCCATGCAAGGCGTGAGCACCAGCACTGCCGGATTCATCGGTCTGGCGGAGCGGGGGCCGGTGGTAGGCCAGCCTCAGCTGGTAACCAGCTTTGCAGACTACAAGCGTATGTATGGCGGCTACCTCAGCGAGGCCAGCTACGGCGGGAACAGGTTCCTCCCCTACGCGGTGGAGCAGTTCTTCGCTAACGGCGGGTCCCGGGCCTACATCATGCGCGCTGTCCCCGGCGATGCGAAGGCGGCTTCCATCGTCACCGGTGTTCTGAAGATCACCGCGGCCAACCCCGGCGCGTGGGCGGAGGACATGCGTGTCACCGTCGCCCCCGCCAACAAGGCCAAGACCCAGGTCATGGCCGTCAACGGAGCGGACCTCACCCTGAAGAACGCCGACGGCTTCAACCCCGGCGACGTGGTGGAGCTCTTCGACGGCAAGAACACGGCCTACGCCACCGTCAAGGGCGCCCTTGACAAGGTCATCACGCTGGACGCTCCCTGCACCCTGGACGTGGCCGACACCAAGGTCGGCACGGCCAAGTACATCAAGACTCTGGAGATCTCCATCACCGCCCGCCTGGGCGACACGGTGGAGGCCTATGAGGGCCTTTCCCTCAAGCCCGGAGCTCTGAACAACGCCGTCACCCGCACCGAGCGCAGCGAGCTCATCCGGGTGGAGGTCAACGCTCCCGCCAAGCCCGCCGCTCCCGCCAAGGACAAGGACGGGAAAGAGATCCCGGCTCCCAAGGCGTCCCTGGTGCCCTTTGAGCAGTGCGGCGGCGCGAAGGACGCCCTGGTGCTCACTCTGGCGGGCGGCTCCAACGGCACGGTCCTCACCGTCACGCCCGACGCGTTCCTGGGCAAGGACGACGGCCCGGGCAAGCGCACCGGCCTCCAGGCGTTCCTGGAGAACAACAGCGTCTCCGTCATGGCCATCCCCGGCATCACCGCCCCGGAGGTCCAGTCCGCGCTCATCGGCTTCTGCGAGAACAAGAAGAGCTGCTTCGCCATCCTGGACGTGCCCATCGATCTGAAGAAGACCAACGATGTAGCCAACTTCCGCGACATGTACGACTCCACCTATGCCGCCATGTATCATCCGTGGCTGGAGATGTACGACGCCGGCGCCAAGCGCACCGCCTATTTCCCGCCCTCCGGCGCCATGGCCGGCATCTATGCCCGGACCGACAGCAGCCGCGGCGTCCACAAGGCGCCCGCCAACGAGATCGTCACCGGCTGCACGGGCCTGAGCTGCGCCTATAACGAAGGCGAGCAGGACATCCTCAACCCCATGGGCGTGAACCTGATCCGGGCTTTCACCGGCCGCGGCATCCGCGTCTGGGGCGCCCGCACCATCAGCTCCAACGGCCTCTGGAAGTATCTGAACGTCCGCAGGCTCTTCATCTACATCGAGGAATCCATCAAGGCCAACACCAACTGGGTCGTGTTCGAGCCCAACTCCCAGGTCCTCTGGGGACGGGTGACCCGCACCATCGAGGCGTTCCTGGCTACCTGCTGGCGTGACGGCGCCCTCATGGGCACCAGCCCCTCCGAGGCGTTCTTCGTGGAGTGCGGCCCCACCACCATGACCCAGGACGACATCGACAACGGCCGCCTCATCTGCCAGATCGGTATCGCTCCCGTGAAGCCCGCCGAGTTCGTCATCTTCCGCATTACCCAGAAAACCGCCAGCGGCGGCGAGGGCTGACGCACCCTAAGATCATAAGGAAAGGATGAAATAGTCAATGGCCATCAATTATCCATACAGAGTATTTCGGTATCAGGTGGAGATCGATGGGATCAGCCGTGCGGGTTTCTCGGAAGTTTCCGGTATGAGCTCCTCTATCGACGCCGTTGAATACCGCGAGGGCGATGACCTCAGGAATACCCCCCGCAAGCTGCCTGGACTTACCAAATTCGGCAACGTCACCCTGCGTTGGGGCGTCTCCGATGACAGCGAGTTCCTGGACTGGCTCAACTCCGTCGCCCCCACCAACACCGCGCCTCCGACGGGCATCGTCCGTCACAACGTGACCATCACCCTGATCGACGACGCCGGGTCCCCCGGCCCCCAGTGGAACCTGATCAACGCCTGGCCCGTGGGCTACACCGTCCCCGACCTCAACGGTATGGGCGGCGAGGTGGCGATCCAGTCCCTGGAGCTTTGCCACGAGGGCCTGGAGCACGTCCCCGGCGGCCCCGCCGGCGAACCGTCCGCGATCTGACGCGGCTTAAGAAACATCCGCTTCCGCGGGCCCTCACGGGCCCGCGGAGGTAAGGAAAGCGTTCCGGGAGGATGCTCATGCAGACAGAATTTGAATTTGAACTGCCCAAGGGGTATGTGGACTCCTCCGGTACCGTCCATAAGAAGGGCGTCATGCGCCTGGCCACGGCGGCGGACGAGATCCTGCCTCTGCGGGACCCCAAGGTCCAGCAGAACCAGGGGTATCTCACCATCGTCCTGCTCAGCCGCGTCATCACGAAGCTCGGTACCCTGAGCATGGTCAACACCCGCGTGATCGAGGGGCTCTTCACCATGGATCTGGCGTATCTCCAGGACATGTACCAGCGCATCAACATGTCGGAGATGCCCCACTACCAGTTCGTCTGCCCCCACTGCAACGAGCGCGTGGAGGTGCCGCTGGATTTTTTGCTGGGCTAGAGTGGGCCAACGATGACAACGACTGGCTGAACATCCTGCGCATACCGGCGCCCTGGGAGGAGTCGGGCGAGTGGGACTGGCGGGATATCCCCCGCCGGGAGGGCGGCCTGTCACGGGGGCTCACGGGGGGCGTGACGCTCTACCCCCAGGATCGTCTCTATCAGGAGATGGCGTTTCTGGCCTATTATCTCCACTGGTCCGGCGAGGAGCTGATGGCTCTGGACCACTGGGAGCGCCGCCGTTGGTGCCGGGAGGTCTCCGCCATCAACAAGAAGCTCAGCGGCGATGACAAAAAGAGCGTGGAATTTCGTTGAAAAGCGCAGGTGAGAGTCGATGCCAACGGACGAAACGGAATATCCGATGATGTACGGAACCCCCGGTATGCCCGGAATGCCCGGGATCCTGGGGACGCCGCCCGTTGAGGACCCCTTGCAGTCCTTCAGGTTCCTCGTGAGCGTTGGAGGAGGAGAGGTGGCCGCGGCTTTCACGCGGCTGTCCGGGGTCCAGATGCAGGTCCAGACCATCGAGGGCCGCGCCGGCGACGATAACCGCGGCGTGGCGGAGATACTGCCTGTGATGACCCGATTCTCGCCGGTCACCCTCAGCCGGGGCGTGGTAGGCGATTTTGATTTTATGGACTGGCTGCTGTCCGCCTCCGCCGGAGACTTTACGGGGCCGTCCGGCGTCAATATGAAGCGCGATATCGACATCGTCGCCATCAACAGCCAGGGCGATCCGGGCGTCACGTGGACGCTCATGAACGCCTTTCCCATCGGCTATGAGCTGTCGCCCATGGACGCCAGCCGCAGTGAGGTGCTGGTGGAGAACATCACTTTCGCCAACACCGGGCTCAAGCGCACCACCGGCGCGCACGAGCTTCGCAACACCATGACCAACGGCCGGCCCGGCCTTACGGTCTACAAGACCCACATCCACCCCAGAGACAGATATTGGCGCAGGCGCAACGGCTACTGGTGGTAAGGACCTTTTGGCCAAAATGAGCCGCGGAACCGTTCAGGTCAGGGAAAGGAGCGTGCATCACTATGAGTATCCTGGCAGGCGCGTATTTTGACGTCATGCTCATCGGAGTCCCGGGAGCTTTGATCGGGGAGTTCATGCACGTGGAAGGCCTTGGCATGGAGGTGGACTATCAGGTCTACAACGAGGGCGGCTCCAATTATCCCAGATTCTTTTTCAACGGCACGAAGCCCACGCAGCTGGTTCTGTCCCACGGCACCATCTCCAACTCCGCTATGGGGTCCCTCATTATGATCGCCACCAGCTCCGGCATGGACGCCCCCCTGGCGGGGACCATCACCATGCGCAACAGCTTTGGCGGGATCGAGCGCATCTGGACGGTGGTCGGCGCGCATATGGTCAAATATGTGGGTCCCACCCTGGACAGCAACCAGCCGAACCTTTTCGTTGAGCAGATCGTGCTCATCCACAATGGGTGCTATTAATGGAAAATATCGCGGCCGTGCGGCCTCATATGGCCGTGCTGGATCAGAATAAGCTGACGCTGTCCCCCTTCGGCGCACTGAGCCATGCCCTGGCGGAGGAGATCCTTGCCCGGACAGGACAGGCGGAGGGGGTTTATCCCTATGTGCCCCTGGAGCTCCTGACGGAGCCGGAAGGGGCCCCGAAGGAGAAAAAAGAGGAGCCCGCGGTGAATGTGGAGGTCAAGCTGACGCTTGAGCTCACCAAGGAAGCGCGGGAGCTTCGCGAACGCACCGAGACGGTGGAGCGCATCCTGGAGCGCATCGAGCGCATCCGCGAGCGCGGGGAGACCGTCCAAAAGCCCCAGGGACGGGAGAGAGACAGCGCCCCGTCCTTAGAGAGCAGGAATTTCTTTCAAAATATCAACCAGCATATCTCTTTCCCGATGACGTTGTCCGTCCCGGACGCGGCGGAGACATCCCAGCCCGGCGGGATCGCAAGGATCAGCGAGAGGTTCGCCAATACCCTGAAGACCATGCGGGAGGAGGGCCTTTACACCGAGCCCGGCGGGAGGACACAGCGCGTCGCGGACGTGGGCCGCGGCGGCAGGACCGCCGAAAAGGAGGCCGCGGAAAGCGGCACGGCCCTTTCGGGAGAACGGGAGAGAGCCATCGCGGGCAGGACCGCGGCATCCGGAAGTACGGACAGGAGCGCCGCGGACTTTGTTGTGACCGACGCGCAGACACAGCTCAACACAGCCGACGGCAGTGCGGGGAGCCCCGAGAGGAGCCCCGAGATAACGGCCCGGGCGGCGGAGCGGATCGGCCAGACCATCGCCGAGCGCGCCGCGCGGGAGATAAAGGAACAATTTCAGGAAATCGTAAAGCAGGAAGCACAGGCGGAGGGCAGGACCGAACCCGAGAGGGACGGCCGCGCCGGGACCGCCTCACAGAACATCGATCACGACCGCGGGCAGACCGCCCGCGAGACGATAGAGACGGGCAGACCGTCAGAGACGCGCCGTAGGGAGGCGCGGGACCGATCGGAGGCATACGACCGGGAGGACCGCCAGGCCGCGGAGAGCGCGGAGGGGGAAGGACCCCGCGCGGCGCTTTCCGGGACGCGGGAGAGAACGGAGAGGGCCGGGGAGGACGAGGCCGGGCGAGGCGAAGCATCGCCGGACAGCCTCCGGGAGGCCATAGAGCCCGAGGACGCGGGGAGACCCGCGAGGGCGGTGCCGGTCCGGAGCGAGGATAGGCCGCTGTCCCCGGAGGACCTGACGCTGGCCCCTGACGGCACATCCGAGCGGGCCGGGGAAGAGCCCTTCAAGGCCGGACGCGAGGCGGGGGAGGCCCCCCGGCGCGCCCATGCCCACGGGCGGGAGGCCCGTGCCCGACGGGAGGATGAAAACAAGAAAGAAAGCGAGGCCGCGCCCCGGAGAGTCGAAAATACCCGAACCGGGCGGAGCGCGGATGAGGATACGGCGGAGGCCGCCGAAGAGACCGGGACAAGGGACAGGGCCGAGGGCCCCGGCCTGACCGGAGAGACGAAAAAGCCCGGCAGTACCCAAAGGGCCGGGGAAGAAACGACCGCTTCCAGGCCGGCAGACCGGGACGGAAAGACCCCGGAGGGGCCGGACCGGGCTGTACGCGGCCGTGAGCCGGAGCGTATGTCTGGCCGTGAGGCGGAGCTTGCGCTTGGCCGTGAGGAGCCGGAGACGGAGACGCCGGAGGCGCGGTCTGACCGCGTCCGGAGCGGCGCCGCGCCGGAAGGCGAGGCACGGGAAGCGGACGGCGGTCCGAGGCCGGAAGCGGAGGCCATCCCTCTTCGCGGGGAGAGCGCGCTGCCTGCCCCGGAGGAGCTTACACTGACATCGGCGGCGGAGCGCGGCGGCGATAGGTCGCCGACAGCCGGCCGTCAGGCGATGGAAAGCGCGGAACGGGCCGCCGGCAGGGCCGGGAGCGCACCGGACCGGGAGAACGGCACGCCGGGGACCGGGACGGCTGTGGATACGGTCAGGACGGAAACGGTCCGGGTGAACGGGGAAACAGGCCCCGTTAGAGAGGCCGGACAAAGCGAAGCGGCGACGCGCGCCGGGGATGCGGCATCCGGCGGGGAGGCAAGCCCCGATAAACAGGCCGGGCAGGGCGAAAGGGCCGCCGAGGCCATACCGGTTCAGGGAGCGCTTTCCACCCCCGCGCCGGAGGAGCTCGCCCACCGGACAGAGGAGCCGGAAGCGCCGGAGAGCGGCGCGGGGACCCGGGCAGGCGGCGAGGTTCGCCGCGCGGGCGAGGACCACACGGCCGGAGAAGCTCGTCATGTGAGCGAAGACCGCAGAGTTGCAGAGACGCGCCGTGTCGGTGAGACGCGCGATGTTGAGGAACCCCACGACGTGGGCAAAATAGGCCGTGCTGATGGAGTCCGCGATACCGGAGAAAACCGCAAGGCCGGTGAAGCCCGCAGCGTGAGAGAGGCCCGGGAAGTTATCGAGGCCCGCGAGACCGAGGAAGCCCGCAAGGCAGGGTTGACCCGCCATGCAGGCGAGGTCCGCGAGGCCGAAAAGGCCCGCGGCGCCGAAGAGGCGCACCGTGCCGGGGAGAGACTTGAGGCCGGCGCGGCGGAGGCGATCCCGGTGCGGGGGGAGTTCGGCGTGATCACGCCCGAGGAGCTGGCGCTGGCGCCCTCCGAGGGGGCGGCACAGCCGGAGGGAGACAGGCAGGCCGGCACGGCACGCACGCCGGCGGCCAATGAAACGCGTGGAGCCCAGCCCCTCAAAGGGGAGAGGGATCACATAGACGGCAGGAAGGCCCCCGACGCGGTCCGTGAAGAGACCGGAGAGACGGCAAGCGGGACCGGAAAGGCATCCGGGAAACCCACGGAGGCCGGGAGAACGCAGGAGCGGTCCGGCAGGACCGGAGAGCCCAGGGCAGACGAGAGGGAAGCCGCGAAGCTCGTGACCCCGGAGGTCGGGGAGGCCGGGCAGGGCGAAAGGGCCGCCGAGGCCATACCGGTTCAGGGAGCGCTTTCCGCCCCCGCGCCGGAGGAGCTTACCCACCGGACAGAGGAGCCGGAAGCGCCGGAGAGCGGCGCGGGGACCCGGGCAGGCGGCGAGGTTCGCCGCGCGGGCAAAGACCACAGGGCCGCAGAAGCTCATCATGTGGGCGAAGACCGCAGAGTTGCAGAGACGCGCCGTGTCGGTGAGACGCACGATGTTGAGGAACCACACGATGTGGGCAAAATAGACCGTGCTGATGGAGTCCGCGATACCGGAGAGACCCGTAAGGCCGGTGAAGCCCGCAGCGTGAGAGAGGCCCGCGAAGTTATCGAGATCCGCGAGAGCGAGGAAGCCCGCAAGGCAGGGTTGACCCGCCATACCGGCGAGGTCCATGAGGCCGAAAAGGCCCGCGGCGCTGAAGAGGCGCACCGTGCCGGGGAGAGGCTTGAGACCGGCGCGGCGGAGGCGATCCCGGTGCGGGGGGAGTTCGGCGTAATCACGCCCGAGGAGCTGGCGCTGGCGCCCTCCGAGGGGGCGGCACAGCCGGAGGGAGACAGGCAGGCCGGTACGGTACGCACGCCGGCGGCCAATGAAACGCGTGGAGCCCGGCCCCGCAGTGGGGAGAGGGATCACATAGACGGCAGGATGGCCCCCGACGCGGTCCGTGAAGAGTCCGGAGAGACGGCAAGCGGGACCGGAAGAACATCCGGGAAACCCACGGAGGCCGGGAGGACGCAGGAGCGGTCCGGCAGGACAGCGAGGGCGTCCGAGGAGGCCGGCAGGGCCGGAAAGGTATCCGAAGAACACAGAGAGACAGGAAAGACATCCGATGAGTCCGACAGGACGGCGAGGGCAACCGAAGAGGCCGGAAAGTCCGGCAGGAATGGAGAGCCCGGGGCAGATGAGAGGAAAGCCGCGAAGCTCGTGACCCCGGAAGCCGGGGAGGCCGGGCAGGGCGAAAGGGCCGCCGAGGCCATACCGGTTCAGGGAGCGCTTTCCGCCCCCGCACCGGAGGAGCTTACCCACCGGACAGAGGAGCCGGAAGCGCCGGAGAGCGGCGCCGCGCTCGGTCCGGGAAACACCGCGAAAAGCGTGGAGGCCTTTGCCGAGCGCATAGCGGAACGGGTCAGGAGAGCGGAGACATCCGGTTTCCGGACCGATGGCAGGGGTATTGGACCCATGAGCGGGGCCCTGCGCGGGCCCGAGGCCGCTTCCCCCCGGCATGCCAGAGCGGTCGGAGCCGGAAACGCCGGCTTCCCGCCGCCGGTGGAGCTCACCGGGGCGGCGGAAAGAGCGGGCGGGCCTGAAAGCGCCGGGATCCCGGCACAGCCGGCGCGAGAGAGCGCCGGGAGCCCAAAAGCGGTACGCAGCTCACAGGCGGCATACATCCCGGAGAGCCTGGAGTACGGCGGCGCGACGCCTCCCAAGACGCCCGACAGCGCGGAGGGTACGGGCGCCGTGACCGGCAGGGAAGCCCGGAGAGCCCGGCGCCCCGTGGAAAAAGCGGACCGGAGCGCCGCCGCGGCCGGCCCCGCGCCGGTGGAGCTCACCTACGGCGGGACGGGCGAGGCAAGGGCGGAGGAACAGCCGAAGACACAGCCGCCCGTTGCGGAGTCGGACTACGTGAAGAGCCTCCCGGACTGGGCCAGGCGCTTTCTGAAGGAGGGCGCCGGGAGCCTGGGGACCGCCGGGAGCATGGCCGTCACATCGATACCGGACGCGGTGAAGGCGCAGAAGCAAAAGCCGCAGATGGTGGAGTGGACCGCGCCGGGATTTCATCAGCAGCCGCCGGCGGAGACGCAGTTCAAGGAGCTCAAGCCCCCCGAGGACGCGGTGGGACAGACCGGAGAGGTCCATATCAGCGACGCGGAGATCCGCCGCACGGCGGATAAAGTCTACAAGATCATCGAGGACAGGATCCGGCGGGAGCGCCGGAGGCTGGGCCTTTGATAAACAGGGAAAGGAGGAGCGCGCGTGTACCTTGGCATACCGAATCCGAATATCCTGATGCCCCTCAAGAAGCTGAAGATCAAGCCGGAAAGCGGCTCAAGCTGCGACAAGGTGGAGGTTTTGTATAACCCCGACAGCTACACGCAGAGCCGTCAGGTGCGTCCGATCTACGCCCAGGGCTCCAGCGGCCAGCAGTCGTATGTGATGGCCATGGGCGCGGGCAAGGAGACCCTCCAGTTCAGGCTGTTTTTCGACTCCATGTCCGCCGGAAGCGAGGTCGGCGGCGACATGCTCGACAAGCTGAAGTTCACCGCCAACAGCCTGCTCCCCTCCCTCGCGAAGATAGTGGACGTCAGGACATATACCGAGAAGATCTATAAATACATGGAGATAGACGAAAATCTGCACCACCTGCCGAGGCTCACGCTGGAGTGGGATTCGCTGAAATTTGAGGGGATGCTGATGAGCTGTCAGCAGAACTTCGTGAAATTCAACGAGAGCGGCATGCCGGTCAGGGCCTGGATGAGCTGTGTGTTCGTGGAGGCCATGGACCCATCGAAGAAGAAGTCCCTGAACCCCTTGAACTCCCCGGACACCACGAAATTCCGGACCGTGAGCCAGGGCGACACGCTCTGGTCCATTGCGGAGGAGGAGTACGGCCAGCCGGAGCAGTGGAGGGCTATCGCGGACGCCAACGGGATCGTGAATCCCAGGCTTTTGCGCACAGGAGACAGTCTGGCGGTGCCGGGTCTGTGACGCCGGGCCGGGACAAGGCAGGGTGAAAGGAGGCGGGACGGCGCGTGGACAAGGGAAAATACAAATTCGACTCCCTGAACAAAAAATACGATGGCTTCCGCGGCGCCGCCTTCTCCGTCAAGATAGACGGCAAGGAGTATAAGAGCACGGAGCTTCCCCTTGACGAGCTGGAGGTGGACATCTGCGGCGACGGGTCCGCGGGCGGATGCCGGTTCACCATATCCAACTACTACGACCAGACGAAGACGCAATTCGTAAACGACCTGGTCAAGAGCATCAAGGCCGGCAGTAAGCTGGAGGTCAAGTGCGGCTATGTGAAGCAGGAGGATGTGTTTTACGGCTACGTGGACGAGTGCGCCGTTGAGATGAGCGAGAATAACGTGAGCATCACGGTTACGGGCATCGACGGGTTCGGGTTTTTGATGAGCTGTAAGGAGCCGTTTTACGGCGGCAATAAAAAGCCGAAAAACGTGGTGGAGGAGCTCCTCCGCAAGGCCGTGAGCGCGGGGTACGCCAAAAGCATCAAGGTCGGCGCCATCACGGCGCCCCAGGAGCCGGTGCCGCCGGTGAAGGAGCAGGTGGACGACTTCAAGTATCTCCGGCTTTTGGCGGAGCGGTACTGCATGAGCCTGCTGTGCATCGACGGGGAGCTCATTTTCGACAAGGTGTCCACCAGCACCAGTCCCATCATATCGCTGTCCATGCGCGACGGACTGCTGTCCTTCACAAGGCGGCTGTCGCTCCACGGACAGGTGGGCAAGGTGGTCGTGTGGGGCCGGGACGTGAATCAGAAGTTCATCAAAGGAGAGGCCACCAAGGTCAGCGCCCCGGGCACGGGCAAGTCGGCGCTGGATATAGCCCCGAAATTCAAGACGGCAGTTTCACGGGAGTTTTGCGAGTACGTCCGCACGGCGCAGGAGTGCAAGGACCTGGCCCAGGCCAGGCTCGACGCCATAGCGATGGGCTATGTCTCAGGCGAGGCGGTGTGTCTCGGGATGCCGGAGCTCATACCGGGCCGGTATTTTGAGGTGGAGTCCCTGGACGGGGAGATCGACGGGACGTATTTCATCACGAAGGTCCACCACAGGTTGTCCACCGAAGAGGGATATGTCACACAGCTGGAATTCAAGGGGGCAAAGGCGTAAATGAGCATAGCGGATGAATTTCAGGCGGCGCTGAACGCCTCGGGCCAGACCTTTGAAAGGCAGATGTCGAGGCTCGGGCTGACGCTGGCCAAGGTCACCAACGTCACGGACCCCGATAAGCTCAACCGGGTCAAGTGCCTGCCCATTGAGAACGAAAAGCTGGAGGAGACGGACTGGATCTACGTCATGGCGCCCCTGGGCGGCAAGCAGTGCGGGCAGTTCTTCTTCCCCAATGTGGACGATCTGGTGGTGCTGGCGTACCTGGGCGGAGACCCCCAGAGGCCCATGGTCATCGGCTCCTTTTGGAACACTGAGGTCAAGCCGCCCTACACCGTGGACCAGGGGAAGGTGCTCAACTATTCCGTCAAGACCCCGTCGGGCACGGAGCTCCTCTTTTACGATGAGAAAGGAAAGGAAAAGGTCACGCTGACCATGCCGTCCGGCACGGTGATGACCTTTGACGATGAAAAGCAGGCCGTGTCCATCCAGGACAAGGGCGGCGACAACTCCCTGAACATGGACCTCAAGGGCGGGAACATCGAGCTCAAGGCAAAGACGAAGCTCGTCCTGTCCGCGGGAGACACCAGCGTGACGCTGGAGGCGTCGGGGAACATCACGAACAAGGCAAAGTCGAAGATCGCGTCCCAGGCCGCCAACATCGAGGACAAGGCCAACGCCAAGGTGGCGATCCAGGGAGCCCAGATCGACGTGAAGGCCAACGCTACCATGAATTTACAGGCGTCCGGCCCCGCGACCCTGAAAGGCGCGATCGTGAACATAAACTGACGGACGGCGCGGCCGTTCGGAAAGCGGAAGGAAGGAGGCAGAGGATATGGATACGAAGAAATTCCTGGGACGCGGCATCAGGTTTCCCCTCCAGGTGGATCCGAAGACGGGGAAGCTGGCCATGTCCGAGCATGAGGAGAACATCAAGGAATCCATCGGCATCATCCTGCGCACCGGCAGGGGCGAACGGGTGATGCGGCCGGAGTTCGGCACAAACACCATGGACTACGCCTTTGCCCCCTCCGCCGCCGACGTGCGCGGGACCATCGCCCACGAGCTCAGCGAGGCGCTGACCATTCAGGAGCCGCGCATCCGGGACGTGGAGGTCACCACCGAGGACGTGGACCGGCAGGACGGCACGCTGGTGATCAACGTCAGCTACACCGTGCGCAGCACCAACAACAGATTTAACCATGTGTATCCCTTCTACGTGACCGAGGGCTCGGAAGGGGGCGGTGCGGAATGAAAAACACGCCTACCCTGGACCCGCGGCGCCGGCAGGACATCATGGCCGAGCTCGCCGCCCACGCCGGGGAGTACACGCCGGAGTGGCGGTATGAGGGCGCGGCGGACGATCCGGGCAGCGCCCTGGCACAGCTGTTCGGGGATATGTTCTACGAGACCGTGGACAGGATGAACTCCCTCCCGGAAAAGCTCTATACGCAGTTTCTGGATATGACGGGCTTTCGGATGCCGGACCCGGCCAGCGCGGCGGGGCTCATGGCTTTCACGGCCCACGATACGGTGACGGACCCGGTGCCGGTGCCCAAGGGGACGCAGGTGTTTACCGAATCCCCGGACGGCGAGAACATCATCTACGAGACATCCTGGAGGATCGAGGCCACTGCGGCGCAGATCCAGAATATCTTCTTCACCGACCCGAGAGCCGGGGTCATCGAGCGGCTGGATATGTCCCGCAGGAACCCCTTTTTCGAAAGCGTCGGCGGGGAGAACCTCCAGAAGCACCGCTTTTCCTTCGGGGAGGACACGGTGCTCAAGCTCCGGGGACCCTTCACGGTGGAGGTGGAGCTTCGCGAAGCCGCCGGCGCGGACACGGGCACGGCGGCAAGGCTCGCCGACCCCAAAAAGGGCCGGTGGACCATCGGCGAGGACGGGCTGGAGGAGCCCTTTGACACGGTGACGGCCAGAGACGGGGTCATCGAGCTTACATATTCGGGAAGCAGAAGCTTCGGCAGCGACGGCGAGAGCCGGACGGCCATCACCTATACGGCCCTGGAGCCGTGGGAGGACCTGGCGCTGGAGGGCATACGGCTCAGAAGCCGTCCCAACGCGCGGGCGCAGGTGGACTCCGCCGCCAACGGGGACGTGGAGCTGGACCTGGAGACAGGGGATTACTGCCTGGGCCGCAGGCCGGGCGCGTACAGCACCTGCTACCTGCGCTCCGACGGGGTCTTTTCCAAGCGCGGGGCCAGAGCGGCGATGGAGCTGGACATCGTGCCCATCATCACCGAGGCGCCGGACGCGGGGACGCCCCAGTACCAGTTCAATCAGCGGATCATCGACAAGAAGGACGCCGTCACGGTGGTGCCGGACGACGTGTACGTGTCCCAGGTGGTCTGGGAATATTATAATGGCCTGGGCTGGCGGGCGCTGAAGGTGTCCGGGGACAAAAACCCCTTTTCCTGCAAGCGCGAGGGCCGGCTGGAGATGACCTTTGACATCCCGGCGGACATGAGCCCCGTGGAGGTCAACGCCGAGGAGGGCTATTACATCCGGGCGCGGGTCGTCTATATGGAAAACGAGTTCTCCCAGGTCCCCCGCTGGGTGGTGCCGTTTTTGAAAGGCGCCGCGTGCTCCTGGAGCTACGGCGAGGGCGTGCCCGTACAGTGGTGCGAGGCGGAGAACAACGCCGAGACGGTGCTCTTAGAGGACGTGGCGGATGTGGCAAATCTGAGCCTTTTGGCCCTGAAGGGGCTGGAGGACCATCCGGCGGCGATGTATCTGAGCTTTGGAAGCTCCCCCCACGCCATGCCGCTGTCCCTGTACTTTGATGTGGCTGGACCGGCGAGGCTGGAGGATAAGCTGAGGATAGAGGCCTGGAACGGCACCAGATTTGAGCCGGTGCGCTGGGTGGACATGACGAGGAACCTCCTCCACGCCGGGGCTATGATCCTCTACCTGCCCCGGGAGCTCCCCACAAGGCGGCTCTTCGGAGAAGAGGGATGCTGGCTGAGGCTCGTGCGCAGCTCCTATACGCGCTTCAACGGCCGGATGCCGGTCATCGCCGGAGTGAGGCTCAACGTGGTGGAAGCCGTGCAGCGGGAGAGCTCCGGCAGGGAGGTCTTCTCCACGGACGGCCGTGAGCCGGGGAAGACCATTGAGCTTCTGCGCACGCCGGTGCAAAACGCCGGCGTCTGGGTAGACGAGGTCTCCGAGCTGCCCGTGACCGAGGCGGAACAGATGAAAAGCGAGCACCCGGAGAGAGTACGCCTGGAGTGGGACGATCTTGTGCTGACCCACTGCTGGGTGCGCTGGGAGCGGGTGAGCTCCCTGGCGCTATGCGGGCCGGAGGACCGGGGCTGTGAGCTGGACCCCTATACAGGGACGGTGACTTTCGGGGACGGCGTCCACGGGCGGGTCCTGCCCATGGGCAACGACATCATCTCCGTGGAGTACAGCCGCGGCGGCGGCGCCGGCGGGAACGCCCCGGCGGGGGCCGTGGTGAACGCCATCGGGTCGCTCCCCAGGATCAGTGAGCTTGTGAATATAACCGCCATGAGCGGGGGAACGGACAGGTTCACACTGGAGAGGGCGGAGGAGATCGGCAACAAGAGACTGCGCAACCGCGGCAGGGCCGCGGGAGCCAGGGACTTTGAGGAGATCGTGGCGCTGGGCTTCCCGGAGGCGAGGCATGTGAAGTGCTTCACCAACAGGGACACCCATGGCGGATACGCCCCCGGCCACGTCTGCGTGGTGGTGGAGGGGAGCGATCCCGACCGGAGCCGCGCCGTGGACGATCTGTGCCGGAGGATCTACGACGATCTGAGCCGCCGGTGCGACTGCGTACTGGCCGCCGAGGGAAGGCTCCATGTGATCGGCTCCACGGTGCTGACCGTCTCGGTGACGGTGCAGGCCGAAATGGACGACCCGGATCTGGGGGCGGTCACACAGCAGGAGATTGCTGCCAGGCTCACCGAGCTCATCGACACCCGCTGGAGGCAGCGGGATATCGGCAGCCAGGTGCGCCTCAACGAGATATGGCAGACGGTCCGGGACACGCCAAACGTCAAGCTGGTGCGGAGCATCCTGCCGGAGGGCGTTTGCCACGTGGACGGCGCGGAGCGGCTCCTGCCGATGGAGAGCGACGATTCCATCCCGTATGCCACCGTCAGGAGCGGCGCCCATATCGTACAGATCATTTGATGGCACAGGCCCCGCCGCGGCGGGGCGGAGATGATAAGGCCGAAGGAGCGATAAGGCCGGAAGGGAGGAGAAGGTTATGCTGAACGCGCGGAATCTTGACGATCAGACCTATGAGCAGATCGTGGATAACGCCGAGGGACGATTGCCCTGGGTATGCCCGGAGTGGACCAACCACAACGCCAGCGACCCCGGCATCACCCTTTTGGAGCTGATGGCCTGGTATAAGGAGCTTCAGCAGTACCACCTCAACAAGCTCACCGACGCCATGAGAAGAAAGCTCCTGAAGCTGGCGGGGGTAACGCCGGAGGGGCCGCGCCCCGCCAGGTGCGGCCTGCGGCCTGAGCCGGACCGCCGGGGCAGACCGGCCCTCGCAAGGCTCTATACCTCCGAGGGGATCCCCTTTGAGCTGGAGGAGCCCCTGCCGGACGTAAGGCCGGTGCTGGAAAGCGCCAGGGTCATATCCGGCGACAGGAGCGTGGACGTGACGCCGGTGATTCGCGACAGACGCGTGACCTTTACGCCGTTTCTGACGGACGCCGGACGGGGCGTGCTGAGACTGGGCTTTTCCGAGACAGGAGGGGACACGCTGAGCCTCTGGTTCAGCGTCGCGGCTCCCGAGGGGACGAAGAGGAACCCCTTCGGGGCCCACAGCCCCGACCCCAGAGTGATCCTCTGGCGCTGTGAGGGAGCGGAGTCCACCGAGGTCACGAGGGACGACACCCACGCGCTCAGCGTCAGCGGCCAGGTCCGCCTGCGGTACACCGGCGATTGGCCGGCCGGCGAGGACGGACTTCACTGGTTGACGCTGGAGCTCACCGATCCCGGCTGTGAGGAGGAGGTCAGGCTGGAGGCCGTCTACGAGGACATGGTCATCGCCACCCAGCGGGAGACCTGGGCGGGGACCCATTTCTTCAGGGTCGAGCCCGGGCCCGAGACGAATATCAGGATCGACAACGCCCAGGCGAGGACCGGCATCCCGGCGCTCTTCCTCCGGGTGAACGGCCGGTGGGAGGAGTCCGAGGACTGGATCCCCACCCGCCGGGAGGACGGTATCGCCATAGGATTCGACGCCTCAGGCGTGGACAGAAGCGATACGGAACCCAACGTTATGGTGGTGAGCCTGGACGTGGACCGGGCCTCGGAGCTCCTCTTCGACGCCAAGGGCCTGCCCGGGGAGACGTTTTTCTTAGGGCTGGAGGGCCGGACGGTGATCCCCGAGGGCTTCACGCTTTTGTGCAACACGCTGTTGGAGGACGGGACCGTGTCGCCGGAGCTCTGGCACAGGGTGGACGATTTTTATGACAGCGGTCCGGGGGACCGGGTATTCACCTACGACCGGGCCAGGGAGACGGTGACCTTCGGCGACGGCGAGCACGGGGCGCTCCTGATGGAAGGCCACGGCGCGGTGCTGGCCGCCGGGATGACGGTGTCCTACTGCGCGGGAGGCGCCATCCCCGAGGACGCGGGACTGTGGTTCGATGACGACGGAAGACCGGTGGAGCACACCGACGCCTTCGGCGGCTCGGACGGGGAGAGCCTGGACGAGGCCCAGGCAAGGCTCATAAGACTGCTGGACACCACCAGAAAATGCGTGTCCGTCCAGGATTATGAGCGGCTCGCCAAGAGCACGCCGGGACTGCGGATCCGGAAGGTCAAGGCCCTGCCGGGGTATGACCCGGAGGACCCCACGGGCGTGAGCCGGTTCCCGGTGGTGACGGTGGTGGCCGTGCCGGAGGGACGGGAGGCCAAGCCCGCGCCGGACGGGAGATTCCTGGAGGCGATGCGGCGGGAGCTGGACAGCGTGCGGCCCATCGGCGTCAGGGTCCATGTGATGGCGCCGGAGTATGCGGACATCGACGTCTCCGTCTCTCTGCGCGGAGCGGGAGACGGGGCGGAGGAGTCCATACGAGAGGGCCTTCGGGCGTATTTCGACAAGGTGGGCATCGGCGGGACCGTGTCCGCCGACGACGTGGCGGCCATCGCCCAGGCCGCGCCGGGGACGCTCCAGGTGCGCAGTGTGCGTCTGCGCACGCCCAGCGCCGGATGCGTGCAGACCTCGGACGGGAACATCCGGCTTTCGCGGGCGGGAAGCGCGTGCCTGCGGAGGCTCGAGGTAAAGCGCCAGGACGTCCGGGGCGGACAAGAGTAAGCGTAAGGGAGGTGCACCGTGGTGCAGATCCAAAAACAGATGGTGTTCTGCCGGACCGAGCAGTGGCTGGGAGGCGCCTGCTACGGCATCGAGCCGGACAGCGAGGGCCTGAAGCTGACAGGAGAAAAGGGCACGGTGGGCTTCTATTGTATGAAGGCGGTGGACGCCGGGGAGAAGGGCTTCAAGTGGCGCAGAGCGGTGGTGGAAGCGGAGCTTCCCCGGGATACGGCCTTGCGGGTCTACGCCTACGCCTCGGACGACAGGGCCTGGGGCGATTGGGACGACCTGGATGAGGGCCTAAAGGGCCTTGAGGACCCCGCGGCGGCCATTCCGGAGATCTTCGGTCCGCCCGCGGCGCGAAGCGGGGACTTTTACCTCAAATGCGCGGGGCAGTACCTGTGGCTCGTCTTTGAGCTGACCTCCGCGGGGGCGCTGATGCCCAGGATCAGGAGACTTCGGCTTTTCATGGAAGCCGACCATATGACGGATTATTTGCCGGCCATATATAGGGAGCAGGATTTTACTTACAGGTTCATGTCCGTCTTCGACAGCCTGTACGCGGACATGGAGCGGGCCATCGACGACCTGCCGGCGGCTTTCGACTACGAGTCGGCGGAGGGGGAACAGCTCAGATTCCTGGCCTCCTGGCTGGACCTGAAGGAGCCGGCGGACGATGAGACCCTCCGGGAGAGGATCAGGACGGCCCTCGGAGACTATGAGGACATGTACACGCCGGAGGGCGTGGCCAGGAACGTAAGGCGCCTGACGGGGACACAGCCCATCATCATCGAGCACTTCAATGTGGCGCCGGGCCGGCCGGAGTGCCGGGACCCGGAGGTCTACCGGCGGCTCTACGGGGAGGACCCCTACCGGTTTTTCGTCCTCCTGCCCGAGGGGACCTTTCAGAACCAAAGCCAGCGCGCCCGGTTCCAGAGCCGGATGGAGGAGCTCATCCCCGCCGGGATGACCATGCAGATGATCGAGCTCAAGCAGTGCGTACAGCTTGACTGGCACACGTATCTGGGGATCAACTCCCGCGTCAGCGGATATGTGAGCGCCGCGATAAACGAACAGGTAACGATACACTACGACACCACGATCGGAGGTAACAGCCATGAATGAGCACAACTTTTCCACCTTTGAGCGAAACAGGTATTTTTACGGAAAGCTGCTGACCGTAAGGGACTTTGAGACGGAGCAGACCTACCACAACAAAAAGCGCTCCATGCTCAACCGCCTGGTCACCGGCGCGGGTGTCGTCTGCGGCCTGGGCGTCAGCGCCAGCGATGAATCCACCCTCATGATCGAGAGCGGCATGGCCATCGACTACCGGGGCCGTGAGATCGTGGTGCCGGAGATCCTGTTCCGGAAGCTTCGTATGCTGGAGGGCGTGGACCAGGTGTCCGACAGGAAGGACGCGTATCTGTGCCTTTCCTACGCCGAGGAGGGCGTGGAGCCGGTGAACGCCACCGGGGCGCAGATGGGCGCGGAGCAGCAGTTCGACCTCACCCGTGAGGGGACAAGGCTCTATCTGAGCGGGGACGCCCCCGCCTATCAGGAGATCCTGGAGGCCCAGGGCCTGGAGAACGTCACGGTGCTCTATCAGAGCGACGAGCTGACGCTGGTGCTGGCGGCCCCCGCGGCGGTGGTCTCCGGCGAGGAATTTGAGGCCAGCATCCTGGTGGTGAAAAACGGCGAGACGCCGCCGGTCCAGCTGAGCCTGGAGGGCGAGAATACCTTCATCGTCAGCGACAACAGCCGCCTCAACATGACCTTCAAGGAGAGCCGGGAGGAGAAGCGGTGCGTCTACACACTGTCCTTCCCCCTGCGGGCCAAGTCGCTCAGCGGCGTGGAGGGCCAGTATTTCCCCTCCGGCTGTGAGCTCAACGTGGAGATCGGGAGCCACCGGTATAAAAATTACCTGACCGTCCCCGCCACGGCGTATCTTTGCCGGGACAGGGAGGAGTACAGGAGCTACCGCAGGCGCTTCGACAGCCTGGAGCGCCACACCTCCGGCGGCGACGTACCCATCTATCTTGCCAAGCTCGAACTCATCCGGTCCGACGGAGGCGTGTTCATCGGCGGCGTCACGGCCCTGCCCTTTGGTCAGAGCGTGGAGCGGGAGACCGAGACCCACGGCCGCGAGGGCACGGGCCTGGAGGTCACCACCTCCGTGCGGAGCCTGGAGTATTGGCAGAGGCCCGATGTGAAGGCGGTGTACCAGCCCTCCACCGGCGGTCTGCATCTGGACTTCGGCATCCCCTCTCCCGAGCAGTACGACTACGCCGTGGCCCACGGGACGGTGGACATCGCCCTTCCGGGAGGGCTTCGGGTCAACGCCAAGGCCTACTCCGAGGAGATCGCCCACGGGCTGGGCTCGGGGGCCGTGGATGTGCGGCTGAGCCTGGAGTTTGTGGATAAGGATCGGGAGGAGACGGCGCTCCTGTGCGGGAACAGCGAGGTCTTCCGGGGCAAGGGGTCCAAGGCCGCGCCCCCCTGGGTCGAGGCGGCGGCGATCGTCTATCCGGAGCGGGGGACCATGCGCGTGGGACTGTGGCTCCACGATACCGTGGAGGGCAACCTCGTTCGTGTACACTACTTTGCCCAGAAGCCGGAGCGGGATACCAGCCGCATCCTCTCTCAGCGCAGCGTGAGCATCGCCGTGACGCCGGAATTTTCACGGCTGGAGGTCCGCGGGAAGCTCCAGTTCCACGCCGATGTGGTGGGGAGCGAGGACAAATCCGTGCGCTGGAGCGTCCGGGAGGAGAACGGCGGCGTCATCGACCACAACGGCCTCTATCAGGCGCCGGAGCTGCCGGGGACCTACGAGATCGTGGCGACGGCGGGCGCGGACGAGACGGTGGCGGCCAGCGCGTTCGTCATCGTGGAATAAGCCGAAAGAAATAAACTGTCGGATCGGAGGGAGGACCCATGGGCGAGGCTTTATTGGTACGCGAACGGTATAAAATAGTCCGGGTGCTGGCAGCGCAGCCCGATTACGCCTGTGCCCAGGCGGTGGATATCCTCGACCGGGAGGGGCGCACGTGCCTTCTCAATCTGTACGAGGGGGAGCGGCTGAAGAGCTGTATCCAGAGCTTCGATAAGCTGGGCCATTGCCCGGATTTCATCGAGATGTTCCTGGAGGGCGGCACGCTGGTGACGGTGTTCCGGGACCGGGAGGGCCGCTCCATCGACAACGTTTTCTACATCGGCGACAGCCACGATTGGCGCGACAGGATCGAGTACGTAGACCAGCTTTTGCATCAGGCGCTGTCCATGGCGGACCTGCCGCCGGAGGTGAGCTGCGCGGCCATGCTGTCGGAGAATGTGCTGGTGGATACGGCCAGCCGGCGGATATCCCTCCGATTCCGCGTCCTGCCTCTGGAGGATATGACCGGCCGGGAGCTTGCGATCCTGGCCTGCGACCAGGTGAAAAAGCTCCTGCGCCGGCGCTCAAAGTCCTCCTTTGAGGAGATGAAGGTCGTAAACGAGCTGGAGTGGACCGTCTTTCCAGGCATCGTCCAGCTCTACGCTTTCTGGCGGGAGCGCCGGACGGGACTTATAGAAGCATACGAGAAGCTGGAGAAAAAGGGCTTTTTCAAGCGCTGGTTCTCCTTGATCTGGGGCCGGATCAAATGGGGCCTCGGTAAAGGCAAAAGGAGGTGAGCGGATTGGCTCGGTTGCGAAAAGCGGGGATATTCCTGCTGATTTTGGTCCTGATGATCACGGGACTTGGCCTTGCGGCCTGGGACACGGTGACGGACTGCGTGTCGGTCCTGGCCCGCGGTGTGGGAGACGGCCGGTACAGCCTGCTGGGCTCCGATACCGCCGGGGATCTGTACGTGTTGGGACAGCAGGACGGACGATACGTGATCGTCCGGGGTTCGGAGACAGGCAAAAGGCGGGACTTCATCGAGCTTTCGGAGGACGCGCTGCCGGAGGACACGGTGCCGGCGGCCTTTTATCCCGCGCCGGACGGGAGCTTCTATCTGGGGCTCTACGATCTGGGCGAGTCGCCGGTGAGCCTGAAGCTCTATCGATTCTCAGCCAACGGAAAAAGCGCGGAGTTTTTGTTGAGCGTGCCGGGGTCCGGCGGGAGCATAAGCGAGCAGACGGACAGCGTGAGGCTTTCAGAGTTCACAGGTACAACGGACCGGGTGAGCTTCGCGGTGCTCACAGGGAACGAGGCCCATTTCTATCACCGCGGAGAGGAGAGCGGATTGCTGGACGATGGGACCGTCAGCCAGCGGGGACTGCGCAACGCCAAGGACTTGAACGGCGACGTATGGGTGCTGGTGACGGACGCGGGCCTTGTCAGGACGGACCGGGAGGCGCTTCCCCTCACCGAGGGCGAAATGATCACACAATTGGATGAGGCCGGCATCGGCGTTTATTACGTGGACGGTGCGGGTCTAAACGTGTTTTATGCGGACTTTGCAAACTGGCAGCCATATTCCTACATTTCCCTGGAAAAAAATCGCTATGACATGGATGACTGCACGGATCTGCTGGTGACCAGGAGCGGCGGCGTCGCGGTACTGCTGGACGGCAGCCGGCTCGTCATGGACCGGGGGAGCGCCGTGACCGACCTTACGGCCATGCTCCACCGCTCCGCCACACAGTCCGCGCTGATCCTGGCGGCAATGGCCCTGGGGGCCCTGGCGCTGACGGCGGTGATCTGGTACGTGGTGTGCGTGCAGAGGCGCTCGCGCCTGCCGCTGCTGCTGCGGTGGGGACTGATGCTGACCGCTGTGGCCGCGCTGTCCGTGGCGGCGTTTGCCCACGTGGCCGTACCGGCTTTCGCAAGGTCCGCGGCGGAGCGGGAGGCCCTCAATATGATGAGCGCCGCCGTGGAGCTCAAGGAGGGCGAGTGCGGGACGGCCGATCTGCCGGCTTTGGCGGCCAGGGGCCTTTCCGCCGCCGGGGACGGTCTTTTCCGGGACGCCCGCGGGGCGCTGGCCGGCTTCGATGAGGAGAATTGGAGACTTGAGAATGGCGGAGGACTGCCGAAGGGCGTGAGGGCCGAGCTCTACCAGGGCTTTGACGCCGAAATGGCCGAGGAGGCCGTCGAAAACGGTTCCTCCTTCCGCGCCGTCGGGACCGGTCCGGACTGCCGGTTCCTTTACGCGCAAAATGTGAACGGGAAGCTTCTCATGTTGGACGTTGGCGGGGAGAGGCTTGTGCGGAAGTGCCTCGAGGACGCGAACTGGACGACCATCGCGCTGGCCTGCCTTGGCGCTTTGCTGACGGTGCTGGCGCTGTCGGCCCTGCTCACCGTCACCGGCGGGCTCAGAAGGCTCATGCGCGGCATGGAGAAGCTCATCCGGGGAGAGCGGGACGTGGCGGTCCGCATCGACAGCGGCGACGAGCTTACGAGCCTGGGCGAGGATCTGACGGTCCTCACCAAAGCCATGAGCGACCGGGAGGAGGAGCACCGCAGGCTGGAGGCCTCTTACAGGCGCTTTGTGCCGGAGCGGGTCCTGCTGCTTTTGGGCAAGCATTCCATCTACGAGGTGGACAAAAAGACGTTTGTTACGAGAAATCTGGCCACCATGCGCTTCTCTTTCCACTTCCCGGAGGAGACCTACGAGAAAAGCGGGAGGGGCCTTTTCGACAACGTGAACGAGACCATCGAGCGCACGGCGACCATCGTCACCGGCCGGGGCGGGGCGGTGTTCAACTTCGCCTACGACGGCTTTGACGCCGTGTTTGAAGAGGGCAGCGCCTCGGCGGTCAGCGCGGCCGTGGCCATCCAGCAGGAGATCCTGGAGATCAACCGGGAGCGGGAGGCCGAGGAGCGGCCGCGCGTCTCGGCCAGGATCACCCTGGACGAGGGGGCCGTGATGCTGGGCGTGGTGGGGGACGAGCACCAGATCGAGCCCACGTCCATCTCCGCCGCCTTTACCGAGGCGCGGCGGCTCATGGAGCTGTGCCGGCGCCTGGACGCCACGATCCTTTGCACGGAGGCCGTCGCGGCAAAGGCGGAGGGCTACTCGTCCCGGTATATCGGCAAGTGCTCCGCCGGGAGCCTGCCCATCCGGACCTATGAGATCTTTGACGGCGACCCTTACGAGAGCCGCAAGTTCAAGGAGCAGACGCTGGAGACCTTCGCCGACGGCATTTACGCCTTCTACGCCGGGGACTACCAGAAGGCCAAGAGCGTCTTTCTGAGCCTCGTGCGCAGGAGCTCCGGCGATGGCTGCGCCAGATTCTACCTCTATCTCGCCGACAGGATGGAGAAGGAGGAAAACGCCAAGCCCAGTTTGGACGCGGGGCTGTGAAAGGAGAGGTTATATGAGCAAGACGACTGTCCCGACGGTGAACGCGCAGGAAAAGAGCCTTGTGGAGCGCGTATCCGCTCTGGTCGGGTCCGAGGAGGGGTCCTATGAGGCCTCCGGCGCCACGGTCCCCACAAAGGCGCCCGAGGAGCATCCGGCCCTGGATGGGTACCGGCGTCTCTCCCCGGTGCAGGTCATATACCGGGCCGAGGACTATTACAGGAAGCTTACGAAAAAGTGCGTCGGCGTCTCGGTCGTTATTGCCATGGTGGTGACGCTGATTTTAGTCATTCTCCAAAGGTGACAACGCTTCCGGATTGTTTTGTCAGGCCGCGCAGGCGCGGCATGGAGGGCAGTGAATGGACTACTTAATAAGAAAGCTTCTTGATTCCTTCGGAATCTTTTTCAGGACGATCAAGGCCTTCTTCAGCAGAAGGCTCGCGGGAGGCATCGCCCGCATCAAGCAGCTGACAAATTTCTCCCGCAACGCCACAAAGGTGGCCAACGCCTCCTTCCAGGGGGCCGCGGCGGCGGTGAAGAAGCCCACGAAGCGTGAGGATTACATAGAGACACAGCGACTATTTATCTCGAAATCCTTCATCATCTACCTCGTCATCGGCCTTGTGATCGTAGGGGCCCTTTGCTACCTTGTGGTATGGCCCTTTATCCTGAGCCACTTTTTGACGGCGAAATTCTACGTGCGGGACGACCGCGTGGAGGACTGGACCGGCAAGGTCATCGTCTACTCCGACAAGTCCAAGAAAAAGCCGCTCTACGCCGGCAAGCTGGAGGATGGCCTTTTGCAGGGCCAGGGCAAGGAGTACGATGAGGATGGGCTTCTGGAATTTGAGGGCACCTTCGTGGACGGCGTGAGGACCGGCTCCGGCAAGGTCTACGCCTCGGGCGTCCTCGTCTACGAGGGCAGCTTCGAACAGGGGAAGTACCATGGGAGCGGGACGCTTTACGAGGACGGCCTGCCCCTTTATCAGGGGCGCTTCGAGGAGGGCGTCTACGAGGGCACCGGAAAGCTTTTCAGCGAGGGCTCGCTCATCTATGAGGGCCAGTTCCACGAGGGCGTCTACGAGGGCAACGGGATCACATACGAGGACGGAAAGCCCGTCTATAAGGGCACCTTCTCCGCCGGAGTTCCGGAGGGCACCGGGACCCTCTATGAGGACGGCGTCAAGCGGTACGAGGGAGACTTCTCCGAGGGAGAGTTCAGCGGAGAGGGCAAGCTCTTTTTCCCGGACGGAACCGTGGAATACAAGGGCAGCTTTGCAGGCGGCGCATATGACGGCGAGGGCACCGAGTACCGGGAAGACGGCTCCGTGGCTTACTCCGGCGGTTATGCCGGCGGCGAGCCTGCCGGCGAGGGCACGGTGACCCTGGAAAACGGGGATAAGATCGTGTCCACTTTCACCGACGGCGTGGGCGACGGCATGATCGAGTGGTATAAAAACGGGCGCCTCTGGTATGAGGGCAGCGCCGCGGACCTGACGCCCGACGGCTTCGGCGCCGTTTACGCCGAGAACGGAAAGATCGTCTATCAGGGCTCTATGGACCAGGGCAGCATCGATGGGGCCTGGCTGTTGACCCTCACCGCCAACGAGCTGCGGGAAGCCTTTGCCCAGGCCAGCGTCACCGAGACGGAGCGCGACGGCGGCGGATTTTTGATGACCAACGAGGACCTGGGCCTGATGGTCCTGTGTACCTTCCGCTCCGATGAGGGCGATTCCAGCGCCTACCGGATCTGGTTTTTCCCCTCCGCCAACAGCATCCACTCCCAGCTGATCCCCTGGGGTACCAGGGAAGAGACCGAGAACTGGGCCGTGGAGGACCGGGAGGGATTCATACGCCTGGACCGGACGTGGGGCGGCATTTTCAAGCCCGACGGCGGCGCCGATGGGAATTGGTCCCAGACCGTGGCTTTTTTTGAAGACTATAACCTTGCCCTAATCGCCCAGGAGGAGGACACCGTCCCCTTTGGGATCGTCTGGGCTCGGGTGGGCGGTACCGACGCGCCGGAGACCTCTACGGTGGACGAGGCCATCTCCCAGGCCCAGGAGCAGCTGGACCAGCTGCTTGCGGACCTGGACAGGGTCACAGCCGGCATGTCCGGGACGGACCCATCAGGAGGTGGACAGTCCGGAACTGATCCCTCAGGTGGCGGTCAGTCCGGGACGGACCCCTCGGGCGGGGGACAGTCCGGAACTGATCCCTCAGGAGGCGGTCAGTCGGGGACTGATCCTTCAGGTGGAGGTCAGTCGGGGACTGATCCCTCAGGTGGAGGTCAGTCCGGGACGGACCCATCAGGAGGTGGACAGTCAGGAACTGACCCGTCCGGCGGTGGTCAGTCGGGAAACGACCCCTCAGGTGGTGGGCAGTCGGGGACTGATCCCTCAGGAGGAGGGCAATCCGGAAACGACCCCTCGGGTGGGGGTCAGTCCGGGACTGATCCCTCAGGCGGGGGTCAGTCGGGGACTGATCCCTCAGGGGGAGGGCAATCCGGAAACGACCCCTCAGGCGGGGGTCAGTCCGGAACTGATCCCTCAGGCGGGGGTCAGTCGGGGACTGATCCCTCAGGGGGAGGGCAATCCGGAAACGACCCATCTGGTGGTGGGCAATCGGGAAACGACCCCTCAGGCGGCGGTCAGTCCGGCAACGACCCCTCAGGCGGGGGTCAGTCCGGAACTGATCCCTCTGGTGGTGGACAGTCGGGCACTGATCCCTCCGGTGGTGGTCAATCCGGCAACGACCCGTCCGGCGGTGGTCAATCGGGAAACGACCCCTCAGGGGGAGGACAATCCGGGAACGATCCCTCAGGAGGCGGTCAGTCCGGAAACGATCCCTCGGGCGGTGGTCAGTCGGGGACTGATCCCTCAGGCGGAGGGCAATCCGGGACGGACCCCTCTGGTGGTGGTCAGTCCGGAACTGATCCCTCCGGCGGAGGACAATCCGGGAACGATCCCTCGGGCGGTGGTCAGTCGGGGAACGACCCCTCGGGCGGCGGTCAGTCGGGAAATGATCCCTCAGGGGGAGGACAATCCGGGAACGACCCCTCAGGCGGTGGCCAGTCGGGAAACGACCCCTCCGGCGGAGGACAATCCGGGAACGACCCCTCGGGCGGTGGTCAGTCGGGGAACGACCCCTCAGGTGGCGGTCAGTCCGGAAATGACCCCTCGGGCGGTGGTCAGTCGGGGACTAATCCCTCAGGCGGTGAACAGTCCGGCAACGACCCCTCCGGCGGTGGGCAATCCGGCAACAACCCCTCAGGCGGAGGGGGGACCTCGGGGAGCACCAATAAAGCGGATGTGGCGGCACTTCTGAGAGCGGTGAAGGACATGGATCAGGCGAAGTCCCTGATGGAGGCCCTCATCGACGCCTACACCTATAACCAGGCAATCAAGTCTCTGAACGCGGCGCGTCCCCTGCGGGTTTCGATGCTGGAGGAGCAGAAGGCCCAGCGGGACAAGGGGCTGAGCACCGATGAGGCGGTCGATGAGCTCCAGGACAGTCTGGACACCATAGACCATCAGCTCTACCAGTACAACATCATGCTCAAAAAGGCCGACATTACCGTGGTGAAGCTGACCGGAAGGAGCATCGAGGGGCTGGACCTGTCCGATGTTCTTCTGGCGGTGAACACAAGCTTGATCAACGTGGATCGACTCTATGCCTATGCGCTGCAGTACGCCAAGGACCTGGCCGCGGACGATGACGATGTGGATGCGGACCAGCTTCTGGTGGACGTGAAGGTCAAGCTCCTGGACCTGACCATCGCCTATGACAATGTGGACCAGGGGCTCAGCGCGCTGGAGAAGAACAAGAGGTCCCTGGAGCGGATCACCGAAAGCTACTCCAGAGGCGAGGTGGAGAAGGCGGAGCTTTATACCGCCCAGTGCGCGGTGAGCGACAGCGTTGCCTCGCTTTATCAGACCATAGCGGCCTATACGCGCACCTTCAACGAGCTGAACGATATGTCCGGCGGATGGATGGCCAGGGAGTTCAACTGGTTCCCGGGACCCTTTGCCTCCCTGAAGCAGGCCAGCATCGACAAGGCCAGGGAGGAAGCGGAGAAAGCCGCCGAGAAGGACAAGGAGGACGACACGGAAGACGGAGAAGCCTCCGGTCAAACGGACGGCAATGCCGGGGCATAAGGGAACGAGAACATTGGAACAGATCCGGCGGGTCAAGCCCATGCCGCACGGCGGGGCCCGCGCAACGGTTTGGAAAGGCGGCAGAACGGAGACGACATGGCAGATTACACAGCCCTTGTGGAGGCCGGAACGGCCCTGACGGAGCTTCTCCGCGACCGGCTCACGCCGGAGCCCATCGCGAACAAAGAGCTCATCGCCCTGTGCTCGCCCCACGAGAACGAAAACTATCAGCTCACCGTCTGGATGTACCAGGTGGAGGAGGACACCCAGGGCGTGGAGGTTGGCTACTATCAGGTCAGCCGCGACATCCAGCGCATCAGACCCACCAGGTACAACCTGCGCTTTTTGGTGACGGCCCACTCCAAGGCGCCCTTACAGCTGCGGGAGGCGGACCAGTACAGGATGATCGGCGCGGCCCTCCAGGTCCTGAAGGACCACCCGGCGCTGGACGCCAAGTACCTTACGGGGTCGCTGAAGGACTCCAATGCCACGGTGAACGTGGTGGTGGAAAAGACCTCCATGGACCAGCTTTTGAAGATTTGGAACAACAACTCCAAAAGCTATAAGCTGTCCTTTGTGGTGCTCCTGAGCAACGTGGAGATCGACTCCCACCGTGAGCGCAAGGTCACCAGAGTCACGGACGTCACCATCGACACCTCACACATGGAGGAGGGCAGGACATGAGCGTCATTACCTTTCACGCCAGCGCCGTCCTCCACGTGCGGGACGGCTATACAGGCGCCGTTTTGAGACCGGGAGGGTTCAGGTATCTCCTGGACGGGCGGCCGTATCTTCCGGTGACGAAGTACGAGGGGTACATTGTGCTCCTTGATCTGACCCCGGGGGCCCATACCCTGACCATCGCCTGCCGGGGATACCTGGACGAGCAGGTGGAGTTTACCGTGGACGAGGGGACCCTGGAGCTGGAGGTCACCATGAAGCCAGGGCGGGGTTACCGCTTCAGTCAGACGGTGACACGCCTGACGGCGGCCCTCACGCAGAAGGGCGCGCCGGTATCACACCACCGGTTTTGGCTGGCCTACGCCGCGGGGCCGGAGATCAAGCTGGCCCAGCCCAAAACGGAGGCCGGCGACACCTCGGCGCGGCTTTTCACAAAATACCCGGACTTTGTCTCCGCCCCCGCCGCATACCTTGTGGAGGACGGGGAGGAGAGCGAGATCATCCTCCTTCGCGCCCTGGAGGGCGAGACCGGGACCTTCGCTGCCCCCCTTACAAGGGCCCACGCCCGGGGTAAGCGGCTCCTGCCGGCCCAGACCTACTATACCGGCGAGGACGGGTGCTTCTCGGCGGTCTTCCGCGCCCCCTGTCAGGTGGTCCTCTACGACAATGCCCAGGGCATCCTGGCCGATATGGAGCTTACGGACGGCGAGAACAGAATGGAAGCAAAACTCAAATAACCGACGGAGAGAAGGAGACAATATGGGAAATCCCATGGTGATGACCGCCATGTGCAACTGTACCTTCGGCATGACGCCCTGTCCGCTGACGGTGTCCAGCAATCAGACGGTGATGATGTCAAAAATGGTCGCGGCGACGATCATGGACAACAAATTCCCCACATTCGGGATGTGTACGAGCCTTGCCAATCCTACGGTGGCGGCGGCCACGGCGGCGGCTCTGGGCGTGCTCACGCCCATGCCCTGCGCACCTATGACGGTGGCCCCCTGGGTGCCGGGCGCGCCCACGGTGATGGTGAACAAGAAGCCGCTTCTCAATAACTCCAGCAAGCTCATGTGCATGTGGGGCGGCGTCATATCGCCCATGATGACCCCCGCCGTCACCATCAAGACGCCTTGAGGGCCGGACGATGGAGGACTTTGAGTTAAAGGACGTCTCCGCCAGGGATCTGGACCGGGGATACGACAGCCAGTGGGAGCTGATGGACGACCTCTTCGCGTGGCTGGATATGCATCTATATATGTTCTACCAGCGCCACCAGTGGCTGGGGCCGAAAAGCGATATGCGCAACATGCTGGGCTTGGTTGTGAGCCGGGAGGAATTTGAGCATAACCTGTTGAAGGCCGCCCAGCTTGGCCTGAACGCCCGGCTTGACGAGGACGAGAGGGCACAGCTCAACGGAGCCATGGGCGTCATACGGACGCGGCTATCACGGACGGAGGACGCTTTCCCCCTTGGGGCGCTGGCCGTCCGGTGCGGGCTCGACGATTTCCAGCAGAGCTGTCTCGTCCTGGCCTACGCTTCGGCGCTGGACAGGAAATACGAAAAGCTCCTTGCCTATCTCCAGGACGACATCACACAGAAGGCGCCTACCGTCTCGCTGGCGGCGCAGCTCTTTTTGCCGGCGGAGGAGAACATGGAGGGTTGTCTTGCCCGGTTTTCTCGGCGCGATGCCTTCACGGCTTTATTCGATCGGGACCGGCTCACCGCGGGGGCTTTGGTGCTTCGTCCGCTGGTGCTGGAATACCTGGGCACCGGGACCCTGTCGAGAAGCCCGGGACTGCGCCTTTTCGACGGCGAGACCGACAGGCCCGCGTCGCCCCTTGTGACGAGCGGTGACATCGCCAGACGCCTGGACACGCTGACGGCGGAGCAGGGCATGCGCGTGGTATGCCTCACCGGCGGACCCGGGTCCGGCAAGCATTTTCAGCTGGAGCATCTGTGCTCCAGAAGAGGCGCCAGGTGCGTGTTCGTGGAGCTTGACTGTGACGACCAGCTGACCCGGGCCGCCGACGGCGTGCTGGCCGCCCGGATGACCGGAGCGGATATCGCTTTCGGCCATATGGAAAAACGGGACCAGGACGGGACGCTCCAGCCGCCGGAGCCCCAGCTTATCCGGGATATCCTGGATATGGACGTGAGCGCCGAGAATATCTTTTTCCTCTCGGAAAACCCGGTGAGGGCCAGGATCGACCGCCTTGTGGTGGAGCTGGAGATCCGGGAGACCGACGAGGGGGACCGGATACGCCTTTTCCGGGCGTATCTGGGGAAAATGCCCCTGGAGCAGGGCGTCACCGTGGAGGAGCTGGCGGCAAAATTCCGCTTCTCTCCCCGTCAGGTGGAGGCCGCCTGCCGGGAGGCCATCGGTTTGGCGCGGCTCGACGGCCTTTCGGAGGTGTCGGCGGAGGAGATACACCGCGCCTGCGTCCGTCAGGCGGTCCACAAGCTGGGGGATCTGGCCCACAGGATACGCCCCGCTTTCCGTTGGGAGGACGTGGTCATGCCGGAGGAGCAGAAGAAGCTCCTCATGCGGGCCGCGGGACATATCAAATACAGGTACAAGGTCTACACACAATGGGGCTTTGACAAAAAGATCGCCTACGGCCGGGGCCTGAGCATCCTCTTCGCCGGAGCGCCGGGCACCGGAAAAACCATGTGCGCCCAGGTCATCGCCGCGGAGCTCAATATGGAGATGTACAAGATCAACATCTCCCAGATCGTCTCCAAGTACATCGGCGAGACGGAAAAGAACCTCCAGGCCGTGTTCACCGAGGCGAGGAAGTCCAACTGCGTGCTCTTTTTTGACGAGTGCGACGCCATCTTCGGCAAGCGCAGCGAGGTCAAGGACGCCCACGACCGGAACGCCAACGTGGAGGTGGCCTATCTTCTCCAGCAGATCGAGGAGTATGACGGCGTGTGCATCATGGCCACGAACCTGCTGGGGAACATCGACGAGGCGTTCATGCGCCGCATCACCTACGTGGTGCGCTTCCCCTTCCCGGACGCGAAGGCCAGGGAGGAGATCTACCGCCGGACCATGCCGGCCTCCGCGCCAAGAGACGACGACATAGACTGGCGGTTCCTGGCGGAGAAGTTCGAGCTCTCCGGCGGACACATCAAGAACATCGTCCTCTCGGCGGCGTTCATGGCGGCGGGAGCCGGTGAGCCCATCGGCATGGGGCATCTTCTGAAGGCCGCCGTGGGAGAGATGAAGAAAAACGAGATCGTTGTGGTTCGGGAGGAGCTGCGAGAGTATGCCGATCTCCTGGACTGACAGGAATAGGAGGATGGGAGATGAAAAAGGGGAAAGGGAAGAGCCATCGGCTCAGCCTCGGCGCCACGCTGGCCTTTTCGGCGGCGGTGATGAGCTTCCTTTTGGCGGCCGCTTTCATTGCGGCGGGAGCCGTTTGGCAAACCCACAGCGCCGCGCGGGAGCGGGCGGAGCTGGGGGATACCCTGGCCCATGAGCTGGCCCGGACGGTGACGGCCGATGAGCTTGCGACCGGCGGCACCGCCCTTAAAGAGAGGCTCGCGGATATCCGCGACACCGCCGGAGCCCGGCGCGTCTACATCTGCGCCCCGGACCGGGAGGGCAATACCGTTGTGGCCGACAGCGAGACCGGCACTGGCGAGGCGGGCTTTGACACGGAGCTTTTCGACGTGGATAAGCTCTTCGACGGCGAGGAAACGGGCACGGGAAGAAGCGGGGCGCGCGTCATCTGTCCCGCGCCCATCGCCGACTCCGACCCGGTCCTCTACGCGGTGGCGGAGTTTAATATCGGCGGCGCGCAGGGCTCGGCGATGACCTGGGCGGCGACTGCCGCCGGCATCGCGGCCGTGCTGGCGGTCCTGCTGGCGGGGCTTTACTGGCTCTTGGTGAAAAAGAGCGTGATCACGCCCATAAAGCGCATATCCGACGCGGCGGCGGATTACTCCGAGGGGGGCAACCGTCAGGCCTTCGCCAAGCTCAGATTCGCCGGGAGCGCGGAGCTCACGGGACTTGCCAATTCTTTCCGCATGATGCTGGCCGAGATCGAGGTCAACAACATGGAGCAGCAGGAGCTGGCCGTCCAGGAGCAGAAGAACGCCGGTGACATGGCCCTGGCCAGCGGTCTCAACGCCGCGGCGCGGCCCAAGGAGCTCCCGGCCGACCGGGACTACCCTTTCCGCCTCGGCGGCAGGGTGAACGAGAGCGGCCGGGCGCTGACCGGGTGCTTCTACGATTACTTCGTGGCCGAGGGCGACAGGCTCTGCTTCACTCTGGGGGAGACCTCCGGCGAGGGGCTTTCTCAGGCGCTGTTCGCTGTCATCGGCGAGACGACGCTGAAGAGCCACCTGCGCTCCGGTCTGCCGCTGGAGGAGGCCGTCACCGCGGCCAACCGGCAGCTATATGAGATGAGCGGAGGGTCCATGTACCTGAGCGTCGTCGCGGGGGTGCTGGACGGAACCACAGGGCGGCTGAAGCTCGTCAACGCCGGCCAGTGTGTGCCGCTCCTGATGCGCTTTACCGAGGGGCGCTTTGACAAGACCGACGCCCTGCCTCAGGTCCCTCTGGGGCAGAACGAGAATGTGAGCTTCACCGTCCTGGAGCTGGAGCTTCACCAGGGGGACCGGCTCTTCCTTCACACCGAGGGCATCGAGGACATAGAGGACCTGAACGGACGGCCTTTCCGGGAGGAGCTGAGAAAGCGCCTCAACGAGCTGAAGACCCGCATGGCGGACCCGGTGGGACAGCTGAGCCTCATAAGCGACGCCGGCGGGGCCTACGCCGGGTACACCGGGGATATCAAGCCCTACGCCCTGATGGCGGTGGAGTATTGCCGCCGGGATAAGATGGAGGCCCACTGCGTGGTCTCCGCCGACGCCGCGGGAGGCGCGGAGTACATTGAGTTCCTCCGTCAGCAGCTGCGGGCCAACGGCGTGCCGGGAAAGCAGACCGCCGAGACGCTGGTGATGGCGGACGAGCTGATGGCGCTCTGCCGCGTCGTCGCCGGAGAGAACCGGCTGATGGCCGAGTGCGCCGTCCGAGAAGATTTGGCCGTCCTGCGCATTCGCGGGCGCATGGGCGGGACCGATCCGCTCAGCGGCCATGGCGCGCTTTCGGGACAGGCGGACTTTGTGCGCCGCAGCTGTGAACGTGTGCTTTTTGAGCACGGCGAGGACGGAGATACCGTCACCGCCGTGCGGAAAATAGGGAGGTAAAAGCTTATGGACATCAAGTATCTTTTGCTCCTGCAGGACCTGAGAGAAAAAACAAACGGCGTGATGGACGGCGTCTTCGGCTTCATTACGAAGCTGGGCGAGTCCACCTACGTCCTCCTCTTACTGGCCCTGCTCTACTGGTGTGTGGAGAAGAGGGAGGGGATCCTCTTGATGCTGGGATTCTTCGGAAACAGACTGCTCAACGGCTTCGCGAAGATCACCGCCTGCGTTTACCGGCCCTGAATCCGGGACGCGCGGATCACGCCGGTACCGTCGGCCATGGCCGACGCCACGGGCTACTCCTTCCCCAGCGGCCACTCCGCCAACGCCACAAGCCTCTGGGGCGGCCTTGCCGCGGATAAAAAGGTCCCGAAGGTGCTCCGCGTGCTGCTGGTGGTGCTGGTGGTGCTCATCGGCTTTTCCCGCAACTACCTGGGCGTCCACACGCCCCAGGACGTGGCTGTCTCCATCATCCTTGGCGTCGTGACGCTTTTCACGGCGTATAAGATCATGGCCATGCTGGATAAGCACCCCAAGTGGGATATCTGGGTCCTCCTGGGCGGTATCGTGCTGAGCGCGCTGCTGGTGCTCTACGCGGCGCTGAAGTCCTACCCCATGGACTACGACGCGGCGGGAGCGCTTATCGTGGACCCCGCCAAAATGGCGGCGGACTCCTATAAAAACGCCGGGATGGCCCTGGGCTTCTTCCTCGGCTGGTTCTTGGACCGCCGCGTCATCAAAATGTCCGATTGCGTCAGCAACACCACGCGGGTCGTGCGCGCGATTTTAGGGTGCGTGGCCTTTGAATTTGTGGAGAGCGTCGCCGCCCCCTGGGTGGGCGAGCTCATCGACGGGAGCATGGGCAAGTTCGTCCAGCAGTTCGTCCTGGTGTTCTTCATCCTGGCCCTGATGCCCCTGGTCTTCAAGCTCACCGACCGCCTGACGGAGAAAAAAGAGAAGAAAGCGGAATAATACATTTGGAAAGGAGAAGTTCTTATGCGTCAATGTGTTCGCTGCGGAGCGGAAATGGAGGAGGACTACACCCTCACCTCCGGTTACGGCATCGTCATCCGGAAGGGCCGCTTCTCCGAAAAGCCCAAGGCCGCCGTCTGCCCCCGCTGCGGCGAGATATCGCTGTACGTGGAGGATGTGGAGAAGCTGAAAAAATAAAGAGCCTCAAAAAAGCGGCTCCCCGTGCGAGAAACCGCTTTTTGTGTTATAGACATTTCAAGGATACCGTCAAAATGGTAAGCTAACCCTTCGGCGCCCGCCGTCACCGCCTTGCTTTTGCGAAAACATAACTGCTGTTGTCGTGGATATGTCCCAATGTACATGAAAAGCTTTGCACAATACTGCAAATGATGGTATAATAACAGTGAAGAGATGTCTCGGCTCCCTCCGGGAGGAGAGACGCAGGCGGCGGGAGCGCCGGTTGGATTCGTCCGGTGTTGCGGACTGTGAATCATGACAGGACGGAGGTTATTATGTACTCTCTTGAAACAACAGAAAAAACCGCTACGGTCATGAACAGAAAGGCCGGCTCTGAGGCCGCCGTTGACGGCGGGCTCAAGGTGCCAAATTCGTCATTGAGCGCCGCCGGAGACGCCGGCGCCTCCGGAGCGGGCGACAGGAACGGAGGCAGCGGGTCGTCCCTGGACCAGGGCATGAGGGACAAGATCGCCTCACATTTCGGCGATATACAGGGCGTGAAGGTTCACTATAACTCGTCCATGCCCGGGCTTGTTGATGCCGAGGCGTACACTCGGGGCGACGACATCTTCCTCGCCCCCGGACAGGAGCGCCATCTGCCCCACGAGCTGGGCCACGTGGTCCAGCAAAGACGCGGGTCCGTGCCCACCACGGAGCGCCTGGCAGGTATGGCCGCCAACACCGACCCGGCCCTCGAGCACGAGGCCGACATATTGGGGCGGCAGTTCCAGGGCGTCCTCCCGGACACGGGCATGGGCGATACGATGGGCTACGGCCCTGTATCCACAGCCGCCGTGACGTCCTCCGCGCCGGTCCAGATGGCCGGACACAAGGGCGTCATGATATTCGGCAACGGCAAGATCATGAAGCGCATCGAGAGGAACGAGTACGAGAGCTTCAAAAGGGTCCAGCAGGAGCAGAGCAGCGAGGACCCGGAGGTCAGGAGCCGCTCCAGGGCCGCGTTCCCCCAGATATACCAGGTCGAGCATGACCCCAGTAAGCTCTCCACCGACGGCTACGACCCGGAAAAATTCCGCCAGTGGATGGACGCCGGCAGTGCCGATGACTACTACGTCGAGATGGAGAGTCTGGGCGGCAGCGGCGTGTCCATAAAGGACTTCAAGGTGGGTACCACCACCGCCAACGCCAAGGAGCTCTACGCGCACAGACACAAGGGCAGCGTAAAGAAGGCCATGAAGAAGCAAAAGAGGATGAACGGGAACGACGACCGCCGCTCCGAAACCGGCAGATACGGTCTTCGCGACTCCGACGCCATCCAGCACGGCATAAATCCAGTACGCAAGTTTTTGGCGGGCCAGAACATCAGGACCCTGGAATCCGTGCGCAGGCAGGTCAAGGGCCGCCAGTACCCGCCGGACAGCCCGGTGATCCAGGACCTGGAGGCCATAGAGAACTACTTCGAGCAGTCGGATACCGTATATATAGCCTCCAGCGTCATTGTTCAGTGGCACGATAACCCCGATGACGCCTCAAAGGACAGAGCGAGGCTCATTGACCTTGCCCACCCGTTCAGCAAGAAGGATTTCCCTGAGGACTTTGAGGAGATCAAAAAGGGCATGCTCCTGGGCATCAGGAACGTGAAGAACCTCCTCACCGGCAATAAGCTCCAGACAGCCGACGAGAAGGCTGCCGCCGACCAGGCAGAGGCGGATCGGGCTGCCCAGAATCAGCGCGCCGCCGAGGGCGAGTTGCCGCCCTCCACGGCATCCTCCGGCGAGGACGCCGCGTCCCAGGTCCCCGCGTCCCTGGTCGCCTCCGACCAGGAGGCCGCCGTTGCCGAGCATCAGACGCAGCGGAACACCCAGGCAGATCAAGGCTCCGGCAACTCCGCCGAGGAGGAATCGGCTGTGGAAGCCGGTACCGGCGAGGGAGGGGCATCAACGACTGCCCAGGGAGGCCGCAGACGCGGAGGCATCAAGCAATGGTTCCGGCGGCTCTTCCGGCGAAGGTAGACACCGGCATCGCCATGCGGTATGCCATCTCCTTAATACTAATATCTAATTAAAACAAGCCATTCGCGCCGGTCTTTTTCGCGTCGTCGTCGCTGAACACGCTTTGCTTCGGGCTCCCTTTGGTCGCCCTCAGGCGCTGTGTTCGCTCCTCCTCTCCCCGGCGGGCTTTGCCCACCGGGGACCCCGGTTGCGTCAGCCGCCTTGGGAATACATACAGTATTCCCTGCGGCGTCTTCCTTGCCTGACACGAAAAATCCTCGCCGCTCGGTGTCTCCTTTTAAATAGATATTAGTATAAGCTAAAGCAAAAAGTTGTAACTAAATGTAAAGCCCATCATAATGGCGATCCGCCGTCATGATGGGCTCTGCTTATTCAGCTTTCAACTTTCACGGCGCCGGCTGTCGGCTTGCTTCTGTCAACGCCCACGTGAGGTACTTGTACGGGTCCAGGCCGTTTTCTTTCGCTGAGCCATAGAATCTCCAGAGCTGCGATTATTCCCTGCACATTGGTTCACTAATTTCGGCTGACGGGAAGATGAAGAGTGGGTTGACGGTTACCCTGTAAGGGTGGTCAGAGGGTCAGGGATTTGCGTATCGTCAGGATGTTCTGGCCGCTCTTGTAGTCGTAGATCACGGAATCCATGGTCTTACGGACGATGTACCGACCAAGGCCGCCCAGGTCACGCTGGTCGATGGGAACGGTGGTGTCGGGGTCGGCGAAATTCAACGGGTCGTAGGCCTTGCCCTTGTCGATGAAAGTGATGACAGCCTCGGGGGGATCGTTCTCAGTCTCAACACGCACCGTAGCCATGCCGTCGCCTGTCGAGTAGGCGTACTGGGCGATGTTGCTGAAAAGCTCGTCAACGGCGATGTCGATGTGGGAGAGGATGGACTCCGGGCAGTTGAAATCCTCCAGCCGCCTGTTCACAAAGTCCGTCACCACGGGGATGTTCTCCACCTTGGCGTCAATGGTGATCTCGTAAAAGTCCGTGCCCTCCATGACCTTCTTGTACTCCAGGCACAGCATGGTGATGTCGTCGAACTGGGGCGCCTCGCCCACGAACGCGTCGATGTCCGCCTTGACGGCAGGGAGAAGCTCCATTGGCGGCAGGTCCCCGTTTTGATTGAGCACCGCCTCCAGCCGTTCCATGCCGTAGAGCTCCTCGTGGGCATTGGTGGCCTCGGTGACGCCGTCGGTGTACTGGAAGAGCTTGTCGCCGGGCTCCAGCTGCATGGTGCCCATGCGGTATTTCACGCCCTCCATGCCCGCCAGGACGAAGCCGGCCCGGATCTTCTGGGGCTCAAAGCGCCCGCCGGCCTTTTTGATAAAAGGCATCTCGTGCCCGGCGTTGACGAAGTTGAACTGCCCGGTCACCAGATCCAGCACGCCCTCAAAGGCGGTGATAAAGAGCCCCTCGGAGTTTGACTGGCAAAGGAGCCGGTTGACCTCCATGAACACCACGCCCAGGTCCGTATCCGGGACGGTGTGGTCCTTGATGAGGGTCTTGCCGATGACCATAAAGAGGGCCGCCGGCACGCCCTTGCCGGAGACGTCGGCCATGACAATGGCCAGGTGCCGATCGTCCACCATGAAGAAGTCGTAGAAGTCGCCGCCCACCTCCTTGGCGGGGTTCATGGAGGCGAAAATGTCAAATTCCTGCCGCTCCGGGAAGGCCGGGAAGATGCTGGGGAGCATGGAGCTCTGGATCTGAGTGGCCACGTTGAGCTCCGCCCCGATGCGCTCCTTTTCGGCGGTCATGGTGGTCAGGTCCTTGACGTATTTGTCCAGGGATTCCGTCATGAGGTTGAATTCCCCGGCCAGGTCCCCGATCTCGTCGTTTGTCAGGATCTGCGCCCTGTATGTCAGGTCCCCGTCGGAGATCTTCTTCACATCCTCCCCCAGCGCCAGCAGGGGCTTGGTGAGGTCATTGGAAAACCGGGAGCTCAGCGCCGCCACGGCCACCGCCACGGCCACGAAGGCTATGGCGAAGAACAGGACCACGGTCTTGATGCTGTTCTCGATGGAGTCGGCCGTCGAGTCCGTCTTGGAGACGATATTCTCACGGATGGCCTGGGCGGGGGCCACGATGTCCCCCTCGGGTACGCTGACCACCAGATGCCAGCTGGCGGAGCTGATGGGCGTCACGCCGTAATAGGTATCTCCCACGTTGAACACGTCCGAGGCGCCGCCCATCACTTCATCGGCCACCGTGCTGATGGGGTTGCCGGTATCATAGATGTTAGTAAAGCCCTCGCTGTCCCAGCTGTCGGGGGAGGCGATGACCGCGCCGGTCCTGTCCACCAGGAAAGCGTAGGACCCGGCGCTGAAGTCCACGTCGATGACCATGCGGTTGAGATCGTCCACCAGGATGTCCATGGACACCACGCCCATGAACTCATCGCCCTTATAGAAAGGCGCGGCGCAGGTGATGGTGAGCCCACGGCCATATACGTCGTCGTACACATCGGTGAAGATCGTGCCCCTGGCGTCCCGGGCGGTGGGGTACCAGTTGGAGCTGAAGAAGTCGTAGTAGGACTCGCCTCCGGTGGCGGCGGAATCGGAGTATCGATCGTAGCTGATCATAACGCCGCTCTTGGTGCCCAGATAGATGGTGGCGATGGTGTCGGGATTCTGGGAGATCACGGGGTCGAAGAGCTGCTCCACGTTGCCGAGAAGCTCCATCTCCTCCCGGATATCCGGGACGCTCACGTCCTCGGAGGCCAGGACGCGCTGCATGGTGTTCACGCCCGCGTTTTTGGCGTCAGGGATGGGGACGTCCCGGGGCACATACCGCTCCGGGTGGTCGTAGAGGCTGGATATGTAGTTCGCGAAGGTCTCTACCTGTTCCCGGAAGCGCCCCAGCTCCACATCGGCCAAGCTCGCCTTGTCGGTCACGACCTTGTGGAGGTTCTGCTGCATCTGGGAAAGCAGCGCGTCGGCGCTGGTCTGGGCAGCGGTACTGCCCAGGTCCCGGCTGTCGGAAAGAACCCGGCTGCGGACGGCGAAGAGACCCGTCAGGCCCACGGCTCCGCTGACCGCCAGCGACGCCACGCACAGTATGAGCACCATCCTGCGAAGTCTTGTGCGAATGGAATTCCTCTTTTTGTCCATGGATGTTCCTCCGTTTACACGACGATATGTACGCGGTTCACCCCGCCGGAGAAGCTGTGGGATGCCCTCAGCGCCCGGTGGCGTATGAGCTTTAAGGACATGACATCTACCTCGTCGCTGTCCCGGCTCAGCTTGAGGGGGCTGAATTTCTTCCCCTCGTAGTCAAATCTCACGGAGCAGGAGTCGTGAACGTCTACGTTTACGTTGACCACGGCGTCCGGGTCTTCGCCCAGCACCCGCAGCGTGACCTCCTCCACCACGTTCTGGAGCTCGAAAAGCCGCTTCATATTGACCTTTCCGGTGAGAAGGAGATTCTCCTCCAAAAGGTCGTTGAAGGCCCCGACGCTGTCCGGATCGCAGGTGATCTGCCCCGACGCCTGATGCTCGTGCGTCCGTCCGCGGGGCAATACGGGTTCCACGCAAAAGATCGACCCCGCAAGAATGAGCACGGGAATCCCGATCAAAAGTCCCGTTGCGATGCCGGCGACCGTGAGGCTGAGTCCACCGGACCCGACTATGAGGCGCCAGAGCACGCCGGAGAGCGCCGCAGGGACGGCGATCAGGAGCACGTATCTCGCATAATCCACGGGCTTTTTCAGGGAAAGACCGTGATTTCTCCAGTGCCAGCCCACCCACGCGGCAACGCCGCACAGAAGGATCGACAGACACTCGGCCGCCAGCATGTTCGCGGGCGTTGACAGCACGAGCCCCCCGGCAACGCACCCTATAGCGCACCCCAGCGCGCCGGCGGGGCCAAGGAGGATGCCCAGGACGGGCGGCAGGAAATTCTTGATGCCCACCGCCGAACCGAACCGGAAAAAGCGCGTGGCCTGAACGGGTATGTCCAGGAGCATGTATCCCACGGCGCACCCCAGCACGATAAAGACGTACCGCCTTATGCGTGAAAGCTCAGCCTTTGTCACGGTGAAGCCTCCTTTTGAGCCCGGACATAAAGTCCCCGTCCGCCGCCAGGATCCCCGCCACCATGACGACCGCGCCCACGATCCGCAGGGGCGTGATGGCCTCCGGCGCCGCCCCGAAAAGGAGCGTCAGCACCGGCGAGATGGCCATGGTGATGATGATCTCCGACGAGAAGATGAGGGAGGTGCTCATGGGGCTCAGATATCTCTGGGCGTAGAGCTGTACTACGCTGTACATCCCCCGCATGAAAAGCCCTATGAAAAGCACGCTCCCCCAGAAGGACGGTTGCGTGGGCAGCGTCATGGGCGTTTTCGTGATCAGGCTCTGGGCGGCCCAGAGGATCAGGGCCATCACACAGCCGAAAAAGCGCTCGCCCATGACCAGGACCGCCGGGTTCGAGCGCGAGGTATAGTGGCCCGCCGTGATGATATAGAGGGCGAAGCACACGTCGGCTATGAGCAGATACAGGATACGGATGTTCAAAAGCCCCTTTACGTCGGCGTTCATCATGAAAAAGAGGCCCAGGACCACCACGGCGCTTCCGATCAGCGTGTGCCGCTCCGGCTTTTCCCTGAACATGAGGAAGGACAAAATGGGAATAAACACAAAATACGCGCTGATGACGCAGGAGCTCACCGTAGCGCCTACGTTGGAGCCCAGGAGCAGGAAAAGATTGAAGGCCAGTGTCTCCGCCGCCATGATAAACCCCTGGAGGACCTGCTTTTTGTCGATACGGTTAAGCTCGTTGAAAAAGAGCGCAAAGGTGATGAGGAACCCCACAAGGCCGGTGATGAACAAAAAGGAAAACTGGGATACCGAATCCGGTACCCCCGCCAAAAAGGCATACTGGCTCGCGGAAAAGAACGTAATGATGATGAGCGATACGCTTGCCTCGGTCTTGTTCACGCTCAGACCTCCGTAACGATATATTTCTCCAACAGAACATCCGGCTTATCCATCATCTTGGCCCGGCGCAGACCCTCCACGCCCAGGTCCTCCTCGCGGTTTATGTACCCAAAGCCCCCGGCGCAGGCGCGCACATGCTCCCGGTTCAGGGCCCGGTAGATGTTGGTGATGCGGCGGTCGCCCTTTTCGATGATCACGTCATAGTGCGTGGGCGACAGCGCCGCGCCGTAAGCATACCCGGCGCAGGTCCCGTCCACGTACAGCACGATCCCCCGGAGCCCCAGCGCGTCAAAGTGCTCCAGGGCCTTCTGAATGGAGGTGTTCTCGATCTCCATGTGCTCCGCGTCCTCCGGGCTTTGGCCGGAGTGGGACCAGAACTCCTGAAAGCTCCGAACATCTTGAAGATTTTCCGGGCAGATGCGCTCAATACGGACGCGGTCGCCGTATTGGTTGAAAAAGGTGCTGACGCCCTGCCGGCGGGAGTGCATCTCGGGCCCCTGCTGGTAGGCGAGCCGTTCAAAGGTGTAGATATACTCCGCAAGGTCCCGGTCCTCCCTCGCCTCAAAGCGCCCCGGCAAGAGCCGCAGGCAAAGCTCCGCGGCCTTTCGCGTCAGGGACTCAAAGCGCACCCTGGCGCCGTTCCTGTGGGCGTCCTCCAGGACCGTCTCCAGGGCCCGGCGAAAGCCATCCTCGTCCCGTCTGTCCCCCATAGGGAAGAGGTAGACCCGCTCTCCCTCCCGGCAGAGCCTGGCGCGCAGGACGTATAAATATCCGTCCCGCTCGCAGAAGGAATCGCCATACTTATGGGAAAGCAGGTACATCGCGGGAAAGGAGTGCTGACACGAGCCCTCCCCCCAGCGATACATGTATGTCTCTATTATGCTCCTGTCCTCCAGAGATGTCTCTTTAAAAAGGAGTGTCTCTGCCGTGCTCATTCGATAGTCAGGATATCCACAAATCCGGTGACGTCAAAGATCTCCATGATCGTTTCGTTCACGTGGCGGACGACCATCTTGCCCTGACGGTTCATGGTCTTCTGGGCGGCCAGGATCACACGGAGTCCGGCGGAGGAAAGATACGCCAGATCCTTCATGTCCAGTACAAGGTTCTTGACGCCGCTGAGGGAGCCCTTGAGCTCCGCGTCGAGCTGGGGAGCGGTGCTGGTGTCCAGCCTTCCGCCTAAAAGCACCGTGAGGTTTGCGCCGTCCTGCTGTTTTGTGATCGTCATTGAGTTGTGCCCCTTTCCAAAATTGATGTCCGCGTTCACGCGAACCGTTTTTCCAACGTAAGGATGTTTTCCCCGTCCTCCCGGCGATACGACACATGGTCCATGGCCTTTTTTACCATGAGGATGCCAAGGCCCCCGATGCGCCGCTCCTCGGCAGAAAGCGTGATGTCCGCGTCCGGCTTCGCCAGCGGGTCGAAAGGAACGCCCCGGTCGGCAAATTCCACCACCGCCGAAGGTCCCTCGCCCAGGGAGAGCGTGATCCTCGCCTTGCCGGCTCCCTCGGGGTAGCCGTAGTGGGCGATATTGACAAAGATCTCCTCCGCCGACACCTCGATCTGCATCAGCGCGCGAGGGGGACATCCGGCGTTCTCGAGAGAGCCCGTGATATATTCCAGAACCTCGTCAAGGACCCGGTCGTCCGCCGGAAATTCCCGCTGCCCGATGAACTCCGCCATACAGGGTCATCATCCTTTCCTGTTCTGACCGCGCCAGACGGACAAGTCCTGCCTGGCCACGATAATCAATTTATTATACATCCCCGATCCCCCACGCGCAACTTTTCCGCCGTAAACGTCCGCCAAACGACGCAAACGGCAGGGGAGAGGCCGGGACGGCGTCCGTGGACGCCGTCCCGAAACGGTCCGGGTCCTGTTCCGGACCTTATGAAACGCTCAAGCCCGTCACTTGTCCAGCTGCGCGTATCTGGAGAGCACGGCGACAAGCTGGGCGCGGGTGGCCTCGGCCTGGGGGAGGAGAAGTCCGTCGCTGCCGCCTATGATGCCGTTCATCACGCACCAGTGCATGGCCTCGTCGGCCCAGGAGGAGACGGTGAGGGCGTCGGGGTAGTCCAGGAGGAACATCCACGCGCCGGTGAAGCCGCCGCCCTGCTTCTGCTCATAGCGGTAAAGCATCACGGCCAGCTCCTCTCTGGTCACGGCCGCGTCGGGGTCGAAGCCGTTTTCACGGCCCAGGACGATCCCCTCCGAGGCGGCCCAGCGGACGGCCTCGGCGTAGGCGGCGTCCCCAGAGACGTCGGGGAAGGTCATCAGGAAGTCCACCTGTTTTTCGCCGGCCAGACGCCAGAGGAGGGTGACGGCCTCGGCGCGGGTGGCGGCCTTCTCGGGCTCAAAGGAGGTCCCGTCAGCGGGCTTGAGGACGCCTTCGGTCTTGGCCCAGGTGACGTCGGACCAGGCCCAGCTGCCGGCGGGAACGTCCTCATAGGGGTCCTCGGCCTCCACGTGGAAGGCAAACTCGCAGTACCCGGTCCTGGTGGTCACGGTGCCGGAGCCGGAGTAGTTGTTCACATAAACGGGAGTGTCGCACCCCTCCACGGCGATGGAGTGGGGCCCCTTGGCGACGGTGAGATTGACGCAGCCGGCTCCGTCGGTGACGGCCTGAAGGGCCTCGTCCCGGTCTACGCTGACCTGGACCGCAAGGCCCGGAACGGGCTGACCCTCGGCGTTGACCACGGGGATGGACACCTCATAGGTGGCGGGGGACTTGTCGTTGGCGTAGAGGATGCGGTTCTGAGTGAGGGGGTAGTCCAGAGGCTCGGTACCGTTCTTGGTGAGGACGTTCAACCAGTCCGCAACGGCGGCGTCCTCGCCGGCGAGCTCCGTCAGCTTCTCTCCGTCCTGAAGGCCGGGGAAGCTGCTGGCTATGTAGTTGGAGGTGACCAGGAGGAGCTTCGTCTCGGTGTCGTCCCTGGTGAGGGCGGTGCCGTTATCCAGGACCACCGCGGTGACCTTGGCGCCGGCCTCTCCCGCGGGATCGTAGGTGTACTTAAAGCCGCTGACCTGCAGGAAGCTCCCGCTGACCTTCACACGCTCGAGCCGCCCTGTCTCGTCCTGACCGGTCATGGTGAGCCCCACCTCCAGGGCGGTATAGAGCTGGGCCGGAGTGACGGTCCAAATTTGTACGGTGTTGCCGTGGTTGAAAGCGTTCAGGATATCGCCGCGGGTGACCGTGCCCTTGAACATGGGCTGGGCGATGCCGCCGCCGTTTTCCAGGGCGATGATGGGCAGGTCGATGCCGGCGGCCTCCTCATACTCCCGGCCCTTGGCGGCGAAGGCGTCGGTGACCAGGTCCCCGTAGGCCGTCTCCACGATGCGGCTCTCGGAGTAATCCCAGTACACGCTGCCGCCCCAGACGGGCTCCTTGTTCTCAATGAGCTTTTCCTTGAGCTGCTTGTCCTGCGTGGCCTTGATGGAGGCCAGGACGTCCTCCACGGCCTTGGAGGCGGCAAGGGCGTCGGCGTCGGTGATCTCCATGGCCTTGACCTCCTCGAGGCTCAGGGAACGGCCCGCGACGGTGACGCCGTCGGCGGTGAAGGTGAGGGTGAGGCGGCTGAGATTCGTCATAGCCCTGCCCGCCTGGACGATGGGGATGGTCCGGCCGTCCCGCTCATAGGGGATGCCGTCCTCCACCGCGTGGGCGTGGGCGTCCACCACCGCCGTCACCAGGGCAAACTCGCTGTCGCTGAGGCCGTCCAGTACGTCCTGAACGGTGGTCTTCACGTCGTCGGGGTCACTGCCCATATGGCAGACGAGGATGATGGCGTCCACGTCCTTGGCGGCGAGAGCGGCGATCTCCCGCTTGGCGGCCGCCAGCTCGTCCCCGGCGGTGAAGCCCTTTTTGATCTCGGGCTGGGGGCCCTCGGTGGTATTGCTGGTGGTGAGGCCCACAAAGCCGATGTCATAGCCGGACCGGGAGACCACCGTCGAGCCCTCCAGGGAGGAGCCGTTATAGGTGCTGTTGGCGGAGAGGATGGGGAAGTCCGCGGCCTTAGCATTTTCAAAAAATACGTCCATGCCGTAGTCGAACTCGTGGTTCCCGGCGGCCATCACATCGTACCCGGCGGCGTTCATCACACGGATGACGTCGGCGCCGAGCGTCAGAGTGGCGAAGGACGAGCCCTGAGTGGCGTCTCCGGCGTCTACCAAAATGGCGTCGTCCCGGGCGGCTAGGGCGGCCACGCGGGGAAGACCGATGGATGAGTCGCTCTCCTCCACGGTGCCGTGCATGTCGTTGGTGGCATAGATCGTCACGGTCGTACTGCCGTCGGCCAGGGCTGTCAGGCCCGCCAGGGACACTGTCAGGGCGAGACAGAGGATGACCGCGATAAGCTTCTTTTTCATGGATGGTTCACTCCTTTGAAAAGATGAAAATCCCTGGCCGCCGGTTCCGCCGGCGCCAAGTATCTATGAAAGCGGACGCGCCGCCGATAGATCGGATATGCGTTGAAAGGAAAAGATCATTCATACCAGGAGGGGTCTGCAGCCATAGCCTCCGTATCGACAGCCTCTGAAATTGTCATTACAAATAAAACCATATTGTCATGAACGACGGAGAATACCGCGTCTGCCTCAACACCGGTTTCCCAACGAGGGTCCGCTTTTTCCTCCAACAGCTTTGCGTAAGCCTCAGCGTCAGTACCGTCAGGAAGAATCATTAAAACCGCGACATGTGCGATACGACCCATCATGGGCGTATTCGCGATTACATAGGAACCGTCAACATAGTTATTACCGGGGAACCAGTTATTAAACCTGCTTGTATCAAACAAGGAGTATGTTTCAGTCAACATTTCACCGGTGTGCTTATCCATATAAGCGCCAAACTTCTCGACCAGCTCCTCATCCGCTTCAGGAATTTGAACAGGGGGCACATCCTCGCCCGCACTGCCCGGATCTGGGTTGACAGGAGAACTTGGCGTTTCTTGTTCATCATCCGTCGGCGCATCCGTGGGCCCATCTGTCGGCCCATCCGCCGGCGTATCAGCAGGGTCAACGACATCCTGCTCCTCATCAGTCGCGTCGTTATCTTTGTCATGACCGCAAGCCGCCAAAGAAAAAGCGAGCGCAAAACATAACAGGAAAACAATAAACTTCTTCATGATTATATCCTCTAAAATAAAAGAATCGTTGCAAAAATGAAACTTTTGTTGTATAATAAAAAAACAGTCGAAAAAAGAAGCGAAGAAAGGGGGATCGGCATGTACCGCATCGCCGTCTGTGACGATGAGGCGGCGGCTCTTGAAGAGCTGTGCCGTTTCTGCGATGAGGACCTGAACGAGCTGGGCGTGGAGCACCGGATCGTTCCTTTCCAGTCCGCCAAGGACCTCCTGAACGCCATGAACACGGGGGAGGAGCGGTTCAACATGCTCTGCCTCGATATCTGCATGGAGGGCATGAGCGGCATGGACCTGGCCGTTGAGCTCCGCCGCCGGGACGATCTGGTGAGCATCGTCTTCATCACCGCCTCCGACGCCTTTCTCCGGGAGGGGTACGCCGTCCACGCCATGCAGTATCTGGACAAGCCGGTGGACCGGGAGGCCCTCAGGGAGGTCCTGCGCACCGATATACGCCTCAATCAGACGAACCGGATCGTGACGCTTCGCCGCGGCTCCCACACCGTGGCCCTGCCCATCGCCGACGTGCTCTATCTGGAGAGCCGCGACCACGGGGTGTACATCCACACCTCCGGCGGCGAGCGGTTCTTCTCCATGTCCCTCACCGAGGCCGAGAAGCTCCTGCCCTCGGAGCACTTTTGCCGCTGTCACAACAGCTTCCTGGTGAACATGGCCGCCATCACGGAGATCGGCCGCCACGCCCTTACCCTGAAAGACGAGAGGACCATCCCCGTAGGGCGGCACTACTACGAGCAGACCCAGCTGCGCCTCGTGCGCTACCTCAACACCAACACATAAGCCGCCCCGGCTTGCCCGAAGACTCAAATAGAGCTCGGGCCTTTTTCAACAGGCAATTCCGTCCCGGTTTCCGGGGCGGATTTTTTAGCGGACTTGAGCTTGAAGGCCGTCTGGACCATGAAGACACCGTCGTCACAGCTCAGGTCCAACTTGCTGTGGTACTTTCTGGCGATCTGCTCCATCTGCCTCAGACCCAGACCGTGGCCTTCGACAGGGGTCTTTGTGGTCGCCGGAAGCCCGCCCTCCAGCTCCACCTCGCCCTGACAGCTGTTGCGGCAGCAGACGGCCAGGAAGCCCTGGTTGATACGGACATTGACATCAATGGACCGGCGCTGTCCCTCCGGGACTTTCGCCGCCGCCTCCAGGGCGTTGTCCAGCATGTTGATGAAGAAACTGCAAAGGTCCCCCTCGTCCATCTCCAGCTTCGCCGGCAGGGGAGCGGAGGCGCGAAACTCGATGCCCTCCCGTTCGGCACGGACGGAGGCGTTTTGCAGCAGGGCGTTGACGATGAAGCACTGGGAGAAGGCGGGCAGGCGCACGTTGTCCACCGCCGCGTCCAGCTCCCGCAGGCGCTGGCCCAGCTTTTCCGTTTCCCCCTCCTGGTAGAGGAGGTTCAGGGCGGTGATCTGGTTTTTCCAGTCGTGCCGGAGCATGGAGGTCTCGGCAAAGCGCTGTTCGATGGCGTGGTAGTTGTCCTGGAGCAGGTTCTGGCGGATGGCCATGGCCTGGGCCTCGCCGCGTTCCGCCACGCTCTGCTTGATGCGCCCGTATACGGTGATGGCCCCGCCCAGGATGGTGAAGTACGGCACGATCACGAGCCATACCGTATCGCCGTGGAACATCATCGAAAGGGTGAACCTCATCTGCTCCGCTTTGCTGCTCCCCACGGCCCAAAGGCACAGGTAGACGCCGGCCGCGCAGACCGCGGCGGCCAGCAGGACCGCGCCGAGCATCTTCCAGAAGCCCTTTTGGCGGTTGAGGAACAGGTAGACTGCCGCCAGCGCCAGAACGGACAGGATGAGCAAGTCGTTGTTGTAAAGCGACAGCACCTTCTCCGACAGGAACAGATACCCAAAGCTGTTGATGAGGTACCAGGACGCCGTCAGCCCCGCCATGAGCGACAGGATGAGGAGGCTCCAGTCGGGCTTTCCGGTGAACAGGCTGATCAGGAAAAAGAGGAACACCAGAAGGAAAATGGTGACGTACGCCCCCACCGGGAAGGCGGTCCGGTTGCCAACGCCGTATGAGGAGCCGTAATCCGCCTTGTAATTTGTGTAGATCAGATTGTAGTTGCAAAGGATGTCAAAGTCTCCGTCCGCGCCCAGCGGCCGCATCACAAAGGACATCTCCGCGCCCGCCCACTCCGGGAGGATGGGGATCGTCGCCTGGGTGGAGGCGAAAGCCGACGCGTCCGCGCGGTTGGCGACCCGGAACACCTCGTCTCCCTCGATATAAAAGACCATCTCCGAACAGCCCGGGGTGAGATAGAGATAGCCATCGTCATAAAGCGCGGGGAGCTCGTCGAGCTCCGGCAGATGCCAGACGGCCCGGAAGCTCTCCCCGGCCTGCCAGTCCCAGGGGCAAAGAGCGGCGTCCGCCTCCACCTCCCGGACCGTGCCATCGACGGCTATGAGCTCACACCGCTCAGGCTCGGTGATGCCCAGGGCATATTCCGACATCTCGAAAATGTCCAAAGCAAGCTCCGTGGCAGTGATGACCGCCACGGCGAGGACTACGCACAGTATCAGCTTTGCCCATTTTCTCATGACCCGCACCCCTCGGGCATCATTTTGCATATTGCATTTTACTCAAATCCCCAGTTTATTTCAAGAGGCGGCGGTGACGTTTCTCATAAACGACACGTTTTTTACCCTAAACGACAAGTAAGAATTCGACAATTGCGTGCTATAATATTACCATATTCTTTCGGGAGGGTGGTATGAGTTTGAAATTTACCATCCGTATGGCGACGCCCGAAGAGGACCGCCTGACCGCCGAGGGACTTGGCCGCTGGGCGGAGCTGGTCCGGCTTCCCCTGGAGGTACAACGCCTGTCGCCGGGGGAGAGGCCGCCGGAGGATTCCCGGCTGCTCCTGTGGGACCTGGACGGGGACGGCGTGCCGCCGGAGACTTTCCGCGGCGGGCTCCGGAGCGGAAAGGCCCTGGTGCTGTGCGCCAGCGGCGCCGGCAAGGCCATCGACAGCTACGCCCTGCACCCCGCCGGCTTCCTGGAAAAGCCTCTGGAGCTGGGGGCGCTTCGCCATGTGCTGGACAAGACCATCGCGCTTTGGCACGATGAGCTGGAGCGGGTGGATGTGCTGTGCGGCGGCTTTAAGCGCAGCGTGCCCCTCCACGACCTCCTCTGGGCGGAGAGCAGTCAGCACGGGACGCTCCTCCACACACACTGCGAGGGCATCCAGACCAGGGAGACACTGCGGGATTTCAACGCGCGCCTGCCCGGAGGGGTCTTCCTCCGGTGCCAGCGAAGCTTTTTGGTGAACCTCTACCACATGCGTGCCCTTACGTCCATGGGCGTGAAGCTGGACGATGAGAGCGAGATCCCCATGGGGCGCCGTCTGCGGGAGGAGGTACAGGCCGCCTACCAAAGTATTTTCGGGCTTTGGCAGACCGAGATATCCCTTTGACGGACGGGACCGGTCGATGGACCGGCCCGCCGCGGACCTTAGCCGGAGGGGGAGTGGACATGAATTTGAACATAGCCATCTGCGATGACCTGCAGGAGGAGCGCGTGGGTCTTGCCCGCCTTGTGAGGGCTTACTGTCAGCAGCGGGGGATCGAGGCCCGCCTGCGCCTTTACTCCTCCGGGCGGGAGCTTCTGGACTCCGTGGGGGACTCGGGGGAGCTCAACCTCCTGTTCCTGGATATCTATATGCCGGGCCTTTCGGGGGTGGACACCGCCAGGGAGCTGCGCCGGACCGACAGGAGCTGCGCGATCATTTTTGTCACCACCAGCACCGACCACGGCATGGAGAGCTATGAGGTGGAGGCCAGCGACTATCTGGTCAAGCCCGTGCGGGCCGAGGATGTGGACCGGGCCATGGACTGGTACATCCGCCACATGCCCGAGGAGCTCCGCGCCCTGCGGGTGTACTCCGAGGGGGAGTGGATCGAGACCCCTCTTTCCTCCGTCCTGTACATCGAGGTTCTGGACCACCAGGCGTATATACATATGAAAAACCGCACCGTTGTGGTGCGCCGCAGTATGAGCGATCTGGTCGCCTCCATCGACAGCCCGGACTTCATGCGCTGTCACAGGAGCTACCTGGTGAATCTAAACTACGTCCGGTCCATTGAGAACAGTGATTTCCGCCTGACGGACGGGACCCTGGTGCCCATACGCGCCGGGAGCCTCAACAAGATGCGGGACGATTTCATCAGCTGGACCTATAAAAAAGCCTGGAGCCGTCCATGAGGGGATGGCTGATCATTGCGTGCGTCGCCGCGGCGGCGTTGGCGGCGGCCTGCCTCAGACTCTGGACGCTCCTCGCCAGGACCAGGAATGAGAACAGCCGCCTGCGGGAGATCGTGGCCCTGAACAGCAAGTATAAGGTCGGCGACCTGGAGGAGCTGCGCCGTCTGCGTCATGACATGCGCCACTATGCCGTAGCCGCCGGGAACGCGCCCTCACAGACGGGAGGCGCCTCCGGGGGACTGGCGATCCGCTCTTTGGTGGAGCATTACCGCGTCCGGGCAGCCGAAACCGGGGCCGGCGCGGACCTGATGCTGGATGTGGACGAGTGCGGGGACGAGCTTTTGCCGGACCTGTGCCTTGTGATCAGCAACCTCCTGGAGAACGCCGTGGAGGCCCTTCGCGGGCAGGAGCACGGCTGGCTCCGGGGCAGGAGCTGCTGTACGGACGGGTACATCTCCCTGGTGATCGGCAACTCCTGCACCGTCTCCCTAAAGGCCCGCCGCGGCGTCTACCGCTCCACCAAATCCAAGGGCCGCGCCGGCATTGGCCTTTCCACCGTGTCGGACATCGCCCGCCAGTACGGAGGCAGCGCCTCTTTCACCTCTGACGGCAAGGAGTTTCGCGCCTGCGTCTTCCTCAACAGGCCTCAACAATGACTCCGGCCCCAGTTCGCCGGGGAATTTGTGTTTTTCAGACCGCAAAAAACTTTTCAGGGCGGTTCAAAGGCGTCCCCGGCGGAGGCCATGGATTCCCTCCGGGCCGCCGTCGCTCACGAGCACAGCAGCGACCTTAAGCTGGACTCCGGGATGCGGGAAAAGTTCGCGGACCACTTCGGGCCCGTGGCGTCCAAGGTGCGCTTCGTGGAGTCCGACCTGCCCGCCCAGCTGGGCGCGAAGGCTCTCGCCCAGGGAGACACCATCCGCGTGGCCCCCGGCGCGTATACACCGGGCACCGAGTCCGGCGAAAAGCTCCTCGCCCACGAGCTGGGCCACGTGGTCCAGCAAAGCCGCGGCGAGGCTATGGACGGCGCGGGGATGCCGCTGTTGGATTCCTCCGTCGAGCACGGGGCCGACGCCATCGCCGACAGCGCCATGTCCGGTTCCCTCAACTTAAGCTGCGCGCCCGCCCCCGCCGCCTCCGCGCCCATGCTGGGCCTTGGCATTTTCAGCCGGCTCAAGGGCTGGTTCAGCCGGAAGGCCATGAGCGATGAGCAGAAGAGAAAGGTCAAGGAGCAGGTGGCGCTCCGCCCGTGGAAGATGACGGCGGAGCAGCTCAAGCGAAATAAGTATAACCCCGGCAACAGCATGGACGTGGCAAGGGATAACTGGATCCTCAACAGCGGCTGGGTCGAGGGCGCGGACAACGAATATAACCTCCGAACGATCGAGGAGAATTTCGGCACACTCCTTGACTCCGGGAAGGCCGAAGGACAACTGGACAAGAGGATGTCCGCCAATGGCGTCCGGGAGAGAATGTTGAACATGACCAGGATGCTCACCGACTTCCCGGAGCTTCGAAAATTCTTTAAGGGAAATGACAATATCGAGAATGTCGGCACGATGTCCGTGACGCCGACAGCCGACGGCCCGGAAGCCGGGATCCTCCATTGGAATCCCCAAAAGGTCGTAAACAAAAAGGGATACGCGGAGCCTAAACCGGGAGAGACCGCGGAAGAAAAGAAACAGCGGGAGGCGGAAAACAAAACCTGGCTGGTAGACCGGCTCGGACTGGCGAACAAACACCACTTCACTGACGATTCATACACCGGTAACCACGAGCTGGGGCATATGCTGAATATCATGCTGTGGAAGAAGAAAAGTTCTCTGTCTTATCAAAAGGACTATGTGAACGGCGATACAAACAATGACCTTATCAACAAGTCGCTGAAGCACCTGCAAAAGCGGGCGAAAAAAAAGAACCTGGCGGAGGAGTTGAGGAAATACACAAAGATTCTGGACAGGGCTAAGGAAGAAAAAGACGGAAAAAAGGTGAATCGCAAAAATTACAGGACCGGGAAAAAAGAGGACGCCGTGAATTTCGGACGGGGTAGAGAAAAACAAATATTATCAGATTCACTTGAAAACAAGAAAACTCAAGGCGCTTCGGCCCTGTACAACTCCGACCCGGAAATTAAAGAAGCCTATGATAAGATTTTTGGGCCGCCGCAGGGCGCGGCTCAGGCATTGACTAACGCGGCACAGGCGCCGACGAACACTGCGCCGGCGCCGGAGAACGCCGCGTCAATGCAGTCGAACGAGGCGCCGGTGCTGAGGCAGCAGAATGCCGGTTCCCAGATACAGCATTCCGATGACAGTGAACTGGACGCGAAAGTAAGGAAGGTCGTTAACAGAGACTTTTCGCCCCTCCAGCAGCCTGGTAAGGAAGCCGAATTGATACGCGGGCTTGCGCAGGGCGCTACAAACAGAAACGCGCTGGTTAGCGAGCGCGAGATCTCCAGTTATGGAGCGACAAATGTGACCGAGACTATCGCCGAGGCCTTTGCCGACGTCTACGCCCACGGCAAAAAGGCCACCAAGCTCAACAAGCAGCTCGTCAAGCGCATGTGGCGTCAGCTCAACCCCGACGCCGCTTACGAGGAGTATCAGCAAAAGCAGGCCGACTACGCCAGCGGCAAGAGGAGAAAGCCCGGCACCCGATAAAAAAGCCGGATGTCGGGAATCAAGGCCTGATGACGCATATTTAATATTTCTCAAACATAACGCAAAAGCTTCGGAAATATCCATACGTTATGATCCCTCCAAAAGGCGAGACATCGCCTGAATTGAAAGTTTGGAGGGTTTGATTATGAAAAAGAAAAATTTTGTGACGCTGCTTTTGGCCGTAGTCGGCGGCCTCCTCTTCGCCCTGGGCATGTGCATGGCCCTCATCCCCGAGTGGGACGCCATGATCCCCGGCATCGTTGCGGGAGCCGTGGGCGTCCTGGTCCTGCTGGCCACGGTCCTTGTCCGCCGGAAAATGGACGGCAAGCCCGCCATAAAGCTCAGCGGCAAGGCCGTCTCCGCCGCGCTCCTGGGCCTTCTCGGCACCGTCGTCTTCGGCGCGGGGATGTGCATGGTCCTCGTGTGGGACATGATGGTCTGGGGCATCGTCGTCGGCATTGTGGGCATCGTCCTGCTCCTCTGCCTCATCCCCGTGGTCAAGGGGCTGGAATAAGGAGGAAACCCGCCATGGCAAAGTCAAAGCTCGTAAAGGCCAACGAAAAAATCGCCGACGCCGTCGCCGGCGGGTACAAGAAGATCGAGGAGGGCGTCGTCGGCGGCTATAGGAAGATCGAAACCGGCGTCACCGGCGCGTTCAAAAAGGTGGAGGACGGCTTCGTCGAAAAATTCCTCACCCACGACGGCGAGACCGTCGAAGCCGCCGAAAAGCGCCTCTCCGAGGCATCCACCCCTAAAGACAAACAATAAACCATCGGCCCGCATGACAAACCGCCATGTGGGCCGAAAAGCTATAAAATGTCCAAAACAAAAAAACTTAATCGTTGAGTGGTGCTATTTTCAAAATCTCCCCCAGCCTTTTTAGATAAATACGGCTGTCTGTGCCCCAGACGTCGAGGCGGTTTTCAAGGTAGGTAAAACCGTACTTTTCGTATAAGTTCACGTGGTCGGTGGCGATATAGACGGTTCTATAGCCCATCTCCTCCGCCACCCGGCAGGCGTGGTCCATCAGGAGCTTCCCATAGCGGTGTCCCCGGTACGCGGGCGCGGTGTGGAAAAATCCAAGCCACGGTGTGAGGGCGGGATCGGAGATGCAGTCCTGAGCGGAGAGCGTGATAAAAGAGACGAGCTCGTCCCCGTCTGTAAGCAAAAAGAGCTTTGCCCAGCCGCCCAGCTCCGCTGTAAGGCGGCCCTCCCTCAAAAGCGAGGCCAAAAACCTCGCGGCGCTCCATTCATACGTCTCGATTTGCCCGATCCAATTATCCTTTTCCCGACAGGAAGCATATTCAAAGATTTCCATAGCCCTCCAATTCCAGCCGCATGACCGTGACCCAGCCGGCGTCACGAAACAGTGCGAAGCCGTGCTTTTCATACAGATGCCGGGGCCACACTTCCGTCGGCCCTGTACTCTACATTGTTCTCGCTTCGCAATTGCTTATTTCCAATCTGCCAGATAATGCCCGTCTATTTTACCATCACCCATCAAAAAAAACAACATTTTCCCCAAACGCAAACAAAACTTTAACATTTCCATGGTATAATGAGAAAAAACACGGGGGGACGAACAATGTTCAAGCTTTTGGTGGTGGAGGATGACAGGGACTTAAACCGCACGGTCTGCGCTTTTCTGAACGGGAGCGGGTATCAGGCGGTGGGGTGTTTGAACGCGAGCGACGCCTATGACGCGCTCTACGAGAACACCTTTGACCTCATCATTTCCGACATCATGATGCCGGGGATCGACGGGTACGAGTTTGCCAGGACGGTACGGTCCTTAAACGAGGAGATCCCCATTCTCTTCATGACGGCGCGGGACGATTTCGCCTCCAAGCAGAGGGGCTACCGCATCGGCATCGACGACTACATGGTCAAGCCCATCGACCTGGATGAGCTCTTCCTGCGGATCGGGGCGCTTTTGCGGCGGGCGAAGATCGCCGCCTCCCACAAGCTGGAGATCGGCAGACTGCGCCTCGATATGGACGAGCGCACGGCGGTCTACGACGGGGAGGAGATCCCCCTGACCGCCCGGGAGTTCAACATCCTCTACAAGCTCCTGAGCTACCCCGGCAAGACCTTCACCCGCACCCAGCTCATGGACGAGTTCTGGGACCCGGATACCGACACCGCGCCCCGGGCGGTGGACGTCTATATGACGAAGCTGCGGGGGAAATTTGAGCGCTGCCCGGAGTTCGAGCTGAAGACCGTCCACGGGTTGGGCTACAAGGCGGTGGTGACATGAAAACGCGGCGCGGACACTCCACAGGGAGCTATTTTCTGGCGTTTTTCCTGCTGACGGCCTTTGTCATCACGTCCTCCATGCTCTTATTCCTGAACTACTTTGCCCGGAGCGCCGGCGTGGCCTTCACCAGGGAGAACCTCTTCACCGCCGCCGTGGTGACCTTCGGAAACGCCGTGTTTCTGGCGGTCCTGTGTACCCTCGTGGACATTTTGCGGCGGAAGGTCATGGTGGGACGGCCTGTCCGGGCCATCGTGGAGGCCGCCCGAAAAATCACGGCGGGGGACTTTTCCGCCCGCATCAGCCCCAAGGCGGCTGTGGGCGCCTCCGAGGGCTTTGACGAGATCATCGACTGCTTCAACACCATGGCCGCGGAGCTTGCGGGGGTGGAGACCCTGCGGACGGACTTTATCGCCAACGTCTCTCATGAGCTCAAGACCCCCCTGGCGGTGATGCAAAACTACGGCACCATGCTCCAGAGCCCGGACCTCACGGAGGAACAGCGCCTGGCATACGCCAAGGCCGTCACCGACGCCTCCCGCCGCCTTGCGGACCTCATCACCAACATTCTGAAGCTGAACCGCCTGGAAAACCAGCAGATATACCCCGCCGCGAAGCGGTACGATCTGGGCGAACAGCTGGCCGAGTGCCTCTTAAATTTTGAGGATACCTGGGAGAAAAAGGACATTGCTCTTGAGACGGACATTGAGGAGGAGCTGACCGTCGAATCGGACGCGGAGCTCCTGTCCCTCGTCTGGAACAATCTCTTTTCCAATGCCCTGAAGTTCACCGAACCCGGCGGGACGGTGTCCGTGTCGCTGAAAACCGAGGGGGATCGCGCCGTCGTCAAGGTCTCCGACACCGGCTGCGGCATGACGCCGGAGGTGAAAAAGCACATCTTTGAGAAATTCTACCAGGGCGACGCCTCCCACGCCACCCAGGGCAACGGCCTTGGCCTGGCCCTGGTCCGGCGGGTCCTGGACATCGTGGGCGGCGATATCGCCGTGACGAGCGAGCCAGGACAGGGAAGCACCTTCACCGTAAAGATCAGGAGGGCGGCGGATGGAGACATGCAAAAAAATCCTTAAAAAGCTGTTCTGCCTGCCACCGCTGTCAACGGTTTTGACGGCGCTGTTCGGCTTCGGCTTTGTGATCGCGGTGGCGGCGTTTGACATCCGGGACCCCGTGGCGCGGTACGCCTCCTATCTGGCCTCCGCCTACGCGCTGGTCGTCACCTGCACGGGTCTTAAATATGTGAAGCCGGCGGCGGGGAAGGTCAAGAAAGCTGTTTTAGAACATCCGCTGATGCAAAAATTCCGCTCCACCGCGGTGGGGGAGCGGTTCATGACCGATGTACATTTTCGCGCCGGGGTCGCCCTGTATCAGGGCTTTTTCATCAACCTCCTGTATATCGTTCTGAAGCTGGTGTCAGGCATCGTGTACCGCTCCATGTGGTTCATCGCCCTGGCGGTTTACTACATTCTTCTGGCGGTGATGCGCCTTTTGCTGGTCCGGCGCCTGAACGCCCGGGACGAGGTCTCTGAGCTGCGCCGCTACCGGCTTTGCGGGATCATGCTCCTCTTCATGAACCAGGCCCTCACGGGCATCGTCGTCTTTATGGTCCATGAAAACCGGGGCTTCGACTATCCCGGCCTGCTCATCTATGCCATGGCCGCCTATTCCTTTTACGCCGTCACCGTCGCCATCATCAACATCGTCAAGACCCGCCGCCGTCAAAGCCCCGTTTTGTCCGCCGCCAAGGCCGTGGACCTGGTGGCGGCGCTGGTCTCCATCCTCTCCCTGACCACCGCCATGCTGGCGCGGTTCGGCGAAGGCGACGATCCCACCTTCCGCCGGACCATGACCGGAGCCGTGGGCGGCGGGGTCTGCACCGTCGTCATCGCCATGGCAATCTATATGATCTGGCGGGCCAATCGAGCTTTGAAAAAGCTCAGGACCGACGATACACATAGTTAAGCGGCGCGCCGGGGAGCCTCACAGCTCCTCCAGCACGCCGCCGATGTCGTTTTTGAGCAAAATCGCTTGTCTCGCGATTTGTGTGGGGCAAACGGCCTCGCCGGCGTTGACGCAGGCGTAGACGGCCTTGGGATTGGCCGCCGTCATGCGCCAGAAAGGAAATTTGACGATCCCCGGGGTGTTGTAGCCGACGCCCAGCTCCCAATAGAGGACCCGACCGCCGCCCCGCGTGCGCAGGAAATCCTCATACCGCGCCGCCGCCCAATGCCAGCCCGCGTCCTCCACGAATTTGTCGTCGGAGCGCAGATTCATGGTCATCGGCCTTCCGCAATGGGGACAGCGGGGAAGAAGCCCGGAGGGGACGCGCATGTCCCGTTGCGCTTCCACCATCCGCCGGACCGCGTCCTCGTTGTCAAAGGTCTCCTGCCGGCAGGGCCCGGAGCACTGAAAGAGGCCGTAGTCCCCCTGAGTGTAGAAAAGCCGCTCCTTGTCGAACCCCGCCTTTTGAAAGCAGTGGTCCACGTTGGTGGTGAGCACAAAATAATCCTTCTCCCGCACCAGCGCCAGGAGCTTTTCATACACCGGCTTTGGCGGGTCCAGATATCGGTTTACATAAATATACCGGCTCCAATAGGCCCAAAATTCCTCCGGCGTGGGGTAGGGGTAGAACCCGCCGGAATACATGTCCGAAAAGCCATATTTGGCGGCAAAGTCGGCAAAATTCCGCCGGAACCGCTCCCCAGCGTAGGTGAACCCCGCCGCCGTGGACAGCCCCGCCCCCGCGCCGATGACAACGGCGTCCGCCGCGTCCAACGCCTCCCGGAGCCGCCGGAGGTTATCCCAGTAAGCCCCGGTAGATGCGGTCATCGTCATCCTTGAACACATTGAAGATCACCTCGATTTCGCCTCTAAAGCGCCGCACCGTCTCCACGGCGATCCGTGCGGCCTCGTCATTCGGGAAATGAAACTCCCCGGTGGAGATACAGCAGAAAGCCACGCTCCCGATGCCGTTCCGCCGCGCCAGCTCCAAACAGGAGCGGTAGCAGGAGGCCAGTTCCTCCCGGTCCCTCTCCGTCACGCGGCCCGACACGATGGGACCCACCGTGTGCAGGACATAGTCGCAGGGTAGGTTGAACCCCGGCGTGAGCTTGGCCTGTCCGACAGGCTCCTCGTGCCCCTGCGCCTCCATAAGCTTGGCGCAGGCAAGCCGCAGCTGCACTCCGGCCCAGGTGTGAATGGCGTTGTCGATACACCTGTGGCAGGGCACGTAGCACCCCGTGAGCTCGGAGTTGGCGGCGTTGACAATGGCTCCGCATTTCAGCGTGGTGATGTCCCCCTGCCATAAATAGATACCCGGCTCAACAGGCGTAAGGCCGGCCAGATCCGTAACGCCTTTTCGGGCGGTTTCTTCTTGCAGATACGCGTCCTGCACCGTCAGAAAATCATCCTCTATCGGCCGCGGCGGGCGGACGTTCATCAGGGCGCGGAGCAGCGTTCTCTGTTCTGCCTCATCGGACGGAATCTGCAAATCCCGATAGCGGTGCTGCTCGAAAAGCAACTTCCTGATGAGAAATATTCTTCTTTCTTCTTGCGTCATGTTAACCTTGCCTTTCTACCACTTTTATACTTGTCAGCATGAAATGAAACGGGTATAATTCTTACTGAACCATGCGTTGAAAGAAGGGATTTGAAAGTGAAAAAGGATTTTCACATCCATTTTGCCGATGAACAATTTGATGAGTTGCGCCGCCGGATAAGCTCGGCAAGGCTGCCGGAGCCGATAGAGGGAGATCACTGGTCGCTGGGGACGGACGTTGAGTACCTTTCATCCCTTTTGTCCTACTGGCGGGACAGCTATGATTGGAAACGGAAGGAGACTGAACTCAACCATTATCCGCAGTTTACCTGTGAACTGGATGGAGTGACGGTCCATTTCTTTCATATCCCCGGTTCCCGCAAGGGCTCGCTGCCGCTGCTGCTGACGCACGGCTGGCCGGACAGCTTCCTTCGCTACGCGAAGGCGTTTCCGTTTCTCTCCGAATTTGACCTTGTGGTGCCCTCCCTGCCGGGCTTTGCCTTTTCAACGCTGCCGCCGAAAGGCTTTCTCAATAACGCCGAAGTCGCGGAGCTCTGGCATAAGCTGATGACCGAGGTACTTGGATACAGGGAATACATCGCGTCAGGCGGCGATATGGGTCGGGGCGTGACGTGCTATCTGGCGGCCCGCTATCCACAGGAGGTGAGAGGAATCTATCTTACAGATGTAGGCTCTGCGGGGGACATTGTGGCGGCGGCGGATGAATCGCTTTCGCCGGCGGAGCTGGACTATAAGCGCCGCGCCCAGGAGTGGACACGGATGGAGGGGGCTTATATCAACATCAACAGCACCAAGCCCCAAACTCTGGCGTTTATGCTCAGTGATTCTCCGGCCGGGATGGCCGCGTGGATCGTGGAAAAATACCACGCCTGGAGCGACTGGCCTCTGCTGACGATGGATGACCTCTGCGACTGCCTGACCCTCTACTGGATGACCAACACGGCGCACACCTCCATCCGCGCCTACCACGGGAACAGCTTTACATTGCCTCCCCTGGGGCCGATCACCGTACCGACAGCCATCGCGGTCTTTCCCCACGATGTTCTCCCGGTGCCAAGGGAGTGGGTGGAAAAGCACTATCCCGTGGTCCAATACACCACCATGCCGCGAGGCGGCCATTTCACCGCCCTGGAACAGCCACGGGAGTTTGCGGAGGATATGACTCGATTTGCGAAGATGGCGCAAAAGTAAGCAGTTGCATTATCCCCGCTTTTCTATCGCCTTTACCGGGCAGACCGCAAGGCAGTTGCCACAGTGCAAGCAGTGGTTTTGCGCAATACGGTAGGGCTTCCCCGGCTCGATGCACCGCTGGGGACAGTTTTTCAAACACTTCCCGCAGCCGATACACGCATCGGAAATACGATACCCCTTTGGCGTGATATTTCCAGTACCGATGGTGTAGCTCTCCCGGAAGATGGGATTGACGCCGAGATTGAAATACTCGATTTCCCCGTCCCTGATTTCAAAAACGATTCCTGCCAGCTTTCGCGTGTCGCCAGGATAGACGTTGGAGAGGTAGGGCTGTTCCGCGAAGATCGTGTCGATCCACTTCTCCTGTTCGCTCTCCGGGACGGGGACAGCCCTTGCGGACAGGCGGATCATTTCTTTATACTTGGTGTACCCCAGTACTTGCACGCGCCCATCACGCAGAAGCTCCTCGCAGAAGGCTTTCCCCTTTGCGGTGAAGAAGATCATCCTGTCCGGCTCATAGTGAATGGCGGAGATATTGCGTATCTGCGGCGCGCCGTCCCTGCCCACCGTGGCAAAGGCCAGCACGCCCACATATTCCAATTTTTTCAGACAAGTTTGTGCGTCCATGAAAAAAACCTCCACGAAAAATGATCAAAAGAGAAAGCGGCGGGAGCTCCATCTCCTGCCGCTTTCTTTGTCAGCCGCGAGGCGCGGGGTCGTCGGTGAGGCCGACCAGATAGTCCAGGCTCGTCTTGTAAAAGAGCGCCAGCCGTACCGCCGCCTCCAGGGGGAGCGGTCGTTCGCCGCGCTCATATTTGGAGTACAGGGACTGGTCGCACATGAGCTCGTCCGCCACCTGACGCTGTGTCAGGTCCGCGTCCTCCCGCAAATCGCGTATCCGTAAACGCATCTTCATCACCGATGCCACTATACACCGGAACAGCGGGAAAGCTTGACAAATTGGACAATATGTCCTACAATTTGCTTAGGAGGTGAGCTTATACCGGATTATAAGGAGATGGTTTTAAAATTGTTCCGCGCCTCCGAGAAAGCTGTCAACATCCCGATAGCGGCCCAGAGGGAATGTGAGGAAATGGTTATCGCCGAGCCGGACCCGCCCATTCGCGTTTTGCCGCCGGACAAGCCGCACGAAGACTTGCCTGAATGAGGCTCAGACACACACCTCCTTCCAGCATTGCGGGTCGGCCTCATAAAAGCCCCCGTTCGACCCCTTTGCTACAGCGGGACAGCCCCGGCAATAGGGGAGGAGCTCGCACTTGGCGCACTTGACGAATTTTGTATACTCCCGGTATGCCTCCATCTCGCACACCCACACGTCAGCCAGCCGGTCGGTGAACACATTGCCGACTTTGCTCTCCGCCACTCTCCGGCAGGCGTACACGTCGCCGGTGGGCAGGATGGTGATGTGGCAGTTGCCACAGTTGCACCCGCCGTAAATCATACCCTCTTTGACGTCCGCGGGAATCCTGAAGGCTCCCGTTTCATACTCGTAGAGCGTCCAGAGATGGTCTTTTTTGTTGAAATAGGTCTTAACGCCCTCCGCCTCATACGCCTTGAATTTCTGATCGCAAATGGCCAGCAGCTCCCGGTACTCCTGCGGCGTCATGGAGGCGTCCAGGTCGCCGCCGCTGGGGACATAGCGGGAAAAGGCAAATACGTTCGCGCCCGCCGCCACCACCGCGTCGATGATGCCCGGCACCTCCATGCGGTTTGTTTTCGATACCGTCGTCATAATCACGCTTCGCATCCCGGAGCGGTTGATACAGCCAATCTTTTCAATCGTGCAGTCAAAGGAGCCGGGCTTGCGGAACCAGTCGTGCGTCTCCCGGAGGCCGTCCAGGGAGAGCTGGTACTTCTCACAGCCGAAGAATTTCATCTCCCGGCACACCCGGTCGTTCAAGTGAAACGGGTTGCCCATGACGGTAAACGGAACGTTGTGTTCCTTGAACAAAGCCAGCAGCCGCCAGAAATCCGGGTGCAGGATAGGGTCCCCGCCGGTGAGATAAAAGTAGGGGAGACGCCCGTACACCTCGCAGAAGTCCAGGCAGTTCCAGAAGGTGTCCTCCATCTGCGCCCAGGTCATGCTTTTGAGCTCGTGGCACTTATCCCCGGAGAATATATAACAGTGCCTGCACCGCTGGTCGCACTCGTCGGTGATGTGCCACTGAAAAGAAAAGTACTGCATCAGATCGCCTCAAATCTATGGTAAATCGAAACCGATGAATTTCCGTGGCCCCCGCAGGGGCCGTTTTCATTTGTCCCCGGCTCCGCAGGCCGTCCCGCAGGCGGCGGGCTTCTCCTCCGGGGCGGCGGCGCCGCAGGCGGCAGGAGTCTCCGCGGGCTTTTCCTCGGGCTTGTCCGCGGCGCCGCAGGCGGCCCCACAGGCGCAGGGCTTGACGTCCTCGGACCAGGAATAGAGGTTGGAAAGCGCCATACTGTTTGCCTCCTTGATGGATTCAGGGCTTCCCCTGTATTTGCCATTCTAAACCGGCCCGAAAGGAGGCGCAAGTACGCACTTTTTTGTGGGGTACGCACCTTTTTGTAACTACTTGACGGAAGAAAAGCCATACATTAAAATGGAATGTAACATCCATTTTTCATCCGGGAGGCGTTTTTATGAAAACGAAGGCCGAGCTTCTGCCCGCGTGTCCCGTGGCGACTACGGTACAGCTCATCGGCAACAAGTGGAAGCTCCTCATCATCCGCAATCTCCTGGACCGTCCCTGGCGCTTCAACGAGCTCCAGCGCAGTCTTGAGGGGGTCAGCCAGAAGGTGCTCACCGACAGCCTCCGCTCCATGGAGGCCGACGGCCTCATCACCCGCACCGTCTACCCCGAGGTCCCGCCAAGAGTGGAATACGCCCTTTCCGAGCTGGGGCAGACCCTCCGCCCCATCCTGGACGCCATGAAGGCCTGGGGCGAGAGCTACAAGGCGACCCTTGAACCGTAAAAAAGCGCGTGACCTCCCGTTTCCTGGAAGTCACGCGCTTTCTCACTCCCTCGCCCTCCTCACGATTCCCGCCACATTTTGCAATGAGATGAAGGCGTTCTGGTCGATGTCGGTGACCAGCTTCTTGAGCTTGTTTATCTGGAAGTGGTTGACGATGAAATAGATGATCTGCCGCTCCCGGCCGGAGTAGCCGCCAGTGGCGTTGACGATGGTGCCGCCGGCCTTGAACTGCTCGTTGAGGGCCGCCGAAATTTGCCTGGACTTCGTGGTCACGATCATGGCGCACATGGAGCGGTCGAAGCCCTCCACCAGGAAATCCACGGTCTTGGAGCCCACAAAATAGGTGACGATGGAGTAAAGCGGCAAAATCCAGCTGTGGATGACGATGCCGCAGACGATGTAGAGCAGGGTATTGAAGACCATCACGAAGGTGCCGATGGAGACGCCGATACGCCCGGCGAAGATCACCGACAGCACATCCACGCCGTCGATGGCCCCGCCGAAGCGGATGGTGAGGCCGCTGCCGATGCCGGAGATGACCCCGCCGAAGACGGCGCACAGGAGAAGGTCCGTGCCCGCCAGGGGAGAGACGAAGTTCACATCCACCGGCAGGACGTGCTGGATGAGGTACGACCCCAGGGAGTAGATGCCCACGGCATAGAGGGAGTAGACCGTAAAGGGCAGTCCCTGGCGTTTGAGCCCAAAGAGGAAGATGGGGAAGTTCAACAGGACCAGGAACACGGACAAGGTGAGCCCCGGCGGCGTGACCTGGTCCAGCAGCATGGACAGCCCCGAGATGCCGCTGTCGTAGAGCTTCACCGGGAAGAGGAACATGGACACGCCGAAAGCGTTTACCGCCCCGGCCGCCGTCAGCAGGAGAAAATTCACCGGCCGCAGCTCCCGCAGTCCCTCCAAACGTTTTTTCCTCCGCTCCTTTTGGATCGTTTTGTTCATGCCTGTTCCTCCTCCGAAGATGGTTTGAGCCCCTCCCGCAGCGCCGCCAACAGCCGTTCGGCGATGGGAGTGAAGACCTGGCGCTTTCGCCAAATGAGATAAAGCCGCTCCTCCAGCCTGGGCGTCAGGGGTCGGAACACAAGGCCGTTTTCGGGGCTTGTGTCGATGAGCCTGTCCAGAGTGAGCAGAACCCCCAGCCCCTCCCGCACGAAGAGCGAGGCGTTGTAGGAAAGCCGGAAAGAGCCCTCCAGCCGCAGAGCGTCCATCTTCTCCCCGCACCAGCCGGGGAGGTCCCGCCGCCAGCTCTGCTCGGAGCAGAAAAGCGGCAGGCCCGCAAGGTCCTCGGCGCTGACGGCCTCCTTTGCCGCCAGAGGGGAGTCTTGAGGGACCACCAGCCCCCACACGTCCGCCTCGGGGAAGCGCAGGAAGTTGTACTTTCCCGTGTCCGGCGTCTCCGCCAGCACGGCGAAGTCCAGGATCCCCTTATCCAGCTTCTCCGTGACCTGTTCCGTGTCCCCGCTGGTGACATGGCAGCGAAGGCCGGGGCAGATCTCCTTGAACTCTTTGATGACCCGCGCCAGATATCGGATCTGATAGGATTCCGCTAACCCCAGGTATACGTCCCCGCCGGTGACGTCGTCCAGCGCCGTAAACTCCCCGGCGATCTTGTCCGCCATGGAGACAAGGTCCTCCGCGCGCTCGCGCAAAAGCCGCCCCTCCTCCGTAAGCTCGATGCGAAAGCTGTGCCGGATAAAGAGCCGCTTCCCCAGCTCCTCCTCCAGGGACTGGATCTGCTTGGACAGCGTGGGCTGTGAGACGTGCAAAGTCTCGGCGGCGCGGGTCATGTTCTCCTCCCGCGCCACCGCCAGAAAGTAGCGAAGCGTCCTTATCTCCATTGCCGCCCCTCCGTGATATGCCAAAATCGAATAGCGTGATATAAATTATACCCATTAGCGCCCCGGCCGTCAAGGCGTTATAATGAAACTATTATGAAAAAGGAGCGGTGCATATGAACCTTCAAGACACCTGGGACAAGACCTTTCCCCAAAGCGGCGCGGTGGAGCACAAAAAGGTGACCTTCCCCAACCGCTACGGCATCACCCTGGCGGCGGATATGTACACACCCAAGGACGCCAGCGGGAAGCTGGCCGCTATCGCCGTCTGCGGCCCCTTCGGCGCGGTGAAGGAGCAGGCGTCCGGCCTCTACGCCCAGACCATGGCCGAGCGGGGCTTCCTCACCCTGGCCTTCGACCCGTCCTTCACCGGCGAGAGCGGCGGCACGCCCCGCTATATGGCCTCCCCGGACATCAACACCGAGGACTTCCAGGCCGCTGTGGACTTCCTCTCGGTCCAGGAGAACGTGGACCCTGACAAGATCGGCATCATCGGTATCTGCGGCTGGGGCGGCCTGGCCCTCAACACCGCCGCGCTGGATACCCGCGTCAAGGCCACGGCGGCCATGACCATGTACGACATGGCCCGCGTCAACGCCAAGGGCTACTTTGACGCGGAGGACTCCGAGGAGGCCCGTTTTGAGAAGAAAAAGGCCCTGAACGCCCAGCGCCTCGCGGACTTCAAGGCCGGCTCCTATGCCCTGGGCGGGGGAGTGGTGGACCCCCTGCCGGAGGACGCGCCCTTCTTCGTGAAGGACTATTACGACTACTACAAGACCCCCCGGGGCTACCACCCCCGCAGCCTCAACTCCAACGGCGGCTGGAACGTTATCGGCTGTATGAGCTTCCTGAACCAGCCGATCTTGTGCTACTCCAACGAAATAAGATCCGCCGTCCTCATCGTCCACGGCGAAAAGGCCCACTCCTGTTACTTCTCCAGGGACGCCTACGCCGCCATGGTCAAGGACAACCCGTATGCCGCCAACAAGGAGCTCCTCCTCATCCCCGACGCCGTCCACACCGACCTCTACGACGGCGGAGGGAAGCATGCCATCCCCTTCAACAGGCTCACAGACTTCTTCCAAACCTATCTCAAATAAGAACTCATATCGTTTGAGCTTGTCATGAAGACAAGCCTGAACAGCAAATAGGAACGCTCCGGACGAGGACAAAATCGCCGGAGCGTTTCCTATTATGCACAGACAAAGTTTTCTCTGAATAATTCGATTTTAAGGACGGTAGATTTCTTCACATTTGAGTGGTATAATGTTAATTGTTGAGTGGTCAACTGTAAGACTAATCGGGATTTGCGGAGGTTTATGATGAAAAAGAAAATATGTGTTTTTGGCGCTTTGCTCTGTCTATGTCTGGCGTTATCAGCATGCAAATCAGAAAACGCAGAAGAAAACACCTTCAAGCAGATAGAAGCAGACCGAGTAGCTATTTCACATGAGACTGAGGATGGTGTGTATGTGGAGGCAACAATCACCAATGAAGAAACTGTTGATGAAATCGTGCTGATGCACAACACCATCCAGATAAAGGAAACAGGCCGCCCGATGGCGCCAGAATGCTTTGTGCTGACCTTTTACTCAGGCGAGGAAACGGTCACAACGTGGTGGATCACGCTTTGGGATGACGGAACAATAATAACAGCCGATGAAACATCGAAATTGGGAAATTGTGTTGTTATGAATGATTTTGATTATGATAGGTTGTCGGAAATATTAAATTCATCAGCACAATAAATTCAAGTTTATCGAGACGTTGCAAAACTCTTTAGAAACTAAAGGGCGCCTTTCGCACGCTCGCGCGACTGTCCCCGGTGTACTTGCGAACAGAAAATGGTGCTTTGCGTCTTTACCTTTTCGACAAGTCTAAAATAGAAAATTTAAAGTTAGGAGCGTCCTTATATGGAAGAAATATCTCTCTGCATTATGACGAGGGAGCTTTGTCAAGAATTATATAGGGACTGGAAAAATGACCCTGCCATATATATGGACATGGATAAATTTGAACCCTATCACTACAACGAGGCGGTAGTAGATAGATATTTTGACTCCAGGCAATCCCCGTCCCGTGTTTTGTTTGCGATTATGAAAGACAGCAAGCCAATAGGTGAACTTCAACTAAAGCAGATAGACCGGGAACGCAAGGAATGTACGTTGAGTATTCACCTGCAAAATGACTCTGTAAAAGGGCATGGCTATGGAACGGCGGCAGAAAAGCTGGCGTTGAAATATGCTTTTGACACGCTGGGAATGAACGCTGTAAATGCGGATACCGTTATCAAGAATACACGAAGCCAGCACGTTCTTGAAAAAATCGGTTTCAAGTACATAGAAGAAAAGGGCGACTTCAAGTATTATCGCTTTGACCGATAATTTTCTGCTTACTGCGCTGCACGCCACAACTGAACACCGGAAAAAGACCGTTGACGCACCGGTTCCCCGGTGAAAAAGTCAACGGCCTAGTTTTCATGCTTTTGTCCGGAAACACAACGTCACATTGGGACACTTTTTTCCGTTTATGAAGGACAGGGCCAAAGGTCCGGCGCTGTTACCCTTTCATCATCCCCGCGCCGGCGTGCCATGCCTTTCCAATCTCATCGCCCATGGCGTAGTAGCCGTTGCGCATCTGGTCGAAGGCGAAGGCGCGGAGCTTCCCCGCGTCCACGCGGCCTTTCTCGTCCAGAACGTCCTCGTCCGCCAGCACGTTTACGATCCGCCCCAGCACCCGCAGGCCGTAGGGCTCGTCCTCCATCCGCTCCACGGTACATTCCAGCGTCAGGGGATACTCCTCGATGACCGGCGCGTCCACCCGGCCGCTCTTCACCGCGTGGAGCCCGGTGCGCGCGAATTTGTCCGCCATCTTGTTGGACGAGGCGATGCCCAAAAAATCCGACGCCTCCAGCGTATCCGTCCCCGGCACGGCCAGCGTGAACGCCCCGCGGGATTTCAGGTTGGCCACCGTCTTGTGATCGGCCTCCAGGTTCAGCGCCACCATGTCTTCGGCGCAGATCCCGCCCCAGGCCATCATCATCACGTCTACGCTCCCGTCCTCGTTGTACGTCCCGATCATATACGTGGGCATCGGGAAAAGATACGGCTTCACGCCCAGATCTTTCTTCATAAAAACACTCCTTTTCATTCCGCTTGACTTTTTCAAGTCCCGTCAGCTATACTATACCCGAACCGCGTCATTTTTTCAAGCGCATGCGTCTAGAATGGTTACGAACTTTTTTCACCCCATCCCCACACTTCCGGTTGTATTATTTTGACGAATGTGATAAAATACCCTCAGAATGCGGACAAAGGACGGTGTTTTGGCTTGGAACAGGAGAAGGGCAACTTCAAAAGCCGTGTCTTCGGCGGGTTCAACAGGCAGGACGTCATCGGGTACATCGAGTCGCTGGCCAAGGAGCGCAACGACCTCAAGCGGGAAAACGGCGCCTTGCGCGGCAAGGTGGAGGCCCTGGAGGACCGCCTGGCGGAGCTTTCCGGGGGAGAGGACGCCCCGTGCGCGACCCCCGCGCTTCCCGACCAGGAGGCACTGGTGCGCGCCCGCGTGGAGGAGGTCCTCCGGAACGCCCACGCCGCCCTGGCCGAGATCCGGGACGCCTATCAGGCCCTGGCCGGGGACGTCCGCCAGAGCGCCGGCGAGACCGCCGCGAGCCTTATGTCCCTTGCGGGAAAGCTCGGCGAGCTGCAGGCGGCCCTGCAGGAGGGGGAGGAGCGCCTCGAGGCCTTGGATACGGAGCTGGACATCATGCCCCTCACTGGCGCGGAGGCACAGGATGCAGAGAGTCTTTGACATCGACGCCGGGGAGCTGAAAAGGATCGCCCCCCAGATGCGCGCGGGGGACCGGGTCCTCCTCTCCGGCACGATCTACACCTCCCGGGACCAGGCCCACATGGCCATCTTCCGTCTCCTGGACGCGGGGGAGCCCACGCCTTTCCCCCTGGAGGGCGCGGTCATCTACTACGCCGGCCCCACGCCGGGGCACGACGGGATGCCCACCGGCGCCTGCGGCCCCACCACCTCCAGCCGCATGGACGGCTTCACCCCCCGCCTTCTGGACCTTGGGCTGGCCGGCATGATCGGCAAGGGTCTGAGAAACCGCGCGGTGAAGGACGCCATCAAACGCAACGGCGCGGTCTACCTGTGCGCCGTGGGCGGCGCGGGAGCCCTCATCGCCCGGTCCATCCGCTCCATGGAGGAGATCGCCTTCCCGGAGCTGGGATGCGAGTCCGTCAAGCGCCTTGAGGTCACGAAAATGCCCCTCATCGTGGGCATCGACTGCCACGGCGGGGACATTTTCGAGGAGGGCATCGCCGCCTACCGCCTTCCATGACAGCGCTTTTCCGGACCTTTCTAACGTTACTTTTTAAAGAGGTGACAGCCGTTGGCTAAAAAACAGTTTTCCTGGCTTGGCCTGGGTATGGTCACGGTGCTGGTGGTCAGCACCGCCGTCCAGTTCCTGACCATGCTCCTCGTGGCCTGGCTCTACCCCGAGGGTGGGGAGCCGGGTTGGCTTTTGTGGGTCTACACCTTCGCCCCCATGTACCTGGTGGCCATCCCCCTGGGCATCCTGGTGATGAAAAAGGCCCCGGCCACGCCGGTGGAGAAGCGCAGCATCCGTTCCGGCGACCTTATCGCCTCCACCGTCATCTGCTTCTTTCTCATGTACCTGGGGAACATCATCGGCACCATCATCATCCGTATCACCGGGGCCCTGGTGGGCTCCACGCCGGAGAACCCCCTGGACACCTACGTGGAGAACGGCTACGTCTGGCTGCGCATCCTGGTCATGGTGATCCTGGCCCCCCTCATCGAGGAGTACCTCTTCCGCAAACAGCTCATCGACCGGATGCACGTCTACGGCGGGAAGGTCGCCGTGGTGACCTCGGCCCTGATCTTCGGCCTGGCCCACGGGAACCTGAGCCAGTTCTTCTACGCCTTCGCCCTGGGCCTCGTCTTCGGCAACCTCTATTTGAAGACCGGCCGCCTGCGCTACAGCGCCACCCTCCACATGCTCATCAACTTCCTGGGCGGCTACGTGGCCCCCACGCTCCTGGAGAAGGTGGACCTGGAGGCCCTGGATCAGGTGTACGTGACGGATGTGGAGGCCGTGATGCGCCAGTTCCGGGCCCTCATGCCCCTGATGATCTACTCCCTCATCCTCCTGGGCCTGGTCATCTGCGGCGCCGTCATGTTCTTCGTCCGCTTCCGCAAGACCACCTTTGAGCCGGAGCCCAACGAACTGCAGGGGAGTGAGCGCTTCACCAGCGTCGTCCTCAACGTGGGGATGATCCTCTTCATCCTCTCCTGCCTTGCCCTCATCATCATGACTTTCATCCCATAAAAAACGACAAAGTTAACATAAGAATACGACCTTGTTAACATAAGTTTGACCAGGTCGTATTATCTTTATGTAAACTAGTAAAAACTTATGTCAACAAGACGAGTTTACATAACGCAATTCATTCGCTCCGCCGCCTCCACGGTGTGCCGCACCAGCACGGCGGTGGTGACGGCCCCCACGCCGCCGGGGGTAGGGGTAACGGCGGCAACCAGCGACTCCACGGCCGCAAGGTCCACGTCGCCCACCAGACGCCCCTCGCCGTCGGTGTTGATGCCCACATCCACGATGACCTGCCCGGGGGAGACGTGCTCGCCTGTAACAGCCCCTGCGTGCCCCACGGCGGCCACTAAGATATCCGCCCGCCGCGTCTCCGAGGCCAGGTCCCGTGTGCGAGTGTGGCAGACGGTGACCGTGGCGTTCCGGGCCAGCAGGAGCTGGGAGACGGGCTTTCCGATAACGAGGCTCCGCCCCAGCACCACGGCTCGCTTGCCCGCGCAGTCCACGCCGTAGTGGTCCAGGATCTCCACAACGCTCTGGGCGGTGCAGGGGCAAAAGCCCCGCCCGCTCCCGGTGAACACCCCCGTCAGGGACCCGTCCGTGATGCCGTCCACGTCCTTTTCCGGCGCCAGCGCGGCGCGCACCGCCTCGTCCCGGATGTGCCGTGGCAGGGGCCGGAAGATCAGCACGCCGTGGACCAGCGGGTCCTCGTTCAGCGCCCGGACAGCCCCCAAAAGCGCCTCCTCGGATACGTCCTCCGGCAGAAGCACGTTCCGCGCCTCCACTCCCAGCGCCGCGCACCGCTTCATCGCCCCTCGCTCATACGCCACGTCCGCGTCCTTTTCCCCCACGCGCACGATAGCGAGCGTAGGCACGACGCCGCGTTCCCTCAGCGCCGCCGCCCGCGCCCTCGTCCCCTCATTGATCCCCGCCGCCACCGGCGCCCCCTTCATGATTTCCGCCATACGTACCTCCCAAATCGATTTCCCCCAGTATATTTCTTTTTCCCCGCCCTGTCAACCGCGTGTTCTCCCCGGCGTCACGGAAAGGCTGCGGCGCTTTGCGCCGCCTTTATAAAAAATTGCGCCGCAAAGCGGCGCAACCTTTTTCGCCCCCTCCTCGTAGGAGGGGGGCAGCGGGGGTTGCGGAACTGAGCGGTATCGAAAACCCGCACCGTCCCCCGTCCCCGCCGCGCGGGCAAATCAAAGCCCGCGGCACAGGCGCAAGCTTATATGCTTCACATACAATCTCCGCCTATCCACTCCCATTCATCATTAGGCTTATACCATCTCCACATACCATCTGGTGTTATTTCACCGTCATATGCTCCCTTCTTGTCTCTGCCTGGGAAGGATAAAACTCTAATTTCAGCCCAATCTTGACAAGAATGCATTTCCGTTCTCAATTTGTTAAATGTAAATATAGATGCCTCACTTTTAAACCATGACACACTACCCTCTGCTGTGACAGATGTTTTACCCGTCTGCGGAATATACCTCTCTGTACCACTCCATATATCTACACCTTGCAAAATAGCAAGAACCTCCAACTTTCCAAGGCAAGTAGCATCAATTCTTATGGGCTTACCATCTGATTTGCGAATAACCGTATCTCCAGCTATTGGTATTGGATGTCTTTCGCCCTCTACCCAAGTTACAGGCTCACGGTCCAAATCCGCCTTATAGTTGTTGTAATACTGATAATTTGTATCTATCGGTTCTGTATCGACGCGGATGCGCTGTTCGGGGAACAGGAGCCTGTACAGGACCGTGGCCCCCTCCGCCCTTGTCATGGTGCTCTTTGCGGAAAAATGGTGCTCCGCTGTCGTGCCTGTTATGATACCGAAGAGCATGGCCTGTTTTGCATACCATCTATAATAGCTGTCTATTTCAAAATTGTCCGGGATTTCCAGGCGCCCGACAAGGTTAGAGGCTTTTTCTCCGTTTATAAACGCCATATTGACCGCTATGTACGCCATTTCCTCACGGGTGCAGGGAGTATCGTACCCATCCGAAAAATCATAGCCATGGATAAGCTCCGCTTCAAGGGCCGCGTCAACAAAATTGGAATACCATTCCTGGCCGCCCTGCTGCGTATCAGGACGCAAGTATCTCACACACGTTGTGATAAACTCCGCCCTTGTCATGGTCCCCTCCGGGTCGAATGTCCCAACGCCGTCCACCAGGGCTGTCGTCCCCGAGAAAAGCCCCATTTCCGTCATAGCCGTCACGGGCTCGTAATACCAATCGTCGGCGGACACGTCCGAAAAGGAAATGCCCTTATGGGAAGTCCCGGCCGCGCCGGCCCTCACGGCAACGCCCGGCAGGGCCGCTGACAGGACGATCACCCCCGCCAGGACCACGCGCAGAACGCCCGCGAACCTCCTGGCCCTCTTTTCGCGGCGGCGCCTTGCCGCCGGAACATTCCGCTTTTCCCGCATACCGTCTCCTCCTTTGTAAGGCTGTTTCCATCATACAACAAAAGCCTCCCGCTGACAAGCCCCGAAAAAGAAGTTTCTCCCCGCACGCAAAACCGGCGCCCCGTCCGGGGACGCCGGTTTTTAGCGCGCCGTTTTACCGGGTCATCCCCGTTCCCACGCCGCCGGTCCTGGCGGAGCCGTTCATGCCGTTGCTGCCGCTGCCCATGGCGCCGTTGCCGGTCGTTCCGCTGCCCATGGCGCCGTTGCCGGTGGTGCCGTTTCCGTTGGTCCCGCTGCCGGTGCCGGTGTTGTCGTCGCGGTCCATGCCGGTGACGTCGTCCACGGCGTCGCGGATATCGTCGCCGGCCTTTTTGAGGTCGTCGCCCATGCCGTCCAGCCCGTCGCCGATGACGCCGTCCTTGGTGTTGTCGGAGCGGTCCGCGTCGGAATTGCCGCAGCTCACAAGAGAGAGCGCCATGACCAGCGCCAGAGCCAGTATGCCTGCTTTTTTCATTGAAACCTCCAAGTTTAAGGTCGTTGACCGTTTTTTATGGTGCGCAGCTAGTATTTGCGTCCCCCGCGCCTTTGATACGCCCAGAACGCCAGCAGAAACTGGCAGTCCGGGGAAAGGATGCAGGCGGAGCCGCAACGGCCCCGCCTGTGATCCCGTTATGAATTTTCCTTGGACCCCACTCTGTCCCGAAAGAGGAGTGAGATGCACCACAGGGCCGAAAGGGCCACCAGCGTGTAGACGACGCGGCTGATGGAGGCGGTCTGTCCGCCGAAGAGGTAGGCCACCAGGTCAAACTTGAAGACGCCCACCAGGCCCCAGTTGATGCCGCCGATTATCAAGAGGATAAGGGCGATCCTGTCCATGATCATCATATGATCCCTCCTTTTTTGTTCGCGCCCTTAATATGCCCGCCTCCCGGCGCTTTTATTCTCTGCCGGTTTTTGGACGCCTTTTTCCGATTTTGCGGTTGTAAACAAAAGGCGTTTCCTTTATAATTGAAAAAACGAACCGAAAAGGGGGACTTTTGATGAAGACCGTTGACCTCCACTGCGACACGATCATGCTGTTTTACGAGGGCAAGCACCTCAGGGACCTTCAGGATGCCCACTTAAGCCTGGAAAAACTCCAAAAGGGCGAGGCGTTGGCCCAGTGCTTCGCCATCTTCGTGCCCACCCACGACGCTGCCCGCCGTTCCGGCATCCCCGACGACCCGGCGGCGTACTTCGACCGGGCCTACGCGGCCTACCTCCGGGAGCTTGCCCTCAACGCCGGTGCCCTCACCCCGGCTTATTGTGTCTCCGACATCGAAAAAAACGAAAAAGCCGGCAAGGTCAGCGCCATCCTCACGGTGGAGGACGGCGTGACCCTGGACGGGAAGCTGGAAAACGTGGACGACTATTACAAAAAGGGCGTGCGCATGGTGGCCCTCACCTGGAATTACGAAAACTCCCTGGGCTTCCCCCAGAGCGGCGACCCCGAAAGGCACGCCCTGGGCCTCAAGCCCTTTGGCATCGAGTGCGTCCGCCGGATGAACGAGCTTGGCATCGCCGTGGACGTGTCCCACCTTTCCGAGGGCGGCTTCTGGGACGTGGCGAAGCATTCCAAAAAGCCCTTCATCGCCTCCCACTCCTGCTGCCGCGCCCTGTGCGACATCGGCCGGAACCTGACGGACGACCAGATCCGCGCCGTGGCCGACGCCGGCGGCGTCGTCGGCCTCAACTACTGCAACGCCTTCCTCCATCCCACCTCCCGCGCCTTCCGGGACGACTACACCTCCATGTCCGAGCTTCTCCGTCACCTCCGTCACCTTGTGGTCGTGGGCGGCGAGGACGTGGCCGCCCTGGGCTCCGACTACGACGGCATCGAATCGAAGCTGGAGTGGGGCGACTGCGGCGGCCAGCAGCGCTTCATAGAGGCCGTAGCCGCCGCCTTCGGCGAAAGGACCGCCGAAAAGATCACCCACCAAAACGCCCTCCGTGCCCTCAAAGACATCATCGGTTAACTGGCCCGCAGCGACTTGTCTGCCATGCGCCCCAGGAACGCCGCCGCCTCGGCGCGGGTCAGGGGGTCGTAGGGGAGGAAGAGCCCGCCGTCCGACCCGGTGATTACCCCGCACCGCGTGAGCGCCGTGACGGCGCTGAGGTATTTGGCGGGCACGTCCGGGAAGACGGTGCCGATGTCGCCGCCCCGGGCCTCCTGAGGAAGCGCCCGGGCCATGAGCCGGGCGAAATCCCCCCGCGTGACGATCTCCTCGGGGCCGGCGAAGGACGTGTCGATGCCCCAGCGCCTTAAGTAGTCGTAATACCCCTCATACCACGCCCCGGAGGAGCCGAAGTCCCATCGGTCGTCGTAGTAGAGGGAGAGGAACCTGGCGCACAGCGTCACGGCCTCGGCGGCGGTGACGTTTCCCTCCGGCTCATAGAGAACAGGGGAGCGCCCGTCCACGAAGCCCGTCTCGTAGGCCCCGGCCACCGCCGTGTAAAACCAGTCCCCGGGACGCACATCCTGAAAATGCCCGCCGTAGCTTCTGATCTTCCCAATCCGCCCCACATACGCCGGGGTCCGCCCCTGGGCGGCCGTCTTGGGCTGGACGATGAAGCTGATCTTATACCCCCGCCCGCTGACGGAGGTGCTGTTGAAGGTATCCCAGTCGCGCTCCGTCACCCGGATGAGGCCCTTTCCGTCGCCGTTCCCCTCCAGATACGTGATGCCGCCCGCGTCGTATTTCAAAACGATGAGCGAGTGCCCGGCGTTGCCGTTGTAGGACCCGTCGGCGTTGGACGTGGTGCGCGCCAGCGCCCCGAAGCCGATGCCCAGGCGCTGAAACTCGCTGTAAGACGCGGCGGAGAGGTTCCTGGCGGCGGTGTAGGAGTTCTTCCACCCCGCGTCCTCCCCGTGGTAGGGCACGTCCCCGAAGAGCGTAGCGTACACGGCGTTTGCGTATATGTAGCAGGAGGTCCCGGAGTAGACCTGCCCGTTTGCGCCCTTGACGTAATACGTCTTTCCCAGCGGCACGTTCCGGCTCCCGATGGGCGCCGCCGCCCTGGTCGTACACCGGATGTCCTCGTAAAGCTCCGGCATCCCGGCGAAGACCGCGTCCAGCCTCGCGGCTAAAAGCGCGTCGTCCGTAAAATCCCCGCCCCGCAGGGCCCCGCCGCTCGTCGTATACCGGCTCCCGGCCTGAGCCGTCGCCGCCATCGTGACCGAAAGCCCCAGCGCCAGCGCAAGGGCAAGCAGTTTCTTTCTCATACCATCACCGCTTTCACAGGTTTTGCGTTTCCGCGTGACCCATGATACCGCAAAAAGCCCCGGGATTCAAGACAACCTATCAAATTGGTATGATTTACTTTATCCTGTTAACGAATGACTAAAGCTGTAATTGTTTGTAATTTGCTTTCCGCATCAACTGATGATATAATGTTAAAAGACTAACAATCATGGACGGCGCGCGCCGTTTCTCCGGAGAATACCATGGAGCTTTTCAAGATGTTTCTCACCTTCGCCAAGGTCGGCGTGATGACCTTTGGCGGGGGCTACGCCATGCTCCCCATCCTGCAGCGGGAGATCGTGGAAAAAAACGGCTGGGCCACGGAATCGGAGCTCACCGACTACTTCGCCATCGGCCAGTGTACGCCGGGGGTCATCGCGGTGAACACCGCCACCTTCATCGGCTATAAGCACAAGGGCGTTTTAGGCGGGATCGTCACCACTTTAGGCGTGGTCTTCCCCTCCCTCGTGATCATCTCCCTCATCGCCGCCTTCCTCGTCAACTTCGCCGACATCCCCCTGGTGCAAAACGCCCTGGCGGGCGTCAACGCCTGCGTGGTGGCGCTCATCGCCTCCAGCGTTTTGAAGCTGGGGAAGTCCACCCTCAAAAATTCCCCCAGCGTCTGCATCTTCGCCGCCGTGGCGGTGCTGGCCGCCGTGGGGAGCTTCGTGACCTTTCCCCAGACCTGGTGGGGCCGGGCGCTGGATACCCTCTGCTCGCCGGCTGTGCTCATCGTCCTGGCCGGCGTCACCGGGCTCATCCTCTGGCTGCCCGCGGGGAAGAGGGGAGGGGAGAAGAAGTGATCTTCCTGCGCCTCTTTCTTGAGTTTTTCAAGACCGGCCTCTTCGCCGTGGGCGGGGGCCTGGCCACCATCCCGTTCCTCCGGGACATCGGCGCCGCTACCGGCTGGTTCACGGACGCGGACCTCACCACCATGCTGGCGGTGAGCGAATCCACCCCCGGCCCCATCGGCGTCAACATGGCCACCTACGTGGGCTTCCACATCGGCTCCGCCCAGGGCAAATTTCTGGGCATCCCCGGCGCGGTGATCACCACCCTGGGGCTCATCACCCCCTCCATCATCGTCATCCTCATCGTCGCCACGGTCCTGGAGCGTTTCCGCTCCTCGCGCCTGGTGGACTCCGCCTTTCGCGGCCTGCGCCCCGCCTCCACCGCCCTCATCTGCGCGGCCGGCCTGGGCGTAGCCAAAAACGTGCTTTTCGACTTCGGCGCCGCCGGCGGCTTTGCCTCTGCCGTCCGCTGGCCCTCGCTCCTTTTGTGCCTGGCGGTCTTCGCCTGCACACAGCTGAAGTGGACGAAAAAGCTCCACCCCATCCTGTTCATCGGCCTTTCCGCCGTGGTCGGCGCCGTTTTCAAATTCGCCGGCGCGTAAACTCGGCGGCCATCCCCTGACCCCGCGCTTAAAATAACGGATAAGCCCTTCAACAAGGGCCAAAATATAGATCCGACATCGGGAGGAGAAACATGGAAGACAAGAAATACGAATCGATCAAGCTGTCCAATCAGGTGTGCTTTCCCCTGTACGCGTGCTCGCGTGAGGTGATCAAGCGCTACAAGCCGTTCCTCGACAAATTGGACCTCACCTACACCCAGTACATTGCCATGATGGTGTTATGGGAGCGCCGTCAGGTCAATGTCAAGGAGCTGGGGGAGTGCCTGTACCTGGACTCCGGCACTCTCACGCCGCTGCTGAAGAAGATGGAGCACAAGGGCCTTGTGTCCCGCGCCCGCTCCGAGAAGGACGAGCGCAACCTCATCGTCCGCGTCACCGACCGGGGCCTTGCCCTGCGCGAGAAGGCCCTCTCCATCCCCCTCGGCATGTCCACCTACGCCCCCCTCACCCCCGACGAGGCGACCACCCTCTACAACCTCCTCTACAAGATCCTCGCCTCCGAAAAAGACTGACCCCACCCCGCCGCCCCCAAAGGGCGGCGGGAAAAAGTTTGCGGAGAGAAAAAGCTATGCGCCTCGCGCCGCATTTTTTATATTCCCCACCCGCCCGCCGCCGCGCCACCGGCCCGCGATATCCGCCGTAGGGGTCGCCGTCCTCGGCGACCCGCCCCACGATAATTGACCCGCCCCGAACAACGCCGTACGGGCCGCTGCCCAGGCGGCGGGAAAGGTTTGCGGCTTGCGCCGCATTCTTATATTTCCCGCCCACCCGCCCCCGCCGCCGCGCCACCAGCCTGCGATATCCGCCGTAGGGGTCGCCGTCCTCGGCGACCCGCCTTTCGTTTATTGACCCGCCCCGAACAACGCCGTACGGGCCGCCGCCCACGGCGGCCCATGCCCCCGTTGACCGACATGTACCGTTTTATCGGACCCGTTCCCGTCCCGCAACGTTGCAGGGGCGGACACATGGGTCCGCCCCTACGGGGGATGTGGGAGGTTATTCCATTCAACCGACATTGGAAATCATCGAAACGCGGGTCGCCGAGGACGGCGACCCCTACGGCGTTCATCGGAAGCAATCCAAACCATGCAACGCGGGCCGCCAAGAGTGGCGGCCCCTACGGCGTTTATCAGGGGCAACCCGAACCTTGCAACGCGGGTCGCCGGGGACGGCGGCCCCTACGGCGTTGATCGGATGCAATCCAAGCCCTGCAACGCGGGCCGCCGTGGGCAACGGCCCGTAAGGCGTAATTTGGGCGGATTCGTTTTATCGGAACCGTTCTGTCATCCCACGTTCGCTTCCCCCCCTGCCCCCCTCCTACGAGGAGGGGGCTCCGGGACGGGCGCGGGCGCGAATAATCGGAACCGTTCCGACAACACACCTTGTAGGGGCCGCCACATCTCCGCGCTAAGAGCCGCCGCTTTGCGGCGGTTGCGCTACGAAACGCGCCTGCGGGCGCAGTCTTGGCGGCCCGCACGCAGTAAGTTTCGTTTACCGACAGCCCCAGTTACGCCCCACGGGCTCGAATACCCCGCCGCTGCTGCGGCACCCCTTTTTCCGAAAAAGGGGTCGGGGGAATAAGGATGCGGCGCTTCGCGCCGCCTTTATAAAAAATTGCGCCGCAAAGCGGCGCAAAACCTTTTTGCCCCCCTTTCCGGGAAAGGGGGGCAGGGGGGATTCGAGCCCCCGTCCTTCGTCCCCCGTCCCCGCCGCGCGGGCAAATAAAAAGCTGCGCCGCTGCGCGGCGCAACCTTTTTAAGCCCCCTCCTCGTAGGAGGGGGGCAGGGGGGAAGCGAACGTTGGACAATAGACCGGTCCCGACAAAACGTGCCGGCTTCCGCCTTGCACCAAAGCCCCTCCCTCCGGGAGGGGTGCCCGAGCGAAGCGACGGGCAGGGTGGGGGCGTCTAAAGCACGTCTCCCCTTGTCCTTGAAAAGCCAAAAATCGCCCTTTCACTCCAGCTTCTCAAGGTCCTCCCTCATCACCAGCGTCAACTCCCGCTCGTCGATGTCGCTGTCGGCGGCGATGCGGTCTGCGTGGATGCCGATGACGTTTTCGAAGATGTTGCGCACGTCCCGGGCGTTGCCGAAGTTCTCGCCCCGGTCCCGGTAGAGGCGCTCAAAAAGCGCCTTGGCGTACTCCTGGGCCTCCACGGTGAGGGTATATTTGTTCTTCCGGCACATGGAGAGGAAAATCTCGTAAAGCTCCTGCCCGTTGTAGTCCTCAAAGAGAAAATACCGGTTGAAGCGGGACTCCAGGCCCGGGTTGGAGCTGATGAACTGCTCCATCAGGTCCTCGTACCCCGCCACGATGACCACCAGGTCCTTTCGGTTGTCCTCCATTCCTTTCAAAACCGTCTCGATGGCCTCCCGGCCGAAGTCGTTCTCCCCGGTGTTGGCCGCCAGGGAGTAGGCCTCGTCGATGAAGAGGACGCCGCCAATGGCCTTTTTGATAGCCTCGTCGGTCTTGATGGCCGTCTGGCCCACAAAGCCGGCCACGAGCCCCGAGCGGTCCACCTCCACCAGCTGGCCCTTGCTCAGAACGCCAATGGCGTAGTATAGCTGGGCGATGAGCCGCGCCACCGTGGTCTTGCCGGTGCCGGGGTTTCCCATGAACACAAGGTGCAGGCTCATGGCCGGGGTAGGCAGGTCGTGCTCCTCCCGGAGCTTGCGGACCTTGGCCAGGTTGATGAGACTGCGCACGTTCTTCTTAATCTCCTCCAGCCCCACCAGCTCGTCGAGCTCGGCCAGGAGCTTATCGAGGTCCGGCTTCTCCGGGCTCTTCTCCGCCTCGGTCTTGGGGGCCTCGGGGCCGATAGCGCCGCCCTTGGCCTCCATCTCCCGCAAAAGCTCGTCGGCGGCCCGCTTGGCCTCGTCCATGGAGGTCTGGAGCCCGGAAAGGTCCGCCTCCCGCGGCTTCTTCGCCGGCTTTTTCTCCGTCCCACCAAAGCCGGTGAGGGTGACGTTGAGCTCGTCCTTTAAGCGCTTGATGTCGTCCAGATACGACGACGCCGGCCGCAGATTGTAGGCGTTGAAGTCAATGTTCGTCCCATAGCTCCTCGGCGTTTTCTTGTCCCCCATACCCTCACCTCATCCGGGAAAATATTTTAAAATACAAAAACAATACTTGACATTTGCTTAGAATTATGGTATAATACCCATGTGGTTCAAAACTCCGCGTTGCCCACCGTGCGGGGGTGGAGCTCCACGTCGCGGATGTTGGAGACGCCGGTGAGGTACATGACCATGCGTTCAAAGCCCAGGCCGAAGCCGGCGTGCTTGCAGCCGCCGTAGCGCCGGAGGTCCAGGTACCACCAGTAGTCCTCCTCCCGCATACCGAGCTCCCGGATACGGGCCGTCAGCATGTCCAGCCGCTCCTCGCGCTGGCTCCCGCCGATGATCTCCCCGATGCCGGGGGCCAGGCAGTCGGCGGCGGCCACGGTCTTCCCGTCGTCGTTGAGGCGCATGTAAAAGGCCTTGATCTCCTTGGGGTAGTCGGTGACGAACACCGGGCGCTTGTAGATCTGCTCGGTCAAAAACCGCTCGTGCTCGGTTTGAAGGTCCGTGCCCCAGCTGACCTTGTAGTCGAATTTGTCGTTGTTCTGCTCCAAGATCTTCACCGCCTCGGTGTAGGTAACCCGGGCAAAGTCGTTCTCCACCACGTTCCGGAGCCGGTCGAGGAGCCCCTTGTCCACAAAGGAGCTGAAGAAGGCCATCTCGTCGGGGCATTTTTCCAAAACGGTGTTGATGATGAATTTGACCATGGCCTCCATGACCTCCAGGTCACCGTCCAGGTCGCAGAAGGCCATCTCCGGCTCGATCATCCAAAACTCCGCGGCGTGGCGCTGGGTGTTGGAGTTCTCCGCCCGGAAGGTGGGGCCGAAGGTGTAGACGTCCCCGAAGGCCATGGCGAAGTTCTCGGCGTTCAGCTGGCCGGAGACGGTGAGGTTGGCCCGCTTGCCGAAGAAGTCCTGGGAATAATCCACGCTCCCGTCGGGAAGCCTCGGCGGGTTCGATATATCCAGCGTGGTGACCTCGAACATCTCGCCCGCGCCCTCGCAGTCGGAGCCGGTGATGATGGGGGTGTGGATGTAGACGAAGCCCCGGTCCTGGAAGAAGGTGTGGACGGCGTGGGCCGCCACGCTTCTGACGCGAAAGACGGCGGAAAAGAGGTTGGTGCGGGGCCGCAGATGCTGGATGGTCCGCAGATACTCTACGCTGTGGCGCTTTTTCTGGAGGGGGTAGTCCGGCGTGCTGGTGCCCTCGACGCGGATTTCGGCGGCCTTGAGCTCCAGAGGCTGTTTGGCCTCGGGGGTGAGGGCCACGGTGCCCGTGACGGTGAGGGCCGCGCCCACGTTCTGGGCGGCGATGTCGGCGTAATTTTGGAGCGTCTCCCGTTCCATGACCACCTGGAGATTTTTAAAGCAGCTGCCGTCGTTGAGCTCCACGAAGCCGAAATTCTTCATGTCCCGGATGGTGCGGGCCCAGCCGCTGACGGTGACGGTCTTGCCGCCGAAGGCCTCGGCGTCGGCGAAGATTCTGGCGATTTTTGTTGCTTGCATATGTGCGACCTCATTTCTTCACAATGATGTATTGCGCGGCGTCCAAGTAGTTTGCGGTGTAGAGGAGCCCCTCGCCCTCTCCGGCGGTGAGGCGGCCGATGGCGAAGGCGCATTTGCCGCTCCCGGCCATGTAGAGGAGCATGTCCGCGTCTACCGTCATGAACCGGGGCGCGAGCCCCAAGTCGGCGCACAGCTCCCGGACAAGCTCGATTTCGATCCCCCGCAGCTCCCCGTCCTCGTCGAGATAGGTGAGGGGATAGAAGTCCGGCACCACCGCCACGGTCACCTCGACGCCCGACGCGCCCGTCCTCCCTGAATCGCCGTTCAAAAGCGCCCGGAGCCGGCCGGAGCTTTCGAGGCCCGAAAGGGCGGCGTTGAGCCGCTCCAGCATGAGCCGGTTATCCTCGGAGACGGCAATGGCGTATTGAGGCGCGGCGTAAGGCTCCTCAGCGGTCTCAAGCCCGGAGAGAAAGCCGGTGAGCTCCTCCGCCGTGGCCTTGTCCGCCACGGCGCAGTCGGCCCGACCCGTTTTCAAAGCGTCCTTCAGGGAAGCGGCGCCGTCGCAGATCACCAGGGCCAGGTCCGGGTCCGTGTGGGACACCAGCCCCTCGGCCACGGAGCCGCCGATCACCGCGACCCTCTTATCCAGAATGTCCTCCCGCCCCCGGATGCCCGCCGAAGAGGCGCAGGCGGCGAGGGCGACGGTCAGTAAGGCGGCCAGCGCCGCCGGAAAAAGCTTCTTCATGGTCATCCCCACGCGGTCAGTTTCACGGTCAATGTCTTATTTTAGTCTATTTCCCGCCGGTTGACAAGAAGTTTTTGAAAATTTTAAAGGGATGCCCAAAACCCAGCTTATGTAAAGCCGGAAAACCGGCTTTATTGAGGTGTGAAGCGGGCCAGGAGCTCTTGGGCGGCCTCCATGGTCTCCGCCTCGGCGCGGAAGACGAGGGCGTTGGCCTTCACATCCGGGCGGATGTTCACGCCGCCGTGGGGCGTGGTGAAGAGAAGGCCCCGGGCGGCGTCGGCGGTGAGGTCGGCGTTCTCCTCGGAGAGCTTCCGCATGGCCTGGGCCCGGGGGAGGGCCACCTTGACGCTTTTTTCCGCCACAGCAAAGTCCGGGAGGGCGTCCAGGAGGACCGAAAGCGCCGCGCCGTCCCGGGCCATGGCGGCGACGGCCACGGCGGCGGCCAGGACGCCGTCGCGCAAAAGGCGCTGCCGGGCGTAAAGGGCCCGGCCCTCGGGGGTGGAGGTCTCCAGGACCTTACAGCCGTAGCGCACCGCCAGCCGCCGCAGGGCCTCCGGCTCCTTCGGCGTCGCGGCGAGGGCCTTGAGCCCCAGCCGCATGGCGGCCTCACAGGCCAAAAGCGCGGCGCGGGCCTCGTCGATCTCCCGGCCTTTCTCGTCCTTGGCGGTGAAAGTAAAGCCGCCGGGAGTGACGGAGAGCTGGGGGACGCCTGGGGCGGGGCGGACCACCTCGTGGCCCAGGGCCGCGAGGACGCACCGCAGGGCCCGGTTCGGTGCGCCCCGGCCCGTGACCCCTACGCGCACGGGCTTTCCCGCCGGTGCGTCCGCAGTGCGCACGGGCCTTCCCGCCGGGGCGTCCGCAGCGTGGGCGGGCTTTCCCACCGGGGCGTCCGCAGCGTGGGCGGGCCTTCCCGCCGGGGCGTCCAGGGCGCGGACGGCGGCGCAGACGGCGGAGATATAGGCCCGCGACGAGCCGGAGATGGTGTCCGAGAGGCCGATCTGAGTGAAATCGGACCCGGAAAGGGGCCTGAGAGACCCCTCTAAGGCCCCCCTCTCAGGGGGGTCCAAGGGGGTCCCGAAGGGTCCCAGAAGGGTCACGGACACCCCTTCGGACCCCCTCACAAAGGCGCTCCTTTCGAAAGAGAAGACCTCGGAGAGGGAGGCAAGCTCCGCCTCGAAGTCACAGTCCACCCGCGCGGCCTCCCCGCCGGAGGCGATGACCCCGCAGCAGAGGGCGTCGGCGATGAGGCGCGCGGCGGCCCCGCCGGTGTGGGCCACCGCCACGCGGCCGGCGCGGCCCAGACGGGCTCCCAGGGGGAGGGCGGCGTCCAGGAGGGCGGCGGCATCGGCGCGCAGGCGGCGGTCGTCGGCAAAGACCGGGGGCCGCGAGGAGGGGCGGTCCATAAGGTCGCGGGCGATCACCGCGCCGGGCTTGACGCTCTTGCCGGGGGCAAGGGACACATGGGCGGCGATGACCGCGCCGTCGCCCACCGCGGCGCCCTCCCCGAGGCACGCCCCCTCCAGGACGCGGGCGCGGCGGCCCAGCTTCACGCCCCGGTCCAGGACCGCGCCGCGCACCTCGCCCTCCGGGCCGATGTGCGCGCCGTTGAGGACGCTGTCCGTGACGACGGCGCCGGCCTCCACCTTAGAGCCGGGGCCGACGACGGCGTTGGGGCCGATGACCGCGCCGGGGGCGACGACCGCGCCGGCGGCGATGAAGGCCGGGGCGAGGACGGTGACGCCGGATTTTTTAAAGGCCTCCGCCTCATTGGCCCCGGCGTCCACGTCGGCCTTGCCGGCCAGGATATCGAGACAGCAGGCAAGGTAAGCCGGGACGCTGCCCACGTCGCACCAGTAGCCGGGGGCCTCCTGCCCGTAGACATCGTATCCCTCCCGCACAAGGCGGGGGAAGAGGTCACGGCCAAAGTCGTAAGGCGCGCCCTCCGGAATGGCCTCCACCGCCCGGGGGCTGAGCACATAGATGCCGGTGTTGATCCGGTCCGTCACTACCCGGTCCCAGGAGGGCTTTTCCGAAAAGGCGGTGACGCGGCCGGCGCTGTCCGTCAGCACCAGGCCGAAGGGGGTGGGGTCCGGGGCGTCGTAGAGGACGATGGTGGCGTCGGCGCGGCGCTCCCGGTGGGCGCGGAGGACACCGGTAAGGTCCAGGTCCCACACCGCGTCCCCGGAGAGGACCAGCACGTCCTCGCCCCCGATGAAGTCCCGGCAGGCCCGGACGCCGCCGGCGGTGCCCAGGGGCTCCCGCTCCACCATGTGGCGGATGTTCACGCCCTGGGCCTCCCCGTCGCCGAAGGCCTCCCGGAGCTTTTCGGGCATGTACCGCTCGGTGAAGGCGATGTCCCGGATGCCCAGACGCCGGAGGCGCTCCACGGTGTGCCAGAGGACGCTCCGGCCATAGAGCTCCACCAGAGGCTTGGGCTTCGAGGCGGTCAGGGGGCGAAGGCGCGTCCCCTCCCCGCCGGCCATGACGATAGCTTTCATATCTTTTCTCCCTGTTTTTTTACTGCAAGACTAGTTTTCCAACAGGGAAAAAAATAATTTATGGTTTATCCCTTGTTTCAGGCGGAATGTTCTGGTATAATGACTTAGAATAGCGTTTTCAAAACGCGGGCAGAGGGGGTGCTTCCCATCAACAGAAAGCTCAAGAGCCTTTTAAGCTCCAATATACATCTTTATTTCGCCGCCCTGGTGCTCTTCGCCATTGCCACCATCTTTCTGGGGCAGTTCCAGCTGGAGCTGGCGCTGGCGGAGCTGACGGTCATCCTCCTTTTGATGATCTACACCCGCTTTTCCAGCCGCCGCAGGAGCCGGGACATGCTCAAGTACATCGAGTCCGTCACCAGCAACATCGACAACGCCACGAAAAACACGCTCCAGAATTTCCCTTTCCCCATGGCGACCTTTACGCTGGAGGAGAGCGAGATCATATACGCCAACGAGGCGTTCCTGGCCCTCATCGGCGGCGGGGAGAGGCTTTTCGCCATTAACATCTCCTCCATCGTCCCCGGCTTTACCGCCCGGTGGCTCATGGAGGGGAAAAACGAGTACCCGGACCTCGTCACCGTGGGCGAGCACAGATACCGGGTCTTCGGGAACCTTGTGCGGGGCACGGACACGCCGGGAGTCAAGAACTACGTGGCCTCCACCTATTGGGTAGACGAGACGGAGTACGCCAAGATCCGGGACGAATTCGTCTCTACCCGCCCGGTCTTCTCCATCATTGCCCTCGATAACTACGACGAGCTCACCTCGGGCATGAGCGAGAAGGATAAGTCCATGCTCGTCTCCACCGTGGACGACAAGCTCACCGGCTGGGCCAGGGACCGGGGCGGGTACATTACCCGCACGGACCGGGACCGGTATGTCTTCATCTTTGAGGAGCGGTACCTCCAGGGGTACGTGGACACGAAATTCGCCATTCTGGACGCCGTGCGGGAGCTGACCACGCCCAAGGGGATGCATCCCACCATCAGCATCGGCGTGGGCCTGGATGGGCGGAACCTGGAGGAGAACTACCAGTTCGCGGCCCTGGCGCTGGAGATGTCCCTCTCCCGGGGCGGGGACCAGGCGGTCATCAAGAACCGCTACAACTTTGAGTTCTACGGCGGGCGCACCAGCCAGGCGGAGAAGCGCACCAAGGTCAAAAGCCGGGTCATGGCAAGCTCCCTCTCCGAGCTCATGCGCTCGGCCTCGGAGATCTTCATCATGGGCCACAAGTACGCGGACATGGACTCCGTGGGCGCGGCGGTGGGGCTTTGCTGTGCCGCCAGGTCCCTGGGGAAGCAGGCCCGGATCGTCATCGACCTTTCTACCCAGGTGAGCCAGCAGCTTATCGACCGGGTGCTGACCCTGCCGGAATATAAGGACGTGTTCATCGACCCCCAGGCGGCGCTCTTGGCCATGGACGGCTCCACGCTCCTCATCATCGTGGACACCAACCGGCCGGACCAGGTGGAGTCCGAGTCGCTCCTCCAGTCCTGCAACCGGGTGGCGGTCATCGACCACCACCGCAGGGCGGCGGACTACATCCAGAACGTGGCGCTCTCCTTCCACGAGCCATACGCCTCCTCGGCCTCGGAGCTGGTGACGGAGCTTTTGCAGTACATGGTGGAGCAGTCGGATATCCTGCGCATGGAGGCGGAGGCGCTTTTGGCCGGGATCGTGCTGGACACCAAGAACTTCACTCTGCGCACCGGCGGGCGGACCTTCGACGCGGCGGCGTTTTTGCGGCGGGCCGGGGCGGATACCTCGGACGTGAAGCATCTTTTGCAGTCGGACCTCAAGTCGGCGCTGGCCAAATACTCCATGGTCCAGAAGGCCCGCATCTACAAGGCCGGCATCGCCATCGCCGCCCCGGAGACGGCGGACAACAAGGTGGTGGCCGCCCAGGCCGCCGACGAGCTTCTCAACATCTCCGGCATCCAGGCGTCCTTCGTGGTCTTCCCCATGGGCGACCAGATCAACATCTCCGCCAGGTCCCTGGGGGACATCAACGTCCAGGTCATCGTGGAGCGCATGGGCGGCGGCGGCAACAAGTCCACCGCCGGGGCGCAGATCACCGGGAAGACCCAGCGGGAGGTGGTGGAGGAGCTTTTGCAGGTCATCGACAAGTACCTGGAGGATTATTCCATCCAGGAGGAGTGAGGACCGGACGGGGCTTGTGGGACCATTGATCGAATAAACCAATCGAAAGGATCAAAAAAGTTATGAAAGTCATTTTACAGCAGGACGTGAGGGATCAGGGGAAGAAGGGGCAGATGGTGGAGGTGTCCGACGGGTACGCCAGGAACTTCCTCTTTCCCAGGAAGCTGGCGGTGCCGGCCACGGCGGACGCCATGAACACCATGAAGCTCCAGGAGAAGGCGAGGCTCCGGAAGATCGAGGAGGAGAAGGCGCTGGCGCTGGAAAACTCCAAGAAGCTGGAGGCTGTGGTGGTGCAGATCTCCGCGAGGGCGGGGGAGAACGGCAAGCTCTTCGGGTCCGTCACCAACAAGGACATCTCCGACGCGCTGAAGGCCCAGCACGACATCAGCATCGAAAAAAGCCGCATCGTCGTGGCCGAGCCCATCAAGTCCTTCGGGCCCGTGGACGTCAAGTGCAAGTTCGGCTATGAGATCAACGGGACCATCCATCTTCTGATTACGGAAGCGAAGTAATACTAATATCTATTTAAAAGAAGACACCGAGCGGCGAGGATTTTTCGCGTCAGGCAAGGAAGACGCCGCAGGGAATACCCTTTGGTATTTCCAAGGCGGCTGACGCCGCATGACGCGAAAAAGACCGTCGCGAATGGCTTATTTTAATTAGATATTAGTATAAAGGAGGGCTTTGTATGCCCGACATTCTCGATCCCCGGCAGATGCCGCAGAGCGTGGAGGCGGAGCAGTCGGTGCTGGGCTCCATGCTCATCGACGCCCGGTGCGTGGCGGACGTGGTGGGGTTTTTGAAGGCCGAGGACTTCTTTTCCGATGTGAACAGGAGCATCTTCGAGGCCATTTACTCCATGTTCAACTTCTCTCAGACCATCGACCCGGTGACGGTCATCGATGAGCTGAGGAAGGTGGGGGCGTACTCCGACGGGACGAAGGACTACATCCTGAAGCTCATGGAGATCACGCCCACGGCGCGCAACGTCATGGACTACGCCGCCATTGTCCGGGACAAGGCGCTTTTGCGCCGGGTGGCGGACACCGGCGGGGAAATCAATGAGTTGGCCATGGCCTCCCAGGGGTCGGCGGACGACATCCTGGAGCTGGCGGAGCAGAAGATCTACGCCATCCGTCAGGGACGGACGGTGGGGGGCCTGGAGAGCGTCTCCAAGGTGCTGGTGGACGTCTACAACCAGCTCCAGGAGGCCGCCAAGAGCGGGAACCGCATCCCGGGGCTGTCCACGGGGTTTTACGACCTGGACAACGCCATGATGGGGCTCAATAAATCAGACCTCATCCTGGTGGCGGCGCGGCCCGGTATGGGCAAGACCACCATCGCCCTGAACATCGCCCTCAACGTGGCCAGGACCTCCGGAAAGACGGTGGCCGTGTTCTCATTGGAGATGAGCCGGGAGCAGCTTTGCATGTCGCTTCTCTCCAGCGAGGCCCAGGTGGACCGGAAGAAGCTCCAGTCCGGGGCGCTCACCGAGGACGACTGGCGGCGCATCGCCGACGCCTCCGTCTCCATCGGCGGGATGGACATAAGGCTGGACGACAACCCCATGCTGACGGTGGCGGACATCAACGCCGCCTGCCGGCGGGTGAAGAATCTGGGGCTGGTGGTCATCGACTACCTCCAGCTCATGCAGTCCTCCGGCGGGAGCGCCAAGCTTTACGGGGAGAACAGGACGCAGATCGTCTCCGACATCAGCCGCATGATGAAGATCATGGCCAAGGAGCTGAACGTCCCCGTCATCTGCGCCTCACAGCTTTCCCGCGCCAACGAGGCAAGGTCCGATAAGCGGCCCATGCTCTCGGACCTCCGGGAATCCGGCGCTATCGAGCAGGACGCGGATATCGTGCTGGCGCTCTACCGGGACGACTACTACAACAAGGAATCCGAGCGGCCCAACGTGGCCGAGTGCATCATCCTCAAAAACCGCCGGGGCGAGACGGGCACCATCGAGCTTCGATGGATGCCGGAGTTCGCGTCCTTCGCCTCCATCGACCGGAGACACGATGAGTGAACTGCTTTTTGAAATCAGGCGTTTTTGTCAAGAATACCGTATGATCCCCGAGGGCGGGAGCGTGCTTGTGTGCGTCTCCGGCGGGACGGATTCCATGTGTCTGCTGGACGCGCTTTATAAGCTCTCCGGTCCCATGGGGTTCACGCTCCACGCGGCGCACTTCAACCACAGGCTCCGGGGGGCGGAGTCCGACGGGGACGAGGCCTTCGTCCGGGAGGCCTGCGATCATCTGGGCGTGCCCTTGACCGTGGGCGCGGGGGACGTGGCCGCCGAGGCCGCGAGGCGGAAAAAAGGCATCGAGGAGACGGCGCGGGAGCTGCGCTACGCTTTCTTTTTCAGGACCGCCGGGGAGCTCCGCTTAAGCCAGGTGGCGGTGGCGCACAACGCCGACGACGACCTGGAGACGGTGCTCATGCGCCTTACGCGGGGCACGGGGCTCCGGGGGCTGGGGGGCATCCCGCCGGTGTGGGGGAAGCTCATAAGGCCGCTTCTCGGCGTCACCAGGGCCGAGATCCAGGCGTATAACGAGGAAAACGGGGTGGCCCACCGGGAGGACTCCACGAATCTGGAGGACGGGTGTACGCGGAACATCCTGCGGCACCGGGTGGTCCCGGTGCTCCGGGAGCTCAACCCGGCGCTGAGGGTCACGGACATGACGGCGCTTTTGCGGGAGGACGAGGCGGTTTTGGAGGGGCTGGCGAGAGAGTTCCTGGCCGGCCAGGAGGAGGGGACGCTGGACTGCGGGGCGCTGCTGGCGCTTCCCCGGCCCGTGGCGGCGCGCGCCGTGCGGCGCTTTTGCCACCGTGAGCTGGAGCGGGCCCATGTGGAGGCGGTGCTGGCGCTGGCGGGGTCGAAGGACCCCTCGGCGCGGGTGTCGCTTCCGGGGATGGGGCTCCGGCGGGAGTACGGGCGGATCGTCGTGGACGGGGGAGAGGAGGAAAGCTCCTTCCAGCCCTTTGACGCGCCTCTTGACAAGGCTGTTATAATAGAGGAGGCCGAGTTGATCGTATCCGGCGAAAAAACCGTTTTTCAAGGCGGGATTTACAATTCCTTAACTACTTTTCCTATCAAATGGGATAAAATTGTGGGGAAGCTGACGGTGAGGCCCCGGCGGACCGGGGACGCCATCAGGCTCGGCGGCATGAGCCGAAGCCTCAAGAAGCTTCTCATTGATCGGAAGATCCCACGGGCGCGGCGGGCGCTTTTGCCGGTGATCGCGGACGGGCGCGGCGTCATCGCCGTGTACGGCGTGGGGATGGACCGGGATTACCGGCCGGAGGAGGGAGCTCCGGCGATCATCATCAAAATAGAGGAGAGAACGAAACATGCTTGAAAAGGATATCGACCGCGTCTTTTTCTCCGGGGAGGAGCTTCAGCAGAAGGTCCGGGAGATCGGGGCGCAGATCACCAGAGATTACGAGGGGCGCGACCCGCTGTTCGTGGGGGTGCTGAAGGGGTCTTTCGTCTTTATGGCGGACCTCATGCGGGCCGTGGACCTTTACTGCGACATCGACTTCATGGCGGTGTCCTCTTACGGGTCCGGCACCACCACCACCGGGGCGGTGAAGATCAACAAGGACCTGAGCTACAGCGTGGAGGGGCGGCACATCATCCTCATCGAGGACATCCTGGACTCCGGCGTGACGCTCTCGTATCTCAAGAAGTACATCGAGGCGCGCAAGCCCGCCTCCGTGCGCATCTGCACGCTCCTCGATAAGCCGGCGCGGCGCAGGGCGGACATCCACGCCGATTACGTGGGGTTTGAGTGTCCGGACGCCTTCATCGTGGGGTACGGGCTCGATTACGCCGAGCGGTACCGGAATCTGCCGTACATAGGCGTGCTAAAGAGCGAGATATACGCCTGAACCAACTATTTTCCAGCAGGAAAGTGAAGTGACGAATCGTTGAATAAGAAGACCTCAAAAAGGCCGGATATCGGGTTTTATATCTTTATCCTCCTGATCCTCGTGGCCGCCATCTACCTTCTGAGCGACACGGACAGTCCCTCCGCGGGGCTGGAGTATTCCCAGATGCGCGAGCAGTTCGAGAACCACAACGTCAGCTATTTCCGGATCGAAGACGGCGTGGTGTATATGGACCTCAAGGAGCCCATCAACGTAAACGGGACGGAGGAGAAGAGCGTCTACCATGAGCTTCTCAGCGTCAGCATCTTCTGGGACGACCTGAAGGACATTATCAACGCCGAGGAGGGCTTGGAGTACGACCTGGAGCCGGAGTACGGGACGCCCTGGTGGGTCACCATCATCCCCTATATCATCATCATGATCGTCATGGTGATCGTGTGGTACGTGATGATGAACCGCATGGGCGGCGGCAGCGGCGGCAACGCCGCCGGCCGGTTCGGCCACGCCAGGACGCGGCTGGCGTCCGAGGAGAAGCGGAAGGTCACCTTCAACGATGTGGCCGGCGCGGACGAGGAAAAGGCGGAGCTGGAGGAGATCGTGGATTTCCTCAAGGACCCGAAGAAGTATACCGAGCTGGGCGCGCGCATCCCCAAGGGCGTGCTGCTGGTGGGGCCTCCGGGTACCGGTAAGACTTTGCTTGCCAAGGCCGTGGCCGGGGAGGCCAACGTGCAGTTTTTGTCCATCTCGGGCTCGGATTTCGTGGAGCTCTACGTGGGCGTGGGCGCGTCCCGCGTGCGGGACCTCTTTGAACAGGCCAAGAAGCTCTCGCCGGCCATCATCTTCATCGACGAGATCGATGCCGTGGGCCGTCAGCGCGGCTCGGGCCTCGGCGGCGGGCACGACGAGCGGGAGCAGACGCTGAACCAGCTCCTGGTGGAGATGGATGGCTTCAATACCAACGACGGCGTCATCGTCATGGCCGCCACCAACCGGGCGGATATCCTGGACAGCGCCCTGCTGCGGCCGGGACGGTTTGACCGGCAGGTCTATGTGGGCGTGCCGGATATCCGGGGCCGTGAGGCCATTTTGCGGATACACTCCCGCGGCAAGAGTTTGGCGGAGGACGTGGACCTGGCAAGCATCGCCCGTGGCACGCCGGGCTTCACCGGCGCGGACCTGGAGAACGTGATGAACGAGGCCGCCCTGCTGGCCGCCCGGCGCAACCGGAAATTCATCACCATGGAGGACGTGGACGAGGCCATTTTGAAGGTCCAGATGGGCCCGGAGAAGAAGTCCCGGAAGATGAGCGACAAGGCCCGGAAGCTCACCGCCTATCACGAGTCCGGCCACGCCATCACGGGGAAATTCTTAAAGCACGCCGACCCCGTCCACTATATCACCATCATCCCCCGTGGACAGGCAGGCGGATATACGCTCTTCCGGCCCGAGGAGGACCTGGAGAGCTACCAGTCCAAGTCCGAGATGTTCGAGGACATCGTCATGTCCCTGGGCGGGCGCACCGCCGAGAGGCTCTTTTTAGACGACATCTCCACCGGCGCGTCCGGGGATATCCAGTCCGCCACTAACGTGGCGCGGGCCATGGTGACCCGCTACGGCATGAGCGACCGGCTGGGGCCCATCAGCTATGACAGCTCCGACCACTCCATCTTCATCGGCCGGGACTTCGGCACCACCAAGTCCTACTCCGAGGAGACGGCGGCCATGATCGACGAGGAGGTCAAGCGCATCTTCGACGAGGCCGCCAAGCTTTGCGAACAGATCCTCACCGAGCACAAGGACCTGCTCATCGCCGTGGCGGAGTACCTGCTGGTCCACGAGTCCATGACCGGCGAGGAGTTCAAGTATATGTGCGAGCACCAGGGCCAGCCGCCTCTGACCGCGTCAACGGACAACAGTCAGGAGGCCCTCAAGGAGCCGGAGGCGCCGGACCCCCTGATGGATGAGCTCCGCGCCCAGGCGCTGGAGGACGCGCGGCGCACGGAGCTGGAGGAGAAGCAGCAGAAATTCAAGGACCAGGACCCCGGCAATCCTTTCGGCGACAAGAAGGACTGAGGGCCCGTCTGAAATAAAGCAATCGACGGATCGTTCCCTGCCGGCAACGGCAGGGAACGTGACGAAAATGGCCGCTTTGCCGGCTGGGGGGTGGGCCCGGTTATCTTTTTGGATCTGGAATTTAACAGCGGCATGTACGGCGAGAAGCTGGAGGAGATCCTGCAGATTGGCGCGGTGCGGTGCGACAGGCTGGGCGGGCCCATCACGGACACTTTCAACGTCTTCATCCGGCCCAAGGTGCAAAAGCGCTTTTCGCCGGGGGCGCGGGTCCTGCCGGAGCTGGAGGCCAGCGTGAAGAGCCATGTGAGCTTTTCCGAGGCGCTGGAGCTGTTCCTTGATTGGTGCGCCGGGGAGACGCGCTTTGCCGAGTGGGGCCGGGACGACTTCAGGATCCTGGTCCGGAACGCCGTCTATTGGGGCATCGACATCAAGCTGCCCGATACATATCTGGACGTCCAGGCCGCTTTCGGCAGGACGCTGGGGGAGACAAACGTCTTCCCCCTCTTCCACGCGGTGGACTATTGCCGCATCCCGGACACGTTCACTTTCCACAACGCCCTCAACGACGCGGCGTATACGTGCCTGGTGGCCGGGTTCGTCACGCAGGAGGCCGTCAGGGAGTCCCTGTGCGCCATCACCAATAAGGACATGCATCCGATCATCAAACCGAAGCCGGCCAAGAAGAACCAGACCCGCATGGGGCCCTTCAAGACCAGGGAACAGGCCCTCAACAACCTGGGCTCCCGCCGCGCCGTCTGTCCGGTGTGCCGGCATGTGGAGCGGGTGGGGGAGTGGTACGGCGCCGGAGGAGACATCTTTTACGGTGAGGCGAGCTGCCCCCAGCACGGTCCCGTTTTGCGCCGGCTGCGACTGACGCGCCAGCCGGACGGCGCCTTTTGGACGTACAACGACACCCTCCCGGCCACCCCCTCCAACCTGGGCCGCCTCCGCGCCGCCCAGCGCGGCGAGCACGTGGCGTGCCTGAGGAAGCGAAGGAAGAGGAGAAGAAAATAACATCAGGAAGACCGCCGGGAAAGCGTCATGGCTTTCGGGCGGCCTTCTGATGTTTTGACGAGCGGCGGAGAATGTGGCGGGGTGGTTGATTTTTCGGGGGAGAGGGATTAAAATGGGGAGCAGGAAAGGAGGGAGCGGAGATGGAGGCTTGCGCGTTTACGGGGTACAGGCCGGAGAAGCTGCCGTGGCGGTATGACGAACGGGACGAGCGGTGCGTGGCGCTGAAAAGGCGCATCAGCGACGCGGTGGAGGCGGTCTACAACGCCGGGGCGCGGCACTTTATCTGCGGGATGGCCAAGGGGTGCGACACGTACTTTGCCGAGGCGGTGCTGGCACTCCGGGACGAGTACCCGGACATCACGCTGGAGGCGGCGATCCCCTGCGAGACGCAGTCGGGGAGCTGGAGCCGGGAGGACCGGGAGCGGTATTACTATATCCTCCACCAGTGCGACCGCCAGACAGTGATCTCCCGGGACTATACGCCCGAATGTATGCTCCGGCGCAACCGGTACATGGTGGACGCCGCGCAGCTCCTCATCGCCGTCTTCGATGGCAAGCCCGGCGGCACCATGCAGACGGTACACTACGCCAAAAGCATGGGCAAGGAGGTCGTGGAGATCCCCGTTGAGGAGACGGGGGAGGAATAGAGCCCGGGCGGGAGAGGAAACCCGCCCGGTTTTTTGAGAGGGCGGTCTGGCATCCCACGCTCGCTGTCCTCCCATCCTACGAGGTGGGGAGCGAAAAAGGTTTGCGCCTGCGGCGCTGTTTTTTATAAAGGCGGCGCGTAGCGCCGCAACCTTTTTGAGGCTCCCTTTCGTAAAGGCTGCGCCCGCAGGCGCGCATCACGAGCGCAACCGCCGCGCAGCGGCGGCTCTTAGCGCGGAGACGAGCTGTCGCGAAGCGACTGAGGAATCGAAGGTTGAGGTTTCAGAGCGGTTCGATAGACGCCCCCACCCTGGCCGGCGCTACGCGCGGCCACCCCTCCCGGAGGGAGGGGCTTTGGCGGGTACATTCATCGGGACCAGTCTGTCATCCCACGCTCGCTGCCCCCTGCCCCCCCTCCTACGAGGAGGGGGCTTTTTAAAAGGTTTGCGCCTGCGGCGCAGGCTCGATTTTATTGCGCCGGAGGCGCAATTGAATATAAACGCGGCGAAGCCGCATCCTTATTCTCCTTGACCCCTTTTTCGGAAAAAGGGGTGCCGCCGCGGCGGCGGGGTATTCGAGCCCGTGGAGCGTAACTGATGTTTCCGGTAAACGAAACTTACTGCGTGCGGGCCGCCAGGAGTGGCGGCCCCTACTTGGTGTGTTGTCGAAACGGTTCCGACAATTCGCACTCGCCCCCGTCTCGGTGCCCCCTCCTCGTAGGAGGGGGGCAGGGGGGCAGCGAGCGTGGGATGACAGAACGGTCCCGATAAAACAAATCCGCCCTATTTACGCCGTAGGGGTCGCCGTCCTCGGCGACCCGCGTTGCGATGACTTCTGGCGTCGGTTGAATGGGATAACCTCCCACATTCCCCGTAGGGGCGGACCCATGTGTCCGCCCGTGGCTACGTTGCGTGACGGGGGCGGTTTCGATAAAACGGAAATTGGTGGTTATCGAGGCGGAAAGGGCCGCCGTGGGCCTGCGCCCGCAGGCGCGCATCACGAGCGCAACCGCCGCGAAGCGGCGGCTCTTAGCGTGGAGATGCGGCCCGTACGGCGGTGTTCGATGCGGGTTAATAATCGACGGGCGGGTCGCCGTGGACGGCGACCCCTACGGCGGATAACGCAAGCCGGTGGTGGCGGCGGCGGAGGCGGGTGGGAATAAAAAAATGCGGCGCAAGCCGCAAACCTTTTTTCCGGCGCCACGCTTCCGGCGCTGCGCGCCACCTCCCCCAAGGGAGGCAAAAAGCGGGCGGGTTTGGAACCCGCCCGTTGTTTATCCGTTAAATTCCTCCCCGGCTTCGATGAGGGCCAGGGCGTTTTTGATGTAGGCGTCTACCTCGCGGCGGTCGATGTCCAGGGCAACGGCAAGCTCGCCGTAGAGCATATCCTCGGCGCGCTTCATGTAGCGTTCGTCGATCTGGCCCAGCTTTTTGCCCTGGGCGTTGACGTGGGCGCGCTTTAAGTAGACGTCCTTGATGAGCTTCACAAGGCCGGTGCAGTCGTAGGTCTGGATGGCCTGCTGGTAGTGCTCCGTGAGGAAGCGCAGGTTGGAATTTTCGTAAAGCTCTCCCTCCACACCAGGCATGGAGCGGATGAGCTCGATGGCCTCGTCCCGGGAGATGACGGGGCGCATGAACACAGGGGAATCCACCGGGGCGAAGACCCGCCCCGTGCGGTAGAGGGGGGACAGGGTGTAGTAGAGCCTGTCCTTATTGGCACCGGAGACGTTGGGACAGCCGATGTCCTCCACGACACAGACCCCCTCGCCGCCGTATATGATATAATCTCCCATGTCAAACATCTGTCGCACGCTCCCAAAAACTCACGCCGGAAAATAACTTCACGCGGATATTTTTCCTCTAACAGCATTATATCATAATTCTTGACCAGATGTAAGAGAAATTTTCAAAAAAGCATGAAAAAATTGCGGACTTTTCACGATTTCCTTGCCAAAACGGGCCGAAAACGCTATAATAGATAACAATGAAACCCAAAAGGAGGTACCGTTATGAAGAAACTGGGATTTGGCCTTATGCGCCTGCCCGTGACGGACAGTCAAGACCCCAAGAGCATCGATATGCGTGAGCTTGAGCGCATGGTGGACACGTTCCTGGAGCGCGGGTATACATACTTCGACACCGCCTGGATGTACCACGACCACCAAAGCGAGATCGCCATCCGGGAGGCGCTGGTGAAGCGCCATCCCCGGGACGCCTTTACCCTCACCACGAAGCTGCCCACCATGGCGCTGAAGGAGGAGGGGGACCAGGAGCGGATTTTTGAGGAACAGCGCCAAAAGTGCGGCGTGGAGTTTTTCGATTACTACCTCCTGCATAATATGAACGGGCGCGTGTATGAGACGGTGGAGCGTCTCGATTCCTTTGGCTTTGCCCGGAGGCTCAAGGAGGAGGGGAAGATCCGCCACATCGGCTTCTCCTTCCACGACAACGCCGGTTTCCTTGACAAGCTGTTGACGGAGCACCCGGAGACGGAGTTCGTCCAGCTCCAGCTCAACTATCTGGATTGGGAATCCGAGCGCGTCCAGTCCCGGCTCTGCTATGAGACCGCCGTCCGCCACGGGAAGAAGGTCATCGTCATGGAGCCGGTGAAGGGCGGGGCCCTGGCACAGCTCCCGGCGGACGCCGAGGCGCTTTTGAAGGCCGCCGACCCGGAGGCCTCCGTCGCCTCCTGGGCCGTGCGCTTCGCCGCCAGCCTGCCGGAGGTCCATGTGGTCCTCTCCGGCATGAGCAACATGGCCCAGATGGAGGACAATACGACCTTCATGGCCGACTTCAAGCCCCTCACGGAGGACGAGCGGGCCATGCTCGCGCGGTGCGCGGATATCATCAACAACTACACCGCCGTGCCCTGTACCGCCTGCCGCTACTGCACCGAGGGGTGCCCCATGGGCATCGACATTCCCACGATCCTGGCCATGTACAATGAAAGCGCCAAGGCCAAGCTCCTCCGTGCCTGGCGCGACCCGGGCAAGGAGAAGTACCAGGAATTTGTGAAAGACCACGCCAAAGCCTCCGACTGCGTCGCCTGCCGCCAGTGCGAGGGCGCGTGTCCCCAGCATCTGGGCGTGGTGAAGGCCCTGGCGGACGCCGCCGCGGCCTTTGAAAACTGATTATATCGATTTTGAGGTGATCGTATGAAGGTCCTGCTTGTCAACGGCTCCCCCCATGAGTATGGCTGTACCGCCGCGGCGCTTAAGGAAGTGGCCGAGGCCCTGGAGGGGGAGGGCATCGGCGCGGAGAATTTCTGGATCGGCAATAAGCCCTTGGGCGGGTGCATCGGCTGCGGCGGCTGCCGCAAGGCGGGCAAATGCGTCTTCGGCGGGCCAGTGGCGGAGTTTACGGAGATGTGCGGTGAGTATGACGGCTTCGTCTTCGGCTCCCCGGTCCACTATGCCGCCATGGGCGGGTCCATGACCGGGTTCATGGACCGCGTCTTCTACTCCGCCGGCGGAAAGCTGCGGGGCAAGCCCGCCGCCGGCGTCGTCTCCGCCCGCCGGGGCGGCACCACCGCCGCCCTTGACCAGCTTAATAAGTATTTCTACATCAACGGGATGCCCATCGCCACCAGCCAGTACTGGCCCATGGTCCACGGCAACACCCCGGAGGAGGTCGCCCAAGATTTGGAGGGCCTCCAAATCATGCGCCACCTGGGACGGAACCTGGCGTGGCTTATAAAGTGCATCGAGGCCGGAAAGGCCGCCGGCATTCACGTCCCGGCGCTGGAGCCGCGGGTCAACACGAACTTCATCCACTGAGCGTTTTCCCCGCCATGTTGGCGGGGAAAATTTATCGGATAAATTGTAAAATATACTTGACAATTTAGCGGGTAAGTGCTACACTCAGAAAAAAAGGAGAGTTGTCTTATGAGGTCGGTCATCGTGCCTGTGGTGCTGATCATGCTGGTGGGAGGCTTTACGGTGGGAGTGGTAGCGTTCTCCGGGGAACGCCACGACAAAAAGTGGTTTGACGAGCGGCAGCTCATCATCCAGGGCCGGGGCTTTATGGTGGGCTTTGCGGTGATGCTGGTGTACGCCCTGGCGGTGGTCCTCGCCGAGGCGATCTTGGGCCGGGAGCTTCTGGACACCTCTGTGGCGCTGGTGATTTGCGCGGACCTGGGGCTTGTGGCCTTCGCCGAATACTGCATTCTCCGGGACGCCTACGTGAGCATTCGCAAAAGCGCCGTGGGGGAGATCGCCGCCATGGGGATCCTCACGGCGTGCTTTGCCGTGAACGCCGCCGTGCGGATCGACGACGGGCTGAGGCTTTCGGAGACGGCCTCGCTCCGCTCCGGCGCGGTCTTCGCCATGCAGGCGGCGGTGTGCGGGATTATCGCCGTCACCTTGCTCATCAAAATGATTTGGGATCGGAGGCACGGGGAATGAAGAATCTCCGCCTCAAGGCCGCCCGGGCCGCGCTGGACCTGAGCCAACAGGCCCTGGCGGACAGGGTGGGCGTCTCCCGCCAGACCATCAACGCCATCGAAAAGGGCGACTATAACCCCACCGTCAACCTGTGCATCGCCATCTGCAAGGCATTGGGGAAGACGCTGGACGAGCTTTTTTGGGAAGAATAAAAAACCTCCCGGCGCCGTTGAAGTGCCGGGAGAAAATTTTTATTGTCCGATGAGCTTCAGCTTTTCCTCTCTGGTCAGGGACTTGATAGCCAGCTCCCGGCGGAGGGCGGAGGGCTTGTCGGGGGACTCCTCGGCGTAAATGAGCTCTACGGGCAGGCGGGAGCGGGTATACTTGGCGCCGCGGCCGGCGTTGTGGGTCCTGAGGCGCTTTGCCAGGTCGTTGGTGATGCCGGTGTAGAGCGTCCCGTCGGCACACCGGAGGATGTAGACCGTGTACATATCCGTCACGGCGTTACAGACGACGCCTCCACATCGCGTTCACCGCCCAGGACCTCTTCCAGGACCCTGCCCACGATCCCGTCCATAAGGAAGTCGCGCAGCTCCACATCCTCCATGGTCAGGATGTCAACGGTTCCCTCAGGCTTGGCGCTAATTTCGCCGCCGGTGTAGGCGAGGGTCAGGTCAAAGGGAAGCTCCACGGCGGCGCCGTTGTTTTGGCAGGAGAGGTCCTTGAGCTCAAAGCCGTTTTCCGTGACCTTCAAGCCGCAGGCGACAGACAGGGATACCGCTTGGGGGATGTGGATGTCCACGGAAAGGTCGGTCCCGTCCCACTGAGTGAAGAGGGTCATGGCCTCGCCGTCCGAGGTGAGGGCGAACTCATGGGAATACCCGTTCCGGGTGCTTACGTGGCTGGTGAACGAAAGCTCCGTGGGGACGACGGAGGCTTCGCCCATGCTGTCCATGTCGGCTACGCGCTGGCCGGAAAAGGTACCGGTGATGTCCCCGCCGTCAAAGTAGTTGAGGGTAATGTCCGTGTGGGTCTTGCGCTCGGAGGCGGTGACGGATACGACCTTGCCGTCGGCCACGGAGTAGGTGATCGTATAGGAGAGGTCCTCCTCACGGATCGCCTCCAGGGCCCCGTCCAGGGACTCGTTGAGCATCTGCGCCAACAAATCGCGCCGGTCCACATCGCTGTCACTGCCGGCCCGGATCGATTGCAGATCGATCAGGGTATCCCACACGGGCAAGTCAAGGATGATGTCGTAGACCTGCTCCATCATCCGCGCCAGGTCCTCGCTGTCCACCGTGGCGGTGAAGGCCCAGCCGGACTTGTCCTTGCCGTCCAGCTCCACGGTGCGCTGTTCATAGTCCACGTCCAGGTCCTTGATGAAGTCCATGGAGAGGGTCTGGGCGTCCTTTACGAGCCCGCCCACATCGAGAAGCTTGGCCTCCCACAGGACGTCCAGGATCGCGTCTATCCGCTCCAGATCCCGGACGTTCAGCTCCTCCGAGAGCGCCTCCCACAGGTAGCTGTCGGGGAGCTGTGATGCCAGATCCCTGGGCTTGATGCCGTAGAAGTAGTCGTCGCCGGTGAGGAACGGGTAGGAGACGCCCACAAAGTCCGGGGAGAGGCACAACCCAAAGGCGGCCTTGATCCCGCCGCTGGACATGTCAAAGCTCATGCGGAACGCTTTCTCCTCCAGGTCGTAGGCCAAGGAGAGGTCGTTGATGGCGGTGTAGGGGGCGCTTTGGAAAAGAAGTCCGTTTTCCGTCATCACGTCGCCGGAAACGGACACGGTGCCGGAGGACTCCAGCACGCCGGCAACGGCGGCCAAGGGAGAGCCGGCGTAGCGGTCCTTCACCTCGTTGAGGGTGTTCTCCATCGCCATGGCCAGATACCCCGCCGGGTCGTCCTTGGGGGACTTGACCACGGGGGTCAGGCGGCTGTCCTCCGTGCCGTCGTCCCCGGAGTCCGAGCAGGCCGCCAGGGACAGGGCCAGGACGAGGGCAAGGCAGAGAGCAAAAATGCGTTTTGCCGTATGTTTCATCGGTTTTCCTCCCAAAAAGTGATCAACCTCATTATACGCCTCCGGGCCGCAAATTCAAGTGAAAAGTTCCCGGTCTCCGCCGCCGCGAACGTTGAAAAGGCCGGAGCAATCAACGCCAAAAGCGTCGGATAAAGCGGCGGATATCTGAAATTTGCAGACATCCCAATGTTGCGCGTACAGACATACTTTTTCGCGGATCGTTTCCCTGATCTCGGCATAGACCGCCCGCAAGGTATGCTCTATGTAGTCTCTCCTTTCTGAAAAAGGGAGACTGTCGACATGGGCCTTGTCAAGCCGAGGGAAGAAATAGAATAACGGGTCTGACCAAAAGGCGGACCCGCTTCGGTTTGAAACGCCATGATCCTTGAGATCATCGTGTCCGCCCCGGGATCCACAAAGGTCACATTCATTTGAAAAGATTGAAGACGGTCTTCATGAGGATGCTGTAGATCTGCCGGCCGGAAAGCTCGGTTATGTTGCGCGTCTCTCCCGTGGCCTCGATCTGGCCGCCGGGAGTGGTGGCGACGGTGAGGACATTCCGGTCCCCGCGCTCGCCGGCGTACCAGATGCCGTCGTAGTTGAGCTTGCCGTCCTCCGCCGTAAGCGTCCCCTCCAGGGCAAAATCGGTATAATCCCCGGCGTAGGTGATGAAAGAGAGCGTCCCGTCCTTGGCCCAGTCGAGCTTCGTGGCCTGCCCCTGGGGGACGGTGAGCTCCATGACCACGCCGGCGGCGAGATCAAGCGTGAAGCTGAACCGGGGCTCCACAGTGACCGTCACCGTCTGGCCGTTGTCGCCGTAAAGCTCCGCCTCCACCTGAATGGTGGAGCCGTTTTCGGCGTACTTGGCGCTGATGCGGCGCAGCTTCCCCTCCGCCACGGTGAAGGAGACTTCCGTCTCCGCGCCGCTTTGCCGCAGGGCCTCCAGGGCCTTGTCCACCGACGCGGCGCTGTCGTCTCCGGTGCCCAGGCCGTAGGCCAGCACCCACTCGGGGAGGGCGTTGGCCAGGGTCTTCAGGAAGTCGGCCATGTCCCCGGCGGGGATGAGGGCGTCGAACCGCTCGCCCTGGTGCTCCACGCCCTCTACCGTGACGGTCACGTCCTCGGCGGTGGGGTCGAGCTTGGCGACGAGCTCACGGACGGCATTCTCCAGCTGCTCCTTCTCCGGCAGAGTGAACACGTTCACGTCCTGGGGGACGGAGGCGAGAAGCGCGTCCAGCTCCGCCACCGCGTCCATGTCCAGCTCGACGAGCTCCGCCAGAGCCGAGCCCTGGAGCTGTTCCGCAAGCCCATAGGGCCGCAGACCGTAGAACGTCTCGTCCCCGAAGAGCTTTTGGCAGGACACCCCCACAAACTCCGGGCCGTAGTAGATGTCCAGAGGCATCTTGTCCGTGGAGATGGCAAGGTCCGCCCGGGCCTCGCCGGTGGCGGCGTTGAAGACAGCCGTCCCGGAGAGGGTCCCCAGCGCCTCTCCGGCCTCGTCGGGGAAGCCCACGGTCACCTGGGCGGTGACGGCGTCCTCCTCCGCAAGGCCCCGGAGGCCCGCCAGGGGAGAGGCCTCCACCCGCGCCTCCAGGTCCGCCATGGTCGCGTCCACGGCGGCGGAGAGGCGCTGGAGCGGCGTAGGTCCGGGCTTGACGGGATCGGTGTCCACGGGCCCCGTGAGCTCCGACCCCGCGGGCACGTCCTCCTGACACCCGGCAAGCGCGCCGAGCATCGCCACGGCGCACAAAACCGCCGCCAAAAGCCTTTTTCCTTTATTGAACATACGATTCACCTCATGTTGTCAGCCGGGTCCCGCGTCACCTCATATTGGTGGCGGAGTTCAGGGTCAGGGTGGAGTTGATGATCAGCACGTCGCTGCCCGGGGTGAAGTCCACCATGGTCCCTAAAAACGCGCCGGTGATGTAGCGCATGTCGATGACCGTGATCTTCTTATAGGCCCCAGTGAAGAGGGGAGCGAGGCTGGAGCCGAAGGAATCCCGGAAGATGTAGAGCTCCTTGTCCGTCTTCGCGTCCTCGTTCTCAATGTAGATCACCGGCTGTGTGCCGCCCAGGAAGACCTCATACCCGTCGGTGCCGGCAAAGCGGTCCAGCGTGTAGATGCCGTCGCCGTTCTCCACGATCTGGAAGGTCTTGGTGTCGATCCAGCGGACCTTGGCGCTGTCGGTGTAGGCGCTGGTGAGGTAGGTGAGCTCGTCGGCCTTGATGGGCAGGGCCGCCTGGTAGAGATAGACCCCCTTGAAGGGCGAGAGAGTGTGGGGCGTGTAGGCGTCCATGGGGGTCAGCGCCTCCCGGATGCCCATGGCCTCCCCAAGGCGCGTGAGGGTCTCAAAGAGCTCCGGCTGACGCCAGTGGGTGTCCGTGCGGTAGTATTTGCCGATGTCCAGCGTGTCCCGGATGTCGATATACTGAGCGGCCGTCAGCTCCTCGGTCATGATGCGGTAGATCTCGTCGTAGTCCAAGTGCGGGTAGCCGTTCTCCTCGGCGGCGAAGTAGTTTTTGTCGGGGATGACGGAGAAGTAGACGTTGCAGTCCTTGAGATACGTGTCGATGAGGCTCGTATAGTACCGGGCGGCGTAGTGGATCTGGTTGAGCTCCGTGCGCGTCTCCGTCTTGAAGACGGTGCCGTCTTTTATCCACAGGCCGTTGGAGTCCATCTGCCCGATGCCGTAGAAGCGGAAGACGGAGTTGATCATCCGGAAGGTCTCCCGCCCGGGGAACTGGTCCAGGTTATAGGCCTCCAGCTCCTCGGAAAACTGCCGGTCGAAGATGGAATACGCCACCACGTCCGGCATTTTCGTGAGCTCCCGGCGCTCCGACTCGCTGACGTCCTTGTCGGGGAGGAACATGGCCGCTACGGCAAGGCCGAAAATGACCAGCACGAACACACCGATGGTCAACCAATATTTTACCTTTAAAAGCTTGCTCATATACGTTCCCTCCTTTAAAATCTGAAATACAGGAAGGGGTTGAAGGAGCCGTTGATGATGAGCGCGGTGCAGACGATGAGAAGCGCCGCCGTGGCCAGGGGCTCCAGCGCCGCCTTGGCGCCTTCATGGAGCTTGCCGTAGAGCCACTTGGGCAGGGGCGTGGCGCCGATAATCGCGAAGACAATGGCGACGCCGTAGCTGCGCAGGTTGTATATAGCGTCGGCGGATATGAGCGGGATGCCGCCCGCGCCGAAGAGCCCGCCGATGTCGCTCACCACGCCGGGGAGGCCCTGGGCGTTGAAGATGACGAAGCTCAGCACCACCACGAAGAGCACGTAAATGTGCCGGAAAACCCCGGGGAGCTTGTCGAGAACCTTCCCCAGCCAAAGCTTCTCAATGATGAGCAGTACCCCGAAGAGCACGCCCCACAGCACGAAGTTCCATTCCGCCCCGTGCCACGCGCCGGTGAGGATCCAGACGATGGCGATGTTCCGCAGCCACTTGAGCTTTGTGGTCCTGTTGCCGCCCAGGGGTATGTACACATAGTCCCGGAACCAGCCGCCCAGGGTCATGTGCCAGCGCCGCCAGAACTCGGTGATGGACTTGGAGATGTAGGGGTAATTGAAGTTCTCCGGGAACTTGAAGCCGAAGATGCGCCCGAGGCCAATGGCCATGTCGGAGTAGCCGGAGAAGTCAAAGTAGATCTGCAAAGAGTACGCAATGGCGTAGACCCAGAAAAAGAGCACGGACTTGTCCGAGGAATCCCGGAACACCTGGGTGAACTCGCCCATGATGTTGGCGATCATCACCTTTTTCCCCAGACCAAAGGCAAACCGCCGGATGCCCAGCGCCACGTCCTCCAGGGAGTGGTGCCGCTCCTCCAGCTCCGCCGCCACGTCCACGTAGCGCACGATGGGTCCGGCGATGAGCTGCGGGAAGAGGCACACGAAGGTCGCCATGGTGGACAGGTCACGCTGCGCGTGGGCCCGGCCCCGGTAGACGTCGATGGTGTAGCTCATGGTCTGGAAGGTGAAGAAGCTGATGCCGATGGGCAGGGGCACCCCCGTCTTGGGAATGGCGGTGCCGAGGATGGAATTTACCGTCCCGATGAGGAAGTCCGTATACTTGAAAAAGCCCAGCATCCCCAGATTGATGACGATGCTGGAGATGAGGGCGATTTTCGCTTTCCGCTCGCCCCGGTGCTTCTCGATGTAGATGCTGTGGAGCCAGTCGGAGATGGAGGAGAAGATCAGCAGCAGTACATACACCGGCTCGCCGAAGAAGTAGAAGACGAGGCTTGCCAGCAGCAGCACGTAGTTCTTCGCCTTTACCCCCGGCGCGCAGGCGTAGAGCAGCAGCACGATGGGCAAAAAGGCGTAGAGGAAGGTAGCTCCCGAAAAAAGCATAGGCGTCTCTCCCTTACAATATGGGGAGGCCGCTGGGGCCTCCCCAAGGTTCCTTTTTGAGGGTCAGGCGTTGAAGGCGTCGATGAAGCTCTGGGCGTCCAGACCCAGCTCCTCCTTGGAGGTCATCACGAAGAGGACCAGCCCGTCCTTCACGGCGGAGGCCACGGAGTCGGCGGTCATGCAGATCATCCAGTTGGGGTTGGCGTTCTTGTCAAGCTCGGCCTTGAGCTCCTCGGCGGAAGCGCCCACAGCGGGCTGGATAAGCAGGACCACGTGGGCCTGGCCCATTATGGGCTGGTTGACGGCAATGTCGGCGCCCTCGGGGATGGCCATGCCGTTAAACCAGTTAGCCCAGAGACCCTCTGTCTCAAAGCCGGCTTCCTTCAGCGCGGCAAAGGAGGTGTTCTCCACGGGCATCTCGCCGGTCTTGCCGTCGCAAATGGCGGTGATTCTGGCCACCAGCTCCTCGTCCGTCAGACGGGCGGCAGGAGGGTCGGTCTCGGGAGGCTCGGAGGCTTCAGTCTTGGGAGGCTCAGAGGCGTTTGTCTTGGGCGGCTCGGACCCGTCGGCATTCTCCTGGGCGCAGGCGGCCAGGGCCAGCACCATCAGCAGGGCCAAAATCAGGGCAATTGCTTTTTTCATCTTTTTCATTTCTCCTTACTTTTTTAGTTTGGCTGTATGTCAACCGTTGAACGCGGCGATGAGCGCGTCCGCGGTCTCTTCATTGGACATCACGAAGAGTACAAGATTCCCCACGACCTTGACCTGCACGCTCTTGGCGCTGGCGCACACCAGCCACATGGGGTCGGCGTCGTCCTTCAGAGCCTTGGCGTAAGCCTCGGCGTCCTCGCCTGCGGGGACCTCGATGAGCATGACGATGTGGGCGGGAGGGGCCATCTGCAGGTGGTTCATGGCCACGCGCAGGCCCTCGGTGTACTTGACGGACCCGTTGAAGTAGTTGTTGAACTCCGAGGAGCTTCTGGGAGCGGCGCAGTAGGAGCCCTCGACGATGTCCGCGCACAGCGCGTCCAGCTTGTCCACCAGGTCGTCAGCTTTCGCCACGGGGATCTCCTCGCCCGGATCGTCGCCGCCCTGGCCGCCGGGGGTGATAACGCCGCCGGGCCCGATCTGGAAGCCGGGTCCCACAAGTCCGGGCGTGCTGCTCTGGGGCTCCGTCTCCTCCGGCTCAGTTGTGGGAGGCGCCGTCACGGGAGGGCTGGACATGGACGGCGCCGTTTCGGTGGGCTCCGTCTCAGGCGGGGTCGTCTCCTCCGGCTGCGTCTCGGGAGGATTCGTCGCGGAGGGCTCGGTCTTGTTGGAACCGGCGTTGGTGTCGGTGGGCTGGCCCGTGGTCCCGCCGCCGCAGGCGGCCAGGGACAGGAGCATAGCCAGCGTCAAAAGCGCGATCAGAAGTTTTTTCATTGTCTACGATTTCCTTTCTGCTTGATCGCCGTGAAAATCACGGCATCCACGCTTTAGACGCGCCGCAGGCCGGAAAAGTTCCCCAAAAACCGAATTTTTATCATTTGCCCCCGGCGATATCCCGCACCACCTTGGAGGCGGCGACGAGCCCCGCCGTCCCCGGCACGAAAGCCGAGGAACCCGGCACGTCCCGCCGGCCGGGATTTTCAAGCCGCGCCAGGGCCTCGCCCTCCTCGTCCGGCGTCAGCGCCGGCTCCCGGGAGTAGACCACCGTGAGCCTGTCCACGCCCCGCCGCCGCAGCTCCTTGCGCATGATCCGCGCCAGGGGGTCGAAGCTCGTCTCAAAGAGGTCCGTGACCTCGAAGGCCGTGGGGTCCAGCTTGTTCCCCGCGCCCATACAGCTGATGAGGGGCGTGCCGGACTCGAAGCACCGCACCGCCAGCTCCAGCTTGCCCGTCACCGTATCGATGGCGTCTATCACGTAGTCGTAGACGGAAAAATCAAACTGCCCCGCCGTCTCCGGGGTGAAAAAGAGCTTATATGTACGCACCCGGATCTCCGGGTCGATGTCCCGGACCCGCGCCGCGGCGGCATCCACCTTCGCCATGCCGATAGTAGAGCGCAAAGCGTGGAGCTGGCGATTCAAATTGCTCTCGGACACTATGTCGTTGTCCGTAAGGTCCAGCGCCCCCACGCCGGAGCGGGCCAGCGCCTCCACGGCGTAGCCCCCCACGCCCCCCACGCCGAAGACGGCCACGCGGGCGCGGCGCAGGCGCTCCAAGCCCTCGCGCCCCAGCAAAAGTCCCGTCCGGGACAGCCACGTCTCCATCACTCCGCCCCCTGGACGCTCAGCGCCTCCAGCGCGTCTTGCCCGCGCTTTGTAAGCGCGATGCTCCCGCGCCGGTCAGTCTCCCCTAAAGCGCCGTAGTCATAGCCCTGCAGGGGCATGTCCGGGTCCACGTCGATAAGCCCGTAGAGCTTCAGCGCCGTCAGGGCGCTTTCAAAGCGCTTTCCGTCCGGCAGGACCGTGAAGGCCCGCCCGTCCCGTTCGCCCACGGGCAAAAAGGCAACTTCCCCCAGCGCCTCCAGAAGCTCCAGGGCGCTTTCCGTTAAAATCAGCTCTTGTCCGCATCCGCCGCAGGGCATCATATCACCTCAAACCCAGTTTGTCCCGAATCTCACCTATCATTCTACCACACCCCCCGCGGAAAGTCAATTTTTCCCTCACAAAAAAGAATTTTCCCATTGCCCCCCGCAAAACATATTGAATTTTTTTGGAGAATGTGGTAAAGTACAAAATGTTCATAGCCCTTTCAGCGCGTTTTCACCATCCATTCACACTTTCAAGGAGGAATCACATCATGTTTTGCGGTAACTGCGGATCCCAAAACCCCGATGGGGCGGTCATTTGCACCGTCTGCGGCGCGGCGCTCGCCCCGGAACAGCCCGCCAAGAAATCCGGCTTCGACCTGGCGCACATGGACAAGAACAAGCTCATCGGCCTCGGCGTCGCCGCCGGCATTGTCCTGGTAGCTTTCATCCTGGTCCTCATTCTCGTCTTCGGCGGCAGCAGCGAAACCTCTGTCCTGAAGCAGTATGTCAAGGGCGCCTATGACCTGGACGCCAAGGACGTGATGAACGCCTATCCCGATGTGTTCGTCAAGCTCTACGCCAAGAACGAGGACCTGAGCAATCGCGAGGCCAAGGAGGAGATCATCGACTACATCAACGATCAGATGGACGACCAGGACGATTATTACGATGATATCGACTTCGACGAGGTCAAGAGCCTGAAGGTGGAGGTCAGCAAGGAGACCAGCGACTACTCCAAGAAGCAGGTCCGGGAGCTCAACGAGAATTTTGAGGAATGGTATGACCTGAAGCTCAACGCCAAGGAGGTCAAGGAGGTCCGGATCAAGGTCACCGGCAAGTACGACGGCGACTCCTTCAACTTCAAGATGGACGGCATCTGGCTCATCAAGATCGGCGGCAGCTGGTACATTTGGGACGTGAACAACCTGAACTACGGCGTCCTGAACGCCTATTCCAGATACTCCAGCCTCTATTCCGCCCTCTACGCCAACGTAGACTGACCCCCACATCCCCATATCCCCCCATGGCGCGCGGCACTGCCACGCGCCATTTTTAAAAGGCAAAAGGAGAAAATGCCATGTTCTGTCAAACCTGCGGCGCGAAGCTTCCCGACGGCGCCGCCTTCTGCCCCGTCTGCGGCTCCGCCGCCGGCAAGCCGCCGAAGCCCGCCAAGCCGCCCAAAAAGAATACCGGCCTTCTCATCACCCTCATCGTCCTGGTGGCGGCCATTCTCGTCGCCTCGGTCGCCCTCGTGTTCGTCCTGCTCAGCCGGGACGGCGGCTCCCGGGCCGAGGAGACGGAGGGCTTCACCGAATCCGAGGACGTACTGGAGCAGTACGTCGGGGCCGCGCTCGCCATGGACGCCAAATCGGTAGTCGAGTGCCTGCCCGAGGCGGTGGTCCGGGCCCGTGCCGATGAGAAAAACATCTCCGTCCGGTCGGCCAGGGAGGAGATGGCGGCCGAGCTTCAAGGGGTCCTGGACGGCCTCAGAGACGAGTACGCGTCCTATGACTCTGGGATGTTGGAGAATGTCTCCGTGGAGATCCGCGACCAGGACAAGTGGACCTCGAAGGAGATCCGCGACTTCAACGAATCTTTCCGGGACACCAACGACATCGCCATCGGCCTCAACGATGCCATGACCGTGGAGGTCAAGATCAGCGGCCGATACGACGGCGACACGTTCAATTTCCGCGTCAACGGCATCACCCTCGTCAGGACCGGCGGGTTCTGGAGCGTCTTAGAGGAGAACTGCCAGGCCCTCATCGCCGCTCTTCACACAGAGATCAACTGACAACCTCGGAGGAAACCATGTATATCGACGTCTCATACCCCGCCGACAAGCGGGACTTCTACAAGTTCCTTGAAGACCAGCTCGCGCTCTACGCCGGCGGGGAGAGCGACCGCACGGCGGCGCTGGCCAACGCCTCCGCCGTGCTGAAGCTCGCCTTTCCCCGGGCCAATTGGGCCGGCTTTTACCTGGCGGCGGGGGAGGAGCTCATTCTTGGCCCCTTCCAGGGCCGTCCGGCGGTGACCCGCATCCCCTACGGCGCCGGTGTCTGCGGCGCTGCGTGGCGGGAGGGGAGGCCCCAGGTGGTGGAGGATGTGTCCTGCTTTGAGGGCCACATCGCCTGTGACTGCGCCTCCCATTCCGAGATCGTCATCCCCCTCCGGGGCGAAAACGGCTCCATTTGGGGCGTCCTCGACATGGACAGCGCCGACTACGCCGCCTTCGACAAGGAGGACGAGGCCGGCCTTACGGCCTGCGTCGAAATTTTAAGGAGGTTTGCCCCATGATCCGTGAAAAAAGCTGCGGCGCCGTGGTCTTCACGGTGCGAAATGGCGCGCGCCTCTACCTCGTGGAGCACATGGTCAAGGGCCACACCTCCATCTGCAAGGGCCACGTGGAGGGAGCCGAGACGGAGCGCGAGACGGCGGCCCGGGAGATCCGGGAGGAGACCGCCCTCACCGTCCGCTTCCTCGACGGCTTTCGCCATACCATCGAATACAGCCCCTACGAGGGGTGCCTCAAGGAGGTCGTCTTCTTCCTGGCCGAGAGCGACACGACGGACACCGTCTCCCAGCCGGAGGAGGTGACGTCCTGCCAGTGGCTGCCCCTACCCGACGCCCTCACCGTCCTCACCCATCCGTCCGACCGGGAGACCGTCCTGGCAGCGGACCGGTTCTTGAACGCCCGGACACCGGCCTTTCGCCCCATGCGCCGGAAGGCGCGGCAGATGGACGGGGACAAATGCCGGGAGATTTTGAAAACCGCCTCCTCCGGCGTCCTGGCCCTTTCCGGGGACGACGGCTACCCCTACGCCGTGCCGGTGAGCTTCGCCTATGACGGCGATTCCCTCTGGTTCCACGGCGCGAGGACCGGCCACAGGCTTGAGGCCGCCCGCCGGGAGCCCCGCTGCTCCTTCTGCGCGGTGGTCCGGGACGACGTGGACCCGGACAACTACACCACCCACTACGCCAGCGTCATCGCTTTCGGCCGGATCCGTGAGGTCACCGACGACCCCCAGCGCCGCCGCGCCGCGGAGGCCCTGGCCCGGAAGTATAATCCCCATGACACGGACGAGCACCGCCAAAAGGCCATCGACGACGAGTACGCCGCCATGACCGTCCTGCGCCTGGACATCGAGCACCTCACCGGAAAGGAGAACGGATGAACCGTGGAGCCGTGGCCGCCATAGCCGCGGCCCTCTTCCTTTTGGCCCTGCTCCTCCTGGTCCTCCCGAAGGACCGGGACACCCAAGACGCCCCCACGCTCCCGCCCACCCAGCCGGCGACGGAGCCTTCCGGCGAACCGTCCACCCGGCCCGTCGCGGAGCCTCCCACGAAACCCGTCACGGAGCCCGTCACAGAGCCCCCCTCACAGCCCGTCACCGAGCCGCCCACGGAACCCGTGACGGATCCGTCCACCGGGCCTGTCACCGAACCTACTACGGATCCGTCCACGGAGCCCCCCACGGAGCCCCCCACGGAGCCCACCAAACCGCCCACCCAGCCTCCCTCTGAGCCCACCGCCCCATCTGCGCGTCCCCAGCAGGGGAGCGGGAGCCTGAGCCCCCTGGCGGTGCGCGGCACGCGGCTCGTGAACGCCGCCGGCGAGCCCGTTCAGCTGCGGGGCGTCAGCACCCACGGCCTTGCCTGGTTCCCGCAGTTCGTCAACGAGGCGCTTTTCGCCGAGATGGCGCAAAGCTGGGGCGTCAACGCCGTGCGCCTGGCCCTCTACACCGCCGAGTACGGCGGCTGGTGTACGGGCGGCGACCGGGCGGCCCTGAAAAAGCTGGTCCTGGACGGCGTGGACTACGCCGAGCGGGCGGGCCTCTACGTCATCGTGGACTGGCACATCCTCTCCGACGGCAACCCCAACGCCCACAAGGCCGAGGCCGTCGCCTTTTTCCGGGAGATTTCCGCCCTTTTGGCCCAAAAGACCCACGTCCTCTACGAGATCTGCAACGAGCCCAACGGCGGTACGACCTGGCAGGACATCGCCGCCTACGCCCGGGAGGTCATCCCCGTCATCCGCCAGAACGACCCGGACTGCGTCATCCTGGTGGGCACCCCCAACTGGTCCCAGCGTGTGGACGAGGCCGTCAGGGCGCCCCTGTCCGAATTTGACAACATCATGTACACCCTCCACTTTTACGCCGGGACCCACCGGGCGGACCTGCGGAACACCATGCTCGCCGCCCTGGACGCGGGCCTTCCCATCTTCGTCAGCGAGTTCGGCATCACCGACGCCAGCGGCAACGGCGGCCTCGACGAGGCCGAGGCCGACCGCTGGACGGCGGCCCTGAACGAGCGCGGCGTCAGCTACCTCATGTGGAGCCTCTCCAACAAGGCCGAGGATTCCGCCGCCATCCGCAGCTCCTGCGCCAAAACCAGCGGCCTTACCGAATCCGACCTCACCACCGCCGGAAAATGGCTCCTCCGTACCCTCTCCGGCACCGCCCCGGCCTTATCCGATCCCTCGACCCCGCCCGAGCCCCCGTCCACGACCCCGCCGGAGCCGTCGGACACATCTCCCGCGGCTCAACCGGAGCCGTCAGATCCCCCGGCCGTGGCCCCGCCGACTACGCCTCCCTCGGAAACCGCCGAGAATGTTCCATGGCTGACCGCTGACCTTACCCTGGTGAACGAGTGGACCTCCGCCGACGGCGCCTACCGCCAGTACGCCGTCACCGTCACGAACACCACCGGCGCGCCCGTGGAGTCCTGGCAGGCCCAGATTGTCCTGGACGCCCCTTTCGCCATCGACAACGTCTGGAACGCCGCCGCCACCGCCTCCGGCCGCACCCTCACCCTCACCAACGCCCCCTGGAACGCCACCCTCGCCCCCAACGCCACCCTCCAGACCATCGGCCTCATCCTCCGCCTCCTGACTTGACCGCTCCCCGTATTATACCACAAAATTAATTATTTGTCAAGTATTATTTAGCAAAAATAGCACAACGTGAGTTCCACCTCGCACCAATAACCTCCCCCCCTGGTGGAGGTGGCGCGCAGCGCCGGAAGGGTCCCCCGCCGCGCCAAAGCCCCTCCCTCCGGGAGGGGTGCCCGAGCGAAGCGATGGGCAGGGTGGGGGCGTCTATCTCGCGGCGGCGGTAAAAAGGTTTGCGGCTTCGCCGCATTCTTATATTCCCCACCCGCCCGCCCCCGCCGCCGCGCCACCGGCCCGCAATATCCGCCGTAGGGTTCGCCGTCCCCGGCGACCCGCCCCACGTCTATTGACCCGCCCCGAACCCCACCGTACGGGCCGCATCTCCGCGCAGCGGCGGCTCTTAGCGCGGAGATGCGACCCGTACGTCGTTGATTGAACGCATTTTAACTGTAGGGGCGGGTTCCAAACCCGCCCGTTCCCCCGTCCCCGCCGCGCGGATAATCTAAGAATGCGCCGCAAAGCGGCGCAAACCTTTTTTGCCCCCTCCTCGTAGGAGGGGGGCAGGGGGGCAGCGAGCGTGGGATGACAGGGCGGTTCCGATGAACGCACCCGCCAAAGCCCCTCCCTCCGGGAGGGGTGCCCGAGCGCAGTGCCGTTCAGCGTGGGGGCGCCTATCTCGCGGCGGCGGTAAAAAGGTTTGCGGCTTCGCCGCATTCTTATATTTCCCACCCACCCGCCCCCGCCGCCGTGCCACCGGCCTGCAATATCCGCCGTAGGGGTCGCCGTCCTCGGCGACCCGCCCCTCCGATAGCCACCATTTTCCGCTTTGTCGGAACCGTTCCCGTCCCGCCACGTTGCACGGGCGGACACATGGGTCCGCCCCTACGGGGAATATGGGAGGTTATCCCATTCAACCAACGCCGGAAATCATCGGAACGCGGGTCGCCGAGGACGGCGACCCCTACGGCGTTCATCGGAAGCAATCCAAACCATGCAACGTGGGCCAACCTGGGCGGCGGCCCGTACGGCGTTGTTTGAATGTAATTTGGAAACTGTAGGGGCGGACCCATGTGTCCGCCCGTCCCCCGTCCCCGCCGCGCGGGCAAATCAAAAAAATTGCGCCGCAAAGCGGCGCAACCTTTTTTGCCCCCTCCTCGTAGGAGGGGGGCAGGGGGGCAGCGAGCGTGGGATGACAGGGCGGTCCCGATGAACGCACCCGCCAAAGCCCCTCCCTCCGGGAGGGGTGCCCGAGCGCAGCGACTGGCAGGGTGGGGGCGTTTATCTCGCGGCGGCGGGGAAAGGTTTGCGGCTTCGCCGCATTCTTATATTTCCCACCCACCCGCCCCCGCCGCCGCACCACCGGCCTGCAATATCCGCCGTAGGGGTCGCCGTCCCCGGCGACCCGCCCCTCCGATAGCCACCATTTTCCGTTTTATCGGAACCATTCCCGTCCCGCCACGTTGCACGGGCGGACACATGGGTCCGCCCCTACGGGGGATATGGAATGTTATCCCATTCAACCGACATGGGAGGTCACCGGAACGCGGGTCGCCGAGGACGGCGACCCCTACGGCGTTCATTGGGGGCAATCCAAGCCCTGCAACCTGGGCCGCCGTGGGCGGCGGCCCGTACGGTGTTGATGGAAGGAATTTTGGAAAATGTAGGGGCGGACCCATGTGTCCGCCCGTTCTTCGTTCCTCCGTCCCCGCCGCGCGGATAATCAAAAAATTGCGCCGCAAAGCGGCGCAAACCTTTTT
>CANROC010000001.1 GCA_947632175.1 uncultured Oscillospiraceae bacterium | reverse complement strand
CAGCTGGCCGGTATGCGCGGCCTCATCGCCAACACCGCCGGTAAGACCATCGAGATCCCCATCAAGGCCAACTACCGCGAGGGCCTGACGGTCCTTGAGTACTTCATCTCCAGCCGCGGCGCCCGCAAGGGCCTGGCCGACACCGCCCTGCGTACCGCGGACTCCGGCTACCTCACCCGCCGCATGGTGGACGTCAGCCAGGACGTGATCATCCGCGAGCACGACTGCGGCACCCACGAGGGCATCACCGTTGCCGAGAAGGTGGAGAACGGCCAGGTCGTCCAGACCTTCGCCGAGTCCATCCATGGCCGGTACCTGGCGGAGGACATCGTGGACGCCGAGACCGGCGAGGTCCTCTTCGACCGGGATCACATGATGACCAAGGAGGACGCCAAGGTGCTGGAGGCCCACGGCTTCCACTCCGCCAAGGTCCGCTCCGTCCTCACCTGCGAGGCCAAGAGCGGCGTCTGCGCCCACTGCTACGGCCTGAACCTGGCCACCGGCGAGACCGTCAACGAGGGCGAGACCGTGGGCGTCATCGCCGCCCAGGCCATCGGCGAGCCCGGCACGCAACTCACGATGCGTACCTTCCACACCGGCGGCGTGGCCGGCGGTGAGACGGGCGTCGAGATCACCCAGGGCCTTCCCCGCGTGGAGGAGCTCTTCGAGGCCCGCAAGCCCAAGAAAATGGCCACCCTCTCCGAGATCGACGGCGTCGTCTCCACCGAGGAGACCCACAAGGGCGCCCTCATCCAGATCACCGTCACCAACCCCGAGGACGGGGACACGCGGGTCTACTCCGTGGCCCACTCCTCCGGCATCCGCGTCAAGGACGGGGACACCGTGAAAAAGGGCGACATGCTCACCTCCGGCGCCCTCAACCCCCACGACATCATGGCCATTCTGGGCCGCGACGCCACCCAGAAGTACCTCATCGACGAGGTCCAGAAGGTCTACCGCCAGCAGGGCGTGGACGTGTCCGACAAGCACATCGAGATCATCGTCCGCCAGATGCTCCGCAAGGTCCGCGTGGAGGACCCCGGCGACACCGACCTCTTGAGCGGCTCCATGGTGGATATCCTGGACGTCCGCGAGGCCATGGATAAGCTCCGGGAGCGCCGGGCCGCCGGCGAGGAGGTCCAGGACCCCACCTACGAGCAGCTCCTCATGGGCATCACCAAGGCGTCCCTGGCCACCGACAGCTGGATGTCCGCCGCCTCCTTCCAGGAGACCACCAAGGTCCTCACCGAGGCCGCCTCCAAGGGCAAGGTGGACCGGCTCCTGGGCCTCAAGGAGAACGTCATCATCGGCAAGCTCATCCCCGCCGGCGCGGGCCTTGCGATGTACCGCGGCGCCAACGCCCCCGTCGAGCCCCCCAAGCCCGCCGACGTCCCCCCCGAGGACGACGCCCCCGCCGAGCCCGAGCTCGACCTCAGCGGACTGCTGAAAGCGAATAACGCGATATAACTGGCTTTAGAGCCCGCTTTACGGGCTCTAAATGCCAAAAGGAACGTGCGAAGCTCCTTTCCTGAATTCTGCGGAATTCAGGAAGGGAGCTTCTGCTGTCAAATCTCGCGCACTCGCTGCGCTCGCACACTCGATTTGACAAAAGGAATTTTTTCCGACGTACATGCCGCCGGAAAAAATGGCTCGACAGAGAGTTTTGTCCGCTTTCTTCAGATATGCGTATTATACCATAAATTAAGTGATTTGTCAAGTATTATTTAGTATTCGTAAGCAAAAATATGTAGGGGTCGCCGTCCCCGGCGACCCGCCTATCGTCTATTGACACGTTTCGTACACCGCCGTACTGTTCCCGTCCCGCCACGTGGCACGGGCGGACACATGGGTCCGCCCCTACGGGGGATGTGGGAGGTTATCCCATTCAACCAACATTGAAAATCATCGCAACGCGGGTCGCCGGGGACGGCGACCCCTACGGTGTAATTGGGGCGGATTCGATTTATCGGAACCGTTCCGACAACGCACACTGTAGGGGCCGCCACATCTCCGCGCTAAGAGCCGCCGCTGCGCGGCGGTTGCGCTGTGATGCGCGCCTGCGGGCGCAGTCTTGGCGGCCCGCACGCAGCACATCCGGTTTCTCGGAAGCGTCCATTACGCTCCACGGGCTCGAATACCCCGGCCCTGCGGGGCCACCCCTTTTTCCGAAAAAGGGGTTATGGGGAATAAGGTTGCGGCGCTTCGCGCCGCTTTTATAAAAAATTGCGCCGCAAAGCGGCGCAAACCTTTTAAAAGCCCCCTCCTCGTAGGAGGGGGGCAGGGGGGAAGCGAGCGTTGGTCCATAGACCGGTCCCGCCAAACCGCACGCCCCATTAACGCCGTCCCGTTTTTTCCCTTAACTCTTTCTTAATTGGACACCCGCCCCCACATTGCGGTATAATAACAACCGGGTGATTGAAATGAAGACCATTCTCATCGTGGAGGACGACCCCGCCATCGGGGCGCTTCTGAAGGACGCGCTGGGGCGGGAGGGGTATGGGGTGCGGCAGGCGTACTCCGGGACGGAGGCGGTGCTGGCCCTGCGGGAGGCGCGGCCCGACCTTGTGCTGCTGGATCTGATGCTGCCCGGCCTTTCCGGGGAGGAGGTGCTGGGGCGCCTTACCGGGATCCCGGTCATCGTGGTCAGCGCCCGGGCGCAGGTGGAGGACAAGGTGGCGCTTTTGAAGCTGGGCGCGGCGGACTACGTCACCAAGCCCTTTGATCTCCGGGAGCTCACGGCCCGGATTGAGGCCCGCCTGCGGCCCGACGGCCCTGCGCCGGCGCTCTTGCGCCACGGGGCGCTGGAGCTGGACCTGGAGACGCGTATCGCCCGGTCCGGCGCGGCGGAGACGCGCCTTACCCGCACCGAGTACGCCATTTTGAAGCTCCTGATGCTCAACCCCGGCCGGGTGCTGACCCGTTCCCGGCTTCTCGACGAGATCGCCGCCGACACGCCGGACTGCACCGAGGACTCCCTGAAGGTCCACATGAGCAACCTGCGCCGCAAGCTCCGGGACCTGGGGCTGGAGGACCCCATCAGTGCTGTTTGGGGAGTAGGTTTCATCTTAACGGAACCTTAACTGAACCTTAACCGGCCCCTTAACCGGTTTCTGAACCGGTTTGCGGTATACTGGTCCCATCGACAAAAGGAGGGCGACAGCCATGGAAAACGTATTTTTGGCCCGCAATCTCACCAAGAGCTACGGGCGGGCCAAGGTTCTGAGCGGCCTCGACATCACCGTCCCCAAGGGCTCCATCTACGGCCTGGTGGGCCGCAACGGCGCGGGGAAAACCACTCTCATCCGCCTCATCTGCGGCCTCCAGCTGCCCGACGGCGGGGAGTTGGAGCTTTACGGCCAGACGGGGAGGGACCTTACCCGCGCCCGCCGCCGTGTGGGGGCGGTGGTGGAATCCCCGGCCTTTTACGGCGACATGTCCGCCGCAGACAACTTAAAGCACCAGTTCCTTGTGCTCGGCCTGCCGGACCAGGACCGCGTCCCGGAGCTTTTGAAGCTGGTGGGCCTGGAAAACACCGGGAAAAAGCGCGCCCGCAGCTTCTCCCTGGGCATGAAACAGCGCCTGGGCATCGCCATGGCCCTGGCGGGGGACCCGGACTTCCTCATTTTAGATGAGCCGGCCAACGGCCTGGACCCGGAGGGCATCGTGGAGATCCGGGAGCTCATCTTGAAGCTGAACCGGGAAAACGGCGTCACCGTCCTCGTCTCCAGCCACATCCTGGACGAGCTTGCCAGGATCGCCACCCACTACGGCTTTCTGGAGGGCGGGCGGCTCATCCGCGAGATCGACGCCAAGTCCCTGGAGTCCTCCCTGCGCCGCCGCCTTCATGTGACGGTCACCGACACCGCCAAAATGGCCGCCGCCCTGGACGGCCTGGGCCTTGCCTACACCGTCCTTTCAGACCGCGAGGCCGACGTCTACGGCGATACGTCCGTCACCGACCTCACCCTCACCCTCCGCGCCGCCGGCTGCGACCTCCTCACCGTCTCGGAGAAGAACGAGACGCTGGAGAGCTACTACATCGACCTTCTGGGAGGCGAGCGCCATGACTGAGCTCCTCCACGCCGGTTTTTACCGCCTGCGGCGCTCGCCCCTTTTCTGGCTGGGCTGTGCCGGCCTGGCCCTCTATACCCTGTGCGCCATGGCCGCGACCATGAGATGGCCGGATTACCCGGCGACCAACGCCATGAAGCTGGAGAACCTCCGGACATCCATGGATCGTGAGCTTTTCCGTTTCCTGCTCAACTCCTTCTATGTCGCCCCCGTGGTCTGCGCCGCCGCCATGGGCCGGGAGCACCAGGACGGGAGCCTCCGGCGCATGTTGATCGCGGGCCACAGCCGCCGGAAGGTGTACCTGTGCAACCTCCTCCTGAGCGTCTTCACCTGCGCCGCCGCGGCGTTGGCGGGGTTCCTGCCGGGGCTGGTGCTGGAGTACGCCGTCTGCGGGAGCATCACCAACAGCCTGAAGGACCTCCTGGTCTACGCCGCCGGGATGTACCTGACCTCGGCCGCCATGGCCTCATTCCTCACGCTTCTCGGGATGTTCATCCCCAACCGCGCCGCCTCCATCATCCTCTCGCTCCTGCTGTCCCTGGCGCTGATTGTGGGCGGGTCCGGGCTCGACCGTTGGGTCCATGGGGATGAGATCCGTTCCGTCGTCACGGAGGACGGGGAGACGGTCGTGGCGCACGTCCCCAAAAACCCGGAGGGGCCGGGGTGGGACGCGGTCCGGCTCCTCGTGGACCTTAACCCGGGCAACCAGGCGGTGGATTACGCCACCTTTTCCGCCTTCGAGCCCGAGCGTCTCATGGCCTGCGACGCGCTCTTTTTCACACTGACCACCGCCGCGGGGCTCCACCTCTTCCGCAGAAAGGAGCTGAGATGACATGACCGAGCTTCTTGCGGCCGGCCTCTACCGTCTGCGCCGGTCGAAGTTTTTGTGGCTGACCTGCCTGGCCCTGGGGGCGGTCCTCGCTATACTCATCCTGTGGGAGTGGCACGATCTCCATCGCACCCCGCCGCCCGTGGCGGATAACAACCTCACGGCGAGCTTACCCCTCTCCGATTTTGACCAGGTCGTTTTTTCCTTCGCCGCCGGGGCGGTGCTCCTCTCCTCCGCCGTCTGCGCCTGGGAGCTGGGGGCGGAGTACCAGGACGGGGCGCTGCGCAACAAGCTGGCCGTGGGCCGCAAAAGGCGGGACGTGTATCTGGCCTCTCTCACGCTCACGGTCCTGACGGTGTTCATCCTGTGCCTCGCGGTCTACCTCCCCGGCATCGCCGCCCTTCTATGCACCACCGGCAGCTTTTATATGGGCTGGGGGCGGGCGCTGGCGCTGATGGCGGGCCTTTTATTGGCGGGCGCGGCCTTTGCCTCCCTCTTCACGCTCTTGAGCTTTCTCATTCCCCATCGCGCCGCCGCGGCGATCGTGACCATCGGCCTCACCCTGGCCCTTTTGCTGGGCGGGGCCGTGCTGACGGACAGGCTCGCGGAGAAGCCGGAGTACGTGAGCTACGAGATGACCGTCAACGGCGAGATCGTCCCCTCCTCCATCGCCAACCCCCGGTACATCCCGGAGGGACCGGTCCGGGACGTCCTCACCTTCCTTGCCGACTTCGACCCCGGCGGGCAGGTGGTCCTCTTTGCCCAGACGAAGACGGAGCGCATGGGCCGCCTCATGGCCTGTGATGTGCTTTTCCTCGTCCTGACCTCCACCGCCGGCCTCCTCCTTTTCCGTAGAAAGGAGCTGAGATGACATGACCGAGCTTCTTCGCGCCGGCCTTTACCGCCTGCGGCACTCCACAGCTTTCTGGCTGGTCCTGCTGGCGCTGGCTCTCTTTACGGCGGGGCGGCTCTCCTGGACGTGGTTTTCCAGCCTGCGGTTCGGCCCGGCGGAGACCGTGCGGGAGGTGGAGCTGGAAAACGGGTACATGGAGGACACCCTCTTCACCACCGCCGCCTGGGCGGTCCTGCTGTCCTCCGCCCTGTGCGCCTGGGAGCTGGGCGCGGAGTACCAGGACGGCGCCCTGCGCAACAAGCTCATCGTGGGCCGAAAGCGCCGGAACGTGTACCTGGCTTCTCTTCTCCTCACCGTCCTCACCTGCGCGGCGCTGTGTCTGGCGGTGTTCCTGCCGGGGTCGCTGGTGCTCCTGCTGACCGTGGGGGACTTCACCATGGGCTGGGAGCGGGCCCTGCTGCGCATAGCGGGGATGATCGCCATATCCGCGGCCTTCGCCTCCCTCTTCACCCTCCTGGGCGTCCTCATCCCCCACCGCGCCGCCGCGGCGATCGTGACCATCGGCCTCACCCTGGCGCTGGTGCTGGGCGGGGAGGTGCTGGCGGACAGGCTGGACCAGAAGCCCTTCTTCAACACCTATGAGGTGACGGCGGACGGCGAGCTTGTCCCCACGCCCAGACCTAACCCCCGCTACATCCCCGAGGGGCCCCTGAAGGACGTCCTCACCTTCCTCTCCGACCTGAACCCCGGCGGACAACTGGACCGGTACACTCGCGACAGCGCCGCGCCGGACCCCCCGCGCCTCATGTCCTGTGATGTTCTCTTCTTCGTCCTGACGTCGGTGGCCGGGGTGCTCATCTTCCGCAGAAAGGATCTGAAATGACATGACTGAGCTTCTTTCGGCGGGCCTCTACCGCCTGCGGCGCTTAAGGCTTTTGTGGATCGTCTGCGGGCTTCTGGCTCTGGCGTCCGCGGGGAATGTCGCCTGGACCTGGCACGCCACCCTGCGGAACGATCCCGTCCTGAACGACGAGGTGAAGGCGGTGACCCTCTCCCTGCGGGCGGCATACATGGACTCCAACTTCTTCACCGTCCCCGCCATGGGGGTGCTGTTCTCCTCGGCCCTGTGCTCCTGGGAGCTGGGGGCCGAGTACCAGGACGGGGCACAGCGCAACAAGCTCATTGTGGGCCGCAAGCGCCGGGACGTGTACCTGACGGCCCTCCTGCTCACCGTCCTCGTCTGCGCGCTTTTGTGCCTCGCGGCGTTCCTCCCCGGCATCCCCGTGATGCTCCTGACCGCCGGCGGCTTCGGCATGGGCTGGACAAAAGCGCTGCTCAGTATGGCGGGGATGATCGCCGCGTCCGCGGCCTTCACCTCCCTTTTCACCCTTCTGGGCCTCAACATCCAAAGCCGCGCCGCCACCGCCATCGTGGCCATTGCCCTCACGGCGGCGTTGGCGCTGGGCGGGAATATCCTCCGGGGCCGGCTGGAGGAGGCACCCACCTATCCCGGCGTCCAGCACACCGAGGACGGCGAGACGCTCTTTGTCACCGTGTCCAACCCCCGGTACATCCCGGAGGGACCGGTCCGGGACGCCCTCACCCTCCTCGTTGACATGGACCCCGCCGACCAGGTCCTCCGGTACTGCCATTCCGGGGAGGAGAACGTGGGCCGCCTCGCGGCCTACGACGCCCTCTTTTTCGTGCTGACCACGGCGACGGGACTGCTCATCTTCCGGCGAAAGGATCTGAGATGATGACTTGTCAAAAGGAACCTCAAGGGGCAAGAACCCTGCGGGAGCTGCTCGCGGCGGGCCTGTCGCGGCTGGGGCGTTCCGTCCTCCTGTGGACGGCCTGCGCGGCGCTGGCCCTCATTGCCGCCGGTTATCTGGGCTGGTCCTGGCGGGGGCCGGGGAGCGCGGAGCCGGCGCTCCAGGCGGCGCTGATCAAGGATGGGTACATGGACGAGCGGTTTTTCTCCCTGCCCAAATTGGCCGTGGTCCTGTCCCCGGTGGTGTGCCTCTGGAACCTGGGGGCGGAGGTCCAGGACGGGGGCGTCCGGAGCAAGATCACCGTGGGCCACCGGCGGCGGGACGTGTACCTGGCGTCCCTCCTGCTCTCGGTGCTGACCGCCGCGCTTTTGTGCCTGGCGGTGTTCCTCCCCGGCACGCTGACGGTCCTCCTGACCAGCGGGCGCTTGTCCGTGAGCTGGGGCGCGGCCATCGGGCGCATGGCGGGTCTTACCCTGTCCGCTGCGGCCTTCGCCTCGCTCTTTACGCTTTTGGGGCTCAACATCCAAAACCGCGCCGCGTCCGCCATCGCCGGGATCTTCCTGACCCTGGCGCTCCTCATAACGGGGAGCCTGGTGGACCGGCCCCTGGCCCAGCCGGAGGGATGGACCACACTCACCCCCGGCGCCGACGTCGGCGGCCCCGCCGTGGAGGTCACGGTCCCCAATCCCAACTATCTGCCCAGGGGCCCTGTCCGGGACGCCCTGAACGCGCTGGAGAGCCTTCTCCCCGGCGGCCAGATCGCCGGCTTCTCCCGGGTTGATCCCGATTCTCCCGCCGCCCTCGCCCTCGGCGCGGCGGCGTGGATTGCCGCCACCAGCGCCCTGGGGTTCCTCATTTTCCGGCGAAAGGACTTGAAATGATGCTGCCCTGGATCCTGTGCGGAATCCTCTTCATCCTCGCGGCGGGCCTTTTTTGGAGGGACCGCCTCGCGGCGCGTTCGGCGGACGCCATCGCCGCCCAGCTGACGGAGAAGCTCACCGGCGACACCAACACGCCCATCGCCGTCCCCACCAGGGACCGGCACCTCCGGGCCCTGGCCTCGGCGCTCAACCGGGAGCTGCGGACCCTCCGCGCCCTCCGGCACCGGTACGAGCTGGGCGACCGGGAGCTCATGGAGGCCATCGCCAACGTCTCTCACGACCTGAGAACGCCCCTGACCGCCATCTCCGGCTACGCCCAGCTGCTGGAGCGCGGGGCGCTGACGGGGGAGCAGAGGGGGTACGTGAACCAGATCCTGTCCCGCTCAAAGGCCATGTCGGAGCTGACGGAGGAGCTTTTGCGCTCCACGGTGCTCCTGTCCGGGACGCCGGAGGTGAGGACCCGCGTCGATCTGCGCGCCGAGCTGGAGGAGTCCCTGGCAGGGGCGTACACGCGCCTGCGGGACCGGGGCATGACCGTCCGCGCCGACCTCCCGGAGGCCCCCGTTACGCGGGAGCTGGACGCCGCCGCCCTCTCCCGGGTGCTGGACAACATCGTCTCCAACGCCGCCCTCCACGGGGAGGGGGAGCTTCGCGTGACCCTCACCGCCGCCGGGACCTTCACCTTCCGCAACCCCGCCCCGTCCCTCACGAAAACCGACGCCGCCCGCCTCTTCGACCGCTTCTACACCGTCGATCCCGCCCGCCGCACCACGGGCCTGGGTCTGTCCATCGCCAAAACCCTCTCCCAACGCCTCGGCGCGGCCCTCACCGCCGCCGTGGAGGACGGAGAGCTGGAGATTAGGCTGTCGTGGGAGGAGACGTAGGGGAAACCCTTCCGGCGCTTCGCGCCGCCTCCCCCAAGGGGGAGGCGACCCTTCCGCCTCGCTGCGCTCGCCACCTCCCCCAGGGGGGAGGTTATTAAGCTCCCCCCTGGGGCTGCGCCCGCAGGCGCGTGTCGGAGGCCAACCGCCCCGCAGGGGCGGCTCTTAGGCCGGAGACGAGCCGGCACGGCCGCAGGCCGTGACTGAGGGATCCCCCTCATCGAGCATTTTTTCCGGCGGCATGTACGTCGGAAAAAACCCTTTTGTTTTACGGAGTTGAGCGCCCGCAGGCGCCATGCAAGCGAGCAACCGCCCGGAGGGCGGCTCTTAGCGAGTCGCAGTGCGGCCCCATCGGGGCCGTGCGCGGAGCAAAACAGCAGAAAAGCCCCGCTCAAATTCCGCAGAATTTGAGCGGGGCTTTCCGCACGTTTCCCCTTGGCATTGAAAGGCCGCACAAAGCGGCCTTTCAAGCCAGCTCTTCTGCTTTTGCCGCGAACACCAGTGCGTCGCCCAGCTTGGCGGCGGCGATGTCGCCGGGGGCGCGGTAGAGGTCGATGGTGTCGCCCAGGCGCGTCTCGGAGGCGAAGTTCAGGGTGAGCTCCCGGACGGACTCGATGCCCAGGACCTCCAGGGCCATGTCGGCGTAGCGGCAGTTGTTGGTGTGGTCGTTCTCGTCGAGGTCGGCGGGGACGACGGTGTGCGTGCCGGCAAGCTCCAGGTCCCGGGGACGGATGCGGGGAATGCCCTCGGGCATGGCGGGGTCTGGGTTGTAGACGCCCTTAAAATCCAGGTTCGTCTGCTCCACGTGGCGGGTCCGGGCGTTGACGATGCACCACTGGCTGGTGCCGGTGACCAGCTCCGCGCCCTCGGGGGAGAGGACGTGGAAGTCCCGGTCGTAGATGAGCGACCCGGTGCGGCGGGGGAAGCTCAGAAGCGTATAGGGCACGCCGGGACGCAGCCGGTCCAGCACGCGAAAGCGGGATTTGGTGATGACCCAGATGAGGTTTTGGGCGATGAGCACGTCAAACCCCAGCCCCCCCGCCGTAGCGTGGGCCTTGGCGATCTCCTGAAAGGCGTGCAGAAGCCTGGACGCCTTCACGCCCCCGGCCTCGGTGAAATCGCCGTCGCTGAGGGTGAGGGGGAGCGTATATTGAATGTACATAATGTCACCTCGCAAGAAATAGACGAACAGAAAAGCCGCCCAGCGGGCGGCTCTTAGGCCGGAGATGGAGCGAAGTCGGCGAGTGAGAAAAGAGGCAGGAGCCTTTGGCTTCTGCCTCTTTTCGAGCCATCGCGACTTTAAGCGATGACGTGGCGGAGAAGGAGGGATTCGAACCCTCGAGGAGCTTTTGACCCCTACACGATTTCCAATCGTGCGCGCTCGACCGGGCTACGCGACTTCTCCATGCCGGTTGAGTTGTATTTTGTTCAAGCTTAGCTATTATAGAGGATTTTGACGCGGTTGTCAAGCCCTTTTTCCGCCGTCCCGGAAAAAATTCCGGGACGGCGGCGGTTTCTTTAGCAGAGTTTTGAACCGGCGGGGATACCGTCGTCCAGGATCAGCAGATGGAGATTTTCCGCGCCGTTCTCCTCCTTGACGGCGGAGAGGAGCATGCCATTGGACTCCAGGCCCATCATCTTCCGGGGCGGGAGGTTCAGAATGGCCGCGACGGTCTTGCCCACCAGCTCCTCCGGCTTATAGAATTTGGCGATGCCGGAGAGAATCTGCCTCGGGCTTCCGGAGCCGTCGTCCAGCGTGAAGCGCAGGAGCTTGTCGCTCTTTTTCACGTTCTCACAGCCCAAAACCTTGCACACCCGCATGTCGCACTTGGCAAAGTCGTCGATGGTCACGTCCGGGAGCACCGGGTCGGACGCGGGAGCGGGGTTCTTGGCGGCGTAGAACGCCTCGATCTCCTGGGCTTTCTTGGCCGGGTCGATGCGGGCGAAGAGGATCTCCGCCGCGCCCAGCCTGTGGCCCTCCCTGATGGCGCCGAAGGTCCCCAGGCTCTCCCAGTCGGAGACGGGGAGGTTCAGTTGCTTGAAGATCTTCTCGGCGGTGTCCGGGAGGAAGGGGCGCAGGAGCGTGGCGCCGAAGCGCACCGTCTCCAGGAGGTTATAGAGCACGGTGGCCAGCCGCGGCTTCGTCTCCTCGGACCGGCCCAGGACCCAGGGCTGTGTCTCGTCCACGTACTTGTTGGCGCGCCTGAGGAGGGTGAAGATCTCGTCAATGGCGTCCGCCACGTGGAGCGAATCCATCTTCTCCCGGCATCTTTCCGGGGTGGCCAGCGCCAGCTCGATAAGCTCGGCGTCCACGGGCTCCAAATGGTTGTTGGCGCCCACGATGCCGTCAAAATACTTATTTTGCATGGACACCGTGCGGTTGACCAGGTTCCCCAGGATGTTGGCCAGGTCCGAGTTGATGCGCTCAATCAGCAGCTCGTGGGTCATGGTGCCGTCGGAGGCAAAGGGCATCTCGTGGAGGACGTAGTAGCGCACCGCGTCCACGCCGTAGAGGTCCACCAGGTCGTCGGCGTAGAGGACGTTGCCCTTGGATTTGGACATCTTCCCGTCGGACATCAAAAGCCACGGGTGGCCGAAGACCTGCTTGGGCAGCGGCTCTCCGATGGACATCAAAAACGCCGGCCAGTAGAGGGTGTGGAACCGCAAAATGTCCTTGCCGATGAGGTGGACGTCCGCCGGCCAGAATTTCTTGTACCGCTCGCCGTCCTCGCCATTCGGCTCATACCCCGGGAAAGTGGCGTAGTTGAAAAGCGCGTCCAGCCAGACGTACACCACGTGGCGGGGGTCGGACTTCACCGGGATGCCCCAGGTGAAGCTGGTGCGGGAGATGCACAGGTCCTGGAGGCCGGGCTTTAAGAAGTTGTTGATCATCTCGTTTTTCCGGGCCTCGGGCTGGATGAAGTCGGGGTGCTCCTCGATATATTTTCTCAGCGGCTCGGTGTACTTGGAAAGCCTGAAGAAGTACGCCTCCTCCTCGGCCCACTTCACCTCCCGGCCGCAGTCGGGGCACTTGTGGTCCACAAGCTGGCTCTCGGTCCAGAAAGACTCGCAGGGCGTACAGTACCAGCCCTCGTACTTGGACTTGTAGATGTCCCCGGAGGCCAGCATCTTTTCAAAAATCTCCTGGATCTTCCGCTCGTGCTCCGGATCGGTCGTCCGCACGAACCGGTCATAGCTGGTGTTCATGAGGTCCCAAATGCGCCGGATCTCCCCGGCGGTGCCGTCCACGAACGCCTGCGGCGTGACGCCGGCGGCCTCGGCCTTCTCCTGAATCTTCTGCCCGTGCTCGTCGGTGCCGGTCTGGAAGTACACGTCGTACCCCTCCATTCGCTTGAAGCGGCAAATGGCGTCGGCCAGCACGATCTCATAGGTGTTCCCGATGTGCGGCTTCCCCGACGCGTAGGCGATGGCGGTGGAAAGGTAGAATTTTCCTTTACTCATAGTGTACCTCCTGAAATGGTTAAGGTTTTATGATTGTAACAGCTTTGACAGGGACTTGCAAGCGGCTTGCGGTCAGCCCATCCTCTCGCCCAGCTTGGCGCCGCCCAGGATGTGGAAATGCAGATGCGGCACGGACTGGCATGCGTCGGGGCCGCAGTTGGAGATGACCCGGTAGCCGCCCTCCAGCCCCTCCTCCGCCGCGATTTGGGCGATGACGGTAAAGATGTGCCCAATGAGGGCCTCGTTATGCTTATTGACCTCCGCCACGGACCGCATATGGACCTTCGGCACCACCAGAATATGCGTCGGCGCCTGGGGCGCGATGTCCCGGAAGGCATAACACAGGTCGTCCTCATAGACCTTGGCGGAGGGAATGACCCCCTTGATGATCTTGCAGAAAAGGCAGTTTTCGTCGTAGTTGAGAACGTCAGACATGGATATCGCTCCTTTTGTGTGAATTTGCGGGGATTTTAAAAAGGTTTGCGCCAGAGGCGCAATTCATTCAAGCGCGGCGAAGCCGCAACCTTATTCCCCTTGACCCCTTTTTCGGAAAAAGGGGTGCCGCCGCAGCGGCGGGGTATTCGAGCCCGTTGGGCGTAACGGACGCTTCCGGTAAACGAGACTTACTGCGTGCGGGCCGCCAGGAGTGGCGGCCCCTACAAGGTAAGTTGTCGCAATGGTTCCGGAAATTCGTGCCCGCCTCCGTCTCGGAGCCCCCTCCTCGTAGGAGGGGGGCAGGGGGGAAGCGAACGTGGGACGACAGAACGGTTCCGATAAAACAAATCTGCCCCAATTACGCCGTAGGGGCCGCCACTCCTGGCGGCCCGCGTTTCGATAACCGCCCCATGTCATTTGAATGGGATGACCTTCCATATTCTCTGTAGGGGCGGACCCATGTGTCCGCCCGTGCCGCGTTGCGGGACGGGAACGGTCCCGACAGGACGCCCCCACCCTGCCCATCGCTTCGCTCGGGCATCCCTCCCGGAGGGAGGGGCTTTAAAAGGGTTTGCGCCTCCGGCGCAATTCATTCAAAGCGCGGCGAAGCCGCAACCGTTTTAGCCTCCCCTTTAGGGGAGGTGGCGCAAAGCGCCGGAAGGGTTGCCTCCCCTTTAGGGGAGGTGCCGCGAAGCGGCGAAAGGGTTGCCTTCCCCGCAGGGGAAGGCGTCGCCGGAGGCGACGGGGGCGCTTACCCCCCCGTGTTCCGGCACCACCGCGAAGAACCGCAGGGGCCGCTCCCCCTCGTTCCGCAGGCTGTGGGTGTGCCCCTCGGGGCAATAGCTGGCGTCGCCGGGGCGCAAAAGCTCCCGCTCCCCGTCGCAGACCATGACGGCCTCGCCCTCCAGGATGTAGACGACCTCGCTGTTCCCCTCATGAGTGTGCATCCCGATATGCGCCCCGGGGGCGAGAACGGCGGTCATGATCTTGTTGTGCGCGTCCGTGACCATCCGCGGCTCAAAAACCCCCGCGCCGCCCTTGAAGCCTTGAATATGTTGCTCGGGGACGGCGGAAAAGTCGATCTTCATGTGTGTCTACTCCCTTTCAAGACCGAGTACGTCGTAATATTCATCGGAGAATTTTAACACGGACGGGTCGAAAGCGGTCTGCATGGCTTTGACCTTTTGAAAGGGGTCCTCCGGCTTAAGGTCGAACGCCGCCGCCACGGCGGCCAGGGCCGCGTCCTTCTTCGCGAAAAACGCCTCGCACCCCGGCCAGGACGCCTCCGCGTCCTCCCGCAGCAGGTCCCGGAACCGCTCTTCGGTCATCCACCAGATCTGGGAGATGGGGTTGGCGTCCCGACAGTACAGCACGAAGGACAGGAACTGACACAGGTCCTCCCCCACCGGCAGCACGAAGGTCCCGACCTCCCCCATGGAGGGGTCCACGCAAAACACCCGCTCGTCCCCCGGCAGGAGAACGAAGTGGATCCCGTCGCAGCCGATAGCGCCCACCGGCTCCGCCCCCACGGGGGTGCAGAAGTAGGATACCAGCTCCGGCTCCCCCTGCTCCAGTCCCAGGGCGGACAGGTCGATGGGCAGGGCCCGCAGGCGCTTTAAATCCTCCCTTGTGCTCATATCCCCAGCTTCTCCGCCACGAAGTTGTCCACGGAAGCCAGGGCGTCGTCCAGCATCAGCACGTCCCGGCCGCCGCCCATGGCGGAATCGGGGCGGCCGCCGCCTTTACCGCCGCAGACGGCGCAGACGGCGCGGATGATGTCGCCGGCCTTGACGCCGCGCGCCACCGCGTCCTTGCCGCAGACGGCCTGGAAGGTGAGCTTCTCGCCGTCCACGCTGGCGATGACCGCCACGACGGCGCTGTCCCGGTCCCGGAGCATGTCGCCGAACTTGCGAAGCTCGTCGGGGCTGGCGCCCTGGCGGGAGGTGGTGACCACGTGGAGGTCCCCCACCTTTTTGGCGGCGGCCAGGAAATGGCCGATCTCGCCGGAGCGGAGCTTGTCCTGGAGGGACTCGATGTCGTGGTGCAGGTGCCGGATCTCCTCCTGGTTGGCGCGGAGCTTGTCCACCAGCTCAAAGGGGGAGGTCTTCAGGGCGTTGGCCGCCTCCAAAAGCGTGCGGTTCACCCGCTCGTTCTCCTTGAAATACTCAAGGCCCGTGATGGCCTCGATGCGCCGGACGCCGGAGGCCACGGAGAACTCGCCGGTGATGCGGAAGGGCCCCACCTTGGCGGTGTTGTCCTGGTGAGTGCCGCCGCAGAACTCCACGGAGAACCCGTCGCCCATGGTGACCACCCGCACCACCTCGCCGTACTTCTCGCCGAAGAGGGCGATAGCGCCGCGCTGACGGGCCGCCTCGATGGGCAGCTCCTCGGTGACGATGGGCAGGCCCGCCAGGACCTGGCGGTTGACGATGTCCGCGACCTGCAAAAGCTCCTCGCCGGTGAGGCCGGCGAAGTGGGTAAAGTCGAAGCGCAGCCGGTCCGGCTCCACCAGAGAGCCGGCCTGGTGGACGTGGTCCCCCAGGACCTGCCGGAGGGCGGCGTCCAAGAGGTGCGTGGCGGAGTGGGCGCGGCGGATGGCCTCCCGGCGCTCCGTGTCGATGGCGGCGGCGACGGTGTCGCCCAGCTTTAAAACGCCCTCGGTGACCTTGCCGTAGTGCATGTACTTGCCGCCCTTGTTTTTCTGCACGTCCGTGACCTCGAAAGACATGCCGCCGGCGGAAATGACGCCGTGGTCGCCCACCTGGCCGCCCATCTCGGCGTAGAAGGGGGTCTTGTCGAGGACCACGATGCCCTCCACGCCGGGCATCAGCTCCTCGGCCAGCTCGTTTTCCACCACGAGAGCCACGACCTTGGCGTCCGTGACGGTATGTTCGGTGTAGCCCACGAAGGCCGTCTCCGGCACGTCCTTGCCGAACTCCACGCCGGCCCAGCCCAGGTCCCCCAGGGCCTCCCGGGCCTTGCGGGCGCGCTGGCGCTGCTCCTCCATTTGAGCTTTGAAGCCGGCCTCGTCCACGCTCATGCCCTGCTCCTCCACCATCTCGCGCGTCAGGTCGATGGGGAAGCCGTAGGTGTCGTAGAGCTTGAAGGCGTCCTCGCCGGAGAAAGTCTTCTCGCCTTTTTCCTGGTGGGCGGAGAGCATGTCGTTGAAAATGCGGATGCCGCCGTCGATGGTCTTGGCGAAGTTCTCCTCCTCCACCCGGACCACCCGCTGGATGTAGTCGTGGCGCTCACAAAGCTCGGGGTAGTGGCCCTCGTTTTCCTGCACCACGGTGTCCACCACCTCATAGAGGAAAGGCTCCGTGACGCCGAGGAGCCGCCCGTGGCGGGCGGCGCGGCGGAGAAGCCGCCGCAGGACGTAGCCGCGCCCCTCGTTGGAGGGCAGGACGCCGTCGCAGATCATGAAAACGGAGGAGCGGATGTGGTCGGTGATGACCCGGAGGGACACGTCCTTCTCGGGACTCTCCTCGTAGTGCGCGCCGGTGAGCTCGCTGACCTTATTGGTGATGCGCATCACCGTGTCCACGTCGAAGAGGCTGGCCACGTTCTGGCACACGCAGGCTAAGCGCTCCAGGCCCATGCCGGTGTCGATGTTCTTCTGCTTGAGCTCGGTGTAGTGCCCCTCGCCGTCGTTGTTAAACTGCGAGAACACCACGTTCCAGACCTCGATATACCGGTCGCAGTCGCACCCCACATGGCAGTCGGGCTTGCCGCAGCCCCACTCCGGGCCCCGGTCGTAGTAGATCTCGGAGCAGGGGCCGCAGGGGCCGGAGCCGTGCTCCCAGAAGTTGTCCTCCCGGCCGAAGCGGACGATGTGGTCCTCCGGCACGCCGACAACGTCCCGCCAGATGGCGTAGGCCTCGTCGTCGGCGGGGGTCATCTCGTCCCCGGCGAAGACGGAGGGGTAGAGCCTCGCGGGGTCCAGGCCCACCCACTCCGGGCTGGTCAGAAACTCCCAGGCCCAGGGAATGGCCTCCTTTTTGAAGTAATCCCCGAAGGAGAAGTTGCCCAGCATCTCAAAATACGTGCCGTGCCGCGCGGTGTGGCCGATGTTCTCGATGTCGCCGGTGCGGATGCACTTCTGGCAGGTGGTGACCCGGTGGCGGGGCGGCTCCTGCTCCCCGGTGAAGAAGGGCTTCATGGGGGCCATACCGGAGTTGATGAGCAGGAGGGACTTGTCGTTCTGGGGGATGAGGGAGAAGCTGGGCAGGCGCAGGTGGCCCTTGGATTCGAAAAAGCGCAGGAACATCTCCCGAAGCTCGTTTAAGCCGTAAGGTTTCATGTGGTGTCTGTCTCCTTATGATCGTGGTTTCTCGTTATGATCGTGTTTCTCAGCCGCCGTACTCGTCGGAGTTGACGAACTTGGTGAAGGCGTCGAGGTTGGTGAAGAACCGGTGAGTGCCGGTCTTGGCCAGGGCGTAGTAATAATAGTCGGTGTCCGCGGGGTTGAGGGCGGCGCGGATGGAGGCGGCGCCGGGATTGGCGATGGGCCCCACGGGCAGGCCGGGGTACATATAGGTGTTGTAAGGGCTGTCGATCTGGGTGGAGAACGCCTCCCCGGTATCGGCGACGGCATAGCGGATGGTGGCGTCGATCTGGAGGTACCCGTTGGTGCCGTGCCTTCCGCCGGTGTCCGCCAGGCGGTTATAGATGACGGAGGCGATGTCGTCCCGCTCGTCGTTGCTGCCGGCCTCCTTTTCGATCATGGAGGCCACGATCATGACCTCCCGGACGGAGAGGCCCAGATCCCGCGCCTTTTGGATGAAGTCGTCGTCCTCGTTGGTCCACTTGCGCTGGAAGTTGTTGAGGAACCGCTTGATGACGCTGTCCGGGTCGTCGTTTTCGTAGAACTCGTAGGTGTCCGGGAAGAGGAAGCCCTCCAGGCGCTTGGGATCGCCCAGCGTGGTGTCCTCCAGGAAGTCGTAGTCAAATTCGGAGTTGGCCACCGCGTCCAGGAAGTCCTCCGGGGCGCAGACCTTGTTCTCCTCCATGAGAGCCGCGATCTGCGTGATGGTGTAGCCCTCGGGGATGGTGACCTTCACCGTGTTGCGCCGGCCTGTGCGGGGGTTCATGCCGTTGATGAGGGCCCGGTAGTCGTAGTTCATCTTCAGGTTGTAGGTGCCGGCGTTGACCTTGGTGTCGCCGTGGGCGATACGGGAGAAGAGCTTGAAGAGCCACTTATACCGGATGAGCCCTTTCTGGTAGAGCTCCTCCGCCACCGCGTCGATGTCCGCCACGTTGACGGTGACCTCCGTCTCCTTCCCGTCGTCGTCCGTCTCCGTGCGCGTCTCCTCATGGAAGATGTCCCGGGGGAGCGTGACCTCCACGAGAGTGCCGTCGCCGTCCAGGCCCAGCACGTCCGTGGCCCAGTTCCAGCCCATCACCGCCAGCACCGCGCTGACGCTGATGACGAAGAGGAAGAGCAAAATCCCCGTCAGGCATCCGGACCGCCTGGTGCGGCCGCGCTTCAGGGCCTTCTCGTCCACGTCAGGGTACTCGGCGTCGAAGTCAAACTCCACCTCGAAGTCCTTCTTCCCCCGGCCCCTGCCCCTCGCCGCCGGGGCGGGTCGGGGCGCGGGCTCCGGAGAGGGGGTCCGAGGGGCCCGCGACAGGGGGGTCCGGGGCGTCTCGGAGGGGGGTCCGGAGGGAGTGGGAGGGGCTTCCGAGACCCCTCCGAGGGGGGTCTCAGAGGGGAGTTCCGAGGGGGTTTCCGAGGGGGTTTCCAAGGGGGTCTCCGAGGGGGCCTCGAAAGGGGGCTCCGAGAGGGCCTCGGAGGGCGCCTCGAAGAGGGGGGCGGAGACAGGCTCCGCCGGCCCGGGCGTCTCCTCCCGGACCTCCGGCGCGCCGTCGTGGGTGACGTACTCGATGGTGAACCCGGAGGCCGACTTCGGCGTCTCCGGGTTTGCCGGTTCCGGTTTCGGCGTCTCCGGTGGGGGGGACGGGGGCTTCGGCGAGGCGGCGGGCTTTTTTGGCTCCGGCTTCGGGACCGGGGCGTCCAGGTCCAAATCCACCTTGAAGTCCTCGCCCATCAGCTCTTTCCAGAACTCCTGGTTTTTGTCGGACATAAGAACCTCCTTGCTTTGAGGGGCATAGTATGACGCAGATGACAACGTCATCGCCGGTCCGCCCACGGCGGACACGGATCAAGTCAGCCGGCAAACCGGCGGAATGGAGTCAACCTATGTGCTTTGGCGGTAACAATTCCTGCATCTGGATCATCCTCATCATCATCGTCCTGTGCTGCTGCTGCGGCAACGGCAACGGCAACGGCTGCGGCAACGACAACGGCTGCGGCTGCGGCTGCTAACGTCGTCGCGGAACACGCTTAACCTCGCCGCGCGGCAGACGACTACGGCGCCCGCCGCACGGCTCAGGCGCGGTGTTCGCTCCTCCTCCCCCCGCGCGGTCGTTGACCGCGCGGGGACCCCGAGGGGCGCGGAACACGCTTAACCTCGCCGCGCGGCAGACGACTACGGCGCCCGCCGCACGGCTCAGGCGCGGTGTTCGCTCCTCCTCCCCCCACGCGGTCGTTGACCGCGCGAGGACCCCGAGGGTCGCGGAACACGCTTAACCTCGCCGCGCGGCAGACGCCTACGGCGCCCGCCGCACGGCTCAGGCGCGGTGTTCGCTCCTCCTCCCCCCGCGCGGTCGTTGACCGCGCGAGGACCCCGAGGGTCGCGGAACACGCTTAACCTCGCCGCGCGGCAGACGCCTACGGCGCCCGCCGCACGGCTCAGGCGCGGTGTTCGCTCCTCCTCTCCCCACGCGGTCGTTGACCGCGCGGGGACCCCGCCCGGGCCCCCGCGGGGGCCCTTATTGCGTTACTCGCCGCCGTCCACGATGAGGGCGTCCACGGGGATGTCGTGGGGGTCGGTGGGGATGTGGTCCACTATCTGGAAATCCCGGGCCAGGGCCACGGTGAGGGCGTTTGTTTGGGGCAGGTACCGGTCGTAGTACCCGCCGCCGCGGCCGAGGCGGTGGCCGTCCCCGGTGAACGCCATGCCGGGGACGAGGACCAGGTCCAACGCCTCCGGGGGGACAAGCCCGCTATTTTCCGCCGGCGCGGGGATGCCGTAGGGGCCGGGGACGAGGAGGTCGAGGTCCGTGACGGCCCGGGCCTCCATGACGCCGGGGCCGGCGATAAAGGGCAGGGCCACGCGCTTGCCGGCGGCCAGGGCGTTTTCGATGAGGGGCCGGGTATCCGGCTCCGCGCCGGCGCCCACGTAGAGGAGTACCGTCCGGGCCGCCCGGTACTCGGGCATCTCCAAAAACGCCTCCCGGAGGGCGGCGTCGGAGGCGGCCTTCTCCGCCTCCGTCATGGCCCGCTCCCGCGCTTTGAGGCGCGCTCTCAGCTCAGCCTTTGTAGTGGTCATAGTGGACGTCACGGGCGACTTTCTCCGCCGCCGCTTTTCCCCGCAGGGCCGCCACGATGGCCAGGGCGAAGTCCCAGGCGGTGCCGGCGCTGCGGCTGGTGATGAGCTTTTCATCCTCGGCGACAGCCGCGCCGAGCTGGACCGCCGCGCCGGTGAGCTCATTTTCCATGCCGGGGTAGCAGACGGCCCTCTTGCCCTCCAGAAGCCCCAGCTCACTGAGGACCGTGGGGCCGGCGCAGATGGCGCAGGTGAGCTTCCCGGCGTCGAAAGCGGCCTTGACGGCGGCCATGGCGGGGCGGGAGGCCTTGATGTTCTGCACGCCCCGCAGTCCCCCGGGGACGATGAGCGCCTCGCAGGCGGCGGGGTCGATGTCCTCTAAGGCCGCGTCGGCGGCGACGCGAAGTCCGTGGCTGGAGGCGACGGTCATGCCGGTGACGCCCACGAGGGCGGTGTCCACCCGAGCGCGGCGCAGGGCGTCGGCGGGGGTGACGGCTTCCACCTCCTCAAAGCCGTCGGCCAGAAGAATGTATACCATACGATCAGGTCCTTTCCTGTCAAAAATCGGTTTCGTCCTTTATTTTCCCCTTATCCGCTGGCCGGCGACGCAGACCATGAAATGGGGGAGCTTCATCATCCGCCCGATCCGGCGGGGATCCTGCTTCAGGCGGTAGAGCCACTCCAGATTGAGCCTCTGCCAGGACTCCGGGGCCCGCTCCACCACGCCGGCGTAAACGTCCAGGGACCCGCCCAGCCCCGCCATCAGGCGGACCTTCAGCTTGTCCCGGTTGCGGTACATCCATTTTTCCTGCTTGGGCGCGCCGAGACACACAAGGAGCATGTCCGGCGCGGCGGTATTCACGGCCTCGATCACCGGCCCGTCGTCCTGAAAATACCCGTCCGCCGTCCCGGCAATCACAAGGCCGGGGAAGCGCTCCGCGAGATTTTTCCCCGCCGCCTCCGCCACGCCGGGTTTCGCGCCCAGGAGGTAGACGCTCCGGCCGGTCTTCGCCATCCGGGCGAACATGGCCAGGGCAAAGTCCGCGCCGGGGACCTTCTCCGGCAGGGGCCGGCCCAAAATCTTCGCCCCGTAGATGACGCCGATGCCGTCGGGCAGGACGAGGGACGCGGCCTCCACGGCCTTTTTGGCCTCCGGGTCCTCCCGGCAGGTCATGACGATCTCGGGGTTGGGCGTCACCACGTAGTCCGGCGTGTCGGTGTCCAGCATGGCCATGGCCCGGTCCACCGCCTCGTCCATGGCGACGGGGTCGAAGCCCACGCCCAGCACATCCGTCCTCATCCCGCGCCCTCCTTTGTAAGACAGACTTATAAACTATATTATTCTACCACAAACCCCGATTTTGTCAAGGAAAACCGGGAAATCCAAGAAGCGCCGGGGATTGCTTTTTTGGGGAGAATCCTGTATAGTAGAGGTATATTTGATAGGAGGTGTCCCATGAAAAAGCTTATTGGCGTTTGTATCGCCCTTTCCATGCTTTTGAGCCTCGCCCTCACCGCCTGCGGGCCGGCGGAGACGGGGGAAAATACGACGGCGCCCTCCGGGAGCGCCGCCGTCCCGGCGGAGACGGGCAGTCCCCTGCCGGAAAGCCCCGTCGAGGCCGAGGCGCTTGCCTGGGCGGAGAGATATGAGATCGTCGGGGACGAGTCCGGCCTGGAGGAGAGCTGCACCCTGGAGGAGGCGGTGGAGCTCATTTGGCGCGCCGCGGGGTTCCAGGCCCCGGCCACGAGGATCCTCCGGGACCCGGACGACCCGGACCGGGAGCAGAGAGCTGACGCCGTTGTGTGGGCCGAGCAGCGGGATGTGACCTGGGAGGGCTGGAGCCCGGAGGCGGCCTGCACCCGCGCCGCGGCGGTGACGCTTTTGTGGCGCAGGGCCGGATGCCCCGAGACATCGGCGGAGGCCGCCTTTTCCGACGTGCCCGCCGACGCGGAGGTTTTCCCTGCCCTCAGCTGGGCCGCGGCCCGGGGGATCGTGGCAAGCGGCGGCGCATTTTCGCCGGACGCGGTCATGACGCGCGGGGAGCTGGTGAATCTCCTCTGGCGGGCCAGGGCCATGTTCACGCCGGACGCGGTGGGGCGGGCCAGGGACTACGGCTACGTGCCGGAGGAGCTCTGGGAGAACCAGGACAGGAGCATCACCATGTCGGAGTTCTGTGAGCTCATCGGGAGCATCATCGCCTGGCACAACGCGGAGAGCCTGGACGAGTGGCAGGATATCGCCGCCGAGGCCATTGCCTCCGACGAGACGGTCCAGGTGGACGAGGCCCTGGCGGCTTTTCTTGCCGCCAATATCGTCATGGGGATCGATGAGGACCTGGGCTATATGGACGGAGGGTTGGAGATGGGCTGGGAGAATGTGGCCCGGATGATCGATCCGGACCCGTCTTTCGACTGGTGGGAGGGCTGCCGGATGGAATATCCCATGTTCAAGGGCCTGGAAGACTACCGGGACCCCAACTGGTGGGAGCCTGAGTCGGAGCCCATGTTTACCTTGCGGAGATTTGGGCAAACCCACCTCTCCCTAGTGGACATGACCTATATCTTCCCCCACGACGACGCCTGGACCTTCGGCTTCGGCCGGAACGTGACGCGCCGGGAGGCCATTCGGGCGGCCACCGTGTGGGCCGAGAGCGACGAGGCCATTTTTATCGGCGCGGCGGAGTACGTGTCTTTTGCGGACGCGGGGACGTATGACGAGACCATCATCACGCCGGAGCTTCTGGCCGCGCCCTCCGACCTTCCCGAGGCGACGCGGACAAGCGTCCCCGGCGACTGGCGTGGCGTGGGAATGTCTACCAGTAAAAATGTGATGAGATGCTACCGGCATTTCAAGGAATCCGACGTCCGGGTCCTGGCGGAGAACGGCCTCAATTTCACCAAGCTCTTTTTCGACCTGAACACACTCAAGTTCCCCTACAAAAACGCGGAGACCGACCAGGTGAACCTGGAGCAGCTGCGGGATCTGGACCGGCTTGTGGCCTGGTGCATCCAATACGGCGTCCACCTGCAATTAAGTCCCAACGGTTTCGCGGGCTACTCCGGGGGCGGCAACTGGGTGGGTGAAAAACGCCTGGACGAGCTGCCGCTGGAGAGCTGGGAGGAATTTGTAGCCCTCTGGGGGATGTTGGCCAAGCGCTACGCGGGGATTCCCTCCAGGTATCTGAGCTTCGAGCTGATAAACGAGTGGATGCCCAGCTTCCAGGAGGATTTTGACGCTTACGCGGAGTATTTCTTCCGGGCCGCCGACGCCATCTGGGCCGCCGACCCGGAGAGGCTGGTCTTTGACAGCACAGCCGCGATGTGGTCCCCCGAGGATCAACTGGCGTGGCTGGAGCTGATGGCCGGACACGGCATCGCCCTGGGTATCCACCCCTATTTCCCGGACCAGATCTGCGTCCGGGACGAGTTTACGGTCTATCCCAACGATCCCCAATGGCCCATTCCCTGGTTCCCCAGCGGCGTGGAGAGCGGCGGGGAGGTCACCGTAGAGGGCGACCTGGGCGGCGGGACCCTGACCGTCTATTTTGCCGAGGCCGACTGGCCCACCCAGGTCTACGTCCTGGCCGACGGCGAGCTCTTAGAGGAGCTGGACCCCACGTACATCATGCACGAAGTTCAGTCCGACCGGGGCTCCGAGCCTTTTGTGAAGGGGTATGACATCCAGATCCCCGCCGGCGTCGCCAAGCTCACCTTCAAAACGGGCGATCAGAAGGTCTGGTACAACGGCTTTAAATTCACCAAGGACGGCACGTCAAGCGGCGTCATGGCCAACGATTACAGGCTCCAGAATCTCACCGGCGAGAGCCATTTTGTTGTGGACGAGAACGGCTGGAGCTCCGCCGACGGACGTATGTACACCATGGAGGATATCTACGAGGCCTATATGGAGCCGGTCGTGGATATCGCCCGGAAGTATGGCGTAGGCGTCATGGTCAACGAGATGGGGTGCTTCGGCAGCGACATCGGCGCGGTCCAGGCGGTGTATCTTAATGACCTCATCGCCATGCTGGAGGAGAAGGGCATCGGCTGGTGCTACTGCGAGATGCGTTACGCCGGCATCTTCGACGTCTACCGCGGCGAGGGGGACGAGATGGCGATCTACTGCTCGGACGACCTGACCCACCGGACCTACGAGTGTGAGGATGGGCATCTGGAGGAGTATTGGTACAGGAACGATTTGATGGAGGTGTTCAGGAAGTATACGATGGGGGAGTGAGGGACGAGGGGACGACCCCATAGGGGATGGGGGAGGGTATCCCATATCCATGACGCCGTAGGGGATCGAGACGCGGGCCGCCAGGAGTGGCGGCCCCTACGGCGGTGTTGGGGCGGATTCGGTTTGGCGGAACCGCTCTCATGTCCAACGTTCGCTTCCCCCCTGCCCCCCTCCTACGAGGAGGGGGCACCGGGACGGGGGCGGGTGCGGGGTATCGGAACGGTTTCGATAACGCACCTTGTAGGGGCCGCCACTCCTGGCGGCCCGCCTTTCGTCCATTGACACGTCCCAATCACCGCCGTAGGGGTCGCCGTCCTCGGCGACCCGCCTATCGATGATTGACACGTTCCAATCACCGCCGTACGGGCCGCTGCCCACAGCGGCCCATGCCCCCGTTGACCGACATGTACCGTTTTATTGGACCCGTTCCCGCGCCGCCACGTGTCCCGGGCGGACACATGGGTCCGCCCCTACGGGGAATGGGGAAAGTTGTCCCATTCAACCGACATCGGAGGTCATCGAAACGCGGGTCGCCGGGGACGGCGACCCCTACGGCGTTTATCGGGGGCAATCCGAAATCTGCAACGGTGGGCCGCTGTGGGCAGCGGCCCGTACGGCGTTGACTGAACGTAATTTGGAAAATGTAGGGGCGGACCCATGTGTCAAGCCCCGTGCCGCGTGGCGGGACGGAATGGGTCCGATGAATCGGGAATTGGCGGTTATCGGAGGTGAGGGCCGCCGTGGGCGGCGGCCCGTACGGCGGTGTTCGGGACGGGTCAATGGACGAGGGGCGGCTGGGGCGGGAGAAAGATTGGGGAAACAGGTTGTTTTTCGTGGACGGATTTGGTATAATAGAATGAAACAGCGATTTTTGAGAGAGAGGGGGGCGGAGTATGGGGAGATTTGTGCTGGCGGAGGGGAACGCCGTCAGCCTTACCCAGGAGGCGGTGGAGCGGCTTCTGGGGGCGGCCAGCGGGGACGCGGCGCTGCTTTACCTCTACATCCTCTCCCGGGGCGGGCATTTTGACCCCGGCGACGCCGCCGCCTCCATCCACCGCTCCGAGGAGCAGGTGGACGCCGCCATGGCGGTGCTGACGCGGCTGGGGCTGGTGGCGGAGGACGCCGTCCCGGTAAAGCCCGCAAAGCCCCTGGAGCGGCCCGCCGAGCCGCCGGCGATGTCGGTGGCGGAGATGGACGCGCTGATGGACTCCGACCGGGAGTTTCGGGAGCTGGTCCGGGCGGTGCAGAACGACCTGGGCGCGCAGCTGTCCTCCGAGGGCCTGCGGACGCTTGTGAACATTTACAGCTATCTGCGCCTGCCCGCGGACGTCATCATGGCGCTGGTGACCTACTGCCGGGAGGAGTATAAGCGCCGCTACGGCGAGGGGCGGACGCCCTCTATGCGCTTTATCGAGCGGGAGGCGTACGTCTGGGAGCGGGAGGGCATCTTCTCCTGGGAGGCGGCGGAGGCGTATGTGACCCGCCAGAGCGGCCTGAAAGCCGGGGAGCGGGAGCTCATGCCGGTGCTGAACATCTACGGGCGGGCGCTGTCGGCCACGGAGCGCAAGTACATAAACGCCTGGACCGAGATGGGCTTCAAGGCCCCGGCCGTGGCCTTGGCCTACGACCGGACGGTCCTCAAGACGGGGCGGCTCACCTGGCGGTATATGGACTCCATTTTGCGCTCCTGGCACGCCAAGGGCCTGCACACCCCGGACGAGATCGTGGCCGGGGACGCCCCGCCGCAGTTTGCCAGGGTCCCGGAGAAGAAGCCCGCCGCCCGGCGGGAGGACCCCATCACCATGGAGGAGATCGAAAAGACCCGCGCCGCCATCCGGCGCATGAAGGGGGAGAGCCAATGAGCCTGGACGGGATGCTTTTACGCCGCGCCAAGGAGGCGCTGGACCGCCGGCGCGAACAGAACGAGCGGGCCAACGCCCGCCGCCGGGAGGAGGTCTACCGCCGGTGCCCGCGGATCCAGCGCATCGACCGGGAGCTCCGGGAGGGCGTGGCGGGCGCGGTGACCGCCGCCTTTTCCCAGGGCACGGACCCGGTGGAGGCGCTGAACGCCGTGCGGGAGGCCAATTTAGGGCTCCAGGAGGAGCGGGCCATGGAGCTGGTGCGGCTGGGCCTGCCGGTGGACTATCTGGACGAGAAGTACGTCTGCCCCAAGTGCCGGGACACGGGCTACAACGGCACGGAGCTGTGCTCCTGCCTCATGGAGCTCTACAGGGAGGAGCAGCGGCGGGACCTCTCGCAGCTTCTGAAGCTGGGGGAGCAGACCTTCGACAGCTTCGACCTGAACCTCTACGACGACAGGCCCGACCCCGCCACCGGCGCGTCCCCCAGGAGCGTCATGGCGGCGGTGTATGATTTTTGCAGCGAGTACGCCAGGAACTTTTCCAAAAACTCCCTGAACGTCTTCATGCAGGGGGGGACGGGCCTCGGGAAGACCTTTCTCTCCACCTGCATCGCCAAGGTGGTGTCCGAGCGGGGCTGGTCCGTGGTCTACGAGACCGCCGGGGCGGCTTTTAGCAAGTACGAGGCGGAGAAGTTCGGCCGGGGGGACCAGGAGGAGGCGCGGCGGGATATCCGGCGGATGGAGGGGTGCGATCTCTTGATCCTGGACGACCTGGGCACGGAGTTTATCTCGCCCTTCACCGTCAGCGCCCTCTATACCCTCTTGAACACGCGCCTGGCCGCCGGGAGGAAGACGGTCATCAGCTCCAACCTCACCCTCCGGGACCTGGGGGAGCGGTATTCCGCCCCCATCATGAGCCGCCTCACGGGAGAATTTCACCTCCTCCGCTTCGCCGGGACGGACCTCAGGGGGAGAGTCTAGGGGCTCCTTAGTTTACAAAAAACCGGGCCGGAACGGGGGAGGATGTGGGGGATTTTGGATGGCCTTTCCCGGCGGTAGACGGTAAAAGCCCCGAAAAACAAGGGGTTTTACACATTTTCCACTGAGTTTTCCACAGGTGTTATGCAAACAAGGCACACCACAAGCGGGTTTTATCAGGTGACATAAGCGCATAATCAGGAATTGAATGGAAATCCCTTGATTTTTTTCCGCGTTTGGTGTAAAGTGTCCATGCCCTGAATATATGTGTTAGGGGGCGGGCGGTGTCCTGCCTACTTTTGCCCGGGCGCGGCCCGGTGTCACGGAAGGACGATGGAATTGTCGGAGCCCGAAAAGAAAGCCAGCTATCTCACCGGCGCGGCGGTGCTCACCGCCACGGTGGCCCTCACCAAGGTGATCGGCGCCATTTATAAGATCCCCCTCTTCAACCTCCTGGGCGACGAGGGGTCCGGTCACTTCAACGTGATGTACAACATCTACACGCTGATTTTGACCCTCTCCACCGCCGGGGTGCCGGTGGCCATCTCCCGGCTCATCTCCGAGGCCCGGGCCCAGGACCGGCCCCGCCAGGCAGGCCGCTATTACTCCGTGGGCCTGTGGACCTTTACCCTGGTGGGCCTTGCGGGCATGGCCGTGATGCTCCTCTTCGGACGGGACATGGCGGAGTTCATGAGCGACCCCAAGGTCTATCTGGGCGTGTGGGTGCTGGCGCCGGCGGTGTTCTTCGCCTGCGTGCTCTCGCCCCTCCGGGGCTGGTCCCAGGGCCGCAGCGACATGGTCCCCACGGCGGTCAGCCAGATCATGGAGGTCCTCTGCAAGCTCATTTTCGGCATCGCCATCGCCTGGTACCTCAAGAGCCAGGGGTACGGCGTCCACATCATCGCCGCCGGGGCTATCGCGGGCATCACCATCGGCCTCGGGCTGGACGTGCCCCTGTTGGCCGTCATGCGCCGGCGGGCCCTCCGCCGGGAGCCCAAGCCCGTCACTCTCGACGAGCCCATGAGCCGCCGGGAGACGCTTAAAAAGATCGTCTGGGTCAGCGTGCCCATCATGCTCTCCTCCTCGGTGCTCAACATCATCACGCTGGTGGACTCCAGCCTTGTGCGCTGGCGTCTCGGCACCGGGGCGGGTATGAGCGAGCAGATGGTGGACGTCCTCTACGGCGTCTACTCCAAGGGCCTGACCTTCTTCTCCGTGCCCAACGCCTTCATCTCCCCCATCGGCGTGGCGGTGGTGCCCGTGGTGGCGGCGGCCATGGCCGCCCGGGACTACAAGGGCGCCAAGGCCACGGTGGAATCGAGCCTCCGGGTCACGAATCTGCTGGCCATGCCGGCGGCGGTGGGGCTCCTCATCCTGGCAAGGCCCATCTTTGAGGTGGTGTTCCCCGGCTCCAACGAGCACGGGCCGGCGCTTCTCTCCATGCTGGGCATCGCCAGCTACTTTGTCTGCGCCTACCTCATCTCCAACAGCATCCTCCAGGCCACGGGCCACGAAAAGCTGGCCCTGGCGGCCCTGCCTGTGGGGGGACTTTTGAAGATCGGCATCAACTACGTCCTGGTGGGCAACCCTAAGATCAACATCTCCGGCGCGCCGGTGGGGACCCTGGCCTGCTACGTGACCATCGCGCTCCTCAACTTCATCTTCATCGCCGTGACGAGCCCGGAGCGGCCCCGGTTTTTGAGGGTCACCGTCCGGCCCCTGCTGTGCGCGGCGCTCATGGGCGCGGCGGCTTGGGGCGTCCAGGGGCTGTGCGAGCGCCGGCTCCTGCCGCTGCTGGGCGGGGGGAGGCTGGGGGGCGCCGTGTGCCTGGCGGTCACCATCCTCGTATCCGTCTGCGTATACGCCGTGCTCGTCGTTCTCCTCCGGGCTTTGACAAAGGAGGACATTTTGCTCCTTCCCAAGGGGGAGAAACTGGCAAAATTGCTGAAAATCCTGTGAAACCTCAGGATTTATTCATTTTTCACTTGCAGTCGAGGAAAAAATATGATAGATTTTGTGTACAAAAGCCGCTATGACGTTTCCGACCTCCGGCACATCGTCCGAATCCTCCGGGGCGAGGGGGGCTGTCCCTGGGACAGGGAGCAGACCCACGAGTCCATCCGCCGGGAGTTCATCGAGGAGGTCTACGAGGTGGTGGAGGCCATCGACGAGGGTAGTCCCGAGCACCTCAGGGAGGAGCTGGGGGACGTGCTCCTGCAGGTGGTGTTCCACGCCTCCATCGAGGAGGACGCGGGACATTACGATCTGGACGCCGTGGCGGACGGGGTCTGCAAAAAGCTCATTTTGCGCCACCCCCACGTCTTCGGCACCGTCCAGGTGGCGGACGCCGGCCAGGTCCTGGAGAACTGGGACAAGATCAAGCGTGTGGAGAAGCACCAGGCCACCGTCACCAGCGCCATGGAGAGCGTGGCCAAGAGCCTGCCGGCCCTGTGGCGGGCGGAGAAGGTCCAGAAAAAAGCGGCCAAGGCCGGCTATGACTGGGACTGTCCCGCCGGCGCTTTGGATAAAATAGGGGAGGAGACCCGGGAGCTCCGGGACGCCCTCCGTGCCGACGGCGATGTGTCGGAGGAGCTGGGGGACCTCATGTTCTCCTGCGTCAACGCCGCGCGTCTTTTGAAGCTGGACCCGGAGACGGTCCTGCGCGACGCCACGGACAAGTTCATCGCCCGGTTCGCCCGGATGGAGGCCGAGGCCGCGCAAGCCGGCACTTATCTGGAGGAGCTGACCGCGGCGCAGATGGACGAGCTCTGGGAGCGCGCCAAAAAACTCTGATTTAAAGGGAGCTTCCCTTTAAGATATAAAAAACATTCCCGCTCAGCGGGGAAATTCAGGAGGAAATCAGAACATGAACAAGACCGAACTCATCAACGCCGTCGCGGAGAAGACCGGACTTTCCAAGAAGGACTCCGACAAGGCCGTCAACGCCGTCATCGACACCATCATCGAGACCATGAAGGCCGGCGACAAGGTCACCATCATCGGCTTCGGCGCTTTCGAGGCCAAGGAGCGCGCCGCCCGCATCGGCCGCAACCCCGTGTCCGGCGCGGAGATCCGCATCCCCGCTACCCGCGTTCCCCAGTTCAAGGCCGGCAAGGCCCTCAAGGACGCCATCGCTGAGTAAGCTTCGCGCAGATTCACACAAGGCCCCGGAGACCGGGGCCTTTGGCGTTAAGGGGGCCGGGCATACGTCCGGTAACAAGGTTATGAGACTTGACAAATATCTCAAGGTGTCCCGCCTCATCAAGCGGCGCACCGTGGCGGCCCAGGCCGCGGACGGCGGCCGGATCACCGTCAACGGCGCCGTGGCAAAGCCCTCCAAAGAGGTAAAGCCGGGGGACGTCATCGAGCTGTCCTTCGGGGCCAAGAAGGTGCGGGTGGAGGTCCTGTCCGTCCAGGAGACGGTGCGGAAGGACGACGCCGCGTCCATGTACAGGGAGATCGTATGAAGAATTTTAAATGGGATAAGAAATACCTGTACTGGGGCGTCACCGCCTTTTGCGTGGTGGTGGCCAGCATCGCGTTTTTCTGGATGCTCAACAGCTGGGCCGGCATCCGCCGGATCGCGGGCCTCATCGTGGACGCCCTGATGCCGGTGATCTACGGCTTCCTCATCGCGTACCTGCTCAACAAGATCATGGTGGTCCTGGAGAACAACATCTTTTTGAAGCTCTTCGACAGGCTGTGCAAAAAGAAAAAGGCCTTGGGCCGGAAGCTGGCCAGGGCCGTGTCCATCACCTTGACCATCCTCCTGGCGCTGGGGCTCATCGCGGGGCTTCTCGTCATCGTCCTGCCGGAGCTTTATAACAGCGTCATGAAGATCGTGGACAACTCCTCGAACTACTTCAACGTGGCCATGTCCTGGGTGGAGAACATCTTCGACGGCCGGGAGCTGGAGCCTGTGGCCGCCAAGTGGCTGACCACCATCTCCGACAGCGTGGTGAACTGGCTGAAGGACAACGTCCTCAATAAGCTCTCCACCATCTTGGGCAGCATCACCGACGGGGTCATCTCCGTGGTGATGACGCTCTTCGACTTCTTCGTGGGCCTCGTCATCTCCGTCTACCTCATGTACAACAAGGAGACTTTCTGCGCCCAGGTGAAGAAGCTGACTTACAGCCTCCTGCGGCCCCGGGCGGCCAACGTCCTGATGGCGGAGATGGACTTCATCAACGACGCCTTCGGCAACTACATCATGGGGACGATCATCGACTCGCTGATCGTGGGCATCCTGAACTACCTCTTCATGGTCATCATGGGGATGCCGTACAGCGGTCTGGTTACCGTCATCATCGCGGTGACCAACCTCATCCCCGTCTTTGGCCCCTTCATCGGCGCCATCCCGTCGGCGCTCCTCATTTTGCTGGAGAATCCCACCCAGGCCCTGATCTTCCTGGTGTTCACCGTGGTCCTCCAGCAGATCGACGGCCAGATCCTCAAGCCCCGCATCCACTCCTCCCACTCCGGCCTTTCGGGCTTCTGGATCATGTTCGCTATCCTCTTCTTCGGGGGCCTCTTCGGCATCCTGGGCATGGTGGTGGGCGTGCCCCTTACCACCATCCTCTACAACATCATCCGACGCCTCAACAACCGGCGGCTTCGGCGCAAGGGCCTCCCGGAGGACACCGACCTCTACCGCGACATGACCTCCGTGGACCCGGAGACCTACGAGTTCCGCCGCCGCCCCGCCCCCGCGGGCCCCGCGCAGGCGGACCCCGCCCAGGAGCGGGAGCCCGAGCAGAAGACCGAGGGCGAGAAAGAGCCTGACAGCGGGCAGGAACCTGACAGGAAAGATTAAGCGGATACGGTGAAGCCCCCTCCCTTTCTTTGGGAGGGGGCTTATTTTTGATTTGGCCGCGCGGCGGGGACGACCCTTCCGGCGCTGTGCGCCGCCTCCCCCAGGGGGATTAAATTTCGCAAGCATTTTTACTTAAAAATACTTGACAAAATGATGTTTTTGTGGTATAATACGCATATTCGGGGGAGAGGGTCAGTCGGCGGGGGGCGGGGGAGTCTGCTCGGCGGGGGTCCCGCCGGGGAGCTGCTCCGTTTCGCCGGCGGGGTCGGAGTCGGGGTCGGGGTCCGGCTCGCCGGTGAGGACGCTGCCGGCCAGGGGGATGTAGCGCTGGAGGATGGTGGCGGCCTCGGCGCGGGCGATGTCGGTGTCGGGGCGGAAGGTCCGGTCCTCAAAGCCGTAGATCAGGCCGGAGAAGGAGGCCCAGCTGACGCTCTCCACGGCCCAGTCCTGGACGGACTCGTAGTCGGGGAAGACGGTGAGGTCGCCGCGGCCGGAGACGTCCAGGCCCATGTCGCCGCTCCAGCGGTGGAGCATGGTGACGATCTGCTCGCGGCTGAGGGATCCCTGGGGCTTGAAGAGGTCCGCCGCGCCGTCGCCGTTGGTGATGTTGTGCTCATAGGCCCAGTTGACGGCGGGGATGTACCAGTCCTCCGTAAGGTCGGTGAAGGGCGTGAGGGCCTCCGTCTCCGGACGGCCGGCGGTGACCCACAGGGCGTAGATCATCTCCGCCCGGGTGGCGGAATCCAGGGGGCGGTAGAGGGGGGCGTCCCAGTCCTGGAAGAGCTGCATGTCATGGCTGAACCGGGAGACCTCCGCGAACCACTCGCTCCCCCGCACGTCCTCGTAGAGGGCGTACTGCGGCTGGGCCAGGCCCTCCAGGGCGTAGGGGCCGTCCAGGACGTAGGCGGTATCGGCGCCGGTCCGGAAGAGGGCTTTCGTGTCCTCGGTGACGAAGTAGCGGGTGAGGGGCAAAAGGGCGGAGCCGGAGGGGAGGACCTGGCCGGTGGAGGTGTCGATGACCTCGCCGGCCTCATAGGCCACGGTGGCCGTGCCTTCGGTGAGGATGAAGCTCCCGCCCAGGCCCAGCGTCACGGTCCCCGTGCCGGCGAAGGCCTCCCGGCCGGAGGTGTAGGTGAGGGCCCCCTCGCCGGTGGCGATGGCGTCCGCCTTGTCGTAGAGGGCGTCCAGGGCGGTGTCCACGGTCTCCTCGCCCCGGGAGAGCAGGGCCTGGGTATACTCGTTGTCGGCGTACTCCTTGGTGACCAGCGGGTCGGCGGCTGTGCCGGCGTCGCCGGCGACGGCGCCGGTGAGGGCCGTCAGAAGCGTGAGGGTGAGGGCCGCTGCGATAAGCTTTTTCATGGTTCCTCCTTGTGGGACGCGTTTTCCGACATTTGCCCGCGCAGGTAGTAGCCCAGCGTCAGGAGGCTGTCGGACAGGTGTACATTTTCTACGATCAGATCGCCAAGGTCGGCGTCGATGTCGATCCCGGTGAAATTCCAGATCCCCCGCACGCCGCTGCGGGCGGCAAGCTCCGAGACGTCCTTCACGAATTTGCGGGGGAGGGTGAGGACGACCACGTCCACCGGGTTTTCCCGGAGGTAGCCCTCCAGGGCGTCGGATTCCAGGATCGGCACCTCCGAGACGCGCCGGCCGATGAGGGTCGGGTCCGCGTCAAAGGCCGCCGTCACCTCCACGCCGCATTCGTCGAAGCGGAAGTTGGCCAAAAGCGCCCGGCCCAGGTTGCCTACGCCCACCACCACGGCCCGCAGCGTCTCGCCGATGCCGAGAACGGCGGCGATGCCCTCCCGCAGGTCCCGGACGCGATAGCCGTAGCCCTGCTGGCCGAAGCCGCCGAAGCAGTTGAGGTCCTGGCGGATCTGGGAGGCCGTCAGGCCCATGGCGGCGCTCAGGTCCCGGGAGGAGGTGCGCTCCTCGCCGGCCCGTTCCATGCCCGTCAGACGCCGCAGATACCGTGGCAGTCTTCTGATGACGTTGGCCGAGATCCTGTATTTCATAGCCCAAACGCCTCCCGCAGCATACAGTTGAAATCATTTTATCATATTGTGCATAAAAAAACAAGACGGAAGATACAAGATAAGCAAAAGTCCTCCCGCAAAGAAGATTTCTTGATATCCGCGGCCCGGAGAACTTGACAAACCCATCGCCGGGGTATAGAATTATCGTTGGCTAACCCAATTTTGAACCGAGGCGAATGAAAAAATGTCAGACCGATTTGTTTACGCCGACAACGCGGCTACCACCGCGGTCAGCGACACCTGCGTCAAGGCCATGCTCCCGTACCTCCAGGACAACTACGGCAACCCCTCCTCCCTCTACTCCGTGGGCCGCAACGCCCACCGGGGACTGGACGAGGCCCGCGCCAAGGTGGCAAGGTGCCTCAACGCCGAGCCTAACGAGATCTACTTCACCGGCTGCGGCACGGAGTCCGATAACTGGGCGCTCAAGGGCATCGCAGAGGCCAAGGCCGCGAAGGGCAAGCACATCATCACCAGCTCCATCGAGCACCACGCCATTACCCACACGCTGGACTGGCTCAAGAAGAAGGGCTATGAGGTCACCTACCTCAAGGCCGACGCTCTCGGCGGCATCGACCTTGCCGAGCTGGAGGCCGCCATCCGGCCGGACACCATCCTCGTCAGCGTCATGATGGCCAACAACGAGATCGGCACCATCCTGCCGGTCGCCGAGATCGGCCGCATCTGCCATGAGCACGGCGTCCTCTTCCACACCGACGCCGTCCAGGCCGCCGGCCACATCCCCATCGACGTGAAGGCCATGAACATCGACCTGCTCAGCATCTCCGGCCACAAGTTCCACGGCCCCAAGGGCGTGGGGGCTATGTATATCCGGAAGGGCGTGCGGGTGCCCCAGCTTCTCCACGGCGGCGGGCAGGAGCGCAACCAGCGCTCCGGCACCGAGAACGTCCCGGAAATCGTGGGCATGGCCGCGGCGCTGGAGGAGGCTGTCGCGAAGCTCCCGGAGACCATGCCGCGGGTGGCGAAAATGCGCGACCGGCTCATCGAGGCCTTCAAGGACATCCCCTACAGCCGCCTGACCGGCGACCCGGTGAACCGCCTTCCCGGCATCGCCAGCTTCGTCTTCGAGTGCATCGAGGGCGAGAGCCTGGTGTTGAGCCTGGACCACGAGGGCATCTGCGCCAGCTCCGGCTCGGCCTGCTCCTCCGTGAGCCTGGACCCCAGCCACGTGCTCCTGGCCATCGGCCTGCCCCACGAGGTGGCCCACGGGTCCCTGCGTCTGTCCATCACCGACACCACCACGGACGAGGACATCGACTATATCATCGAGAAGCTCCCGCCCATCGTCGAGCGCCTGCGCTCCATGTCGCCCCTGTGGGAGGACAGGCTGAATGGAAAGTTTTAACGAGCTCCAACAGGAGGTCCTGCGGCTGAAGAAGGAGAAAAACGCCCTCATCCTGGCCCACTACTACGTGCCCCTGGAGGTCCAGGACGTGGCGGACGCGGTGTGCGACTCCTTCGCCATGGCCCAGAAGGCCGTGAGAGCGGAAAATGACCTCATCGTCATCTGCGGCGTGCGGTTCATGGGGGAGAGCGCCAAGATCCTCTCCCCATCGAAGACCGTGCTCCTGCCCTCTTTAGACGCCGGCTGTCCCATGGCGGATATGGTGACGCCGGAGGACGTGCTGCGGCTGCGGGCGGAGCATCCCGGGGCGAAGGTCATGTGCTACGTCAACTCCTCCGCCGCGGTGAAGGCCGTCTCGGACGTGTGCTGTACCAGCTCCTCGGCCCTGCGGATCGCGAAGAAGCTCGACTGCGAGGAGATCATCTTCGTGCCGGATGTGCATCTCGGGTCCTTCGTGGCCGCCAAGGTCCCGGAGAAAAAATTCTGGCTCCACGACGGCTTCTGCCCCACACACCACAAAATCAGCGAGGCCGACGTTCTGGCCGCCAAACGCGCCCATCCCGGCGCCGTCTTCACCGTCCATCCGGAGTGCAAAACGGACGTGGTCAAGTACGGGGACCTTGTGGGCTCCACCGCCGAGATCCTGGATTTCGCCCGGAAGACCGAGACCGATGAGATCCTTATCGGCACGGAGAGCGAGATCGTCGCCCGGCTCAAACGGGAGCTGCCGGGGAAGAAGATTTACGGCGTGGGCAGCTCTTTCGTCTGCCCCAACATGAAAAAAGTGACCCTGGAGGCGCTCTACGAGTGCCTGCGGGACGAAAAATACAAGGTCGAGCTGCCCGAGGACGAGCTGCGCCTCGCCCGGGAGAGCCTGGACCGGATGGTCAATTCGTGAGGAGGTAAAGTATGTATTCCGACAAGGTCATGGACCATTTCACCAACCCCCGCAACGTGGGCGAGCTGCCCGACGCCAACGCCATCGGCGAGGTGGGCAACCCCGTCTGCGGCGACATCATGAAGATCTACATGAAGATCGAGAACGGCATCATCGAGAAGGTCAGCTTCAAAACCTTCGGCTGCGGCGCCGCCATCGCCACAAGCTCCATGTCCACGGAGCTCGTGAAAGGCAAGTCCATCGAGGAGGCCCTGAAGCTCACCAACAAGGCCGTGGCCGAGGCCCTGGACGGCCTGCCCCCCCAGAAGCTCCACTGCTCGGTCCTGGCCGAGGAGGGCATCCGCGCGTGCCTGGCCGATTACTACAAGCGCCAGGGCGTCCCCCTCCCCCCGGAGCTGCGCGACGCCGACTGCGACGGGTGCTGCGATACGTGCGGGAAGAATCTGGCGTGAAAGGCCGCGCCCTTTCAATGCTAAGGGGAACGCGCGGAAAGTCCTCCACGAAAGGTCCGCGGACCTTTCGTGGAGGGCTTTCCTGCTGTCAAACGGCGGAACCACCCCTGCCGCTTCGCGGCTGTCCCCGACCTGGGAGGGGCAATGGTGTCGCGGGCAGGCGCGGGTTATCGGAACCGTTCCCATCACGCAAGGTTGGCACGGGCGGACACATGGGTCCGCCCCTACGGGGGATGTGGGAGGTTATCCCATTCAACCGACATGGGAGGTCATCGAAACGCGGGTCGCCGGGGACGGCGACCCCTACGGCGTAATTGGGGCGGATTCGATTTGCCGGAACCGGTCTGTCATCCCACGTTCGCTGCCCCCCTGCCCCCCTCCTACGAGGAGGGGGCTCCGAGACGGGGGGCGGGCGCGATTTATCGGAAACGCTTCAATATCGCAAGCTCTTTTGCCCCTCCCTCCGGGAGGAGTGCCCGAGCGCAGCGATGGGCAGGGTGGGGGCGTCTATTGCATCGACTTGCGTTATCCGCCGTAGGGGTCGCCGTCCTCGGCGACCCGCCTATCGTCTATTGACACGTCCCAATCACCGCCGTAGGGGCCGCTGCCCACGGCGGCCCATGCCCGGTTGACCGAAATGTACCGTTATATCGGACCCGCCCCCGTCCCGCCACGTGCCACGGGCGGACACATGGGTCCGCCCCTACGGGGGATGAGGTAGGTTATCCCATTCGACCGACACCGGAGGTTATCGAAACGCGGGTCGCCGAGACGGCGACCCCTACGGCGTTTATCGGGGGCAATCCAAGCCCTGCAACCTGGGCCGCCAGGAGCGGCGACCCGCCCATCGACAATTGACCCGTCCCGCCCAACGCCGTACGGGCCGCCGCCCACGGCGGCCCAACCCCCGATAACGGCCATTTTCCGTTTTATCGGACCCGTTCCCATCCCGCGACGTGGTCACGGGCGGACACATGGGTCCGCCCCTACGGGGGATATGGAAAGATATCCCATTCAACCGACATTGGATGTTGTCGAAACGCGGGTCGCCGGGGACGGCGACCCCTACGGCGTTGAACGAGAGGCAATCCGAACCCTGCAACGGGGGGCCGCCGTGGGCGGCGGCCCGTACGGCGTAAATGGGGCGGATTTGTTTTATCGGGACCGTTCTGTCATCCAACGTTCGCTGCCACCCTGCCCCCCTCCTACGAGGAGGGGGCTCCGAGACGGAGATGGGCGCGAATTATTGGAACTGTTCCGACAACACACCATGTAGGGGCCGCCACTCTTGGCGGCCCGCACGCAACACATCCAGTTTTCCGGAACCTCCCAGTTACGCCCCACGGGCTCGAATACTCCGCCGCGGCGGCAGCACCCCATCTCCGGCCCAAGAGCCGCCGTTGCGCGGCGGTTGGCCTCCGAAACACGCCTGCGGGCGTAGTTTTTCCGAAAAAGGGGTAGGGGAATAAGGATGCGGCGCTGCGCGCCGCGTTTGAATCAATTGCGCCTCCGGCGCAATAAAATTGAGAATGCGCCGCAGGCGCAAACCTTTTTAAGCTCCCTCCCCGCGGGAGGGGGGCAGGGGGAAGCGAGGGGGGATAACGGAGGGCGGGTTCCATGATTTTTCTGGACATTTTCACCGGCATAGTGTAGAATAGAAAAAATACCAGTTCTTGCTTGAGAGGAGATGAGGTCGTGGGGGCTTGGCGCGTGGCGGCGGCGGGAGTCGTGGGGTATCTGCTGGGGTCCGTGTCCTTCGCGGTGGTGGTGTCGTATCTCATGAGCCGGAAGGACATCCGCGACTACGGGTCCGGGAACGCCGGGGCCACCAATATGGCGCGGCTGTTCGGCATGGGCGCCGGGGTGCTGGTGTTCGCGCTGGACTTTTTGAAGACCGTGGCGGCCATGGCCCTGGGGCGGCTCATCGGCGGACGGTACGGCTTTCTTTTGGCCGGCGTGGGGTGTATGCTGGGGCACTGCTTTCCGGTGTTCTTCAAATTCAAGGGCGGCAAGGGCGTGTCCGTGGGGGCCGCGGCGGGGCTCATGTTCCACTGGAAAGTCTTCGTCATCATCGTGGCGGTGTTTTTCGTCACCGCCCTCCTGACCCGCCGGGTCTCCGCCGGGTCCGTGGTGTGCGCTCTCGCGTTCGTGCCGGGACAGCTCATCGCCGGCATCCGCGACCCCTGGGCCCTGGCCGCCGGCGCGGTGATGGTCCTGACGGTGGAGATCATGCACCGGGAGAACATCAAACGCCTCCTCACCGGGCAGGAGAAGCCTTTCCGGGCGGGAAAACTCTGGCCCAAGCGGAAATAATTTGCGAAAGCGCAAAAAAATTGTGGCATTTTTCACCGTTTCGTGGTATAGTCATTATGTCTACTCATAGTGTTGTGTGAGGAGGAATGAACCGTGTCTATCATCAAGGCCATATTTCTCGGGCTCATCCAGGGATTGAGCGAATTTTTGCCCATCTCCAGCTCCGGGCACCTGTCCATCTTCCAGAACCTTTTCTCCCTGGACTACGCCGCGGACGACCACCTCCTCTTTGACGTGCTGCTCCACGTGGGGACGCTGGCGGCGGTGCTCGTTTTCTACTGGAAGGACATCCGCGCCATGGCCAAGGACACCGTGTCCTTCGTCACCGGCGCCGGCGCGGAGGGGAACGAGGAGGGGCGCTTCAAGCCCACGGTGCGGCTTCTCTTCCTCATCCTCGTGGCCACGCTCCCGCTGGTGCTGGTCCTGCCCTTCAACAGCGCGGTGGAGCGGCTTGCGAACAATACATATTTCATCGCCTTCGCCCTCATCGTCACCGGTGTGCTGCTGTACATCTCCGGCAAGCTTGTGGAGGGGCGGCGCACTGAGAAGACCGCCTCCGTCATGGACGCCCTGGTGGTGGGCGCGGCCCAGGCCGTGGCCGTCATCCCCGGCCTCTCCCGGTCCGGGACCACCATCACCGTGGGCCTCAGCCGGGGCTTCAAGCGGGAATTTGCGGTGCGGTTTTCTTTCCTCATGTCCATCCCCGCCATTCTGGGCTCGGCGTTGGTGACGCTCATCAAGGTCTTCATCCATGGCGGCATCGTGTGGGCCAACGTGCCCGCGTACATCATCGGCATGATCGTCGCCGGCGTGGTGGGGTACTTCGCCCTGGTGCTTTTGAAAAAGCTCATCCTCTCCGGGGACGTGTTCGCGAAATTCGCTTATTACTGCTGGGGCGTGGGCGTGCTGACGCTGATCCTCTCCCTGTTTTTGGGTTGACGCGGCCCCATAGGGCACATTTCTTTTCGAGGTAACAAAATGGCAGAACAAAAGAAGAAAACTGCTGCCGGGGGTTCCTCCGGCAGCAAAGCTTCCTCCGGGAAAAAACCGGCCAAGTCCGCCCCCTCCAAGCGGCAAAGCGCGGACCGGGCGGCGGCGGAGAAGAAGGCGGAGGCCCTGCGCCGCCAGCGGCGGCGGAGCGTGGCGGCCCTCATTCTCTTCGCCCTGGGCATCTGCGCCTTGCTGGGGTACTTCACCTCCGACGGCGTGGTGATCCGCCTTCTGCGGGGGCTTTTGACGGGCCTTCTGGGCGGGGGGTTCTATCTCCTGCCGCCCATGCTCCTGGCCGCGGCGGCCCTTTTGCTGGTGTGCCGGGAGGAGGACGCCGTCACCCGCGCCGTCTGCGCCCTGTTTGTGCCGCTGCTGGTGGCGGCCTTCTGCCAGGTCTTCCATAAAAACGCCCCGGCGCTGAGCTTTAAAATGTTCCCCGCCCTCTGGAAGGACGGACAGGCCATTCTGGGCGGCGGCGTCCTGGGCGGATGCGTCACGGCGGTCTTCAAGGCGCTGGTGGGCAAGGTGGGCACGTTCATCGCGCTCATGTTCCTCAGCATCTTCGTGCTGATGAACGTCTCCGGCCTCACCGTCGGCGCGATCGTGGACATGGTCCGGGAGGGCCGCGCCGACCGGCGGGAGCGGCAGCTGGAGGAGCTGATGCGTGAGCCGGAGACAGAGGAGCCTGTCCGGGAAAAGCCGGAGCCCAGGGCCCAGCCGGCCCGTTCCAAGCCCCGCCGCGCCGCCATCGACATCCCCATGGACGACGAGCCGGCCCCGGAGGCCCCGGAAAAGCCGGAAAAGCCGGAGAAACAGGAAAAGCCCAAAAAGGAGGGCTTCTTCAATAAGCGCCCCAACGCCCCCGCGCCGGACAGCGTCTTCACAAGCCGGGAGGAAAAGCCCGCCGAGGAGGCCCCCGCGCCCCTGGAGGTGGAGTACATCAAGCGCGAGCCGGAGCCTGCCAAGCCGGAGCCTGTCAAGCCCGCCCCCGCGCCCATCCCGGAGCCGGTCCCGGAGCCCAAATTGGCCGCCTCGGAGCCCAAACCGGACGTGGCGGGGGAGGCCACGGAGATCGCCTCCCTCATCGAGGAGAAAGCCAGGCGCGACCTTGCGGAGGCCGCCCAGGTCTACCGCTTCCCGCCGGTGTCCCTCCTCAATGAGCCGGTGCGTACCGGCACGAAGGACAGCGAGGACGAGCTCACCGCCACCAAGGAGCGGCTGGAGCTGTGTTTGCGGTCCTTCGGCATCAACGTGAACATCTCCAACATCGTCCACGGCCCCTCCATCACCCGGTACGAGATGGAGCTGGAGATCGGCGTGAAGCTCAACAAGCTCACGAACCTGGCCGACGATATCGCCCTGGCCCTGGGCGTCTCCGGCGTGCGCATCGCCGCCATCCCCAACCGCATCAGCACCGTGGGCATTGAGGTGCCCAACAAGAATGTGTCCACCGTCTACCTCCGGGAGATCATCACCGCCCCGGAGTTCACCAACGCCAAATCCAAGCTCACTTTCGCCATCGGGAAGAACATCTCCGGCGACGTGATGGTGGGGAATATCTCCAAGCTCCCCCACCTCTTAGTGGCCGGCACCACGGGCTCGGGCAAATCGGTGTGCTTAAACTCCCTCATCCTCAGCCTCCTTTACAAGGCCACGCCGGAGGAGGTCAAGTTCATCATGGTGGACCCGAAGATGGTGGAGTTCAAGATCTACAACGGCATCCCGCACCTGTTGATCCCCGTGGTGACGGAGGCCAAGAAGGCCGCCGGGGCGCTGCAGTGGGCGGTGGTGGAGATGATGAAGCGCTACCGGACCTTCTCCGACGCCGGGGCCAGGGACATCTCCAGCTACAACCAGCAGCTGGACGCGGACACGCCGAAGATGCCGCAGATCGTGATCATCATCGACGAGCTGGCCGACCTTATGATGATCGCCGCCAAGGAGGTGGAGGAATCCATCTGCCGGGTGGCACAGATGGGCCGCGCCGCCGGCGTACATTTGGTCATCGCCACGCAGAGCCCCCGGGCGGACGTGATCACCGGCCTTATGAAGGCCAACATCCCCAGCCGCATCGCGCTGAAGGTCGCCTCCTCGCTGGAGTCCCGGATCATCCTGGACGCCGGGGGCGCGGCGGACAAGCTGGTGGGCAACGGCGACATGCTTTTCGCCCCCATCGGCGCCTCGAAGCCCGCCCGCATCCAGGGCACATGGGTCAGTGACGAGGAGCGGGAGCAGGTGGTGGAGTTCGTCAAGAGCCAGGGCGAGGTCAGCTACTCCGAGGACGTCATTTACGAGATCGAGAAGGCCGTCCAGGACAAGGAGAACGGCGGCAAGAACGCCCCCGCCCCCGCCGGGGAGGACAAGTTCAAGGACTACGACGAGCTCCTGCCCCAGGCCGCGGAGATCATCTTCGAGACGAAGATCGCCAGCGTCAGCGCCCTCCAGCGCCGCCTGAAGCTGGGCTACGCCCGGGCCGCGCGCATCGTGGACCAGCTGGAGGAGGTGGGGGTCCTGGGCCCCTTCGAGGGCTCCAAGCCCCGCCAGATCATCATGACCCACCAGCAGTGGCAGGAGATGCAGTTCATCAACGGCACCGCCCCCATCGGCGGGTCCGTCCCCGACCAGACCATGACCTCCGCCGCCGACCTCTTCGAGGACGAGGGAACGGACGAGGAATAAGACCGCCTCGCCTTTTACCGCCTGGCGGGAGCGGGGGTCCCATGTCTTCCAATTCCTGACTTTTGGCCGGTCAACATGCTCAGAAAACGCCCCCCTCGGGGGCGTTTTATCTGACTCTTCCCCGATTGCAACCGGGGGAGGAACGTGGTATAATACTAATATCTAATTAAAATAAGACATTCGCGCCGGTCTTTTTCGCGTCATGCGGCGTCAGCCGCCTTGGGAATACACAAAGTATTCCCTGCGGCGTCTTCCTTGCCTGACGCGAAAAATCCTCGCCGCTCGGTGTCTCCTTTTAAATAGATATTAGTATAATTTCAGGGATTCGACCTGAGGGAGGGAGCTGAGTGGACACATTTTTGAAGGTCTGGGCGGTCACCGCCGTGGTGTGGGCCGTGCTCAGGTCTTTCCGTTATGTCTACGGTGTGGTGGGCTTTTTCGCGAAGGCCAAGACTTTCCCTCCGGCGGAGGAGGATCACACCTACGCCATCGTCATCGCCGCCCGCAATGAGGAGCGGGTCATCGGGCATCTGCTGGACAGCATCGCCCTCCAGGATTACGACCAGTCGCGGCTTCACGTCTTCGTGGTGGCGGACAACTGCACGGACGATACGGCCCGGATCTGCCGGGAGCGGGGCGCCACGGTCTACGAGCGCCACGAGCCGGAGAAGGCCCGCAAGGGCTGGGCCATGGAGTTCCTCTTCGACCGCATCGAGCGGGACTTCGGCATCGAGAGCTTTGACGCTTACCTCTTCTTCGACGCGGACAACCTCCTGGCCAGGACCTTCGTCTCCGAGATCAACCGGGCCTTTGACAGCTGCGGCGACGTGGTCCTGGGCTACCGCAACACCAAGAATTTCGACACCAACTTCATCTCCGCCGGCTACGGCCTGCACTTTCTCGAATCCATCCTCCGCTACCACCGCCCCCGGGCCTTCTTCAACCTGAGCACACACGTGGCCGGGTGCGGCTACGCCGTGGCCTCCCGCCTTCTGAAGGACGGCTGGCACTGGACGGGCCTTACCGAGGACGCCCAGTTCTACGCCGAGCAGGTCGCCCTCGGCCGGCACATCGAGTTTTGCGAGCGGGCGGAGTTTTTCGACGAACAGCCCTACTCCCTGGGCGTCATGGTCCGCCAGAGGCTCCGCTGGGTGAAAGGACGCCTCGTCTGCTTCTTCCAGGCGGCGCCCAAGCTGTTTCTGGGCCTTTTCCGGTGCAAAAAGCGGAAATTCTCCTGCCTCGACATCTTCTTCTACATAACCCCCGGCTCCATCCTCTCGGCGCTGAAGCTGGTGGGGAGGGCCCTCAAATTCCTGGTCACCGCCACCGTCGCCGTGGGCCTGCCCGTGGCGCTGACGGTGAACCTCCCGGCGGCCATTCCGGGGCTCCTGGGGGCCTTCGCCCTCGACTGGCTCCGGCGCGCGGTGAAGGCGGCCTTCATCTCCCTCCGGGAGCGCCGCCACATCCACTGCTCCACGCCCAAGCTCATCCTCTACACCTTCCTCTATCCCTTCTTCGACCTCTCCGGCATCCCCATCGCCTTTGCCTGCCTCTTCATGCGCGTCCAATGGAAGCCCATCCGCCACGACGAGGCCATCGCCATCACGGACCTCGACACCGCGGCCAAATAAACGATCCGCCCCCGGCCAGACGGCGGGGGGCGGGACTTGCGGGGTCCTTTTACTCGACGTCCGTGGGCTTTTTGCCCGGGAGGAAGATGGTGAGCAGGGTGCTGGCGGCGGTGACGATGAGGGAGATGCCGGCGAATACCCACAAGGCTTTCTTGGCGTAGGCCAGGACGATGATGCCCAGGACGATGGACAAAAGGGCGGAAACGGCGGCGGACTGCCAAAGGCCGGTCTTGAGACGGGCCATGTCCACGGTCCACTGGAGCTTCAAAAAGCCCACGAAGATCGCCGCGCCCCCGTAGATCACCGCCAGATACTTGATGTTACCGGTGATCCAGTCGGCCTTCCAGATGACGAGCACGCCGAAGGCCAGCTCCACAAGGCCCCGGGCCAGCTCCTGGCTCAGCGCCGCCTCGGCGGGGTCCATGCGGAAGTAGCTGATGACGGACAGCGCGCCCAGCACGGCGAAGAGGATCCCGGCGGCGATGAGCACGAACTTGGAAAAGCTCTCGGGGTCGATGAGGAGCACGATACCGACGGCCGCCTCTCCCAGGCAGACGATGATCCTTGCCATGGATTCTTTCATTTTTTCCATTTGCGTTTCCTCCTATGTAGAATCTTGGAATGGCTGGGACTACTATACACCCATTCCCGGAAAAAGGCAAGAGGGATTGACAAACGGCCGCCCGCTGTTGTATTATTTCAGAGGGAAAAAGACCGCTCTTTTGAAAGGACCGCTTATGACAAAGGAAGAATTGAGGCGGCTGTGCCAGTCACGCTCGCTCACGCCCGTGTCGGACATCCGCGCCGTGGGCTGGGAACGCGGCTGTTTCATCGCCGTGCAGTACGCCGGCAAAAACCGCGTCTCCGTCAGCCTCCCCACCGGGAAGGACGATGAGAAGACGTATCTGAAGGCCCTGAACCGGGAGCTCCGGGAACGCCTGGGCAAGGCCGCCGGCTTCTCCTGGGCAAACGGCGTTCTCACGTTCTTTCTCAACACCAAAAAGCTCCCGGACGTGTACGAGCAGGGGGTCCTGGCGGCGCTGGACGTGCTCCTGGGCCTGGGCTTCACCGCCCCGGACGCCTGTCCCCTGTGCGGCAGGTCCGGCTGTGACTGCGCCGTCCCCCGGGGCGCGGCCTACGTCCCAGCACACCGCGCCTGCCTGGAGGGCTCCGTTCAGGGCGCTCAGGCCAAGGCCGAGAAGAACGCCGGGAGCTATCTGCTGGGGGCCCTGGGGGCGCTTCTCGGCGCCGTTGTGGGCATTCTCCCCTCCCTATTCACCATCATCGCCTTGCGGAGGATCTACGTCCTCCTCTTCACGCTCATCCCCCTGGCCAGCTACGCCGGATACAGGCTGTGCAAGGGGAAGATGAACTACGCGGCCCTGGCGCTGGCCATCGTGTTCAGCGTTTTAGGGGTGTATCTCCTCAATTTCACCGTGCAGCTCTACTACGTCGCGGAGCTCTTTGACCTCTCCGTACAGGACGTCCTCCCCCTGGTCCCGCCGTTCCTGGGCGACCCGGAGGTCTGGGCGGAGATCACCAAGAGCGAGGATTTCCTCAAGTGCCTGGTGTTCGTGGCGCTGGGCATCTTTCTGGCCTGGGGACAGATCTCCCGCACCAACCGGGCCGATGTGAAGGACGCCCAGGGCGTCCTCGCCTCCGCCGTTCCCTACGCCCGGCCTGAGGCGCCGGACGCCGCTTATGACCCCGCCGCCGGCTCCGCCGGCGATCCTACCATCTCTCAGGAGTGATCGCTATGTCGCCTATGCAAACCGTTCAGGCCGTGGTGCTCTTCGCCGTGGGGCTTGTGTGCCTCATCAAGGGCGGGGACTGGTTCGTGGAGGGGGCCACGGGCATCGCCCGGAAGTTCCACCTCCCCGAGCTGCTCATCGGCGCCACCGTGGTGTCCATCGGCACCACCCTGCCGGAGGTGATGGTCTCCACCACCGCCGCCATCGAGGGCTCCGGCTCCATCGCCTACGGCAACGCCATCGGCTCCGTCATCTGCAACACCGCCCTCATCGCCGCCATCACCGTGGCGGTGAAGCCGGGGAAGGTGGACCGGAAGGCCCTGCGCACGCCGGTGCTGTTCTTCTTCGCCGCCGCCGTCTTTTACGCCGTCATCGCCTACACCACCGGGTACTTCTCCCGGACCGTGGGCTTCATTCTTCTCGCCGGATTCCTGGTCTACATGGTCCTCACCGTCTGGCAGATGAAGGGCTCCCCCGACGCGCCGGAGGAGGACAGTGGGGAGAAGGAGCGGGCGACCTGGCTCAACATCGTGCTCCTCATCGTGGGCGCGGCCCTCATCGCCGTGGGCGCGAAGCTCCTGGTGGACAACGGCACCAAGATCGCCAAGGCGCTGGGCGTGCCGGAGACAGTCATCGCCCTGACCTTTGTGGCCCTGGGGACCTCCCTCCCGGAGCTCGTCACCGCCATCACCTCCCTCGTCAAGGGCCACGGGTCCCTGTCGCTGGGGAACGTCATCGGCGCCAACCTCTTCAATCTGGTGCTGGTGAGCGGCATGGCCTCCGCCGTCGGGCCCTTCCATATCCCCCAGCCGCCCGAGGCCGTCGCCATCGCGGGGCACAACGCAAGCCTCGTCATGGACATCCCCGTGATGTTCGCCGTCATGCTCCTGCTCACCGTCCCGGCCCTCGTTCGGGGCAAGCTCTCCCGCGTACAGGGCGTCGCGCTTTTGTGCATCTACGCCGGCTTCTGCGGCGTTCAGTTCTTCCTGTAAAACGACAACTGCGAGGGTGATCCACATGAAAGAGAGAAAGCTGATCGTCGCCCTGGCCGCCGCCCTGGCGCTGGCCCTGGGACTCTCCGCCTGCGCAAACCCCCTGGACAAGGCCAGGAGCGAGGGCTACGCCGGCGGGTATGAGGCCGGTTACGACGCCGGCTACACCGACGGGAAGGCAGAGGGACCGGACAAGGAGGCCTACGACGCCGGCTATGCCGACGCCTCCGCCGCCGTCGGCGAGGAGGTCCGCAAGGCCGGGTACGACGAGGGCTTCGAGGCCGGCTACGCCCAGGCCGCGGAGGACCTGACGCCCCCGGAGGTGGAGCTGCCGCCGGAGCTGGACCCCACGGGCTTCGTGGACCTGGCGGAGTACGCGCCGGACATCATGCTCAATATCCGCTACTACACCAGCTACAACTTCACCGGCCAGCGCGTGCCGGGCTATTACGCCCCCATCGCCCTGCTGACCTCCGAGGCCGCCGGGGCGCTGCTGGCCGTCAGCGACAGCCTCCTGGCCCAGGGGTACCGCCTGGTGATCCTGGACGCCTACCGGCCTCAGGCCGCCGTGGACGCCTTCGTGGAGTGGACCCAGGACCCGGAGGAGACAAGCATGAAGGCGTACTTCTACCCCGACGAGGACAAGGCGACGCTGATCGAGAAAGGCTACATCGCCGATAAGTCCTCCCACTCCCGGGGCTCCACCGTGGACGTGACGCTCTTTGACATGGCCGCCGGGACTTTCGTGGACATGGGCTCGCCCTTCGACTTCTTCGGCGCCGTCTCCCACGCCGACGTCACCCAGGGCCTGACAAAGGACCAGATCGCCAACCGCCGCGTCCTCCGGGAGGCCATGGAGACCTACGGCTTCCAGGGCATCGAAACCGAGTGGTGGCACTTCACACTGAAAAGCGAGCCTCACCCCGACATGTATTTCCAGTTCGCCGTGGAACCCCTGAAATGACTTTCACACCCCCGCCTCAGACAGGCGGGGGTTTTGCGTGTCGAAACATGGCGAAATATGGCGGGACACAATATATTGTGGCATAACGGGTCACAATACCACTAAAAAAGTGAAATTTTTTGGAAATTTTCTTGAAAAAACCGTCATTTTCGTATTGCAAAGTTTGGAAATTTGTGGTAGTTTATTAATAGACATACAGGTTGGGGATGAAAGAGACATGATCATTTCTAAAAAGGAGGATAAGAGATGGACGAGAAGATCAGGACCCTCATTGCCGACGCGAATGAGGATTTCCTGAGAGTGCTGCGAGAGACGCTGGAGAACGACGGGACCTTTGAGGTGGTGGGCGCCACCGGTGACGGGCTCGAGGCGGTGGAGCTCATGAAGACCCTGCGTCCACGGGTGCTTCTGACGGAGCTGGCCCTCACCGGCCTTGACGGGCTGGGGGTGCTGGAGCGGACGGCGGAGCTTCCGGAGGGGGAGCGTCCCATCGCGGTGATGATCTCCGGCTTTGCCGGCGAGCGGCTTCTGGCGGAGGCGTCCAGGGCGGGAGCGTCGTACTTCTTTCAGAAGCCCTGCGACCTTGCGTACCTCATGGAGCGCGTCAAGAAGCTCTGCCTGGAGGACGGCGGCTTCCGGCGGGACCTGACGGAGCGCTTTGAGCCGGATCTGGAGAGCGTGGTGACGGAGATCATCCACGAGATCGGCATCCCCGCCCACATCAAGGGCTACCAGTACCTGCGGGAGGCCATCATCCTCACCGTCCGGGACATGGACATCATCAACGCGGTGACCAAGGTCCTCTACCCGGAGGTGGCCAAGCGCTTCGGCACCACTCCCTCCCGGGTGGAGCGGGCCATCCGCCACGCCATCGAGGTGGCCTGGGACCGGGGCGACGTGGAGACCCTCCAGCGCTTCTTCGGCTACACCGTCTCCGGCATCAAGGGCAAGCCCACCAACTCCGAGTTCATCGCCATGATCGCGGACAGGCTGTATTTGCAGAAGAAACAGGCAAAATAAACTGGCTTTGAACAGCTTGTCGAAAAAGGCCTGCGGCCTTTTCCGACAAAGGGGAACGTGCGAAAAAGATTTCGGAAATGTCTGCGGACAATTCCGAAATCTTTTTCTGCTGTTTTGCTCCGCGCACGGCCCCTTTGGGGCCGCACACTCCGCAAAACAAAAGGTATTTTTTCCGACGTACATGCCGCCGGAAAAAATGCTCGACAGAGAGTTTTGTCCGCTTTCTTCTGATGTGCGTATTATACCACAAAATGAGTGATTTGTCAAGTATTTTTTAGTATTTTGAAGCATTTTTTGTAGGGGCGGGTTCTAAACCCGCCCGCGTTTTGTCGGAACCGTTCTGTCATCCCACGTTCGCTTCCCCCCTGCCCCCCTCCTACGAGGAGGGGGCTCCGTGACGGAGGTGGGTGCGGGTTGTCGGAACGGTTTTGTCCCGCAACGTGGCACGGGCGGGTTTAGAACCCGCCCCTACAGGGAATCTGGAAGGTTATCCCATTCAACCGACATCGGAAATCATCGCAACGCGGGCCGCCAAGAGTGGCGGCCCCTACGGCGTTCATTGAACGCAATTTGCGCTGTAGGGGCGGGTTCCAAACCCGCCCGTCCCCCGTCCTTCGTCCCCCGTCCCCGCCGTGCGGAAAAATCCAAGAATGCGCCGCAAAGCGGCGCAAACCTTGTAAAAGCCCCCTCCTCGTAGGAGGGGGGCAGGGGGGCAGCGAACGTCGGATGACTGGGCCCTTCCGGCGCTGCGCGCCGCCCCCCTCACACCGTCTCCAGCGTTGTTCCCGGGTAGTAATTTTCCAGGATCTCCTGGTACGTCTTTCCCTGGGCGGCGAGGACGTTGGCGCCGTATTGGCTCATGCCGACGCCGTGGCCGTAGCCGCGGGTGGTCATGGTGACGGCGTTCCCGCTGACGGTGAACTCGATGGCGGCGCTGCGCAGGGCGAAGAGGGAGCGGACCTGGGCGCCGGTGAGGGGGACGCCGCCGAAGGTGACGGAGCCCAGGCGGCCGGAGGCGTCCAGGACGCTGGCGCCGATCCAGGTCTCTATGCCGCCGGAGAGGTCGGCGTCCGGGTATTTGGCCAGCACCGTCTCCTTAAAGTCATCGGCGGAGACGGTGACGGACTGGACGAAATTGGGCACCGTGTCCTCGCCCTCGGGGCTTTCGACGCTGACGAGATACGGCACCGCCTCCCGCCAGACGTCGGCGCTGGCCTGGGTCCTGCCGGCGGAGGAGGAGTGGAAGGCCGCCATGGCCGGCGCGCCGCCGTAGGTGAGGATGGTGTCCGCCGTGGCGTCCACCGCCGAGGCGATTTTTTCCATGTACGCGTCGAAGTCCGCGCCCCACTTGCCCCGCAGGTACGCCTCGTCCCGGTAGGCCGCGCAGCAGGCGCTGTCGGTGCAGATGTCCGCCTCCGGGTGGGCGGCGGGCCGGTGGAGGCGGCGGTAGAAGAGGTAGGAGCGCAGGGCCACGGCCTGGGCCTTCAGCGCCTCCGGCTCAAAAGACGCCGGCATCTCCGAGGCAACCGCCCCCAGCAGGTACTCCCGGACGGTGACGGCCTTCACCTCGCCGCCGTCCAACAGGGCCACGGTCTCCGTGTCTCCCGCCGACGGTTCCGTGTCCGGCGGGGGAGCGGCCTGCGTGCTTACGGGTCCGGCGGAGCCGGCGGGGTCCGTGGGGTCCGTGGGGCCGGCGGGCTCCCCGGCGCTTTTCCACGCGGCGGCTACGGGGAAGATGAGGGCGAACAGGACCAGAAAAACGGTGATCAGCAGGACAACTTTCACGGCGAACCTCCATTTGTGCCATTGACTTACCGGGGCGGGCGTTGTACAATAGGACAGGACCCTTCTGGGAACAATCTATGGAACAGTGGTGCTGAATATGCGAAAATGGCTGCGTACTTTGCCGCCTCTGGCGCTGATCCTGGGCGCTTTGGGGGCGTTTTTGCGTCATGTGGAGCTGACGGACGGCTTTGAGCCCTACCGGGGCCGGAATGTGGGCGAGGACCTGCGGGGCCTGGCCGCCCCCGGTTGTGCCGCCCGGTGGGTGCTGGTGGCCCTGACGGCGGCGCTCTTCGCGGCGCTGGCGGTGACCGCCGCCCTGGCTGTCCGGCGCATGAAGGTGGGGGACAGCTTCCGCAAGGCGTTTTATACCAAGGGGTACCTGGCTTTCGCCGCCATGGCTCTTTTGGGCCTGACCGTCATCGTCTGCGCGGCGCTTTGCGTCCGCGCCCAGTCCTCCCTCATGGACCTGGAGGGCATGTCCCGCTGGGTGTTCCTGGCCTTTTTGGCCCTGGCGGGCCTGGGAATGACGGTGATGGCCCTGAGCGCCTACACACAGAAGGATTCCTCCTTCCTCCGGCTGGGAAGCGTCATGCCCGCCGTCCTCTACTGCTACTGGCTGGTGGCCCTCTACCGGGTCAACGCCGGCAACCCGGTGCTGGCCGATTACGTCTACGGCGCTCTGGCCTTTGCCTGCGCCGCCATGGGCTTCTACTACGCCGCCGGCTACGCCTTCGGCCGCCGCAACCTGGGCGGCAGTCTCCTCACCGGCCCCATGTCCGTCTACCTCCTCACCGTCACCGCCGCCGACCCCTGGCCTGCCCCCCTCCGCGTGGTCCTCATCGCCACGGCGGTTTATCTCACCGTGAGCAACATGCAGTTCTTCTCCTCCCTGGACCCGGCGGCGGAGAAGTGACGCGGTTAAAAAAAGGTTGCGCCGCACTGCGGCGCAATTTTTGTATAAACGCGGCGCAAAGCGCCGCAACCTTTTTGAAAGGCTCCCCTTCGTAAGGGAAGCTGTCGCGAAGCGAGCGTTGGATGACAGAGCGGTTCCGGTAAATCGAACCAGCTTCATTTACGCCGTAGGGGTCGCCGTCCCCGGCGACCCGCGTTGCGACAACATCCAATGTCAGTTGAATGGGATTACCTCCCACATCTCCCGTAGGGGCGGACCCATGTGTCCGCCCGTGCTACGTTGCGGGACGGGGGCGGGTCCGATAAAACGGTACATGTCGGTCATCCGGGGGAAAGGGCCGCCGTCCACGGCGGCCCCTACGGGAATACAAGCATGCGGCGCAAGGCGCAAACCTTTTTTCCTCACGCGAACAGGGCGCCGTTGAGGAGGTTGCGGGTGAGGCCGGTGAGGGCGTCTACGGGGAGGCCCTGGTCGCGGGTGATCCAGAGGGTCAGGAGCTCGTAGGTGACGCCGGCGAGGCTCGCTTTTATGTACGGCAGCTGCCAGGGCTCGCAGTGGAAGAGAGGGTCGAGAACGGCGGTGTCCTCCACGAAGAAGGCCCGGTTGCAGTCCTGGAAGAGGTACCCCAGCTCCTGGCCGTAGAGCAGAGACAGGAAGTCCCGGCTGTCGCCCCAGAAGAGGAAGTAGTCGATCATCAGGTTCTCCGGCACCGGACAGGCGGCGGTGATCTTGTCCAGGTACCGCCGGAAGAGGCCGTGGAGGAGGTAGATGAGGATGTCCTCCTTGCGCTGGAAGTTGGTGTAAAAGGTCTGGCGGGAGAGGCCCGCACGGGCGGTGATGTCCGTGATGGCGATCTGGGAAAAGGGCTTGTACATCATGAGCTTCAAAAGCGTCTGGGACAGGGCGTTTTTGGAGCGGATCGCCATGGGATTCTCCTTTTTGTCGGTGAGCATGTCCTCGTCTCCTTCGGTTCGAAAACTTTTACAATTGTAAATGCTTTTACAGACTGTGTCAAGCATTATTTCTTCAAGAGCATTTTAACACCGACCACGACGCAAAACATGCCGAAAAGGCGGCGCAGGAGCGAGGGATCCACGCTCACGGCGCAGAAGGCCCCGAGGGCGGCGGTGAGCGTCCCGGGGAGGACGAGGGCCAGGACCAGCTTTTTGTCGATGAGCTTATGTTTGACGTGGGAGACCAGCGCGGCGGCGGAGGCGGGCAGGAAGTAGAGGAGGTTGACGCCCTGGGCCGCGGTCTGGGAAAGGCCGCCCAGGTGGGTCATATAGAGGAGCAGCAGCGACCCGCCGCCAATGCCGTACCCCGACAAAACGCCGCACACAAGGCCCATGAGGACGGACAGTACGCTCATCCCAGCACGCTCCTCAGGCCCCCGAAGAGGATCAGGAGGGCGAAGGCGCGGGTGAGGAGCTTGGGCGGCAGGCGCTTGAAGCTCAGTCCCGAGAGGATGCCGCCCAGAAGCCCGCCGGCGAGGTAGGGGAGGGCGGCGGCCATGTCGAGGCCGCCCCGGAGGGCGTAGGCCCCGGCGGAGACGGCGCACAGGGGGAGCATCACGGCCACCGAGGTGGCGAAGGCGCGCTTGTCCTCCAGCTTCAAAGGTCCCCGCAGGAGCGGCACCAGCACCATGCCGCCGCCCCCGCCGAAAAAGCCGTTGACGAGGCCGGTGAGGGCCCCCAAGAGGATCACTTTTCCTGTTTGTCCGCGGTTTTCCAAAGCCTGATCGTTCCTTTCGCGTTCATCTGATTGAGGAGCATGAGGAGAAAGGGGAAGAGCACCATGCCGGCCACGCCGAAGAGCTTAAAGCCGGCGTACATGGCAAAAAGCGCCGCCGCCGGGGCCACGCCGAACCGGTCGCCGATGAGCTTGGGCTCCAGGCACTCGTGGACCACGGTGACCAGGAGGTACGTGACCAGCAGGCCCACCGCCCGGGTGGTCCCGCCGGTGAGGAAGGACGCCAGCGCCCAGGGCAGGAGCACCACGCCGGTGCCGAAGACCGGCAGAGCGTCGATGAGGGCGGTGAGCAAGGCGATGACGGCGGCGTACTCCACGCCCATGAGCAGGAAGGCGGCGGTGAGCTCCAGGAAGGTGATGCCCAGCAGCGCCGCCTCGGCCCTCAGCCACCGGCCTACGCTGTCCAGCACGTCGGCTTTCACCGCCCGGGCGGTGTCCCTGGCGTGGGGCGGGACCTGGCGGATGAGGAAGGCCCGGATGGAGGGGAAGCCGGCGCTGATGAAGAAGGACCCGATGGCGTAAGTGGCCAGAGAGAGCACCGTCCCCGGCGCGCCGGCGGCGGCGGAGCTGAGCTTGGAAAGCGCCCAGGCCGAGAGGGCGGCGGGGAACTGGGCCGCGCGTTGGCCCACGCTCTTCAGCGCCTCGTCCAGATACCCCCGCAGGGAGGGGGGCGCGGCCTGGGACAGCCGGGAGAAGGCGTTCTCCAGCCGCTCGATGAGCCCCGGCAGGGAGGAGGCCAGCCGTGGAAGCTCCCCCACGAAGCCCACCGCCTCGTCCACCAGCCGCACCACCACCAAAAGGAAAAAGCCCAGCAGGGAGGCGAGGACCGTGAGCACGCACAGCGCCGAGGCCGCGCCCCGCCGCAGATGGGCCCTCTCCGAGAGGAGCTTCACCGCCGGCTCGCACAGCGCGGCGGTGAGGAAGGCCAGCGCGAAGGGCATGAGGCACGGCAGGAGCCACCGGAAGAAGCAGAAGACCAGAGCGCCGATGAGCGCCGCCCAGAGGACGGCCTTTCCACCCCGCCCCAGCATGAAGTTCACGGTCAGCCCTCCCGTCTTGGACAAATTGACAGTTTTTTCGCCCCAAACAGGGCCATTTTTCCCTTTATCCGGGGGAATTCTTTCTTGCGCCGGGGAATGTGTTGTGATAATATAAAGTGTGGTTTCGTCAAAAAGTATTGTTTGTACATGCCAAAGAATTATTACGACCGGGGGAGAGACGGAAGCATGGTAAATATTGCTATACTTGGCTTTGGGACCGTGGGGTCCGGCGTGGCTGAGGTCATGGCGGAGAACAACCTGAGCATCACCCACAACGCCGCCGAGGAGATCGCCGTCAAGTACATCGTGGACATCCGGGATTTCCCCGATTCGCCCTTTGCCTCCAAGCTCATCCGGGATTTTTCTGTGGTGGAGAACGACCCGGAGGTGCGCGTCGTCGTGGAGACCATCGGCGGCAAGACGGTGGCCTACGACTACACCAAGCGGGCGCTTCTCGCCGGCAAGAGCGTGGTCACCTCCAACAAGGAGCTGGTGGCCGCCTACGGCCATGAGCTTCTGGAGATCGCACGCCAGAAGAACGTCAACTACCTCTTCGAGGCCAGCGTGGGCGGGGGCATCCCCATCATCCGCCCCATCACCCAGTGCCTCACCGCCAACGAGCTGGACGAGATCTACGGCATCCTCAACGGCACCACCAACTATATCCTGACGAAGATGATCACCGACGGTGCGCCCTTCGGGGAGATTTTGAAGGACGCCCAGCGCCTGGGCTACGCCGAGGCCGACCCCACCGCCGATGTGGAAGGATATGACGCGGCGCGGAAAATATGTATTCTGGCGGACCTGTGCTTCGGCAAGAGCGTGGACCCGGAGGCCATCCGCGTGGAGGGCATCTCCGGCGTGACGCTGGAGGACATCGAGTACGCCCGGCGCTTGGGCTGTAAGCTCAAGCTCCTGGGCCGGGCCTACCAGCTCCCCGACGGGCGCGTCACGGCTTACGTGGCGCCCCACCTCATCAGCAAGACGAGCCTTCTTTCCAACGTGGACGGGGTCATGAACGGCATCGTGGTCCACGGCAACGCCCTGGGCGAGTGCATGTTCTACGGCGCCGGCGCGGGCAAGCGCCCCACCGCCAGCGCGGTGGTGGCGGACGTCATCGACGCGGTGAAGCACCTGAAGGCCCGGAAATACTTGGGCTGGGAGGAGGCCGAGCCCGGGTATCTGGCGGACGCCGAGGAGGTCCCCAGCCGCTGGTATCTGCGCACCGGCTCGGGCCTTGAGGCCATCGGCCGCGCCTTCGGTGACGTGCGCCTCATCAGCTACCCCGGCGACTACCCCGGCGCGGGCCCCGGCGAGTACGCCTTCGCCACCACGGCCATGACGGGCAGGGAGCTGGCGGAGAAGACGGCGGGGATGGACATCAGGAGCCGGTTCCGGATTCTTTAAAGGCGCATAAAATGGGGAGACCCCTCAGGCGCTGCGCGCCAGCTCCCCTAAAGGGGAGCCAATATTTAAAAAGGAGGCCGGTTATGGCACTCATTGTACAAAAATTCGGCGGGAGCTCCGTGGCGGACGTGGAGAAGGTCCGGCGTGTCGCCGGGATCATCGAGGAGTGTTACCGGGCGGGGAACGACGTGATCGTGGTCCTCTCGGCCCAGGGCAAGACCACGGATAAGCTCATCGCCATGGCCCACGAATATAACCCCCGCCCCTCCAAGCGGGAGATGGATATGCTTCTCTCTACCGGCGAACAGCAGTCCGTGGCGCTGTGTGCCATGATGCTCAACGGCATGGGCGTCCCGGCGGTGAGCCTTACCGGGTGGCAGGTGGATTTCAAGACCAACACCAACTACTCCAACGCCGCCATCAAGTCCGTGGGCTGGGAGCGCATCCGCAAGGAGCTGGACGGCCGGCGGGTGGTGCTCATCACCGGGTTCCAGGGCGTCAACAAGTATGACGACATCACCACTCTGGGCCGGGGCGGCTCCGACACCTCGGCGGTGGCCATCGCGGCGGCCATGCACGCGGACCTCTGCCAGATCTATACCGACGTGGACGGCGTCTACACCGCCGACCCCAACAAGGTCAAGGGCGCCAAGAAGCTGGACGAGATCACCTTCGACGAGATGCTGGAGCTGGCCAGCATGGGCGCCAAGGTCCTCCACAACCGCTCCGTGGAGATGGCCAAGCGCTACAACGTGGACCTGGAGGTCCTCTCCAGCTACGAGAGAAAACCCGGTACTAAAGTCAGGGAGGTAAAGAAATTGGAACAGGTAGAAGTCAGCGGCGTCGCCAAGGACGTCAACGTGGCGCGTTTCACGTTAGTGGGCATCCAGGATGAGCCCGGTATCGCCTTTAAGATTTTCCGCATCCTCGCCAACGAGAAGATCAACGTGGACATCATCATCCAGTCCCTGGGCCGCGAGAATACCCAGGACGTGACCTTCACCGTCACCCGCGCCGACGCCGACGCCGCCCGGGAGGCCCTGGAGAAGAACGCCGACGTTCTCGGCTACAAGAAGCTGGACCTGGATACCCACGTGGCCAAGATATCCATCGTGGGCGCGGGGATGCTCATGACAAGCGGCGTGGCCGTGAAGATGTTCGACGCCCTGGCCAAGAAGAAGATCAACATCAAGATGATCTCCACCAGCGAGATCAAGGTCTCCGTCCTCGTGGACGAGGACGACGCCGACAAGGCCGTCCAGGCGGTCCACGATAAGTTCTTCGGCGATTGAGTGCCAATAAAGCACCCCCGGGCGCAACCGCCCGGGGGTTTTTTGTGTTGTATTCGTGTGTCGCGGTCTTGGATCGGCCCGCGCGGGGGTCATTTGCGCTTGCCGAATTTCCGGGGCTTGGCGGTCTGGTCGCCCAGGGAGGCGGCCAGCTTTTGGGCCAGGTCCCGCTGTTCGGCGTTGAGGTTTTTGGGGACGGTGAGGACCACGGTGACGTACTGGTCCCCCCGGCCGGAGGAGCGGAAGTAGGGGATGCCCTTGCCCCGGAGACGGAAGGTGTCGCCGTGCTGGGTGCCCTCGGGGATGGTGTACTTGACCTTGCCGTCCAGGGTCGGGACCTCGATCTCCGCGCCCAGCATGGCCTGCGTGACGGAGATGGGCATCTCGCACAGGACGCTGGTGCCCTCCCGCTCGAAAAACTCGTGGGGGCGGATGGAGACGGTGACCAGCAGGTCCCCGGCGGGGCCGCCGTTGTATCCGGCGTTGCCCTGGCCGGAGAGGGACATGGTGACGTTGTTCTGGATGCCGGCGTCGATGTGGATGTTGACGTTCTTGGATTTCCGCACACGGCCCTGACCCCGGCACTTGGGGCAGGGCTGGTGGATGATCTTCCCCTTGCCGTGACAGCGGGGGCACTCGGACTGGACCTGGCTCATGCCCAGGAACGTCCGCTGAGTGGTGACGGTATAGCCGGAGCCGTGGCAGTCGGGGCAGACCTCCGCCGTGGTGCCGCTGGCACAGCCGGTGCCGCCGCAGTCGGCGCAGGTCTCCACGCGGGAGACGTTCAGCGTCTTGTCACAGCCGAAGGCCGCCTCCTCAAAGCTCAGGGAGACGCCGGCCCGTATGTCCTCCCCCTCCCGGGGGCCGTTTTTCGTTCTGGCGCGCCCGCCGCCGAAGCCGCCGAACCCGCCGCCGAAGATGTTGCCCAGGATGTCGCCCAGATCGAAGTCCACGCCGCCGAAGCCCCCGCCGTAGCCGCCGTTCTGAGCGGCGTAGCTGGGGTCCACGCCGGCGAAGCCGAACTGGTCGTACTTCTCCCGCTTTTCCTTGTTGGACAGCACCTCGTAGGCCTCGCCGGCCTCCTTGAGCCGCGCCTCGCACGCCTTGTCGCCGGGGTGCAGGTCCGGGTGGTTGTCCTTGGCGATCTTGTAGAACGCCTTCTTGATCTCCGCGTCCGAGGCGCCCTTCTGGACGCCAAGAACCTCATAATAGTCACGCTTATCCGCCATAGAAGCTTATCCTTTCACACACCTTTGCGGACAGCTCTCCACTGTCCGCAAAGGGTGTACTCAGAACGAATTTTTTACTTGTTGTTGTCGTCGTCCACCACGGTGTAGTCGGCGTCGTAGTACTGGCCGCCGTTATTGCCGCCCTGGGGGCCCTGATTGCCTGTATTGTTGGGGTCGAAGCCCTGGCCCTGGGGGTTGGCGTTGGCGTAGAGCTTCTCGCTGGCCTTGTAGAACGCCTGAGTGAGGGCGTCGGTGGCGGCCTTGATGGCGGCGGTGTCGGTGCCGGAGAGGGCGGTCTTCAGGGACGCGAGGGCGCTCTCCACCTCCTGCTTGTCGGAGGGGTCCAGCTTGTCGCCGGACTCGGCGAGGATCTTCTCCGTCTGGTAGACCATCTGGTCGCCCTGGTTGCGGGTGTCCACCTCCTCGCGGCGCTTGGCGTCCTCGGCGGCGTACTGCTCGGCCTCCCGGACGGCCTTCTCCACGTCCTCCTTGGACATGTTGGTGGAGGAGGTGATGGTGATGTGCTGTTCACGGCCCGTGCCCAGGTCCCGGGCGGAGACGTTGACGATGCCGTTGGCGTCGATGTCGAAGCTCACCTCGATCTGCGGCACGCCGCGGCGGGCCGGGGCGATGCCGTCCAGGTGGAAGCGGCCAAGGGACTTGTTGTACTGGGCCATCTCCCGCTCGCCCTGGAGGACGTTGACCTCTACGCTCGTCTGGTTGTCGGCGGCGGTGGAGAAGACCTGCTTGCGGTTGCAGGGGATGGTGGTGTTGCGCTCGATGATCTTGGTGAAGACGCCGCCCAGGGTCTCGATGCCCAGAGACAGCGGCGTGACGTCCAGCAGAAGGATGCCCTCCACGTCGCCGCCCAGGACGCCGCCCTGGATGGCCGCGCCGATGGCCACGCACTCGTCGGGGTTGATGCCCTTGAAGCCCTCCTTGCCGGTGAGCTTGCGGACCTCCTCCTGGACAGCGGGGATGCGGCTGGAGCCGCCCACCATCAGGACCTTGGAGATGTCCGCGCCGGTGAGGCCGGCGTCCGACATGGCCTGACGCACGGGGCCGGCGGTGGCCTCCACCAGGTGCGCCGTGAGCTCGTTGAACTTGGCCCTGGTGAGGGTGATGTCCATGTGCTTGGAGCCGGAGGCGTCGGCGGTGATATAGGGCAGGTTGATGGTGGTGCTGGTGATGGAGGAGAGGTCGCACTTGGCCTTCTCGGCGGCCTCCACAAGGCGCTTCATGGCGGTGCGGTCGGTGGAGAGGTCCACGCCGTCGGTGCGCTTGAACTCATTGATGAGGTACTTGACGATGCACTGGTCGAAGTCGTCGCCGCCGAGGCGGTTGTTGCCGGCGGTGGCCAGGACCTCGATGACGCCGTCGTCGATGTTCAAAATGGACACGTCGAAGGTGCCGCCGCCCAGGTCGTAGACCATGATCTTCTGGGCCTGCTCCTTATCCACGCCGTAGGCCAGGGCCGCGGCGGTGGGCTCGTTGATGATGCGCTTGACGTCCAGGCCCGCGATGCGGCCGGCGTCCTTGGTGGCCTGGCGCTGGGAGTCGGTGAAGTAGGCGGGGACGGTGATGACCGCCTCGGTGACGGGCTGGCCCAGGTAGGCTTCCGCGTCGGCCTTGAGCTTCTGGAGCACCATGGAGCTGATCTCCTGGGGCGTGTACGCCTTGCCGTCGATGGTCACCTTGTAGTTGGAGCCCATCTCGCGCTTGATGGAGCTGATGGTCCTGTCGGGGTTGGTGATGGCCTGGCGCTTGGCCACGTGGCCCACCATGCGCTCCCCGTCCTTGGAGAAGGCCACGACGGAGGGCGTCGTGCGCATCCCTTCGGCGTTGGCGATGACGACGGCCTCGCCGCCCTCCATCACCGCCACGCAGCTGTTCGTAGTGCCAAGGTCAATGCCTATGATCTTTCCCATTGTGATTTCCTCCTATATGTTGAATTGAAATGGTTTATGATTTCAGTTTGCGACCTTTACCATGGAGAACCGGATGACCTTTTCTCCCAGAGTGAAGCCCTTTTGGAGCTCCTCCACCACCTCGTTCTCGCCGTACCGGTCGTCGTCCACGTGGACCACGGCGTTGTGGAGGTTGGCGTCGAATTTCTGGCCCACGGCCTCGATGGGCTGGACGCCCAGCTTCTCCAGGACGCCTGTGAGCTGTGTCATGGTCATGCGGATGCCCTTCAAAAAGGCCTCGTCCGCGCATCCCAGCTTCAGCGCCCGCTCCAGGTTGTCGTACACCGGCAAAAACGCCGTCACGGCGTCCGCCTTCACCTGGGCGTAAAGGGCCTCCCGCTCCTTCTGACTGCGCTTGCGGTAGTTGTCATACTCGGCGTAGAGCCGCAGGTACTTGTCCTTCTCCGCCGCCAGCAGCTCCTCCGGGGTGGGCTCCTTCTTCTCCTCGGCCTTGGGCGCCTCGGCGGCCTCCGCTTTCTCCGTATCAGGCGTCTCGGGGGCCGGCGTCTCCTGTTCCTTTTCGTTCTTTTCCTTCTTGTCCATCACTTGTCATCTCCTTTGATCATCAGCTTTCCGTAGCCGCTGGGCGGCGCGCCGCCGGCCAGGAGCTTCGAGAGCCCCCCGGCGATATAGCTGAGCTTCGCCGCTACGGCGGAATAGTCCATTCTGGTGGGGCCCACCACGCCGATGATGCCCCGCATGTTGTCCCCGGCGTTGTAGCTTGCCAGCACCACGCTGGAGTCTTTGAGCTCCAATGCCGCGTTCTCCGGCCCGATGAGCACCTTCACGTCCCCGAAATCCGTGCTCCCCGGCAGCTTCGCAAGGTTGGCCGTGTCGGAGAGGTAGTTGATGAGCCGGTGGGCCTTGTCGGGGTCCTTGAACTCCGGGAGCTTCAGAAGATTGGCCTCCCCGGACACGTTGGCCCCGCCGCCGGCGGTGGCCAGCGTCTCGATGACGAAGCTGGCGATGACGCTGGTGAGGCCCATGGTGTCCCCGGCGGCGCGCTCGGCGGAATCGATGAGCTCCGCCGTAACAGCCTCCTCGCCGATGCCGGTGAAAGAGGCGTTGAACACCGCCGACAGGCGCTGGAGGGTGTTCTGGGAGAAGGAGAAAGGCAGATGCACCAGCTTGTTCTTCACCGTGTCCCCGGTGAGGAGGAGCACGATGATGAAGGAGTTCTGGTCGAGATAGATGAGGTCGAAGCGCTTCACCGTCACCGCCGCGGCGGCGGAGATGGTGAGGGCCGGGTAGCTGGTGAGCTCCGTGGCCATGCGGCCCACGTCCTCGATGAGCTTGTCAAGCTGGGCCATGCGGGTCTGGAGCTTTTGGTTGATGGCCTCCGTCTCGTCGTCCGTCAGCGCCCGCTCACGCATGAGCTCGTTGACGTAGAGCCGGTATCCCTTGGCGGTGGGCACGCGCCCCGCGGAGGTGTGGGGCTGCTCCAGGTATCCCTCCCGTGTCAGCTCCGCAAGCTCGTTGCGGATGGTGGCGGGGGAGCAGGTGAGGGCCGCCCGCTGCTGGACCGTCCGGCTGCCCACGGGCTCGGCGGAATCGATGTATTCCTCCACCACCGCCCGCAGGATCCTCTTTTGCCGCTGGGAGAGCTCCATATCCTCACCGCCTTTTAGCACTCTCCATTCCCGAGTGCCAACGCTACTTTACCACCATTAGGCCGGTCTGTCAAGTGAGGAATTGCCAATTCACATTTTTTTCACGAATTTGTCGCCCCGCCCAAAGACCAAGTCTGTTTGGCCGTTATTTTTCCCGGTTTCTCATGAAAAAAGTGTTGACTTACGCAAAAATTGAGATTATAATTGATAAGCCGCTTTGAGCTGAGCCGAAAAGTATCTTTAAGATACGCCTGCGAGAGCGAGTCTCTATTTTTTAAGAGGTGAAACCATATGACAGCCATCATTGAAGCCTGCGGCAGGCAGTACCGCGTGAACCCCGGCGACACGCTCTTCGTGGAGAAGCTGGGCGTGGAGGACGGCCAGACCGTCACCTTCGACAAGGTCCTCGCCATCTTCAACGACGACGGCACCGCCACCATCGGCACGCCCGTAGTCGAGGGCGCCACCGTCACCGCCACCGCGGTGAAGACCGGCAGGGGCAAGAAGATCATCGTCTACAAGATGCGCCCCAAGAAGAACTATCGCCGTAAGCAGGGCCACCGTCAGCCCTACACCAAGATCACCGTCGACGCCATCAACGCGTAAGTGATCCGTACTCAACCCACTAAATCGGAGGTGTAACACACATGGCACATAAAAAAGGAATGGGCTCCACCAAGAACGGCCGCGATTCCGAGTCCAAACGCCTGGGCGTCAAGCGCGCCGACGGGCAGTACGTCCTCGCGGGCAACATCCTCGTCCGCCAGCGCGGCACCAAGATCCACGCCGGCAACAACGTAGGCATGGGCTCCGACAACACCCTCTACGCCAAGGTCTCCGGCAAGGTCCGCTTCGAGCACATCAACCGTGAGCGCAAGCAGGTCTCCGTCTACGAGGAAGCCGCCAACTGAAAAAGCCAACGCCGGGACGCAAAAGCGCCCCGGCGGTTTTTTGTGGGGGGTATTGCGGCGGCGGGGAAAGGGTTGCGGCTTGCGCCGCAGATTTGATTCCCGTCGCCGCCGTAGGGGCCGCCGGGGACGGCGACCCACCCATCGACAATTGACCCGCATCGAACAACGCCGTACGGGCCGCTGCCCACAGCGGCCCATGGCCCCCGATAACCGACGTTTTCCGTTTTATCGGAACCGTTCCCATCCCGCAACGTGCCACGGGCGGACACATGGGTCCGCCCCTACGGGGGATGTGGGAGGTTATTCCGTTCAACCGACATGGGAGGTTATCGCAACGCGGGTCGCCGAGGACGGCGACCCCTACGGCGTTGACAGGGGGCAATTCAAGCCCTGCAACGCGGGTCGCCGAGGACGGCGACCCCTACGGCGTAAATGGAGCTGGTTCAATTTGCCGGAACCGCTCTGTCATCCAACGCTCGCTGCCCCCCTGCCCCCCTCCTACGAGGAGGGGGCCCTGGGACGGGAGCGGGCGCGAATTTCCGGAACCGTTCCGACAACGCACCTTGTAGGGGCCGCCACTCCTGGCGGCCCGCACGCAGTAGGTTTCGTTTACCGGAAACATCCGTTACGCTCCACGGGCTCGAATACCCCGGCCCTGCGGGGCCACCCCTTTTTCCGAAAAAGGGGTCAAGGGGAATAAGGTTGCGGCTTCGCCGCGCTTATATTCCATTGCGCCTCCGGCGCAAGAAATCGAGCCTGCGCCGCAGGCGCAAACCTTTTCAAGCCCCCTCCTCGTAGGAGGGGGGCAGGGGGGCAGCGAGCGTTGGATGACAGGGCGGTATCGACAAGCGCACCCGGAGGTCATTAGAGGATCAGGTGTCCGACTGTGCGTGATCCCGGCACAAAAGCCAGTCGATGGAGACGTGGAACAGGTCGGCCATTTGGACGAGGGTGGCCAGGGGCGGGTCGCATTGGCCGTTGACGGCCTCGTAGCGCTGGTAGGAGCGGACCGAGAGGTTCAGCGCCTCCGCCGCCTGCTGCTGGGTCAGCCCCGCCTTTTGCCGCGCCTCCTTGAGCCTTTCGTGAAACATAAAAATTCCTCCGATCTCTCTTGACAAACACGACATAGTATGTCATACTATGGAGGAAATGAAAACGACATATCATGTCGTGTTCAGAGGGGTTTTATGAGCCGCGCATTAGATGACGCATGGGTGAAAACGCAATTGGATGCCAACCCGCCGGGCCGCTATAAGCTTCTGGTCACGGAGCTTTTCGCCTTTTTGGGTTACAGGAACGACATTTGTATCGCCATGGCGGCGTGTTACAATTACGGCTTTCGGCGGGGCAGAAATTTTGAGAGGAAAGAACGGCGCTCCAAGGATACATAAGCGGCAAGGAAAACTCCCCGGCTTTGGCCCAGAAGTTTCTGACGAAACCGGGGTGGATCAGTATAGCGGAAAAGGTTACATCGCCCCGCAAATTTTTGCGTCTATTCGCCATAGCAAAATCGAGACATTTTTCGAAAATTTGTTCATTTAACCTCTATTCTTTTCCCCGGTGATGTGGTATGATGGGTCCATCGATATTTTAATACCGGGAGGGCACACCTATGAGGATCAAGATCACCGCCGACAGCACCTGTGATCTTCCGGCCCCGCTGGCCGAGCAGTATGGCGTCCACATCTTCCCGCTTTACGTGGTCATGGACGGCGTGGCCCGGAAGGACGGGGTGGAGATACGCGCCCAGGACATCTTCGACCACAAGGCCGCCGGCGGGAAGCTGGGCAACACCGCCGCGGTGAACGTGGGGGACTACCTGGAGAAATTCCGGGAGTTTAGGGCCGAGTACGACGCCATCATCCACTTCACCATCTCCCAGTCCATGTCCGCCTGCTTCCAGAACGCCAACATCGCCGGCGAGGAGGTGGGGAACGTCTGGGTGGTGGACTCCCGGAACCTCTCCACCGGCATCGCTCTGCTGGTGCTGGACGCCTGCGACATGGCCAAGGAGGGCAAGAGCCCGGAGGAGATCGTCGCCGTGCTGGAGGAGAAGCGGGAGCGGCTGGACGTGAGCTTCGTCATCGACACGCTGGAGTACCTCAAGGCCGGCGGACGGTGCTCGCCGCTGGTGGCCATGGGGGCCAATCTCCTGAACCTCAAGCCCTGCATTGAGCTCAAGGACGGGGCCATGGGCGTGGGGAAGAAGTACCGGGGCGCCATTGAAAAGGTCCTCCCCAAGTACCTGGCCGACCGCCTGGCCGATCCCGACGCCATCGACCATAAGCGCGCCTTCCTCACCTGGTCCGAGGGCTTCCCCCGGGAGGTCATCGATCAGGTCCGCGAACAGGTCCTCGCTCTGTGCCCCTTTGAGGAGCTTCTGGAGGCCGTGGCCGGGTGCACCATCTCCAACCACTGCGGCCCCAAGACTCTGGGGATCCTCATGTACAAAAATTAATGCTTCAGGAGAAATTTTCTATGTATTCAGACCTTCAGGACTCCATCGGCTACCTCCAAACCGTCGATCCCGAGATCGCCGCCTCCATGGGCCGGGAGCTTCAGCGCCAGAAGCGCAACATCGAGCTCATCGCCAGCGAGAACTACGTCTCTCCCGCCGTCATGGCGGCCATGGGCAGCGTCCTCACCAACAAGTACGCGGAGGGCTACCCCGGCAAGCGCTACTACGGCGGCTGTGAGTACGTGGACGAGGTGGAGACGGTGGCCATCGACCGGGCCAAGCGGCTCTTCAATGCCGGCTACGCCAACGTCCAGCCCCACTCCGGCGCCCAGGCCAACACCGCCGTGTACTTCGCCCTGCTGAATCCCGGCGACACGGTGCTGGGCATGAACCTGGCCGAGGGCGGGCACCTGACCCACGGCTCCCCGGTGAACCTCTCCGGCAAATACTTCAACTTCGTCCCCTACGGCGTCAGCGCCGAGACGGGGCGGATCGACTACGACGCGCTGATGGACCTGGCCCTCCAGCATAAGCCCAAGCTCATCGTGGCCGGCGCGTCGGCGTACCCCCGGGCCATTGACTTTAAGAAATTCCGTGAGATCGCGGACGCGTGCGGGGCGTATCTCATGGTGGACATGGCCCACATCGCCGGCCTCGTGGCCGCCGGCCAGCACGAAAGCCCCCTGCCTTACGCCCACGTGGTCACCACCACCACACACAAGACCCTGCGGGGTCCCCGGGGCGGCATGATCCTCACGGAGGACCCGGAGTTCGGCAAGCAGTTCAACAAGGCCATCTTCCCCGGCACCCAGGGCGGCCCGCTGATGCACGTCATCGCCGCCAAGGCCGTCTGCTTCGGCGAGGCGCTGAAGCCGGAGTTTAAGGACTACCAGGCCCAGATCGTGAAAAACGCCGCCGTTCTGGCGGACGAGCTCCAGAAAAACGGTATCAACCTCGTCTCCGGCGGCACGGATAACCACCTGATGCTGGCGGACCTCCGGGGCACCGGCGTCACCGGCAAGACGCTGGAGAAGCGCCTGGACAGCGTCTACATCACCGTCAACAAGAACGCCATCCCCAATGACCCGGAGAAGCCCTTCGTCACCAGCGGCATCCGCATCGGCACCCCCGCCGTCACCACCCGGGGCTTTAAGGAGGACGAGATGAAGACCGTCGCCCGCTGCATCGCCGCCACCGCCCACGACTACGAGGGCACGGCGGAGGAGACGCGGCGGACGGTCAACGAGCTGTGCGCGAGGTTTCCCCTGTATTAAGGAAAACGGGCGGGGTTAGAACCCGCCCGTGCAGTTTTTTGGAGTGCTTTCAGTTAACGCCGTACGGGCCGCTGCCCACAGCGGCCCTCGTTGCAGGGTTCGGATTGCCCCCGACAAACGCCGTAGGGGTCGCCGTCCCCGGCGACCCGCGTTGCAGGTTTCTGATTGCCTCCGACAAACGCTGTAGGGGCCGCCACTCTTGGCGGCCCGCGTTGCGATGACCTCCGGCGTTGGTTGAATGGGATAACCTTTCACATTCCCCGTAGGGGCGGACCCATGTGTCCGCCCGTGACACGTTGCGTGAACGGGAACGGTTCCGATAAAACGAAAAATGTCGGTTATCGGAAGCAAGGGCCGCCGGGGACGGCGACCCCTACGGCGGATAACGCAAACAGGTGAAATAGACGCCCCCACCCTGCCCGTCGCTTCGCTCGGGCACCCCTCCCGGAGGGAGGGGCAAAAGAGGTTGCGATATTGAAGCGGTTCCGATAAAACGCAACCGCCCCGTCTCGGAGCCCCCTCCTCGTAGGAGGGGGGCAGGGGGGAAGCGAACGTTGGATGACAGATTGGTCCCGACAAACCGCACCTACCTCCAACTACGTTGCCCCTCCTACGGAGGGGACAGCCGCGCAAGCGGCAGGGGTGGTGCCGCGCGGCAAAACAAAGGGAGGCCCCGGCATAAAACACGCCGGGGCCTTCAGTTTGCCAAAAAACTCAAATCGAGCATTTTTTCCGGCGGCATGTACGTCGGAAAAAATACCTTTTGTTTTGCGGAGTGTGCGGACCGGGGTCCCCGGCGGGCGAAGCCCGCTGGGGGGAGGAGGAGCGATGCCAGCGCCCGAGGGCGACCGGAGGGAGCCCGAGGCAAAGCGGCATCGGCGACGACGAGGCCGTGCGCGGAGCAAAACAGCAGAAAAAGATTTCGGAAATGTCCGCAGACATTTCCGAAATCTTTTTCGCACGTTCCCCTTTGTCGGAAAAGGCCGCAGGCCTTTTTCGACAGGCTGGAGGCCCCGGCGTGAAGCACGCCGGGGCTTTCGTACGGTTTTCTTGGCACAAAGCCGGGTTTATTTCTTGACCCCCGTGTTCTCCTTGAGCACCACGTCGTGGGCGCCGCCTTCGACGATGCTGGTGGCGGAGACTAAGGTGAGCTTGGCGTTTTTCTGGAGCTCCGGGATGGTGACCGCACCGCAGTTGCACATGGTGTGGCGGACCTTGCTGAGGGTGAGGGCCACGTTGTCGTGGAGGGAGCCGGCGTAGGGGACGTAGGAGTCCACGCCCTCCTCAAAGGCCATGCCCTCCTTGCCGCCCACGTCGTAGCGCTGCCAGTTGCGGGCGCGGGAGCTGCCCTCGCCCCAGTACTCCTTCATGTAGCTGCCGCCGATGCTGACGCGGCGGCTGGGGGACTCGTCGAACCGGGCGAAATACCGGCCCAGCATGAGGAAATCCGCGCCCATGGCCAGGGCCAGGGTGAAGTGGTAGTCGTGGACGATGCCGCCGTCGGAGCAGACGGGGACGTAGACGCCCGTCTCGGCGAGATACCGGTCACGCTCGGCGCACACGTCGATGAGGGCGGTGGCCTGGCCCCGGCCGATGCCCTTTTGCTCCCGGGTGATGCAAATGGAGCCGCCGCCGATGCCCACCTTCACGAAGTCCGCGCCCGCCTCGGCGAGGAAGCGGAAGCCCTCGGCGTCCACCACGTTGCCGGCGCCCACCTTGACGGTGTCGCCGTAGTGCTCACGGATCCAGTTGATGGTCATGCGCTGCCACTCGGAGAAGCCCTCCGAGGAGTCGATGCACAGCACGTCCGCGCCGGCCTCCAGGAGGGCGGGGACGCGGGTCGCGTAATCGCGGGTGTTGATGCCCGCGCCCACCACGTACTTCTTGCTCTTATCCAAAAGCTCCAGGGGGTTTTCCTTGTGGGAGTCGTAGTCCTTGCGGAAGACGAAGTAGACGAGCCCGCCGTCGTCGTCCACGATGGGCAGGGTGTTGACCTTGTGCTCCCAGATGATGTCGTTGGCCTCCTTGAGGGTGGTGGAGGCGGGGGCGGTGACCAGCTTGCCCAGGGGGGTCATGAAGCTTTCCACCGTCTCAAGGCCGGTCATGCGGGAGAGGCGGTAGTCCCGGCGGGTCACCATGCCCAGGAGCTTCCCGTTGGGGCTGCCGTCCTCGGTGACGGCCACGGTGGAGTGGCCCGTGCGGGCGGTGAGCTCCAGGAGCTCATTGAGGGTGGCGGTGGGCTTGATGTTGGAGTCGGAGATGACGAACCCGGCCTTGTACGCCTTGACCCGCGCCACCATGGCGGCCTGGTCCTCCACGGACTGGGAGCCGTAGATGAAGCTGACGCCGCCCTCCCGTGCCAGGGCGACGGCCATTTTGTCGTCGCTGACCGCCTGCATGATGGCGGAGGTCATGGGGATGTTCATGGAGATAGCCGGCTCCTCGCCCAGCTTATACTTCACCAGGGGCGTGCGCAGGCTCACGTTGTCGGGGACGCAGTTGGGGCCCGAGTAGCCGGGGACAAGGAGATACTCGCTGAAGGTGCGCGAGGGTTCCGGGTAAAAGTACGCCATAGTCTGATTCCTCCTTAAAAGATCGTTCCTATTGTCACGTATGTTACCATTTTTCGCGCGTGACTGTCAAGATTTTTTCCGCCGATTCTGGAAGTCGTATCAACGGGCAACTCCGGCAATTTCACATAAAGCGCGGGGCGCGGGCGTATTTTTTCCCGCCGCCGTGGCAAGCTAGTCCCGATGAATCAAAAAATGCGTGGTGATCATATGTCTTCCAAGCTTATCGGCAAACAGACCTTCGCCCTGTGGAACCCGCCGTCCTTCGCGGGACACGCCTGCGCGGTGGGGAAGAAGGAGGGCGACGGGCCCCTGCGGGACTCCTTCGACTTCATCACCCAGGACCCCTTTTTCGGGGAAAAGAGCTGGGAGAAGGCCGAAAGCGCCTTCGTGAAAAAGGCCGTCTCCCTGGCCCTCACCAAGGCGTCCCTGGCCCCCACGGACGTCAACTGCGTCTTCTGCGGGGACCTCCTCAACCAGTGTACCGGCACCACCTTCGGGATGCGGGAGCTGGGCATCCCCCTGTTCGGCGTCTACGGGGCCTGCTCCACCATGGCCGAGACGCTGGCCCTGGCCGCCCTCACCATCGATGGCGGCTTCACCGACAAGGCCATGGCGGTGACGAGCTCCCACTTCTGCTCCGCCGAGCGGCAGTTCCGCACGCCCCTGGAGTACGGCGGCCAGCGCCCGCCCTCCGCCCAGTGGACCGTCACCGGCTCCGGCGCGGCGATTTTGTCCATCGACGGCCCCGGGCCTTACGTCAAATTCGTCACCCCCGGCAAGATCGTGGACAACGGCACCACCGACGCCAACCACATGGGCGCGGCCATGGCCACCGCCGCCTACGACACCATCAAGACCCACCTGGAGGACCGGGGCGTCGGGCCGGACGCCTACGACCTCATCGTCACCGGGGACCTGGGGGCCATCGGCAGCCGGATCCTCTGCGACTTCTTCGCCGCCGACGGAGTGGACCTGGCCCCCCGGCACGCCGACTGCGGCCTGCTCATCTTCGACCGCAAAAAGCAGGACGTCCACGCCGGCGGCTCCGGCTGCGGCTGCTCGGCCAGCGTCCTGTGCGGGTATCTGCTCAACGGGATGCGGGAGGGCAAGTGGCGCAACATCCTCTTCACCGCCACCGGCGCGCTCCTCTCTCCCACCACCACCCAGCAGGGGGAGTCCATCCCCTCCATCGCCTGCGCGGTGGCCATCTCCTGTGATAAATGAGGTGAACGTATGGAAGTTCTGGACTATGTGAAAGCCTTCGCCGTGGGCGGAGTCATCTGCGCCATCGGCCAGATCCTGGTGGACAAGACAAGGCTCACCCCCGCCCGCATCCTCACAAGCTTCGTGGTGGCCGGCGTCCTCCTGGGGGCCCTGGGCCTCTACGAGCCCATCGTCAAATTCGCCGGCGCCGGCGCCACCGTCCCCCTCACGGGCTTCGGCAACAACCTGGCCAAGGGCGTCAAAAAGGCCGTGGAGCAAAAGGGCCTCCTGGGCGCCTTCACCGGCGGCTTCACCGCCGCCGCGGGGGGCCTCGCCGCCGCCGTGTTCTTCGGGTACCTGGTCGCCCTGCTCTTTAAGCCGGGGGCGAAGAAATAAGCATTGCCGTAGGGGCCGCCACTCCTGGCGGCCCGCGTTGCGATGACCACCAATGTCGGCTGAATGGGATAACCTCCCACATCCCCCGTAGGGGCGGACCCATGTGTCCGCCCGTGCCACGTTGCGTGACGGGAACGGGTCCGATAAAACGGTACATATCGGTCAACGGAAGCACGGGCCGCCAAGAGTGGCGGCCCCTACAAGGTACGTTGTCGCAACGGTCCCGATAAATCGCGCCCGCCCCCGTCTCGGAGCCCCCTCCTCGTAGGAGGGGGGTAGGGGGGCAGCGAACGTAGGATAACAGACCGGTCCCGAAAAACGAATCCGCCCCAATCAACGCCGTAGGGGTCGCCGTCCTCGGCGACCCGCGTTCCGACAACATCCAATGTCGGTTAAATGGGATAACCTCCCACATCCCCCGTAGGGGCGGACCCATGGGTCCGCCCGTGGCACGTGGCGGGACGGTGATGGTTCCGAAAACACGCGCCCACCCTTTTTTCGCCGCCGCGGCGGAAATTTTTTTTGCAAAAACCCCTTGACAAACTGCCACAACTGTATTATTGTATTAATTGCCTAGTACAATCACACGAAAGGAGGACGCCATGGAGTGGAAGCTTGATGGGGAGGGGCCGATTTGGGCGCAGATGGTGGAGAATGTGAAGCGGGGGATCGTGGCCGGGGAGTTTGGGCCGGGGGAGCGGCTGCCGGCGGTGCGGGAGATGGCGCTGGAGGCGGGGGTCAACCCCAACACCGCCCAGCGGGCGTTGACGGAGCTGGAGCGCCAGGGGCTGGTGTACGCCCAGCGCACGGCGGGCCGGTTCGTCACCGAGGACGCCGGGACCATCGAGCGCCTGCGGCGGGAGCTGGCGGACGGGACGGTCCGGGCGTTTTTGGAGGACATGAGGGCCCTGGGCTTTACCCGGGAGGAGATCGAACAACTCATCAGCGATCAAGAAGGAGGAATTGACAATGGCGATACTTAAATGCGCGGGCCTTTCCAAGCGCTACGGGAGCGTCAGCGCCCTGGAGGGGCTGGACCTGGCGGTGGAGCCGGGGCGCATCGTGGGGCTTCTGGGGCCCAACGGAAGCGGGAAGACGACGCTCATCAAGCTGGCCAACGGGCTGCTGCGGCCCAGCGAGGGACAGGTACTCATTGACGGGCGGGAGCCGGGGGTGGAGTCGAAAAAGCTCGTCTCCTATCTCCCCGAGCGGGCGTGCCTGCCGGAGTGGATGAGCGTCCAGGGGCTTCTGGGGTTTTACGGCGACTTCTACGGGGATTTTGACCGGGCGGCGGCCACGGAGATGCTCTCCCGGCTGGAGATCGACCCCAAGCGGCGGTTCAAGCACCTGTCCAAGGGCAACCGGGAGAAGGTCCAGCTCATCCTGGTGATGTCCAGAAAGGCGAAGCTCTACCTGCTGGACGAGCCCATCGGCGGCGTGGACCCGGCGGCCCGGGATTTCATTCTCAGCACCATCATCCGGAGCTACAATCCGGAGGCGGCGGTGATCATCTCCACCCACCTCATCGCCGACGTGGAAAAGGTGCTGGACGACGTGGTCTTCATCAGCCGCGGAAGGCTCCTGCTGAACGCCTCGGCGGACGATCTGCGGGAACAGCGGGGCAAAAGCGTGGACGAGGTTTTCAGGGAGGTGTTCAGATGTTAGGAAAGCTTTTAAAGCACGAGATCCGGGCCACGGCCCATACCATGCTGCCGCTCTACGGCCTCTTACTGCTGGTCGCGGCGCTGACGAATGTGGCCTTGCGGACCCTGAACGGGAAGGACGTCCCGGCGCCGCTGGCGATCCTCTTCACCATCCTCATCATCGTCTTTGGCGTGGGGATGATGGCCGTGGGCCTGGTCACCGTCTTCGCCATGGTCCAGCGGTTCCGCAAGAACCTCCTGCGGGACGAGGGGTACGTCATGCACACACTGCCGGTGAGCATCCACGCCCACATCTGGGCCAAGGTCCTGGTCGCCACCCTCTGGTACGCCCTGGCGGCGGTGGTGTTCGTCCTGTCGGCCCTCCTCGTGGCGGCGGACGCGGATTTTGTCCACGACATGGCGAATGTTTTTCTGGAGCTGATGAAGTCGCTGGGGAATCTTCAAAACACCGAGATCCTGGCGGAGCTCCTGGGCCTCATGGTCCTGGGGAGCGTCTACCTGAGCCTGATGATCTACGCCTCCCTGGCGGTGGGCCACGCCTTTTCCTCCCCGAAGATGCTGTGGAGCATCCTGACGTTCCTGGGCCTGGTGTTCGCGACGAGCCTTGCGGTCTACGCCCTCAACAGCCTGTCCGGGACCATACTGGACGGCCTCATCGACGCCTTCTACGACGGCTTCGCCGCCATGACCGCCTGGCGCGCCCTCTGCGCCCTCACCGCCGGCTACCTCATCCTCTTCTCCGGGGCCTATTATGGCATCACGGTGTGGTTTATGAGGCATAGGTTGAATTTGGAGTAAAGCGAAATAAGCAAGGGCGGGGTCCGACCCCGCCCGCTGTTTTTGATACCGCTCTCATGTCCCACGCTCGCTGCCCCCCTGCCCCCCTCCTACGAGGAGGGGGCGAAAAAGGTTGCGCCTGCGGCGCAATATTTTATAAAGGTGGCGCAAAGCGCCGCAACCTTATTCCCCCAACCCCTTTTTCGGAAAAAGGGGTGGCCCCGCAGGGCCGGGGTATTCGAGCCCGTGGAGAGTCGCTGGGGCTTCCGATAAACGAGACATACTACGTGCGGGCCGCCAGGAGTGGCGGCCCCTACAGGGTGTGTTATCCAACCGGTTCCGATAAAACAAATCCGCCCCAATTATGCCGTAGGGGCCGCCACTCCTGGCGGCCCGCGTTGCAGATTTCGGATTGCCCCCGATGAACGCCGTAGGGGTCGCCGTCCTCGGCGACCCGCGTTGCGACAACATCCAATGTCGGTTAAATGGGATAACCTTCCATATCCCCCGTAGGGGCGGACCTATGTGTCCGCCCGTGCCCACGTTGCGTAACGAAACGGTTCCGATAAAACGGTACATGTCGGTCAACGAAAAAGGGCCGCTGTGGGCAGCGGCCCGTACGGCGGTGTTCGGGACGTGTCAATTTTCGATGGGCGGGTCGCCGAGGACGGCGACCCCTACGGCAAATTTCGCGGGCTGGTGGCGCGGCGGCGGGGGCGGGCGGGTGGGGAATATAAAGAATGCGGCGTCAGCCGCAAACCTTTTTCCCGCCGCCGCGCGGACCCTTTCGGTGCTTCGTGCCGCCCCTCCGTGGGAGGGGCAAAAAGGTGCGTTTTCGGAGCGGTTCCGATAAACCGAATCCGCCCCAATTACGCCGTAGGGGCCGCCACTCTTGGCGGCCCGTGACCACGTTGTATTACGGGAACGGTTCCGATAAAACGGTACATGTCGGTCAACGAAAGCACGGGCCGCTGTGGGCGCTGCGTCCGCAGGCGCGCATCACGAGCGCAACCGCCGCGCAGCGGCGGCTCTTGGCGCGGAGATGCGGCCCGTACGGCGGTGATTGGGACGGGTCAATAGACGCAACGCGGGCCGCCAAGAGTGGCGGCCCCTACAGGCGGGAAAAATAGACGCCCCCACCCTGCACGTCGCTGCGCTCGGGCACCCCTCCCGGAGGGAGGGGCTTTGGCGGGGCGGGTCATCGATACCGGTCCGTCAATCAACGCTCGCCCCCCTACGACGGGGGCGAAATTGGCGCTATCATCCGCGGACGTCGTCGGACCGGGGGCCGATGGGGAACTGGCTGAGGACGGTGACGCCGTCGGAGGCGTAGAGGGGGATGGACGCGGGGACGTCCGTCACCGCATCGTCCGGGGAGCGCTTAGCGCCGGCGCTGAGGAGCTCCGTTTGGTAGACGTATCCGTGGACTCCGTTCAGGCCGATGGCGGCGATCAGGTCGGGCGTCACGTTGTCATACTTGTCGAACCCGTAGGTCTGGCCCTGTTCGTTGACTTCAAAATAGTCCGCAGGGTCGGGAGACGAGCCGTCGGGCTCCGCTTCCGGTACCGGCTCGTCCGCGGCGGGCATCCCGTCAGGCTTCGGGGACACAGGGGGCGATGGGGCCTCCGGGGGTTCCGGGGCGGCGTAGGCGGTCAGCGCGGCGCCGAGGACGATGAAGAGGGCGCAGACCAGCATCAGCGTTTTTTTCATGGTTAGACCTCCTTCTCAAAAGGCAAAGCGGCTTCTGACTCGAAAACGTACCCGGATGCCCTGACGGCGGTATCGGAGCTGTTCCTGAAGCCGAGGCGGCCGTGGAGGACGCCTCACGGCTCTCTTCCGGCGTCCGCGCCCGCGCTTTCCGGGGGCAGGCTCCAGTCCATGTGAAATTCCCGGACGTCGGCGGTACTCCAGTCCTCGCAGATGAGATCGTCAAACCTGAAGACCTCGGGCTCCTCTTGGGGCGTGGTCAGATCGATCACCACCGCCGTCAGCACGAGGATGACCGCGACCAGGAGACAGATCAGGCAGAGGACCAGCTCCCTTGTTCTTTTGCCGTCAGTCCCCTTGGGGCCGGCCGGCGCGTGGGGGAACTCCGGCTCGGCGGAGGCGTCCGGCCCGGGGGACAGAACGGGAGACGCATCTTCGTTTCCCACAAGATGGTCGATGGTGACCTCATAGAGCCGGCTGATGGCCCGCAGGTTGTCGATGGACGGGACGGCTGCGCCCGATTCCCATTTGGATACGGCCTGCCGGGATACGCCCAGCGCTTCGGCGGCTTCCAGCTGGGACATGCCGCGGCCTTTCCGAAGAGAGATGAGTCTTTCCTCCATGGACATGTTCTCGCCCCCTTTTTTGTATTTCTCTTCCTGAGGTACGCCGCCGATGGGGCATCCTGCCTCCATTCTAACAAAGGGATGGTCAAAAGCAACCACCCGGAGCTTACATCCGACAAGTATTTTCGCAACCGGCGGTTGCCGGGGCTTTCCTTGGGTCGGGGGAGGATACGAAAAAAGGCCGGGATTTCTCCCGACCTTTCTCTGGTTGCGGTTTAAAGGGTCTTCTGGGCGTTGATCTTGATGCCGGGGCCCATGGTGCTGGCGGTGACGCAGGAGCGGATATACTGGCCCTTGGCGGCGGCGGGCTTGGCGCGCAGGAGGGCGGTGAGGAGAGCGTTGTAGTTCTCCGTGAGCTTCTCCGCGCCGAAGCTGACCTTGCCGATGGGGCAGTGGATGATGTTGGTGCGGTCCAGGCGGTACTCGATCTTACCGGCCTTGACCTCGGTGATGGCCTGAGCCAAATTGGGAGTGACGGTGCCGGCCTTGGGGGAGGGCATCAGGCCCTTGGGGCCCAGGATCTTACCGAGGCGGCCCACCACGCCCATCATATCGGGGGTGGCGATGACCACGTCGAAATCGAACCAGTTCTCCTTCTGAATCTTCTCCACCATGTCCATGGCGCCCACGTAGTCCGCGCCGGCGTCGATGGCCTCCTGCTTGCGCTCGTCCTTGCAGAACACGAGAACCCGGCGGGTCTTGCCGGTGCCGTGGGGCAGTACGACGGCGCCGCGGACCTGCTGGTCGGCGTGGCGGGAGTCAACGCCCAGCTTGACGTGGAGCTCCACGGTCTCGTCAAACTTGGCCTTGCTGGTCTTGGTGATGAGCTCGAAAGCGTCCTGGGGCTCATACTGCTGGGAGCGGTCGATGAGCTTGGCGGCGTCCTGATAGTGCTTTCCTCTAAACATGGTCTCAGCCCTCCTCTACTACGATGCCCATGCTACGGGCGGTACCGGCGACCATGCTCATGGCGGCTTCGATGGAGCCGGCGTTCAGGTCGTTCATCTTCGTCTCGGCGATCTTGCGGATCTCGTCCTTGGAGATCCTGGCGACCTTGTCGCGCTGGGGGACGCCGGAGCCCTTCTCGATGCCGCAGGCCTTCTTCAAAAGGACGGCGGCGGGGGCGGACTTGGTGACGAAGGTGAAGCTGCGGTCGGAGTAGACGGTGATGACCACGGGGGTGATCATGCCCATGTCGGCCTTGGTGCGCTCGTTGAACTCCTTGGTGAAAGCGCCGATGTTGACGCCGTGCTGGCCGAGGGCGGGGCCTACCGGGGGCGCGGGGGTCGCGCGGCCGGCGGGGATCTGAAGCTTGATGATTCCTGTAACTTTCTGTGCCACTTTAAGTGAACCTCCATATGTTAGATGTGGTTGAGCGGAACTTTTTGTTCCTCCCACAGCGCAAACGCGCTTATGCCCTTGTGGGCGGGGGTAACGCGGTTAATCCTTGAGCGCCTCGACCTGGTCGAAGTCCAGCTCCACCGGGGTCTCCCGGCCGAACATGGAGACGACCACGCGGACGATCTTCTTGTCCATGTCGATCTCCTCCACCGTGCCGAAGAAGCCCTCCAGCGGGCCGTCGTTGACCTTGACGCGGCCTCCCACGGTGAAATCCACGTGAAATTCGTGGCGCTCCACGCCCAAGGACGCGATCTCCTCGTCGGAGAGGGGAATGGCCTTGTTGCCGGTGCCCACGAAGCCCGTACAGCCGCGGACGTTGCGCACCAGGTGCCAGCTTTCGTCCGTCATCACCATCTTCACCAGCACATAGCCGGGGAAGACCTTGCGCTCCACGGTCTTTTCCACGCCGTCCACCGTCTCGGTGACGGTCTCCATGGGGATGTTGACCTCATGGATGAGGTCGGTCATGTTTCTGTTCTCGGCGGATTTCACCACCGTGTCGGCTACGGCGTTTTCGTAGCCGGAGTAGGTATGGACCACATACCACTTCGCTTCCTGCGCCATGTCCTCTCCTTAAATGAGGTCGATGAGCACCTCGACGAGGGTGTTGGCCAGCCAGTCGAAGCCTCCCAGGACGACGGCGAAGGCGGCGCACACGGCCAGCACCACGCCGGTGTTGTTGACGGTCTGCTTGGCGGTGGGCCATACGACCTTCTTGAGCTCGCTCTTCATGCCCCGGAACCAGTCCTTGACGCGGGTGAAGAACTTCTTCTTTTCAGTCTTTGCCATGCTTTTCTCCTTTGCCCTTACTTCGTCTCGGTGTGGACCGTGTGCTTACGGCAGAAACGGCAGTACTTCTTGAGCTCCAGCTTCTCGGGCGTGTTGCGCTTGTTCTTGGTCGTGTTGTAGTTGCGCTGTTTGCACTCCGAGCAGCGCAGAACGACCTTGACTCTGTTTTCAGCGGCCATTTGTTCGGCACCTCCTATAAAATTGCCTCCCTGCTTTGAATTGGCCGAGCAAGCCGCTTTGCCCCGCGCGGACGCACGAAAACAAAGCCTCTCAGCCGACAGGTGAAGAGATTATATCACCGCGAAAACCGGAAGTCAACAGCTTTTTCGCAAAAAACATTGAAAAGCCGGGGAAATCCTTTATAATAAAAGGAAAGCCTTGTCAAGAACGGGAAAGGACGTGACATAGATGCGCATCATGGCCATCGATTACGGCGATCAGCGCACCGGCGTGGCGGTGTCGGACCTCACCGCCACCCTGGCGGGGGAGGCCTTCGTCATAAAGGAGTGGGACCCGGAGGCGCTGGCGGACAGGCTCGCCGCCGAGGCCGAAAAGCGGGGCGTGGGGCAGCTCGTCCTGGGCAACCCCCTCAACATGGACGGCTCCGCCGGGCCCCGCAGTGAAAAGGCGCGGGCCCTCGCCCAGCTTCTCGGGCAGCGCACGGACATCCCCGTGGCCCTCTGGGACGAGCGGCGCACCACCGTGGAGGCCCACGGCATCCTCTCCGCCAACGACCGCCACGGCAAAAGGCGCCGGGAGACCGTGGACGCCGTGGCCGCCACGCTCATCCTGGAGGGGTACCTGGCGTGGCAAAGGAACGGCTGACGAACGGCTGATTTTATCAAAACTGTTAAAAATTTATCATTCCGCCCCCGCCCCACAGGGCAAATAGACGAAAAAAACATAAAAATGTCTTGATTCTTCATTGCAACGGCCCCATGGGCATGGTATACTAAGAAATGTTAACAGTCTCCTTGCGCGTATTTTGGGAAAGAGAACGGGAGGTAGGGAATGTGAATTTACGCAAGCTGCACGGCGTCCATGTCCCCCACAGGAAGAACACGGCGGACATGGCGCCGGTGAGGATGCCGGTACCGGCCACGGTCACCATCCCCATGTCCATGCACATCGGCGCCCCGGCGGCGCCGGCGGTGAAGGCGGGGGACAGCGTGAAGGTGGGCCAGCTCATCGCCAACGCCGGCGGGTTCGTCTCCTCGCCGGTGTACGCCAGCGTCTCCGGCAAGGTCAAGAAAATCGACGACATGCTCATGTCCACGGGCCGGTCCATGAAGGCCGTCACCGTCGAGTCCGACGGGGAGCAGACGCCCTTTGAGGGCCTGAGGCCCCCGGAGGTTGCGGACCTCAAGTCCTTCCTGGACGCCGTCCGCGACAGCGGCGTGGTGGGCCTGGGCGGCGCGGGCTTCCCCACGGCGGTGAAGCTCTCTGTGAAGGACTTAAGCCAGATCGAGGCCGTCATCATCAACGGCGCGGAGTGCGAGCCCTACGTCACCTCGGACACGAGGACCATGCTGGACGACGCGGACTGGATCGCAAAGGGCATCGGGCTTCTCCAGAAATATCTCAAGGCCAAGCGGGTCATCATCGGCATCGAGGCCAACAAGCCCCAGTGCGTCAAGGCCATGGAGGACATGGCAAAGACCATGACGGGCGTGGAGGTCATGGCCCTGCCGCCTGTCTACCCCCAGGGCGGCGAGAAGGTGCTCATCTACCACACCACGGGGCGTATCGTCCCGGAGGGGAAGCTCCCCATCGACGCCGGGGCCGTGGTCATCAACTGCACCACCTTGGCCGCTATCGCCAAGTACATAGAGACGGGGATGCCCCTCGTTGAAAAGGTCGTCACCGTGGACGGCTCGGCGGTGAGGGAACCCAAAAACGTCATCGCCCCCATCGGCGCGTCCATGCAGTCGCTCTTCGACTTCTGCGGCGGCTTCAAGGCCGACCCCAAAAAGGTCCTCTACGGCGGGCCCATGATGGGCATCGCGGTACCGAACACCGAGTTTCCCGTGATGAAGAACACCAACGCCATTCTGGCTCTCGCGGAAAAGGACGCCATACTGCCCGAGCCCACGGCCTGCATCCGGTGCGGCTCCTGCGTGGACGCCTGCCCCCTCAACCTCATGCCGGCGGCCATCGAGGCGGCGTATAATAAGCGCAACGTGGATAAGCTCCGCGCCCTCCACGCCAATCTGTGCATGGAGTGCGGCTGCTGCTCTTTCGTGTGTCCCGCCAAGCGCATGCTGGTGCAGACCAACAAGCTGGCCAAGGGCCTCATCGCCGCCGACAACGCCGCGAAGAAGGCCGAGGCCGAGCGCAAGGCCAAGGAGGCCGGGGAAAAAGAGAAGAAGGAGGCGGTTGCGAAATGAACGAATTGACAGTCAGCGTATCCCCCCACCTGCGAAGCGGCCGCACCACCCAGAAGATCATGCTGGACGTGCTCATCGCGCTTTCGCCGGCGCTCATCGCCTCCGTGGTCATCTTCGGCTGGCGGTGCCTCCTGCTCACCGGCGTGTCGGCGGCTATGTGCGTGCTTTGTGAGTTCGTCTGGGAAAAGCTTATGAAGCAGCCCGTCACCGTCTCGGACCTGTCCGCCGTGGTCACCGGCGTGCTTCTGGCGTTCAACGTCCCCTCCACCATGCCCGTCTGGGAGCTTCTGGTGGGCGACGTGGTGGCCATCATCTGCGTGAAGATGCTCTTCGGCGGCATCGGCTGCAACTTCGTGAACCCCGCCCTGGTGGGCCGGGTCGTGATGTTCTTCTCCTTCACCGCCGATATGACGAACTTCCCCGCCCCCGCCGGCACCATCGACGCCCTCAGCTCCGCCACGCCCCTGGCGCTCATCCGTGCCGGGAGCATCGGCTGGAGCGAGTTCGGGCAGATTTTCATCGGCGTCCACGGCGGCGTGCTGGGCGAGACGTGCGCCGCGGCGCTCATTTTAGGCGGCGTCTATCTCTGCGCGCGGCGGGTCATCAAGCCCATCATCCCCCTGGCGTACGTGGGCTCCTGCGTGCTTTTCAGCTGGATCTTCGGCTCCTTCCAGCCCGTCATCGCCGCCTTCTCCGGCGGGCTCCTGCTGGGCGCCATCTTCATGGCCACGGACTACGTGACCAGCCCCACCACCAACCTGGGCAAGCTCATCTTCGGCCTGGGGTGCGGACTTTTGACCGCCATGATGCGCACCTTTGCCAGCTCCGCCGGGGCGGTGACCTTCTCCATCCTTCTCATGAACCTTGTGGTGCCGTACATCAACGACCTGACGGCCCCCAAGCCCTTTGGAGGTGTTGAGACAAAATGACAAAGACAGCCTTTCAGGAATACATAAAGCCCATTGTGGTGCTGGTGGTCATCTGCCTTGTGGTATCGGCGCTCCTGGCGCTCACCAACGCCCTGACGGCCCCCGTCATCGAGAAAAACGCCCAGGAGGAGGCGCGGCGCATCCGCCAGAGCGTCCTCCCGGACTCCAAGGACTTCGAGGAGATCGACTGCGATACCGAGGCCCTGGATATCGACAGCGCCTACCGGGAGACGAACGGGAAGGGCTACGTCGTCACCTCCTCCCATGTAGGTTACGGCGGCGGTGAGGTCACCGTCACCGTCGGCATCGACAACGACGGCAAGGTGGTGGGCATCTCCGCCGACGTCTCCTCCCAGACCAAGGGCATCGGCTCCCGGGCGGGGGAGAGGAGCTACCTGAACAAGTACATGGGCATCAGCGGCACCGCCGAAGGGGTGGACACCATCGCCACGGCCACCCGCTCCAGCTCCGCCGTGCGGCAGAGCGTCACCGCGGCGCTCAACGCCTTCAACACGATCAAGGGGGGCAATTGACATGAAGGACAAACTGAAGATCCTCTTAAACGGTATGTTCAAGGAAAATCCCGTCCTCATCCTGGCGCTGGGCTGCTGCTCGGTGCTGGCGGTGTCCGTTTCCGTCTCCGGCGGCTTCGGCATGGGCGTGGCCCTCACCTTCGTGCTGGTGTGCTCCAACGTGGTCATCTCCCTTTTGCGCAACATCATCCCCTCCAAGGTCCGCATCCCCTGTTACATCGTGGTCATCGCCACCTTCGTGACGCTGGTGGAGATGCTGATGGAGGCGTATTTAAAGAGCCTCTACGACTCCCTCGGCGTCTTTCTGAGCCTCATCGTGGTCAACTGCATCGTTTTAGGCCGCGCGGAAATGTTCGCCAGCAAGCACTCCGTGGCGGACAGCTTCTTTGACGGTCTGGGCATGGGCATCGGCTACACCATGGTCATCGTGGGCATGTCCGCCGTCCGGGAGCTCTTCGGCTCCGGGACGCTCCTGGGCTTCCGGATCATCCCGGAGGGCTACCAGCTGGGCATCCTGACCCAGGCCCCCGGCGGGTTCTTCCTCTTCGGGTGCGCCATGGCAATCCTGGTCGCCGCCATGGCCAAACGCGGCAAGAAATTTGAGCCGAAGATGGGGTGCGACGGCAACTGCGCCGCCTGCCACTCCTCCTGCGACGACCGGAAGGAGGCTGAAGCGAAATGAAATACATGCTCATACTCTTTACCCTGGTGTTCACCGAAAACTACGTCCTGGTCCAGTTCCTGGGCATCTGCCCGTTTTTAGGCGTCAGCCAGAAGTTCTCCTCCTGCGTGGGCATGTCCGGGGCGGTCATCTTCGTCATGACCCTGGCCTCCGCCGTGACCTGGGGCATCTTTCAGGCGCTGATGATCCCCCTGCACCTGGAGTTCATGCGGACCATCATCTTCATTTTGGTCATCGCCGCCCTGGTGCAGCTGGTGGAGATCGTCCTCAAGAAGTACATGCCGCCCCTCTATAAGGCCCTGGGCGTCTATCTGCCGCTCATCACCACCAACTGCGCGGTGCTGGCGGTGACGATCCTCAACATCGACAACAGCTACGGCTTTTTAGAGTCCTGCATGTCCGGCTTCTCCGCCGGCCTTGGGTTCTCCCTGGCGCTCATCCTCTTTTGCGGCGTGCGCAAGAGCCTGGAGCGGGCCCATCCCCCCAAGTGCTTTGAGGGCCTGCCCATTTCTCTCGTGGCGGCGGCTTTCACCAGCATGACCTTCATGGGCTTCACCGGCATGGCCGAGAATATGTTCGGTTAAGGAGGGGCGAGATGGAAATTTTGTACGCTGTCCTGGTCCTGGCCGGCATCGGCGCGGTCTGCTCCGTGCTATTGGTGCTGGCGGCCAAGTTCATGCACGTCCCCGTGGACGAGAAATTCCCCAGGATTCGCGAGTGCCTCCCCGGCGCCAACTGCGGCGCCTGCGGCTACGCCGGGTGCGACGGCTACGCCTCCGCCCTGGCCTCCGGCGAGGAGGAGAAGATCAACAAGTGCGTCGCCGGCGGCGACGCCGTGGCCAAGGCCCTGGCCGCGGCCACCGGCGCGGAGTTTGAGGACGTCATCGAGCAGGTGGCCATCGTCCGGTGCTCCGGCGACTGCAACACCGTGAAGAACAAGGAGGCGTATCAGGGCCTCGCGTCCTGCGCGGCGGCCAAGCTCCTCTACGGCGGCCCCTCCATGTGCGTCTACGGGTGCATCGGCCTGGGCGACTGCGAGCACGTCTGCCCGGAGCACGCCATCCGCGTGGTGGACGGCCTTGCCCGCGTCAATTACCGGGCCTGCATCGGCTGCGGTCTTTGCGTCAAGACCTGCCCCAACCAGGTCATCACCCTCATGCCCGACGTGGAGCGGGTCATCGTGGGCTGTCGGAACCGCGAGAAGGGCGCCAACACCCGCAAGGCCTGCGCCAAGGGCTGTATCGGCTGTAAAAAGTGCGAGCGGGAGTGCCCCCAGGGCGCCATTACGGTGGTTGACAATCTTTCACAAATCGATTATGATAAGTGCGTCGACTGCGGCCACTGTCAGGACGTCTGCCCCGTGGGCTGTGTCCACTTCCGAGACTTCCGGGGCGCGCATACCCACCCCGAGGGCACACGATAAATCACCAAAGCCGCCAAGGTCAACGCCAAGGCGGCTTTTTCGTCCTTGCGCGAGCCGCTTGAAGGTACAAAATTTGGAGGTGTCTTATGCGCTTCACAAAAATGCAGGGAGCCGGCAACGACTTCATACTGATCGAGAACCTGGACGGGAGCATCGACCCGGCGGACTACCCGCGTCTCGCCGCCCGCCTGTGTACCCGCCGCCTGTCCGTCGGCGCGGACGGGCTCATGATCTTAGAGCCGCCCCGCGAAAGCGGGGACGTCCGCATGGCCTTTTATAACTCCGACGGGTCCGTGGGGGAGATGTGCGGCAACGGCGCGCGGTGTATCAGCCGCTACGCCATGGAGCGCGGCTTCGGCCGTGGCGGGGAGGTCCGCGTCGAGACCACCGCCGGCCTCGTCACCGGACGGCGCGTCAGTGAGCGCATGTATACCGTCCGCCTCAACGACCCCACCACCGTGGACCTCCACCGAAAGGTGACGGTGGACGGCACGGAGTACGACTGCGCCTACGTGGAGCTGGGAGACCCCGGCATCCCCCACTGCGTGGTCCTTTGCGACACCTGGCGGGACATCCCGGAGAACGAGCTTCGCGAGACCTGCCGCGCCCTGCGCTGGTACAAGGGCTTCCCCAAGGGCGCCAACGTCACCTTCTGCCGCCTGGACGGGGACAACAGCGTGGACGCCCGCACTTTCGAGCGCGGCGTGGAGGACTTCACCCTGGCCTGCGGCACCGGCTGCGGCTCCACCGTCACGGCCCTCGCCCTCCGCGGCCTGGTCCCCGGCGTCAACACCCGCGTCACCATGCCCGGCGGCACCCTCTACGTCACCGTCACCGTCGAGAACAACACCCCCCACGACCTGACCCTCACCGGCCCCGCCACCCTCGTCTCGGAAGGCGAGATCCTGGACGAGGACCTGTGAACCCAAGCCCCTCCGCCGCGTCAAAGCCCCTCCCTCCGTCAAAGCCCCTCCCCCCGGGAGGGGTGCCCGAGCGCAGCGACGGGCAGGGTGGGGGCGTCTATCGGAGCCTTTCCGTCCCGCCACGTGCCACGGGCGGACACATGGGTCCGCCCCTACGGGGGATAGGGAATGCTATCCCATTCAACGACACCGGAGGTCATCGGAACGCGGGTCGCCGTGGGCGGCGGCCCCTACGGCGTTTATCGGAGGCAATCCGAACCCTGCAACGCGGGCCGCCAGGAGTGGCGGCCCCTACGGCAATATTGGGGCGGATTCGGTTTATCGGAACCGCCCTGTCATCCCACGCTCGCTTCCCCCCTGCCCCCCTCCTACGAGGAGGGGGCCCCGAGACGGGGGCGGTTGCGATTTTTCGGACCAGTTCCGACAACACACCATGTAGGGGCCGCCACTCCTGGCGGCCCGCACGCTGTAAGTCTCGTTCACCGGAAGCCCCAGTTACGCTCCACGGGCTCGAATACCCCGCCGCCCTGAAGATTCGTCCCCGCAACTGAAAATTGACACGAATGCAACCCCGGCGCGGTTTTCTTTTTTGGGGGATGCGCTACAATAGAGGCGAAGGAGTGATGGCGATGTTATCGAAAAAGCTGGCGGAGCTCAGAAAGGAACGGGGCCTCTCCCAGATGGAGCTGGCGGAGAGGCTGGACGTGACCCGTCAGGCCGTGTCCCGGTGGGAGACGGGGGACGCCGCGCCGAGCCTGGAAAACCTCATCTCCCTCGGCGAGCTCTACGGCGTGACCCTGGACGACCTTGTCCGGGACGAGAAGCCCGTCCCCGCGCCGCCCGACCCGGCATCCCCGGAGGCCGCGCCGCCTGACCAGGTCCCCCCGGAGGCCGCGCCGGCCAAGCCCGCCCGGGCCAAATACAAGATCTGGGCCCTGGTCCTCGCCGCCGTCCTGGTCCTCGCCGTGCCGGCCCTTGTTATCGGCGCGGCGGCCCTCCTGTTCCTGGCGCCGCCCAAGACGTCCTTGGCCCGCCCCACCGAGCCCGGTCCCGAACAGGCGGTCCCCTCCGCCCCCTATACGGCGGACCAGGAGCAGGCTGACCCGCCCTTTGCGGCGACGGCGGACCTGCTCCACGCTTTCGCGGAGGAGAAGCGGGATTTTCAGGACGCCGCGCGGCATTCCCTGACGGCCCGGGGGCTGGAGGACGGGGCATACGCTGTGTCCGAGGAGACCTACGCCCTCCCCGCCGGCTATACGCGGCTTGCGCTTCAATGCACCTGGAGCGGCTATACGGACGTGACCGTGGGCCTTCGCGATACCGGCACCGGCCGGGTCTATACCCTCCGCCTCACCGGCCGTTCCGCCGCCGGCTCCCTCTCCCTGCGCGCCCTGCCCCCGGGGGAGTATGAGGTCGTCCTGTACGGAGGGGACAGATTCGAGAGCGACCCCCTGGCGGTCATGTGGTATCAGCTCCAGGCCGGCGATTAACCCCGTCCCCCTACGCCCCGCCGCGCATTTTTTCTATCGCGGCGCGGGTGCGGGCGATGTCGTCCTCGGTGATGGGGGGAAAGTCCAGGGAGGGCGGGGCGTTGGAGGGGTGGAAGGAGGGCTTGTCTGGCTGTTTCTTCCAACGGGACCAGGATTCCGCGCCGCGCAGGGCCGCGCGCCAGTCGGCCATGGGCGCGGTCCCTACCCGCCATCCCTTGCTGGCGTAGAAGTCCACGAACACCTTGGGGTCCACCGGGCTGTGGCGCTTCCTGACGTACGCCTCCACCTCCTCCAACGTCGGAGGCTCAAAAACAAAATCATCCTTCTCTTCAAAATTTTTTTGTCCTCCGGTTTTTTCCACGGTCCCGTCCTCCTCACGCGCGGGATTTGAAAAAATATCTTGTGATGGAGATGATTTTGTTGTTGTAGTTGGAGTTGTAGTTGAAGTTGAAGTTGAGGTTGGAGTTGAAGTTGGAGTTGAAGTTGGAGTTGAAGTTGGAGTTGTAGTTGGCATTCCAAGCATTGCGTCCGGATGCTTGGCGATGCTTGGCGATGCGTCCGCATCCGTATGCATGTCCGCCTCCTGGGTCCAGCGGGCGAGAGCGGCGGCCTGGGCCTTTTCCACCTTGCGCTCGTAGGCAACGCGGTCGGCGTCCACGCGGGGCTTCAGGATGCACCAGGCCATGGAGAGGGCCGAGCCCTTCAGCTCCGGCTCCGCGCCGGTCATGGCGTAGCGCAGCATGCCCTTCATCAGCGCCCCGCACTCCTCGTCCGTCAACAGCTCCAGGCACGGCGCCATTTCAAAATAGATGAGCACCCCCGGCGCTTTTTTCTCCGCCATGGTCAACACTCCTTTATCTGATACTAAGATAAGCGTATTATACCATAAAAATAAGCAAATGTCAAGTATTATTTTTAAAGTATGCTAATATTTTTTTCTTTCTTATGCCGGGGCGGGGGAGAGGGGGCCTTTTAATTTCATCGATTGAATAATTTGCACGAACCAAGCCGGCAAATTGCAAATCGGCCTTGTGTAACCCGCCAAAATGGGGGGAAGATGCAAGATTTTCGTTGACAACCGGCAATTGCGGTCATATAATACGGCGTGTAAGGGCAATGGTGCTTTTCTCGGGAAAGACCGTTGCCCTTTTTGTGAACGTGTGATATAATCCCATCAACATATTGAAAGGAGCCATCCCCATGAGCCATTACACCAAGGAAGACATCATCCGCATGGTCGAGGAGCAGGACGTGGAGTTCATCCGTATGCAGTTTACGGACATCTTCGGCCAGCTCAAGAACGTGGCCATCACCAAGAGCCAGATCCAGAAGGCTGTCAACAACCAGATCATGATCGACGGCAGCTCCATCGAGGGCTTCGTGCGCATCCACGAGTCCGACCAGTACCTCTATCCGGACCTCGACAGCTTCACGGTCCTGCCCTGGCGGCCCCAGTACGGCAAGGTGGCGCGGCTCATCTGCGACGTCTACAACCCGGACGGCACGCCCTTCGTGGGCGACCCCAGAGGGGTTTTGAAGAAGATGCTGAAGAAGGCCGCCGACATGGGGTACTCCTTCAACGTGGGCCCCGAGTGCGAGTTCTTCCTCTTCGAGACGGACGACGAGGGCCGGCCCACCACCAAGACCGGCGACGAGGCGGGGTATTTCGACCTGGGCCCCCTCGACCACGGCGAGGGCACCCGGCGGGAAATCTGCCTGAACCTCGAGGCCATGGGCTTTGAGATCGAGGCCAGCCACCACGAGGTGGCCGCCGGCCAGCACGAGATCGACTTCAAGTACGACGAGGCCCTGCGCGCCGCCGACAAGATCATGACCTTCAAGCTGGCGGTGAAGACCGTGGCCCAGAAGAACGGCCTGCACGCCACCTTCATGCCCAAGCCCGTCTTCGGCATCAACGGCTCCGGCATGCACACCAACATGTCCCTCTTCAAGGACGGCAAGAACGTCTTCTACGATCCCAACGACCCCAGGGGCCTTTCCAAGGAGTGCTACAGCTTCATCGCCGGCCTCCTCGCCCACGTCCGGGGCTTCGCGGCCATCACAAACCCGCTGGTCAACTCCTATAAGCGCCTGGTCCCCGGCTATGAGGCGCCCTGCTACCTGGCGTGGTCCGCGTCCAACCGCTCCGCCCTCATCCGCATCCCCGCCGCCCGGGGCCAGTCCACCCGCGTGGAGCTCCGCTGCCCCGACCCCTCCTGCAACCCCTACCTGGAGCTGGCCTGCTGTCTGGCCGCCGGCCTCGACGGCATCGAGAAGGGCATGGTCCCGCCGGCGGAGATCACCGAGAACATCTTCGCCATGGACCGCAAGACCCGCCACGCCCACGGCATCCACTCCCTCCCCGGCAACCTGGAGCAGGCCATCGACTGTCTGGAGGCCGACGAGCTCATCTGCCAGACCCTGGGCGAGCATGTCCTGGAGCAGTACACCCAGGGCAAGAAGAAGGAGTGGGACGCCTACCGCACCTACGTCTCCGACTGGGAGATCAACAAATACATTGTTACTTACTAACGGTTTCATAAGCAGCATCGCGCGGGGCGGGCGTTTCGTCCGTCCCGCACTTGATTATGGGGGGTGAAACCCATGATACGCACCATCGTCGCCTTTGAGAAGGACGAGTCACGGGACAAGATCGCCGACATGCTGGAGCGGTCCGGCATCCCCGTGCGCTACCGGTGCCGCACCGGCGCGGAGGTCCTGCGGGCGGTGAAGACCATGGGCTCCGGCGTGGTGGTCTGCGGACACCGGCTGCCGGACAGGCCAGTGACCCAGCTGGCCCACGAGCTCCACGGCCAGGCCAAGTGCCTCATTCTCGCCAAGCAGTCGCAGCTCGAGCTGATGGACGACCCGGACGTCTTCAAGCTGCCCATCCCCATCTCCGCCGCCGAGCTCCGGGGGAGCGTGAACATCCTCATCCAGCTCAACGACATCTCCGCCCGGGCCCAGATGCCGAAGCGCAGCGAGGAGGAGCAGGAGCTTATTCTTAGGGCCAAGGAGCTTTTGATGGAGTCCCGGGGCTTTTCCGAGGCGGAGGCCCACAAGTACCTCCAAAAGCGCAGTATGGAGACCGGCGCGAAGCTCTCCGAGGTCGCCCGGCAGATCTTAGAACTTTGAAAATTGCACCTCACAAGGATGTGACGGTATGACAGATAACAAAAACCAAAACACCGGCCTTTACGATCCCGCCTTTGAGCACGACGCATGCGGCATCGGGGCCATTGTGAGCCTCAAGGGGCTCAAGACCCACAAGACGGTGGACGACGCTTTGAAGATCGTGGAGCGTCTGGAGCACCGCGCGGGCAAGGACGCCGCCGGCGAGACCGGCGACGGCGTGGGCATCATGCTTCAGGTGAGCCACAGCTTCTTCAAAAAGGCGGCGGCCAAGCTGGGCATCGACCTTCCCGGCGAGCGGGACTACGGCCTCGGGATGTTCTTCTTCCCCCGGGACATCGTGGCCCGCAGTCAGGCCAAGCGGATGCTGGAGATCATCGCCGCCAAGGACGGGCTGGAGTTTCTGGGCTGGCGGGACGTGCCCGTGGACCCCTCCATTCTGGGGCAAAAGGCCCTGGACTGTATGCCCACCATCGCCCAGTGCTTCATCAAGCGCCCCGCCAACGTGGAGCGCGGCCTGCCCTTTGACCGGCTTCTCTACGTCATCCGCCGGGAGTTTGAGCAGTCCAACGACAACACCTACGTGCTGAGCCTCTCTTCCCGCACCGTGGTCTACAAGGGCATGTTTCTGGTCCACCAGCTCCGGCGCTTCTATTTGGACCTCCAGAGCCCGGACTATCGCTCCGCCATCGCCCTGGTCCACTCCCGCTTTTCCACCAACACCAACCCCAGCTGGGAGCGGGCCCACCCCAACCGGCTCATCCTCCACAACGGCGAGATCAACACCATCCGGGGCAACATCGACCGCATGGTGGCCCGGGAGGAGACGATGCACTCGGCGCTTTTGGAGCCCTACATGGACCGGATCTTACCGGTGGTGAACCCCTCGGGGTCCGATTCGGCCATGCTGGACAATACGCTGGAATTTCTCATGATGAGCGGCATGGAGCTGCCCATGGCGGTGATGCTCCTCCTCCCCGAGCCCTGGCGTCACGCGGACGCCCAGGAGTCGGCCAAGCAGGACATGTACCACTACTACGCCACCATGATGGAGCCCTGGGACGGCCCGGCGGCGGTGCTCTTCTCCGACGGCGACCGGGTTGGCGCGGTGCTGGACCGCAACGGCCTTCGCCCCGCGCGCTACTACGTTACCGACGACGACACGCTCATCCTCTCCTCCGAGGTGGGCGTCCTGGACATCCCCGAGGAGCGCATCCGCCAAAAGGGCCGCCTCCAGCCGGGGAAGATGCTTTTGGCGGACACCGTCGAGAAGCGCATGATCGCCGACGAGGAGCTCAAAGCCCGCTACGCCGCCGCCCAGCCCTACGGGGAGTGGCTGGACGCCAATCTGGTGCGCCTCCACGACCTGCCCATCCCCAACAAGAAGGTCCCCATCCACTCCCAGGAGGTGCGGGATAAGCTCTACAAGGCCTTCGGCTACACCTATGAGGACGTGCGCAGCGTCATCCTCCCCATGGCCCGCACCGGCGGCGAGCCCACGGCCTCCATGGGCGCGGATATCCCCCTGGCGGTGCTTTCGGAGAAGCACCAGCCTCTCTTCAACTACTTCAAGCAGCTCTTCGCCCAGGTGACCAATCCCCCCATCGACGCCATCCGGGAGGAGATCGTCACCGATACCCACGTCTACGTGGGCTCCGACGGCAACCTCCTGGAGGATAAGCCGGAGAACTGCCGGGTACTGGAGATCCGCAACCCCATCCTCTCGGGCGTCGATATGCTGAAGATCCGCACCATGAAAAAGCCGGGGTTCAAGGTGGAGACGGTTTCCATCCTCTACTATAAGAATACCCCCCTGGAGCGGGCGGTGGAGCGGCTCTATATCGCCTGCGACCGGGCCTACCGCAACGGGGCCAACATCATCATCCTCTCCGACGTGGGCGTGGACGAAAACCACGTGGCCATCCCGTCGCTTTTAGCCGTCTCCGCCATGGAGCAGTATCTGGTCCGCACCAAAAAGCGCACGGCGGTGTCCGTGATCTTAGAGTCCGGCGAGCCCCGGGACGTCCACCACTTCGCCACGCTCTTGGGCTACGGCGCCCGGGCGGTCTATCCGTATCTGGCCCACGAGTGCATCGCCGAGCTCATCGACAAGTCCATGCTGGACAAGGACTTCTACGCCGCCGTGGACGACTATAACCTGGCCGTCCTCCACGGCATCGTGAAGATCGCCTCCAAGATGGGCATCTCCACCATCCAGTCCTACCAGTCGGCCCAGATCTTCGAGGCCGTGGGCATCAAAAAAGAGGTCATCGACAAATACTTCACCAACACCGTCAGCAGGGTCGGCGGCATCGGCCTTGCGGAGATCGGCGAGGGCGTGGAGTGGCGTCACTCCCGGGCTTTCGACCCCTTAGGGCTGGGCGTGGACCCCACCCTCGACTCCACCGGCGCCCACCAGCTCCGGTCCGGCGAGGACAAAGAGGACCACATGTATAACCCCCTCACCATCCTGACGCTCCAGAGGGCGACGCGGGAGGGCGACTACCAGCTTTTCAAAAAATACAGCGAGCTTGTGGACGCCGACGCCGTGCCCCACACCCTCCGGGGGCTCCTCCGGTTCGACTACCCGGCGGAGGGCATCGACATCGACGAGGTGGAGAGCGTAGACGAGATCGTCAAGCGCTTCAAGACCGGCGCCATGTCCTACGGCTCCATCTCCCAGGAGGCGCATGAGGCCCTGGCCGTGGCCATGAATACCCTCCACGGCAAGTCCAACTCCGGCGAGGGCGGCGAGCTTCCGGAACGCCTGGGCACGGTCCGCGGCTCCGCCATCAAGCAGGTGGCCTCCGGCCGCTTCGGCGTCACCAGCGAGTACCTGGTCAGCGCCCGGGAGATCCAGATCAAAATGGCCCAGGGCGCCAAGCCCGGCGAGGGCGGGCACCTCCCCGGCAACAAGGTCTACCCCTGGATCGCCAAGACCCGCTACTCCACCCCCGGCGTGGCCCTCATCTCCCCGCCGCCCCACCACGACATCTACTCCATCGAGGATCTGGCCCAGCTCATCTTTGACCTCAAAAACGCCAACCGCTATGCGGACATCGCCGTGAAGCTCGTTTCCGAGGCGGGCGTGGGCACCATCGCCGCCGGCGTGGCCAAGGCCGGGGCACAGACGGTGCTCATCTCCGGCTACGACGGCGGCACCGGCGCGGCCCCCAAGACCAGCATCCACGACGCGGGCCTTCCCTGGGAGCTGGGCGTGGCGGAGACGCACCAGACCCTGGTGCAAAACGGCCTTCGCCGCCGTGTGCGCATCGAGACGGACGGCAAGCTCATGACGGGCCGGGACGTGGCCATCGCCTGTATGCTGGGGGCCGAGGAGTTCGGCTTCGCCACAGCGCCGCTGGTCACCTTGGGGTGCGTCATGATGCGGGTCTGCAACCTGGACACCTGCCCCATGGGCGTGGCGACACAGAACCCGGAACTGCGCAAGCGCTTTTGCGGCAAGCCGGAGTACGTCATGAACTTCATGCGCTTCGTGGCCCAGGAGCTCCGGGAAATCATGGCGAAGCTGGGCGTGCGTACCGTTGGCGAGCTGGTGGGCCGCACGGATCTTTTGAAGGTCCGGGAGAAGCAGGTCACTCACCGGGCGGCCAGCGTGGACCTCTCCGCCCTGCTGGCCGGGCCTTACAGCGTCCCCCAGCACTTCGAGCCGGAGGCGGCGTACGACTTTGCGCTGGAGAAGACAAAGGACCTGTCCACGCTCCTGCCGGCGCTGGACCTCGACAAGAAGTTTACCCGCGTGGAGCTGCGCGTGGGCAACACCGACCGGGCCTTCGGGGCCATCCTCGGCTCCGAGATCACCCGGAAATACAAAAATACCCTGCCCGAGGACTGCTTCACCGTGGACTGCGCCGGCGCGGGCGGCCAGTCCTTCGGGGCCTTCATCCCCAAGGGGCTGACCCTGAACCTCACCGGCGACTCCAACGACTACTTCGGCAAGGGCCTCTCCGGCGGCAAGCTCACCGTGAAGCCCCCGGAGGGCGTCCGGTATAAGGCCGGGGAGAACATCATCATCGGCAACGTGGCCCTCTACGGCGCCACGGCGGGCAAGGCGTTCATCGCCGGCCTTGCCGGGGAGCGCTTCGCCGTCCGAAACTCCGGCGCGTACGCCGTGGTGGAGGGCGTGGGCGACCACGGCTGCGAGTACATGACCGGCGGCCGCGTGGCGGTTTTGGGCCCCACGGGGAAGAATTTCGCGGCGGGCATGTCCGGCGGCATCGCCTACGTCTGGGACGGCAAGCGGGACCTCTATAAGCGGGTCAACAAGTCCATGGTGGACCTCCTGCCGCTGAGCGAAAAGCACGACATCGAGGAGCTGCGAACGCTCATCGAGGAGCACTACAAGGCCACGGGCTCCGTCAGGGCCAAGGAGATCCTGGACGACTTTGCCGCCAATGTGGGGCTTTTCAAGAAGATCATGCCCCGGGACTACGACCGGATGCTCCGGGCCATCTCCCAGTTCGAGGAGCGGGGCCTGGGCCACGAGGAGGCCGAGGAAGAGGCTTTCTACGCCATCACGAGAGGGGGCGGGCAGTAATGGGCAAGCAGACGGGATTTCTGGAATACGAGCGTCGCGCCAACCCCTGCGAGGCCCCGGAGAGCCGTATAAAGCACTGGAACGAGTTCCACCCGGCCCTGGACCTTGCCGAGCGGGAGCGTCAGGCGGCCCGGTGCATGGACTGCGGCGTGCCCTTCTGCCAGTCGGGCCTGAAGCTCGGCTCCGGCTGGACCGGATGCCCCTTGCACAACATGGCCCCGGAGTGGAACGACCTTGTCTACCACGGCAATTTCGAGGAGGCCTACAAGCGTCTCCATAAGACCAACAACTTCCCGGAGTTCACGGGCCGCGTCTGCCCCGCCCTCTGTGAGGCGGCCTGCACCTGCGCCCTCCACGGCGACGCCGTGACCGTCCGGGAGAACGAGCTTTTCACCGTGGAGCGGGCCTACGCCGAGGGCGTCGTGAAGCCCGAGCCCCCCAAGGTCCGCACGGGCAAGCGGGTCGCCGTGGTGGGCTCCGGCCCCGCCGGCCTTGCCGCCGCCGACCAATTAAACCGCCGGGGCCACAGCGTCACGGTCTTCGAGCGGTCCGACCGCGTGGGCGGGCTTCTCATGTACGGCATCCCCAACATGAAGCTCCAGAAATCCGTGGTGGACCGCCGCGTGGAGCTCATGCGCGCCGAGGGCGTGGAGTTCAAAACCGGCGTGGACGTGGGCCGGGACTTCCCCGCCGGGGGCCTCACCGCCGTCTTCGACGCGGTGATCCTCTGCTGCGGGGCCAAGCACCCCCGGGATCTGAAGGTCCCGGGCCGGGAGTCCCAGGGCGTATACTTTGCCGTGGACTTCTTAAGCTCCACCACCAAGAGCCTTCTCGACAACGGCCTCAAGGCCGGGACGTATATCAGCGCCAAGGGCAAAAACGTGGTGGTCGTGGGCGGCGGCGACACGGGCAACGACTGCGTGGGCACCGCCATACGCCACGGCTGCGCCAGCGTCACCCAGCTGGAGATGATGCCCCGGCCCCCGGTGGAGCGGGACCCGGAGGCCAACCCCTGGCCCGAGTGGCCGAGAGTGGAGAAAACCGACTACGGCCAGCAGGAGGCAATCGCCCTCTTCGGCCGCGACCCGCGGCTATACCAGCGCACGGTGAAGGAGATCGTCCCCGACGAGCAGGGGAGCGTCAAGGAGATCGTCACCGTCTCCCTCATGCCCCGCCAGGAGAACGGCCGCACGGTCATGGTCCCGGTCCCCGGCTCCGAGGAGAGCATCCCCTGCGAGCTTCTCTTGATCGCGGCGGGCTTCCTGGGCACGGAGAGCTACATCCCGGAGGCCTTCGGCGTGGACACCGACGCCCGGGGCAACATCGCCACGGCGGATGGCTCCTACCGCACGTCCGTTCCCAAGATCTTCGCCGCCGGCGACACCCGGCGCGGCCAGTCCTTAGTCGTCCACGCCATCGCCGAGGGCCGCGGCGCGGCCAGAGAGGTGGACGAATTTCTGATGGGCTACACAAATTTAACGTAAATCATCCGGTTCATAAGAGCGACGGTGCTTTTACCGCCGCTCTTTATTTATATTTACCCGTTGACCCGCGACGGTGGGGGCCTTCGGAAAACAAGTTTTCAGGAGGAAACGAAAATGGATATGTCTGTATGGTATCTGGTGGGCGCGGTGCTGGTCTTCTTCATGCAGGGCGGCTTCGCCATGGTGGAGACGGGCCTGACCCGGGCCAAAAACGCCGGCAACATCATCATGAAGAACCTGATGGACTTCTGCATCGGCACGGTGGTGTTCTCGCTCCTCGGCTACGGCATCATGATGGGCGAGCACGTCTTCTTCGGTCTCATCGGCAAGCCCGACTGGCAGCTCTTCACCGACTTTGACGGCGCGGATTGGAGCAGCTTCGTCTTCCAGCTGGTGTTCTGCGCCACGGCGGCCACCATCGTCTCCGGCTCCATGGCCGAGCGCACCAAGTTCTCCGCCTACTGCCTCTATTCCGGCGTCATCAGCCTCGTGATCTACCCCATCGAGGCCGGCTGGGCCTGGGGCGGCGGCTGGCTTGCCGACCTTCAGTTCATCGACTTCGCCGGCTCCGCCGTCATCCACATGGTGGGCGGCTGGACGGCCCTCATCGGCGCTTGGCTCGTGGGCCCGCGCATCGGGAAGTACACCAAGGACAAGGACGGCAAGACCAAGGTCAACGCCATTCCCGGCCACTCCATGACCCTGGCGGCGCTGGGCGTCTTCATGCTGTGGTTCGCCTGGTACGGCTTCAACGCCGCGGCGGCCGCGGACGTCACGGAGATGGCCCAGATCCTCGGCACCACCACCATCGCCCCCGCCGTGGCCACGGTGGTCTGCATGTGCTACACGTGGCTCAGAACCGGCAAGCCTGACGTCTCCATGTGCCTCAACGCCTCCCTCGCCGGCCTCGTGGCCATCACCGCCGGATGCGCCAGCGTGGACGCCATCGGCGCGGCGGTCATCGGCGCCGTCTCCGGCGTCCTGGTGGTGGAGTCCGTCAACTTCATCGACCAGAAGGTGAAGATCGACGACCCGGTGGGCGCCTTTTCCGTCCACGGCGTCCACGGCCTCTGGGGCACCCTGGCCGTCGGCCTCTTCGCCTGCAACGAAAAGTACGGCACAAAGGGCCTTTTCTACGGCGGCGGCTTTAGACAGCTGGGCGTCCAGTGCCTGGGCATCGTCTGCATCCTCGCCTGGACCGTCGTCATGATGTTCCTGGTCTTCAAGCTCATCGGCAAATGCACCCACGGCCTGCGCGTCAGCCCCGAGGAGGAGATCGAGGGCCTGGATATCGCCGAGCACGGCCTGGTCAGCGCTTACGCCGACTTTGTCACGCCCCAGAACCTCTCCGTCTACGCCCTGGCCGCCTCCACCGTCCCCGGCGAGGCCGTGGCGGAGGCCGACGGCAAGGTCCCCGTGGAGGCCGCCGTCCCCGTCTACGGCCGCAAGAGCGACTCCAAGCCCGGCGAGAAGATCACCAAGGTCGAGATCATCATGAACATGAACCGCTTCGAGCCCCTCAAGAACGCCCTGGAGGACATCGGCGTCACCGGCATGACCGTCACCAACGTCATGGGCTGCGGCATCCAAAAGGGCCACACCCGCTACTACCGCGGCGTCCCCGTGGAGATCCAGCTCCTGCCCAAGGTCCAGGTGGACATCGTCGTCAGCAAAGTCCCCGTCAGCGACGTCATCCACACCGCCCGCAAGGTCCTCTACACCGGCAACATCGGCGACGGCAAGATCTTCGTCTACGACGTAGAAAACGTCGTCAAGGTCCGCACCGGCGAAGAGGGATACGACGCCCTGCAATGAGCTGGCTTTGAAGCCCGCTTCTTTCAGGATATGCGTATTATACCATAAAATAAACAATTTGTCAAGTATTTTTAAGCAAAGTTCAAAGGGGCGGGTTCCAATCCCGCCCCTTTACCCTCCCCCCCTTGGGGGAGGTGGCGCGCAGCGCCGGAAGGGTCCGCGGCGGCGGGAAAAAGGTTTGCGGCTTGCGCCGCATTCTTTATATTCCCCACCCGCCCGCCCCCGCCGCCGCGCCACCGGCTTACGTTATTCGCCGTAGGGGTCGCCGTCCCCGGCGCCCCTTTTCCCCGGTTGACCGACGTGTACCGTTTTATCGGACCCGTCCCCGTCCCGCAATGTGGTCACGGGCGACACATGGGTCCGCCCCTACGGGGATAGGGAATGTTATCCCATTCAACTAACGCCGGAAATCATCACAACGCGGGCCGCCAGGAGTGGCGGCCCCTACGGCGTTGATTGGGCCTGGTGCGGATTACCGGAACCGCTCTGATATCCCACGTTCGCTGCCCCCCTGCCCCCCCTCCTACGAGGAGGGGGCACCGAGACGGGGGGGCGGGCGCGATTTATCGGAACCGTTGCGACAACTTACCTTGTAGGGGCCGCCACTCTTGGCGGCCCGCTTTCCGTCTATTGACCCGCCCCAATCGCCGCCGTAGGGGTCGCCCTCCCGGGCGACCCGCCCATCGACAATTGACACGTCCCAATCAACGCCGTACGGGCCGCCGCCCACGGCGGCCCACACCTCCCGATAACAGCCATGTACCGTTTTATCGGAACCGTCCCCGTCCCCCGTCCCCGCCGCGCGGATAAATCAAAGAATGCGCCGCAAAGCGGCGCAACCTTTTTAAGCCCCCTCCTCGTAGGAGGGGGGCAGGGGGGCAGCGAGCGTGGGACGTGAGAGCGGTCATGGCGATGCTTCCTCTCATTCCCTCCGCTTTCCCGCCCGCGCCCGGGCCCTCTCATAATTTCTCCCCCGCCGGAACCCGTAGTTATACGCCGCCGACACCGAAAACAGGCAGTCCTCCATGTACGCCAGCGTACAGCCCTCCGCCAGGGTCATCCGATACCCCGCCGGCGGCATAGCGTCCCGCATCTCCTCCGCCCAGGCCTCATCGTGTTTTTTTCTCATAGTCCGCCTCCTTAGGCTACATATTATCAATATGTATATTTGTTAGGTGCATTATAGTATTCTGTTATCATACTGTCAAGGGGCAGGTGAGAAAATGTTTAGAAAACGTCTGCGGGAGGCGCGGATGGGGGCCAAGCTTACGCAGCAGCGGATGGCGGATCTGCTGGGGATCTCGCTCAACGGCTATCAGAAATATGAGCAGGGGGAGACGCAGCCGCCGCTGGATACGCTGGTCAAGCTTTCCCGTATCCTGAACGTCACCACCGACTATCTTCTTTGCAACGACAGGCCGCCCGAGGAATGAGCCCGCTTTACAAACCCTCGTCTCTGTGCTAAAATCAACCATATGCCCGCGGGAAAGGGGGAGAATGCGTGGTCTTCAACAGTGTGGATTTTCTCATTTTCTTTCCCGTGGTGTGCCTGGTCACCTTCGCCCTGCCAAGACGGGCCCGGAACGTGTGGCTTTTGCTGGCAAGCTACTATTTCTACATGGCCTGGAACCCCCAATACGCCCTGCTGATCCTGGCCTCCACGGTCATCACCTACGCAAGCGGCCTGCTCATCGGCTGGGCGGGGACAAAGGAGGCGCGCCGGGCGAAAACACTCAAGCGGCTCTTTCTGGCGCTGTCCTTTGCCTCGAATCTGCTCATTCTGGGCGTTTTTAAGTATCTCGGCTTCTTCCTGACCACCCTCTCCCGTCTCCTCGGGGCGGTGGGCATCGCCCTGAAGACGCCGGCGCTGGACATCCTCCTGCCGGTGGGCATCTCCTTTTACACCTTCCAGGCCCTGAGCTACACCGCCGACGTCTACGCCGGGAAGCTGGCGCCCCGGAAGAACTTCATCACCTACGCCCTCTATGTCTCCTTCTTCCCCCAGCTGGTGGCGGGGCCCATCGAGCGCTCGGACCACCTGCTGGAGCAGCTGGAGCGGCCCCGGCCCTTTGACTACCTCCGGGCCCGGGAGGGGCTTTTGCGCATGGGCTGGGGGCTTTTCCAAAAGGTGGTCATCGCCGACCGGGCGGCGGTCTTCGTGGACGCCGTCTTCGCTTCGCCCGAGGCCGTCCCCGGCAGCGTGGCGGCGCTGGCCATGGTGTTCTTCTCCGTCCAGATCTACTGCGATTTCGGCGGCTACTCCAACATCGCCATCGGCGCGGCCCGAGTGCTGGGCGTGGACCTCATCGAGAACTTCCGCCAGCCGTTTTTCGCCGTCTCCGTCCGGGACTTCTGGCGGCGGTGGCACATCTCGCTGTCCACCTGGTTCCGGGACTACGTCTACATCCCCTTGGGCGGGAGCCGGCGGGGACGGGTCCGCAAGGCCCTCAATACCCTCGCCGTCTTCCTGCTCAGCGGCCTGTGGCACGGGGCCCAGTGGCACTTCGTGGCCTGGGGGTTCCTCCACGGCGTCTATCAGGTGGCGGGCGACTGCACCGCCGGCCTCCGGCGGCGTCTGCGGGCCGCCCTGCACATCCGGGAGGACGGCGCTGTCCACCGGGTCTTCGCCACCGCCGTCACGTTCCTCCTGGTGACCGCCGCCTTCTGCGTCTTCCGCGCCGGGTCCGTGGGGGAGGCCGCCCGGATGCTCCGCTCGGTGCTCCTCGATTTCCGCCCCGCCGCCCTCACGTCCAAGGAGCTCTTCGCCTTCGGCCTTGGCGAACGGGAGCTCAGGGCCTTCGGCTGGTCCGTGGCGGCGCTGGCGGCGGTGGACCTGGTCCAGGAGCGCCGTTCCGTCTGGCGGCTGGTGGAGGACCGGGCCCTCCCGGTCCGGTGGGCGGTGTATCTGGCGCTCATCTTCGCCATCCTCATCTTCGGCGTCTACGGCCCGGGCTACGACGCCTCCAGCTTCATCTATTTCGCCTTTTAAGGGAAGGAGGGGAGACTATGGAAAAGAAAAAGGGCCGCGCCGCTTTGCATATCCTGGCGGCGGTGGCGTTTATACTGCTTTTCGCGCTCCTCCTCTCCCTCGTCTCCGGGGCGTTCCGGCCGCGGGAGGGCCTGACGTTCTACGAGGAGCCAAAGGACAGCCTGGACGTGCTGTTCCTCGGCTCCTCCCATATGCTCAACGCCGTCTCCCCCATGGAGCTGTGGCGCGACTACGGCATGGCCTCCTGCAACCTGGCGGAGAACGGCCAGGTCCTGCCCGTCACCTACTACGTCCTCCTGGACGCCCTCCAGCGCCAGAGCCCGAAGCTGGTGGTGGTGGACGTCTACAAGGTCGTCCAGGACACGCTCTACGACACCAAGAGCTACCTGCACACGAGCCTGGACGGGATGCCCCTGGGCCTTGCCAAGCTCCGGGCGGTGTACGGCCTCCTGCCCGCCGGGGAGCGGACGGAGTTCCTCTTCGACCTCACCCTCTACCACGACCGCTGGCGGGACGAGGAGGGCCTGAAGCGGGAAACGCGGGACCCGGACTTCAAGGGCTACGTCCCCCTCACCGCCGTGGAGCCCCACGAGGGCTTCGCCGTCCTGCCGGAGAGCGAGACGGCCAGCCTGCCCGAGACGCCCGTTCAATACCTTGCAAAAATCGTGGAGCTGTGCCGGGACAAGAACGTGGACCTCCTCTTCATCGCCGCTCCTTTCACCACCCCTGTCCCCGACGACATGGACCGCCAGCGGCGGGTCAACGCCGTGGCGGACCTGGCGAAAACCTGGGGCGTGCCCTTTGTCAACATGATGCACGAGCTTGACGGGATGGACTTCGACCTCAGCGCGGACCTGGCGGACACCTACCACGCCAACGTCTCCGGCATGAAAAAGATCACCGCCTGGTTGGGCGCGTACATCGCCGCCCACTACGCCATCCCCGACCGCCGGGACGACAGCCGCTATCATAGCTGGGACGCGGCCTACAAGCGGTACGAAACCTCCCTCGAAAAATCCTGAAAACCGCAAAAAAGCCCTTGACAGGCGAAAAAAGCTGTGGTATGATGCCATAGCGTTCCAAAGACAGCAGGTGTGGCGACACGTAAATCCTGCCGAGGGCGGCAAATGCGATTTGCTTTACCGTGCCCCGATGCTTTGCGCGTCGGGGCATTTTCTGTGGACGCCATCAAAACCGTGGAGGTGAAAAAACATGCCCAACGCAAAGGTCCTGAGCGAGAAGCAGGCCATCGTCGCCGCGCTTAAGGAGAAGCTCAAGGGAGCCAAGGCCGGCGTGCTGGTGGACTACTCCGGCATCACCGTGGCTGACGACACCGCCCTTCGCCGCAAGATGCGCGAGGAGAAGGTGGAGTACGCCGTTGTCAAGAACACCCTGGTCCGCTTCGCCATCGACGACGCCGGTTACGCCGAGCTCGATCCCCTGCTCCATGGCACCACGTCCCTGGCCCTCTCCCACGAGGACGAGCTGGCCCCCGCCAGAGTCGTCGCGGAGTACGCCGAGAAGCTCCAGAACTGCTTCGAGATCAAGGGCGGCTTCATGGACGGGAAGGTCATTTCCGTGGACGAGATCAAGGCCCTCGCCAAGATCCCCCCGCTGCCCATCCTGCGCGCCCAGGTGCTCGGCACCATGCTGGCCCCCATTTCCCAGCTGGCCTGCGTGCTCAACGCCATCGCCGAGAAGCAGGGCGCCCCTGCCGGCGAGCCGGAAGCGGCTCCCGCCGAGTAAACAAAATCTGAAAAAATCAAAATTCTTACAGGAGGAACATTATAATGGCTGCTGAAAAAGTCACCGCCCTGATCGACGAGATCAAGGCTCTCACCGTTCTTGAGCTCTCCGAGCTCGTACATGCTCTCGAGGAGGAGTTTGGCGTCTCCGCCGCCGCCATGGCCGCTCCCGCCGCCGGCGCCGCCGCCGCTGCCCCCGCCGCCGAGGAGAAGACCGAGTTTGACGTGGTCCTGGCCGGCTTCGACGCCGCTTCCAAGATCAAGGTCATCAAGGCCGTCCGCGAGATCACCAACCAGGGCCTGGCCGAGGCCAAGGCCACCGTCGAGGGCGCTCCCAAGACCATCAAGGAAGCCTGCTCCAAGGACGAGGCCGAGGAGCTCAAGAAGAAGCTGGAGGAAGCCGGCGGCAAGGTCGAGCTGAAGTAAGCTTGGCTCGAAATGCCTTTGGCATTTCGATGCCAAGGGGAAACGTGCGAAAAAGATTTCGGAAATGTCTGCGGACATTTCCGAAATTTTTTTCTGCCGTCACGCTGCGCGCGCCGCAAGCGGCACACTTGCGTGACAAAAGAAATTTTTTCCGACGTACATGCCGCCGGAAAAAATGGCTCGATGGGGGAGAAAAAGGTTTGCGGCTTCGCCGCATTCTCTTTTTTCCCCACCCGCCCGCCCCCGCCGCCGCGCCACCACTCCTGCCGCTTCGCGGCTGTCCCCTCCGTAGGAGGGGCAAACGTGTCGGGGGCGGGCGCGTTTTATCGGAACCGGTTCCGATAACGCACCTTTTTGCCCCTCCCTCCGGGAGGGGTGCCCGCGCGAAGCGATGGGCAGGGTGGGGGCGTCTATATTGCCAGTTTGCGTTATCCGCCGTAGGGGTCGCCGTCCTCGGCGACCCGCCTTTCGTTTATTGACACGTTCCATGCAACGCCGTACGGGCCGCCGCCCACGGCGGCCCATGCTTTCGTTGACCGACATGTACCGTTTTATCGGAACCGTCCCCGTCCCGCAACGTGCCACGGGCGGACACATGGGTCCGCCCCTACGGGGGATGTGGAAGGTTATCCCATTCAACCGACATGGGAGGTCGTCGCAACGCGGGCCGCCAGGAGTGGCGGCCCCTACGGCGTTTATTGGGGGCAATCCGAACCCTGCAACGTAGGGGTCGCCGTCTCGGCGACCCGCCCATCGACCATTGACCCGTCCCGACCACCGCCGTACGGGCCGCATCTCCGCGCTAAGAGCCGCCGCTTCGCGGCGGTTGCGCTCGTGATGCGCGCCTGCGGGCGCAGCGCCCACGGCGGCCCTTTCCCTCCGTTGACCACCATTTCCCGTTTTATCGGAACCGTTTCCGTCTCGCAACGTGGTCACGGGCGGACACATGGGTCCGCCCCTACGGAAAAATGGAAAGTTATTCCATTAAACCGACGTGGGAGGTCATTGAAACGCGGGCCGCCAGGAGTGGCGGCCCCTACGGCGTTCATTGGGGGGGCAATCCGAACCCTGTAACGCGGGCCGCCCCCGCTATGCGCCGCTCCTTTACCTCCCCTCCCACATGCTCTCCAGAAACACGCCGTACCCCTTTTCCGGGTCGTTGATGAGGACGTGGGTGACGGCGCCGATGAGGCGGCCTTGCTGGAGGATGGGGGAACCGCTCATGCCCTGGACGATGCCGCCGGTGAGGGCCAGGAGGTCGGGGTCGGTGACCTTGATCATCATGTCCCGGCTGTCCTCGCCGCTGTAAAGGCGTGTGATCTCGATGGCGTACTCCCGGCGTTCGCCGGAGACGTCGCTGATGAGCACGGCCTTGCCCGTCTTCACCGCCGACGCAGGGGCGGTGGGGACGCTCTCGCAGATGTCCAGCGCCTCCCGGCCCTGGCCGAAGATGCCCACCTGGCAGTTTTGCTCCACCGTGCCCAGCACGCCGGTGTAGTCCAGCTCCCCGCCCAGCTGTCCCGGCGACCCGGCGCGGCTTTTGGTGACGCCGGTGAGGCGCGCCCTGAGCAGGCTCCCCTCCCGCACCGGCACGATGACGCCGGTGGCGCTGTCGGCGATGGAGTGGCCCAACGCCCCGTAAAGGCCGCTTTCCGGGTCATAGAAGGTGACGGTCCCGATGCCGGAGACGCTGTCCCGCACCCAGACGCCCAGATACCCCGTCTCCCCGTCGAACCAGGGCTTCACTGCCGCCTGCCGCTCCTTTCCGTCCCGGGTATAGCGGACGGTGACGGTCTCCGGCGCGCCCTCCAGCGCCGCCAGCATGTCCTGGGCCGAGGTCACGGGCACGCCCTCGATCATGGTGATCACGTCCCCGGGCCGCAGGCCCGCGTCCCTGGCCGGGGCGCACACGCCCGAGGCGGTTTTGAACTCCGAAAGCTCGGACACCACCGCCCCGTCCGTCTTCACCGCGATGCCCACCGCCTCGCCTACGGGCACCAGCCGGTCCGGCAGGTCCGCCGCCGCGGCGGGGAACGCCAGCGCCAGCGCCGCCAAAAGAGCGGCCGCGCATACGGCCGCCGCCTTTTTGAAATCCAATTTCTTCATATTTTCCCGCTCCCCATTTTTCTTTGGCTCAACGCCGCCTTTAATATGTCCCCCGAAAAACGGTTGAGGCGTAGCAATACTTTTCGCTTTTGGACTGGCGGAAAACGGCTGTTCCCGCCTGAGCGCCCTTTTCCCGCCGCCGGGACGCAAATCGTCCCACTTTCCCGAAAAAACGGTTATCCGGTCTTTTCCGCTTTTTCAAATCATAAAATAGGGGAGTAGCTCAAAGATTAAAGAGTAAAGGGGAGAACTCATTTTGTTTAAGGTTTTACGTCTGGGAGACCGGGGCCCCTGGGTGGAGCTTTTGCAGCTGGGCCTCGGGCGGGCCGGCTATCTTCGCTTTGCCCCGGACGGCGTCTTCGGCCCGGAGACGCTGGCCGCCACGCGGGCCTACCAGTCCGCCTTCGGCCTCGTCCCCGACGGCGTGGCGGGGAACCGTACCTGGGCCTCGCTGGAAAGCTGGCTCACCGGCTTCTTCCGTCGCACCGTCCGGCCGGGGGACACCTTGTATACCCTGGCGCGGGCCAACGGCATCACCGTCCGGGCGCTGGAGACCGCCAACCCCGGTGTGGACCCCACGCGCCTGCGGGTAGGCTCCACCCTCACCGTCCCCCGGCCCTTTGACGTGGTCGATCCCGGCATCCGCTTCACCCCCACGTACCTCGGGCTGTGCCTCCGGGGCCTGGCCGCCCGGTATCCTTTCCTGGAGCCGGGCTCGGCGGGGAAGAGCGTCATGGGCCGGCCCCTGCACACGGTGAAGCTTGGCGCCGGCCCCAACCAGGTGTTCCACAACGCCTCCCACCACGCCAACGAGTGGATCACCACGCCACTTCTCATGAAATTTCTGGAAAAGTACGCCCACGCCTACGCCTCCGGCCTCACCGTCTTCGGCCAGAACGCCCGGAGCCTCTATGAGCGCTCCACGCTCTACGTGATGCCCATGGTCAACCCGGACGGCGTGGCGCTGGTCACCGGGGAGCTGACGGAGGGGCCGTTTTACGAGGGTGCGCGGCAGATCGCCGCCGACTACCCGGCCATCGCCTTTCCTGCGGGCTGGAAGGCCAACATCCAGGGCGTGGACCCCAACCTCCAGTATCCCGCCGGCTGGAACGAGGCCCGCCAGATCAAATTCGCACAGGGCTATGTTTCCCCGGCGCCCCGGGATTATGTGGGCGCCGCGCCCCTGGAGATACCGGAAAGCCGCGCGGTCTACAATTTCACGAGACAGCATGATTTTGCCATCACCCTGTCCTACCACACCCAGGGCCAGGTGATCTATTGGAAGTATTTAGATTACCTGCCGGAAAATTCCTACGAGATCGCCCTCCGATTCGCCGCCGTCAGCGGCTACCAGGTCTCCCTCACCCCCGCCGCCTCCGCCTACGCCGGCTACAAGGACTGGTTCATCGCGGAGTTCAACCGCCCCGGCTACACCGTCGAGGCCGGCCAGGGCCTCGCCCCCCTCCCTCTCTCCCAGTTCGACCAGCTCTACCGCGACAACGAGGGCATCCTGACCCTCAGCCTCACCGTCACCGCCAAATAACCCCGGGCCTATAACCTCCCCCTTGGGGGAGGTGGCGAGCGCAGCGAGGCGAAAGGGCACGGCGGCGGGAAAAGGTTTGCGGCTTGCGCCGCATTCTTTGATTCCCCACCCGCCCGCCCCCGCCGCCGCGCCACCGGCCTGCGAAATCCGCCGTAGGGGTCGCCGTCCTCGGCGACCCGCCCATCGAAAATTGACACGTCCCGAACACCGCCGTACGGGCCGCATCTCCGCGCCAAGAGCCGCCGCTGCGCGGCGGTTGCGCTCCGAAACGCGCCTGCGGGCGCAGGCCCACGGCGGCCCTTGCCCCCGATAACCGGGATGTACCGTTTTATCGGAACCGTTCCCTTTCCGCAACGTGGGCACGGGCGGACACATGGGTCCGCCCCTACGGGGAATGTGGGAGGTTATCCCATTCAACCGATATGGGAGGTCATTGAAACGCGGGTCGCCGGGGACGGCGACCCCTACGGCGTTTATCGGGGGCAATCCGAAATCTGCAACGGGGGGCCGCCGTGGGCGGCGGCCCGTACGGCGGTGATTAGGGCGGATTTGTTTTATCGGGACCGTTCTGTCATCCAACGTTCGCTGCCCCCCCTGCCCCCCTCCTACGAGGAGGGGGCTCCGAGACGGGGGCGGGCGCGATTTTTCGAACCAGTTCCGTCAACGCACTTTTTTTGCCCCTCCCTCCGGGAGGGGTGCCCGAGCGAAGCGATGGGCAGGGTGGGGGCGTCTATTTTTCAGTTTGCGTTATCCGCCGTAGGGGCCGCCACTCTTGGCGGCCCGCACGCAACACATTCGGTTTCCCGGAAACATCCGTTACACCCCACGGGCTCGAATACCCCGCCGCTGCGGCGGCACCCCTTTTTCCGAAAAAGGGGTCAAGGGGAACAAGGCTGCGGCGCTTTGCGCCGCCTTTTATAAAAATTGCGCCGCAAAGCGGCGCATCCTTTTTAAGCCCCCTCCTCGTAGGAGGGGGGCAGGGGGGAAGCGAGCGTCGGGTAATAGACCGGCCCCGACGACCCGCGCCCCCAAAGCCCCTCCGGGGGCTATGTTTCCCGCCCTAAAAGCCAATCTACGGAGACGTGCAGGACGTCGGCCAAAGCGCACAGCTCGAAGTCCGTTACCGGCCTTTTTTGTCCCTCCAGCAGGGACAGGGCCGGAATACTGATATCCACGCCGGAGGTCTGCAGGCGGGCCAGCAGCTCGACCTGCTTCATCCCCAGCCGCAGCCGCGCCTGCGTCACACGGGCGCCCACGAGATTCCGATTGCCCAATTCAAGCTTCCTGGTCTTCATACAGCACCTCTTTTCTTTAAGTATATGAAAAAAAGTGCTTTACAAATTTGGTAATACCAAATATAATAAGCTTGTAAGCTCAAAAAAATAGAGAAAGGGTAAGGCACATGTATCAAATGACAAGCGCAAAAACAGAGCTGGCGGAGAGGATCGCGGGGGTTCTGGGCATCCTATGCTTTTTCCTCCCGTTTATAACCGCGAGTATATGGGGAACATCCAGAAGTGTTTCAGGCTTCGCGTATCTTTGGGGTATACTTACACATCCAGGAGAGGCTGTTTCGCAGGATACTATGACGATTCTATGGACAGCAGGCGCCCTTATAGCCGGAATCATCGGCATCATAGCGACTTTCGCCGTCACCACTCTGGTCGGCGGGATCGCCAACACGGCGGCGGTAGGATGCCTCTTCCTTTTGAAGGAATATGTGGCAGGCGAGAGCGGCGGCTTCCTGCAGACTGGTATTGGCTGGACTCTGTCGCTCGTGGCTTTCATGATCGCGGCTGTTTGCGGATATTTGTCCGTCTATCTGTCGGGAAGAGCAACAACGTGGGGACGGACGGAAGAAGCCTCAGCCATGTCAGATGAGGATTTTGTAAAACTTTGCAAAGGAATGAAGCAGTTCCGCGCCGACGGTAACGATAAAAAATAACCAACGCGGCCGCGGGGTACGGAGAGAAAGCGTATCCCGCGGCCCCCGCCCCTATTTGCACTTTGCCCAACAAAAGCCTTAGGAGAAACGGTGGGATTATTTAAAGTGTAAAATCGAAAAACTTCCCCTTGACAGTGCCGGAAGTGTGTTGTATGATTGGTGCAAATCGAGAAAGGCTAAGACGGGAACAAGGACGTTCGTGATGCTTCAGAGAGCCGCCGGGAGGTGCGAGGCGGCGCGGGGCGGGCGGTCCACTCCTCCCTGAGCCGCGAGCTGAACGCGCAAGGAAGCGTAAGTAGGTACAGCCGGGTTCTCCCGTTACAGAGAGGCCGCGTTGACGGACGCGGGTTGAGCGGGCGAGCATCGCCAAGAAGAGTGGTACCGCGGAAGATTTCTTTCGTCTCTTTATCCAAAAATATGTCAGAGTATTTTGGGTAAACGAGACTTTTTTTGTACCCAAAATCACCCGGAAAGGAACAAGTATGGAAGGCTTCGAAAAGTACACGAGACAGTATTTCCTCCCCCAGGGCGACTATTTCGACTGGGCGAAAAAGGACCGCGTGGAGGCGGCGCCCACCTGGTGCAGCGTGGACCTGCGGGACGGCAACCAGGCCCTCATCATCCCCATGAGCTTAGAGGAGAAGCTGGAGTTTTTTGAGCTCCTGGTCAAGATCGGCTTCAAGGAGATCGAGGTGGGCTTCCCGGCGGCCAGCGAGACGGAGTACGAGTTCTGCCGGACGCTCATCGAGCGGGACATGATCCCCGACGACGTGGCCATCCAGGTGCTGACCCAGTCCAGGGAGCACATCATCAAAAAGACCTTCGAGGCCGTCTCCGGCTGCAAGAACGCCATCGTCCACCTCTACAATTCCACCTCCGTGGCCCAGCGCCAACAGGTGTTCAAAAAATCCAAGCAGGAGATCATCGACATCGCCGTCTCCGGGGCCAAGCTCTTCAACGAGTACGCCGCCAAAACGCCGGGCAATTTCCGCTTCGAGTACTCCCCGGAGAGCTTCACCGGCACGGAGCCTGAGTTCGCCTTGGAGATCTGCGACGCGGTGAGCGAGGTCTGGAAGCCCACGCCGGAGCGGAAGGTCATCTACAACCTGCCCGTCACCGTCAGCCACTCCATGCCCCACGTCTACGCCCAGCAGATCGAGTATATGTGCAAGAACCTCAAATACCGGGACGGCATCGTCGTCTCCCTCCACCCCCACAACGACCGGGGCTGCGCCGTGGCGGACACGGAGATGGGGCTTTTGGCCGGGGCTGAGCGCGTGGAGGGCACCCTCTTCGGCAACGGCGAGCGCACCGGCAACGTGGACATCATCACCTTGGCCCTCAACATGTACTCCCAGGGCGTGGACCCGAAGCTGGACCTCCACGACCTGCCCGCCATCACCCGTGTCTACGAGCGTGTGACGCGTATGCGCGTCTATGAGCGCCAGCCCTACTCCGGGGCGCTGGTCTTCGCCGCCTTCTCCGGGTCCCACCAGGACGCCATCGCCAAGGGCATGCGCTGGCGGGAGGAGCACCCGGCGGAGCCCTGGACCGTCCCCTATCTGCCCATCGACCCCACGGACCTGGGGAGAATTTACGAGGCGGACGTCATCCGCATCAACTCCCAGTCCGGCAAGGGCGGCATCGGGTACATCATGGAGACGCAGTTCAACATCGCCATGCCCCCCAGGATGCGGGAGGATTTCGGCTACTTCATCAAGGGCATCTCCGACCGGGAGCACCGGGAGCTCCAGCCCCAGGAGGTCTACGACTATTTCAACGAGCACTACTGCAACCGCAAGACCGTGATGAACGTGCCGGAGGCCCACTACGTCCAGGAGCCGGACGGCATCACCGCCACCGTCACCGTCCTCTACAAGGGCGTGAAGCAGAAGGTCACCGCTTTCGGCAACGGACGCCTCGACGCCGTCTCCAACGCCGTGAAGCTGGTCACCGGCCTTCCCTACACCCTGGACATCTACTCCCAGCACGCGCTGGAGGAGGGCTCCACCTCCAAGGCCGCCAGCTACGTGGGCCTCAAGACCCCCGGCGGCGAGCTCATCTGGGGCGCGGGCATCAGCCGCGACATCATCGTAAGCTCCATCAAAGCCCTGGTCTCCGCCGCGAACCGGCTTTTGGAGCAGAAATAAGGAAGATACAGGAGTTTGTTTATGAAACTGACAGGCGCGCAAATCGTCGTGGAGACCCTCATCGAGCTGGGCGTCACCGACGTGTTCGGTTACCCCGGCGGACAGGTCCTCAACCTCTACGACGCCATCTACGAAGCCGGCGACCGGCTTCACCATATCCTCACCGCCCACGAGCAGGGCGCGTCCCACGCCGCCGACGGCTACTCCCGGGCCACCGGAAAGGTGGGCGTGGTCATCGCCACCTCCGGCCCCGGCGCCACCAACCTCGTCACCGGCATCGCCACCGCCATGCTGGACAGCGTCCCCATGGTGGCCATCACCGGCAACGTGCCCCAGGACCTCATCGGCCGGGACAGCTTCCAGGAGATCGACATCACCGGCATCACCCTGCCCATCACCAAGCACAACTACTTCATCCACGACGTCAACAAGCTGGCGGACAAGATCCGGGAGGCTTTCCGCATCGCCAAGTCCGGCCGCCCCGGCCCCGTGCTCATCGACATCCCCAAGGACATCCAGACCGCCGTGGGGGAGTATGAGCCCAAGCCCGTGGACCCGCCCTTCCCCCAGCACATCCCCAGTGATGAGAAGATCGCCCAGGCCGCGGCGCTCATCGACTCCAAGTCCCGCCCCTTCATCCACATCGGCGGCGGCGTCATCGGCTCCAAAACCGAGGAGCTGGTGCTGGAGCTGGCGGACAAGATCGACGCCGTCATCGGCTGTTCCCTCATGGGCCTCTCCGCCATCCCCACGGACCACCCGCGCTTTTTGGGGATGCAGGGGATGCACGGCCATTACGCCTCCTCCGTGGCCTCCAACGACGCCGACCTCATCATCGCCGTGGGCACCCGCTTTTCCGACCGGGCCACGGGCAACAAGGCCAAGTTTGCCCAGCGCGCCAAGATCATCCACATCGACGCGGACTTCGCGGAGATCAGCAAGAACATCACCGCCAACGTGGGCATCACCGGCGACATCGCCGTGGCCCTCAGAAAGCTCATCGACTCCGTCCACGAGGCCAACCACATGGACTGGATGGACCACATCGAGGACCTGCGGGAGCGGGAGGCCAGCTTCCTCATGGACCCGCCGGGGGTCCTGACGCCGCTGAAGGTTATGGAGACGGTCAACAAGTATAAGACCGCCTACACCCCCGTGGCCACGGACGTGGGCCAGCACCAGATGTGGGCCGCCCAGTATATCCGCTTCCAAAAGCCCCGGAAGATGGTGTCCTCCGGCGGGCTCGGCACCATGGGCTTCGGCCTGGGCGCGGCCATCGGCGCGGCGGTGGGCACCGGCGAGCACACCGTCCTCGTCACCGGCGACGGGAGCTTCGGCATGAACCTCAACGAGCTTGCCACCGCCGTCACCTACCATGTCCCCGTGACCGTCGTCCTCATCGACAACAAGACCCTGGGCATGGTCCGCCAGTGGCAGACGCTCTTCTTCAACCACCACTACGCCGACACGAACTTAGACGTCCGCCGGACCGATTTTGTGAAGCTGGCCGAGGCCTTCGGGGCCGTGGGCGTCCGGGCGGAGACGCCGGAGGCGTTCGAGGCGGCCTTTGAAAAGGCCATGCAGTCTGACGAGGTCACCGTCATCGACTGCCTCATCGACAAGGACGAGTTCGTCCTCCCGATGCTGCCCCCCGGCGGGGCCATCGACGACATCATCACCGTGAAGAAGGAGGTGTGAACCGTGGCGGACACAAAGAGCAACAAATTCGTCATCGCCGTCTACGTGGAAAACAAGTTCGGCGTCCTCACCCGCGTCACCAGCATGTTCACCCGGCGCGGCTTCAACATCGACTCCCTCACCGTGGGCGTCACCGAGTCCCCGGAGTACAGCCGCATCACCATCACCATGTCCGGCGACGGCTACGCCCGCGCCCAGATGCTCAACCAGATCCGCAAGCTCTTCAACGTCAAGAAGGTGGAGCTTCTGGAGGAGGTGGACGCCATCGAGCGGGAGCTGGTGCTGGTGAAGATCCAAAATGACCCCGACAAGCACCAGCGCGTCCTGGCCGCCCTCGACATCTTCAAGGCCAAGATCATCAACTACTCCGTGGAGGCTCTCTGCATCGAGGCCACCGGCACCCCGGACAAGATCGACGCCCTCATCGAGATGATCAAGCCTCTCGGCATCATCGAGCTTTGCCGCACCGGCATCGTCGCCCTCCAAAAGGGCGGCGGGTCCATCCTGGAGCAGCCGGACATCAACTGATTTCGCGTTTAAAACCAAATTCACATATAAATTCTTTCAAAAGGAGTCAATTACCATGAACAGGATCTTCTACGAACAGGATTGCGACCTCCACCGTCTGGACGGCAAGACCGTGGCCATCATCGGCTACGGCTCCCAGGGCCACGCCCACGCGCTGAATTTGAAGGATTCCGGCGTCAACGTCATCGTCGGCCTCTACACCGGCTCCAAGAGCTGGGCGAAGGCCGAGGCCCAGGGCCTCAAGGTCATGACCGCCGCCGACGCCGCCAAAGAGGCCGACATCATCATGATTTTGATCAACGACGAAAAGCAGGCCAAGCTCTACAAGGAGAGCATCGAGCCCAATCTGACCGAGGGCAAGACCCTGGCCTTCGCCCACGGCTTCAACATCCACTTCGGCTGCATCAAGCCCCCCAAGAACGTCAACGTCATCATGATCGCCCCCAAGGGCCCCGGCCACACCGTCCGGTCCGAGTACCAGGCGGGCAAGGGCGTGCCCTGCCTCATCGCCGTGGAGCAGGACGCCACCGGCGACGCCTGGGACATCGGCCTTGCCTACGCCGCCGGCATCGGCGGCGCCCGCGCCGGCGTGCTGGAGACCACCTTCCGGACCGAGACCGAGACGGACCTCTTCGGCGAGCAGGCGGTCCTCTGCGGCGGCGTGTGCGCCCTGATGCAGGCGGGCTTTGAGACGCTGTGCGAGGCCGGCTACGACCCCCGGAACGCCTACTTTGAGTGCATCCACGAGATGAAGCTTATCGTGGACCTCATCTACCAGTCCGGTTTTGCCGGGATGCGCTACTCCATCTCCAACACCGCCGAGTACGGCGACTATGTCACCGGTCCCAAGCTCATCACCGAGGAGACCAAGAAGACCATGAAGAAGATCCTCTCCGACATCCAGGACGGCACCTTCGCCAAGGAGTTCCTCCTGGACATGTCCGACGCCGGGGCCCAGGTCCACTTCAACGCCATGCGCAAGAAGGCCTCCGAGCACCCCAGCGAGATCGTGGGCGCGGAGATCCGCAAGCTCTACAGCTGGTCCGACGAGGATAAGCTCATCAATAACTAATGTATGCGGGCGGGTTTAGAACCCGCCCCTACAGCAGCGGGCGGGTTTCCAGACCCGCCCCTACAGCATTTCCCAAAACCACAGGGAGGAACCACCTATGATCAAAGACACCGTTGTCAACGGCTACGAAAACGCCCCCCACCGCTCCCTCTACTACGCTCTGGGCCTCACCGACGAGGAGCTGCAGCGTCCCCTCATCGGCATCGTGAGCAGCTATAACGAGATCGTCCCCGGCCACATGAACCTGGACAAGATCACAGAGGCCGTGAAGACCGGCGTGGCCATGGCCGGGGGTACCCCCATCGTCTTCCCCGCCATCGCCGTGTGCGACGGCATCGCCATGGGTCATGTGGGGATGAAGTATTCTCTCGTCACCCGGGACCTCATCGCCGACTCCACGGAGTGCATGGTCATGGCCCACGGCTTTGACGGCCTCGTCATGATCCCCAACTGCGACAAGAACGTCCCCGGCCTTCTCATGGCCGCCGCGCGGCTCAACCTGCCCACCGTCTTCGTCTCCGGCGGCCCCATGCTGGCCGGCCGCGTGGACGGGCACAAAACAAGCCTTTCCAGCATGTTCGAGGCCGTGGGCGCCTACTCCGCCGGGAAGATAGACGAGGCCAAGCTGCGGGAGTACGAGTGCAAGACCTGCCCCTCCTGCGGCTCCTGCTCCGGGATGTACACGGCCAACTCCATGAACTGCCTCACCGAGGTCCTGGGTATGGGCCTCCGGGGCAACGGCACCATCCCCGCCGCCTACTCGGCGCGCATCTCTCTCGCCAAACGCGCCGGGATGCAGGTCATGGAGCTTGTCCGGCGCAACATCCGCGCCCGGGACATCATGACCGAGGCCGCCATCCGCAACGCCATCACCGCCGACATGGCGCTGGGGTGCTCCACCAACTCCATGCTCCATCTCCCCGCCATCGCCAACGAGTGCGGCGTGGACTTCGACATCAGCATGGCAAATGAGATCAGCGCCCGGACCCCCAACCTCTGCCACCTGGCCCCCGCCGGTCCCACCTACATGGAGGACCTGAACGAGGCCGGCGGCGTTTACGCCGTCCTGAAGGAGCTGACCAAGCGCGGCCTCCTGGACACCTCCGTCATGACCTGCACCGGCAGGACCCTGGGGGAGAACCTGGAGGGCGTGGAGAACTTAAACCCCGCCGTCATCCGCCCCATCGACGACCCCTACTCCGAGACCGGCGGCATCGCCGTCCTCTACGGGAACCTGGCGGAGAACGGCTGTGTGGTGAAGAGAAGCGCCGTGGCCCCGGAGATGCTCGTCCACGAGGGCCCCGCCCGTGTCTTCAACAGCGAGGAGGAGGCCATCAAGGTCATCCACGCCCGCGGCATCCATCCCGGCGACGTGGTGGTCATCCGCTATGAGGGCCCCGCCGGCGGCCCCGGTATGCGGGAGATGCTCAACCCCACCAGCGCTATTGCCGGCGCGGGGCTCGATAAGACCGTCGCCCTCATCACCGACGGCCGCTTCTCCGGCGCGACGCGCGGCGCGTCCATCGGCCACGTGAGCCCCGAGGCCGCCTCCGGCGGGCTCATCGCCTACGTCCACGAGGGGGACCTTATCGCCATCGACATCCCGAACCACACCATCACACTGAAGGTCCCCGACGAGGAGCTCGCCGCCCGCCGTGCCGCCGAAAAGCCCCTCCAGAAAACCGACATCACCGGCTACCTCAAGCGCTACGCCCAGCAGGTCAGCTCCGCCGACAAGGGCGCCATCATCAACAAAAGGGGGTGAGCCTATGTCCATGACCATGTCCCAAAAGATCCTGGCCGCCCACGCCGGCCTTGAGCGCGTGGAGGCCGGACAGCTCATTCTCTGCGCGCTGGACCGCATCCACGGCAACGACATCACCTCCCCGGTGGCCATCCGGGAATTTCAAAAGATGGGGTTCGAGAAGGTGGCGAACCCCGAAAATGTGACCCTCATCATGGACCACTTCGTCCCCAACAAGGACATCAAGGCCGCCCAGCAGTGTAAGTGCTGCCGGGACTTCGCCAACGAGCAGGCGCTGGAGAGCTTCTTCGACGTAGGAAAAATGGGCATCGAGCACGCCCTCATCCCCGAGGAGGGCCTGGTCGTCACCGGGGACCTCGCCATCGGCGCGGACTCCCACACCTGCACCTACGGGGCGCTGGGCGCCTTCTCCACCGGCGTGGGCTCCACGGACATGGCTTTCGGCATGGCCACGGGCAAGGCGTGGTTCAAGGTCCCCTCCGCTATCAAATTCGTCCTCACCGGGAAGCTCCCCAAATACGTCTCCGGCAAGGACCTCATCCTACATATCATCGGCATGATCGGCGTGGACGGCGCCCGGTATAAGTCCATGGAGTTCACCGGCCCCGGCGCGCGCAGTCTCTCCATGCCGGACCGCCTCACCGTCTGCAACATGGCTATCGAGGCCGGCGCGAAAAACGGCATCTTCGAGGTGGACGACGTGACGCTCCAATACGAAAAGGAGCACGCCAAGCGCCAGCTGCGCGTCTTCAAGGCCGACGGGGACGCCCCCTACGACGCCGTCTATGAGATCGACCTCTCCGCCCTCCGCCCCACCGTCGCTTTCCCGCATCTTCCCGAGAACACCCACACCGTGGACGAGATCGGGGATATCAAAATCGACCAGGTGGTCATCGGCTCCTGCACCAACGGCCTTTTCAAGGACATGCGGGAAGCGGACGAGATTTTGAAGGGCCGCAAGGTCGCCAAAAACGTCCGCGCCATCATCATCCCCGCCACCCAGGACATCTACCTCAAATGCCTGGAGGCCGGCTTCATAAAGGATTTCATCGAGGCCGGCTGCGTCGTCTCCACTCCCACCTGCGGGCCGTGCCTCGGCGGGTACATGGGCATTCTCGCCGAGGGAGAGCGGTGCGTCTCCACCACCAACCGCAACTTTGTGGGCCGCATGGGCCATGTGGACAGTGAAGTGTATCTCGCCAGTCCCGCCACCGCCGCCGCCAGCGCCGTGCTGGGCCGCATCGCGTCCGCCGAGGAGGTCATGAAATGAAATGCACAGGTAAAGCCGTCAAGTACGGCGACAACGTAGATACCGACGTGATCATCCCCGCCCGGTATCTGAACACCAGCGACCCTAAGGAGCTGGCCGCCCACTGCATGGAGGACATCGACAAGTCCTTCCACGCCAAGATCGCCCCCGGCGACATTTTAGTGGGCGGTGAGAACTTCGGCTGCGGCTCCTCCCGTGAGCACGCCCCCATCGCCATCAAGGCGTCGGGCATCTCTTTGGTGATCGCGAAAAGCTTCGCCCGCATCTTCTACCGCAACTCTATCAACATCGGCCTGCCCATTGTGGAATGCCCCGCCGCCGCCGAGGCCATTTCCGAGGGCCACCAGGTCACCGCCGACCTGGACGCCGGCCAGATCCGCGACTTCACCACCGGCCAGTCCTTCCGCACCGAGCCTTTCCCGCCCTTCATCCAAAACATCATCTCCGCCGGCGGCCTGGTGGAGGCGGCGAAAGCCGGGATCATAGGGTAACCATACCGCCATGTGGGCCGCCGTGGGCGGCGGCCCGTACAACGTTTTTCGCACGGCTGCATGATACTAAGATTCCATGAAAACAAGACATTTGCTGCGGTTTTTTCGCGTCGCCGTCGCTCAAGCCGCTTTACCTGACACGAAAAATCCTCACCGTTCGGTGTCCCATTTGAAATGGGTATTAGCATTAGAAGCCGGGGCCGCATCTCCGCGCTAAGAGCCGCCGCCGCGCGGCGGTTGCGCTGCGAAACGCGGCAGCGCCCACAGCGGCCCATGAAACCTCTGACATTTAAGGTGATCAACATGACATACAACATCGCCCTTCTCCGGGGGGACGGGATCGGACCGGAGATCGTGGACAGCGCCGTGCGCGTCCTGGAGGCCGTGGGCAAAAAGTACGGCCACACGTTCAATTTTACCCCCTACCTTATCGGCGGGGCGGCCATCGACGCCACCGGCGCGCCGCTCCCGCAGGAGACGGTGGACGGATGCCTCGCCTCCGACTCGGTGCTCTTGGGCGCCGTGGGCGGGCCCAAGTGGGACACCCTGCCGGGGAATCTCCGCCCCGAGAAGGCGCTTCTCGGCATCCGCGCGGCGCTGGGCCTCTTCACCAATCTGCGGCCGGCCAAGCTCTACCCGGCCCTCGCCGGCGACTGCCCCCTGCGGCCCGACATTGTAAAGGACGGCTTCGACATCATGATCGTCCGGGAGCTCACCGGCGGCATCTACTTCGGCGACCGGGGGTACCGGGAGGGGAAGTACGGCCAGGAGGCCTTTGACACCGAGTGCTACTCCCGCTTTGAGATCGAGCGCATCGCCCGCGTGGCCTTTGAGACCGCCCGCAAGCGCCGGGGCAAGGTCAGCTCCATCGACAAGGCCAATGTCCTGGAGACCAGCCGCCTCTGGCGCAAGACCGTCCACGAGATCGGGGAGCGCGACTACCCCAACGTGGCGCTCCAGGACGTGCTGGTGGACAACGCCGCCATGCAGCTGGTGAAAAACCCGGCACAGTTCGACGTCATCGTGACGAGCAACATGTTCGGCGACATCCTCTCCGACGAGGCAAGCCAAATAACCGGCTCCATCGGCATGCTGCCCTCCGCCAGCCTCAACGAGACGACGCGGGGCATGTACGAGCCCATCCACGGCTCCGCGCCGGACATCGCCGGGCGCGGCATCGCCAACCCCATCGCCACCATCCTCAGCGCCGCCATGATGCTGCGCTACTCCTTCGATCTCGCCGCCGAGGCCGACGACATCGAGGCGGCGGTGGATAAGGCGCTGAACGACGGCCTTCGCACCGCGGACCTCATGGGCGCCTCCGGCAGGACGCCTCTTGGCACCACGGCCATGACCGACGCCGTCATCGAGAGGCTCTGAGATGCTGGACACCATGCCGAACGCCGCCGCGTCCATCGCCTCCATCGTGGTCTTTCGCGGCGTGAAAAACGCTCCCGTGCTTCGGGCCCTCCGGGACCTCTTCGAGTGCGAGGGGGACGAGTCCGAGCGGGTGGAGCACTACGCCGACTTCGTCGCCGCCCTCTCCCAGCACGGCTGGGACCTGAGCCGCTACCTCCTGGACGCCGCCGCCGAGGACGAGAACCAGTATACCGTCCTCCGCGCCAACGCCGCCCCCATCCCCCCGGCGCTTAAAATGTGCGTGGAGGGGGAGCTGGCGCTATTTGCCGAGCTTGCCGCCCTGACGCCGGAAAAGCTCCGGGCCCTCATGGGCTACGTGGGCTACCTGCCGGCCTATGAGACAAGCGACTTCGACTTCCCCGCCGCCTTCGAGGCCCGCATGGCCTCCATCCGCGTGAGCGGCTACGGCCAGTACGCCCGCCACACCATGTTCCGCGTGGTGGAGGGCCAGATCCGCCCCGTCCACACCCCGGACACCACCAGCATGGACGACCTGGTGGGCTACGAGCTTCAGCGCAATGAGCTCCTGGACAACACCCGCGCCCTGCTCAAGGGCCTCCCGGCGGCCAACGCCCTGCTCATCGGCGACGCCGGCACGGGCAAGTCCAGCTCCGTCAAGGCGGTGACCAACCTCCTGGCCCCGGAGGGCCTGCGCCTCATCGAGGTCCCCAAGGCCGAGCTTGCCCACATCCCCGCCATCATGGAGCACCTGCGGGACAACCCCCTCAAGTTCATCCTCTTCATCGACGACCTGAGCTTTGAGAAAAACGACGACGCCTTCTCCGCCATGAAGGCCATTCTGGAGGGCTCCGTCAGCGTCCGGGCGGCCAACACCGTCATCTACGCCACCTCCAACCGCCGCCACCTGGTGAAGGAATCCATGTCCGACCGGGACGGGGACGACATCCATTTAAACGACACCATTCAGGACACCGTGGCCCTCTCCGACCGCTTCGGGCTCACCATCCTCTTCACCAAGCCGCCAAAGGCGCTCTATCTGCGCATCGTCCACGAGCTTGCGGTGAAGAAGGGCATCCCGGAGACGCCGGACCTGGACACGCGCGCCTGCGCCTTCGCGCTCCGCCGGGGCGGCATGACGCCCCGCGCCGCCGAGCAGTTCACGGACAGCATCCTGTCCAAGCCATGGGAGGAAACCACATGATCTCACTCGACAAGATCTACCACGCCCGCTACGTCCTCAAGGAGGTCATCCGGGACACGGACGTGATCTACGCCCCGCGCCTCAACCCGGAGGCCCAGGTCTATCTGAAAACCGAAAACCTCCAGATCACCGGCTCCTTCAAGGTCCGCGGCGCGTACTACAAGATAAGCCAGCTCTCCGACGAGGAGAAGGCACGGGGCGTCATCGCCTGCTCCGCCGGCAACCACGCCCAGGGCGTGGCCCTGGCCGCCCAGAAGGCCGGGATAAAAGCCGTCATCTGCCTGCCCGACGGGGCCCCCATCTCCAAGGTGGAGGCCACCAAGCGCTACGGCGCCGAAGTCGTGCTGGTGGAGGGCGTCTACGACGACGCCTACGAGCGGGCCCTGCAGCTGCGGGATGAAAAGGGCTACACCTTCATCCACCCCTTCGACGACGAGGCCGTCATCGAGGGCCAGGGCACCATCGGCCTCGAGCTCATGGAGCAGCTGCCGGACCTGGACGCCGTCATCGTCCCCGTGGGCGGCGGCGGGCTCATCTCCGGCCTCGCTTTCGCCGTGAAGGCCCTGAACCCCGCCGTGAAGGTCTACGGCGTCCAGGCCGCCGGCGCGCCCAGCATGGTCAATTCCCTAAAGCAAAAGGAGATCGTCCACCTCCCCGCCGTCTCCACCATCGCCGACGGCATCGCCGTCAAGGTCCCGGGGGAGAACACTTTCGCCCTCACGAGCCAGTACGTGGACGACGTGGTCACCGTGACGGACGACGAGATCGCCGCCGCGATTCTCGCCCTCATGGAACAGCAGAAGCTTGTCACCGAGGGCGCGGGCGCCATCTCCGTGGCCGCCGCCATGTTCAACAAGGTCCCGGTGAAGGGCAAAAAGGTGGTCTGCCTCCTGTCCGGCGGCAACGTGGACGTCTCCATCCTCTCCCGCGTCATCGACCGGGGCCTTCTCATGTCCGGCCGCCGCTGTCAGCTCACCATCGAGCTTGTGGATAAGCCGGGCCAGCTGGAGAAGGTCGCCGGGTGCATCGCCCGGGAGGGCGGCAACGTGGTCTCCGTCCACTACGAGCACGCCAACGAGGGCTCCGACATCAACGGCTGTTACCTGCGTCTGGAGCTGGAGACCCGCAACTTCGAGCACATCAAGACCATCCGCCAGTCCCTGAAAGCCCAGGGCTTCAAGCTGGTGGACGAATAAAGGGAGGAATCACCGTGAACAAAACCGTCCATACCGACACCGCCCCCGCCGCCATCGGCCCCTATTCCCAGGCCGTCATCGCCGGGGACCTCGTCTTCACCTCCGGCCAGATCCCCATCGACCCCGCCACCAATACCGTGGAGGCCCGGGGCATCGAGGCCCAGACCCACCAGGTCATGCGCAACCTGGGCGAGGTCCTGAAGGCCGCCGGCTCCGGCTACGACCGGGCCGTCAAGACCACCTGCTTCTTAGCCGACATCGCTGACTTCGCCGCCTTCAACGCCGTCTACGCCCAATACTTCACCTCCAACCCCGCCCGCAGCTGCGTCGCCGTCAAGGACCTCCCCAAGGGCGTCCTGGTGGAGGTCGAAGTCGTCGCCGCTCTGAATCCTTGACATCCCGTATTATACCACAAATCAAGCAATTTGTCAAGCATTTTCTAAGTATATTAAACTAATATCCGAGCCATTTTTTCCGGCGGCATGTACGTCGGAAAAAATACCTTTTGTTTTGCGGAGTGTGCGGCCCCAACGGGGCCGTGCGCGTAGCAAAACAGCAGAAAGACCTCCCGGAAAAGCCCGCAGGCTTTTCCGGGAGGTCTTCCGCACGTTCCCCTTGGCATTTGAAGGCCGCAACGCGGCCTTCAAAGCCAGTTAAAGTAGACCGCACACCGCCTCGGAGTACGCCGCCAGGTCCTCCACAGGGAGCCCCGCCAGGAGCTTGGCCTGGTCGCACAGAACCCGGGCGATCTTCCCGGCGCGGTCCCGGTCGGCCCCGAAGGCGGCGGTGAGGGAGGCGAAAGCGGGATGGGCGGGGTTGAGCTCCAGGACCCGTTTGGCGCGGATCTTCTCCCCGGCCTCGCCGGGCATCTGGCGGAAGTAGCGCTCCATCTCCAGAGTGATCTCGCCCTCGTAGGACATGCACACGGCGCTGGACACCAGGGACTTGGAGAGCTTCACGTCCGCCACGTCGTCCTTCAGCGTCTCCTTCAGGAAGTCCAGCAGCTCCTTGGACTTGCCGGCCGTCTCCTCCTGCTCCTTTTTCTCCTCCTCCGTCTCCAGCCCCAGGTCCCCGGCGGCCACGCTCCTGAGCTCCTTATCGTCGTAGCTATAGAGCATCTGGACGGCGAACTCGTCGATGTCCTCGGTCATGTAGAGGAGCTCGTAGCCCTTGGCCTTCACCTGCTCATTCTGCGGAAGGCCGGCGGCGGTGCGGAGGGAGTCCGCGGCGGCGTAGTAGATGTACTTCTGCGCCTCGGGCATCCGGGAGACGTACTCCTTGAGGGTGGTGAGCTTCTCGTCGTTGGAGGAGTAGAACTTCAAAAGGTCCTTCAGAAGCTCCTTCTTCATCCCGTAGTCGCCCACGATGCCGTACTTGATCTGCCGGCCGAAGGCGGCCCAGAAAGTGTCGTACTTCTCCGGGTCGGCGGTCTGGAGCTTCAAAAGCTCCGCCTTGACCTTGTTCTCCAGGTTCCCGGCGATGGTCTTGAGCTGCCGGTCGTGCTGGAGGATCTCCCGGGAGATGTTGAGGCTCAGGTCCGGCGAGTCCACCACGCCCCGCACAAAGCGGAAGCACTCGGGGAGAAGATCGGCGCAGGACTCCATGATCATCACGCCGGAGGAGTAGAGCGCCAGCCCCGGCTTGTAGTCCCGGCTGTAAAAATCATAGGGCGCCTTGGCGGGAATGAACAGCAGCGCCCGGTAGCTCGTCAGCCCCTCGGCGTTGACGCGGATGACCGCCACCGGGTCCTCCGTGTCGTGGAACCGCTCCTTATAGAAGGCGATACACGCCTCGTCCGTGGCCTCGGCCTTGCTCCGCTGCCAGATGGGCACCATGGAGTTGACCGTCTCCTCCTCGGTGTGGGTGACGGGCTCGGTCTTCTTGTGTCCGTGCTCGTCGAGCTCCTCCGTCTCCACGTACTCCGTGTGCTCAATGTCCATGCGGATGGGGAAGCGCACGTAGTCGGAATATTTCTTGATGAGCTCCTTGATGCGCCACGTCTCCAGAAATTCCCCGTAATGCTCCTCGCCGGCGTCGGGCTTGATGTGCATGACGACGTCCGTACCGACAGTCTCCTTGTCGCACTCCGTGACGGTGTACCCGTCCGCGCCCTCGCTCTCCCACTTGTACGCCGCGTCCGCGCCGTAGGCCCGGGAGAGGACCGTCACCTTGTCGGACACCATGAAGGCGGAGTAGAACCCCACGCCGAACTGCCCGATGATGTCCACGTCGTCGTTTTCGCCCTTGTCCAGCTCGGATTTGAACTTGAAGGACCCGGAGTGGGCGATGACGCCCAGATTCTCCTCCATCTCCTCCTTCGTCATGCCGATGCCGTTGTCGGAGACGGTGATGGTCCGCGCGTCCTTGTCCAACACCACGCGGATGCGGAAATCCTCCCGGCTCAGCCCCACGTTCTGGTCCGTCAGCGCCTTGTACGCCAGCTTGTCGATGGCGTCGGAGGCGTTGGAGATAATCTCCCGGAGGAAGATCTCCCGGTGGGTGTAGATGGAGTTGATCATGAGGTCCAGAAGCCGCTTGGATTCCGCTTTGAATTGTTTCTTTGCCATTTGTACCTTACTTCTTTCTTAAAAAATCTTAAAAATGTATGACGTCCAGATGCTCTAACAGTATCTTAAGTCCGATGAGGATGAGGATGACGCCGCCGGCGATCTCCGCCTTCTCGTGGAACCGGCCGCCCACCCGGTTGCCGAGATAGACGCCGCCCACGCCAAAGCAGAAGGTGGTGACGCCGATGACGGCCACGGAGGACCAGATGTCCACCGAGAGAAACGCGAAGGTGATGCCCACGGCCAGGGCGTCGATGCTGGTGGCGACGGCGAGGATGAGGAGCTCCTTGAAGCCGAAGGAGCCGCTTGTCTCCTCCTCCTTGCCGAAGACCACCTCCCAGATCATCTTCCCGCCGATGAAGGCGAGGAGGATGAAAGCGATCCAGTGGTCGATCTCGGTGATGTACGCCTCGAATTGCCGGCCCAGGAGCCAGCCCAGAAGCGGCATCAGCGCCTGAAAGCCGCCGAAGAAAAGCCCGGTCTTCACCGCGTCCCCGGCCCGAAGCTCCTTGGCGGACAGGCCCTTGCAGACGGAGACGGCGAAGGCGTCCATAGAAAGGCCCACGGCGGTGAGGAAAAGCTCCCAAAACCCCATGCTCAGCCCCCGATGGCGGCGCGGATGCCGGCCAGAAGCTCGTCGAAGCTCTCAAAGGCCGGGAGGTCCGGGTTGTCGGCCTTGATCTTGTCCGTGCTGCGGAAGAGGAACCCGGCCTTGGAGGCACGGATCATGGCAAGGTCGTTGTAGCTGTCCCCGGCGGCCACCGTCTCAAACCCGCAGGACTGGAGCGCCCGGACGGTGGTGAGCTTGGAGTTTTCGCACCGCATTTGAAAGCCCGTGATCTCCCCGGAGGGGGTCGCGATAAGCTCGTTGCAGAAGATGGTGGGCCACCCCAGGTTGCGCATCAGGGGCGAGGCGAACTGCGTAAAGGTGTCCGAGAGAATGACAACCTGCGTCTCGGCCCGGAGGGTATCGAGAAACGCCTTCGCGCCGGGGAGCGGCTCTATTTTGGCGATGACGTCCTGGATCTGACGAAGCCCCAGGCCGTGCTCCTTCAAGATCGCCAGCCGGAAGGCCATGAGCTTATGGTAATCCGGCTCGTCCCGCGTGGTGCGCCGCAGCTCCGGGATGCCGGACACCTCCGAAAACGCGATCCAGATCTCCGGCACCAGCACGCCCTCCAGATCCAGGCAGACAATGTTCATAACGACACCTCATTTTCAATGGCATTTCAGACTATTATACATCGTTTTTCCCGATTTGCAAGGGGAAAAAAGGCACGAGCCAAAAGCGGATTTTTCCGGGGGGCTCCTTTCAGACGGATGCTGCGGCGGGGAAAGGTTTGCGGCTTGCGCCGTTTTTTAACCTCCCCCTGGGGGAGGTGGCGCAAAGCGCCGGAAAGGTTCCACGCGCGGCGGCGGGAAAAAGGTTGCGGCTTGCGCCGCATTCTTTATATTCCCCACCCGCCCGCCCCCGCCGCCGCGTCACCACCCCTGCCGCTTCGCGGCTGTCCCCTCCGTTGGAGGGGCTAACGTGTCGGAGGCGGTGCCATTTGCCGGAACCGCTCTGTCATCCCACGTTCGCTTCCCCCCTGCCCCCCTCCTACGAGGAGGGGGCTCCGAGACGGGGGCGGGAGCGATTTGTCGGAACGGTTCCGACAACGTACCTTGTAGGGGCCGCCACTTTTGGCGGCCCGCCCCACGTCTATCGACCCGTCCCGAACACCGCCGTAGGGGTCGCCGTCCCCGGCGACCCGCCCCTCCGATAACCACCAATTTTCGTTTTATCGGAACCGTCCCCGTCCCGCCACGTGCCACGGGCGGACACATGGGTCCGCCCCTACGGTGGATTTGGGAGGTTATCCCATTCAACCAACATTGGATGTTTTCGGAACGGGGGCCGCCGTGGGCGGCGGCCCGTACGGCATAATTTGGGCGGATTTGTTTTATCGGAAACGGTTAGATAACGCACCCTGTAGGGGCCGCCACTCTTGGCGGCCCGCACGTAGTAAGTTTCGTTCACCGGGAGTTCCCTCGTCCCCCGTCCCCGCCGCGCGGGCAAATTAAAGCCTGCGCCGCAGGCGCAAACCTTTTTAAGCCCCCTCCTCGTAGGAGGGGGGCAGGGGGGAAGCGAAGGTGGGGGGTTCTGAGCCGTCACGACCGATCGCGGGGGCTTGACAGGCTTGACAGGTATGGTACAATCAAGGGGAAAACGAACCTGGGGGAGGATTTTATGCCGGAACAGTATTACAAGGAAGCGCTGAAGGCGGGACAGAAGGAGTACCGGGCGTGCATAGCAAAGGGCGTCAGTCCCGTGCTGCCGGTGCTGGACGACTTTGTGCCCGACGAGCGGGTGAACATCGGCATTCGCCTGGGGACCATCCAGATCCCGGCGGAATTTATCGTGGGCACCAAGACCCGGGGCCGCACCACCAGCTTCGCCCGGAACTTCATGCCCATTCTCGACGAGGACACGGAGTTTGCCATGAAGTGGAAAGCCCTGTGCGCCGCCCACCTGAAGGACGGCATCCGCGATCCCATCAAGGCCTTTGAGTACATGAACCGCTACTATGTCCAGGAGGGCAACAAGCGCGTCAGCGTCCTCAAGTTTTTCGACGCCGCCACCGTCACGGCGGAGGTCATCCGCGTCATGCCCGAGCCCGGCACGCCGGAGAGCGACCACTACGCGGAGTTCGTGGAGTTCAACCGTGTGACCCACATCAACTACCTGGAGATCTCCAAAAAGGGCGGCTACCGGGAGCTCCTGCGCCTTCTGGGCCGGGACCCGGAGTCCGTCTGGACCGAGGAGGACCGGCGGCGGTTCTCCTCGGTCTACCACTACTTCCGCGCCGCCTTTGACGAGCGCTCCGGCGGACGCCTCAGTATCAGCGCCGGGGACGCGCTGCTGGTGTTTTTGAAAATCTACCCCTACGAGGACCTGCGCAATATGGACTCCGCCCAGATGAAGAAGTCCGTGGGCAGGCTCTGGGAGGAGCTGAAGCTCCAGCAGGAGGAGACGCCCATCGAGGTCAAGCCCGTGCCCGTGGAGCCCCGGGCCACCCTCCTCACCAAGGTCCTGACCACCGCCACCACGGCCCTGGGGCTGAAGGTGGGCTTCGTCCACGACAAGACGCCGGAGACCTCCGGCTGGACCCACGGCCACGACCAGGGCCGGCGGTACGTGGAGCGTGTCTTCGGGGACAAGATCGCCACCGCCTCCTACTTCGACGCCATGGCCTCCGACCCCCGGGAGGTCCTGGAGCGCGCCATCCACCAGGACAAGTGCGACGTGCTCTTCACCACCTCCCCGGTGCTCCTGCCGGCCTCCCTCCGGGCGGCGGTGGACCACCCGGACATCCTCTTTCTCAACTGCTCCATCAACAAGTCCCACCGCTATGTCCGCACCTACTACGCCCGGATCTACGAGGCCAAGTTCATCATCGGCGCGGTGGCCGGGGCGCTGTGCGAGGACGGGCGTATCGGGTACGTGTGCGACTACCCCATCTACGGCCAGATCGCCGGCATCAACGCTTTCGCCCTGGGGGCCCGGATGGTGAACCCCCGCTCCAAGGTGGAGCTGGAGTGGTCCAGCGTAGGCGGCCGCCGCGCCGCCGCCAAGCGCTTAGCGGACCGGGGCATCCGCCTCATCTCCGCCATGGACAACGCCAAGCTCTACGAGTCCGACGCCGCCTTCGGCCTGTATCTCGTGGAAAACGGCGCCCCCACGCGCCTGGCGGCGCCCTTATGGAACTGGGGCGTCTACTACGAGGGCCTCATCCGCCAGATCCTCAACGGCGCCATCCGCGCCGAGTACGAAAGCTCCAGCAAGGCCATCAACTACTACTGGGGCATGTCCGCCGGCGTGGTGGACCTGTCCCTCTCCGACGCGGTGCCCGAGCCGGTGAAGCGTCTGGCCGGATATCTCCGGGAGGGCATCAGCCACTGGATCGTGGACCCCTTCGTGGGCCCCATCCACATCCAGAGCGGCGATACCGTGGGGGAGGAGGGCCGCGCTTTCGACCTGGAGGAGATCATCTCCATGGACTACCTGGTGGAGAACGTGGTGGGCAAGATCCCCGAATACGAGGAGCTGAGCTCCACCGGCAAGGCCACCGTGGAGTCCGTGGGCGTTGAGCCGGCCAAGAAGCCGGAGGGCGCCCGGGAATGAAGATCCTTGCCGTGTCCGACGAGGAGGCCAAGAGCCTCTACGACTACTACCGGCCCGGCGCTTTGACGGGCTACGACCTCATCCTCTCCTGCGGGGACCTAAAGCGCGCGTACCTTGAGTTTCTGGTCACCATGTCCAACACCCCCCTGGTGTACGTCCGCGGCAACCACGACGACGGCTTCACCGCCGACCCGCCCACCGGCTGTATCTGCGCCGACGGCAAGGTGGTGACGGTGAAGGGCGTGCGCATCATGGGCCTGGGCGGCACCCGGAAATACCGCCCCGGCGAGAACATGTACACCGAGCTCCAGATGGAGCGCCGCGCCGACAAGCTCCGCTTCGCCGCCTGGCGCGCCGGCGGCGTGGACATCATCCTCACCCACGCCCCGCCCCGGGGCATCCACGACCTGGAGGACCTGCCCCACCAGGGCTTCGAGTGCTTCAACGCCCTCATCGAAAAATACGACCCCGCCTACCTCATCCACGGCCACATCCACCTCAACTACGGCGTCAACATCCCCCGTCGCACCCGCTGCCGCCGCACCGAGGTGATCAACGCGTTTGAGAAGGTCGAAATCTGTCTTTGAAAGCCGCGTTGCGGCCTTCAAAGACAAGGGAATGCGTGCGAATTTTTTCCGACGTACATGCCGCCGGAAAAAATGGCTCGATGGCGGCGGGAAAAAGGTTTGCGGCTTCGCCGCATTCTTTTATTTACCCACCCGCCCGCCCCCGCCGCCGTAGGGGTCGCCGTCCCCGGCGACCCGCCCCTTGTCTATTGACACGCCCCGAACAACGCCGTACGGGCCGCCGCCCACGGCGGCCCATGCCCCCGTTGACCGGGATGTACCGTTTTATCGGAACCGTCCCCATCCCGCACCGTGCCACGGGCGGACACATGGGTCCGCCCCTACGGGGGATGTGGGAGGTTATCCCATTCAACCGACATTGGAAATCATCGAAACGCGGGCCGCTGTGGGCAGCGGCCCCTACGGCGATTATCAGGGACAATCCGAAACCTGAAACCTGGGCCGCCGTGGGCGGCGGCCCGTACGGCGTAATTTGGGCGGATTCGATTTGACGGAACCGCTCTCACATCCCACGTTCGCTTCCCCCCTGCCCCCCCTCCTACGAGGAGGGGGCTCCGGGACGGGGGCGGGCGCGGTTTATCGGAATCGTTTCGTTATCGCAACCTCTTTTGCCCCTCCCTCCGGGAGGGGTGCCCGAGCGCAGCGACGGGCAGGGTGGGGGCGTCTATTTTTCCTGTTTGCGTTATCCGCCGTAGGGGTCGCCGTCCCCGGCGACCCGCCTATCGACAACCACCAATTTTCGTTATATCGGAACCGTTTCCGTCCCGCAACGTGCCACGGGCGGACACATGGGTCCGCCCCTACGGGGGATGTGGAAGGTTATCCCATTCAACCGACATGGGAGGTCGTCGCAACGCGGGTCGCCGGGGACGGCGACCCCTACGGCGTTCATCGAGGGCAATCCAAACCCTGCAACGCGGGCCGCCAGGAGTGGCGGCCCCTACGGCGTTGAACGAGAGGCAATCCGAAACCTGCAACGCAGGGCCGCCGTGGGCGGCGGCCCGTACGGCGTGAATGGAACGGGTTTGATTTGCCGGAACCGGTCTGTCATCCCACGTTCGCTTCCCCCTGCCCCCCTCCTACGAGGAGGGGGCTCCGGGACGGGGGCAGGCCCGTTTTATCGGAACCGTTGCGACAACGCACCTTTTTTGCCCCTCCCTCCGGGAGGGGTGCCCGAGCGAAGCGATGGGCAGGGTGGGGGCGTCAATTTCACCGGTTTGCGATATCCGCCGTAGGGGTCGCCGTCCCCGGCGACCCGCCTATCGACAACCACCAATTTTCGTTATATCGGAACCGTTCCCATCCCGCACCGTGCCACGGGCGGACAATGGGTCCGCCCCTACGGGGAATGTGGGAGGTTATCCCATTCAACCGACATTGAATGTTGTCGCAACGCGGGTCGCCGAGGACGGCGACCCCTACGGCATAATTGGGGCGGATTCGTTTTATCGAAACCGTTTGGACAACGCGCCCTGTAGGGGCCGCCACTCTTGGCGGCCCGCACGCAGTAGGTTTCGTTTCCCGGAAACATCAGTTACGCCCCACGGGCTCGAATACCCCGGCCCTGCGGGGCCACCCCATTTCCGGCCTAAGAGCCGCCGCTGCGCGGCGGTTGCGCTGTGATGCGCGCCTGCGGGCGCAGTTTTTCCGAAAAAGGGGTCAAGGGGAACAAGGTTGCGGCGCTTCGCGCCGCCTTTATAAAAATTGCGCCGCAAAGCGGCGCAAACCTTTTTCGCCCCCTCCTCGTAGGAGGGGGGCAGGGGGGAAGCGAACGTGGGATGTCAGAGCGGTCAATACTTTACTATACTAAAATGTTCCACGTGGAACATTTTATCTTACTTCATACCACCACCGGCCCGGTTCTCCACTCGCTTCCGCCCTGGCGCTGGGCGGGGGAGGGGTACAGGAGGGCGTAGAGGTCGGAGGCGCGGGACTCCAGGGCGAAGAGGGACCGGGCCTCGGGGGAGAGCTTTCGGACGGCGGCGGGCTTGGTGAGGATGGGGAGGGTCCCCCGGAATTTGGCGCGGCGGAGGACCTCCCGGCCGCGCTTTCCCACCGCCAGGACGCGGATGTAGGGCGGGTCGTCGGGCCGGGCGTCGGCGGTGAGGCCCAGGTAGGCCGCCATGGCCATGCGCCGGAGACGCGAGAGGGCGTAGCGCTTCGTCTTGGCCCGGGCCAGCACCGCCTCCAGCGTGGGCTGGGACCTGGCGGCCTCCATGAACCGCCGCCAGAGGCCCTCGGACCCGTCGGGCAGGGCCGCGAAGTCGGCCTCCGTCATGGTCCGGAACCGGGCCAGCATGGCCCCCTCCGCCGCCTCTACGGTCACCGGCCCCCGGCCGACGGCAATCTCCCGCCGCAAAATGTCCGCCGCCGCCTCCGGCAGGAACGGCGACGGGTCGCCTTTTGTAAGCAGGAGCTTCCGGATGGCGGCGGCGCTGGCAGCGCCGGCCTTTACCGGCCCGTCGTGTGAAGCGCCGAAGCGCTCCACCGCCGTGAAGCGCAGGGCGGCGCCGCGCCGGAGCGCGGCCTTTATGTACTCCACCGCCAGGATGTTGTTGGGCTCACGCAGTAGCGCCGCATCCGGGCCGACGAGCTCATAAAGCGCCCGCTCCCGCGCCGCGGCGTAGGAGACGCCGTCGCGAAGCTTCTCCCGGATGAGCGCCCCTGTCTCCTCCCGCAAAAGAGCCTCCGCCAGGGCCCGTAGGCGCGACACGTCGGGGCACTCCGCGCCGAAGGCGACGCTGTCCGCGCCCAGGGCCTGCAAAAGCGCCACGCCGCCGTCGGCGAACCGCTCCGCCGATGCCAGCGCCCAGGGCAGGGGCAGCTCCACCGCCAGGTCCGCCCCGCACCGGACGGCCATCTCCGCCCGGGCGGCCTTGGACAAAATGGCCGGCTCCCCCCGCTGGACGAAGTTCCCGCTCATGACGCACACCACGGCGCAGTCCTCGTTGACCGCGCGCCGCGCCGCCTCCAGCTGGCGGCTGTGGCCCAGGTGAAAGGGGTTATATTCGCAGACGATCCCGGTGATTTGCATAAAATTTCCCCCAACGGCAAAAAAGTGTTGTCTAAAACGGGAAGTTGTATTAAAATAGACGTATCTATTGTAACCCAGCGCCGACAAATTTACAAGGGAAGGTAATGAAAATGAAAATTCTTGTCATCAACGCCGGTTCCTCCTCTCTCAAATACCAGCTCATGGACTCCGACTCCGGGGCCGTCTTCGCCAAGGGCCTTTGCGAGCGCATCGGCATCGACGGCCGCCTCACCCACAAGGTCCCCGGCCGGGAGGACGTGAAGCGCGACATCCCCATGCCCACCCACAACGAGGCCATCAAGGCCGTCATGGACGCCCTGGTGAGCCCTGAGTGCGGCGTCATCGCCTCCACCGACGAAATTGACGCCGTGGGCCACCGCGTCGTCCACGGCGGCGCGGAGTTTGCCGCCTCCTGCCTCATCGACGACGACGTCATCGCCGCCATCGAGCGGTGCATCCCCTTCGGGCCTCTCCACAACCCCGCCAACCTCATGGGCATCCGCGCCTGTATGGAGGCCATGCCCGGGAAGAAGCAGGTGGCCGTCTTCGACACCGCCTTCCACCAGACCATGCCCCCCAAGGCGTACATCTACGCCCTGCCCTACGAGTACTACGAGAAGGACGGCGTCCGCCGCTACGGCTTCCACGGCACCAGCCACAAGTACATCGCCGCCCAGGCCGTCCGGGCCCTTGGCAAGGACAGCCCCGAGGGGACGAAGATCATCTCCTGCCACCTGGGCAACGGCTCCTCTCTCGCCGCCATCGTGGACGGCAAGGTGGTGGACACCTCCATGGGCCTGGGGCCTCTCGCCGGCTTCCCCATGGGCACCCGCTCCGGCGACATCGACCCCACCATCATGGAGTACCTCATGGGCCGTTACGGCTGGGATATCAAGGAAATGCTGAACGTCCTCAACAAGAAGTCCGGTGTCCTCGGCATCTCCGGCGTCAGCTCCGACTTCCGGGACCTCGCCGCCGCCGCCAAGGAGGGCAACGAGCGCGCCGCCCTGGCGCTGGATAAGTTCGCCTACGAGGTGAAGAAGTACATCGGTGCGTACGCCGCCGCCATGGGCGGGGTAGACGCCATCGTCTTCACCGCCGGCGTGGGCGAGAACGACGCCGACATGCGCATGCGCATCGCCTCGGGATTGGAGTACATGGGCGTCAAGATATGCCCCCACTGCAACGCCACCCGCGGCAAGGAGGAGATCTCCGCCGCCGACTCCAAGGTCAAGGTCTTCGTCATCCCCACGAATGAGGAGCTGATGATCGCCATGGATACGGCGGAGCTTTGCAAATAAGCTGGCTTTGAAGGCCGCTTTGCGGCTTTCAAATGCCATGGGATACGTGCGGGAAGTCCCTCGTGAAAGGTCTGCGGACCTTTCACGAGGGACTTCCCTGCTGTCACGCTGCGCGCGCCGCAAGCGGCACTGCGACTCGCCAAGAGCCGCCCCTGCGGGGCGGTTGGCCTCCGACACGCGCCTGCGGGCGCAGCCCCAGGGGGGAGCTTAATAACCTCCCCCGTGGGGGAGGTGGCGCGAAGCGCCGGAAGGGTCCGCGGCGGCGGGGAAAGGTTTGCGCCTGCGGCGCATTCTTGGATTTCCCCACCCGCCCGCCCCCGCCGCCGCGTCACCACCCCTGCCGCTTCGCGGCTGTCCCCTCCGCTGGAGGGGCAACGTAGTTGGAGGTAGGTGCGGTTTGTCGGAACCAATCTGTTATCCAACGTTCGCTTCCCCCCTGCCCCCCTCCTACGAGGAGGGGGCTCCGTGACGGGGCGGGTGCGATTTGTCGGAACGGTTCCGACAACGTACCTTGTAGGGGCCGCCACTCTTGGCGGCCCGCGTTGCGTCTATTGACACGTCCCGAACACCGCCGTAGGGGTCTCCGTCTCGGCGACCCGCCCATCGATGATTGACACGTTCCGAACACCGCCGTACGGGCCGCCGCCCACGGCGGCCCATGGCCCCCGATACCCACCATTTTCCGTTTTATCGGACCCGTTCCCATCCCGCCACGTACCACGGGCGGACACATGGGTCCGCCCTTACGGGGGATGGGGAAAGTTGTCCCATTCAGCCAACACCGGAGGTCATCGAAACGCGGGTCGCCGGGGACGGCGACCCCTACGGCGTCTATCGGGGACAATCCGAAACCTGCAACGCGGGCCGCCAGGAGTGGCGGCCCCTACGGCGTAATTTGGGCGGATTCGTTTTATCGGAACCGTTCTGTTATCCAACGTTCGCTGCCCCCCTGCCCCCCTCCTACGAGGAGGGGGCACTGAGACGGGGGCGGGTGCGATTTGTCGGAACGGTTCCGACAACGTACCTTGTAGGGGCCGCCACTCTTGGCGGCCCGCGTTGCGTCTATTGACCCGTCCCGAACACCGCCGTAGGGGTCGCCGTCTCGGCGACCCGCCCCTCCGATAACCACCAATTTTCGTCTTATCGGACCCGTCCCCGTCCCGCAACGTGTCACGGGCGGACACATGGGTCCGCCCCTACGGGGGATGTGGGAGGTTATCCCATTCAACCGATATTGGTGGTTGTCGCAACGCGGGTCGCCGGGGACGGCGACCCCTACGGCGTTCATCGGGAGCAATCCGAGCCCTGCAACGCGGGCCGCCAAGAGTGGCGGCCCCTACGGTGTAAATGGGGCGGATTCGTTTTATCGGACCCGTTTTCGTCCCGCAACGTGCCACGGGCGGACCCATGGGTCCGCCCGTCCACCGTCCCCGCCGCGCGGGGAAATCAAAGAATGCGCCGCAAAAGCGGCGCAACCTTTTTTGCCCCCCTCCTCGCAGGGCGGGGCAGGGGGGAAGCGAACGTGGGGAGGACGGCGCGGGTTCGAAGAAAGGGGGCGGGGCGGAAGCTGCCGGGGCGTAAAAATATTTCTATTTTACTTAAAAAATACTTGACAAGTCCGCGTTTTTGTGGTATAATGCAGGTAAGATAAATCGTTGGGGCGCTGGGGTGTCATGGGAAGACGCGGTTTTTGAGGGACTCCCAGGCGTCGGGGTGATCGACGTAGTATTTGGGGCAGACCTTGCCGGCGATGTCGTAGTGGCGGATGACGTCGTCGCGGCCAAGGTCGTAGACGTCGCACAGCCATTTGAGGAGCTTCACCAGGGACGCCTCGGTGGCTTCGGTGAACTTGCCCGTCTCGTCCGGATGACAGCACTCGATGGCGATGGTGTCGTAGTTGCGGACGGTGGAGCAGTAGCTGATCTCCTCCAGGGGCACGCACAGGATGATCTCGCCCTCCAGGCCGATGATGAAGTGGCTGCTGGCGGAGGTGGCGTGGGTCTGGGCTAGATTGGCAAAATAGGACCTGTTCTGCTTGGCGGTGGTGTTGGGGTTGCCCACATAGTGGACCACCACGCCGTTGACCACGGGCAGGGCCTCGCCGGGGCGGGAATACTCGTTGAGGGGCAGGAGGTCCACGGTGATCCAGTCCGGGATCTCGATGTTCTGCGGGAGAGTCCTGGCCGGCTCCGTCTCGGGGGGATCCTTCTCGGGCTCCGTCTGCGTGGAGGGCGTATCGTCCTCGTCCCGGTCCCGGCTGGAGCCGGCGCTGTGGACGGTCATGACCACGATGAGGACGGTGACGGCGATGAAAAGCGCCAGGATCGCCGCCAGCGTCAAAAGCTTCCTCCGATGGGCGCGGCGGCGGGCCTCCGCCGCCAGTCTCCGGCGGTAAAGCTCGTCCTCCCGGGCGGCCTGCTTCTCGTATTCCTCTTCCCAGCTGGTCATGTTCCCACTCCTCTCGTCTTTGCCGGTTTGTCCAGCGCCGTCAGTATAGCGCGGTAAAGCATCCTTTCTGCATCATCCGACAAATTTTTCAAAAAATTTTTTTATCGCGCCCGCAGCTCCCAGAACGCCACCGCCGCGGCGGCGGCCACGTTCAGGGAATCCACCCCGTGGGCCATGGGGATCCTCACCGCATTGTCGGCCAGGGCCAGGGCGGCGGGGGAGAGGCCGTCCCCCTCGCTTCCCAGGACCATGGCGAGGCGCGGCGCGGCCCTGAGGGACGGGTCGTCCACGGGCAGGGAGGCGTCCGTCAGCGCCAGGGCGGCGGTCCGGAAGCCGTAGGCGCGCAAAAGGGCGAAGCCCGCCTCCGGCCAGCCGTCCAGCGTGGCCCAGGGGACCTGGAAGACCGCGCCCATGCTCACCCGGATGCTCCGGCGGTTGAGGGGGTCGCAGCAGGTGGGGGCCAGGAGCACCGCGTCCACCCCCAGCGCCGCCGCCGAGCGGAAGACAGCGCCGATGTTGGTGGCGTCCACCACCCCCTCCAGCACCGCCGCGCGGCGGGCGCGCTCCAAAACCGCCTCCGGCCGCGTGGGGGCGGGACGGCGCATGGCGCACAGCACGCCCCGGGTAAGAGTGTAGCCGGTGAGGGCGCTGAGCGTCTCCCGCGCCCCGGTGTAGACGGGCACGTCCCCGCACCGGGCGATCACCGCCGCGCCGTCGCCGGCGATGTGCCGGCGCTCCATGAGGAGCGACACCGGCTTCAGCCCCCGGTCCAGGGCGGTGGCGATGACCTTGGGGCTCTCCACGATGATGAGCCCCCGCGCCGGGTCGAGACGGGAGCGCAGCTGGGCCTCCGTCAGGGATACGTAGGGGGCGAGGCCGGGGGCGGTGAGATCGGTGACTTCGATGATGTTTTCCATCCAGACACATCCTTTGTGAAAATTTTATCACGGCGCCCCTTTCAAGTCAACGCGCAAAGGTGTATAATAGTGAAAAAAATGACGGGAGGTCGCTTTTATGAACGCATACGAAAGAGCCCTGGAGCTCAAGGCCGAGACGGTGGAAAACCGCCGGTTCTTCCACAAAAACGCCGAATGCGGCGTCCACATGCCCAAGGCCGTGGCCTTTGTGACGGAGAAGCTCCGCGCTTACGGCCTGGACCCGAGGCCCCTGGGGGAGGGCGTCACCGCCACGCTGGGGTCCGGGGAGCCCGTCCTGCTGCTGCGGGCGGACATGGACGCCCTGCCCATGCCGGAGGAGTCGGGCCTTGACTTCGCCTGCCCCACGGGCACGGAGGCCCACGCCTGCGGCCACGACTGCCACGCCGCCATGCTCCTGACGGCGGCCAGAATGCTCAAGGAGCGGGAGGGGGAGCTCAAGGGCACCGTGAAATTCATGTTCCAGCCGGGGGAGGAGACCTTCGAGGGCAGCAAGAACATGATCGGGGCCGGCATCCTGGAAAACCCCGCGCCGGCGGCGGCGCTGGCCTTCCACACCGGGCCGGGGAAGCTCCCGGTGGGCCTCGTCATGTACAACGACCGCTCCACCATGATGTTCTCCACGGACATTTTCAAGATCACCATAAAGGGGCGCGGCGGCCACGGGGCCTATCCCCACACGGCGGTGGACCCCATCAACATCGGCGTCCACATCCATTTAGGGCTCCAGGAGCTCATCGCCCGGGAGTCCGACCCCCAGAAGTCCACGCTCCTCACCGTGGGGCACTTCGAGGCCGGCTCCACCGCCAACATCATCCCCGACACCGCCGTGCTGGAGGGCACCGTCCGCACCAACGACAAGGAGGCCCGGGACAAGCTCCTCCGGCGCATCCGTGAGCTCACCGAGGGCATCGCCAAAGCCTACGGCGGCGAGGCCGTGGTGGAGATCCCCCGGGGCGTGCCGCCGCTGGTGTGCGACGGCGACACCGTGCGGGAGATGATGGGGTACCTCCGGGAGATGGACATCCCCGGCTTTGCCGAGTATCCCGGCATCGCCTCCAGCGCCTCCGAGGACTTCGCCCTGGTGGCCGAGCGCGTCCCCACGGCCTTCATCTACCTGGCCTCCGGCTTCCCTGACGAACGCGGCGACGCCCCGGCGCATAACCCCAAGGTCATGTTCAACGAGGACGTCCTGCCGGTCGGCGCGGCGGGGCTGACCCACTGCGCCGTGAGGTGGCTGGAGGAGAGGGGGAAGTAAGGGGGACGGGCGTCGGAGGCGGGCGCGGCTGTTTTGCCGGAACCGCTCTGTCAACCCACGCTCGCTTCCCCCCTGCCCCCCTCCTACGAGGAGGGGGCTCCGAGACGGGGGGCGGGTGCGGGTTTTCGGAACCGTTCCAATATCGCAACCTCTTTTGCCCCTCTCTCCGGGAGGGGTGCCCGAGCGCAGCGACGGGCAGGGTGGGGGCGTCTACCTGACCGTCCCGACAACGCAACGCGGTCACGGGCGGACACATGGGTCCGCCCCTACGGGGAATATGGAAGGCAATCCCGTTCAACCGACATCGGTGGTCATCGAGACGCGGGTCGCCGAGGACGGCGACCCCTACGGCGGTGAACGGGGCCGGTCCGAAACAACAACGCGGGCCGCCAGGAGTGGCGGCCCCTACTGCAGTGATGAAACGTAATTTGGAAAATGTAGGGGCGGACCCATGTGTCCGCCCGTCCCCCGTCCCCGCCGCGCGGGGAAATCAAAGAATGCGCCGCAGGCGCAACCTTTTTAAGCCCCCTCCTCGCAGGGCGGGGCAGGGGGGGCAGCGAGCGGGGGATGAGAGAGCGGGTTTGATGAACCGCTCCTGCCAATTCCGCCTTGCCGCCTGTTACCCCAGCCTCCAAAACGCCCACGCGAAGAACGCCGTGTGGATCAGGAGGAAGGTCGGGACCAGGAGGGTGAATTTGGGGCGGGTGGTTTTGTGGTGGAGGAGATGGATGGCCAAAAGCGCGCCCAGGGAGCCGCCCAGGGCGGCGGTCAGGAGGAGGGCGGATTCCGGGACGCGCCACATGTGGCGCTGCGCGCGGCGCTTATCCAGGGCATAGAGGGCGAAGGTGAAGAGATTCATGGCCGCGAGAGCGGCGGCTAGGGCGAGTCTCACAGGCGCACCTTCTCCAGCTGCGCGGCGGACTGGCGCTTCAAGGCGTCGGTGAGGGCCATTTTCCGCAGGATATTTTGGACCGTCCGCTCCAGCTCGCCGCCCTGGGAGTAGTCCGCCGGGAGCATGAGATCGGCGCGGCCGTCCCGGAGTAAGCCGGCGGCGGTGTCCTTTTTGCCCTTGGGGTAGACGGCGACGGAGGCGCCGCCGTTGACGCGCACCAGCTTCATGCAGGGCACGTCCGTCTTGCCGTCAGCGATGTAGAGCATGTTGCGGAAGGGCACCGGGCGCTCGTCCTCCGGGGTGTAGTCGTTGAGGGCGGCGTCCTCGGACAGGTCCTCCACGCCCTTGTTTACCCGGAAGAGGAACTGGGTCTTGGTGGTGTAGTTCACCACGTTCTTGGGCCAGATGGGCATGCCGTCGAAGTCGTAGAGGAACTCGCAGGCGAAGACCTCGGTGAAATATTTGTAGATAGAGCTGCCCTCGATGATCTCCCGGAGGCCCGAGGAGATGATGTAGTGGCGCACGTCCACGCCCAGCTCCTCACCGAAGGTGTTGATTCGGTCAAACCAGGTCTCCACGCCGGGGTAGAACCGGAGGTCCCGGCCCAGGGCCACGAAGCTGTCCCGCCGGATGGAGACGTTTTTGGCCGAACGGGCCCGGTCCAGCATCACGTACATGTAGGCGAGGATGCCGTCCATCTTCTTTTGGCGGGCCAGCTCGTTGGCCTCCCGCCAGAAGTCCGCGGCGGTCATGCCCACGTTGGGGATGAAGGAGTATTCCTGCATGTCCTTGGTACACAGGGTCTTGTCGAAGTCGTAGAGCAGCGCCACGGTGGGCTTTGTTTTTTTCATGCGATCACTTCCCGGTCAGAGATAAGAGTATTGTAATACGCCGGCGAAAAAAACGCAAGATGATACAGCTTTGATGCATGGTGGATGTAGAATAGACGCATCACACATCAGGAGACGAGAACCATGATCCGTATTCTTATCGTTGACGACGAGCGGCCCATCGCCACGCTCATCCGCATGAGCCTCACCAAGGCCGGCTATACCTGCGTCTGCGCCTACGACGGGCTCCAGGCGGCGGATATTCTGGAAAAGGAGACTTTTGACCTTGTTTTACTGGACATCATGCTCCCCGGGGCCACGGGGTTTGAGCTCATGGACTACATCCGGCCCCTGGGGGTGCCGGTGATTTTCCTCACCGCCAAGGGGGCCATCTCTGACCGGGTGCAGGGGCTGAGGATGGGGGCGGAGGACTATATCGTCAAGCCCTTTGAGATCGTGGAGCTCTTAGCCCGGGTGGAGGTGGTGCTGCGGCGGTACAATAAGCTGGCCAGCGTCATCGAGATCGGGGGGCTCTCCATCGACACACGCTCCATGCGGGTGACCAAGGACGGGGAGGACATCCCCCTCACCAACAAGGAATACAACCTCCTCCTGCTCTTCGCCCGCAACCCCGGCGCGGCGCTCTACCGGGAGACCATCTATGAGCGGGTCTGGGGCGGGGACTACAACGCCGGCAGTCGCACGGTGGACCTGCACATCCAGCGTCTGCGGAAGAAGGTGGGCTGGGAGACAAAGCTGGTCAGCGTCCACAAGGTGGGGTACCGGCTGGAGGCCGACGGATGAAGCTGAGAGTCAAGCTTTTGCTGGGGACGGTGGGACTGCTGGCGCTGGTGCTGGGTATCTGCGGAGCGGTGCTCATCTCCGCCTCCTTTGACGCCATGATGGACAGCCAACGGGCCTCGGCCCTCAGGACCTGGAACTCGGTGCGGACCACCTTGGAGGTGGTGGGCGCCTCCGGGACCGGGACGGACGGCGCCGAGCTCCAGCGGGCCCTGCGGGCCATGGAGAACGGCGGGCGGGCCCTCTGGGACGGGGTGGAGCTCATGGAGGGCGACAGGCGCGTCTACGGCGCGGGGGTGGACCCGGAGGAGGCGGAGGCCGAGCCGGGCAGCTGTCTCATCACCGCCTTTCGCCGGGGGGAGACGCGCTATCTGCAGCTGTCCGGGACGGTCAGCGCCGGCGGGCGGGAGCTGGAGCTTCGGCTCGTCAGCGACATCACCGCCGTCTACGAGGCCCGTGCGGCGCAGCTTGCCGTGTTCCGGCGGCTTTTGCTGGCGGCGCTGGTCATCGGCGCGGCGGGGTCCTGGCTCATGGCCATGCTCCTCACAAGGCCGCTGACGAAGCTGGGGCGCGCCTCCCGGAAGCTGGCGGCGGGGGACCTCTCCAGCCGCGCGGACGTGAAGAGCGGCGACGAGCTGGAGACGCTGGCCCATGAGTTCAACGCCATGGCCAACGAGCTGGAGACGAGCATGGGGAAGATGCGGGACTTCGTGGACCGGCAGACGGCCTTCATGGGGTCCTTCGCCCACGAGCTCAAGACCCCCATGACCAGTATCATCGGCTACTCCGACCTCCTGCGCCGCAGTACCCTCACCGAGGAGGAGGCCCGGGAGGCCGCCAACTACATCTTCTCCGAGAGCCGCCGGCTGGAGGCGCTGTCGCTGAAGCTCCAGGACCTCATTTTACTCAAAAAGGAGGACTTCGAGCTGACGCCCGCGGAGCCCCGGGCGCTCCTCTCCGGCGTGGTGCGGGTCATGCGGCCCGTGCTGACCCGCGCCGGGGTGACCCTGCGTTACCGGGCGGGGGAGGGGCGGTGCCTTCTGGAGCCGGACCTTGTGAAATCCCTGCTCATCAACCTTGTGGACAACGCCCGGAAGGCCATGGACAACGGCGGGGCCATCTTCATCCTGGCCGAGCTCACGGAGGAGGGATGCCGCTTCTCCGTCACCGACAACGGCCGGGGCATCCCGGAGGCGGACCTTATGCGCATCACCGAGGCCTTCTACCGGGTGGACAAATCCCGCTCCCGGGCCCAGGGGGGCGTGGGGCTGGGGCTGGCGCTGTGCGACGAGATCGCCCGATTGCACCACGGGTCCCTGACGATCCGCAGCGTCCTGGGGCGGGGGACCGTCATCACCGCGGAGCTGAAGGGGGGCAGGGCATGAAAAAACGGAACGTCGCCGTTATCGTCCTGGTGGCGGTGCTGTTGGCGGTGGGGTTTGCCCTGCCGGACCTGGCGCTGGCCCTCCGGGACGCGTCCCTGGAGGGGCGGGACCGCCGGGTGGCCGTGGACACCACGCCCGTGGGGGCGCTGGCCGCCGCCCTCACCGCGGAGGATAAGGTGCGCCTTGCGGGGCATCCGGAGACCGTGGAATTTGTCCCCCTGAGTACGGGGGCGCGCATGACCGAGCCGGAGGCGCGCCGGACCATTGAGGCGATGATGGAGAAGCTCTCCGCGGCGCTCCTTTACCCCAGGACGTGGACCTGCCAGGAGATCGATCCCCTGCTGGCGGTGGGGTCCGACGGCCGGTCCTTCGTGGTGTGGAGGGCGTATCTCACCGCCGACGCGGTCACCGGGGAGCTGACGCTGGACGACGAGACCGAACGGGCGCTGAGCTTCGCCTTTTACGGGGAGAAGGAGAACAAGATGGAGCCCGCCGAGGATCAGGAGCCGGACGGGGACGCCTTTTTTGACCTGGCCCTGAGGCTGCTGGAGCCCATGGGGCTCGTCCCCTACGCGGCGGCGCCGGACCTCAACGGCGGGGAGGTCCTGACGCGGGAGGGCGATTTGACCGTCAGAATTACGGTAACCACGGGAAATTGGCCCACACTCCGGGTCAACTGCTGATAAAAGTACAAAATATGCTGTTTTTTCCGGGAATGTCCACAAGATGTGACAAAAAATGCAAAAAAATTTTTCCATTTGCCAATTTGATTATTTCTTGACAATCTCCCGGAGACTGTCTTATAATAGACGTTACGTAAACCGGTCCTCGGGGCTGGCTCACGGGGAAAAAACCTGAAAAGTGAGGGGTTTTTATGAGAAAAAAGCGCGCGCTTTCCTTTCTGCTCGCGGTCTGCATGGTCATCCCCATGCTGGCGGCCAGCGGTCTGGCGGTGGGGACCGCCGACGAGGCCTATAAGGCCAAAGAAATTCCATCCAATTACTTCTATCAGCAGCTCAATGACCGGGCCAAGGCCATCTACACAAAGCTTTTGACCGAGTTTCAGAAGGGCGAAGAGTATTACGAGGGCACGAAGTTTATCGACCTCATCGAGGTCCAGTACGGTGAGGATGCTGGCGACAAGGCCGGCCAGGAGATCATTTCTACTACCGACATTAATAACTACAAAGCCGGCAACAAGGACATCTTCAACGACTTCTGCGCGGCCAAGGACGCGCTGGATCTGGACCACTCCGAGCTTTGGTGGATGGATTCCGGATACCTGAGCTTCCAGGTGACGGAGAACGGCGGGCAGTACCACGTCCTCGTCGGACCGGGCCGGGGTAAGACCTACCTTCTGGCCGGCCAGACCACGGAGGACATCGCCAAGCTGGGGGACGGCATGACCGTCAAGAGCATGAACGAAGCGGTGGAGAAGGCCATTTCGGACATCGTGGACAAGGCGGTCGATGATCTGAACAAGAACGACGCCGCCAAGGGCTTCTCCCAGCAGGACAAGATCTCCTATCTTGTGAGCAGCGTCCACGACAGCATCACCAAGGGCATCCACTACCGCTATGAGACGGAGTGCCGCGAAAACGGCAAATACGCCAAGTACATCCGCACCCTCTACGGCCTTGTGAGCCACGAGGGCGTCTGCGAGGCCTACGCCCGCACCCTCCAGGTGGCGCTGACGAAGCTGGGCATCGAGTGCGTGCTCATCCACGGCGTCCAGTCCAAGGGCACGCCGGAGGACCATATGTGGAACGCCGTGAACATCCCCGACGACGAGGAGAACGACCACTGGTACGTGGTGGACGCCACCTGGGACGACCCGCTGGTGGCCAAATACGACGGCTCCAGGGACCTGGAGTTCAAGAGCGGCCTGGACGGCAACGAGACCAACACCTACCTCCTGGTGGGCCAGTCCACCGTGGGCGAGTATTGGCATCCCTCGGGGTACGTGTCCACCGGCAACTTTGAGTTCAAGTATCCCACCATCGAGACGGGCTCCTACTCCGGCGCCACCGTGTACGGCGACGACAGCGGCCTGAAGATCCAGTATTCCGCCGGCGCGTCCATGGAGGACAACATCCCGGCGGGCGTGTTCGCCGTGACCTATAAGGGCATGGACGCCGCCGCGGCGCGGGCAAAGGGCCTCTACTTCATGGTGAAGATGTACGACTACCACCAGGACGGCACCGCCGACGTGATGGACGAGTGGTACTACGCCGACGCCACCTTCGTCGCCTCCTCGGAGAACCCGTACTTCGGCGACTACGGCGGGACGCTGCGCATCTCCACCGCCACCTGCGAGTATATTGAGATCGCCGTCACCACCCGCAAGCCCGACGGCCGCGACACCTGGGAAAAGCCCGCTGACTCCGGCGAGAACGAGCTGACAAATTCCAAGGGCGAGGCCGGCTATTTCCACGGGAGCGAGAGCGAGATCATCGCCCAGTCCGGGATGCTCTACAACGTCAACTCCAAGTACGAGGCGCCCCCCTACGTGCTGACCCAGTATCCCGCCCCCAACGGCAACGCCACGGCGGGCTATACATACCGCTTTAAGGTCATCTATGACGACCTTCTCTACCACGTCCTGCCCACGGATCAAAACGCCGCCAGCGGCATCGCGACGGTCGACCCTTATGAGGACAACTACGAGCAGGCCAGGACGCAGACCGTCCAGGTGCGCTACACCACGGACCAGCAGGACCTCCACGACAACTACGCCGTGAAGTTCCACCAGGTGGTGGGCGAGCTGAATTTCGACAAGGACCGCGACGGCGTGGTGGATATGGACGCTGCGACGAACGATAAGGTCAACTTCAAGTGGATCTACGCCTCCGACAAGCTTGAGGACGGCGGACAGGGCATCGTCTGCCCCAACACGGCGTATCACAAAACTCACACCACCTGCGACGTGAAGGAGGGCTGTCCCATCGTGGGCGTGGAGTTTGACTTCCGCGCCTCCGACCAGTGGATCGACGACGTGACCCAGTACACCTTCATCATGGAGGGCCTGGTGGGCTCCCGCTCCAACAAGTATCCCAACAACTTCTCCGTCATTGCCACGGTCCCCGGCCTGTGCCCGGCGTGCTACCGCTCCCAGGGCATCGACTGGAACCTTTGGGGCCAGCCCACGCTGCTGGACGCCCCGGAGAATCTGGACCTTGCGTCCCTCGCCAGCGCCGAGGACAATTCCGATGAGGCCAAGGCAGCCCTGGAGGCGTTCAACGACCAGATCCACCGCGACGAGATGAACGGACGCCTCATGCTGGTGGTCGAGGACAAGAGCAAGGGCGCCGGCAGCCGCGAGGACTATGAGAAGATCAACGACGCCCTCACCGGCGAGGGCGGAGAGCTTGCGGGCAAGGAAGTCGCGTTCTCCTCCGTCTTCGAGATCAACTTCAACCGCGTCTGCCCCATGGTGAAGCTCCAGCCCAACAAGGGCCAGTCCCTGCGCGTCCAGGTGGGCTACCCCGCCGGGATCACCTATGAGACGCTGTCCCAGTACGAGCTGAGCGCCTACCACTTCACCCGCTGCGGCGCGGAGATCAACGACGAAAAGCCCTGCCCCAATGCCGGCAAGCCGGGCCACAAGTGGGGAGACGATATCGTCAGCACTGAGAAGATCGACCTCATCCCCACCCCCTACGGCATCGTCATCATGTGCGAGGCTTTCTCTCCCTTTGAGCTGGTGGCCGTGAAGAAGGACGGAACGGCCCTCGCCGCCGCCGAGGAGACGACCCACAACGTCATCGTCGTGGCCGGCGAAAACGGCAAGGTCAAGATCGACGGCGTGGAGGCCGTGGGCAAGAACGGCAACCAGAAGGTCGATGACAGCGGCACCCTCCAGTTCACCGTGGAGCCCGCCACGGGCTATGTGGTGGACACCGTCTCTTTCGGCGGAGACACCGAGTGCATCCAGGAGAGCGGCGGGACCTATACCCTCTCCGGCGTCAATAAGAGCGACGTGCTCAGCGTCACCTTCGCGCCTCAGGAGGTGAAGGAGCAGGAGACGAAGACCTACGGCGCCGCTGTTGTGGCCAAGGCTTGCGCGCATCTCCACACAAGCCCCCTCAAGGATGCTGAGCATCAGGAAGACAAAGACCCCACCTGCACGGAAGCCGGTTACAAGCTGGGCACGGTCTGCAACGACTGCAACCAGGTCGTCACCCAGGGCCAGGTCATCCCCGCCACGGGCCACGTCCATACCCACGTTGAGACCGAGGCCAAGGCCGCTACCTGTAAGGCCAACGGCACCACCGCCGTGTATCACTGCGACGACTGCAAACAGAACATCACCACTGTATCCACCGTCCAGGCCCTGGGCCACTCCTTCACCGACTATAGGAAGGACGGCGCGGCCACCTGCGAGGGCCAGCCTTACACGGCCAAGTGCGACCGCTGCCAGGCAACTGAGACGCTGTACGATGTCTCCGAGAAGGTGGAGCACCGCTTCACCGTGGAGCAAAAGGACAAGGAAAAAGCGGCTACCTGCACCAGCAACCAGATTAAGGTCATGAAGTGCCAGTGGTGCGACCTTACCGAGGAGCAAGAGGTCGCCGGCACACAGCTTAAGCATCAGTATAATGAAGATACCCATACCTGTAAACTTTGCGGCGCGTTTTCCTGTGAAGGCGGCCACACCCGCGTGATCGACCCTGCCGTGGCCGCCACCTGCACCACCGACGGCAAGACCCAGGGCTCCCACTGCTCCGTTTGCGGCCATGTGTTCGAGCACCAGACGGTCATCCCCGCCCTGGGACACTCCTACCCGAACCAGGCCGACCACAGCAAGTCGGTCCCGTGCACCAAGTGCGGCGCCATGAGCCCCACCAAGGAGCACACCCCGGTTGAGCTGAAGGGCGAGGCCGCCACCTGCACCGCGGATGGCCTGGAAGACGGCGTGAAGTGCAAGGATTGCGGCGACATCATCACGCCCCGGAAGCTCATCCCCGCCCTGGGCCATGACTACGATGTGGAGCACATCACCTGGACCTGGTCCAAGGACGGCCTGAACACCGCCTCCGCCACCGTTGCCTGCACGCGCTGCGCCCACAAGGAGACGTTCTCCGCCACCGTGACGGAGGCCGCCACCAAGGCAGCCACGTGCGAGGACGCGGGTACGGCGACCCTCACCGCCACGGTGACCATCGGCGGCGAGAGCTATACCACGACCAAGACCGAGGACATCCCCGCCAAGGGCCACACCGTGGAGGAGTTCACCCCCAACTCTGACGCCACCTGCGTGGAGCTGGGCACCGAGACCGGCACCTGCTCGGTCTGCGGAAAACAGATCACGCAGGACAGGACCGAGCTTCTGCCCCACAGCATCATCCCCAACGCGGAGAAGTCCACCCCCGCCACCTGCACCACGGCCGGCGAGAACGTGGGCACCTGCGCCGTCTGCGGCCATACGGGCGTGAGCGAGGAGGTCCCCGCCCTGGGCCACAGCTTCGGCCCGTACCGGACCGTCACCGAGGCTACCTGCACCGAGACGGGCCTTATGCGCGCCTCCTGCAGCCGCTGCGGCGCCACCGCCTCGTACACCACCCCCGCCCTGGGGCATACCTTTGAGGACGGTGAGTGTACCCGCTGCGGCCAGCCCGAGGTGGAGCGTCAAAAGCACCCGGTGGTCAACACCTACGATGGCTTCAAGGACGTCCCCGCCGGCGAATGGTACGAGGAGGATCTGAAGTTCGCCGTGGAGCGCAACCTCATTCTTGGCACCGACGTGGGCGAGTTCAGCCCCGAGGAGGACCTGACGCGGGTACAGTGGATGATCCTCCTGGCGCGCTTCGACTTCCAGGACGCCGGCTGGAGCGACGAGGTGAACGATGACAGCATGGCCTGGGCCATGGAGAAGGGCATCACCGACGGCTCCGACCCCCAGGGCTCCATCACCCGCGAGCAGCTGGTCACCATGCTTTGGCGCTACTTTGACTGCCCGGAGAGCGACGAGGACATCTCCGCCTACGCCGACGCCGACACCGTCTCCGACTACGCCCTCACGGCTTTCCGCTGGGCCGTTGGCAAGGGCATCATCCGCGGCGTCTCCGCCACCGAGCTCGGCCCCCAGCAAACCGCCCTGCGCTGCCAGGCCGCCGTCATCTTCTCGAGGTTCGTGAAGGACATCGAGGGAGAATAAGCCCCCCAATGGAAGGCCGCCCCGCGGCCTTCCATTTTTCTCACTGTGCGTATTATACCACAAATTAAGCAATTTGTCAAGCATTATTTTAGTATTTTGAAGTATTTTTTGTAGGGGCGGGTTCCAAACCCGCCCGCGTTTTTCGATGCCGCGCTGTCATCCCACGTTCGCTGCCCCCCTGCCCCCCTCCTACGAGGAGGGGGCTTAAAAGGTTTGCGCCGGAGGCGCAATTGAATACAAGCGCGGCGCGAAGCGCCGCAACCTTATTCCCCCGACCCCTTTTTCGGAAAAAGGGGTGCCGCCGCAGCGGCGGGGTATTCGAGCCCGTGGGGCGTAACGGATGTTTCCGGTAAACGAAACCTACTGCGTGCGGGCCGCCAAGAGTGGCGGCCCCTACAAGGTAAGTTGTCGCAACGGTTCCGATAATTCGCGCGCCCGCCCCCGTCTCGGAGCCCCCTCCTCGTAGGAGGGGGGCAGGGGGGAAGCGAGCGTTGGATGACAGAGCGGTTCCGATAAAACGAATCCGCCCCGATATTGCCGTAGGGGCCGCCACTCCTGGCGGCCCGCGTTTCGATGACCTCCCATGTCGGTTAAATGGGATAACCTCCCACATCCCCCGTAGGGGCGGACCCATGTGTCCGCCCGTGGTACGTGGCGAGACGGGAACGGTTCCGACAAAACGGTACATGCCGGTCAACGAAAAGGGCCGCCGTGGGCGGCGGCCCGTACGGCGGTGTTCGGGACGGGTCAATTATCGTGGGGCGGGCCGCCGGGGACGGCGACCCCTACGGCGAATAACGCAAGCCCTGCAAAAGCGGGCCGCCAAGACTGCGCCCGCAGGCGCGTTTCGGAGCGCAACCGCCGCAAAGCGGCGGCTCTTAGCGCGGAGATGTGGCGGCCCCTACAAGGTAAGTTGTCGCAACGGTTCCGATAAAACGCAACCGCCCCCGTCTCGGGGCCCCCTCCTCGTAGGAGGGGGGCAGGGGGGAAGCGAGCGTTGGACGACAGCACGGTTCCGGAAAATCGAACCAGCTCCATCAACGCCGTACGGGCCGCCGTCCACGGCGGCCCGTACGGTAAAACGGGATGCCATGCGATTCGGGCAGGCGGAAGCGTATCGGGGCGGAGCCGCGTTATGCACCGGCGTCGTTTTGGAACCGGATATCCTCGCCGCTGTCCTCACGGCAGGTTTGAATGTAGATTTCCTCCGCCTCGAACAGAGCCTCCTGAAGCAGCTCTTTTGCCCGTTCGGGTGTGGCGTCGATGGCCTCGGAAACGGCGCCGCAAAGGATGCTGTACATTTTTTTGTAATTCGCCATAAATCTTCACCTCCGGGAAAAGTATAAAACATTTTCCAAAATTACGCAAGTGCGTATACGCATACGCGCACAAAAAGATACTATCCCCTTTGGAGGTGATAGTATGTCGGTGAAGGATCTGGTGGCGGAGCGGTTTATGGAGCTTTGCCGGGAGCGGGGGATACGGCTCAACGAGCTGGCTGTGCTTTCGGGGGTGACGCCCTCCACCGTGTACAGCATGGCGGACAGGCGCCGTCGGGATGTCTCCGTCGTCACCGTCAAAAAGCTCTGCGACGGCCTGGACATTACCCTGGGCGAATTTTTCTCCACCCCGGAATTTGACGCGCTGGAGCAGGAGATCCAATAAAAATCCCGTGGCGTTTCCGCCACGGGATTTTTATACATTCAATTAATACGCGATTCCCCAAATCACCATCTGCTTCGCCGGCCTCCCGCACACGGGGCAGACGTCGCCGATGTGCTCCTGGGCAAAGGGGATGCAGCGGCTGGTGACGCCGGCCTGGTCCTTCATTTTGACCTCGCAGGCCTCGTCGCCGCACCACATCATGCGGGCAAAGCCGCCGTTTGCGCAGCCGTCGCGGACCTCCTCCACGGTGTGGGCGTCGAAGGTGTGGGCGTGGAGGTTTTGGAGGGCCTTTTCGTACATCTCCCGCTGGACGTCCTCCAGGACGGTCTTGACGGACTCGGCCACGTTCTCTAAAGGCAGGGTCAGCTTCTCGCCGCCGGTGCGCTTGGCGGCGACGCAGACGCCGTTTTCGATGTCCCGGGGGCCCAGCTCGAGCCGCACGGGGACGCCCTTCATCTCGTACTGCGCGGCCTTCCAGCCCATGGACTGGTCGCTAAGGTCGATCTCCGCCCGGATGCCGGCGTCTTTCAGCGTAGCAAGCAAGCTCTCCGCCGCCTCCCGGACGCCCTCCTTGTGCATGGCCACGGGGATGACGATGGCCTGGATGGGGGCGATCTTGGGGGGCAGGACCAGGCCGGAGTTGTCGCCGTGGGTCATGATGATACCGCCGATCATGCGGGTGGACACGCCCCAGCTGGTCTGATAGGGGTGGTGGAGCTGGTTGTCCTTTCCGGTGAAGGTGATGTCGAAGGCTTTAGCGAAGCCGTCGCCGAAGTAGTGGCTGGTGCCGCCCTGGAGGGCCTTGCCGTCGTGCATCATGCACTCCACGGTGTACGTCTCCTCCGCGCCGTTGAACTTCTCCTTGTCGGTCTTCCGGCCCCGGATGACGGGCATGGCCAGCACGTTCTCCATGAAGTCGGCGTAGACGTTGAGCATTTGCTGTGTCTCGGCCCGGGCCTCGTCCTCCGTGGCGTGCATGGTGTGGCCCTCCTGCCAGAGAAACTCCCGGTGCCGCAGGAAAGGCCGGCTGGTCTTCTCCCACCGGAGGACGCTGCACCACTGGTTATAGAGCTTGGGCAGGTCCCGCCAGGAGTGGATCACGTTTTTATAGTGCTCGCAGAAGAGCGTCTCGCTGGTGGGGCGGATGCAGTAGCGCTCCTCCAGCTTGTCCGAGCCGCCGTAGGTGACCCAGGCGCACTCCGGCGCGAAGCCCTCCACGTGGTCCTTCTCTTTCTGTAAAAGGCTCTCCGGGATGAGCATGGGCAGGTAGACGTTCTCGTGGCCCAGCTTTTTAAACTCCGTGTCCAGGATGTGCTGGATGTTCTCCCAGATGGCGTAGCCGTAGGGGCGGTAGATGAACATGCCCTTGATGGAGGAGTAGTCGATGAGCTCCGCCTTGGTGCACACGTCCGTGTACCACTGGGTGAAGTCCACGTCCATGTCGGTGATCTGTTCTACTTTCTTATCCTTTGCCATAAAAAGGACTCCTGTCTTCTAAGTTTCGGTCCCTTTATTTTAGCCGCCTGACGGCCTATTGTCAAGCACTTTGAAAAGCGCCTCCACGTCCTCCGGCGCTGTTGCCCAGCTGGTGGCCAGGCGTATGACGCTTGCGTCCGCGCCGCGCTTTTCCCAGAAGGAGTAGGCGACGCGCTTTGAAAGCTCCGGCAGGAGGGCGTTCGGGACCACCGGGAACTGCTGGTTGGTGGGGGAGTCCTCAAAAAGCGCAAAGCCCCGCTCCAAAAGCCCCTTTCGAAGCTCCATCGCCAGCGCCACGGCGGTTTTCCCGATCTCGAAATAGAGCCCGTCCTCAAAAAGCGCCTCGAACTGCGCCCCCACGAGCCGCCCCTTGGCCAAAAGCGCGCCCCGCTGCTTGATGAGCGTCAAAAACCGCTCCGGCGCGCCTTTCGGGAAGACCAGCGCCTCCCCGCACAGCGCCCCGCACTTGGTGCCGCCGACGGTGAAGACGTCGCACAGCCGCGCGATGTCCGGGAGCGTCACGTCCGTGTCCGCCGCCAGGGCGTAGGCCAGCCGCGCCCCGTCCATGTAGAGGGGGACGCGGCAGCTTTTGCAGATGTCCGCAAGCTCCGTCAGCTCCGCGCGGGTGTAGAGCGTCCCGTACTCGGTGGGGTGGGAGAGGTACACCATGCCGGGGAAGACCATGTGCTCGTGGTTGGGGTCATCGTAAAAATCCGCCAGCGCCGCCCGCAGCGTCTTCGGCTCCAGCTTTCCATGGCGCTGGGGAAGCGCCAGGACCTTGTGGCCGGTGAACTCCACCGCCCCGGCCTCGTGGGCGTTGATGTGCCCGGTGGCCGCCGAGACGACCCCCTCCCAGGGGCGCAGAAGACCGCCAATGGCCACGGCGTTGACCTGCGTCCCGCCGGCCAAAAAGAAGACGTCCGCCTCCGGGGCCCTGCACGCCTCCCGGAGGAGCGCCCGGGCGTGCCGGGAGTATGCGTCCTCCCCGTACCCCGGCTGGGGGACAAGGTTCGTCTCGCACAGCCGCCGCAGCACCGCCGGATGGGCCCCGTGGCCGTAGTCGTTTTCAAAAAAGAGCATGAAGAAGCCTCCTTTTGGCTATTCCCCGTCCATCCTCCGCGCCATGCTCTCCAGGAGGGACCTGGCGAGTTCCTTCTGCTCCGGCGTCAGGGTGCGGTAGAGCTCATGGAGCCGGTCCCGCTCCTCATAGGCCGGCGCGGGCAGGTAGTCCGCCAACAGCACGGCGGGGGAGACCTTCAGCGCCTGACAGAGAAGGATAAACATAGGCAGACTGGGCATCTTATGCCCGGATTCGATCTGCCGAAGATAGGTGGTATCCATATTGCAGGTTTCCGCCAGCTTTTCGGCGGTCATCCCGCATTGTTTTCGCGCCTTTTTGATTTGCAAACCAAGAGGTTTTCGTTCCATATTAGTCTCCAGTCTACCAGTCTGGCAATAGGATTTGTTACCTATAAGACTATATTCGTGTTGACTAATATGATATTATCTGGTAGACTAAACTATGATTAGCCAATGGGTAAAATCAGGAGGACTATATGAAAGAAAAAACTTGCGGATTCACCGGTCACAGACACCTGGACGAGGGCCAGGCGCCGTTCGCGACGCTGAAGATCATGGAGGAGGTCCTGGACGCCTCGATAGACGGCTATACCCGGTTCATCACCGGCCTTGCCGAGGGCGCGGACATGATCTTCGCCAAGACCGTGGTCCTGCTGAAAAAGTATAAGCCGGAGATGAATATCGAGCTGGTGGCCGCCATCTCCCACCGGGGGAGGCTGGAGACGAAGGACGAGAGCTTTCAATGGCTCCTCTCCCGGTGCGACCGGGTGGTGGTCCTGTCCGAGTATTACCACCCCGGCGTCTACGCCCGGCGCAACAAGTGGATGCTGGAGCGGTCCTCCCGCCTCATCGCCGCTTACGACGGCCGAAAGACCGGCGGCACCGCCCAAACCGTGGCGGAGGCCGAGAAAATGGGCCTGGAGATCCGAACGCTCAATTTGAACAGCACCAAACCCGAGCCGCACCACCGCATCAGTTAAATTAGATACAGTGATAAAATTTCCCCGGAAAAGGGGGAATTTTTTTGGGACAGTTTCCGTCTTTCGCATTTTGGCCCTTTAGGGTATAATACTGTCATCGAAAAAAGTATCAGGAGGACCCCATATGGATTACGCCAAAGAGTCCCTGCGCCTTCACGGGGAGTGGAGGGGCAAAATTCGCGTGGAGACAGCCGTCCCCGTCAGCTCCAAGGAGGACCTGAGCCTGGCCTACACCCCCGGCGTGGCCCAGCCGTGCCTGGAGATCCAGAAGGACATCTCCAAGTCCTACGACCTGACCCTCCGCCACAACCTGTGCGCCGTGATCACCGACGGCACCGCCGTTTTGGGCCTCGGCGACATCGGCCCGGAGGCGGGTATGCCCGTCATGGAGGGCAAGTGCGTCCTCTTCAAGGCCTTCGGCGGCGTGGACGCTTTCCCCCTTTGCGTGAAGACCAAGGACGTGGACGAGTTCGTCAACACCGTGGCGCTCATCTCCGGCTCCTTCGGCGGCATCAACCTGGAGGATATCTCCGCCCCCCGGTGCTTTGAGATCGAGCGGAAATTGAAAGAGCGGTGCGACATCCCCATCTTCCACGACGACCAGCACGGCACCGCCGTCATCACCCTGGCGGGCCTCACCAACGCCCTCAAGGTGGTGGGGAAGAAAAAGGAGGACGTGAAGATCGTCACCTCCGGCGCGGGCGCGGCGGCGGTGGCTATCGTGAAGCTCCTCCTGTCCGCCGGCTTTAAGGACATCATCATGACCGACCGCACCGGGGCCATCTACGCCGGCCGGGAGAACCTCAACTGGATCAAGGCCGAAATGGCCCAGGTCACGAACCGGGAGCGCAAAACCGGGAAGCTGGCGGATGTGATACGCGGCGCGGACGTGTTCATCGGCGTCTCCGGCCCCGGCACGCTGACAACGGAGATGGTGCGGACCATGAATCGCGACGCCATTATCTTCGCCTGCGCCAACCCCACGCCGGAGATCTTCCCCGACGAGGCCCGCGCCGGCGGCGCGAGGGTCGTCGCCACGGGCCGGAGCGACTACCCCAACCAGATCAACAACGTCCTGGCCTTCCCCGGCATCTTCCGGGGCACTTTCGACGTGCGGGCCTCGGACATCAACGAGGAGATGAAAATGGCCGCCGCCCAGGCGCTGGCGGGCCTCATCTCCGACGAGGAGCTCAGCGCCGACTACATCATCCCCGCCGCCTTTGATAAGCGCGTGGGCCCCGCCGTGGCCAAGGCCGTGGCCGAGGCCGCGAGGCGCACCGGCGTTGCGCGAATCTAATGAAAAATCCGCACGGCGTCTTGACAAACAGCGGCCGGGAGGGTATAATAAAGCCAGACAAAAGGGAGGGCGCGACAGAGCGCTTTCACCTGACAGTCTGGCCCAATTCGAAGGTTTTAGAGTTCTTTACCGCAACAAAACTGTCACAGCAAAGAACAAGACCGTTCGCTCTGGTTCAGCGGCGGTCTTTTTCTTTATCTTTTAATTACCCGGACTTGGATGGTGATCCTGTATCCATGGTAATGAAAGGTAAATGTAAAATACATCTACACACCCCCTCCTTTCGGAAAGAGTGGCCAGACCGTCGTATTGTCGGATTCAGCACCTGCCGCGCCCTCCCACCCCTTGCGGGGCAGATTCATTATATCGCGTCGCGCGAAGCTTGTCAACTTTTTCCCACACTGCCAAATCTCGGGCGGGTCCCAGACCCGCCCGAGATTTTTTATACTAATATCTATTTAAAAGGAGACACCGAGCGGCGAGGATTTTTCGCGTCAGGCAAGGAAGACGCCGCAGGGAATACCCATTGGTATTTCCAAGGCGGCTGACGCAACCGGGGTCCCCGGTGGGCAAAGCCCGCCGGGGAGAGGAGGAGCGAACACAGCGCCTGAGGGCGACCAAAGGGAGCCCGAAGCAAAGCGTGTTCAGCGACGACGACGCGAAAAAGACCGCCGCGAATGGCTTCTTTTAATTAGATATTAGTATTATACTGTCAGCGTCCCTGAATCCGTCTCCAGCAGGAGCAAAATGCGCTCCTCCGCGCCGGTTTGGGCGTTGAGGTAGACGAGGGCGTGCTTGCCCTCCGGGGTCTTGCAGAGGTATTCCTCGCACAGGACCTCGCTCTTCCCCGGCGTGGGGATGAGGGCGGGGCGGTGGGACTCCACGGTGAGGGCGGGGGAGAGGGCCGCGGCGTCGGGGTCGAAGGCGGCGGCGGACAGGTCCCGCTTTGTGTGGTTCATGAGATACCCCCGGGCCTCGAGGCCCGTGACCGCGCCGGTGTCCAGGGCCACGGAGACCTTCACAAGGTCGGGATAGCACAGCACGCCGTCCTGCTCGTAGGCGAAATTGGCCAGGAGCTCGCCGCCCTCGGCGGTGTAGTAGGTGGACGTCATGTGGTCAAAGCCGTGGTCGGCGAGAAACGCCCGGGCGGCGCGCAGGGCCTCCTCCGGCGTCACGTCCCCCTCGGCCGTCTCCCGGGCCGTGCCGTACCAGACCACCTTGCCGCCGACTTTGGTGACCTCCAGCGTCTGCGTCTCATTGCCGTTCTGGCAGGTGAGGACGTAGACGGGCATGGCGCTCTCGTCCCGGAGGTAGAGGACCGTGAGCTTTTTTTCGTCTATCCCCAGGAATTTGGCCCCCGCTCTTTTGGCCTCGTCCTCGCCGATCTCCGAAAGGCCGGCGAGCATCTTGGGCTCCAGGCTCTCGATGTGCTGGGAGAAGGGCCCGTCGTAGATGAGGGAGGGCATCTCGGGCAGGTCCGTTTCCATGTCCTTGAAGCTCGCGGCAAAGCCGGTGTCCACCAGCTTATCCTCCGCCCCGGCGATGACGTCCTCGGCGCGGTCCAGCTCGGCGGTGCTGATGTCCCCGGCGATGAGCCGCGCGGACAGGTCCGCCAGCGTCCCGGCCACCTGTCCGGCGCTGTCGGAGAGGGCCGTCAGGGCCGTTCTGGTCTCCTCATCCAGCCCCTCGCCCCGGGCGCCCATGCGGCCCAGGTAGGAGAGGTAGTCGCCAGTCTTGGCCAGAAACGCCGCCGTGTGCTCCAGCTCGATGTTCCCGTAGGGGAGGCTGGCGATGGCCTGGGAGGCGGCGGCGCAGTGGGCGTAGCCCTCGGCGCACAGGTCGCTGACCATGGTGGGCGTGGCGGCGCAGAGGGTCTTCTGCAGGGACGCGTCCAGCGCCCCCACGGCGTCGGCCAGCTCCACAAAGGCGTGGTCGTACCCGACCGCCACCGTCCGGCGAAGAGTGGTCTTTTCCCGCTCGCTCCGCCACAAAAAGCCGCCCATGACCGCCACCGCCGCCAGGGCGTAGACGATGATGAGCCGTCCGGTTTTCTTGGAATACCACATAAAAACACCCCTTTTGCCCTAGCTTGGGTAAAAAAGGGGCGTTTTACACCTTGAAAAATTATGAAAGCTTGGCAATCGCGGCCTTCACTCGCGCAAGGCACTCGCTCTTCCCCAAAATCCGCGCGATCTCCACCGCGCCGCCGGGGGTGACGGCCTTGCCCGTGAGGGCGATGCGCAGGGGCCACATGAGCTTGGCGTTCTTCACGCCCTGGGCCTCGGCCATGTCCGTGAGGAGCTTCAAAAGCGTCTCGTCGTCCCAGGACTCCACCGCCTCCAGCGCCGGGAGGAGCCTTTGAAGCGTCTCCAGGGAGCCGGGGATGTCGGTCTTGGACTTTTTGTGGATGTAAAGCTCCGGGGAATAGTCCAAAACCGCGTCGAAGAAGTCCACTTTCTCCGGGATGTCCGAGAGCTTCTCCGTGCGCTGCTGCAAAAGCGCCGCCACCGCCGAAACGTCCACGGACGGGTTCTTCACGCTCTGGCGGATCCACGGCTCAGCCGCGCGGGCGAAGTCCTCCGGCGCCATGGCCCGGATGTACTCCGCGTTGAAGTAGGTGAGCTTCTGAAGGTCGAAGACCGCCGGGGATTTGGACACGCCGTGGAGGTCGAAGACCTCCGCAAGCTCCGGAAGACTGAAAATCTCCCGCTCCCCGCCAGGGGACCAGCCCAGCAGCGCCACGTAGTTTACCACCGCCGGGGTGAGGTAGCCCTGCGCGATCAGGTCCTCGTAGCTGGGGTCGCCGTGGCGCTTGGACATCTTCCGCGCCGCGCCGGTCTCGGCGTCCGTCACCATGACGGAGGAGCAGTGCACGTAGGTGGGCACCTCCCAGCCGAAGGCTTCGTAGAGAAGATTGTACTTGGGCGCGGAGCTTAAATATTCCGCCCCCCGCACCACGTGGGTGATGCCCATCAGGTGGTCGTCGATGACGTTGGCGAAGTTGTAGGTGGGCAGGCCGTCGGACTTGAGCAGGATCTGGTCCTCCAGCTCCTTATTCTCCACGGTGATGTCGCCGTAGACGGCGTCGTGGAAGGTGGTGGAGCCATCCCTGGGCATCTTCTGCCGGATCACATAGGGCTCCCCGGCGGTGGCGCGCTTGTCCGCCTCCTCCGGCGTGAGGGCGCGGCAGGGGTCGTCGCCCCGGTCCCAGTCGCCCGTGTCCTCCTCGGAGGCGGCCTTCTCGCAAAAGCACCGGTACGCCGCGCCCTTTTCCACCAAAAGCTCGGCGTATTCCTTATAGAAGCCCCGCCGCTCGGTCTGGATGTACGGCCCCACGGGCCCGCCCACATCCGGCCCCTCGTCATGGTCAAGGCCGCACTCGGCAAGCGTCCGGTAGATGACGTCCACCGCCCCCTCCACGAGCCGTCCCTGGTCCGTGTCCTCGATGCGCAAAATGAATTTCCCCCCGGCGTGCCGGGCAATGAGCCAGGTATACAGCGCCGTGCGCAGATTGCCCACGTGCATATACCCCGTGGGGCTGGGCGCAAACCGCGTCCGTACCCCCCCATGCGGGATCCGCGCCTCCATGGCGTCCAGCCACTCTCTGTCAGGCATAAAATAACCTCCATCCAATTTGTCTACCCCTTAATATATCCCATCGGGCTTTAAAATTCAAGATGGTTGTGGTATAATATCCAAAATGAAGCTCATCCACGCTTAAAATTCCGCCGTAGGGGTCGCCGTCTCGGCGACCCATGCCTCCGATGACCACCAATTTCCGTTTTATCGGAACCGTTTCGTCACGCAACGTGGGCACGGGCGGACACATGGGTCCGCCCCTACAGGGAATGTGGAAGGTTATCCCATTCAACCGACATCGGTGGTCATCGAAACGCGGGCCGCCAGGAGTGGCGGCCCCTACGGCGTTTATCGGGAGCAATCCGAAACCGCAACGTGGGCCGCCGTGGGCCTGCGCCCGCAGGCGCGTTTCGGAGCGCAACCGCCGCGCAGCGGCGGCTCTTAGCGCGGAGATGCGGCCCGTACGGCGTTGATTGTACGCAATTTAAAACTGTAGGGGCGGGTTCCAAACCCGCCCGTCCCCCGTCCCCGCCGCGCGGGCAAATCTAAGAATGCGCCGCAGGCGCAAACCTTTTTCGCCCCCTCCTCGTAGGAGGGGGGCAGGGGGGAAGCGAGCGTCGGACGACGCGTATACCCCCCGAACTCCCGCGCCCCGCCCGTCCACACTACCCACTCCACACACTCCCGGAGGTGACCCACCATGCTCTTATCCGCCACACGGTATCTGATCCCCGCGCTGGGGGCTGTTATATTGCTGCGGTGCGCCGCCTCTCTGCTCACCGCCCACCGGGCGGCGGAGGTCTGGGGGTGGCTGGAGCTTGGCAATGGCACGCGGGTGGAGCTTTCCAACTGGGAGAACATCGTGGGTCGGGCCCGGTCCGCCGACGTGGTCCTGCCCTACAAATCTGTCTCCCGGACCCACGCCGCCCTCCTGCGGGACAGCGCGGGGCACTGGACCGTCCAGGACCTGGGCTCCAAAACCGGCGTGAAGCTCCGGGGCAAGCCCCTTACCGGTCCCGCGCCGGTGCGCACCGGCGACGCCCTCATTTTCGGCGGGGCCAAGTGCGTTTTCCACGCCGCCACGGCCCGGGAGGAGCGGGACCGCGCCCAGGCCCGGCGGGACGGCCGCGCAGGGCTCCACAGTACCGTCAGCGTCCTCCTGCTCACCGCCTTCGTGGCCCTGGTGGCGGCCCAGCACCTCCTCACCGGCGCGGGAGCGTCGGTGGCGGCGGCCTTCGGGGGGCTTCTGGCGCTCCTCTGGGGCAGCTACGCCGTCACCCGCGCCCTGCGCCGCACGGGCTTTGAGGTGGAGACGCTGGCGTTTATGTTGACGTCGGTGGGCTTCGGCGTGTGCGCCACCTCCGACCCCGGCGCCCTCTGGAAGGAGCTGGCCCTTTTGGCCGCCGGCCTTGTCCTCTACTTCCTCATCGGCACGTATCTGCGCGACCTGGGCAGGGCCCGGAAGCTCAGCGTCCCCATGGCCGCCGCCGGCATCGCTCTTTTGCTCGTGAACCTCCTCACCGCCAAGAGCATCTTCGGCGCGAAAAACTGGCTGGAGGTGGCGGGCATCTCTTTCCAGCCCTCGGAATTTGTGAAGATATGCTTCATCTTCGCCGGCGCGGCCACGCTGGACAGGCTCTTTACCCGCCGGAACCTCCTCCTCTTCGTGGGCTTCGCCGCCGCCACGGTGCTGTGTCTGGCGGCCATGAGCGACTTCGGCACGGCGGCGGTCTTCTTCGTCACTTACATCGTCATCGCCTTCATGCGCTCCGGGAGCTTCGCCACGGTGGTGCTGTCCCTGGCCGGGGCGGGTTTCGGGGCCTTTCTGGCGGTGACGGCGCGGCCTTACATCCTCCGGCGCTTCGCCGCCTGGGGGAACGCCTGGGCCGACCCCTCCGGCGCCGGCTACCAGCAGACCCGCGCCATGGCCGCCGCGGCCTCCGGGGGGCTCTTCGGCCTGGGCGGGGGACAGGGACGGCTTTACAAAATTTTCGCCGCCGACACGGACATGGTCTTCGGCGTCGTCTGTGAGGAGCTGGGACTGGTGACGGCTGTTTTGTGCGTCCTGACGGTGCTCCTGCTGGCGCTCTTCGCCGTCCGGGCGGCGGGCTCGGCCCGCAGCACCTTTTACGCCATCGCCGCCTGCGCGGCGGTGACGGTGATGCTCACCCAGCTTGCGCTGAACGTCTTCGGCTCCGTGGACCTCCTGCCCTTCACCGGCGTCACCTTTCCCCTCGTCTCCCGGGGCGGGTCCAGCCTCATCGCCACATGGGGGCTCCTGGCCTTCGTCAAGGCCGCCGACGCCCGGCAGGACGCCAGCTTTACCGTCCCCGCCCCGCCCCCGGCGGAGCGGCGCGGACGGGGAAAGGGGGAGGAGGAAGCGTGAAAAAGGTCAAATCCCGGGCCCTGCTGGCCGCGGCCCCGGCGCTTGCGATCCTGGCGCTGCTGGGCGTTTTCGTCTTCCGCTTCGTCACCCGCGGCGGGGCGTGGGCGTCCTTCGTCTCCAACCCGGACGCCTACTTAAGCGGCTCCCTGCGCGCCGGGACGGTCACCGACCGGAACGGGGAGACGCTCTACGCCGCCCAAAACGGCGCGGCCTCCTACGCCGCCGATGAGCTCACCCGCCGCGCCACGCTCCACGTGGTGGGGGACCGGAGCTACAAGATCGGCGCCGGCGCCGTCTACCGCCACGCGGACCGGATCTTGGGCTGGGACCTGCTGAACGGCCTCTGGGACCCGGCGGGGGAGGGCGGGACATTGGCCCTGTCCATCGACGCCGGCCTCCAGCGCGCGGCCCTGGAGGCCCTGGGGGACCGGGCCGGGGCCGTGGCGGTGATCGACTACACCACCGGCGAGATCCTCTGCGCCGTCTCTACCCCCACCTTTGACCCGGACGACCCGCCGGAGGACGTGGAGAGCCTCCCCGGCGTCTATTTAAACCGCGCCCTCTCCGCCGCCCTCACGCCGGGGTCCACCTTCAAGCTGGTGACGATGACGGCGGCCATCGAGTGCCTGCCCGACCTCTACGACCGGGACTTTGCCTGCACCGGCGAGATGAGCGTCGGCGGCGGCAAGGTTACCTGCCCCCGGGCCCACGGGGACATGAAGATCGAGGACGCCCTGGCCTCCTCCTGCAACTGCGTCTTCGCCTCCCTGGCCCTGGAGCTGGGCCCGGAGACCATGGCCCGGTACGCCGAAAAGCTGGGCCTCACCGCCCGCCACAATGTGGACGGCCTGAAGACTGCCGCCGGCCGGTACGACGCGGCCAAAGCGGGGAGCCTGGACCTCGCCTGGTCCGGCGCGGGGCAGTACCATGACCTCGTCTGCCCCATGGCCATGGCGCGCCTGTGCGCCGCCATCGCCCACAATGGCGCGGCCCCGGCGCTGACCATGATTTTAGGCAAAACCGGCGATTTCGAGGAGCTCATGTCCCCGGACACCGCCGAGAGGCTCGACAAGGCCATGGACTACTGCGTCCGCCGCACCTACGGCGCGGCCAACTTCCCCGGCCTCGCCCTCCGCGCCAAATCCGGCACCGCCGAGACCGGCGCGGAAAACCCCACCGCCTGGTTCGCAGGGTACCTGGCCGACCCGGACCACCCCTACGCCTTCGCCGTGGCCATCGAAAACGCCGGCTCCGGCTCCTCCCAAGCCGCCCCCGTCGCCAACGCCGTCCTCCAGGCCGCGGTAGGGAATTGACCCGGCGGGGAAAGTGGTTGGAGGCGGATGTGTTCATTTTACCGGCTTGCCATACCCGCCGTAGGGGTCGCCCTCCCGGGCGACCCGCCCATCGACAATTGACACAATCCGAACAACGCCGTACGGGCCGCCGCCCACGGCGGCCCATGCCCCCGATAACCGGCATATTCCGTTTTATCGGAACCGTTCCCGTCCCGCAACGTGGCACGGGCGGACACATGGGTCCGCCCCTACGGCGAAATAGGGAAGGATACGGATTATCGGAACCACTCTGTCATCCCACGTTCGCTTCCCCCCTGCCCCCCTCCTACGAGGAGGGGGCCCTGAGACGGAGGCAGTTGCGATTTATCGGAATCGTTCCGTTATCGCAACCTCTTTTGCCCCTCCCTCCGGGAGGGGTGCCCGAGCGAAGCGATGGGCAGGGTGGGGGCGTCTATTTCACCGGTTTGCGTTATTCGCCGTAGGGGTCGCCGTCCCCGGCGACCCGCCCCTCCGAAAACCACCAATTTTCGTTTTATCGAAACCGTTTTCGTTCCGCAACGTGCCACGGGCGGACACATGGGTCCGCCCCTACGGGGAATAGGGAATGTTATTCCATTCAACCAACATGGGATGTTGTCGCAACGCGGGTCGCCGGGGACGGCGACCCCTACGGCGTTGAACGGGGCTGGTCCGACACAACAACGCGGGCCGCCAAGAGTGGCGGCCCCTACGGCGGTGATGGAACGAAATTTGGAAACTGTAGGGGCGGACCCATGTGTCCGCCCGTCCCCCGTCCCCGCCGCGCGGGAAAATCAAAGAATGCGCCGCAGGCGCAACCCTTTTTAAGCCCCCTCCTCGTAGGAGGGGGGCAGGGGGGAAGCGAACGTGGGATGACAGCGCCCTTCCGGCGCTTCGCGCCGCCTCCCCCATTTTCCCCCTTTCCAACCCGCGCGACACGTGCTATACTACAGAAAACGCCTGAAATGGAGAGTACCTTGGAGAACAACGCACCGGAGCGCGCCGTGCTGGTGGGGCTTTGCGCCGACAGCATGGAGGAGCGCGAGAGATCGACGGACACGACGCTGGACGAGCTGGAGGCCCTTTTGGAGACCGCCGGGGGCGTCAGCGTGGGAAAAATCCTGCAAAATAAGCGCACGCCGGACCCCCGGAGCTTCATCGGCGAGGGCAAGGTCCGGGAGGTTAAGGAGCTTCTGGAGGCAAACGACGGCACGCTGGCCGTCTTCGACAACGAGCTCTCTCCCTCCCAGCTGCGGGCGCTGGAAGAGGACCTGGGCGTCCACGTGCTGGACCGCTCCCAGCTCATCCTGGACATCTTCGCCACCCGCGCCCGCACGAGAGAGGGACGCTTGCAGGTGGAGCTTGCCCAATATAACTACCTCCTGCCCCGCCTCACCGGCATGTGGACGCACCTTGTGCGCCAGACGGCCTCCGGCGGCAAGAGCCCCATCGGTACCCGCGGCCCCGGCGAGACGCAGCTGGAGACGGACCGCCGCCACATCCGGCGGAAGATCCAAAAATTAGAGGAGGAGCTGGAGGACGTCCGCCGCGTCCGCTCCACTCAGCGCCGCGCCCGGGAGAAAAACGGCGTCCCCGTCGTCGCCCTGGTGGGCTACACCAACGCCGGGAAGTCCACGCTCTTAAACCGCCTCACCGGCGCGGGCATCGAGGCCAACGACCGCCTCTTCGACACACTGGACACCACCACCCGGAAGCTCGTTTTAGCCCCCGGCAGCGAGGTCCTGCTGTCCGACACCGTGGGCTTCATCCGCAAGCTCCCCCACCACCTGGTGGAGGCGTTCAAGGCCACACTGGAGGAGCTCTCCTTCGCCGACGTGCTCATCCACGTCATCGACGCCTCCTCCCCGGAGCGCGAGGCCCAGGTGGACGTGGTCCGGCGGCTCATCGCGGAGCTCGGGGCGGAGGGCACGCCGTGCATCGACTGCTACAACAAATCCGACCTCTGCCCGGACCCCGCCGGCATCCCCCGCAAAGCCAACGCCGTCGCCATCTCCGCCAAGACGGGGGAGGGGACCGACCGGCTCCTCACCATGCTCACGGAGATCCTGGGCCGGGGCCAAAAGCGCGTCACACTGACCCTCCCTTACGCCGCCGGGGCGCTGCTGGATACCCTCCACCGGGAGGCCCAGGTCCACGCCCTCGCCTATACCGACGCCGGCATCGTGGCGGATGTCACCGTGAGGCCCGACCTGTGGCCCGCGGTCCGGGACTACGTGGGGTGAGGCCATGTCCGATTATCTGCTTCCCGCCGGCTTCGGCGAGATCGAATACACGGAAAAGCGCTCCCGCTTCATCGGCCGCGTCTGGCCCGTGGAGACGGAGGCCCAGGCCCTGGAGCACCTGCGGGAGACCCGGGAAAAGCACTGGGACGCCAGCCACAACGTCTACGCCTACTCGGTGCGCTCTACAGGCGCCACACGCTTCTCCGACGACGGCGAGCCCTCCGGCACCTCCGGAATGCCGGTGCTGGACGTCTTCCGCAAGGCGGGCATCTCCGACTTCTGCTGCGTGGTGACCCGCTACTTCGGCGGTATCCTTTTAGGGGCGGGGGGCCTTGTGCGGGCCTACTCCAAGGCCGCCTCCCTGGCGCTGGAGGCGGCGGGGCGGGCGCGGATGACCACGCTCTGCGACGTCTCCCTCATCTGCTCCTATCCCCAGTACGAGCGCCTGCGCGCCGAGCTTTCCCGCTTCGGGGCGCAGATTGAGAAAACCGACTTCGGCGCGGACGTGGAGCTGACGCTGTCCATGACGCCGGAAAACTATGAAAAATTCCTCCCCCGCGTCACCGAGCTCACCGCCGCCACCGCTCTCTGTGAGCTCACGGGCCGGAGCCTCCGGCCCGTCAAGGTGGAAACATGAAAGGAGCTTTCATGAAACGACCTCTCTCCCTGCTCCTGGCCCTGGCCCTGACGCTCTCTCTCGCCGCCTGCGGCGGGGGCGGACAGGACGGGCCCGCCGCGCAGGACACCGCCTATACCGCCGCCGAGCTGGCCGCCGCCCTCGTGCTCAGCCAGACGGACAGGCCGGACTTTTACTATGTGACGGAGGCCGACTCCGTCTTCTCCGCCTACGCCGTCCTCTACCTGGGGGCGGAGCTGGCAAATGAGGTCGTCTCCGGCGCCATCTGCTACCCCGTGGGGCCCCTGGCCAGCGAGGTCGCCGTCTTTGAGCTGGGGGAGGGGAGCGCCGGGAGCGCCCCGGCCCCCATGGCCGAGTACCTCACGACCCGCACGGCGGCCTTCGTCGGCTACGCCCCGGAGGAGGCGGCCCTGGCCCAGGCCGGCCAGGTGCGGGTCCTCGGGCGCTACGCCGTGCTCTTCATCCTCAGGGACCGGGACGCCGCCGACGCGGCCCTGGACGCGGCCCTTTCCGAGGACCCCCCGGCCCCCGTGTCCCTGGACAGCTGCGCCACGCCCCTGGCCGCCCTGGAGGAGCCGGACGACGGGCCGGATGATTCCACTCCCACGGAGCCTGCCCGGACCGAGCCCGCGCCCACCGAACCCGTGGACACGGACCCCGCCCCCACGGAGCCTGCCCGGACCGAGCCCGCGGACACCGAACCTATTGAAACCGAACCCACTGAAACCGACCCCACCGACACAGAGCCGCCTCAGACCGACCCCGTCCCCACCGGCCCGTACGAATACGACCACGACAAGGTCCTCTCCGCCCTCCGGGGGACGCTGGACCCCGCGTCCCTCCAACCCAAAAACCGGGCGGTGTACGACGCGGTGACCCGCGTCTTTGCCGAGATCCTCACCCCGGACATGACGGACTACGACAAGGAGCTGGCCGTCAACGACTACCTGGTGTTCCACGCCGAGTACGACCCGGCGGAGCTGACCGCCGGCCCCATAGGCGTCCCGGACCCGGACAACGCGAATCCCTACGGCCTCCTTGTGAAGGGCCTGGGCATCTGCCTGGGCTACGCCACCACCTTCCAGCTCATGATGGACGCCCTCCATATCCCCTGCCTCACCGTCCGCGGCTTTGCCCACGGCACGGAGGAGCACGCCTGGAACCTGGTGGAGCTGGACGGCGACTGGTACGCCGTGGACGTCACCTGGAACGACCCCATCTTCACCGGCTGGCAGCCGGACCGCTCCACCCGCCTCTATTACGCCCGCCTCTACTTCAACGTCACCGACGACTACCTCCGCCAAACCGACCACCAGTGGACCCAATCCGTCCCGCAAGCCAATGGCACGAAATACGCGTACCACGGCTAAACTGGCTTGGAAGGCCCCCATAGAGGGAGTAGGGGCCCCCGTCATCTCCGGCCTAAGAGCCGCCGCTTCGCGGCGGTTGCGCTACGAAACGCGCCTGCGGGCGCAGGCCCACGGCGGCCCGCCCATCCGATAACCACCAATTTCCGTTTTATCGGAACCGTTCCCGTCACGCAACGTGGCACGGGCGGACCCATGTATTCGCCCCTACGGGGAATGTGGGAGGTTATCCCATTCAACCGACATTGGAGGTCATCGCAACGCGGGCCGCCAGGAGTGGCGGCCCCTACGGCGTTTATCGGGGACAATCCGAAACCTGCAACGCGGGCCGCTGTGGGCAGCGGCCCGTACAGTGTTGATTGAGCGCAATTTAAACTGTAGGGGCGGGTTCCAAACCCGCCCGTCTCCCGTCCCCGCCGCGCGGGCAAATCAAAGAATGCGGCGAAGCCGCAACCCTTTTAAAAGCCCCCTCCTCGTAGGAGGGGGGCAGGGGGGAAGCGAAGGTGGGATGACAGACCGGTATCGATAACCCGCCCCCCCAAAGCCCCTCCCTCCGGGAGTGGTCAGTTTGTCAAAAAACTCAAATCGAGCATTTTTTCCGGCGGCATGTACGTCGGAAAAAATACCTTGTGTCACGCAAGTGTGCCGCGTAGGGGCGCGCGCAGCGTGACAGCAGAAAGATTTCACGTGAATTCCGCAGAATTCACGTGAAATCTTTCGCACGTTCCCCTGTGTCGGAAAAGGCCAACGGCCTTTTTCGACAGGCTGGCCCCTCCCTCCGGGAGGGGTGGCCGCGCGAAGCGCCGGCCAGGGTGGGGGCGTCTATCCGACTGCTCAAAACTCTCCCCCCTTTTTATTTTTCATATTCATACAAATTTAACTTGCAACAGGCCGGGTTATGGGGTATAATAGGGCACTGAGCCGGTCAAACGGCTTGGGTAAGGAAAGACAAAAGTAGTAAAGGAATGATTCACATGAGCGAACCGAGCTCCGCAAAGGCCATCCGCCGGGCTGAGGAGGCCCAGGCCCTGAAGGAGAGAAAGAGGTACAACGCCATTGTCATCACCGTCGTGGTTGTGCTGGCGCTGCTTGTGGTATTTGCTGTCCTTTTCAGCTCCAACCTCTTCTACAACACCACCACCGCCGTGACCATCGGCGGCTATGACTTCACCGCGGCGGACTTCAACTTCAACTATTTCACGGCGTACAACACCCACTACAACACCTATGCCTACTATGCCCAGCTGGGCATGACCGGCATCCTGCCGGCCTCCGGCACGCCCCTGGACGAGCAGGTGTGCGGCCTTATGGGCGACGAAAGCAACGAAGCCACCTGGGCCGACTATTTTGAGCAGCAGGCCCTGGAGACCATGCGCCAGGTCGCCATGCTCTGCACCGCCGCCGCCAACGACCCCGGCTTCACCCTGTCCCAGGAGGACAAGGACGCCGTGGACGAGACCGTGGAGGGCATGAAGACCACCGCCCTCACCTACGGCTACCCGGATCTGGAGGCTTACCTCGTCCAGCTCTACGGCAAGGGCATGACCGAAAAGGTCTTCCGGGAGAACCTGATGCGCCAGGCCACCGCCAGCGCCTACGCCGCCTACAAGCAGGACAGCTTCACCTACACGGACGATGAGCTCACCGCCAAGTACGCCGAGCAGGCCAATGACCTGGACTTCTACACCATGCGTTCTTACTGGTTCTCCGGCGCCGCCGTCACGGACGACACCTCCACCGAGGAGGACGAGACGATGTCCGCGGAGGATGCCATGGCCAAGGCCGAGGCCGACGCCAAGGCTTTCGACGCCGCCCTCACCGACGAGCAGTCCTTCATCGACTACGCCGCCTCCCTCCATGAGGCGGAGAAGGCCGAGGACGCCGACACGGACACCGATGACACCGACGCGGATACCGATACCGATACCGGGGACACTGACACCTACGACGCCGATGAGAGCACCTATTCCCAGCTCCAGGGCTCCGATGTCAACTCCGATATGATCAAGGCCGCCTACACCTGGCTCACCGACGCCTCCCGTAAGGCCGGGGACCACACCGTGGTGGGCTCCACCGATGAGGACAGCCGTTCCGGCTTCTATGTCCTCTACTTCCTGGAGCGGGACAACAACCAGTACCTCAGCGTCAACGGCCGGTACGGTTACATCCCCGAGGACACGGACGTCTTCGAGGAGGGCGCCGAGCCGGAGGATCAGGACGAGAAGGCCGAGAAGATCAAGGAGGCCAACCTCCTCATCGCGCAGGAGGTCCTGGATGACTACGCCAATGGCGCCGAGAAGGGCGAGGACGCTTTCGCCGCCGTCATGTCCGACGAGGAGAACAGCGACCTTGTGACCAACAGCGGCGCTCTGGACCGCGGCGGCCGTTATGACATGCCCGAGGAGCTGCGCGACTGGTTCTACGACGAAGCCCGCAAGGAGGGCGACACCGAGGCCGTCTACGTGGAGGGCGACGGCACCTATCTCGTCTACTACACCGGCACCGGCGACACCTACGCCGACGTCCTGGCCGACACCATCCTCCGCGGCGCCGATATGTCCGACTGGACCACCGAGCAGATGAAGTCCTTCACCGTGGACACCCAGTGGGAGATGGTCCTCACCAAGAAGATGGCGTCCCTCAACTAACTGCGATCCAAAACGAACCGGACGGGCCTTTCGACCCGTCCGGTTCAGATTGCCAAAAAACTCAAATCGATCATTTTTTCCGGCGGCATGTACGTCGGAAAAAATACCTTTTGTTTTGCGGAGTGTGCGGCCCCAAAGGGGCCGTGCGCGGAGCAAAACGGCAGAAAAAGATTTTGGAAATGTCCGCAGACATTTCCAAAATCTTTTTCGCACGTTCCCCTTTGTCGGAAAAGGCCGCAGGCCTTTTTCGACAGGCTCAACCGGACGGGCCTTTCGACCCGTCCGGTTTTTTATCGCCGCTCAGCGAGTAAAAGTTGACAAATTTCGCCCCATAGGGTATAATACGTCCAGTCCCGCAAGGGACGGAGGGCGCGGCAGGCGCCGGAACCGACAAACGACGGTCTGGCCACTCTTTCCGAAAGGAGGGGGTGCGTAGATGTATTTTACATTTACCTTTCATTACCACGGATACAGATTTACCGTCCAAGTCCGGGTAGTAAAAGATAAAGACCGCCGCTGAGCAAGAGCGAACGGTCTTTGATCTTTGCTGTGACAAGTTTGTTGCGGCGAAGATAAAGAACTCGATATCCTCGGGCCAGGCTGTCAGGTGAAGGCGTTCTGCCGCTCCCTCTTTCCTTGCCCACTCTCATTATACCCGCCCCATACCCGCTTGTCAAGAGCGGGAGAGCTTTTTTTAGGAGGCTTGCCCATGATCTTAAAGAAGCTGGACGCGCTGTCCTCCCTCCCCATGCACATGCCGGGGCACAAGCGAAACGCCGCGGCCTTTCCCTGGCTTGCGGGGCTTTGCGAGCGGGACGTCACGGAGATCGAAGGCTTCGACGACTTAAACGATCCCGCCGAAGATTTCCGCGCCCTGGAGCGGGCGGCGGCGGAGCTTTGGGGCGCTGAAGAGACCGTGGCGCTGGTAAACGGGAGCACCCTGGGCGTCCTGGCCTCGGTCCTCGCCGTACTGGGGGACGGGCGGGAGCTTCTGATGTGCCGCGCCTCCCACCGGTCGGTGTACCACGCCGCCGAGCTCACAAAGGCGCGGACGCGGTACCTCACGCCCCCCGCGGACCCGGCCCTGGGCATCCCCCTCTCGGTGACGCCGGAGGCGGTGGCGGCGGCGCTGGAGACGCATCCCGACGTGGGTCTCGTCTGCGTCACCAGCCCCACCTACGAGGGGGTCATCAGCGACATCCCCGCCATCGCCCAGATCTGCCACGCCCGGTCCGTCCCCCTCCTGGTGGACGAGGCCCACGGGGCGCACCTGGGCTTCGGGGGCTTCCCGGACAGCGCCGTGGCCGCCGGGGCGGATCTGGTGGTCCAGAGCCTCCACAAGACCCTCCCGTCCCTCACCCAGACCGCCCTTCTGCACATAAACCCCGGCCTTGTGGACCCGGCGGCGGTCCGCCGGACCGTGGGGATGCTCCAGACCTCCTCGCCCTCCTATCTCCTCAGCGCCTCCATTGAGGGATGCGTCCGGTTCATGGAGCGGGAGGGGGACGCCGCCGCCCGGCGGTGGCGTGCGCTTCTCGAGGATTTCCGCGCCGGGGCGCGGGCGCTTCAAAATATCCGCCTCTACGCCGGCGGCGCGGGCGTCTTCGCCCTGGACCCGTCCAAGCTCCTCCTCGTCGGCGGGGAAGCTTTAGCCCCGCGCCTCCGGCGGGAGCACGGCATCGAGCCGGAGTACGCCCGGGGGCCCCTCACCTTGTGCATGACGGGCCTGGGGGACACGAAAGCAAGCCTGGACCGCCTCCTGACCGCCCTTCTGGCGCTGGACGGCACGCTGGAACCGCCCCAAACCGTCCCCATCTCCGCGCCCGCCCTGCCGGAGCAGGTCCTGCCCCTCCACGAGGCCATGGCCGCGCCGGGGCGCCTCCTGCCGGCGCGGGAGGCCCTGGGCCGCGTCTCCGGGGAGTACGCCTGGGCTTACCCGCCGGGAGTGCCCTGCCTCGTCCCCGGCGAACGGGTGGACGAGGGGGTCCTCGCGACGCTTTCCCGCGCCGGGACCCTCCATTTTACCCACAAACACGGCCCGGAGTCGATTTTTTGTGTTGACCTTCCGGGAAAAATGGTGTAAGATAGTGGCGTTAAGAATTTGGGAAAGGGGGAGCTACCCACATGAAGAGGATCAAGACCGTTGAGACCCGCGACCTCAAGGCCAGCGTCCAAACCGGCGGCTGCGGCGAGTGCCAGACCTCCTGCCAGTCCGCCTGCAAGACCTCCTGCGGCGTCGCCAACCAGCTTTGCGAGAAGAAGAGCAAGTAAAAGCTTGGCAAACCAGTACCGCTTGCGCCGCAACGCAAGCGGTATTTTTTAAGGTGATTCTATGATACATCAGTACAAACTCAACGGCTATAACATCGTCCTGGACGTCTACTCCGGCGCGGTCCACGCGGTGGACGACGTGGCCTACGACATGATCGCTCTCTTCGAGGACCACACCGGCGACGAGATCGTGTCCGCCATGCTGGAGAAGTACGCCGGCCGCCCCGACGTCACCGAGGCCGACCTCCGGGAGTGCCTTGCGGACATCCAGGCCCTCAAGGACGCCGGCAGGCTCTTCTCCCAGGACACCTACGCCGGCATGGCCTTCGACTTCAAAAAACGCTCCAACGTGGTGAAGGCCCTGTGCCTCCACGTGGCCCACACCTGCAACCTCAACTGCTCCTACTGCTTCGCCTCCCAGGGCAAATACCACGGGGAGCGCGCCCTCATGAGCTTTGAGGTGGGCAAGCGCGCCCTGGACTTCCTCGTGGAGAACTCCGGGACCCGCACGAACCTGGAGGTGGATTTCTTCGGCGGCGAGCCCTTAATGAACTGGCAGGTGGTGAAGGACCTGGTGGCCTACGCCCGGTCTATCGAGGCGGAGCACCACAAAAAATTCCGCTTCACACTCACCACCAACGGCGTCCTCGTGGACGACGACGTCATCGACTTTGCCAACCGCGAGATGCACAACGTGGTCATGTCCATCGACGGCCGGCCCGAGGTCCATGACCGCTTCCGCGTGGACTACGCCGGCCGCGGCAGCTACGAGAAGGTCGTCCCCAAGTTCCTGGACTTCGCCAAAAAGCGCGGCGGCCGCAGCTACTACGTCCGCGGCACCTACACCCACCACAACACCGACTTCACCAACGACATCCTCCACCTCGCCGACCTCGGCTTCACCGAGCTTTCCATGGAGCCGGTGGTCTGCGCCCCCGACGACCCCTGCGCCCTGACGCCGGAGGACCTCCCCGTGCTCTTCGAGCAGTACGAGATCCTGGCGAAGGAGATGCTCAAGCGCGAAAAGGAGGGCCGGCCTTTCACCTTCTACCACTACATGATCGACCTTACCCACGGCCCTTGCATCTACAAGCGCATCTCCGGCTGCGGCTCCGGCACGGAGTACATGGCCGTCACGCCCTGGGGGGACCTCTACCCCTGCCACCAGTTCGTGGGCGACGAAAAATACCTCATGGGCAACATCTGGGACGGCGTCACCAACACCGCCCTCCGGGACGAGTTTAAGCTCTGCAACGTCTACGCCCGCCCCGAGTGCGACCACTGCTGGGCCCGCCTCTACTGCTCCGGCGGCTGCGCCGCCAACGCCTACCACGCCTCCGGCTCCATCCGCGGCGTCTACCAATACGGCTGCGAGCTCTTCAAAAAACGCATGGAGTGCGCCATCATGATGCAAGTCGCCAGAAGCGAGGAAGCGGCGGAGGCGTGACGAACGGGGCGCCAAAGCCCCTCCCTCCGGGAGGGGTGCCCGAGCGAAGCGACGGGCAGGGTGGGGGCGTCTATCGGACCCCGCACGGGCGGGTTTAGAACCCGCCCCTACAGCACGAATGGGAACAATCCCCATTCAACCGACATCGGAAATCATCAAAACGCGGGCCGCCAGGAGTGGCGGCCCCTACGGCGTTATTTGAAGGAAATTTGGAAAATGTAGGGGCGGGTTCCAAACCCGCCCTTTAGCTCCCCCCGGGGGAGCTGTCGCGAAGCGACTGAGGGGTCCCCCTTCCCGCCTCACTCATGCCTATAAATCTTCTTCTCCAGCGCGAAGATCCTCTGCGTGAACGTCCCCGGCTCCACGGTGGGGAGGTTTTCCCGGTAGATCTCCATGCGGCTGTCGATCCGGTCGATGAGGGACAGAAGCTCCGCCTCGGCGGTCATGGGGCGGACGGCGGCGCCGAACTCCGGCTCGCCGTGGTGGGAGAGGAGCAGGTGCTGTAAGAGCACGGATTTCTCCTCCGGGACCCCCAGCTCCCGGGCGGCGTCGGCTACCTCCTGCGCCCCCATGACCAGGTGCCCCAGAAGCTCCCCCTTCACGGAATAGTCGGTGACCAGCCCCAGGGCGGAGTATAAAAACTCCTCCTCCTTGCCCAGGTCGTGGAGGCACACCCCGGCGATGAGCAGGCTCCTGTCCACCGTGTCGGCGTAGAGCTGAGCCAGAAAATCCGCCGTGCGCGCCATGTTCAGCGTGTGCATGAGAAGTCCCCCGATGAAGCTGTGGTGGACGCTCTTGGCCGCCGGGATGCGCCTGAGGGCCTCCTTGTGGCCGCTTATGAGCTTCCTCGTGAGCTTCCGGTAGTCCTCGTCGTCCAGGTTGTTGACGAACCCCTCCAGCTCCAGAAAGGCCCCGTCTAAGTCGATGGGCGCCACGGGCACCAGGTCCGAGAGATCATAGGGGTCGTTCTCCTCCGCCACCCGCAGACGGTCCACAGTGACCTGCAGGGCCCCCCGGTACTCGCTGACCGAGCCGCGCACCTTGACGACCTGCCCCTCGTCTCCCTGGCCCACGGGCCCGGCGTAGTCCCAGACCTTGGCGTCGATCTCGCCGGTGGCGTCGGTAAGCGTGGCGGCCAGGAACGGCTTGTTGTTGGAGGACATCTTGGACACGGCGGTCTTCAGGACGTAGTACCCCTCAAAATCGTCCCCCACGGCCATGTCGGCGATGCGGATGTTGGAAAGCATAGACAACCCACCTTCTTCATGATGCGTTTATTATACCGTCCCCCGCCGGATTTTTCAACCACTTTGCCGGCCTCTTGCAATTTTGCGGAAATATGGTATACTTTTTCTCAAGAAACAAAGAAAAGGGGAGACGCTCATGACCTGGGAAGAGCTGGAAAAGGCGGCGGAGGACTGCCGGAGGTGCGCCCTGTGGGAGACGCGGACAAAGCCTGTCTTCGGCGTGGGCGTCCGGGACGCCCGGGTCATGTTCGTGGGCGAGGGCCCGGGGGAGAACGAGGACCTGCAGGGCGAGCCCTTCGTGGGCCGGGGCGGCCAGCTCCTGGACACCATGCTGGAGATCATCGATCTCGACCGCCGGCGCAACATTTACATCGCCAACATCGTCAAGTGCCGCCCGCCTAAGAACCGGGACCCCCTCAACACCGAGCAGGAGGCGTGCATTGGCTGGCTCCGGGCGCAGATCGAGCTGGTGCGCCCCAAGATCCTGGTGTGCCTGGGCCGCATCGCCGCCCAGGTGCTCATCAAGCCGGACTTCAAAATATCCCAGGAGCACGGGCGGTTTTTTGACGTGGACGGCGTGTGGATGACGGCCCTCTACCACCCGGCGGCCCTTTTGCGGGACCCCCGGCGCAGGCCGGAGACCTTCGTGGACCTGAAAAACCTCCAGGCCAGGATCCGGGAGCTCTGCCCGGAGACGTATGAACGGTGAGCCGGGAAACGCGGCATGATCGACAAGGAGACACTATGGAGGAACTGAGAACATCCCGCCCCGGCGACGAGCCGGCGCTGAAAGCGCTGTGGAAGACCGCCTTCGGGGACGCGGATGAGGTCATAGACGGCTTTTTTGAAACGCTCTACGCCCCGGGGACCGCCTCGGTCTGTCTTCTGAACGGCCGCCCGGTCAGCGCGGCGTACCTCTTCCGGCTGGGGGACCTGGTGTGCGACGGGCGCTGGACGCCCTGCAAGCTTTTGTACGCCTGGGGCACGGACCCGGCCTTCCGGGGCCGGGGCTTCGGGAAAAGGGTCCTGGAAAACGCCCTGGAGCGGGCCGCCGTCTCCGGCGTCACCGCCCTCTGCCCCGGGAGTCCCGCTTTCTTTGACCGCTTCCGGGACCGGGGCTTCCGGACGACCTTCTACGCCCGGGAGGAGCGCCGCGACGACGACGGCCGCCCCCTCTCCGGTACCGTCACCCGCGTGACGGTGCGGGGCTACGCCGCCCTCCGGGAGGAGCTCCTCCACCGCCGGACCCACATCGACCTGGACATCCGCGCCGTGGAGTACCGGGACCGCCTGTGCCGCGCCTCCGGCGGCGGCCTCTTCTACGTGGTGGCCGACGGCGCCCGGTGCTGCGCCGCCGCGGAGCTTGCCGGGGACGAGGCCCTGATCCGGGAGCTCATCGTCCCCGCCGGCCGCGAGGACGACGCCGCCGCCCTGGTCTGCCGCGCCCTCCGGCGCAAAAAATATACCTTCCGCGCCCCGGCGGGGGAGACCGGCGCCGGCGCCCCCTCCGCCATGCTCTCCGCCCCCCTCCCCCCGTCCCCCGACCCCGCCCCCTGGCTGGGCTTCGACTGGCCGTGGCAGAACTTTACAGACAAATGACGCAAATTTTAAGCCCGATTTCACACATTTGAAAAACTTTTCCGTTGTTTTCTTAATAAATCATTTGTACAATAGACAGTACCTCAACATGATTTCACCTTTTTCATTTTATCCTCTTTTTAGCGGGGGCCCCCACCGGGCCCCCGCGCTCTTATTTGCAAAAGCTTTGCGCGCCCTCCTTAGCCCCTCCCTCCGGGAGGGGTGGCCGCGCGAAGCGCCGGCCAGGGTGGGTGCGTCTATCCCCCGGCGGCGGGCAAAAGGTTTGCGGCTGACGCCGCATTCTTTGATTTCCCCACCCGCCCGCCCCCGCCGCCGCCGTAGGGGTCGCCGTCCCCGGCGACCCGCCTTTCGAAAATTGACACGTCCCAATCACCGCCGTACGGGCCGCCGCCCACGGCGGCCCTTTCCCCGGTTGACAAACATGTACCGTTTTATCGGACCCGCCCCCGTCCCGCCAAGTGCCACGGGCGGACACATGGGTCCGCCCCTACGGGGGATATGGGAGGTTATCCCATTCAACCAACATCGGAACGCGGGTCGCCGGGGACGGCGACCCCTACGGCGGTAATTGGGGCGGATTCGATTTGTCGGAACCGGTCTGTTATCCCACGTTCGCTGCCCCCCTGCCCCCCTCCTACGAGGAGGGGGCTCCGTGTCGGAGGCTGGCGCGTTTTATCGGAATCGCTCCGATATCGCAACCTCTTTTGCCCCTCCCTCCGGGAGGGGTGCCCGAGCGCAGCGATGGGCAGGGTGGGGGCGTCTATTTTTTCCCGCCGTAGGGGTCGCCGTCCCCGGCGACCCGCCTATCGATGATTGACACGTTCCAATCATCGCCGTACGGGCCGCTGCCCACAGCGGCCCTTTTTCGTTGACCGGCATGTACCGTTTTATCGGACCCGTTCCCGTCACGCAACCGCGCACGGGCGGACACATGGGTCCGCCCCTACGGAAGATATGGAATGTTATCCCAGTCAACCAACGCCGGAGGTCATCGAAACGCGGGTCGCCGAGACGGCGACCCCTACGGCGTTCATCGGAAGCAATCCGAAACCTGCAACGGGGGCCGCTGTGGGCCTGCGCCCGCAGGCGCGTTTCGGAGCGCAACCGCCGCGAAGCGGCGGCTCTTGGCGCGGAGATGCGGCCCGTACGGCTTGAATGGAAACGTATCCCAAAAACTGTAGGGGCGGGTTCCAAACCCGCCCGTCCCCCCTCCCTCGTCCCCCGTCCCCGCCGCGCGGGAAAATCAAAGAATGCGGCGAAGCCGCAAACCTTTTTTCGCCCCCTCCTCGTAGGAGGGGGGCAGGGGGGAAGCGAGCGTCGGAAAATAGAGCGGCCCTGACAACCCGCCCCCATTTCCCACCTTTACATTTCCCCCCGCCCGGTGTATACTGTCAGGGAACCTTTCAGAAACGGAACGCAACGCTATGGAGAGAAACGAATTTGAACGCCGCTTTGCACTGGCGCGCAGGCAGGTCATCGAGCGGGACTTTGCCCACCTCAACGACATGCAGAGAAAATCCGTCCTGGCCACCGAGGGTCCGCTGCTGCTGCTGGCCGGGGCGGGGAGCGGCAAGACCACGGTGCTCATCGACCGCATCGCCAACCTCATCCGCTACGGCCGGGGCTCGGACAGTCCCGAGGTGCCGGAGGGGATGGGGGAGGCGGAGCTCGCCCTTTTGGAGGCGGAGGCCAAAGGCGCGGGCCCCGTGCCGGAGGAGGTCCGGGAGCTTTGCGCGCTGGACCCGGTGGAGCCCTGGCGGGTCATTGCCATCACCTTCACCAACAAGGCCGCCGACGAGCTGAAGGCACGGCTGGAGCGCAAGCTGGGCCCCGGAGCCGGGGAGGTCTGGGCCATGACCTTCCACTCGGCCTGCGTGCGCATTTTGCGCAAAAGCATCGAGGCGCTGGGCATCTCCCCCAACTTCACCATCTACGACGCCGCGGACTCCGTGGCGGTGATGAAGCGGGTCCTCCGGGAGCTCAACCTGGATGAGAAGCAGTTCCCGCCCAAGTCCGTCCTCGCCGCCATCAGCCGCGCCAAGGACAAGCTCCAGTCCCCGGCGGACTTTGCCGCCGCGGCGGAGAAGGGCTGGGACCCCCGGCAGAAGTACATAGCCCGGGCCTACACCGAGTACGCCCGCCGGCTTTTGGCGGCGGACGCGCTGGATTTCGACGACCTCATCTACTATACCGTCCTCCTCCTGCGGGACTACCCGGAGGAGCGGGACTATTGGCGGCGGCGCTTCCGCTACGTGCTGGTGGACGAGTACCAGGACACCAGCCACGCCCAGTACCTGCTGGCGGCCACGCTGGCGGGGGAGCGGGAGAACATCTGCGTGGTGGGCGACGACGACCAGTCCATCTACCGCTTCCGGGGCGCCACCATCGAGAACATCTTAAGCTTTGAAAACCGCTTCAAAAACGCCCGGGTCATCAAGCTGGAGCAGAACTACCGCTCCACCGGCCACATCCTGAACGCCGCCAACGCCGTCATCCGCCACAACGCCGAGCGCCGGGGTAAGAACCTGTGGACCTCCGCCGGGGACGGGGAGAAGCTGCGGCTCGTGGTCAGCGACGGCGACGACGCCGAGGCGGAGTTTGTGGCCGACTCCATCGTCTCCGCCGTGGCCGGCGGGATGCGCTGGAGCGACTTTGCCGTCCTCTACCGGATGAACGTCCAGTCCAACCGCTTGGAGTACGCCTTCAAGCGCCGGGCCATCCCCTACAAGGTGGTGGGCGGCACCCGGTTCTTCGACCGGGCCGAGATCAAGGACATGACGAGCTACTTGGCCGTCGTCAACAACCCCGCTGACGACCTGCGGCTTTTGCGCATCGTCAACACCCCCGCCCGGGGCATCGGCGACACCACCGTGGAGCGCCTGCGCGCCCTCGCCGCCGCTCAGCGCCGGCCCATTCTGGACATCGCCGCCGACGCAGGGAGCTTCCCGGAGCTCAAAAACGCCGCCGGGAAGCTTATGAAATTCCTGGCGCTCATCATGGAGCTGCGGACCCTCTCCGAATCTCTGCCCCTGGAGGACTTCTACGACGCGCTTTTGGAGAAGACGGGGTACCTGGAGGCCCTGGGCGACTCCGACGAGGCGTTGGCGCGGCGGGACAACATCATGGAGCTTAAGTCCAACATCGTCTCCTACGCCGCCTCCGCCGAGACGCCCACTCTCGCCGGGTTCCTCGATGAGATCGCCCTCTACTCCGACCTTGACAGCGTGGATACCCAGGGCGAGAGCGTTATCCTGATGACCATCCACGCGGCCAAGGGCCTGGAGTTTCCCTGGGTGTTCCTGGTGGGGATGGAGGAGAACGTCTTCCCCTCCTCCCGGAGCACCGACAGCGAGGAGGACCTGGAGGAGGAGCGCCGCCTTTGCTACGTGGCCCTGACGAGGGCCAAGCGCCGCCTTACCCTCACCGCCGCCCGCCGCCGCCTCTTGTTCGGTCACACCACCGCCAACGCCGTCTCCCGCTTCGTGGAGGAGATCCCGGAGGGGGACATCGACAAGCCCGCCGACCTCCGGATGGGGTCCGAGGGCTTCACCCGGGAGCCGGACCCGGAGTGGCTGGAGTACCGCCGCCGGGAAAAAAGCCCCTTCCAGGAGGCCCCTCGGAGGGGGTTCGGAGGGGGTTCGGAGACCCCTCGGAGGGGGTTCGGAGGGCCGCCCCAGGGGGTCCGGAGACCCCCCGCGGAGGGCCCGAAAACGGCCTCTCCGTCCCCCAAGACCCTCCCCACCCTCTCCGCCGGGGACGTCATCCTCCACAAGGCCTTCGGCGAGGGCGCCGTCGTCGCCGTCACAACGATGCCGGGGGACGCCCTCCTCACCGTGGACTTCCACGGGTCCCAAAAACGCCTGATGCTCAAGGCCGCCGCCCCCTTTATCACGAAAAAATGAGGTTTTTCGCTTATGCCGGACTATAACACCATCCTCTTCGACCTGGACGGCACCGTCACCGACTCCGCCCCCGGCGTCATGAACGCCTTCCACTACGCCCTTACGCGCTTCGGCATCGAGCCGGAGACACATTCCGAGCTCAAAAAGGTGGTGGGACCGCCCTTAAGCTGGTCTTTTCATAACTTTTACGGCGTTCCCGAGGACCGTATTCCGGAGATCATGGAGTACTATCTGAGCTACTACCTCCCCAAGGGCATTTACGAAAACAGCGTCTACCCCGGTATGGAGGAGCTTTTTCAGAGGCTTCGCGCCGCCGGCAAGTGCCTGGTCATCGCCTCCTCCAAGCGCCAGGACGGCGTGGAGACGGTCATGGCCCACTTCGGCCTTGCCCGATACTTCGACTTCCTGGGCGGCTCGGACGCCAGTGTGGGGCGGGTGGAGAAGGCCGACGTCCTCCGCTATATCATCGACACCCTCCCCGTCACAGACCTCAAAACCGCCGTTTTAGTAGGGGACCGCAAGTACGACGTGGAGGGCGCCCGCGCCCTCGGCCTCGACACCGTGGGCGTCCTCCACGGCTACGGCACGGAGGAGGAGCTGCGTCAGGCCGGAGCGGCCTACATCGTCAGGGACGCCTGGGCACTCATGGACTTTTTCGGGGTGTAAGCGGTTTTCACAACACGCAAAGGAGGCGGCGCGCGCATGGAACGGACGCGAGCGGAGCGGAATATGGGGATCGAGGCGCTGAGGATCGTTTCCATGTACATGGTGGTGGTCCTGCACATGCTTCTGCCCATCCTCAGCCGGACGGACCGGCGGCCGGGGGTCTTTGAGATGACCTGGCTTGCCGAGAGCGCCGCCTACTGCGCGGTGAACTGCTTCGGGCTGGTCAGCGGCTGGGTGGGCGCGGGGAGGAGCGTCAGCGTGGGCAAGGCGGCGGGGCTGTGGCTCCAGACGGCTTTCTACTCCCTGGGCTTTACCCTGCTGGGTCTGGCCATTCATTCCAAGGTGGCCGGGGACCCGCTGCTGTGGGCGGCCTTTCCCCTGATCTCCGGGCAGTACTGGTACATGACCGCCTACTTCGGCGTGATGCTCCTGATGCCGCTCCTGGAGGCCGGCGTCCGGGACCTGCCCTTACGGTCCCTGGGACTCCTGGCGCTGGGGGTCCTGGCGCTCAGCGTCACCGGCACCTTCCTGACGCCGGCGGCGACCATGAGCCTCAACCGCATTTACAACCTGGGCGGCGGGTACAGCGTGATCTGGCTGGCGCTTTTGTACGTCGTGGGGGGATATCTGCGCCGGTCGGAGCTTTTGAAGAAGCTGAAAAAGCGCTGGGCCGCCCTCCTCTATCTTCTCTGCCTGGCCGTCACCTGGGTCAGCATCCTGCGGGATGAATGGCGGTGGCTGAGCTACACGTCCCCCACCGTTTTGCTGGAGGGCGTGGCGCTGGTGCTCTTCTTCTCCAAGCTGGAGCTGCGGGCAAAGCCCCTGCGCCGCGCCGTGGAGGTTATGGCCCCGGCGGCGCTGGGAGTGTATCTCATCCACATCAGCCCCTGGCTCTACCGGGCCGTCACGGGCCGGCTTACCCTGACCTTTCCGTCTTACGGGGGCGTGAAGTGCGTGGCGCTGGCGCTCCTCACCGCCCTGGGGGTGTATCTCGCCTGCACGGCCCTGGAGCTTGTCCGGATCCGCCTCTTCAAGCTCCTGCGCGTCCCCCGCCTCACCGCCGCCATCGACCGCCTGACGGCGCGGCTCCCCGGCGGGGAGGAGCGATGAGGGAGACAACCGGGCCGGCGCGTTCATCGGGACCGCGCTGGTATCATACGTTCGCTGCCCCCCTGCCCCCCTCCTACGAGGAGGGGGCTTTTTGAAAGGTTTGCGCCGCTTTGCGGCGCATTCTTTAAAAAGGCGGCGCGTAGCGCCGCAACCTTATTCCCCCGACCCCTTTTTCGGAAAAAGGGGTGCCGCCGCGGCGGCGGGGTATTCGAGCCCTCGTCCCCCGTCTTTGCCTTCCCCGCAGGGCGGGGAAGGTGGCGCCCGTAGGTGCCGGATGAGGTGGGTCGTTCATCGAACCCGCTCTCTCGTCCCACGCTCGCAGCCCCCCTGCCCCCCTCCTACGAGGAGGGGGCTTAAAAAGGTTTGCGCCTGCGGCGCATTCTTTGATTTCCCCGCGCGGCGGGGACGGGGGACGGGCGGACACATGGGTCCGCCCCTACATTTTCCCAATTACGTTCCATCAACGCCGTAGGGGCCGCCACTCCTGGCGGCCCGCGTTGTTGTTTTGAACCGGCCCCGTTCACCGCCGTAGGGGCCGCCGTCCCCGGCGGCCCGCGTTTCGATGACCTCCGATGTCGGTTAAATGGGATAACCTTTCACATCCCCCGTAGGGGCGGACCCATGTGTCCGCCTGTGGCACGGTGCGGGACGGGGACGGTTCCGATAAAACGGTACATGCCGGTTATCGGGGGGCAAGGGCCGCCGTGGGCGGCGGCCCGTACGGCGGTGATTGGGACGGGTCAATAGACGAGGGGCGGGTCGCCGGGGACGGCGACCCCTACGGCGGCGTTCGGAACGGGTCGATAGACGAAAGGCGGGCCGCCAAGAGTGGCGGCCCCTACAAGGTGTGTTGTCGGAACGGTTCCGGAAATTCGCGCCCGCCCCCGTCTCGGAGCCCCCTCCTCGTAGGAGGGGGGCAGGGGGGAAGCGAACGTGGGATGACAGAGCGGTTCCGGCAAATCGAACCTGTTCCAATTACGCCGTAGGGGCCGCCACTCCTGGCGGCCCGCGTTGCAGGGCTCGGATTGCTTCCGATAAACGCCGTAGGGGCCGCCGTCCCCGGCAACCCGCGTTGCGGTGACCTCCCATGTCGGTTGAATGGGATAACATTCCCTATCCCCCGTAGGGGCGGACCTATGTGTCCGCCCGTGCCACGTTGCGGGACGGGAACGGGTCCGATTAGACGGTACATGGCGGTTATCGGGGGGCAAGGGCCGCCGTGGGCGGCGGCCCGTACGGCGGTGTACGAAACGTGTCAATCATCGATGGGCGGGTCGCCGGGGACGGCGACCCCTACGGCGGATAACGCAAGCCGGTAAAATAGACGCCCCCACCCTGCCCATCGCTGCGCTTGGGCACCCCTCCCGGAGGGAGGGGCAAAAGAGGTTGCGATAACGGAACGATTCCGATAAAACGCAACCGCCCCCGTTTCGGAGCCCCCTCCTCGTAGGAGGGGGGCAGGGGGGCAGCGAGCGTTGGATGACAGAGCGGTTCCAATAAAACAAATCCGCCCCAATTACGCCGTAGGGGCCGCCACTCTTGGCGGCCCGCGTTGCAGGGTTCGGATTGCCCCCGATAAACGCCGTAGGGGTCGCCGTCCCCGGCGACCCGCGTTGCGATGATTTCCCATGTCGGTTAAATGGAATAACATTCCCTATTTCCCGTAGGGGCGGACCCGTGTGTCCGCCCGTGGCACGTTGCGGGACGGAACGGTTCCGATTAAACGGTACATCCCGGTTATCGGGGGCAAGGGCCGCCGTGGGCGGCGGCACGTACGGCGTTGATTGGGGCGGGTCAATAAACGATAGGCGGGTCGCCGGGGACGGCGACCCCTACGGCGAATATCGCAAGCCGGCGGCGGGGGCGGGCGGGTGGGGAATATAAGAATGCGGCGCAAGCCGCAAACCTTTCGCCGCGGCGCGGACCCTTCCGGCGCTTCGCGCCACCTCCCCCAGGGGGGAGGTTAGGGAGGGCGGGGAATATAGAGAATGCGGCGAAGCCGCGAACCTTTTCCCGCCGCCGGGGGAATGGCGGGCCCTTTGGGGGACCGCGGGGAAAAAGTTTTGCTTGACAAAGCTTGAAAATCCGCATATAATGACCGCAAATGGCTGTGAGGGGAAGAAGTAGGCGGAGGGGCGTCGCAGAGAGAAGCCGGGGGGTGCGAGGCTTTGACGGTTCCCGCTGAAAGGTCGTCCCGGAGCTGCGGGGGTGACAGGTAGTCCCCGACGGGTGCTCCCGTTACAGAGCGGCGAGTGTCCTCCCGAGGGAGGAAATTCAGGTGGTACCGCGGATGAGCTTCATTCGCCCTGAGCATCAGCTTGGGGTGATTTTTTGTTGCCCCGGAAAGGAAAGGAAACGTATGAAAGAACTGCCGAAAGTGTATGACCCCAAGGCGGTGGAGGGGCGCATCTATCAGATGTGGCTGGACGGGGGGTACTTCCACGCCGAACGCGACCCCGCCAAAAAGCCCTTCACCATCGTCATCCCGCCCCCCAACGTCACGGGCCAGCTCCATCTGGGCCACGCCTTTGACGAAACCTTGCAGGACATCCTCATCCGCTATAAGCGCATGAAGGGCTATTCCGCCCTGTGGCTCCCGGGCTACGACCACGCGGGCATCGCCACGCAAATCAAGGTGGAGGAGCAGCTGCGTAAAGAGGGGCTGACCCGCTTCGACCTGGGGCGGGAGAAGTTCTTAGACCGGGTCTGGGAGTGGAAGAACAAGTACGGCGACCGGATCGTGGAGCAGCTCAAGACCCTGGGCTCCTCCTGCGACTGGGAACGCCAGCGCTTCACCATGGACGAGGGGTGCTCCAAGGCCGTGCGGGAGGTGTTCTGCTCCCTCTACGAAAAGGGCCTCATCTACAAGGGCAAGCGCATCATCAACTGGTGTCCCCACTGCACCACGGCCCTTAGTGACGCCGAGGTGGAGTACGAGGAGAAGCCGGGGAAGCTCTGGCACATCCGCTACCCGCTGACCGACGGCTCGGGCTACGTCACCGTGGCCACCACGCGCCCGGAGACGATGCTGGGCGACTCCGGCGTGGCGGTGAACCCGGAGGACGAGCGGTATACCCACCTGGTGGGCAAGACCTGTATCCTGCCGCTGGTGAACCGGGAGATCCCCATCGTGGCCGACGAGTACGTGGACAAGTCCTTCGGTACAGGATGCGTGAAGATGACCCCCTGCCACGACCCCAACGACTTCGAGGTGGGTTTGAGGCATAATTTGGAGCAGATCCTTGTTATCGACGGCGACGGGAGGATCATCAACGGCGGGAAGTATAACGGGATGGACCGGTACGAAGCCCGGAAAGCGATCGTGGCCGATTTGGAGGAGCAGGGGTATCTCGTGAAGATCGAGGACCACGTCCACAACGTGGGCACCTGCTACCGGTGCCACTCCGACGTGGAGCCGCTGGCCTCGGACCAGTGGTTCGTGAAGATGGAGCCGCTGGCAAAGGAGGCCATTCGGGTGGTGGAGGACGGGACCATCAAATTCGTCCCGGAGCGCTTTGCCAAGACGTATCTAAACTGGATGCGCAACGTGCGCGACTGGTGCATCTCCCGGCAGCTTTGGTGGGGGCACCAGATCCCGGCGTGGACGTGCCGCGACTGCGGCCACATGACGGTGAGCCGCACCGACCCCACGGAGTGCGAGCGGTGCCACTCCCACAACATCGAGCGGGACCCGGACGTGCTGGACACCTGGTTCAGTTCCGCCCTGTGGCCCTTCTCCACGCTGGGATGGCCGGATCAGACGGAGGACCTTGCGTATTTCTACCCCACCGACGTGCTGGTGACGGGCTACGATATCATTTTCTTCTGGGTGGCGCGGATGATCTTCTCCGGCATGGAGCACATGCACAAGGAGCCCTTTAAGACCGTGCTCATCCACGGCCTCATCCGGGACCCCCAGGGCAAGAAGATGAGTAAATCCGCCGGCAACGGCGTGGACCCCATCGAGATGATCGACCGCTTCGGCGCGGACGCTCTGCGGTTCAACATCATCACCGGCAACTCGCCAGGAAACGACATGCGCTTCTACGTGGAGCGCTGCGAGGCTATGCGCAACTTCGCCAACAAGATCTGGAACGCCAGCCGGTTTGTGATGATGAACCTGACGGTGGAGGACAAGACTCTCCCGGAGACGCTGGAGCTTCCCGACAAGTGGGTGCTCTCCAAGCTCAATACCCTCATCGGGGAGGTCAACGACAACTTCGACCGGTTTGAGCTGGGCATCGCCGCCCAGAAGATCTACGACTTCATCTGGGACACCTTCTGCGACTGGACCATCGAGCTGGCCAAGCCCCGCCTTGCCCAGGGGGACGAGAACGCCCAGCGGGTGCTGCTCTATGTGCTCACGGATATTCTCAAGCTCCTCCATCCCTTTATGCCCTATATCACCGAGGAGATCTATCAGGCCCTGCCCCATGAGAAGAGCGCCCTCATCATCGAGGACTTCCCGGAGGTCCGGGAGGACCTGCGGTTCGAGGCCGAGGAGGCGGACTTCGAGAAGGTCATCGACGCCGTGGGGGCCATTCGGTCCCAGCGCAGCGCCATGAACGTGCCGCCCAGCCGGAAGGCCAAGGTCCTCATCGCCACCGCCACGCCCGAGCCCTTCCGGGCCGGCGCGCCGTATATCATGCGTCTGGCCTCGGCCTCCGAGGTGGAGGTCGCGGACGACGCCGAGGCCGGCGACAGGGAGGGCATGGTCACGGTGGTGACCCATTCCGCCCGGGTGTTCCTGCCCCTCCGGGAGCTGGTGGATCTGGAGGCCGAGCGGGAGCGGGTCGAAAAGGAGCTCAAAAAGAACCGGGGCTTTTTGGAGGGCCAGATGAGGAAGCTTTCCAACGAGGCCTTCATCTCCCGCGCCCCGGAGGCGGTGGTCAACGCCGAGCGGGACAAGGCCGAAAAGCTCCGGGCGCTCATAGAAAATCTGGAAAAATCCCTGGAGAGTCTCCGATAACGACAGCATCCGCGCGGACAATCATTTACAATACCCGTGTACAGCTTGTACACGGGTATTTTTTGTTAAAGGGAGTGAGCGCATGAGGCTGTTGACGACGGAGCGCGGCGGGAAGCTGACCGTGGCGCTGGCGGGGGAGCTGGACCACCACGGGGCGCGGGAGGCGGCGCGGAAGCTGGAGGAGAGCCTGGAGGCCGCCATGCCCCGGGAGTGCGTCCTGGACCTTAAGGGCCTTAAGTTCATGGATTCCTCGGGCATCGCCATTATCCTGCGGCTTTATAAGCGGCTCCAGGCCATTGGCGGGCGGCTCACCGTGGTCAATGTCCCGGACCAGCCCATGCGGGTGCTGGACGCCTCGGGCATCGACAGGATGATCCACATCGAAGGAAATAATTAGCAAGGAGATGTACATATGAAGGAGCAGAACTGTGTCAAAATGGAGTTTCCGTCCCGGTCGGTGAACGAGGGCTACGCCCGGGCGGCGGTGGGGGCCTTCGCGGCCCAGCTGGACATGACGCTGACGGAGCTCAATGACGTGAAGACGGCGGTCTCCGAGGCGGTGACAAACGCCATCGTCCACGGCTACCCCGAGGGGCTGGGGACGGTGACGCTGCGCCTGCGCATCCTGGAGGGGGACACGCTGGAGGTCCAGGTCAAGGACAAGGGCCGGGGCATCGAGGACGTGGAAAAGGCCCGCGAGCCCCTGTTCACCACCGGCGGGGAGGACAGGAGCGGCATGGGCTTCACCATCATGGAGAGCTTCATGGATTCGGTGAAGGTCCGCTCAAAGCCCGGTTCCGGCACGGCGGTGACTATGCGCAAGCGGGTGGCGCGGAGGAACCACGCGCGATGACGGCGGGGACGCTTAAGTCCCTGAAGGCGGCGCGGGCGGGCGACGACGGGGCCATGGAGGAGATGATCCGGGAAAATTCCGGGCTCATCTGGAGCGTGGCGCGGCGGTTTTTCGGACGGGGCGTGGAGCCGGACGACCTCTATCAGCTGGGGTGCGTGGGGTTCTTGAAGGCCGTCCGGGGGTTCGACGACGAGTTCGGGACCCAGTTTTCCACCTACGCCGTGCCCAAGATCGCCGGGGAGATCCGGCGGTTTCTCCGGGACGACGGGGCGGTGAAGGTGAGCCGGAGCCTGAAGGAGCGGGCCCAGGCCGTGCGGGCGGCGCGGGCGAAGCTGGAGCAGGCGCTGGGCCGGGAGCCGACGGTGTCGGAGCTTGCGGAGAAGACGGGGCTGACGGCGGAGGACATCGCGGCCTGCGAGCTGGCCACCGCGCCGTCGGAGTCCCTCCAGCGGCCTTCCGGGGACGACGGGCCCACGCTGGAGGAGGTTTTGGGCGACGACGGCCAGGAGGAGCGGGTCCTGGAGCGGGTGGCTTTGGGCGAGGCCATCGCCGCTTTGCCGCCCCGGGAGCGGGCGGTCATCGCGCTTCGGTATTTCCGGGGCCTTACCCAACAGCGCGTGGCGGAGCGAATGGGCGTGTCCCAGGTGCAGGTGTCGCGGCTGGAGAAGAGGGCGGTCATGCGGCTGCGGGAGGAGATGGAGGGGGAGTAAAGGGGGGCGCCGCCCGGACGGGGGAACCCCTCAGTCACGGCCTGCGGCCGTGCCAGCTCCCCCAGGGGGGAGCTTAATAACCTCCCCCCTGGGGGAGGTGGCGCGAAGCGCCGGAAGGGTCGCCTTCCCTTTTTCGGAAAGCTTCCGGGTTGCGTTGGCTCCCTTTCGTAAAGGGAGCTGTCGAGCGAAGCGAGACTGAGGGATCGAAGGTTTCGATAACTGCGCAGTCATCCAACGCTCGCTTCCCCCCCTGCCCCCCTCCTACGAGGAGGGGGCTTAAAAAGGATGCGCCGCGGAGCGGCGCAAATTTTATTATCCGCGCTTTCCGTTTACGCCCAGATGCGGACGAGGATGCGGAGGCGGCCTTTTTTGGTTGAGCGGGAGATGCCCTCGTATTGGAAACGGCCGTGGTGGCGGACGGAGACGAGGGCGCCCTCCGGGAGGGCGGCGGAGGGGGAGAGGGCGAGGCGGCCGGAGATGAAGACCTGCTCCTTTTCGATGAGCTCCTGGGCCTGGGCGCGGGAGAGGCGGTAGACCGCCGCCACGGCGGCGTCCAAGCGCTCCGAGGCGACGACGAGCTCCGTGACCGGCGGGGGAGAGGACAGCTTTTCCGGCGGGGCGGAGGGGACACAGCGCACCGTGGTGCGCCGGACGGAGGCCAGGTTCTCCGCGATGTAAGGGGCGATGGAGTCAAGGCAGAAGAGGTACCCCACGTTGTCCGCGATCTCGATGTCCCCCAGAAGCTCCCGGCGGATGCCCAGGGCCATGAGGGAGCCGAGAAAGTCCCGGTGGCTCAGGGCGTCGGCGAATTTCTGCTGCACCGGCTCGATGCGCAGGCACGCAAGGGGCGGCGGCTCTATGTAGCCGCAAAGCGCCTCCGAGCCGAAGCACGCCACCTTCCGCTCCGAGGAGGGAAGGCCGCCCCAGAGGGTGAAGGGGCACTCCGGCCGCAGGCGCAGGAGCGTATCCTGCTCGGCCAGGGTCAGAAACTCCGAAAAGACCCAGGTCCCCCGTCCCCAGGCGCGGCTTGCAAGCTCCGTGAGGCGGTTTTTCAAAAGGGCTTCGTTTTCCATGTCATTTCCTCAAAATGGGCTTCAATCGGCTCACCGCGAACTGGGCGGCGAAGCCGGTGAGCGTTCCCGTGACCACGCCGGCGGCCAGCATGGGCGGCAGATACACCGCAAGGCCCGGTGTGGCGGTGAGGAGTACCGCCGCCGCCATTTGCCCGAGGCCGTGGGCCAGGGCCATGAAGACGGACGATACCCAAATTTGCTTCTCCGTCACCAGTTTTCGCATCAGCAGCGCCGTCAGATAGGCCGCCGCGCCGCCGGCGGCGCTGTACGCCACGGCCATGAGGTTCCCGGCAAAGACGCCGCCCAGGACGATGCGGGTACACAGGACCCCCGCCGCGTCCGCCGGACCCATGAGATAGAGCGCCGCCAGCGTCACGATGTTGGCAAGGCCCAGCTTCACGCCGGGGATGGGAGCAAGCTCCGGAAGGCGCAGCTCCACCATGAAGATGACCGTGGCCACGGCGGCGAAGATGCCGTCCCGGGCGAGACGTTTGGCGCTCATCAGCCCACCTCCGCGTCCAAGCCCGTCTCTCCGGCAAGCTCGATGACCAGCCGGTGGGGCAGGCACACGATGGGCGTCGCGGAATCGGACAGCCAGCCGGCGCGGACGCACACCTGGTCCGGGCAGTCGGCGCTCTCTACCCGTATCCGGCCCGGTTCGGCTAAAACGACGTTCTCCCCCCGGTCCGTGGCGACGGTGAACCGCTCCGGCGCGGCGAGGGCGTCGAGGTCGATCTCCCGTATAAGCTCCCCGTCCACGTAGATGCGCGCCACGCGCCCGTCGGGCCGGCGCGTCAGGAGATAGACCGACGCGGCCAGGGAGAGCACGAGGATCGCGAGGATGATTAGGATCCATGTTCTCGTCTTAGCCACGTCGAATCACCTTGATTTCCGCGTTTTTGTAGTCGTTCATGGGCTGAAAGCGCCCCTCCAGCCCCTCGGTGATGAAAATTTCCCGCTCCTCGGTGACGAACACCGCCTCCACGCCCTCCAGCGTCCGCCAGAGCGCGCTGGCCCGGTCCAGGCCCATCACGAAAAAGGCGGTGCTGAGCCCGTCGCACAAGGTCCCATCCGCGCCCACGACGGTGACGGAGGCAAGGCCGCTCCGGGCGGGAGTGCCGGAGGCGGGGTCGATGATGTGGTGGTAGCGGACGCCGTCCTCCTCAAAGTACCGCTCGTACCCGCCGGAGGTGACCACGGCGCTGTCCGTGACCTCCAGGGCGGCCAGGGTCGCCTTCGAAAAGGGGTCCCGCAGGCCCACGCGCCAGGGATCGCCACCGGGCTTCACGCCCAGGGCGTAGACGTTCCCGCCCAGGTTCATGAGGCCGCTTTCCACGCCCCGCTCCCGCCAGAGGGCCGCCGCGCGGTCGGCGGCATAGCCCTTGGCCACGGCCCCCAGGTCCACAAGGACGCCCTCCGGGAGGGTGAGATCGGTGATTTTCGTATAGTCCACCTTTTCCAGGAGCGCCGCGAGCTCCTCCTCCCCCGGCACACGGTACGCGCCGGTGGTGAAGCCCCAGGCCCGGACCACGGGGTAGACGGTGATGTCCAGCGCCCCGTCGGTGAGGGCGCAGATTTCCAGCGCGCGGCGCAAAAGGGCCTCCGTGTCCTCGGAAAGCGCCGCCGTGCCCGCCTCGTTGAGGGCGTAGATCTCGCTGCCGGGGTGGGTGACGGAGAGCCTTTGCTCCAGGTCCCGGATGAGCGCCTCGGTGTCCGCGATGAGGACCTCATCGCCGTAGACGGTGAGGTCCATCACCGTGTCCATGGCGAAAAAGGTCCCCTCGCGCTTTTGGGCGGCGCAGGAGCCGAGGACCAGGCACAGCGCCAGGCACGCCGAAAGCGCCCGTCTCACGGCGTATCCTCTCCGCCCTCGGGGGCGGGGGGCTCCGTCTGCGCGGGCTCGGTGAGCCAGGGAACCTCCAGCTTCACGCCCTCGGAGGTGTAGACGATGTACCGCTTGAAGCCGAAGAAGATGGCCACCGCCAGGACGATCAGCACCGCTAGGAGGGCGAAGAGGACGGTGAGCGCCGTCTTCACCGGCTTGCGGCTGCGGTAGATGCGGACGGGACGCTCCATCAAAGCTCCCCGCGCTCGATGGCGGCGATCATGCCCACCCGCGTGGCGTGGCGGCCGCCCTCAAACTCGTGGCTGAGGAAGGTGTCCACGATCTTCAACGCCAGCCCCTCGCCCACCACGTTGGCCCCCAGGGCCAGCATATTGGCGTTGTTGTGGCGGCGGGTCATCTCGGCGGAGTAGCAGTCCGAGCACAGGGCGCACCGGATGCCCGGGACCTTGTTGGCGGCGATGGAGATGCCGATGCCGGTGGTGCAGACGACGACCCCCAGGTCGCACCGCCCATCCGCTACGGCGTGGGCGGCCTTGGCGCCGAACTCCGGGTAGTGGCAGCTGTCCTTGGAGAAGGTGCCGAAGTTGACGGTGCTGTGCCCCAGCTCCTCCAGATGCGCCTTCACCTTCTGCATGAGATCATAGCCGCCGTGGTCACAGCCAAGCGCGATAGTCATGGAAAATTCCTCCTTATATCCGTACAAATTCGGGTTTGTGGTCCTTGTAAAGGCAGACGTAACGGAACCCGAGGCTTTTCAGAAGCGCGTACGCCTCCCGGATGCCCTGGCCGGCGTCCTGGGCCCGGTGGGCGTCGGACCCGGCGGTGATGAGTTCGCCGCCCATGTCGCGGTAGAGCTTCAGCGCCGCCGGCTGGGGGATGAAGTCGCCAAGGGCGTCCCGCAGGCCGGAGGTGTTGACCTCAATGCCAACGCCCCGGTCGATACACGTCCGGAAAATGGCCCGCAGGCGGTCTTCATAGAGCATGATGTCGAAGCCGGTGCCCTGCCGGGCCATGTAGCGCTGCATGTAGCCGATGTGCCCCAGCACGTCGCACAGCCCCGCCCCGGCCAGCGCCAGGTACTCGTCCAGGTACGTCTCCACGTCCCGCCGCACCGCCTCGAAGCTGGGGTACTCATAGAAGTAGAAGTCCGGCGCGTTCCGGAGATTGTGGATGGAGCCGATGACGAAGTCAAGACCGGGGTGGGCATAGAGCCTTCGCCCCTCCTCCGGGAGATAGTGGGGCGCGCCGATCTCCGCGCCTAAACGCAGATCCAGCTTCCCGGCAAATGTGCGCTTGGCCGCCTCAAACTCGGCAAAAAGCGCGTCCCACTCCCGAAAGGGCGGGAACTGGCCCTCAAAGTTGGGGTCCTGCACGCAGTTTTCCATGTGGCTCGTGAGGCACACGTGGGTCATGCCCTTGTCCAAGGCCCCCTGAAAGAGGTCCGCCATGGACACCTGCGCGTCGGGGGAATAGGGCAGACAGTGCATGTGGTAATCCGCCAGCATCCTCTCGCCTCCTGTTCTTTCTAAAGTATACCACGTTGTGGGAAAAATGCAAGGTCAAAAGGAGGCGGGGCGGGTACGGTTCCGCAACGTGGGCACGGGCGGACACATGGGTCCGCCCCTACGGGGGATGGGGAAAGTCATCCCATTTAACCGACATGGGAGGTTATCGGAACGCGGGCCGCCAGGAGTGGCGGCCCGTACGGCGTAAATGGAGCCGGTTCGATTTGCCGGGGCCGTGCTGTCCCAACGCTCGCTGCCCCCCTGCCCCCCTCCTACGAGGAGGGGGCGAAAAAGGTTTGCGCCGCTTTGCGGCGCATTCTTTGATTTGCCCGCGCGGCGGGGACGGGGGGACGGGCGGGTTTGGAACCCGCCCCTACAAAAAATACTTCAAAATACTAAAATAATACTTGACAAATTACTTATTTTGTGGTAAAATACGCACATCGGAAGAAAACGGACAAAACCCCTCGCGAAAGGTCCGCAGACCTTTCGCGAGGGGCTTTCCGCACGTTCCTTTTGGCCTTGAAAGGGCTTCGCCCTTTCAAGCCAGTTACTCCAGCTCGAACGCTCCCGTGTAGAGCTGGTAGTAGGTGCCCTTTTGGGCGATGAGCTGGTCGTGGGTGCCGCGCTCGATGATGCGGCCGTGGTCGAGGACGATGATGGCGTTGGAGTTCATGACGGTAGAAAGGCGGTGGGCGATGACGAAGACGGTGCGGCCCTCCATGAGGCGGTCCATGCCGCGCTGCACTAAGGCCTCGGTGCGGGTGTCGATGGAGCTGGTGGCCTCGTCCAGGATCATCACCGGGGGGTCCGCCACGGCGGCGCGGGCGATACTTATGAGCTGGCGCTGGCCCTGACTGAGGCGGGCGCCGTTATTGGTCAGCATGGTGTCGTACCCCTCGGGCAGGCGGGTGATAAAGTCGTGGGCGTTGGCCAGCTTCGCCGCCTCGATGCACTCCTCGTCCGTGGCATCCAGCTTGCCGTAGCGGATGTTGTCCATCACCGTGCCGGTGAAGAGGTTCACGTCCTGGAGGACCATACCCAGGGAACGGCGCAGGTCGGCCTTCTTTATTTTGTTGATGTTGATGCCGTCGTAGCGGATCTTGCCGTCCTCGATGTCGTAGAAGCGGTTGATGAGGTTGGTGATGGTTGTCTTCCCCGCGCCGGTGGCGCCCACGAAGGCCAGCTTCTGGCCGGGCTTGGCGTAGAGGCTGATGTCGTGGAGGATCTGCTTATCCGGCACGTAGCTGAAGTCCACCCGGTCCATGACGATGTCGCCCTTGAGCTCCGTATAGGTAACGGTGCCGTCTGCCTGGTGGGGGTGCTTCCAGGCCCAGTGGCCGGTGCGCTTTTCCGATTCGGTGACGGTGCCATCGGGGGCGATGTTGGCGTTGACCAGAGTGACGTAGCCCTCGTCCGTCTCGGGCTCCTGGTCCATGAGGTCGAAGATGCGCTCCGCGCCGGCGAGAGCCAGGACGATGGCGTTGATCTGGTTGCTGATCTGGGCGATGGGCATGTTGAAGCTGCGGGAGAGGATCATGAAGGTCATGAGCTTGCCCAGGCTCAGCGCCGAGCCGCCGCTGGTCACCGCCAGGACGCCGCCCACCACGGCGAGAATGGCGTACTGGATGTAGCCGAGGTTGTTGTTGATGGGGCCCATGGCGTTGGCGTAGACGCCGGCGGTGTAGGCGTTGCGCTGAAGCTCGCCGTTGAGCTCGTCAAATTCCCGCTCGCAGGCGTGCTCGTGGTTGAAGACCTTCACCACCCGCTGGCCGTTGATCATCTCCTCCACAAAGCCGTTGACGCGGCCCAGGGCGTGCTGCTGTTCCAGGAAGTATTTCCCGGACCGGCTCACCACGACCTTGGTGACCCAGGTGATGACCGCCACGGTGAAGACCATGACGATGCACAGGATCCAGGAGGTGCGGATGAGGTTCACCGACACCACCACCAAGGTGATGATGGACGCGGCGCACTGGGGGATGGCCTGGGATACCATCTGGCGGAGAGTGTCGATGTCGCTGGTGTAGCGGGACATGATGTTGCCGGCGGTGTTCTGGTCGAAGTAGCGCAAGGGGAGCTTTTGCATCTTGGTGAACATCTCGTCCCGGATGACCTTTTGAGTGCCCTGGGCCACGGGGACCATCAGGAAGTTATAGAGCCACGCGCAGAAGACGCCGACCACCAGCACCGCGGCCACCTGCACCAGGAATTTGGCCAGGGGCCCGAAATCCGTGCTCCCCGAGGCCACCATGGGGAGGATGTAGTTGTCCACCAGATCCCCCAGGGCCGTGGAGGTGCGGGTCTGGGCGTAGGCGGTGACGACGATGCAGACAAGGACGATGACGAGGATGGGGATGTACTTCTTCATGTAGCTGAGCAGTCTCAGCATGGTCTTCTTGGGGTTGCGGGCCTTACGGCCGTCGCCGCGGGGTCGAATGGGCGCCATCAGTCCTCGCCTCCTTTCACCTGGGAAGAATAGACCTCCTGGTAGATGGGGGAGGTCTTCAAAAGCTCCTCGTGGGTGCCCATGGCGGCAATGGCGCCGCCGTCCATGATGAGGATGATGTCCGCGTCCTGGACGCTGGCCACACGCTGGGCGATGATGAGCTTCGTCGTGCCGGGGATCTCCTCCCGGAAGGCCTGACGGATCATGGCGTCCGTCTTGGTGTCCACGGCGGAGGTGGAGTCGTCCAGGATCAGGATCTTGGGCTTTTTCAAAAGCGCCCGGGCGATGCACAGCCGCTGCTTCTGACCGCCGGAGACGTTGGTGCCGCCCTGCTCGATGTAGGTGTCGTATCCATCCGGGAAGCCCTGGATGAACTCGTCGGCGCAGGCGAGACGGCAGGCGTGCATAAGCTCCTCATCCGTGGCCTCCGGGTCGCCCCAGCGGAGGTTCTCCTTGATAGTGCCGGAGAAGAGCTCGTTTTTCTGGAGGACCATGGCAACGCTGTCCCGCAGGGCCTCCAGGTCGTAGTCCCGCACGTCCACGCCGCCGACCTTCAGCGTCCCCTCGGTCACGTCGTAGAGCCGGGGGATGAGCTGGACGAGAGTGGATTTGCTGGAGCCGGTGCCGCCCAAAATGCCCACGGTGGCGCCGGCGGGGATGTGGAGGTCCACGTCCCGGAGGGCCATGTTCTTGGCCTTGGCGGAATACTTGAAGCTCACGTTCTCAAAGTCGATGGACCCGTCGGGGACCTGAGTGACGGCATTGGCGGGGCTCACAAGGTCCGGCTCCTCCACCAGCACCTCATAGGTACGCCGCAGAGGCGCGCGGGACATGATCATCATGACGTAGACCATGGAGAGCATCATGAGGGAGGAGAGGACCTGAGTGGTGTAGGTGAACATCTCGCTGAGCTGGCCGGTGGTGAGGCCGTTTTCCGGGATGTTGCCGGAGGCCACCACCATCTTCGCGCCGAACCAGGAGATGGCCAGGATGCACCCGTAGACGCAGGTCTGCATGATGGGGTTATTGAGGGCCAGGATCTTCTCGGCCTTGCAGAAATCCCGGTAGATGGAGCCGGAGGTCTCGGTGAACTTCTCCGTCTCTTTCTCCTCCCGGACGAAGCTCTTCACCACGCGGATGCCGTGGACGTTCTCCTGGACGGTGTTGTTCAGCTTGTCGTAGGTGCGGAAGACGCGGTCGAAGATCTTGTGGACCATGGGCACCAGGCACACCAGCGCCGTGATGAGGATGGGCATGGCCACGCAGTAGACGAGGCTCAGCTTCACCGACACGGAAAGGGCGGAGATGAAGGCCAGGATCATGGTCATGGGGGCCCGGATGGCCATACGGATCATCATCTGGAAGGTCATCTGGAGATTGGCCACGTCCGAGGTAAGGCGCGTGACGATGGAGGCGGTGGAGAATTTGTCGATGTTGGAAAAGCTGAAGTCCTGGACCCGGTAGTACATATCGTGCCGGAGGTTCCTGGCAAAGCCGGTGCCGGCCTTGGTGGCGAAGGCCGCCGAGGCCACGCCGAAGAAAAGGGAGCACAGGGCGCATAAAATGAGCAGCGCCGACTGGACCAGCACCACCCGCATGTTCCCCAGCTCGATGCCGTAGTCGTAGAGCTTGGACATCACCTTGGGGATGGTGACCTCCATGGCCACCTCGCCGATCATGGTGACGGGGGCCATAATGGCGGCCAGTGTGTATTCCCGGACGCACCGGGAGAGTCGTTTGATCAAAGCGTTCAGTCTCCTTCCTGACGGCGTCTGCCGTCGGCTCTGGCGTTGGACACCAGCTTATCCAGGAGGGCGTGGAGCGTCTCCAGCTCCTGGGGGGTGAAGTTGGAGGTCAGCCGCGCCTCCATGTCGTCCAGCCGCGCCTTGGTCCGCTCGGCGGCGTTGATACCGGACTCTGTGATGACGATGCGCTTCAAGCGCCCGTCGTACTCGTCGGAGGCAAAGCTGACATAGCCCTTTTCGCAAAGCCGCGCCAGAAGCCCCGTGGCGGTGGGGTGCTTGATGTTGAAGCGCTCCTCGATGTCGTGTTGGCAGGGGGGCGTGCCCGTTTGCCGGCTGAGATACCCCAGCAGGAAGGACTGCATCCCCGTGATGCCCAGCTCCTGGGTGCTCTCGTCGGCGATGCGCCGGAAGCTGTTGGAAATGACCTTCAGCTTGGGCCCCAGACGCGGGGGTTGTTCGCATGTTTCCGTATCTGTCACCTCCTTATACTAATATCTAATTAAAACAAGCCATTCGCGACGGCCTTTTTCGCGCCATGCTGCGTCAGCCGCCTTGGGAATACATACAGTATTCCCTGCGGCGTCTTCCTTGCCTGACACGAAAAATCCTCGCCGCTCGGTGTCTTCTTTTAAATAGATATTAGTATTAAAATGTAGCTTGCTACCATGAAACGTCGCATACGACACATTATAGAGCCTTTTTTTCGCAAGTTCAATGGTCAAAGAGAAGATATGGAGTGGAATTTTCCGAAGGATTATGGTAAAATTGCCACAGACTACATTGAGGTGCTTTCTATGGACTATTTTACAGCCGAACTGACGGACACACAGCTTCAAAATCTCTCCTCCCTGGCCCTGGCGCATCTGGGGGACGCGGTCTATGAGCTGATGGCGCGGACGTGGCTCGTCTCCCGGGGGCGGGAGACGAACCACGGGCTCCACCGGGCCACGGTGGCGCTGGTGCAGGCCCCGGCCCAGGCCGCGGCGGCGGCGAGGCTCCTGCCGCTCTTTACCGAGGAGGAGGCGGCGGTCTACAAGCGGGGCCGCAACGCCAAGACCCACGCCATCCCCCACGGGGCCACCTTGCAGGAGTACCACGCCGCCACGGCGCTGGAGGCGGTGTTCGGGTATCTTTACTTAAAAGGGCGGCGGGAGCGGTTGAACGAGCTCTTCGCCGCGGCTTTGGAGGACGGCCATGGGATTTGACGCGTTATTCTTAAAGGGCCTGGCCCGGGAGCTGGCGGCGGAGCTCACCGGGGCGAAGATCGAGAAGATCCAACAGCCCGCCCGGGGGGCGGTGGTCCTCACCGTCAAGGGGGAGCGCCGCCGGGACCTGATGATCGGCGGCGCCGCCGGCGCGCCCCGGGTCTACTTTACCGAGGCCGCCATCGACAAGCCCCAGGAGCCGCCCATGTTCTGTATGCTCCTGCGCAAGCACCTCATCGGCGCGCGCGTTCTGGAGGTGGCCCAGCCGGCCACGGACCGGGTGCTCACGATGCGCCTCGCCGCCCCCGGGCTCTTCGGGGAGGGGGAGGAGCGGGGGCTTATTCTGGAGCTCATGGGCCGCACCGCCAACGTCATCCTCACCGACGGGGAGGGCGTGATCACCGACTGCCTCTACCGGGTGGGCTCGGCGGAGGAGAAGCGGGCGGTCCTGCCGGGGATGCGCTACCGCCTGCCGCCCATGCAGGAGAAAGCGGACCTCCTGGCCATGTCCGACGGGGACGTGGCCGCCGCCGTGGCTGGCTTCGAGGCCGACCGGGAGGCGGACCGGTGCCTCCTGGGGGCGTTTCTGGGCTTCTCGCCCCTGACGGCCCGGGAGCTTTGCCACCGGGCTTACGGCGACGTGTCCCCGCGGGTCTTTGAGATCCGGGAAAGGGACGGCGGCGCGGCGCTGACGCGGGAGCTTACAGCGGCGCGGGACCGGGTGAACGGCGGCCAGACCGTTCCCTCCATGGTCGCCGGCCCGGACGGGGAGCCGCTGGACTACAGCTGGCTGGCCCTTACCCAGTACGGGGCGGGGTACGTTTGCACGGAGCTTGAGAGCTTTTCGGCGCTGCTGGACGCCTTTTACGCCCGGAAGGACGCCCAGGACCGCCGCCGCCAGCGGGCGCGGGAGCTTTTGAGGACCGTGAAAAACGCCCGGGAGCGCCTTACGCGCAAGCTGGAGGCCCAGCGCCGGGAGCTTGCGGATACGGAAAAGCGCGACTGGTACCGGGAGTGCGGCGACCTCATCACCGCCAACCTCTACGCCATGAAAAAGGGCCAGACGGAGCTTGCGGCGGAGGACTTCTACGCCCCGGAGGGCGGCGTCCGCCGCGTCGCCCTGGATCCCCTGAAGACGCCACAGCAGAATGCCGCCAAATATTATAAGGACTACGCCCGCGCCAAGAGCGCCCGGGCGCATCTCACGGAGCAGATCGCCGCCGGGGAGGGGGAGCTTGCGTACCTCGAGAGTGTCCTGGAGGAGCTGGACCGGGCCGAGACGGAGCGGGACCTTGCGGACATCCGCCAGGAGCTGACGGAGGGCGGGTATCTGCGCGCCCCCATTAAGCGGGGACAGCCCAAGCGCCAGCCCAGCCAGCCTATGCGCTTTCGCTCCACCGCCGGCTTTCTCATCCGTGTGGGCCGGAACAACGCCCAGAACGACGCCCTGTCCCTCCGGGACAGCGCCAAGACGGACCTGTGGCTCCACGCCTCCAAGCTCCACGGCGCCCACGTGGTCATCTCCTGCGAGGGCAAGGCCCCGGACGAGCAGACCGTCCGGGAGGCCGCCTCCCTCGCCGCCCTCTACTCCCAGGGCCGCGGCGCGGACAAGGTCCCCGTGGACGTCACCGAGGTCCGCCACCTCAAAAAGCCCGCCGGCGGGAGGCCCGGCATGGTCATCTACCACACCTATCGCACGGTCATAGCCGCCCCGGACGAGGAATTGGCGGAGAGGCTGAGGGGGAAATAGAGCGAAAAAGAGTCCCTCCCTTTGGGAGGGGGCAGGGGGTGGGTGCGTTCATCGGGACCGCTCTCATGTCCAACGCTCGCTGCCCCCCTGCCCCCCCTCCTACGAGGAGGGGGCGAAAAAGGTTGCGCCTGCGGCGCAGGCTTTGATTTGCCCGCGCGGCGGGGACGGGGGGACGAAGGAAGGGGGCTCGAATCCCCCTGCCCCCTTTTTCGGAAAAAGGGGTGCCGCCGCGGCGGCGGCGGCGGGGTATTCGAGCCCGTGGAGCGTAACGGACGCTTTCGAGAAACCGGATGTGCTGCGTGCGGGCCGCCAGGAGTGGCGGCCCCTACAGGGTAAGGTATGGGAAACGTTTCGAAAATTCGCGCCCGTCTCCGTCTCAGGGCCCCCTCCTCGTAGGAGGGGGGCAGGGGGGAAGCGAGCGTTGGATGACAGAGCGGTTTCGACAAATCGAACCCGTTCCAATTACGCCGTAGGGGCCGCCACTCCTGGCGGCCCGCGTTGCGATGACCTCCCATGTCGGTTGAATGGTATAACCTCCCATATCCCCCGTAGGGGCGGAGCCATGTGTCCGCCCGTGGCACGTTGCGTGACGGACCGGTTTCGATAAAACGGAAAAACGCTGCGGCAAGTTTGGGGACCTTGCGAAACGGGCCGCCTGGGGAAATCGAAGAATGCGGCGAAACCGCATACCTTTTTCACCCGGCGCGGCTTTGGAGGTAGAGGTAGACGGTGACGGCGGTTTCGGCGCGGGTGGGGACAGCGTGGCCGTGGATGGGGTCGTCAGCGTAGATGCCGTTGTCCAGCGCCCAGGTGAGAGCGTCAGCGGCGTAGGCGCTGACCTCGCCGGCCCGCACGGCCTCCTCGGTGTCGAGGCGGAAGAAATCGTACTCCTCGCCGGAGAGGCGCAGGAGCATGACCAAGAGCTGTTCCCAGGTCAGCGGGTCGTCCGGGGCGAAGCGGCCGTTGCCCACGCCGTTGACAACGCCCTCGGCGGTCGCCCACAGGACGGCGTCGGTATACCACGCGCCCTCCGGCACGTCGGTGTAGACGGGAGCGTAGGCCGTCTCGGGGCAGTTCATGAGCCGGTGGAGGATGGTCACCGCCTCGGCGCGGGTCAGCGTCCCGTGGGGCTCAATGGTGTGAAGCGTCCGGCCGTTGAGGACCCCCCGCGTCACCAGCTCGTCCACCGCCAGGTGATACCAGGCGTCCTCCTCCACGTCGGTGAAGTGTTCACTGGGGCAGTCCTCGTCCGTCCAGCCCGCGGGGCGGATGGCGGCGTAGATCTTCACGGGCAGGCGCTCCGCCGGGAGGACGAACTCATAAGTCACGAAGCTGCCGCAGTCGGCCTTCTCCGCCGGCCAGGAGGGGATTACGTTAAACTCGCTGTCCAGCACCGTGAAAGACGCAAGCTCACAGCCGGGGTACGGGGACACCTCCACCCGGACGGTGTCCCCCGGCCAGGAGTAAGCGTCCGTTACGTGCATACTGCCGTAGGGCACGGTGCCCTCCTCCACCGTCACCTCCGGCCAGGAGGGGTCGGGTATGAGGTCAACACACTGAAAGATGTGGACGTCCCCCTCTACCCGGTGCTGAAACTCCTGGTGGACGCCTACGGTAAAGAGATCGTCATACACCTGCACGCCGTTCACGCCCCGGACGCGGATCTCGCCGTCATTGGGCGCCAGTTGGCAGCATTTGTGGAGCTCCACCAGAAGCTCGATGACGTCCCCCTCCCTGTAGACCTTCAGCGCCTCGCCGAGACTGTTGAAGTACGTCCCTCCCAGGCGGCACTCCATGACGTGTCCCGTCGCGCCGGCGGTCAGGGACATGGACAGAAGCAGCGTCAGGGCCAAAATTAGGGCAAAAATCCGTTTTTTCATACCGTTTCCTCCTCATTTTGTTTGTTGTAATGGCGGCACAGGTCCGCCAGGACGCAGGATTCGCACTGGGGGCGGCGGGCCACGCAGACGGCGCGGCCGTGGAGGACCATCCGGTGGCAGAAGTCGCTTGACTTGTCCGGGGGGAGGATCGCGCGCAGGATGGGCTCGATCTTGGCCGGGTCTTTGGTGTCCACGTAGCCTAAGAGGTTGGTGATGCGGATGCAGTGGGTGTCCACCACCACGGCGCCGGGGGCGTTGTAGACGTCGCCCAGGATGAGATTGGCGCTCTTGCGGCCCACGCCGGGGAGCTTGAGGAGGTCGTCCATGTTGTCCGGGACGCGTCCGGAAAACCGCGTCTCGATCATGATGGCGGCGTTGACGATGTCCCGGGCCTTGCCGTGGTAAAAGCCGCAGGAGCGGATGTACTGCTCTACCTCCGCAACGTCCGCCTGGGCCATATCCTTCACCGTGGGAAAGCGCTCAAAGAGCGCCGGGGTGACCTCGTTGACACGGGCGTCGGTACACTGGGCGGCCAGACGCACGCTGACCAGCAGATGGTAGGCGTCGTCGTAGTCCAGGGTACACGATGCCAGGGGGTATGCCTTTTCCAACCGCGCGACGATCTCGTCCGATGTGGCTTTGTCCATGGGTTCACGACCTTTTTCGAGTTTTTTCCCAGTATAACACATCTCTCGGAGACTTGCAACCGCGGGAAGATAATGATATAATGCGGGGAAGAGAAAGAGGTGAGGGCATGGAGCGGTTTGTGGTCTTTGACGTGGAGACGCCCAATTTCCGCAACGACCGGATGAGCGCCATTGGCGTCTCCGTGGTGGAGGCAGGCCAAATCGTCTGGGAGTACGACACGCTCATAAACCCGGAGACGTTCTTCAGCTCCTTCAACGTGCGCCTCACCGGCATCACCCCGGAGGCCGCCGCGGAGGCCCCCGCCTTCCCGGAGGTGTGGCGGGCGCTCCGGCCCGTCTTCGACACCGGGACGCTTGTCGCCCACAACGCGCCCTTCGACATGGGGGTTTTGAGCAAGTGCCTGGGGCATTACGGCATCTTCTGGAAGCCCGAGGCCCCGTACGTGTGTACCTGCCAGCTGGCGCGGCGGTGCTATCCCTTTTTGCCGGACAAGAAGCTCAATACGCTTTGTACATATTTGGACATCGCCCTGGACCACCACCGGGCGGGGAGCGACGCCCACGCGGCGGCGCTGCTGCTTTTAGATGAGCTGACGCGGGCGGATATTCAGGAATTTCGGCGGCGCTGGTATCTGCCGCCGGTGGGAGAGGAGCTGTGACCATGTATAGGCCCCTGGCGGACGAGATACGGCCCCAGACCCTGGACGAGGTCTACGGGCAAAAGCATATTCTGGGGGAAAACGGCCTTCTCCGGCGCATCATCGCCTCCGGCCAGATCCCCAACATGATTTTCTACGGCCCCTCCGGCTCCGGCAAGACAACCGTGGCCAACATCATCGCGCGGGAGACGAAGCGGGAGCTGCGGCGGCTCAACGCCACCACGGCGTCCCTGCAGGACATTAAGGACATTATCGCCGAGCTCGACACGTTCCTCGTGCCCAACGGCGTGCTTCTCTATCTCGACGAGATCCAGTATTTCAACAAAAAACAGCAGCAGAGCCTTCTGGAGTTCATCGAGAACGGGAAGATCACCCTCATCGCCTCCACCACGGAGAACCCCTATTTTTACGTGTACAACGCGGTTTTAAGCCGCTCCACCGTCTTTGAGTTCAAGGAGCTCACCGCCGAGGATGTGCTGTGCGCCGTGAAGCGGGCGGCGAAGATTGCCGCCGAGCGCTTCGGCGAGGCGGACATCGGGGAGGGCGTTTTGGAGCACATCGCCGCCTCCTCCGGCGGGGACGTGCGCAAGAGCGTCAACGCCGTGGAGCTTCTCTTCACCGCCGCGGCGAGAGGAGAGGACGGGAAACTTCAAATCACTTTAGAGGACGCCAAAACCGTGGCCCAGAAGAACGCCATGCGCTACGACCGGGACGGGGACCAGCATTTCGACTCCGTTTCCGCCCTCATGAAGTCCCTGCGGGGGTCGGATGTGGACGCGGCGCTCCACTACCTGGCCCGGGCGCTGAGCGCCGGGGACCTGGCGGGGGCGTGCCGGCGGATTCTCTGCTCCGCCAGCGAGGACATCGGCATGGCCTACCCCCAGGCGGCGGCCATCGTGAAAGCCTGCGTGGACTCGGCCCTCCAGCTGGGGATGCCGGAGGCCAGACTGCCTTTGGCCCAGGCGGTGATCCTCCTGGCCACCGCGCCCAAGTCCAACTCCGTGGTGGAGGCCATTGACCGCGCTTTCGCCGACGTGAACGCCGGGAAGGCCGGCCCCATCCCCCGCGAGCTCCAGAACGTCCACGCCGACGGCACGGGCTTTGAGCGGGAGCAGGGGTATCTCTACCCCCATAATTTCCCAAACCACTGGGTAAAGCAGCAGTATCTGCCCGACACGCTCAAGGACGCTCACTACTACGAATACGGCGACAACAAGGTGGAGCGGCAGGCCAAGCAATACTGGGACGCCATAAAGGGGGAGAACGATGGACGTGAGAGTGGGCGATAAGCTCGTCATGAAAAAGCCCCACCCCTGCGGTTCGACGGAGTGGCGGGTCACGAGAGTCGGCGCGGATTTCAAGCTCACCTGCCTTGGCTGCGGGCGGGAGATCATGAGCCCCCGGTCCAAGGTGGAGCGGGGAATAAAGCGGATAGAGAGGGAGGAGAACGGATGATCAAATCGTTTACGGACCGGAGGCCCGGCGTGTCGGCGGCGCTCATTGCCGTTTTCTTCTTCGCCGTGCCCGGCGTTTTGATGTTTGCGGACGATATGCTCTTTCGCGGCGCCCTTCACATGGCGTCCGTGTTCTTCTTCCTGTCTCTGGCGGCCCAGACGGTGATGATGGCCGCGGTGGAGCGGCCCATCCTCATCATGGAGCCCTTCCTTCTGGGACTGGCGCTCCTGGTGGTGGCGGACGTGGCCTACTACGCCTCCATGGCCGCGGGAGCGCCGGGGGCAGGGCCCTCCTACGCGGTGTACGTGGCCTCCGCCTACGGCGTGTCCGTGGGAGGCGGCAACGCCGCCGCCGCGGTGGGGGCGCTGATCCTGCATTTTCTCATCCTCGCCGGACGAAAAATTTACGAGCATTTCAAATATAAGTCTTGACCGCCGGGGAAAAGTCTGGTACAATTCCATCGACCGGCAGAAGCCGATCGAAAGCGGCAGAAGCCGCCGCGCGCGTCCTTTTCAAACGGCGAACATCGGTATCAGGAAGGTATCGCGGTCCCGGCAGAGGGCCATGATACCTTTTACTTTTTTGGAGGTCGTCCTATGAAAACCGAAACCATGAGCCGCTCGCGGCTCGCCATCCTGAAGCTCGTCTATGCCGCCCTCTTCCTGGCGCTGGCCATGGTGCTCCCGTTTTTGACGGGCCAGATCCCGGAGATCGGCGCGGCGCTGTCGCCCCTGCACATCCCGGCCCTGCTGTGCGGATTCGTCTGCGGCTGGCCCTGGGGCCTGGCGGTGGGGTTCATAGCGCCCCTTTTGCGCAGCGCCATTTTCGGGATGCCGCCCATGCCCGGCGCGGCCTTCATGGCCTTTGAGATGGCGACCTACGGCGCCGTGGCGGGGCTTGGCTATAAGCTCCTGCCCAAAAAGCCCTGGGCCGTCTATGTCTCGCTCCTGGCCGCCATGGTGGCGGGCCGCCTCGTCTGGGGCGCGGTCCGGTTTGTCTTCGCCGGTCTTCAGCACACCACCTTCCCGTTCTCCGCTTTCCTGGCCGGCGCGGTCCTGAACGCCGTCCCCGGCATCATCCTCCACATCGTCCTCATCCCCCTCATCGTCTTCGCCCTGGAGCGGGCGAAGCTCATGCTGAACAGGTGAACAATGCGCTTTTCGCGCCCCTCCCGCCGGGAGGGGCGGTTTTTTGCCCTTTTTTTCTCGAAAATCCCCGGATTTTGTGACAAAGCGCGTCTTTATGGTGTATAATAGGTGAACGAACACCGGAATGAAGGAAGGTGGGGGAGATGGACAGGGAGGAATTTGAGCGGTACGCCAGGACATACAAGGACACGGCGTACCGGGTGGCGCTGAACTTCACCGGCAGTCCCGAGGACGCGGAGGACGCGGTCCAGGAGGTGCTGATGCGGCTCTACACGGCGAAAGGGCCCTTTCACGGGGAGGAGCACGTGAAGCGCTGGATGATCCGGGTGACGCTGAACTACTGCCGGAACCTGGCCCGGGCGGCCAAGCGCCGCGCGCCCATGCCCCCGGAGGAGCTGGCGCTGTCGGTGCCCTTTGAGGCGGAGGAGCAGCTGGGGCTTTTCACGGCGGTGATGTCCCTGCCGGAGAAATACCGGGTGCCGCTGTACCTGTTTTACTACGAGGACTACTCCGTCAAAGAGATCGCGGGGATCCTGGAGCTGACGGAGTCCAACGTTACGACCCGCCTTTCCCGCGCCAGGGCGATGCTGCGGGCCAAGCTTGTGGAGGAGAGAGTGTGATGGCAGGCAACCTTTTTAAAGAGACCTTTTCCCATGTCCGATCCTCCTATGAGTTCCGTATGGAGGATTTCGAGCCGAAAAAGCCGGAAAAGCGCCTGCGCCGCGCTTTCTCGGTCAAAAAGCTCCTGCTCACCGCCGCGGCGGTGGGCGTGCTGGCGGCCTTCGGCATCACGGCCTCGGCCACGGGCTTTTTCGGCCTGGCGGAGCCCGCCGCCACCGGCGGCCCGGAGCACGAGCCGCCGGCGATCGAGGTGAGCGGCGACGTGCTCTTTGTGGAGACCTACAACGAGACGGACGAGGCCAAGGCCTGGGACGAGTTCGTCTGGGGACAGGCGTCCCAGGAGGAGGCGGCGGCCCGGTACGGCCTCACCGTCTCCCAAAGGAGCGAGGTCTTCACCTACGGGGAGCTGACGGAGCTCCTGGGCGGGGAGCTCCTCACCGGCGGCCACGCCCCCGCCGCCGCCGATGTGGAGGAGGACGGCTCCTTCCGGCTGGAGGGGACTTTCCTGAGCCCCGAAGGGGAGCGCGTGCCCTATGAGCTCATCCGGTCCGTAAAAGGGACCATGAACTACATGAGCCTCTGCCACCTGGAGGGGCGGGACATCCGCTCCTTTGACGCCGGGGAGCGTACCCTGGCCCTTGTCGAGGGCGGCGGCGAGACGCTGATGGTCGCGGACCTGGGGTCCTGCTGGATGGCGGTGCGCCTTTCCGGCGACGCGCCGGACACCGGGCTTTTGCGGTCTCTCGGCGGGAGCGTGCGCTGGGAGCTTCCGGAAACCGTCACGCGCCCGGTCTTCCCGGAGAAGGCCCCGCCCATCGCTTTTGGCGCCGGAGTGGCGCTGAAGAGTGAGAACATCATCGCCGACCAGAGCTTCCAAGTGAATCTGGTGGGCCTGGGGAAGGTGCGCTTCATCTCCTATGCCCCCACTCAGGAGTTTACGGACGTGCGCTTTTTCTTCACCGCCGACGGGACAACGTCCATCAGCGAGCTCACCCCCGTGCTCACGGGCCTGACCTTTAAAAAGGTGGCGGCGGTGAGCTTTGAGGACCTCAACGGCGACGGGCGGGCCGACATCCTCCTGCTCATCGACTATATCGACGGCGAGGGCGAGGCCTACCGCGTGGCGCGCATCTACACCGCCGTGGGCAACGGCACTTTCAACCAGGAGACCCGCATCTCCCGGAACCTCATGGCCGCGGTGGACAACCGCCGCCTCAACGTGGCCGCTGTCCGGGCGTATCTGCGCGGCGCGGATACCGGGACCCTGGCCGTCAGCCCCGAGGGCTACGCCCGGGTCCTGGCGGAAAATCTGGAAGCCTATGAGGACGACTGGTTCACCCGCTACGCCCTCTTCGACCTCACCGGCGACGGGGAGCCGGAGCTTCTGGCCGGCACGGGCACGTGCGAGGCCGACGCCATGTGGGAGGTCTGGACCATGGAGGACGGACAGACCCGCAGGCTGGGCGAGATCGGCGCCGAACACGCGCTTCTCTACGACTGCGGCGGGGAGCTTTGGCGCGTCAGCGCCTATATGGGCCAGGAGACCGTGGACAAGATCCTCTGGAACGGCGAGACTGTTGCGGAGGAGCCGGTCTCCCAGCGGGAAGTGGGGAAATTTGAAAGCTACGCCCAGCCGGGACAGGCGCTGCTCATGATGCCGGCGGACGACACGTCGCTTTTCGAGCCCATGAGCTTTGAGGAGCTCATCGACCGCACCGGGGCGCTGTACGCCGGCCCCGAGAGCCTGGCGGAGTACGCCCTCCTGGACCTCACCGACGACGGCGGGGAGGAGCTCATCGTGCGGGTAGCAAACGGCAGCGCCGTCCATTACCGCTTCTACGCCCTGTCCCAGGGCCGCGCCGTCCCCCTGGGCGGCATCACCGCCGGGGAGGACAACATCCTGGTGGCGGACGGCGCCACGCTCTACCTCATCGAGCGCGACCTTACCTTCGGCGCCGAGCACATCGACACCATCACCGTCACCGACACGGTCACCGTCACCCCCCTCGCCTCCCGCACCAACCTCTCCCCCTCCGCCTTCACCGCCCCCGAACGCCTGGGGGAGGTCGTCGCCATGGAGAAGGCGGGGGCATAAGACCGCGCCGCTTTGCCGGAACGGCCCGAAAACCGCAACGCTCGCTTCCCCCCTACCCCCCTCCTGCGAGGAGGGGGCCCGGGACGGGGGCGGGTACGAATAATTGGAACCAGTTCCGTCAACGCACCTTTTTTGCCCCTCCCTCCGGGAGGGGTGCCCGAGCGCAGCGACGGGCAGGGTGGGGGCGTCAATTTTGCCGGCTTGCGTTATCCGCCGTAGGGGTCGCCGTCATCTCCGCGCCAAGAGCCGCCGCTGCGCGGCGGTTGCGCTACGAAACGTGCCTGCGGGCGCAGCCCGGCGACCCGCCCATCGACAATCGACCCGCCCCGAACACCGCCGTACGGGCCGCCGCCCACGGCGGCCCATGCCCCCGATAACCGCCATTTACCGTTTTATCGAACCCGTTTCTGTCCCGCAACGTGCCACGGGCGGACACATGGGTCCGCCCCTACGGGGAATATGGAGGGTTATCCAATTCAACCGACACCGGAGGTCATCGAAACGCGGGCCGCCAAGAGTGGCGGCCCCTACAGGGCGCGTTGTCCGAACGGTTTCGATAAAACGAATCCGGCCAAATTATGCCGTAGGGGCCGCTACTCCTGGCGGCCCGCACGCAGTAAGTTTCGTTTACCGGAAGCATCCGTACGCCCCACGGGCTCGAATACCCCGCCGCTGCGGCGGCACCCCTTTTTCCGAAAAAGGGGTCGGGGGAATAAGGTTGCGGCGCTTCGCGCCGCCTTTATAAAAAATTGCGCCGCAAAGCGGCGCAACCTTTTTTCGCCCCCTCCTCGTAGGAGGGGGGCAGGGGGGAAGCGAACGTGGGTTAACGGAGCGGCTGCGAACAACGCGGGCGGGCACATAGGCCCGCCCGTTTCCCGTCTTTATCACACGCTTGTGCGTCCTTTCGTCAAGATATCCGCGATCCGCTGGGAGGCGAGGCCGTCGCCGTAAGGGTTTTGCGCCCGGGACATGCGGTTGTAGAGCTCCTCGTCGGTCAGCAGCGCCTTGAACTCCCGGTAGACCACGTCCTCGTTGACGCCGATGACCCGCAGGGTCCCGGCCTTGACGCCCTCGGGGCGCTCGGTCACGTCCCGGAGGACGAGGACGGGTTTGCCCAAGCTCGGCGCCTCCTCCTGGATGCCGCCGGAGTCGGTGAGGATCATGTAGGACCGGGCCAGGAAGTTGTGGAAGGCCACCACGTCCAAGGGCTCGATGAGCCGGACACGGTCACAGCCGGTCAGCTCCTCCCGGGCGGCCTCGCGCACCAGGGGATTTAAGTGGATGGGGTAGAGGACCTTCACGTCCGGGAACTCCTCCGCCACACGGCGGACGGCGCGGAAGATGTGGTGCAGGGGCTCGCCCCAATTCTCCCGCCGGTGGGCGGTGAGGATGACGAGCCGCGACCCCTCCGCCCAGGAAAGGTCCGGATGAGTGAAGTCGTTGACCACGGTGGTGCCCAGGGCGTCGATGGCGGTGTTGCCGGTGACCCAGATGGACTGGGGCAGCTTCCCCTCCCGCAGGAGGTTGTCCCGCGCCAGAGGAGTGGGGGCGAAGTTGTAGTCGGCCACGATGCCCACCGCCTGGCGGTTAAATTCCTCCGGGTAGGGGGCCTTCACGTTGTATGTACGAAGCCCCGCCTCCACATGGCCCACGGGGATGCCCAGATAGAAGCAGGCCAGGGCCGAGGCGAAGGTGGTGGTGGTGTCCCCGTGGACCAGGACCACGTCGGGGCGGGCGGCCTCCAGGACCCGTTTCATGCCGGTGAGGACCTTTTCCGTCACGTCGAAGAGCGTCTGGCCGGGGCTCATCACCTCCAGGTCATAGTCCGGCTCCACCCGGAAGGCGTCCAGCACCTGCCGGAGCATCTCCCGGTGCTGGCCGGTGACGCACACCAGCGTCTCCACGCCGTGGCGGGACTTCAGCTCATTGACCAGCGGGCACATTTTGATGGCCTCCGGGCGCGTGCCGAAGACCAGCATGATCCTTTTCATAAGCTCAACTCCATAAAGTTACTGTGGGGTCAAGCTTATTTTACCATCCGGAGACAGAAAGTTCAAGAGCCCGCGCGCGGATTCGGCGTTTTTCCCACAGCGGTCGGGCGCTTTTAAAGGATGGCGGTGAGGAACCACACGATCCCCACGACGGCCCCGCCCAGCACCGACCAGGCCCAGGGCGGCAGGGCAAGGGGAGCCTTCGGCCTCCCGGCCCGGCGGGCGTAGGTCTGCGCCACGCTCATGGCCTCGCTGACCAGCTTCTCGCCGGTGACCCCGGGCCGCCGCAGCGCGCCCTCCCGGACGATAAAGATCGCCTCGTCAAAAATCTCCGGATCCGGCGACTTCACCATCACCACCCGTCGGGAAATGCCCTTGACCATCCAATCACCTCGGAACCATCTTTCCCCGGAGAGAGGAAAATTATACGCGGGATGGGAAAAAGTGGGCGCAGGCGGGCTTAGAACCCGCCCTTTACCTCCCCCTTGGGGGAGGTGGCGCGAAGCGCCGGAAGGGTCGCCCCCCAACGCCTCTCCGGCCCTATTGCCTCTCCTCGCACCTCACGCAAATGACGGTGCTGTCGTCGTTCCCCGCGCCGTGCTTCAGGGCCTCGGAGAGGAGCTTCTTGGCCTGGTCCCGCTCGTCGGCCTCGGCGGTGAGGGCGGCGCGCAGCCAGGCGTCGTCCCGGCCGGTGACCAGGCCGTCGGAGGCCATGATGAGCATGGCGCCGGGGGACAGCGTGAGGCGCGTGCCCTGGCGCTTTTTCCCCGCGGCCAGCCCTACGGGCAGGGACCCGCCGCTGATGCGGCGCACCGAGTTGCCCCGGACGAGGTAGGAGGGCGCGGCGCCGAACTTGTAGAGGACGGCCTGCCCGGTGAACATGTGGAGGGACAGAAGATCCACCGTGGCGCTCTCCAGCCCCGCGTCGGACTTTAAGAGCATGAGGTCGGAGAGGATCCCCAGCGCCGTCTCCGGCGCCACGCCGGCCTTCAAAAACCGCTCCAGAACGGCCAGGACCCCGGCGGACATCCGCGCCGCCTCGGGACCCGAGCCCATGCCGTCGGAGAGGAGCACGTAGAGGACGCCCTCCTCCGTGCGGAAAAAGAGGCTCCTGTCGCCGGAGACCGCCTCCCCGGCGCGCTTGGCCGCCGCCGCGCCCACCCGGACCGCCAGGGGCTCGGCCTCCAGGAGGACGAGGCGCTCGTCGTCCTTTGTGTCCCAGGTGCAAAGCCGGACGCCCAGCACCTGGGAAAGCCGCTCCAGCCACGTCTCGTCCCGGGTCAGGAGATTCAGGTCCTTGGACCGGATCTCCGCCCGCAGGCGGCCGCCGGGGAGACGGAACACCGCCGCCGAAGCCTCCATGCCCAGGCCCCGGAGGCATTTCTGGAGCTTGCGCTCCAGCCCCGTCTCCACCGTAAGCTCCCCGCCCAGCTCCCGGGAGAGGGCGGTGAGGATGCGGTAGACGTCGTGATACTGCTCAAAGGCCGCGCCCCGGTTCTCCCGGATCCGCGCCCGGTACTGCTGGCGGGTGAGGTACGTTTTGGCCTCGGCGTTGACAGCGGCCAGAAGCCGCTCCGACCGGTCGCAGGCGGCCAGGAAGTGCTCCGGCAGGTCCTCGGGCCGGGCTTCGCCCTTTTTCAGCACGGCGGTGAGGTGGTTCATCACGTCCACCGTATCCACGTACCGCTCCTGCCAGCACCGGGCGGCGTGGGGACAGTCCCGGCAGACGGCGTCGGCGGCCCGGTCGAAGACGGTGGAGAAGCTCTCCCGCGTCTCGTCGCCCCCGGCGGCGCGGACGGCGTCGTAGAGGCCCTTGAAGGCGGCGGCGCACCGGTCCACCCGGTCCCGGGCGTACTCCCGGACCTTCAAAAGCCCGAACCCCGGCGTCTCCGTGGGCATCAGAAGCCCCAGACGCGTCATGGCCCTGTCCGGCAGGAGCATGAAAACGACGCCGGCGGCGAAGGTCTCATAGAGCGCTGAGATTTGCCGGACGGTCCCCCAGAACCAGATCACCGTCAGGGCCGAGCAGCAGGTCCACGCTATTGTGAAGGCAAGCCGTGAGGTCCTGGAGAAGACGCCGCCCAGCAGGGCCGAGAGGGCGTAGCTCATGGTGAAAAAGGGCACGCCCCCCTGGGCAAGGTCCATGGCCGCCCCCAGCACCGCGCCGGCCATACAGCCGGAGGCCGCCCCGCCACGATAGGCCAGCATCATCACCGCCAGCACCGCCGCCGCCCGCCCCAGGGCCAGGACACCGAGGAAATTGATGGACGCCGCGCTCATGAGCAGGGCGCAGCAAAGCACCGCCAAACTCACCGAGTGGGCCGCCCGCTTCTCCCGGTCCGCGTCCCGGGACCAGGGGGCCAGGGCGGCGTCGAAAAAGTAGACGCACCCGGCGGCCAGGAAGCTCTCCACCACCCATTCCGCCGCGGCGGTGACTTCCCACTTGGCGTCCCAGACGTAGACGGCCCCAATGACGAGGGAGCTTCCGAAGGTCACGGCCAGCGGGAACCACCAGGGGGCGGCCTTGGCGAAAAAGTGGAGCGTCGCCCAGATGATGGCGGTGATGGCTATGTACTTCACGGCCCAGGCGAAGCTCCCCGCCGTCAGCGCCCCCAGCCACACGCCGAAAAGGGCGGAAAGCCCCTCCATCCCCGGCACCGACGATCCCACCAGCGCCGCCCCAAAGGGGGAGAGCCCCCCTAAAATGCGCACGCGCCCCAACACGAGCCCCAGGACGAACCGGACCCCCAGTTCCGCCCACTTCGCCCTGTCCGCCGTCCGAAGACCGGTCCTGGCCTTCCCCTGTTCCATGCCTGTCAAAACGATTTCCCCTTTGCTTTGGTAGTCCCAAAAATGGTTTACCATAATAGTACACAGGGGCGGGGAGAGAAAACGGTCATATCCGGGAGGACGCGAAAAAAAGACTTGCAATTTTTCCCCGCTTGGCCTATAATAGGGACACAACTTGATACGATTCGTCTTCAGGGCAGGGTGAAAATCCCGACCGGCGGTAAAGTCCGCGAGCGCATGAGCGCCGAACCGGTGCGATTCCGGTACCGACAGTACAGTCTGGATGGGAGAAGATGGCGGCTTTTGCCGCGACCTTTCGCGCGAATGAAGCGCCTGGACGGAACGTTCAGGCGTTATTCTTTTGTAAAGGAGTCATCCAAATGAACCTCAAAAAGCTGTTGACCGATTTCCGGGAGAACCTCTCCTTCGTGCTGGTGATCGTAGGCGTGTTCGCCGGCCTTGCGCTTGTGGCGTGGCTGTGCGAGCGGTTCCTCATGAAGGACCGCCGGAAGCTCACCCCGGCCCGTTACGTGGCCTACATGGCCATGTTCGCGGCGCTGGCGGGGGTACTCATGTACCTCGAGATCCCCCTGGTCTTTATAGCGCCCGACTTTTATAAGCTGGACTTCTCCGAGATCCCGGTGCTCATCTGCGCCTTCTCCATGGGCCCCACGGCGGGGGTCGTCTGCGAGTTTCTGAAGATCATGCTCAAGCTCCTTTTGAAGGGCACCACCACCGCCTTCGTGGGGGACTTCGCCAACTTCGCCGTGGGATGCTCCATGGTCCTGCCGGCCTCCGTCATCTACAACACCAAACGGACCTTCAAGCGCGCCGTCGTCGCCCTCGTGACCGGCGGCCTTGCCATGACGGCCTTCGGGAGCCTCTTCAACGCCGTCTACCTCATCCCCGCCTTCGCCACGCTCTACGGCGTCCCCCTGGAGACCATCATCTCCATGGCCCAGGCCGTCAACTCCCACGTAACATCCGTCTATACCATGGCCGCCCTGTGCGTCGCCCCCTTCAACCTCATCAAAGCCGTCCTCGTCTCCCTCGTCACCCTCCCCCTCTATAAACGCGTCAAACGCCTCGTCCGCCTTGACGCCTGACCCGGGCTGGCGGAACAAAAGGCCTACGCTGTCCGCCGCTCCAAAGCCCCTCCCTCCGGGAGGGGTGCCCGAGCGCAGCGATGGGCAGGGTGGGGGCGTCTATTATGTCAGTTTGCGATATCCGCCGTAGGGGTCGCCGTCCTCGGCGACCCGCCTATCGACAATTGACACGTCCCGACCACCGCCGTACGGGCCGCCGCCCACGGCGGCCCCTACGGTGTAAATAGAGCTGTTTTGATTTGCCGAAACCGCTCTGTCATCCAACGCTCGCTGCCCCCCTGCCCCCCTCCTACGAGGAGGGGGCCCTGGGACGGAGACGGGCGCGAATTATTGGAACCGTTCCGACAACACACCATGTAGGGGCCGCCACTCCTGGCGGCCCGCCTTTCGTCTATTGACCCGCACCGACCACCGCCGTAGGGGTCGCCGTCCCCGGCGACCCGCCCCTCGTCTATTGACTCGCCCCAAAATCAACGCCGTACGGGCCGCCGCCCACGGCGGCCCACACCTTCCGATAACGGCCATTTTCCGTTTTATCGAAACCGCCCCCGTCCCGCAACCGCGCACGGGCGGACACATGGGTCCGCCCCTACGGGAAATATGAAATGTAATCCCATTTCAACCAACGCCGGAAATCATCGCAACGCGGGCCGCCAAGAGTGGCGGCCCCTACGGCGTAATTGGGGCGGATTCGTTTTATCGGAACCGCTCTGTCATCCCACGCTCGCTGCCCCCCCTGCCCCCCTCCTACGAGGAGGGGGCCCTGGGACGGAGACGGGCGCGAATTATTGGAACCGTTCCGACAACACACCATGTAGGGGCCGCCACTCCTGGCGGCCCGCCTTTCGTCTATTGACCCGTCCCAATCACCGCCGTAGGGGTCGCCGTCCCCGGCGACCCGCCCATCGACAATTGACACGTCCCGACCACCGCCGTACGGGCCGCTGCCCACAGCGGCCCATGCCCCCGACAACCGGCTCGTACCGTTTAATCGGGACCGTCCCCATCATGGAACGTACCACGGGCGGACACATGGGTCCGCCCCTACGGGGAATAGGGAAAGTTATCCCATTTCAACCAACGCCGGAAATCATCGCAACGCGGGTCGCCGGGGACGGCGGCCCCTACGGCGTTTATCGGGGGCAATCCGAACCTTGCAATGGGGGCCAACCTGGACGGCGGCCACTACGTCGTAGATTGAACACAATTCAAAACTGTAGGGGCGGGGTTCTAAACCCGCCCGTCTCCCGCCCCCTTCGGGGGCGTTTTTTTATTCTCCCTTCCCCGTTCTACCCCCGGACAACCCCGCATAGAGTGGACCAGTCAACAAAAGCGGGAGGGGTCGGCGTGGACGAGGCGGAGAGGTTTGAGGCGGCGGCGGGGCTGCTGCCGGGGAGACTGCGGGAGCGGGCGCTGCGCCTGCCGGCGGCGGACAAGCGGTCGGCGACGGAGCTGCGGGTCCGGGCGGGTTCGTGTGTGGCGGCGGTGCTGCCGGAGGGGGAGGTGCCGCTGGGCGGGGACCGGGTGACCGGGGAGGACCTGCGGCTGCTGGTGGAGATCGCCACCGGCGCGTCGGCCCACGCCGCCCGGGAGACGGTGCGGCGCGGGTTCATCCCCTGCCGGGGCGGGGTCCGGGTGGGGCTGTGCGGGTCGGTCATCCTGGCCGACGGCGAAATCTCCGGCTTTTCCCATCTGTCCTCCGCCTGCATCCGCATCGCCCGGGAGGTCCGGGGCATCGCCGACGGGCTCCTGCCCGCCCTCTACCGGGCGGGGATCCCCCGGTCCACCCTCATCGTCTCCCCGCCCGGCGGGGGCAAGACCACGCTGTTGCGGGAGCTGGTGCGAAGGATCTCCGGCGGGAGCGCCGCGGGCCCGGGGGTCCGGGTGGGGCTGTGCGACGAGCGAGGGGAGATCGCCGCCCTGCGGGCCGGCGCGCCGGAGCTGGACGTGGGGCCCCGGACGGACGTGCTGGACGCCTGCCCCAAGGCGGAGGCGGTGATGATGCTCCTGCGGACCATGAACCCTCAGGTCATCGCCCTGGACGAGATCACCGCCGCCGAGGACGTCCGGGCCATCGAATACGCCGCCAATTGCGGCGTGGAGCTTATGGCCACCGCCCACGCCGCCACGGTATCCGACCTCAAGAGCCGCCCGCTCTACCGGGACATTCTCGGGCATTTTGAAAACCTCATCGTCATCCGCGAGGCCCGGGGCCGGCGGGACTATGAACTTACAAAGGGGGAACGGACATGGTGATACGCCTTTTGGGGGCGGCGCTGGTGGTGACCGCCGCCGGGACCATGGGGGCGCTGGGGGCGCTTAATCTCCGGCGGCGGGCGGCGGCGCTGGAGGGGCTCATCGTCTCTTTGGAGCTTATGGAGAACGAAATTTGTTCCCGCCTGACGCCCATGGCCGACGTGCTGGACATGCTCTCGAGGTCCGCGCCGGAGGCGGTCCGGGGTTTTTACCGCCGGGCCGCCGGGCGCATGAGCGCCATAGGCCGGTGCTCCTTTTACGCCATCTGGCACGGCGCGGTGGGGGAGTCCCGGGAGCTGCGCCTGCGGCCGGAGGAGGTCCAGTGCCTTTCGGAGCTGGGCCTGTGTCTGGGCCGCTACGACGTGAGGGAGCAGGCCGAGGCCATCGGCCGTGTGCGCCGGCGGCTGGAGGTCTTTTTGAAGCGCGCCGAGGAGGAGTCGGCCCGGGACGGCAAGCTCCACGCCGCCTTCGGCCTCGTCTCCGGCCTCTTCGCGGCGGTGATTTTACTCTAAGGAAGGCCTGTGAGGGTAAACAAATGAACGTTGACCTTATTTTCAAAATCGCCGCCGTGGGGATCCTGGTGGCGGTGCTAAACCTCCTCCTGGGCCGGTCGGGGCGGGACGAGCAGGCGCTGATGACCACCATCGCGGGGCTTGTGGTGGTCCTGCTGGTGCTGGTGCGGGAGATATCGGGACTTTTCGACCTCATCAAGTCCCTCTTCGGGCTTTGATATGGGGGTCCTCATGAAGATCGCCGCGGTCTGCGTGCCGGCGGCGCTGTTCGCGGGGGTTTTGAAGCGCGACTCCCCGGCCATGGCCCTGCTCATCGCCCTGGCGGCGGCGCTGGTGGTGCTGGGCTCGGCCCTGGGCGCCGCCGGGGAGGTGCTGGCCTTCGTGGAGGAGGTGGCCGGCGCCGCCGGCGTGTCCGAGACGGCCCTGACGGCCCTCGTCAAGGCCCTGGGCCTGGCCGTGGCCTCCAGGCTGACGGCGGACCTCTGCCGGGACTCCGGCATGGGCGCGGCGGCCTCGGCCGCCGAGCTTGCCGGCGCGGCGGCGGCCCTCTGGGCGGCGCTTCCCGTGATGCGCGGCGTCTTTGAGACGGTGAGGGAGCTTCTATGAGGGCGGCGGCGCGGATACTTCTCATCGCCGCGCTGGCCCTCCTGCTGGCGGGACATGCCCTGGCGGCGGACAACGGCTTCCTCGGCCTGGAGGCGTTGGAGGACGGCCTGCCCGACGGGGCCCGGGAGGTCCTGGACGGGCAGAGCGTGGACGAGTCCCTGGACGTGGGCGCGGCTTTAGGCCGGGTCCTGGACACCGTCCGGGACAACCTCCGGGAGGTCTTCCGGGGGGCGCTGGGGGGCGCGGTGGCGGTGCTGGCCGCCGCGGCGATCTGTTCCGTGGCCGCGCCTCTGGCGGGGAAGAGCACCGAGGGCATCGACTACGTGAACCTGGTGGGCGTCTTCGTGATCCTCTCGGCCTCCGTAGGGGGCGTGCGGACCCTCATCGGCGAGGCGGCCCAGTGCGTGCATGACTTACACGACTTCTCCACGGTGATGCTCCCGGTGCTGGCCTCCGCCGCGGCGGCGTCGGGGGCGGCCATGGCCGGCGCGGCCAAGTACGCCGCGTCCATGCTCTTCCTCGATATCCTCATGGCGGTGGGGGAGAAGCTGGTCCTGCCCATGATCTATCTCTACCTCGCCGCCGGGGCGGGGGAGGCGGCCTTCGGGGGGCTGGCGGGGCCGGCCAAGCTTCTGAAGAGCGCCGTGAAGTACGCCCTCACCGGCCTTGTGCTGGCCTTCACCGTCTATCTCACCGCCACGGGGCTCATCGCCTCCTCGGCGGACGCGGCGGCGGTGAAGCTCACCAAGACCGCCATTACCACCCTCCTGCCGGTGGTGGGGGGGATGGTGTCCGAGGCCTCGGACGCCGTGGCCTCGGGCCTGGGCGTCATCCGCGCCGCCGCCGGGGCCTTCGGAGTGGCGGCGGTGCTGTCCATCTGCGCCCTGCCCTTTTTGCGGCTGGCGGCGGGGTCGGTGCTCTTTAAGATCGCGGCGGCCCTGGCCTCCACCGTGGCGGACAGGAAGCTCACCGGCCTCATCGAGACGGTCTCCGGCGCTTATGCCATGGCCCTGGCCCTGGCGGGCACCGAGGCGGTGATCCTGCTCGTCTCCATCATCTCCGGGGCCAAGCTGAACGGTTTATGAAAGGAGGGTCTAAATGCTTTCCGCCTTGCGGTCCTGGCTTTTGGCCATTGTGGGCACGTCCCTGGTCTGCGCCCTCGTCCGGGCGCTGGCGCCGGAGGGGATGGGGAAGAAGGTCATTGCCGCGGTGTGCGGCTTTGCCCTCCTGGGGGCGCTGATGGGGGCGCGCCTGCCCTCCGCCGAGGACCCCCTGGGCGACCTGGAGGGCTTTACCCAGGAGGCGCGGGACTTCGCCCGCCGCGCCCAGGAGGAGGGGAGGAATCAGACAAGATCGATCATAGAAGACAAGTGCGAAGCATATATATGGGACAAAGCGGCGGGTTTGGGCCTTACGCTCACGGATGTGTCCGTCACCGCCGCGTGGAGCGGGGAGGGGTTCTGGGTGCCGGAATCGTGCCAGATTGGCGCGGAGCCCGACGCCGCCCTGGCCGCCGTCATCGCCTCGGAGCTGGGAATCCCCCCGGAGAGGCAGACCTGGAGAACGACCGATGGATAAGCGCGTAAAGGAAAAGCTCAATAAGCTTCTGGAGGCGTTGAAGGCCCGGCGGGCGGTGCTCTTTATCCTCCTGGCCGGCCTCGTCATCCTCCTCATCCCCACGGGGCATAACGAGGAGACGGCGCAGGAACAGCCGGAGACGCCCGCCCTCCGGGAGGACCCGGAGGCGCTGGAGGCGCGGCTGGAGGCTATTTTGTCCAAGATCGAAGGCGCGGGCCGTGTGGAGGTCCTCTTGACCCTGGGCGACGACGGCGAGCGCGTCCTGGCCCGGGATTCCGGCGTCAGCCGGGACGGGGAGCGCTGGGAGGAGGAGACGGACACCGTCACCGTCTCCCAGGGCAGCGGCAAGACCGGCGAGGTGGAGATCTCCTACCGCTACCCGGCGTACCGGGGGGCCGTCATCTGCGCCGAGGGGGCCGGGAGCGCCCAGGTGCGTCTGGAGCTCACCGAGGCCGTCCGGGCCGCCACGGGCCTGGGAAGCGACGCCATCAAGATCGTGAAAATGGGGGCGACCCCTTAAAATGGAGGAGGCAACTATGAAATCCATCAAGAAAAACGCGGTGATCCTCACCGTCATGCTGTTCATCTGCGCCGCCGTGTACCTCAACTGGTCGTACAACAAGCAGGTGGAGGAGGCGTCCGTCTCCGGGGACAAGGAGAAGGTCACCGACCCCGCCGAAACAGGTCCCGCCGCCACCAAGCCCGCCGGGGGGACGGTGGACGAGGGCGGCGCGGGGCTCTACTACACCGTGGCGGGGAAGGATACGCAGGACGACGCCGACGCTTCCGCCAGCGCCGCCCAGCTCCTGGCCGAGTATTTCGCCGACGTGCGCCTAAAGCGCGGCGAGGCCCGTGACGAGGCCGCCGCCACCCTCTCCGCCGTGGCCGGCGCGGACGGAGCCAGCCAGGAGACGGTGGACGGGGCGTTGAAAGCCATGACCCAGCTTGCCGACCGGGCGGTGAAGGAGGCGGAGATCGAGAGCAAAATAAAAGCCAAGGGCTTCATCGACTGCGTGGTCTACCTCACCGACGAGCGCGTCAGCGTCACCGTCGCCGCCGAGGGCGGCCTCGACCAGGCCGCCGTGGCCAAGATCACCGACATCGTCATCGCCGAAACCGGCCTCCCCGCCAACATGCTGACAGTATCGGAGATCAAATAAACCGTTTTTCCCCGACTAAGCGTATTATACCACAAAATCAGTGATTTGTCAAGTACTTTTTAGTATTTATAAGTATTTTTCACAGGGGCGGGTTTAGAACCCGCCCTTTACCTCCCCCTCGGGGGAGGTGGCGCGCAGCGCCGTAAGGGTCCGCGCGGCGGCGGGCAAAAGGTTGCGGCTTGCGCCGCATTCTTTATATTCCCCACCCGCCCGCCCCCGCCGCCGCGTCACCACCCCTGCCGCTTCGCGGCTGTCCCCTCCGTAGGAGGGGCTAACGCGTCGAGGGCGGTGCGATTTACCGGAACCGTTCCGACAACGCGCCCTGTAGGGGCCGCCACTCTTGGCGGCCCGCGTTGCGTCTATCGACCCGTCCCCGACCAACGCCGTACGGGCCGCTGCCCACAGCGGCCCTTTTTCGTTGACCGACATGTACCGTTTTATCGGATCCGTTCCCGTCCCGCAACGTAGCCACGGGCGGACACATGGGTCCGCCCCTACGGGGAGTAGGGAATGTTATCCCATTCAACCAATATTGGTGGTCATCGCAACGCGGGCCGTCAGGAGTGGCGGCCCCTACGGCGTAATTTGGGCGGATTCGTTTTATCGGAACCGCTCTGTCATCCAACGCTCGCTGCCCCCCTGCCCCCCTCCTACGAGGAGGGGGCTCCGAGACGGGGGGCGGGCGCGATTTATCGGAACCGGTCTGTCAACGTACCTTGTAGGGGCCGCCACTCTTGGCGGCCCGCGTTGCGTCTATTGACCCGTTCCGAACACCGCCGTAGGGGTCGCCGTCCCCGGCGACCCGCCCATCGACAATTGACACGTCCCAATCAACGCCGTACGGGCCGCCGCCCACGGCGGCCCATACTTCCGTTGACTGACATGTACCGTTTTATCGAAACCGTCCCATCCCGCACCGTGCCACGGGCGGACACATGGGTCCGCCCCTACGGGGGATGTGGAATGTTATTCCATTCAACCAACATTGGAAATCATCGCAACGCGGGTCGCCGGGGACGGCGACCCCTACGGCGTTTATCGGGGGCAATCCGAAACCTGCAACGCGGGCCGCCAGGAGTGGCGGCCCCTACGGCATAATTTGGGCGTATTCGTTTTATCGGAACCGTTGCGACAACGCACCCTGTAGGGGCCGCCACTCTTGGCGGCCCGCACGCAGTAAGTCTCGATTACCGGCAGCCCCAGCGACGCCCCACGGGCTCGAATACCCCGCCGCCGCGGCGGCACCCCTTTTTCCGAAAAAGGGGTCGGGGGAATAAGGTTGCGGCGCTATGCGCCGCCTTTTAAAAAATTGCGCCGCAAAGCGGCGCAAAACCTTTTAAAAGCCCCCTCCCGGAGGGAGGGGCTGAGGGGCATGACCTCAGTTTTTTTCGAAACCCAGAACTTTTCCTTTATTTTTTCCCCGACCTGTGCTAAAATGGTCCCATGTGCAAAAAAAGGTGCCGTTGGCACGGAGAATCGGAGGCTGAAATGGGCGAAAACAGGGATTACATCACCCACCCCGACGAAAAGGGGAGCGTCAACATCTCGGAGGAGGTCATCGCCGTCATCGCCGCTTCGGCGGCGCTGGAGACGGAGGGCGTGGCGGCGCTGTCCGCCGGGCTCGACCTGGGCGAGCTTTTGGGGAAGAAGAACCTGGCCAAGGGCGTGAAGCTCACGGTGGAGGGCGAGAAGCTGAAGCTGGACGTCTGGCTCACCGTGAAGCTGGGCGTGTCCGTGAACAAGGTAGGCCGGAAGGTCCAGGAGGCCGTGGCCTCCGCCGTGGAGTCCGCCACGGGCTTCACCGTCCGGGAGGTCAACGTCCACGTCATCGGCGTCAATCTGAAAAAATGACATTTCCCCCTGAGAGAGGAATGGTGAAGCCATGAACAGATCGGAAGCCAGAGAGATCGCGGTGAGGCTGTGCTTTGAGATATCCAGCCGTGAGTGCGACGCCGGGGAGGTGCTGGAGCACTTTTTCGAGGGGGACTACTATGAGTCCCTGGCCCCGGAGGATAAGCTCTACGAATCCCGCCCCCAGGAGAACCACCGGCAGTACATCGAGCGGCTGGTCCGGGGCGTGGGGGAGCACTCGGCGGAGCTGGACGGGTACATCGAGAAGTACGCCCGGGGCTGGGCCTTCGGGCGCATCTCCCGCACCGCCGTGGCGGTGGTGAAGACCGCCATGTACGAGATCCTGTACATGCCGGAGATCCCCAACGGCGCGGCCATCAACGAGGCCGTGGAGATCGCCAAGAAATACGACGAGCCGGAGACGGTGAGCTTCGTAAACGGCATCCTCGGCTCCTTCGTGAGAGAAGAAATACCCAAATGAGCATCGTTGTCGCTTTTGATACCTCCAACTATACCACCTCCTGCGCCGTCTTTGACGGGGAGCGGGGGACGAATGTGGGACGCCTTCTGGACGTGAGGCCCGGCGAGCTGGGCCTTCGCCAGTCGGACGCCCTTTTTTCCCATGTCCGGAGACTGCCGGAGATCGTGGACGCGGCGCCCTTTGAGGGCGACATCATCGCCGTGGGCGCCTCCGAGACGCCCCGGGAGGTGGAGGGCAGCTACATGCCCTGCTTCCTGGCCGGCGTGGCGGAGGCCCGGGCGCTGGCGCACTTTCTGAGGGTCCCCTATTTCGGCTTTTCCCACCAGCAGGGGCACATCGCCGCCGCGGCCTGGTCGGCCGGGCACATGGAGCTTCTGGAGACGCCGCATCTTGCCTGGCACCTCTCCGGCGGGACCACGGAGCTTTTGCGCATCCAACCGGAGGGCGTGGCCGTGCGGTGTGAGATCGTGGGCGGCACCAGGGACGTGTCCGCCGGACAGCTCATCGACCGCACCGGGCAGCTGCTGGGCCTGCCGTTCCCCGCCGGAAAGGCATTGGATAAGCTCTCCGGGGAGGCGGCGGAGAAAAAATCGTATCTTCCCAAAAAGGACGGGTGCTTTTTCTCCCTCTCCGGCGTGGAGCACAAGATGAAGGAGATGCGGGAGCGTGGCGAGCCGGACGCGGAGATCGCGTACTTCTCTTTAGCCTCCGTCGTCCGCGCCGTCCACCAGGCCGCCGGGGAGGCCAAGAAGCTCTACGGCGACCTGCCGGTGCTTTACTCCGGCGGCGTGGCCTCCAACTCGCTCCTGCGCTCGCTGACGCCCGAGGGCATCTTCGCCGCGCCCCAGTATTCCACCGACAACGCCATGGGCACGGCCATTCTCACCTGGAGGGCGGTGACGGCCCGTGGATGAGCGAAGCATCGTCTCGGTAAGCGAGCTCAACGAGTATCTGAAAAACGTCTTTGACTCCATGCCGCGCCTGGACGGCATCTGCGTCCGGGGGGAGCTTTCCAACTATAAAATCTACCCCTCCGGGCACCACTACTTCACCATGAAGGACCAGGGCGGCTCCCTGCGGTGCGTGATGTTCAAGTCCGCCGCCGCGCGATTGCGCTTCCGGCCCCAGGACGGCATGAAGGTCCTGGCGGTGGGGCGGGTCAGCGTCTACCCCCGGGACGGGGTCTATCAGCTCTACGCCGCGTCCCTCACCCCCGACGGCGTGGGGGACCTGCAGATGGCCTTTGAGCAGCTCAAGGAGAAGCTCTACAAGGAGGGCCTCTTCGACCCGGCCCACAAAAAGCCCATCCCGGCCTTCCCCCTGCGGGTAGGGGTCGTCACCAGCGCCGCCGGCGCGGCCATCCACGACATCCTCCGGGTCCTGCGCAAGCGCTGGCCCGTGGCCAAGGTGATCCTCCTGCCCGTGCGGGTACAGGGCGCGGAGGCCCCGCCGGAGATCGCGGCGGCCATCCGCTACGCCGACCGGTGGCAGGTCTGCGACACGCTCATCGTCGGGCGCGGCGGCGGGAGCATGGAGGATCTCTGGTGCTTCAACGACGAGCGGGTGGCCCGGGCCATTTTTGAGTGCTCCATTCCCGTCATCTCCGGCGTGGGGCATGAGCCGGACGTGACCATCGCCGACTTCGTGGCGGACCTCCGGGCCGCCACGCCCTCCAACGCCGCCGAGCTGTGCGCCCCGGACATCGCCGAGATCGGCGGCTTCGTCTCCGGGTGCGCCGAGCGGTCCGCCGCCGCCATGACAAAGCGCCTCAAGCTGGCGCGGGAGAGATTGGATACCCTGGCCTCGGCCAGAGTGCTGCAGGACCCGAAAAACTACATCGACGAGTGCCGCCTTATGCTGGACTCCCGGGGGGAGAAAATGGCGGGCCTCACCGCCGCGATTTTAGCGGTCCAGCGCCGGCGCTTTGCCGAGCTTTCCGGGAAGCTGGACGCCATGAGCCCCCTGAAGGTCTTAAGCCGGGGCTACGCCATCGCCTTGCGCCAGGACGGCGGCGTCGTGAGGACCGCCCGGGACGTGAAACCGGGAGACGAAATGAAAATCAGACTGCGCGCGGACGAGATCCGCTGCCGGGTTTTGGAGGGCATCGACCATGGCCGCAAAGAAAATGACGTTTGAGGAATCCGTCGCACGGCTCGACGAGATCGTGAAGACCCTGGAGCGGGGGGACAAGCCCCTGGAGGAGGCGCTGGCGCTCTTTGAGGAGGGCACGCGGCTCATCCGCTCCTGCGGGAAGACGCTGGACGAGGCGGAACAGAAGGTGGTGAAGCTCCGCCGGGGCCCCGAGGGCGCGCCGGAGGAGACGCCCTTCGAGGAGGCGGAATGATGGACCTCCACGACGAGCTCGCGGCCCTGAAGACGCTGGTGGACGGGGAGCTGGAACGGCTCTTCACCGCCGGGACGCCCTGCGGGCGGCTTGAGGAGGCCATGCGCTATTCGCTCCTGGCCGGCGGCAAGCGCCTGCGGCCCATTTTGACGCTGAAATTCTGCGAGGCCGCCGGGGGCGAGCCGGAGAAGGCCATGCCCCTGGCCCTGGCGCTGGAGCTTGTGCATACCTACTCCCTCATCCACGACGACCTGCCCTGCATGGACGACGACGACCTGCGCCGGGGCATGCCCACCAGCCACGTGGTCTTCGGGGAGGCCCGGGCGGTGCTGGCCGGGGACGCCCTCCAGGCCGCCGCCTTGGAGCTTACGCTGTCCGCGCCCCTCCCGGCGGAGCGGGTGGTAAAGGCCGCGCGGACTCTGGCCGCCGCCGCCGGACATGAGGGCATGTGCGGCGGGCAGGAGCTGGACACGGCGGGGGAGCCGGACCCCACGCTGGAGGCGCTGACGCGGATCAACGACCTGAAAACCGGCGCCCTCCTGCGCGCCGCCTGCGCCATGGGCGTCCTCGCCGCCGGCGGGGACGGGGCGCGGCTTGCCGCCGCCGAGGGCTACGGCCTTCATTTAGCCCGGGCCTTCCAGATCCGGGACGACATCCTGGACATCACCTCCACCCCGGAGGTCCTGGGCAAGCCCGTGGGCTCGGACGAACAAAACCGCAAGCCCACCTACGCCTCCCTCCTGGGCGTGGAGGCCGCGGAGGACCGTGTCCTCCGGGAGACGGAGCTTGCCAAGTCCGCCCTCAATGGGGCTTTCCCGGAAAACACTTTCCTCCCGGCCCTCGCCGATGCGCTGGCCGCGCGGGAAAACTGAAAGACCTTCCCACGCGCACTTTTTCCCCTTTGCGCATAGACTATATCGAACAACGGCGTTCACCGGTGAGGGTGAACGCCCTTTTTATGGAGGTAAGCTATGTGCGGAATCGCGGGGCAGGTGGGCGGAGATGTGCGTCCGCTCCTGCCGATTTTTGAAAAAATGCGCGCGGTCCTCTCCCGCCGGGGGCCGGACCAGAGGGGCGCGGCGGTGACGGACGGGGCGGCGCTGGTCCACGCGCGCCTGTCCGTCATGGACCCGGAAAACGGGCGCCAGCCCATGCGCTATGGGCCGCTCACGCTCATTTACAACGGCGAGCTTTACAACACCCCGGAGCTGAAGGCGGAGCTGGAGGCCCTGGGGCACCGCTTTGAGACGCGCGCGGACACGGAGGTGCTTCTCCACGCCTACGCCCAGTGGGGCGAGGCGTGCGTTGACCGCCTCAACGGCATTTACGCCTTCGCCGTCTGGGACGAGGAGCGAAGGCGGCTCTTCCTCTGCCGGGACAGGATGGGCGTCAAGCCCCTTTTCTACGCCCTGAGGGGGGAGGCGCTCATCTTCGCCTCCGAGCTCAAGGCGCTTTTGTGCCACCCGGACATCGAGCCGGTTATTACGCGGGAGGGGCTTGCCCAGGTGATGCTCCTGGGACCGGGGCGCGTGCCGGGGAGCGGCGTTTTCAAGGGCGTCTTCGAGCTCCTGCCCGGGGAGTGCGGCGTTTTTGAAAAGGGCCGCCTGCGCCTGCGCCGCTACTGGCGGCTCAGAGACGGGGAGAACCGGGACACCTTTGAGGAGGCCGCGGAGAAGACGCGCTTTCTCGTCACCGACGCCATCCGGCGGCAGCTGGTGTCCGACGTGCCGGTGTGTACGTTCCTCTCCGGCGGCCTCGACTCCTCCCTCATCTCCTCCGTGGCGGCGAAGTACTTCGAAGAGCGCGGGGAGACGCTGAGGACCGTGTCCGTGGACTACCGGGACAACGAAAAATACTTCCGCGCCGGGAAATTCCAGCCCACCTCGGACCCGGCGTTCATCAAGCGCATGTGGGATTACCTCCCCGGCGAGCACCGCCTTACGGTCCTCGACACGCCGGAGCTGGTGAGCGCCCTCTATGAGGCGGTGGAGGCCCGGGACCTGCCGGGCATGGCGGACGTGGACTCGTCTCTGCTCCTCTTCTGCCGGGACATCAAAAAGCTTGCCACCGTGGCGGTGTCCGGCGAGTGCGCCGACGAGCTCTTCGGCGGCTACCCCTGGTACCGGGACCCCACCGTCCGGGAGCGGGAGGGCTTCCCCTGGGCCCAGTCCACCCTCTGGCGGGCGGGCTTTTTGAGGGACGGGGTCCTGGGCTCCATCGAGCCCTTCGAGTTCGTGGACAGCTTCTACCGGGATACCTGCGCCCACAGCGACATCCTCCCCGGCACGGACCCCCTGGAAAAACGGATGAAGGAGATGATGAACCTCAACGTGGACTGGTTTATGCAGACGCTGCTCGATCGGAAAGACAGAATGTCCATGTGGAGCTCTCTGGAGGTCCGCGTGCCCTTCTGCGACCACCGGATCGCCGAGTACCTCTACACCGTCCCCTGGGCCTACAAGGACCACGGCGGGTATGAAAAGGGGCTTCTCCGGGAGGCCATGCGCGGCTGGCTTCCCGACGAGGTCCTCTGGCGCAAGAAAAGCCCTTACCCCAAGACCCACAACCCCGCTTACCTCGCCGCGGTGAAAGCGGAGCTGGAGGCCGTCCTGGCCGACCCCGCCGCCCCCGTCCTCGACCTGGTCCGCCCCGAAGCCCTCCGTGACCTCATGGCCTCCGACGTCTCCACCCCCTGGTACGGCCAGCTCATGACCACCCCCCAAACCATCGCATGGTTCCTCCAGCTCAACCACTGGCTGAGGACGTACAAGGTCAGGATCGAGTGAGGAAACTTTAGTATAATAAAATGTTCCACGTGGAACAATTTAGTATAATAAAGCATAGGCGGGTTCCAAACCCGCCTACTTTTTTCGGAACCGTTTTATCAACCCACGCTCGCTTCCCCCCTGCCCCCCTCCTACGAGGAGGGGGCTTTTAAAAGGTTTTGCGCCGCTGTGCGGCGCATTCTTTATAACGGCGGCGCGAAGCGCCGCAACCTTATTCCCCTTGACCCCTTTTTCGGAAAAAGGGGTGCCGCCGCGGCGGCGGGGTATTCGAGCCCGTTGAGCGTAACTGGGGCTGTCGGTAAACGGAACTTACTGCGTGCGGGCCGCCAAGAGTGGCGGCCCCTACAACATAATTGGGGCGGATTCGTTTTATCGAAACCGTTCGGACAACGCGCCCTGTAGGGGCCGCCACTCCTGGCGGCCCGCGTTGCAGGGTTCGGATTGCCTCCGATGAACGCCGTAGGGGTCGCCCTCCCGGGCGACCCGCGTTTCGATGACCTCCGGTGTCGGTTGAATGGGATACCTTTCCACATTCCCCGTATGGGCGGACCCATGTGTCCGCCCGTGGCACGTGGCGGGACGGGGGCGGTTCCGATAAACGGTACATACCGGTTGTCGGGGGGCGGGTCGCCGAGACGGCGACCCCTACGGCGGATAACGCAAGCCGGTGAAATAGACGCCCCCACCTTACCCATCGCTTCGCTTGGGCACCCCTCCCGGAGGGAGGGGCAAAAAAGGTGCGTTATCGGAACTGGTTCGAAAAATCGCAACCGCCCCCGTCTCGGTGCCCCCTCCTCGTAGGAGGGGGGCAGGGGGGCAGCGAGCGTTGGATGACAGAGCGGTTCCGACAAATCAAAACAGTTCCATTTACGCCGTAGGGGTCGCCGTCCTCGGCGACCCGCGTTGCGATGACCACCCATGTTGGTTGAATGGGATGACTTTCCACATTCCCCGTAGGGGCGGACCCATGTGTCCGCCCGTGGCACGTTGTGGGACGGGAACGGTTCCGATAAAACGGAAATTGGTGATTATCGGGTGCCATGGGCCGCCGTGGGCGGCGGCCCGTACGGCGGTGTTCGGGACGGGTCGATTGTCGTGAGGCGGGTCGCCGAGACGGCGACCCCTACGGCGGATAACGCAAGCCAGTGACGCGCGGCGGCGGGGGAAATCCAAGAATGCGGCGAAGCCGCAAACCTTTTCCCGCCGCCACGGAGTGGGGATAAAAGGTTCGCCGCCCCGGGGGGCGGCGGCTTTTTATTTTCGCCAGGTGGCCGGTCTTAAAAGCAGGAGCATGGGGAAGATTTCCAGGCGGCCGGCGAGCATGTCGAACATGAGGACCAGCTTGGAGAAGGTCGAGTAGTCGCCGAAGTTGCGGCTGGGGCCGACGAGGTTGAGGCCGGGGCCGATGTTGTTGAGGGTGGCGGCCACGGCGGAGAAGTTGGTGGTGAAGTCGAAGTTATCGAAGCTCACGAGGACCATGGAGCCGAAGAACACGGCGATATACGCCAGAAGCCACATGTTGACGGAGCCCACCATGGCCTTGTCCAGGGCCTTTCCGTCCATCCGCGCCACGGGGATGGTGCGGGGGTGGATGAGGCGCTTGAGCTCGGCGCCGATGTTCTTGAAGTACATGAGGATCCGGCTGACCTTGATGCCGCCGCCGGTGGAGCCGGCGCAGGCGCCCACGAACATGAGGCAGATGAGCACCGTTTTGGAGAAGGTGGGCCAGAGGTCAAAGTCCACCGAGGAAAAGCCGGTGGTGGTCATGATGGAGGAGCACTGGAAAGCGGAATGGAGAAGCGCGCCGCCCACGTCCATGCCCCCCTGGGTCATCAAATTCACGGCCACCAGGGCGAAGGCCGCCAGGAAGATGAAGAGGTATCCCCGGACCTCCTCCATGGAGAAGGCGGCGCGGAGCTTGCGGATGAGGAGGAAGAAGTAGAAGTTGAAGTTGACGCCGAAGGCGAACATGAAGACGGTGACCACGATCTGCACGTAGGCCGAGCAGCTGGCGAAGGAGTCGTTGAGGATGCCGAAGCCGCCGGTGCCGGCGGTGCCGAAGGAGACGCAGAAGGCGGAGAAGAGGTCGAGCCCGCCGCAAAGGAGGAAGGCGACCTCCAGAAGCGTCATGCCCAGATAGATGCCGTAGAGCGTCACGGCGGTGCGCCGCAGGCGCGGCATGAGCTTGCCCACGCTGGGGCCGGGGGATTCGGCCCGCATGATGAGGATGCTCTGCCCGCCGGTCATGGGCAGGAGCGCCAGGAGGAACACCAGGACCCCCATGCCGCCCAGCCAGTGGGTAAAGCTGCGCCAGAAAAGGAGGGACCGGGGCATGGCCTCCACGTCGGCGAGAATGGACGCGCCGGTGGTGGTGAAGCCGGAGATGACCTCAAAGAGGGCGTCCACGAACCGGGGGACGCACCGGGAGATGTAAAAGGGCATGGCCCCGGCCAGGGACAGGACGATCCAGGAGAGAGCCGTGGCGACAAAGCCCTCCCGGGCGTAGAAGGCCATGTTCTTCGGCCGCCGGCGGGCCATGAGGACGCCGGGGACGGCGGCGATGGCAATGGCGATGAGGTAATCCACGGCGTAGGGCTCCCCATAGCCCAGGCAGAGGGCCAGGGGGATGAGGAGAAAGGCCGCCTCGATGCACAGGACCCAGCCCACCAGCCAACGAATGACGGAATAGTTCATGTGTCACCTCAGAATGTCGTTGATGGACCGGAGCATCCGGGCGGTGGTCACCACAATGACGGTGTCGCCCTTCAGAATTTTGTCGTTGCCGCGGGGGATGATGAGGCGTCCGCCCCGGTAGATACAGCAGATGAGGGTGTTGGGGATCATCCGGGGCCGCAGCTCGGAGAGGGCCACGTCCGTCACGGGGCTCTGGGCGCGGATGGTGAACTCCAGCGCCTCCGCCTGGCGGCCCGCGAGATAATAGAGGGACTCGATGTTGGAGGAGTCGGAGGAGTTGGACATGGCCCGCACGTACCGGAGGATGCGGTAGGCGGTGATCTCCTTGGGGTTGACGATGCTCCCGACAGGAAGCTCCTCCGTGACCTCGGTGAAGCCCACGGTGGAGACCTTGGTGATGGCGCGGACGCTGGAGATTTTTTTGGCGTAGAGGGAGAGGAGGATGTTCTCCTCGTCAAGGTCCGTGAGGGAGACGAAGACGTCCTGACCGGCGATGCCCTCCTCCAAAAGGAGCTGCCGGTCCACAGCGTCGCCGCAGACCACCTCCGCCCCGGGCAGGCCGGCGGCCAGCTCCTCGCAGAGGGCCCGGTTCTTCTCGATGACCTTCACACGGCTGCCCGCGCCCAAAAGCATCTCCGCCAGATAGAAGCCGGTGCGGCCTCCGCCCACCACCATCACGTTCCGGGAGGGCTTGACCTGGAAGCCCAGCTTTTTGAAAAGGGGCGTCAGCTCCTGGGGCGGGACGATGACGTAGATGCTGTCCCCGGTGTGGAGGACTGTGTCGCCCTTGGGGATGATCACCTCGTGGGTATCCCGGCGTTCCAGGACGCAGATGAGGGCGCCGCGGCTTATTTTGGCGGCGAAGTCCGCCACGGTCATGTTGTCCGCCACGGAGTTGGGAGGGATGACGATGCCGATGAGGCTGACACGCCCCTTGGCGAAGGACTCCCGGGACTGGGCGCCGGGGACCTGGATGAGGTCCCAGATCTCCCCGGCGGTGGTGAGCTCGGGATTGATGGCCATGCTCAGACCCAGCTCGTCCTTGAGGGTGTCGATCTGGCGGTAGTAGACGGGGTTGCGCACACGGGCGATGGTCTGACAGCCGGAGAGCTTCTTCGCCATGAGACAGCAGAGCATGTTGACCTCGTCCTGGTCGGTGACGGCGATCAAGAGGTCCGTGGCGGCGATGCCCGCCTCCTCCAGCACCTCGTGGCTGACGCCGTTGCCCACCAGGCCCTGGACGTCCAGCTTCTCCAAGGCGGCGTTGAGACGGTCGGCGTCGGTGTCGATGAGGGTGATCTGGTGATTTTCGCCGTTCAGGCTGTCCGCCAGCACGTATCCCACGCCCCCGGCGCCCACAATGATGATGTTCAAAGCTCGTTCCTCCGTGTTCTTCCTATCTCAGCGGGTATAGTGGTTTGATTATACCAAAAATGCCCGAAAATGCAAGACCTTTCCGCCCTTGACACCGCCCCTTTTCCGTGGCATACTGGCCTCGGAGGGATGGTCATGCGTTATGCTCGCGTCCGGGAGGGGGTTTTTCTTGCCCGGCCCAACCGGTTTATCGCGGAGGTCGCCCTGGAGGGCGCGCCCACGGTCTGCCACGTCAAGAATACCGGCCGGTGCCGGGAGCTGCTGGTCCCCGGGGCTAAAGTGTGGCTGGCCGAGGCGGACAACCCCATGCGGCGGACGAAATTTGACCTGGTGGCCGTCCAAAAGGGGGAGCGGCTCATCAATATGGACGCCGCCGCGCCCAACCGGGCCTTCGGCGAGTTTTTGGCCGCCGGGGGCGTTTTCGAGCGTCCGGACCTTGTCCGGCCGGAGACGGTCTTTGGCGATTCCCGCTTCGATTTCTACGTGGAGGCGGGGGAGCGGAGGGCGTTTTTGGAGGTCAAGGGCGTGACCCTGGAGGAGGACGGCGCGGTCCTCTTCCCCGACGCGCCGACGGAACGCGGCGTCAAGCACCTTATAGGGCTCACGCAGGCCGTGGGGGCGGGGTTCGAGGCCTACGCCGTCTTCGTGGTCCAGATGGCGGACGTCCGCTGTTTCACGCCCAACCGCCGGACCCATCCGGCCTTCGCCGAGGCCCTGGAGCGTGCCCACAGCGCGGGGGTGAGGGTGCTGGCCTACGACTGCGCCGTGACGCCGGAGAGCATGGAAATCGGGAAACCGGTCAACATCGTTATTTAATTGTCAATTTGTGCAAATCCACAATTTTTCTCGGGCGCTGGTCCCCATTTTCTTCCGAAAATCGACCTTTTTGTGCGCGAAAACCGGCAAAAAACCAAAAATTCGCGAAAAATGGCGGGCCGAGGGATGCCAAATCACAAAAACACAAGATGTATGTTTTTGCTCTTGACCGGGGACACAAGATGTGGTATATTTGGTGGTACTTTCGCCCGAGGTGATACGAATGAAAATCATAAAGAGAAACGGCATGGAGATGGATTTCGACATCAAAAAGATCGAGAACGCCATCCGGAAAGCCAATATGTCCGTGGAGGAGCCCTCCCGGATGACCGCCCTGCAAATCAAGCGTATTTCCGAGTCCGTGGCCCTGGACTGTGAGAACATGGGCCGCAGTCCCTCCGTGGAGGAGATCCAGGACCTGGTGGAGAAGCAGATCATGGCCCACGGCGCTTTCGAGGTGGCCAAGAACTACATCACCTACCGCTACACCCGGTCCCTGGTGCGCCAGAGCAACACCACCGACGAGAAGATTTTGTCCCTCATCGAGTGCTGCAACGAGGAGGCCAAGCAGGAGAACTCCAACAAGAACCCGGTGGTCAACTCCACCCAGCGCGACTACATGGCCGGCGAGGTCAGCCGCGACCTCAGTGAGCGCATCCTCCTGCCCCGGGACATCGTGGAGGCCCACGAGGCCGGCATCATCCACTTCCACGACACCGACTACTACGCCCAGCACATGCACAACTGCGACCTTGTGAACCTGGAGGACATGCTCCAGAACGGCACGGTCATCACCGGGACCCTCATCGAGCGGCCCCACTCTTTCTCCACCGCCTGCAACATCGCCACGCAGATCATCGCCCAGGTGGCCTCCAACCAGTACGGCGGCCAGTCCATTTCTCTCACGCACCTGGCCCCCTTTGTGGACATCTCCCGGCAGAAGATCCGGAAGGTCGTGGAACAGGAGCTGGAGACGCTGGGCGTCACCTCCACCGAGGAGAAGATCCAGGAGATCGTGGAGGGCCGCCTTCTGGAGGAGATCCGCCGGGGCGTCCAGACCATCCAGTATCAGGTGGTGACGCTTCTGACCACCAACGGGCAGGCGCCCTTCGTCACCGTCTTCATGTACCTGGGCGAGGCGCGTTCTGAGCGGGAGCGGGAGGACCTGGCCCTCATCATCCGGGAGGTCCTGGAGCAGCGCTACGAGGGCACCAAGAACGAGGACGGCGTCTGGGTCACCCCCGCCTTCCCCAAGCTCATCTACGTGCTGGAGGAGGACAACATCACCGAGGGGTCCCGGTACTGGGAGCTGACAAAGCTGGCCGCCAAGTGTACCGCCCGGAGGATGGTCCCGGACTACATCTCCGAAAAGAAGATGAAAGAGCTCAAGGGCGACGTCTACACCTGCATGGGCTGCCGCTCCTTCCTCACCCCCGACCGGTTCACAGACGCCGGCGTGGGCAACATCGCCAAGGCCCGCAACTACGAGCCGGGCAAGCATAAATACTACGGCCGCTTCAACCAGGGCGTCGTCACCATCAACCTCCCCGACGTGGCGCTCAGCTCCGGCGGCGATGTGGACAAGTTCTGGAAGATTTTCGAGGACCGCCTGGAGCTGTGCCACCGGGCCCTCCGGTGCCGCCACGACAGGCTCCTGGGCACCCCCTCCGACGTGGCCCCCATCCTCTGGCAGTACGGGGCGCTGGCGCGCCTCGACAAGGGCGAGCCCATCGACAAGCTCCTCTACAACGGCTACTCCACCATCTCTCTCGGCTACGCCGGCCTTTATGAGTGCGTCAAGTACATGACCGGCAAGTCCCACACCGACCCGGAGGCCACGCCCTTCGCCCTCTCCATCATGCAGAAGATGAACGACAAGTGCAAGGAGTGGAAGACGGCGGAGAACATCGACTACTCCCTCTACGGCACGCCCTTGGAGTCCACCACCTACAAGTTCGCCAAGTGCCTCCAGAAGCGCTTCGGCGTCATCAAGGGCATCACCGACAAGGGGTATATCACCAACTCCTACCACGTCCACGTGACGGAGAACATCGACGCCTTCACCAAGCTCAAGTTCGAGGCCCAGTTCCAGCATCTCAGCCCCGGCGGCGCCATCAGCTACGTGGAGGTGCCGGACATGCAGAACAACCTGGAGGCCGTCCTGCAGGTGATGAAGTTCATCTACGACAACATCATCTACGCCGAGCTCAACACCAAGTCCGACTACTGCCAGGTCTGCGGCTGGGACGGCGAGATCCAGATCGCCGAGGAGGACGGGAAGCTCATCTGGCGGTGCCCCAGGTGCGGCAACACCGACCAGAACAAGATGAACGTCGCCCGCCGCACCTGCGGCTACATCGGCACCCAGTTCTGGAACCAGGGCCGGACCCAGGAGATCCGGGACAGGGTCTTACACCTGTAAAAAACACATATTCCCGGGGCGAAAGTCCCGGGAATATTGATATGTGAGGGAATCTATGTACTACGGTGAAATAAAGAACTGCGACATCGCCGACGGACCCGGCGTGCGGGTGACGCTGTTTGTGTCCGGATGCACCAACCACTGTGAGGGATGCTTCCAGCCCCAAACGTGGGATTTCCACTACGGAAAGCCCTTTACCGAGGAGACGCAGGCGCAGCTGCTGGACATGCTGGCGCCGGGGTATATCACCGGCCTTACGTTACTCGGCGGCGAGCCCATGGAGCCTCAGAACCAGCGGGCGCTCCTGCCCTTCGTGCGCCGCGTCCGGGAGACATACCCCGGCAAGACCGTCTGGTGCTACTCCGGCTTTACCCTGGAGGAGCTTCTCCGCGACGGTTCCCACCCGAGATGCGAGGTAACGGACGAGCTTTTGTCCCTCATCGACGTTTTAGTGGACGGCAAGTTCGTCCTGGCCCAAAAGGACATCTCCCTCCGCTTCCGCGGCTCCCGCAACCAGCGGCTGCTGGATTTGCCGGAGACGCTGAGAACCGGGACGATCGTCTTGTGGGAGGACGGGATGGGCCGCTGAGAGGGCGGACGGGGGCGGGAACGGTACATTTTTCCGATACCGCCCTGTCTCCCCACCTTCGCTTCCCCCCCTGCCCCCCCCTCCTACGAGGAGGGGGCGAAAAAGGGTTGCGCCGCTTCGCGGCGCAATTTTTTATAAAGGCGGCGCGCAGCGCCGCAACCTTATTCTCCTTACCCCTTTTTCGGAAAAAGGGGTGGCCCCGCAGGGCCGGGGTATTCGAGCCCGTGGAGCGTAACTGGGGCTTTCGAAAAACTGAATGTGCTACGTGCGGGCCGCCAAGAGTGGCGGCCCCTACAAGGTAAGTTGTCGCAACGGTTCCGATAAATCGCGCCCGCCCCCCGTCTCGGAGCCCCCTCCTCGTAGGAGGGGGGCAGGGGGGAAGCGAACGTTGGACATGAGAGCGGTTCAGATAAACCGAATCCGCCCCAATTACGCCGTAGGGGCCGCCACTCCTGGCGGCCCGCGTTTCGATGATTTCCGGCGTTGGTTGAATGGGATAACATTCCCTATTCCCCGTAGGGGCGGACCCATGTGTCCGCCCGTGGTACGTTGCGTGACGGAACGGTCCCGATAACCCGCGCCTGCCCCCGATTACATTGCCCCTCCAAGGTCGGGGACAGCCGCGAAGCGGCAGGGGTGGTTCCGCACGGCGGCGGGGGTGGGTGGGGGGAATATAAGAATGCGGCGAAGCCGCAAACCTTTTCGCCGCCGGGGGACCCTTCCGCCTCGCTTCGCTCGGCACCTCCCCCAGGGGGGAGGTTATTAAGCTCCCCCCCTGGGGGAGCTGGCACGGCCACAGGCCGTGACTGAAAGGCCCCCCATCGAGCCATTTTTTCCGACGGCGTGTACGTCGGAAAAAATTCCTTTTGTTTTGCGGAGTGTGCGGCCCCAAAGGGGCCGTGCGCGGAGCAAAACGGCAGAAAAAAGCTTTGGAAATGTCCGCAGACATTTCCAAAGCTTTTTTCGCACGTTTCCCCTTGGCTTTGAAGGCCGCAAAGCGGCCTTCAAAGCCAGCTTATACGCATCCCTGTGCCTTCATGGCCTCGGCGACCTTGAGGAAGCCGGCGATGTTGGCGCCGGCCATGTAGTTGCCGGGCATGCCGTACTCACGGGCGGCGCTATCGCAGGCGGCGAAGATGTTCTTCATGATGCCGTGGAGCTTGCTGTCCACCTCTTCAAAGGTCCAGCTCAGGCGCGCGCTGTTCTGGCACATCTCGAGGCCGGAGGTGGCCACGCCGCCGGCGTTGGCGGCCTTGGCGGGGCCGTAGAGCATGTGGTTGGCGAAGTACACGTTTATCGCCTCGGGGGTGGAGGGCATGTTGGCGCCCTCGGAGACGCAGTAGCAGCCGTTCTTGGCGAGGATCTCGGCGCTTTGTTTGTCGATCTCGTTCTGGGTGGCGCAGGGCAGGGCGATGTCGCAGGGGATGGTCCAGATGCCGGAGCAGCCCTCGTGGTACTCGGAGCCGGGATGGGTGGCGACGTATTCGCGGATGCGCTTGCGCTCCACCTCCTTGAGCTCACGGACGGCGGCGAAGTCCATGCCGTTGGGGTCATAGACGTAGCCGTTGGAGTCGGACATGGCGACGACCTTGGCGCCGAGCTGAGTGGCCTTCTGGAGGGCGTAAAGCGCCACGTTGCCGGAGCCGGAGATGACCACGGTCTGGCCCTCGAAAGACTTGCCGTTGGCGCGGAGCATCTCGTCGGTGAAGTAGCAGAGGCCGTAGCCGGTGGCCTCGGTGCGGGCCAAGCTGCCGCCGTAGGGGATGCCCTTGCCGGTGAGGATGCCGGACCACTCGCCGGTGAGCTTCTTGTACTGGCCGAACATGTAGCCGATCTCCCGGGCGCCGGTGCCGATGTCGCCGGCGGGGACGTCGATGTCCTTGCCGATGTGGCGGTAGAGCTCATTGATGAAGCTCTGGCAGAAGCGCATGACCTCGTTATCGCTCTTGCCCTTGGGGTCGAAATCGGAGCCGCCCTTGGCGCCGCCCATGGGCAGGGTGGTCAGGCTGTTCTTGAAGATCTGCTCAAAGCCCAGGAACTTGATGATGCCGATGTACACGGAGGGGTGCAGGCGGATGCCGCCCTTGTAGGGGCCGATGGCGTCGTTGAACTGGATGCGGTAGCCGCGGTTGACCTGGATCTTGCCCTGGTCGTCTACCCAGGGGACGCGGAAGATGATCTGCCGGTCGGGCTCCACGATGCGCTCCACCACGTTGGCCTCCACGAGGTCCGGGCGCTTTTCGATGACGGGCTCCAGAGACTCCAGCACCTCCGTGACGGCCTGGATGAACTCAGGCTCGGCGGGGTTGCGCTTTTTCACGGTCTCCAGAACGGAGAGAAGATAGGCGTTCTTCATATGGAAAACCTCCAAAATAATGATTTCAACATAAAAAAACGGCTCGGTGCGCACGCGGGCAAAAGCCCGCGACGCCCTTGCCGTTCACGACGTTCATTTTATTCCTTTAAAGTGCCGTTGTCAATGGGCAATCCATATAAAAATGAATTTTCATTTATGAAATCTTGCAAATATTAGACGAAGGGCCGCGCTCCCGCCCTTGCATCGTGGAATTTTATGTGATATTTTTATGATATGACCGTAACCGACGGTCCTTTTTCGCGAGTTTAGGGGTGAGGAGGTGAGACGCGTGGAGGATACCGAGATCGTGGGGCTTTACTGGGCGCGCGACCAGAGGGCCGTCCACGAGACGGCGGAAAAATACGGGCGGGCCCTCAAACGGCTGTCCGCCAACATTGTGGGGGACGAGCGGGACGCGGAGGAGTGCGTCAACGACACGTACATGGCCGCCTGGAGCTCCATGCCGGAGCACCGGCCGGAGAGGCTGGGGGCGTATCTGGCAAAGCTTACCCGGAGGCTGAGCCTCACCCGCCTGCGCGCCCGCCTTACGCAAAAGCGGGGCGGCGGGGAGGCGGAGGCCGCCATCGACGAGCTTGCGGAGATTTTGCCCGCCGGGGAGGACACGGAAAGGGCCGTGGAGACGGCGGAGCTGGCCCGGGCGCTGGACCGGTTCCTGGACGGGCTCTCGGCGCGGGAGCGGAGCCTTTTCCTCCGGCGGTACTTCGGCTTTGAGGACCTCAAACGCCTTGCGCAGGACGCGGGAGTCAGCGAGGGGGCCGTCAAGCAGTCTCTCCACCGGACCCGTGCGAAGCTGCGGACCTTTTTGGAAAAGGAGGATTGGTTATGAAGAAAAACGATCTCATCGACGCCCTCGGCGAGATCGACGAGCGGCACATAGAGGCGGCGGGGGAGCTGACGCCCCGAAGAGGCAAGACAGGCTCATGGAAGCGCCGCTGGACGGCGCTGGCCGTGGCGGCGGCCCTGCTTCTGGCCGTGGGCGTGGGGGGCTTCGCCGCGTGGCGGCGGTATCAAAGCGGGCTTGCCCCGGACGACACTCTGCGCGTCCCCGACGGGGTGGTGAGGCTGGCAAAGGCCGTCTACCCGGAGCGGGTGCAGTATTCCAAGTGGAACTACGACGAGTGGGAGGAGCAAAGGTCGGAGCTCAAGCTTTACAGGGAGGAGCGGGAGGCCTTCCGGCCCTATCTGGAGGCGGCCATCCCCGCCTTCCTCTCGGGCGGGAGCGGGGAGAACGTGGTATGCTCGCCCATGGACGTGTATATCGGCCTTGCCATGCTAACGGAGACCGCGGGCGGCGGGACGCGTCAGCAGCTCTTGGAGCTTTTGGGGATGGACAGCGTGGAGGAGGTCCGGGCGCTTACGAAGCGGGCCTGGAACGCCCTCTATGTCAACGACGGGGTGTCCAGAATGGAGCTTGCCACCTCTGTGTGGCTGCGGGAGGGGATGACGTTCGACCGGGGCGTCCTCGATACCCTCTCGGAGGACTACTACGCCTCGGTCTTCTCAGGGAAGATGGGCAGCGCGGAGCTCGACGAGGCCCTTCGAAACTGGATCGACGCTCACACCGGGGATATGCTCAAGGAGGAGACGGGGAGCCTCAGGCTGACGCCGGACACCGCCATGGCCCTGGTGTCCACGGTGTATTTCAAGGACGCCTGGTCCTTTGACAAGTCCCTCACGGAAAAGGGGGTGTTCCACGCCCCCGGCGGCGACACCGAGGCGGACTTCATGCACCAGACCTACGACGACCTCTACTACTGGGGCGACAGGTACGGGGCTGTGATCAAGAGCTTTGAGAACTGCCAGATGCTCCTCATGCTCCCCGACGAGGGCGTGACGCCGGAGGAGCTCCTCCATGATCCCCAGGCCCTGGCGATGCTGTGCGGGGAGCGCGACTACGACAGGTCCGGGGCGTATGAGATCGCGCTGACCCTCCCGCGCTTCGATGTGCGCAGCGACGGGCCCCTGAACGACGCGCTGAAGGCTCTCGGTATCACCGACGCCTTTGACGTGGATGCCGCCGATTTCTCCCCCCTGAACGCCGTGCGCTCCGACGGGACCCCGGCCCAGCTCTACCTCTCCGGCGCCCTCCACGGCGCCAGGGTGAAGGTGGACGAGGACGGCGGCGAGGGCGCGGCCTATACGTTTATCTATCTGAGCGACGGCGCCGCGCCCCCCGTCGAGACGGAAAAGATCGTCCTCACCTTCGACCGCCCCTTCCTCTTCGCCGTTTTGCAAAACGGCCTGCCGGTTTTCACGGGGATCGTCAACGAGCCGTGAGAGAGGGCGCCGGATGAGGTAAGTGCGTTCATCGGGGCCGCTCTGTCGTCCCACGTTCGCTGCCCCCCTGCCCCCCTCCTACGAGGAGGGGGCTTTTTAAAAGGTTTGCGCCTGCGGCGCATTCTTGGATTGCCCGCCGCGGCGGGGACGGGGGACGAAGGACGGGGGCTCGAATCCCCCTTGCCCCCTTTGCCCCAAAGGGGGCCAAAAAGGTTTGCGCCGCTTTGCGGCGCAATTTTTTAAAAGGCGGCGCGAAGCGCCGCAACCTTGTTCCCCCCGACCCCTTTTTCGGAAAAAGGGGTGCCGCCGCGGCGGCGGGGTATTCGAGCCCGTGGGGCGTAACGGATGCTTCCGGGAAACCGAATGTGTTGCGTGCGGGCCGCCAGGAGTGGCGGCCCCTACAAGGTGCGTTGACGGAACTGGTTCGAAAAATCGCACTTGCCCCCGTCTCGGAGCCCCCTCCTCGTAGGAGGGGGGCGGGGGGGAAGCGAGCGTGGGATGTGAGAGCGGTTCCGGCAAAACAAATCCGCCCCAATTACGCCGTAGGGGCCGCCACTCCTGGCGGCCCGCGTTCCGATGACCTCCCATGTCGGTTGAATGGGATAACCTCCCACATCCCCCGTAGGGGCGGACCCGTGTGTCCGCCCGTGGCGCGTGGTGGGACGGGGGCGGGTCCGATAAAACGGTACATCCCGGTCAACGGGGGCATGGGCCGCCGTGGGCGGCGGCCCGTACGGCGGTGTTCGGGACGTGTCGATAGACGATGGGCGGGTCGCCGGGGACGGCGACCCCTACGGCGGTGTTTGGGACGTGTCAATAGACGAAAGGCGGGCCGCCAAGAGTGGCGGCCCCTACAAGGTAAGTTGTTGCAACGGTTCCGATAAATCGCGCCCGCCCCCGTCCCGGAGCCCCCTCCTCGTAGGAGGGGGGCAGGGGGGAAGCGAGCGTGGGATGTGAGAGCGGTTCCGGCAAATCGAACCTGTTCCAATTACGCCGTAGGGGCCCCCGCTTCCTCCGCGCGTTCCCTCTTCCCGACAGGCAAAAAATATCCCCCAGGGCGTCAAGGCCTTGGGGGATATTTTTGTTTTTCGCGTTTAGTCTTTCAGGGGGTTGCCCTTGCCGTCCTTGTTGATGGAGCCGGTGAGGATCATGATGCCCTCCACAAGGCCCCAGATCTCGCTGGCGACGGCGAGCATGCCGCAGCTCAGCAGGGAGATGCACAGCTGCGCGATGGCCTTGCCGGTGTAGCCCAGATAGAAGTTGTGGACGCCCAGGGAGCCCAGGAAGATGCCCAGAAGGCCGGCGGCCATCTTGGACTTCTGCGGGACCAGGGGGTTGGGGCCGGGGCCGGGGGTGGTGGGGTTGTTCAGGGGCACGCCGCACTTGACGCAGACCACCGCATTGGGGACGGTGTTGGTGCCGCAGTTGGGGCAGAAGTTGGTGCCGACGTTCTTGGCCACACCGCACTTGACGCAGACGACAGCGTTGTCGTCCATGACATTGCCGCAATTTCTACAATACATTTTTGGTTTCCTCCTCAAAAAAATGTCATTTTTCAGCCGGGGATAAAAAATTTCAAGAGCGCGACCGCATAGGAGACGGCCACGCAGCTCAACAAAAGGGTGACCAGCGCCGTATTCGCCCGGACCGAACGGACGAGACGCCCATCCTTCACAAGGAGCAGGAAGAAAAAGGGCACCGTCCAGAAAGCGCCGTTGTAGGAAAACGCCCCGCGGATGTCCAGCCGCAGAAAGCTCAGATACGCCCGGGTCATGCCGCACCCGGGACAGGGGAAGCCCAGGTGGGTCAGGACGGGGCAGGGGACATCCAGAAGGTAGACCGTCAGCAGGACCCCGCCGCACAGGGCAAGGAACGCCAGCTTCAGGATAAAAACGGTTTTTTTGGACATGGCAGACCGCACCGCGCCGGCGTTGACCGGCCAAACGACCGTGTCATACGGTCAATTTATGAACTATGTGTGAATTATAGCAGACTATGTGACAAAATGCAACTTTTTTTTCAAAAGTTTTCAAAAAAAGCGGCGGGCCTTTTGGGCCCGCCAAGAAATAGGGTTGTGGGATAAAGATATGAGCTTACGGTCTTCGATGGGAAAATTTCGAGGATCGGATAAGCTGTGCTTTTATAGTAGCGCATATGGGACAAAATGTAAATAGGAAGTTTTGTCGAATCGGCGCTTTTTTCATGCCCCGGCGGGGACGCTTGCAACGGGCGGCGCGGGGTGGTATAATGGGTCCATTCGATTTCGACCGGGGAGGCGGGGACTTGGCGGGGACATTCTGTATGGGCCTTCTGGCCCACGTGGACGCGGGGAAGACCACGCTGTCCGAGGGGCTTTTATACTGCGCCGGGGACATCCGGAAGCTCGGGCGGGTGGACCACGCCGACGCCTTCCTCGATAACTTCGCCCTGGAGCGGGAGCGGGGTATCACCATCTTCTCCAAGGAGGCGCGCCTGACCATCGGGGAGCGCACCGCCACGCTTCTCGACACGCCGGGGCACGTGGACTTCTCCGCCGAGACGGAGCGGACGCTGGACGTGCTGGACTGCGCCGTTCTGGTGGTCTCCGCGCCGGAGGGCGTCCAGAGCCACACGCGGACGCTGTGGGGACTTTTGCGGCGGCGGGAGATCCCGACCTTGGTGTTCGTCAACAAGATGGACCTGCCCGGGGCGGACCGGGAGCGGGTGCTGGCGGAGCTCACAGACCAGCTGGGCGACGGCTTTTTTGAGCCGGACCGGCCGGACCCGGAGGCCCTGGCCCTGACGGACGAGGCGCTTTTGGAGGAGCACCTGGAGAGGGGGACCCTCTCTGACGAGGCCCTCAACGCCGCCTTCGCCCGGGGGCACGTCTACCCCTGCTACTTCGGCGCGGCGCTGAAGCTCCAGGGCGTGGAGGAGCTGCTGGACGGCCTTGCGCGCTTCGCCCCGGTCCGGGACTACGGGGAGAAATTCGGGGCCAGGGTCTTCAAGATCTCCCGGGACGCCGAGGGCAAGAGGCTCACGCACATGAAGGTCACCGGCGGGACTTTACGGGTCCGGGACACCCTCTCCGGCGACGGCTGGGAGGAGAAGGTCACGCAGCTGCGGGTCTACTCCGGGGCGAAATTTACCCCGGTGGACGAGGCGCGCGCCGGGGAGGTGGTGGCCGTTACCGGCCTTTCCGCCACCTACGCCGGGGAGGGGCTGGGGGAGGAGCCGGACGGCCGCGCGCCGGTGCTGGAGCCGGTCCTCAACTACGAGGTCCTCCTGCCCGATCGGGCGGACATCCACAGGGCCCTGGCGCAGCTTCACGAGCTGGAGGAGGAGGAACCGGAGCTCAGGCTTCTCTGGGACCGCCGGTCCGGACGGCTCAACGCCCAGATCATGGGCCGCGTCCAGCTGGAGGTCTTAAAGCGCCAGGTGAAGGACCGGTTCGACCTGGACATCGCCTTCGGCCCCGGCGCCATCATCTACCGGGAGACGTTGGCCAACCGCGTGGAGGGCGTGGGCCACTACGAGCCCCTGCGCCACTACGCCGAGGTCCACCTGATTATAGAGCCGGGGGAGCGGGGCAGCGGCGTGGAGATCGCCTCCGCCGTCCCGCCGGACACTTTAGCGGGGAGCTGGCAGCGGCTCATCTTGACGCATCTCAGAGAAAAACAGCACATCGGCGTGCTCACCGGCTCGCCGCTGACGGACGTGAAGATCACCTTAGCCTCCGGCCGGGCGCACCTGAAGCACACCGAGGGCGGGGACTTCCGGGAGGCCACCTACCGGGCGGTGCGTCAGGGGCTCATGGGGGCGCAGTGCGTGCTCCTGGAGCCCTGGTACGACTTCCGGCTGGAGCTGCCGGCGGAGAACGTGGGCCGGGCCATGGCGGACCTGACCCTGGCCGGCGCGGCCTTTGAGCAGGGGGAGGGCGGGGCCAATATGGCCGTCCTCACCGGGTCCGGGCCCGTCAGCGCCCTCCGGGAGTACCCGGCGGAGGTGGCGGCCTACACGAGAGGGCAGGGGCGGGTCAGCTTCGTCTTCCACGGTTACGAGCCCTGCCGGGACCAGGACGCGGTGGTGGAGGCCATCGGCTACGACCCGGACGGGGACATGGAGAACCCCTCTTACAGCGTCTTCTGCGCCCACGGCGCCGGCGTCACCGTCCCCTGGGACGAGGTGCCCCGGCGGATGCACCTGCCCAGCGCCCTGGCCCCGGCCCCCACGCTGGGACCGCCCGCCGAGGTCCGGGAGGCCGCCGCCCGGTATGTGCGGCTGGTGGCCACGGACAAGGAGCTCATGGCCATCTTCGAGCGCACCTACGGCAGAGTGGAGCGGGGCGAGGAGGCCCTTCGCCCCGCGCCCAAGGAGCCCAAAAGCGCCCCCAAGGAGCCCCGCCGCCCCAAGCCGCCCCAGAAGGACGGGCTGGAGTTCGTGCTGGTGGACGGCTATAACGTGATCTTCGCCTGGCCGGACCTCAAACGCCTTGCCGCCCAGAGCCTGGACGCCGCCAGGGAGCGGCTCATCGAGCGCCTGCGCAACTACCAGGGCTTTCGGCAGAACGCCGTCATCGTGGTCTTCGACGCCTACAAGGTGAAAAATAACCCCGGCAGCGTCCAGCACCTGGGCGGCGTCAGCGTGGTGTACACCAAAGAGGCGGAGACCGCCGACATGTACATCGAGCGGGCCGCCTACGACCTCAGTAAGCGCCACAACGTCCGCGTGGCCACCTCCGACGGGGCCGAGCAGATGATCATTCTCGGCGCCGGGGCCCTGCGCGTCCCCGCCCTGTCCTTCGAGGCCGAGGTCCTGGAGGTGGAGCGGGCCATCGGGGAGTATTTAAGGGAGTATAACGGGTAAACGGCCCGCGGCTTGACAAAGCGGGCGGTTTACCATATAATGGACCGGTCAAACGGGAAAGGCAAGGTGAAGAACGCATGAAGGTCCTGATGATCCCCTCCTGGTACGGCACGCCGGCCGCGCCGCTGCTGGGCTCTTTTTTCCGGGAACAGGCCGAGGCGCTGGCGGCGCGCGGCGTTGACGTGGCCGTGGCCTATACCGAGGTCAACGGCAGGCGCGGCGGCCACGGGCTGACCTGCGAGACGGTGGGCGGCGTGCCCACCTGGCGGTACCTGCGCCTCAATCTGACCCCGCGTTGGGAGGCGGGGCGCTGCTGGCAGCGGACCCGTATGCTGGAGCGCGTTTACCGGCAGCTGACCGCCCAGTGGGGACGGCCCGATGTGGTGAATCTGCGCTCGTCCCTCCAGGGGTATGAGGCGCTGGCGCTTTGCCGGCGGGAGGGACTGCCGCTCTTTTTTATGGAGCACTCTTCGGCGGTGATGACCGAGCCGCCCGACAGCCCCACCCGCCGCCGGCTGGCGGCGGTCATGGAGGCGGCGGCGGTGAACGCCGGCGTGAGCCGGGCGCTGGCGGAGGTCATGCGGCCCTATGGCGACACGCGCGTCATCCCCGATCCGGTGGACGACCGGCGGTTCGTCCCCGCGCCGCGGAAGGCGCAAGCGGGGGACGCTTTCATCTTCCGCGCCATGGGCCAGCTGCGGCCGCTCAAGGGCTATGACCTGCTGATCGACGCGTTCGCCCTGGTGACGGAGCGCGCCCGCCGCCCGGTGCGGCTGGATATCGCCGGCGTCGGCGGCCAGCGCGAGGCCCTCCTGGAGCGCATCCGGAGCCACGGCCTAGAGGACAGCTGCCGGCTGGTGGGGGCGGTGCCCCGGGAGGAGGCGCCGGATTTCATCAACGGATGCGACTGCTTCGTCTGCTCCTCCCACACCGAGACGCTCTCCTGCGTGCTCAACGAGGCGGGAGCCTGCGGCAAGCCGGTCATCAGCACCCGCTGCGGCGGGCCGCTGGATATCGTGACCGAGGAGCGCGGCCTGCTGGTGCCCACAGGCGACGCCCAAGCGCTGGCGCAGGCCATGCTGACGATGACGGAAACAGCCGCCCGGTACGACCCGGCGCGCATCCGTGCGCTGACCGTGGAGACCTTCGGCGCCGACCGGATATGCGACGCCCTCCTCCAGGCCTGCCGCGACGCGGCGGGAAGTTATGTTAACTGATGTGGGGGGGTACATAAGTTTTGGCCGATCTGAAAGGCTCCCTTTCGTAAAGAAATCTGTCGCGAAGCGACTGAGGGATCGAGCGTATCGATACCAGCACCGTCATCCCACGTTCGCTGCCCCCCTGCCCCCCTCCTACGAGGAGGGGGCTTTTTGAAAGGTTTGCGCCTGAGGCGCAGTCTTGGATTTACCCGCGCGGCGGGGACGGGGGACGAAGGACGGGGGCTCGAATCCCCCCTACCCCCCTTTCCCGGAAAGGGGGTCAAAAAGGTTTGCGCCGCATAGCGGCGCAATTTTTTATAAAGGCGGCGCGAAGCGCCGCAACCTTATTCCCCTTGACCCCTTTTTCGGAAAAAGGGGTGGCCCCGCAGGGCCGGGGTATTCGAGCCCGTGGAGCGTAACGGATGCTTCCGGGAAACCGAATGTGTTGCGTGCGGGCCGCCAAGAGTGGCGGCCCCTACAAGGTGCGTTGTCGCAACGGTTCCGGAAAATCGGACCACTCCAAATTATGCCGTAGGGGTCGCCGTCCCCGGCGACCCGCGTTGCGATGATTTCCAATGTTGGTTGAATGGCATACCCTCCCACATCCCCCGTAGGGGCGGACCCATGTGTCCGCCCGTGGCACGTTGTGGGACGGGGGCGGTTCCGATAAAACGGTACATGTCGGTCATCCGGGGGAAAGGGCCGCCGTGGGCGGCGGCCCGTACGGCGGTGTACGAAACGTGTCAATTGACGATAGGCGGGTCGCCGGGGACGGCGACCCCTACGGCGGTGATTGGGACGGGTCAATAGACGCAACGCGGGCCGCCAAGAGTGGCGGCCCCTACGAGGTGCGTTGTCGGAACGGTTCCAATAATTCGCGCCCGCCTCCGTCTCGGAGCCCCCTCCTCGTAGGAGGGGGGCAGGGGGGAAGCGAACGTGGGATGACAGACCGGTTCCGATAAAGGGAATCCGCTCCATTTACGCCGTAGGGGCCGCCACTCTTGGCGGCCCGCGTTGCGATGATTTCCGGCGTCGGTTGAATGGGATACCCTCCCACATTCCCCGTAGGGGCGGACCCATGTGTCCGACCGTGGCGCGCTGCGGCGGGGGTGGTTTCGTCCATTTCTGCCTTACGCAAAAAAATCTCGAAATAGGGTTGCAAAATTTAGGGAAATATGGTACAATAAATCCAACTGTAAATAGCTTCGCCGAGAGGCGAGGGTATCCCCTCCCAGATTTTTCCTGGGGGGGGGTAAACTTTTATATACAGGAGGAAGAGATATGAAGAAACAGCTTACGAAACTGTTGGCCTTCGTACTCAGCGTCTGCATGGTCGTGGGGATGATTCCCGCGATGCGCGTAGGCGTTAGGGCGGATGAATCCGTGGTCGACCCGCCGGAGAATGTGGAGACGCAGTCTGGCGACGAGCCGGCGGCGATCGATACGGATACTTTGGAGATCTGGGTCGCCGAAAACGGGAACGGGAACGGAAAAAGTGCCGATAGCCCTATCGGTCAATTCGTGAAGAACCAGAACTCCGATACTGCTTCCACCTCTGCGTACGGCATAATCAAGAATGAAAGGACCGCCACAAAGGCCATAGTCCATGTTTCGGGCGCAGTTGCCGTACATGACAATCTGGACTTTGAGCTGTTGATAGGTACCTCGGTCAGAAGCCTGACGATTGAAGGTCTTGCCGAGGGCGCAAAGCTGTATGTTGCCGACGATTTCAATAATGGCAACAGCGCCATTTTTAAAATGAACTCGGCGGGGAAAATCAACGATTTGACGCTGAAAAGTATCACGCTTGAAAATACCACGACAGCGAGGGACAAATATTGCATCGCCAACTGGGGCGGCGCCAATAGCGCTGAGGTATTTGAGAACCTCATTCTGGAAAATGTGACGTTCAATGGCCGCGCCACAGGACGCCCTACGATAAATTATTACGGCGGGCTTACTATAAAGGGCGCCACCTTCAATGGCGGTACCTACAATCTGAACCTGTCCAGCAGCGCAAACAAAAATATTACCAATGTCACGGGAACGATCACGGTGACCGGCACTGTGACGGTTTTCGGTAATGTCAAGGCCGAGACTACGAACAGTGCATTCGACACCACTGCCGAGGGCACGGATCTGCACCTTGGCCACAAGGACGGCGCTCTCTCCCTTGAGGGCGGCAAATATGATATGACCGCCACGGTGGACAAGACCGTGGCCCTGACAAACGCCACGATCTCCGGCACGTATACCGCCGGGACCGGCCTTGGCTCTTCCGCCATGTTCAGCGTGACGGAAGACGGCACGACCCTCACCGGCAAGGTCGTCATGGATTCCGCCACAAAGAATCTTCAGATCGCCAGCGGCAAGAAGGTCGCGATCGAGTCTCTTGCCGACGGTTCCTCCGTCGGCGTGACCCACAACGGGTCGATCGGCAGCGGTTCTTCCGCGCAGGTATTCACCGGCGACGGTGCGACGCAGGAAAGCCTTAAATACGTCAAGTCTGACAGCGCGGACTATGTTGTCGTGCACTGTGACGGCACAAACGACACGCTGAAGGACGGCGGCAAGGTTTCTATCACCACCCACACTCACGCCGCGGGCTACTGGCTTGCCAAGGCAAATAAGGTGACCATCAGCGGCGCCAACTTCACCATCACCGGCAGTACGAACTGCGAAACCCACACCGGCAACGTCGTCAGTTACCTGCCCGTGACAGACGGCACAACCTCCGTCACCCTGACCGCCGCCGAGGGCCAGATGTTTGACCCGGCGAAGGTCGAGGCGTTCAGCATGACTGGTGTCACGCTGAAAATCAACGAGAAAGACGAGCTCGTCGTGACCTTTGACAGCACATTCAGCGGCTCAACTGTCAATCTCAGCAACTTCACCAAGACCGCTGAGGCGAAGGTCGGCGATAAGAATTACGCCGTCCTCGCCGATGCGCTTAAAGCCGCCACGAGCGGCAATACCGTCACCGTCGTTGGCTCGACCGTGACCCCTGTCACCGACCAGACCGTCGCCTCCAACGTCACCATTGAGGGCAAGGACGGCGGCAAGTTTACGACCGGTGCGGACGCCAAAGTCTCTGTTGACTCTAAGGGCTCCGTCACCCTCACCGGCGGCACCGCCACCGTCGATAAGGACGGCAGCGTCAAGACCAAGAACGGCCATGAGGTCAGCGCGGATACCGAGACGACCGTCACTGTCACCGTTACCCCCGCCGAAGGAGCAGAGGGCACAGCCACAGAGAAGGCCACAGCAACCGCCACCGACGAGGTCACCATCGACGGCGTGACCTTCACCGGCGCGACCGAGTATGACCTGGACGACCCGTTCGGCGGCGAATCTTACAACGCCACCGTACCCGCCAACAAGGCGTTTACGCTATTTAATGATAAAGTGAATGTCAGCCACACCGGCGAAGTCACCGTCAAGAAGGAATCGGAAAGGGCGACAGTTTCCGTTCTCGGCGGCGACAGCATCACCGTCGGCGGGAAGAACTATAACGGCCCCATCACGATCGAGATCGACAAGGACGGCAACGTCAAGGAGATCGGCCCCGATACCTCCAAGCTTACGCTCCAGCGCGACGCCGACGGCAAGATCGCGACCAACGGCCAGAGCGGCGTTAACGAGCGGCTCCAGCCCAAGTTCACCGGCGCTGAGCCGGGCACCGTCTACTACTGGCGCATCAACGGCGAAGGCAGCGCCAGCAACACCATCCGCGACCCGGACGGCGGCGTGTGGTACACCGCCACCGCCGACGGCCTCGGCAACCTTATCCTGAACGAGGACGGCAGCAAGACGCTGGTCTATGGCGACTATGTGGAGATCACCGGCAACACGGTGGACCGCAGCGGCGCGAAAAAGGTCAGGCTGCTGAGTAAGGAGCTGCTGAACGGCGGGTTTGAAAGCGTGTCCAAGAGCTTTGACCACGCAAGCTATTACTACGGAAACTTTACGCCGAGGTCCGAGATCTATGGCTGGAGGACGTCTGCCTCCCCGAATCTGGTGAACCGTGTTCCGCACTATCTTGTGCAGCTTCTGGAAAGCGGAGGCAGGTTTGCCAGTCCGTGGACTTCCGGAAATGTCGCGGAGCTGAACGGCGAGGAAGCCGCCAGCCTCTATCAGGAGATCAACACCGAGGGTCAGAAGACTTTCGCCTGGTCGCTGGATTACGCGGGGCGCGGAGACGGACAAAATGCGAGCAGAACGCAGATGATGGCCGTCGTCATTGGCCCGGTGAAGGAGGATGGGCAGTACCAGAAGCCCAACGCAAACACAGACGATATGTTCCAGACGTTGGTGAAAAAACTTACCGCCAGCGGATTTACAGATACAAAGGGTAATTCTTATACGGCACCTACCCAAAAGGGAACAATGACCGGTCCGTATTATGTGAAACAAGACGATACTTCCGAAGCGGTGTATACCATCTGGGTCATGTACGGAGTGAACGGGACATTCACACATTTCGCCGACACGATCAAGACAGAAGGTCGGACGGAAATGGTGTTTGCCTTTACGGCGGTGGCGCCTGCCACCGGTTCTGAAGGCAACCTGCTGGACAACGTGATGTTCCAGAAGCCGGACCCGGTGTATATGGTGGGCGGCGAGCCTTACGCTACGCTTGAGGACGCCATTAAGGCGACCGAGGAAGAGGGAAGCGACAAGACCATCACCATCAACGACCCGTCCCTCATGGGCTCCGGCAAGTCGCAGACCGGGACGCTGCCCTCCGGCGTCACGCTGAAGGACAAGGACGGCAACACCTACACCGGCTCCGGCACGGGCGGCGCGGAGGTCTCTGTGGACAGCAACGGCAACGTGACTGTCTTGGGCGGCGAGGCGAAGGTCAACCCGGCCTCCGGCAATACGGACGGCGCAAGCTTCGGCGTGCAGGGCCAATCCGCCCATGACGTGACCGTCTCCGGCGAGTCCACCGTCACCGTCACCACGGACGAGGACGGCAAGGTCACCGGCGCGACGGTTGCGCCCACAACGCCCAGCACTCCCGTGGAAATCGACGGCGTGACCTACACAGGCCCGTCGAGCGGGACCGTCAGCTACGACGTGGACGACCCGTTCACCGAGGCTCCCGACGGCACTAAGGCCACCATTCCCGAATCCAAGGCCGCGGACAGCACCTTCAAGGGGCTGACTGTCCCCGGCAAGGATGATACCAGCACATTCACCGTCAAGCCCGCCACCGGCGGCGGCGACGTCACCGTCACCAAGGGCGCGGACGGCAATACTTCTTCCCTTAAGGATGCCTCCGGCAATGCGGCCACCGTCAATGGCACCGTGGGCGTGGCCCCCGAGGGCAAGGTTACCGTCAACGGCACCACCTACACCGTCCCCGCCGCTGAGGACGGCGAAGTCGGCAGCGCGAAGCTCGGCCTCGTGACCGTCCCCGGCAGCGCCGAGGGCGAAGCCGGCAAGGACGTCGTGGAGCTCCTGGAGGGCGCGGTGAACGTGCCTCAGGGCAAGGACGTGTATGTCAACGGCAAGCAGGTCCAGAACAGCGCCGGGACCGGCGATATCACGGTCACCAAGGATATGCCCGGTGAGGGCCAGGCGCAGGTGGATATCCCCGCCGGCAGCAAGGCCAAGATCGGCGACACCGAATTTACCGGCAAGACCTCCGTGGTCGTCGATGCGGACGGCAGCACGTCCATCGTCGAGGGTACCGCCGTGCTCGGGCCCAAGAGCGGCGAAAAAACCGAAAGCGTTGACGTGACCGTCAAGGGCACCGGCACAGACGGCGCCACCAGCGGCAAGGTCACCGTCACCAACCCGGACGAGAGCCACAACGTCACCGTCAAGGTCCCCGTGAGCGAGACCAATCCCAACGGTCAGGCGACTGTGCCCGCCGGCGGCAGCGTGACCATCCAGGGGAAGGACGACGAAACAGGCAAGACCTACAAAGCAGCGAAGGACACCGTCCTTGAGTTTGACGAGAAGGGCGATGTCAGCATCGCCTCCGGCGCGGTGGAGCTGGCGGACGGCAATTCCGTCGGCTTCGGCAGCGTCACCCTCGGCAACGACGCGACCGCGACCAACCCCGCAAGCAGCGTCACCGTCGAGGTCGTCACCCCCGCCGACGGCGAGGGCGCCGGCAAGGCCAAGGTTACCGTCCCCAAGGGCGAGACGTTCACCGTGACCGATAAGGACGGGAAAGAGCATACTTATAAGAATAACGGCGAGGGCAATTTGACCCTTACGGTCGATGAGGACGGGAAAGTCACCGTCGAGGGCGATCTTCCCACCAACGGCGTGACCATCGGCGAGGATACCCCGATCACCTTTAAGAACGACGACGGCACAGACAACACTCTGACCGGCGGGAAGCAAGACACAACAAACAATCCCACCGGCGGCGCGACGCTGAAGCCGAACACCAGAGACGATAACGGCAAGAACACCCCGCTCCTGTCCGAAGGCTCCGTGACCCTCCCCGACGAGGGCGGCAAGGTCAACGTGACCGACCCCACCGCTACCGGAGATGGAACCAAGGAGAAACGGCTGGAAGGCAAGAACGTGGAGGTCTATGCTGATAGCACATCTGTAAAGTCCAAGGGCGATGCCGGCGCTGGCCGCGACGGCGAGGTCACAGTTGAACAAGGTACTACATACTACATTCCCGACGGAGAGGTTTCGTCGATGAACAACGGTACCTTCGGCTACCCGGCCAAGGGCGAGATCAACGAGAACAAGGACGGCCCCGGTAGCAACCCGTTTGTCCTCAAACCTGACGAGGGCAACGGCAAAAATGGAAAAGGCAAGCTGTATACAGACAATACAAGCGACCATGATACGCAGGGAAGTGACACAACATCAAATGTTGTCGCTCAGCCCGGCGCGGCCTTTGACATCTACGAGAAAGCAGACGATAGCGGCGCTGACAAAGATGCCCTTAAGTCCAATTCCCTCGGCCACTATGAGGGCGCTGAACCTGACGGCGCCAGCCTGACGGTGGAACACGCCAATGGAGAAGGCAAAACCGGTGGCGAAGTTACCCTCAGAGACGGCAGCGTCACCATGACCAAGGGCAGTGGCGAAGAGGCCACGGACCCCTCCGTCTATGTGGACGGCGTTCAAGCCGGGGAAGATGGAACCAAGAAGGGCAAGGTCACTGGCGACGGCATCACCGTCACCACCACCCATGACGACACGACCGGCAAAGCCAACGGCGCTGATGTGACGGTGCCGAAAGGCAAGTCTGTCGATATTGATGGCAAAAAATACAATGCCACTGAGGGCGATTTGGAACTCCACATTGATGATCAGGGGAAAGTCACTGTCAAGAAAGGCACGGTGAAGCTCGACGGCACCGACGACACCCTGCCTTTCGGTGACACCTCCATCAAGGGTTCCGGCAATGAAACCCCGAACGTCACCGTGACTATCCCGGCGAGCGACGGCAGCGAGAACGCCAAGGTCGAGGTCGCCAAGGGCGGTGAGGTCACCATTGGCGAGGACGGCAGCACCGGCGGCAAAACCTATAAGAACGCCGGCGAAGGTGCGCTGGAGCTTGAGGTCACGCCGAAGGGCAAGGTTGAGCTCAAGGACGGCTCCGTGACCCTGCCCACTACCGAAGAAGGCACTGACACCTCCGTCGGCGTGACGGCGGGCGATAAGCACTATGACGTCTCCGGCGACGGCGTGACCGTCACCACGGACGGCACAAATAACCCGACCGCCAAGACTAAGGACGGCGGCGACGTTACCGTTACCGACCCCAATGACAAATCCACCACCTATACCGCCCCCACTGGCAAGTCCGCCGAGGTTGAGCTGACCGACAAGGGACCGGCGCTGAAGAACGGTGCGGTGGAGCTGGACGCGAAGGGCGCCGGCGACACTGAGCCCAAGCAAAATGAGTCCATCGTCGTCAACGGCGTGACCGTCGAGGCCACGCAGGACGGCACTGAAGGCAAGGTCACCGTCGAAAAGGACACTGACGGCAACGCCAAGGTGACGGTCCCCGCCGGCGGCAAGGCCAACGTCAACGGCGTGGAGGTCACCGGCAAGGCCGACGTGACCATCGACAAGGACGGCGTCGCCCACATCGATCCCGGCACCGACGGCGTTGAGCTGAACGGCAAGACCTACAAGAAGAAGCCCGGCGCCGATGAGAACAGCGAGATCGTCATCGGCAAGGACGGCAAAATCGAGCCGACGCCCGCGTCTGCTTTCATCGTGGAGATCGATGTCCCCACCGAGGGCCCCGTACACGTCGGCCCCGGCGAGACGCTGACCTTCAAGGATAAGGACGGCAAGGATTACTCCGTCACCGGCGGCGATAAGGGCGGATACTTCACGGCCGACGAGGACGGCAACATCACCGTCACCGACGTGAACGGCACGAAGAAAGCCGGCCCGTACAAGGACGCCGGCACCTCCGGCCTCAAATTCACCGTCAACGACGACGTCGCGGCGCTGGACGACGGCACCGTGAAGCTCGCCGACGGCGAGACCGTGGGCTTCGGCGACGCCGTGCTGGGCAACAACAAGGACGGCAAGACCACCGAGGTCACCGCCGAGGTCCCCGGCGGCGAAAATGAGCCCGAAAAGAGCAAGGCCAAGGTCACCGTCCCCAACGGCGAGACCTTCACCGTGACGGACAAGGACGGCAAGACCCACACCTACAAGAATAACGGCACCGGCGACATGACGCTCTGGGTCGATAAGGACGGCAACGTCACCGTCAAGGACCTGCCCACCGGCGGCCTGACCCTGGGCGCGGGCTCCACCGTCACCGTGGCGGATGAAGACGGCGACAACGGCAACACCATGACCGCCGGCGACAACGGCGCGACGCTGAAAAAGAACGACACGACTAAGAAGAGCAACCCGCCGAAGCTGACGGACGGCTCCGTGATCCTGCCCTCCGACGAGGACGCGACGGTTTACGTGGATGACACCTCTGTTGCGAGCGGCAACAAGGAAAAGGAGCTGAAAGGCCGCAACGTGGAGGTCTTCGCTTCCGTGCCCGCTGACGAGGACGGCACCGGCGGCTCCAACGTGAAGATCAAGGGCGCCGACAAGAACGGCGGCGAAGGCGAAGTGACCGTCCAGGGCGGCACCAGATACTCCATCAGCGCAGGCGACGAAGCCGCCATGAACAACGCCAGCTTCAGCTCTCCTGCCAAGGGCGTTGTCGCGAACAGCAAGGACGGCCTGGACGATGACAGCAATCCCGCGAACAACCACTTCGTCCTCGTCCCCGGCCAGAGCAGCAACAAGGATGGCCTTTACTCCGCTGAATCCGAAGGCACCAACTCCCACGTCTTTGCGGAGAACGGCGCGGCCTTTGACATCAGGCCGAAGAAGGAAAATCTGAAAGGCGACCCCGGCAAGGCTGAGAGCAACCTTGACCCCTCCATCGGCCACTATGAGGGCGTGGATAAGGGCGCGACCCTGACCGTGGACCACTCCGAGGCCAACGGCGGCGAAGTCACCCTCAACAACGGCAGCGTGACCATGACCAAGGGCGAAGGGAGTGACACCGACCCGTCCCTCACTGTGGAGGGCATCCCCGGCAAGGACGGCGAGGACCTGAAGATCACCGGCGACAACGTCACCGTCACCAAGCCGCGCGACAACGGCACCGGCGCGGACGTGAAGGCCGCGGACGGTGAGGTCACCATCGACGGCAAGACCTACAAGAACGAGGCCACGGGCGAGGATAAGGAGCTGGGCCTCTACGTTGACGAGAATGGCAACGTGGGCATCACCAAGGGCACGGTCAAGCTGACCGACGAGGCTGGTGAGCTTCCCTCCATCGGCGTCACCGCCGGCTCCGGCGATACCCGCAAGGACTACGACGTCTCCGGCGACGGCGTGACGGTCGTGGCCGGCGAGAAGGACGGCGACACCGTCAAGAACACCAAGGCCACCGTGCCCGCCGGCAAGACCCTCACCGTCACCGACGAGGACGGCAACACCACCACCTACGACAATGCCGGCGAGACCGAAGACATGGTCGTCGAGTTCACCGAGAACGGCCCGAAGCTGGCCGAGGGCTCCGTGGAGCTCAACAAGGACGAGGAGATCCGCGTCGGCAGCGGCGCTGACGGCACCGGCACCGGCGTCAAGAACACCGGCGCGGGCGACATCACCGTACACGCGGGCGACGGCGCGGACGGCAAGCCCACCGTCGATATCCCCGCCGGCGGCAGCGTGGAGCTGGACAACCCCAACGGGTACATTGAGGCCGAGGGCGATGAGGTAGAGGTCGAGTTGGGCGACGACGGAAGCTACTCCGTCAAGGTCGGCCCCGGCGAGAGCGTCACCGTCAACGGCAAGACGTATACAAATACCGATACTGAAAATGACGGAACCATCACGGTGAAACCCGACGGCACAGTCGAAACGACCCCCGAAGGCAAGATCGACGAAACCGTTAAGCTCCCCGCGAAGAACTTGAAGATCCCCGAGGGCAAGGAAGTAACGTACACGACGCCTGACGGCAAAGAAGTCAAACTCAAGGGCGGCGAAGGCGGCGGCACGGTGGACATTGACGCAAGCGGCAATGTCACCGGCAAGGCCGGCAACACCGAGGTCCGCGGCGACGTGAAGGCCAGCGTGGCCCCCGACGCCGAGGAGGGGACCACCGTCACCCAGTACGGCGACGTGACGATCACGGTCACGGACGAGAACGGCAATGCCGTAGAGGGCGCCGGTGTCGAAGTCAAGATCACGGTTACTGACGCCAACGGGAACAAGACACCATTCACGGGCACCACTGGATCTGACGGTACGGTTAAATTCGAGAACGTCCCCTACGGCACTTACTCGGTTACCGTGACAGACACCACCGCCAGCGGCGAGACATACACCACCACCGGCAGCGTCACGGTGGACGCGCCGGAGGTCAAGGACAGCGCCAGCACATACGTGCTGTACGGCCTTGTCCTGACGACCAAGGTTGAAAGCGATCTCTATCAGGCACCGGCTGTCGGCGGGCTCACCGACGTGGCGACGGAGAAGAACGACGCGGACGTCACCGCCGTCGATGTCACCCTGAAGGCCAATGAGCTTGGCGACCGCTCCAGCACAGGCATGGTTGCCGACACGGCGGACCAGATCAAGAGCAAGATCCAGGAAGCCGCCGGCGACCTGGTCGCGGAGGGTGAGGCGGAAACCGCCATCACCGACTACATCGACGTGACGGTGGAGAAGACGGTCACGACAAACGGTGTTGTGGGCAATCCTGAACTGATCACCTCGACGCCTACGCTGCTGACCCTGTCTTTCAAGATCTCCAGTGAGCTGGCAGGCAAACTCATAAACGGCGTGACGCCCGATAACATTTTTGTCATCCGCCAGCACGGCGACGAAGCCAAGGAGATGCGCAAGGTCAGCGAGCGTGTGGGCAAGACCGCGAGCTTTGAGTGCTACTACATCCAGGTGTTCGGAAGCGACGTGTACATCGTCATCCGCGCTCGGAACTTCTCGGTCTACGCCTTCGGCGTGGCGGCCGCGCCGGTGAGCACCGACGATCCCAGCACCGGCGGCATCTCCGGCTATACGCCTCCCACCACCGGCGTGACCGTCCCCGAGACGGAGCACGGGACCGTGGTGGTGAGCCCGGAGGAGCCCAAGACCGGCGACACCGTGACGCTCCTGCCCGTGCCCGACACCGGCTGCGTGTTCGACGGCCTGACCGTCACCGACAGCAAGGGCAACAAGCTCGAGCTCACCGACAACGGCGACGGGACGTACTCCTTCACCATGCCTGCGGACAGCGTGACGGTGAGCGCCACGTTCCACGAGTGCCCGTCCCTCCGGTTCCCGGATCTGGACGTGACCAAGTGGTATCACCAGTTCACGGACTACGTCATCGCCCACGCTATCATGAACGGCTACGACACCGGGCTCTTCCTCCCTGAGGGGACCGTGACGAGGGCCGAGATGGTGACGGTGCTGTGGCACATGGCGAAGAACGCCAAATCCGACAAGGCGATGTGGTACACCGACGTGGCCGAGGGCGAATGGTACTATGACGCCATCGCGTGGGCCACGGAGGCGGAGGTCGTGAACGGATACGAGGACGACACGTTCCGTCCCGACCAGGCGATCACGCGCGAGGAGATGGCCGTGATGCTCTACCGGTACGAGAAGAACGTCCTGAAGGGCGGCTTCGAGGACGGCTGGAGCTGCGAGCTCACCTTCCCGGATAAGGACAAGGTGCAGACCTGGTCCCTGGAGGCCATGAGCTGGTGCGCCAAGAACGGGCTCTTTGAGGGCGATGAGACGGGCCTCCTCAAGCCCAACGACAAGGCCGAGCGCGCCGCGCTTGCCAAGATACTCACCGTCTACATGAAGCTGGACGAGGAGACCGAACAGGCGTGACCCGACAGGCGTGACCCAAGAAAAATGAATCCGGGGCAGGCATCGCAAGATGCCTGCCCCGGCAGTCTGTTAAAAAACTCAAATCGAGCATTTTTTCCGGCGGCATGTACGTCGGAAAAAATGCCTTTGCACGTTCCCCTTTGTCGGAAAAGGCCTGCGCCTTTTCCGACGAGCTGCCGGGGACGCGGCGACGGCGCGAAAAAAACCGCGCGGAACAGCGTCCGCGCGGTCAAAGGACAGGGATATCCCCCCAGAGCCGGCTTTTCAATTTAAAGCGATACAGAAAGAAAACGCAAAATCAAGGCAGGGGTCGCAGGGCCCCTGTCGGCGCGGAGGGGGAGAGGTCAGCCGCGTTCGGCGGCTTTGCGCCGGTTGGCCAGCCCCTCCATGAACTGGTCCTCGGCGGAGACGATGCGCTTGGCATAGGGTACCAGAAAGGCGCCGCTCTCGGTGAGCTCCACACGGCGTGTGGAGCGGTCAAAAAGTGAGACGCCCAGCTCGCTTTCCATTTCCTTGATGTGTCGCGACAGAGTGGGCTGGGACATGAACAGGCGCTCCGCCGCGACATTGTAGTTCTTGACTTGTGAAAGTACAAGAAACTCGCGAATATGATGAAGTTTCAACTTTTTCAACCCTCTTTTTGTGCTCGGAATTCTTCCGCCCCGCGGCGGCCGCGGGGGTGTTGAATTTTATTCCAGACAAACTATATCACAAAAATGCCGATTAAGCAATCATTCATGCAAAAAATACATTAATTTCCCAAAAAAAGTATTAATCCGTCAAAGCATGGGGGCGGCTTTTTTGGCCGCGGCATATTGGGGCAAGCCGCCTCATAAGCTTTGCCGGGGTGATAAATATGCGGAAAAAATTCAGCGAACTGTGGAAAAGGCCGGCCTTTCGGCGCACGGCGGCGCTGGCGCTGGCGGCGGCGCTCATCTGCGGCGGCGCGGCCCTCTGGGCGCTGGGGGGCGGCCGGGATGCGGCGGAGGCGGCCAACACACGGCTGCTGCCCATTTACAGCGTGGAGCGGGACCAGAAGATGGTGTCCCTCTCCTTTGACGCCGCCTGGGGCAACGAGGACACGCAGACGCTCATCGACATTCTGGGCAAATACGACGTGAAGGTCACTTTTTTTGTGGTGGGGCAGTGGGTGGATAAGTACCCCGAGTCCGTGAAGGCCCTCCATGAGGCGGGGCACGAGGTGATGAACCACTCCAACGACCATGCCCACTTCAATTCCCTCAGCGCCGACGAGATCGTGGCCAACATCAGCGCCTGCGCCGACAAGCTGGAGGCCGTCACCGGCGTGCGCCCCACTCTCTTCCGGCCCCCCTACGGGGAGTACGACGACCACGTCATCGCCGCCGTGAGGAGCATGGGCGTGGAGCCCATCCAGTGGGACGTGGATTCCCTGGACTGGAAGGACCTCTCGGCCAAGGAGATCTATAACCGCGTCACCACCAAGGTACGGCCCGGGTCCATTGTCCTCTTCCACAACGCCGCCCTCCACACGCCGGAGGCCCTGGAGGACATCGTCAAGTTCCTCCTCAGCGAGGGCTACACCATCGTCCCCATCAGCCAGCTCATCCTCACCGGCCCCTACACCATCGACCACACGGGCCGCCAGTTCGCCGCGGGAGGTTAAAAAGCCCCCCTCCCCCATGGGAGGGGGATTACTTTAGTTTAGTGAAATGTTCCACGTGGAACATTTTATTATAATAAAGCATTGGGGCTTTTGACAGGCCCCAAGGGGGAGCCCCCTCCTCGTAGGAGGGGGGCAGTGGGGAAGCGAGCGTGGGATGACAGAGCGGTATCGAAAAAAAGCATCCGCCCCCGACAAAGAGCATTCCCCCTTGCCGCCGGCTGGCGGATGGGGTATAATGGGGGCATATCACAACAGGAGAGAGACGCATGGAGCACATTGACGTTTTAGCCGAGGAATTTCATTTAAAGCCCTGGCAGGTGCGGGCGGTGGTGGAGCTGTTGGACGGGGGGAACACCATCCCCTTTATTGCCCGCTACCGCAAGGAGGCCCACGGGGGCGTGGACGATCAGACCCTGCGGGCGCTGGCACAGAGGCTGGAGGCCCTGCGGGGGCTTGCCAAGCGGCGGGGGGAGATCGAAAAGACCCTCTCGGAGCTGGGGGTCCTGACGCCGGAGCTTTCGGAGGCCCTGGCGGGAGCCGGGACGCTGGCGGAGCTGGAGGACCTCTACCGGCCCTACCGCCCCAAGCGGCGCACACGCGCCAGCGTGGCGCGGGAGCGGGGGCTGGAGCCGCTGGCGGCGTGGCTTTTGGCCCTGCGGGGGCGCGGAGACGTGGCCGCCGAGGCGGCGAAGTACGTCTCCGGCGACGTGCCGGACGGGGAGGCCGCCCTGGCCGGGGCGCGGGACATCATCGCCGAGCAGGTGTCCGACGACCCGGCGCTGCGAAAGACACTGCGGGAGATCATTTTGCGGGAGGGCGTCCTGCGGTCCGCCGCCGCCACCGGGGAGGACAGCGTCTACGCCATGTACTACGACTTCCAAGAGAGCGTAGCCCGGATGGCGCCCCACCGGGTGCTGGCGGTGAACCGGGGCGAGCGGGAGGGCTTTTTGAAGGTGAGCCTCCAGGTCCCGGAGGACAAGCTCTTGCCCAGAATCAAGAGGACCTTCATGAACCCCGGGTCCGCCGCCATGGGGCAGGTCGCCGCCGCCTGTGAGGACGCCTGGGGGCGGCTCCTCTACCCGTCCCTGGAGCGGGAGGTGCGAAGCGAGCTCACCGACCGGGCCAACGCCGGGGCTATCGGCGTCTTCGCCGCCAACCTCCACGAGCTTCTGATGCAGCCGCCGGTGAAAGGGCGGGCTGTTTTAGGCGTGGACCCGGGCTTTCGCACCGGGTGCAAGCTGGCGGTAGTGGACGAGACGGGCAAGGTGCTGGAGACGGGCGTGGGTCACTTCACTCTGCCCCGCGAGGACCGGCAAAAGGAGCAGGCCGCGCGGCTCATCAAGGACATGGTGCGCCGGCACGGCGTCACCGCCATCGCCATCGGCAACGGCACCGCCTCCCGGGAGTCGGAGCGGTTCATCGCCTCGCTTCTGCCGGAGCTTCCCGGCGTGGCCTACGCCATCGTCAGCGAGGCCGGGGCGTCGGTGTACTCGGCCTCGCCCCTGGCGGCGGAGGAATTTCCGGATTTCGACGTGTCCCTGCGCTCGGCGGTGTCCATCGCCCGCCGGCTCCAGGACCCCCTGGCGGAGCTGGTGAAGATCGAGCCCCGGGCCATCGGCGTGGGGCAGTACCAGCACGATCTGAAGCAGGCGGAGCTGGCCGCCGCGCTGGACGGCGTGGTGGAGCAGTGCGTCAACGACGTGGGCGTGGAGCTCTCCACCGCCTCCGCGCCGCTTCTGGCCCGCGTGGCGGGCATCGGGCCGGCGCTGGCGAAAAATATCGTGGCCTACCGGGAGGCAAACGGCCTCCCCGACAGGGCCGCCCTCAAAAAGGTGCCCAAGCTGGGCCCCCGGGCCTTTGAGCAGTGCGCCGGCTTTCTGCGGGTGGCGCAAAGCCCCGAGCCCCTGGACGCCACCGCCGTCCATCCGGAGAGCTACGGCCCGGCCAAGGCCCTTTTGAAAACGCTGGGCTTTGATGCCGGGGCCCTCCAAAAGGGCGGCATCCCCCAGATTGCCGCGCTGGCCGGGGCCTACGGCCTGGAGAGGCTGGCCGGGGAGGTGAAGGTCGGCGTCCCCACCCTGAAAGACATCCTCGCCGAGCTTCAAAAGCCCGGACGGGACCCCCGGGACGAGCTCCCCGCGCCCATATTGCGCACGGACGTTCTGGAGATGCGCGACCTGCGCCCCGGCATGGAGCTCACGGGCACCGTGCGGAACGTCATCGACTTCGGCGTTTTCGTGGACATCGGCGTCCACCAGGACGGCCTGGTCCACGTCTCCCGCATGGCCGACACCTTTGTGAAGCACCCCTCCGACGTGGTGAAGGTGGGAGACGTGGTGAAGGTCTGGGTGGTGGACGTGGACACGCAGAAAAAACGCATCGCCCTCACCATGGTGAGAGAAAAGGAGTGATCCCCATGCGCATTTACGAAAATCCCCGGCGCACCAGCGAAAACCGCCTGCCGCCCAGGAGCTTTTATATTCCCGGCGGGGTCAGCGAATTGATCGACCTCAACGGGACCTGGCGGTTTCAGTATTTTGACAGCGATGCCGACTGCTTCCCCCCCGGCATCGGGGACTGGAACGCCGTCCCCGTGCCCTCCTGCTGGCAGGTCATCGGGTACGAGGCCCCCAATTACACCAACATCAACTACCCCTTCCCCGTGGACATGCCCTACGTGCCGGACGTGAACCCCTGCGGGGTCTATTACCGGTCGTTTACACTGGAGAGGCTCTGGGGCCGGGTCATCTACGTGCTGGAGGGCGTCAGCTCCTGCGCCTTTGTCACCGTCAACGGCCGGTACGCCGGCTTTACCCAAGGCAGCCGCCTGCGGGCGGAGTTCGACGTGACGGACCTTGTCCGGGAGGGCTCCAACATTTTGCAGGTGTATGTGCTCAAGTGGTGCTGTGGCAGCTACCTGGAGGACCAGGACGCCTTCCGGTATAACGGCATCTTCCGGGACACCTACCTCCTCCAGCGGCCGGAGGGGCACATCGGGGACGTGGAGATGATCCCCAACGCCCGCTCCATTCATGTCAAAATAGAGGGTCCCGCCCACGTGCGGGTGCTGGACGGGGACGCGGTCCTGGCGGAGGCCGATTTCGTGGACGAGTACGACTTCGCCCCGGAAAACCCCGTCCTCTGGAACGCGGAAAAGCCCCACCTCTACACCGTGGAGCTGGAGCGGTTTGGGGAGATCGTCACCCTCCACGCGGGCCTGCGGGACATCGCCGTCTCGGACAAGTGCGAGCTTCTCGTCAACGGCGTGCCCGTGAAGCTCCACGGCGTCAACCACCACGACACCGGCAAATACCGGGGCTGGTGCCAGACGGAGGAGGAGCTGCGGGCCGACCTTACGCTCATGAAGTCTCTGAACATCAACTGCGTGCGCACCTCCCACTATCCGCCCCACCCCCGGTTTGTGGAGCTTTGCGACGAGCTGGGGCTGTACGTGGTGCTGGAGACGGACATCGAGACCCATGGCTTCGCCGACCGGGTCCCCGGCGCCAACGGGTACGACAATAACCCCGGCGAGTGGCCCTGCACCAGCGAGGAATGGCGGGAGGAATTTCTCTCCCGCCTCCAGCGGGCGGTGGAGACCTTTAAAAACGCCCCCTCGGTGCTCATGTGGTCCATGGGCAACGAGAGCGGCTACGGCGACAACCACCGGGCCATGCTGCGCTGGGCCAAGGAGCGCGACCCCTCGCGCCTGACGCACTACGAGGGGGCCACCGGCGACGGGCACGCGGATCTCCCGGACGTGGTCTCCCGGATGTACCCGCCCAGAGAGTGGCTGTCCGCCGCCGCCGAGGATCCCGCCCTCCAAAAGCCCGTCTTTTTGTGCGAATACGCCCACGCCATGGGCAACGGGCCGGGGGACGTGTGGGATTATAACGTCCTCTTCGACAAATACCCCAAGCTCATCGGCGGGTGCGTCTGGGAGTGGGCCGACCACGTGGCCATGAAAGACGGCGTCCAGTGCTACGGCGGCGACTTCCCCGGCGAGCTCACCCACTCCGGCAACTTCTGCTGCGACGGCATGGTCTTCGCCGACCGGACCCTCAAGGCCGGGTCCCTGGAGGTCAAAGCCGCCTACCAGCCCATGGAGACGCGGCTTTCCGGCGGGACGCTCCGGGTCCGCAACCGCCTGGACTTCACGAATCTCCGGGAATACGTCCTCACGCTGGAGCTGGAGCGGGACGGCGAGGTGCTCTGCCGGGAGAGCCATGTCCTGGACCTCCCGCCCCACGCCTGGGCGGAGCTTCCCGCCCCTCCCATGCCGGAAAACTGCCGCCTGGGGGCGCACCTCATCTGCCGCCTCACCAAAAACGGGGCGGAGATGGCCGCCACCAGCCATGAGCTTCCCTGCCCGCGCATTCCGGAGACGCCCGCCGCGCCCCTGGCGCTCGCGGAGGACGAAAAGGCCGTCTACGCCGCCGGTCCCGACTTTGCCTATGTCTTCTCCAAGGTCCGGGGGACCTTCACCAGCGTGGCGATAGACGGCGTGGAGCGCCTCGCCGGCCCGGTGGAGCTCACCTGCCTGCGGGCCCCCACGGACAACGACCGGGAGATCCGGCGCTTCTGGCTTTGGGAGGACGAGTGGACCGGCGAGAATTGGGACCGGACCTTCACGAAGATCTACTCCGTGGTCCGGGAGGGGAACCGCGTCCGCGTCACCGGCTCCCTGGGCGGCGTCTCCCGCGTGCCGGCTGTGCGGTTCGAGGCGGCGTATACCTTCTTCGCCGGCGGGCGGGTGGAGGTGAAGATCGCCTGTCACGTCCGGGACCGGACGTTCCCCCTGCCGCGCCTGGGCTTTGAGTGGCCCCTCACCGGCGATGGGCGCTTTGCCTACTACGGCCTGGGGCCCACGGAGAACTACTCCGACATGCGCCACGCCGCCCTCCCGGGCCGCTGGGAGAGCGCCATGGAGCGGGAGTACGTCCCCTACGTCCGCCCCCAGGAGCACGGCAACCACACCGCAGTCCGGGAGCTGACGGTCAGCGGCCTCACCTTCACGGGCCGGGAGACCTTCGAGGCCAACGTCTCCGCCTACACCGCCCACGACCTCCTGGCCGCCCGCCACACAAGCGAGCTCAAGTCCGACGGCCATGTCCACCTGCGGGTCGATTACCGCGTGGCGGGCCTCGGCTCCAACTCCTGCGGCCCCGCCCTGGACGAGCGGCACCGCATCGACGAGCGGGAGATCCGCTTCGCCTACGGCTTCGCCCCGGAGAGGTGATGGGAGACGGGGGATGGGAGACGGGGATGATTTGACGGGACCCGTCCTGTCCTCCCCCGCTCGCTGCCCCTCTGCCCCCCTCCTACGAGGAGGGGGCGAAAAAGGTTTGCGCCGCTTTGCGGCGCATCCTTTATTTGTCCGCGCGGCGGGGACGGGGGACGGGCGGGTTTGGAACCCGCCCCTACCGTTTTTGGGATGCGTATCCATTCACGCCGTAGGGGTCGCCGTCCCCGGCGACCCGCGTTGCGATACCCTCCGATGTCGGTTGAATGGGATGACTTTCCCTATTCCCCGTAGGGGCGGACCCATGTGTCCGCCCGTGGCACGTTGCGGGACGGAAACGGGTCCGATAAAACGGGAAATGGCGGTTATCGGGGGCAAGGGCCGCCGTGGGCGGCGGCCCGTACGGCGGTGATTGGGGCGGGTCGCCGGGGACGGCGGCCCGTACGGCGATGTTTATTCCCTGCGTGTCATCGATACCGGCACCGTCCCCCCCACGTTCGCTTCCCCCCTGCCCCCCTCCTACGAGGAGGGGGCGAAAAAGGTTTGCGCCGCTTTGCGGCGCATTTTTTTATAAAGGCGGCGCGGAGCGCCGCAACCTTTTTCCCCGACCCCTTTTTCGGAAAAAGGGGTGCCGCCGCGGCGGCGGGGTATTCGAGCCCGTTGGGCGTCGCTGGGGCTTCCGGTGATCGAGACTTACTACGTGCGGGCCGCCAAGAGTGGCGGCCCCTACAGGGTAAGTGATGGGAAACGTTCCGATAAATGGCACTCGCTCCCGTCTCAGGGCCCCCTCCTCGTAGGGGGGCAGGGGGGAAGCGAGCGTGGGATGACAGAGCGGTTCCGATAAAACGAATCCGCCCAAATTACGCCGTACGGGCCGCTGCCCACGGCGGCCCCCGTTGCAGGTTTCGGATTGCTTCCGATGAACGCCGTAGGGGTCGCCGTCCCCGGCGACCCGCGTTTCGATGACCTCCGGCGTTGGTTGAATGGGATAACCTCCCATATTCCCCGTAGGGGCGGACCCATGTGTCCGCCCGTGGCACGTGGCGGGACGGGGGCGGGTCCAATAAAACGGTACACGTCGGTCAACGGGGGGCAAGGGCCGCCGTGGGCGGCGGCCCGTACGGCGATGATTGGAACGTGTCAATCATCGATAGGCGGGTCGCCGGGGACGGCGACCCCTACGGCGGAGATCGCAAGCCAGTGACGCGCGGCGGCGGGGGCGGGCGGGTGGGGAATATAAGAATGCGGCGCAAGCCGCAAACCTTTTTCCCGCCGCCGCGCGGACCTTTCCGGCGCTTCGCGCCACCTCCCCCAGGGGGGAGGTTATTAAGCTCCCCCACGGGGGAGCTGGCACGGCCAAAGGCCGTGACTGAGGGGTCCCTCATCGAGCATTTTTTCCGGCGGCATGTACGTCGGAAAAAATACCTTTTGTTTTGCGGAGTGTGCGGCCCCTACGGGGCCGTGCGCGGAGCAAAACGGCAGAAAAATATTTTGGAAATGTCCGCAGACATTTCCAAAATATTTTTCGCACGTTCCCCTTGGCATTGGAAGGCCGCAACGCGGCCTTCCAATGCCAGTTAGTATTCGTATACCCCCTCGAACACCATGACGGCGTCGCCGGTGAGGGTGACGAACTCGTCGGAGTAGTTGACGGTGACGTCGCCGCCGGGGAGCTTGACCGTGGTGTCGCGGGCTTTTTTGAGGTCGCCGCGCTCGGTGGCGGCGATGACGGCGGCGCAGGCGGCGGTGCCGTTGGCGCGCGTCTCGCCCTCATCCGGGGCGTAGACGCGGATGCGCAGGGTGTCGTCGTTGACCACTTTCACGAACTCCACGAAGGCCCCCTCCGGGAGGATGCCGGAGGCGGTGAGGGCGCGGCCTACGCCCACCACGTCCACGTTCCCCAGGTCCTCGGTGAAGACGGTGCAGTGGGGCACGCCCAGACTCGAGAGGGTGATGCGGTACTCCTTCCCGTCCACGGTGACGGGCTCGTCCACCACGCGGGACTTGCCGATGAGGTTGACCTGCATCCTTCTGGCGTCCAGGAACGCCGTGCCCATGTGGACGCTGACGGTGCTGACCCGCCCGTTGCGGGTATAGAGCTGGAGAGAGCGGATGCCGGTGTCCGTCTGGATGGTCATGTGCTCGCTTTTGACGATGCCCTTGTCGTAGAGGTACTTGCCCACGCACCGGATGGAGTTGGCGGCCATGCGGCCCTCCGTGCCGTCCTGGTTGAAGATGCGCATCTTGGCGTCCGCGCCGGCGGAGTTCTCGATGAGCACCAGCGCCCCGCCGCCGATGCCGGTGACCCGGTCGCAGAGGGTGACGGAGAGGGACTCCGGGCTCGTGATGCGCCCGTCGCGGTTATCGAAGAAGATATAGTCGCTGCCGCAGGTGTGCATCTTGGCGAAGCTCACCAGCTCCCGGCTCTTGCGCATGTCGTTGAGGTCCACAAGCTCCGTGTTCTCGTTGGTGAAGCGGCTCATGAGGGTGTCCGTCACCGCGTCGGCGGTGTCGAGGCTGGTGATGCAGGGGATGCGCAGGCGCACGGCGCGGGCGTGGAGGTCGATGAAGTCGCCCATGGTGTCGTCGTAGAGAGCGCCGGTGTAGACGATGAAGCTGATGGTCCCCTCGTCCATGAGGGAGTAAGCGTCGTGGACGTGGCGGACCTCCGTGACCTGAAGGCCCAGACTGCGGATGACCTGGGCGGTGTCGGGAGTGGCGTACAGGGCCATGTGGAGGTCGCTGACCTTCTTGGCCAGCTTCACCACGTCGGGCAGGTCGTGGTTCTCAATGGACAGGAGGACGCCGTTTTTCCCCGGCGTGAAGGCGCCGGCCAGGTTGTAGCCCGCGGCCCGCAGGCCCTTGAAAAGCGCCTCCGTGAACGTCCGGCCAAGGCCCAGGACTTCGCCGGTGGATTTCATCTCCGGGCCCAGCATGGAGTTGGCGTCCGTGATCTTCTCAAAGGAGAAGACGGGGACCTTCACGGCGTAATAGGGCGGCGTGTCACAGAGGACCTTCTCGTAGCCCAGGCCCTTCAAGGTCGCGCCCATCATGACTCTGGAGGCCACGTCCACCATGGGGATGCCGGTGACCTTACTGAGGTACGGCACCGTCCGGGAGGCGCGGGGGTTGACCTCGATGACGTAGAGCTCCTTTTTGTAAATGAGGTACTGGATGTTGACTAAGCCCCGCGTGCCCAGCTCCAGCGCCAAGCGGGTGGAGCACTCCACCACGCGGGCCATCATCTTGTCCGTCAGGTTGTAGGGGGGATAGACGGCGATGGAGTCGCCGGAGTGGACGCCGGCGCGCTCGATGTGCTCCATGATGCCGGGCATCAAGACATCCGTGCCGTCGGAGATGACATCCACCTCCAGCTCGGTCCCGGGCATATACTTGTCCACCAGGACGGAGTTGTCCTCCCGCTCGGTGCTGGCGAAAATGAGGGCCATGTAGCTGCGGACATCCTGCTCGTCGTGGGCGATGACCATGTTCTGGCCGCCGATGACGTAGCTGGGCCGCAAAAGCACCGGGTAGCCCAGCGTCTCGGCGGCGGACAGGGCCTCCTCCAGCGTGTGGGTGCCGAAGCCCCGGGGGCGCTTGATGGAAAGGGACTCCAGGAGGGCGTCGAACCGCTCCCGGTCCTCGGCCAGGTCAATGCCCTCGGCGCTGGTGCCCAGGATGCGGATGCCGGCTTTATCCAGGTACTCCGTGAGCTTGATGGCCGTCTGGCCGCCGAAGGCCACCACCACGCCGATGGGCTTCTCCACCGCGATGACGCCCATGACGTCCTCGGGGGTCAGGGGCTCGAAGTAGAGGCGGTCGGCGGTGTCGTAGTCGGTGGAGACGGTCTCCGGGTTGTTGTTGATGATCACCACGTCGTACCCCAACTTTTTGAGGGTCACGGCGCAGTGGACGGAGCTGTAGTCAAACTCGATGCCCTGGCCGATGCGGATGGGGCCGGAGCCGATGACGATGACGCTCATGCGCCGGCGGGGCAGGGGGCGGGAGTCGCACTTATCGTTGTAGGCGGAGTAGTAGTAGGGCGTCTCGGCCTCGAACTCGGCCGCGCACGTGTCCACCATCTTGTAGACGGGGTCCATATGCGGGATGTTCTCCTGGCCGGAGATGGCCCGGAGGGCCGCGTCGGTGTAGCCCAGGCGCTTGCCCTTTAAATATGTCTCACCGTCGATGCCGTTTTGGGCGATGTGGTTTTCAAAATGGACGAGATTTTGGAGCTTGTGGAGGAACCAGCGGTCGATCATGGTGACCTCGTGGATGTGCTCCACGCTGACGCCGGCCTTCAGCGCCTCAAAGACGGTGAAGATCCTCAGGTCATCCATGGCCGCCAGCCTCTCCTCCAGGGACTTTTTGGGGTCGGGGGCGCGGTTTAAGGTGGACTGGCCGATCTCGGCGCCCCGGACGGCCTTCATGAGCGCCGCCTCGAAATTGGGGGCGATGGACATGACCTCGCCGGTGGCCTTCATCTGCGTGCCCAGCCTGCGCTGAGCGCCGTGGAACTTGTCAAAGGGCCACTTGGGGAACTTCACCACGCAGTAGTCCACCGTGGGCTCGAAGCAGGCGTAGGTCTTGCCGGTGATGTCGTTTTTTATCTCGTCCAGCGTGTACCCCAGGGCGATCTTCACCGCCACCTTGGCGATGGGGTAGCCCGTAGCCTTGCTGGCGAGGGCCGAGGAGCGGGACACCCGGGGGTTGACCTCGATGACGGCGTACTCGAAGCTGTCGGGGTTTAAAGCAAACTGGCAGTTGCAGCCCCCCTCGATGCCAAGCTCGGTGATGATGTCGAGGGCGGCGGAGCGGAGCATCTGGTACTCCTTGTCCATGAGCGTGAGGGCGGGGGCCACCACGATGGAGTCGCCGGTGTGGATGCCCACGGGGTCGAAGTTCTCCATGGAGCAGACGGTGATGACGTTGCCCGCGCCGTCCCGGATGACCTCAAACTCGATCTCCTTCCAGCCGAAGATGTATTTCTCAATGAGGACCTGATGGATGGGGGAGGTCTCCAGCCCCACGAAGGCGACCTTGCGGAGCTCCTCGGCGGAGTACGCCACGCCGCCGCCTCCGCCGCCCAGAGTGAAGGCCGGCCGGACGATGACGGGGTAGCCGATGCGGTCGGCGATGGCGACACAGGTGTCCACGTCGTTGGCGATGTCCGAGGGGATACAGGGCTGACCGATCTTCTCCATGGTCTCCTTGAAGAGCTCCCGGTCCTCGGCCTTGTCGATGGCCTCGGCGTTGGTGCCGATGAGGCGCACGCCGTGCTTTTGTAAAAAGCCCTCGTGGGTCAGCTGCATGGCGATGGTGAGGCCCGTCTGGCCGCCGAGGCCCGCCAGGAGGCAGTCGGGCTTTTCCTTCAAAATGATGCGCTTGACGGTGTCGGCGTTCAGGGGCTCTAAGTAGACGCTGTCGGCCATGTCCCCGTCGGTCATGACGGTGGCGGGGTTGGAGTTGACCAGGATGGACTTGACGCCCTCCTGCTTCAAAATGCGGCAGGCCTGAGTGCCGGCGTAGTCGAACTCGGCGGCCTGGCCGATGACGATGGGGCCGGAGCCGATGACCATGACTTTTTTGATGGTTTTATCTAAAGGCATTACCGCACCTCCATCATGTCCATGAACCTGTCAAACGCCCACTCCGTGTCCCGGGGCCCGCCGTGGGCCTCCGGATGGAACTGCATGGAGAAGGCCCGCTTTCCGGGGTAGTCCAGCCCCTCGCAGGTGCCGTCGTTGACGTTTATAAACCGCGCCTTGGCGCCGATAGCGTCGAGACAGCCCATGTCCACCGCGTACCCGTGGTTCTGGCAGGTGATGTATACCCGCCCGGTTTGGAGGTCCTTCACCGGCTGGTTGGCGCCCCGGTGGCCGAACTTGAGCTTCACCGTCCTGCCCCCCTGGGAGAGGGCCATCATCTGGTGCCCCAGGCAGATGCCGAAGAGCGGGACGCGGCCCATGAGGTTCCCGATCTCCCGGACGCACTCCACATTGTCCGCGGGGTCGCCGGGGCCGTTGGAGAGCATCACGCCGTCCACCTGGAGCTTCAAAACGTCCTCGGCCTTGGTGTCAAAGGGCAGGACCAGCACCCGGCAGCCGCGCTTTAGGAGGTTCTCCGGGATGCTCCCCTTGGCGCCGTAGTCCATGAGCGCCACGGTGCGCCGTATCTCGCCCTCCGGCAGAAGCTCCTCCACGACCTTCGTGGACGTGGCGGGGACGGATCCCTCCACCCGGTAGTCTGCGAGGCTGTGCCAGTCGTAGTCCGGGTCGTCGGTGATGACGGCGTTCATCACGCCCCCGTCCCGGATGAGCTGCGTCAGCTCCCGGGTGTCCACGCCGGAGATGCCCACGATGCCCATGCGCTCCATGAATTGCTGTATCGTCTCCTGGCACCGGAAGTTGGAGGGCTCGTCGCAAACCTCCCTGACGACAGCTCCGCGGACATGGATAGACGAGCTTTCCATGTCCGCGTCGGCCACGCCGTAATTACAAAACATCGGGAACGTGAAGATCACCAGCTGCCCGAAGTAGCTGGGGTCGGTGAGGCTCTCCACGCACCCGGTCATCCCCGTGGTGAATACCAGCTCTCCCACGCTGGTGCCGGCCTTGCCAAAGGAGACGCCCTCGTATTTTTTGCCGTTTTCCAATATCAAGTAAGCTTTTCCCATAGATCCTCCCTTGTATCGTAAGCTTGTCCCACGGGCCGCCAGGAGTGGCGGCCCCTACAAAAGACGCCGTAGGGGCCGCCACTCCTGGCGGCCCGCGTTCTTTCACCGCAGCAGCTTCCGGATGCGCTCCATGGCCTCGCAGGTGTTCTCGTAGGTCCCGAAGGCCGTGAGGCGGACATACCCCTCGCCGGAGGGGCCGAAGCCCGCGCCGGGGGTGGTGACGACGCACGCCTCCTTCAAAAGTCTGTCGAAAAATTCCCAGGACCCCATCCCCTCCGGCGTGCCGCACCAGATGTAAGGCGCGTTCACGCCGCCGTAAACAGGCAGTCCCGCGCCGGACAGGGCCTGCCGGATGGTTTCCGCGTTGTGGAGGTAGTAGCGCACGTTCTCCATGGACTGCTCCCAGCCCTCGTCACTGAGCGCCGCCTCGGCGGCCCGCTGGATGACGTAGGGCACGCCGTTGAACTTGGTCCCCATGCGCCGGTTCCACATGTCCCGCAGGGAGGCCCCGCCGCGCGTGAGCGCCTTGGGCACCACCGTGTAGGCGCACCGGTTGCCGGTGAAGCCGGAGGACTTGGAGAAGGACCGGAACTCAATGGCGCAGGTCTTGGCCCCCTCCACCTCAAAGATGCTGTGGGGGATACCCGGTTCGGTGATGAACGCCTCGTAGGCGGAATCGAAGAGAATGACGCTGCCGTGCTCGTTTGCGTAGTCCACCCAGACCTTCAGCTGGCCGTAATCAGCCGCCGTGCCGGTGGGGTTGTTGGGGGAGCAGATGTAGATGATGTCCGGCACGCGCTCCGGGAGCGCCGGGAAGAAGCCGTTGGCCGCCGTGCAGGGGAGGTAAACGAGGTTCGTCCACTTCTCCCCGTCAAAATCCCCGGCCCGCCCTGCCATGGCGTTGGTGTCCACGTAGACGGGGTAGACCGGGTCGCAGACCGCCACCACGTTGTCCACGGCGAAGATGTCCCCGATGTTGCCGCAGTCGGACTTGGCCCCGTCGGAGACGAAGATCTCGTCGTCGGCTATGTCCACGCCCCGCTTTTTGTAGGCCCGCTGGATGGCGAAGCGCAGAAAGTCGTAGGCCCCGCAGGTCTCCTCGCAGTAGCCCCGGAAGGTCTCCTGCCGGCCCATCTCCAGGCTTGCCTTCTCCATGGCCTCCACCACCGCCGGGGCCAGGGGGCGCGTCACGTCGCCGATGCCCATGCGGATGATGGGCAGGGGGGGATTCGTGGCCTGGAAGGCGCGGGTGCGCCGTCCGATCTCCGGGAAGAGATACCCGCCGGGGAGCTTTTGGAAATTCGTGTTGACCTTGACCATGCTGACAGCCCCTTCTTGTCCATTTTAATAAAATTATAGGACGAAACGGCTTTGTTGTCAACGCTGTGTTAAGCCCAAAAACCCGCCAAATTCCCTACCCCTTTTGGGCATAGCTCCAAAAGAAAAGCTCTTGACAAAAAAGGTCCCATAGGCTACAATACAGTGCGTTAACGAATCAAAACATCCACAACGGTGCGGATCGTCCCGAAAGGGGACCTCCGCGCCGTTTTTGTTTTTTGGAGGGATCGCCATGTGTTCCATCATCGGCTTTGAAAAGCGCTCCGTGCCCTTAGAGCTGGCCATGGAGGGCTTCAACGAGACGGTCAGCCGGGGGCCGGACATGTCCCGGTTCGTGGAGGCCGGGGAGGGGTGGCTGGGCTTCCACCGCCTGGCCATCATGGGCCTGACGCCCGCCGGGATGCAGCCCTTCGAGCTGGAGGGCAATATGGTGGTCTGCAACGGCGAGCTCTACGGCTTCCGCTCCGTCCGGCGGCGGATGGGGAAGAAGTACGCCTTCCAGTCCGACTCCGACTGTGAGATCATCCTCCCGCTCTATAAGGAGCTGGGCCTTTCGCTTTTCGAGCGGCTGGACGCGGAGTTTGCCATGGTCATCTACGATCAGAAGCTGGGCCTCGTGGCCGCCCGGGACCCCATCGGCATCCGGCCCCTCTATTACGGGTATCTCACGGACGGCTCCATCGTCTTCGCCAGCGAGCCCAAGAACCTGGTAAAGCTGGTGAGGAAGATTTTCCCGTTCCCTCCCGGCTGTTACTGGGTGGGCGGCAAATTCGTGCGTTACAGTGACATCGCCGGGGTGGAGGGGGAGTACATCCGCGCCTCGACCTACCAGGTCTGCGCCGGCATCCGGGAGCGGCTCATCGCCGCCGTGGAGAAGCGCCTGGACTCCGACGCCCCGGTGGGCTTCCTCCTCTCGGGCGGGCTGGATTCCAGTCTCGTGTGCGCCATCGCCGCGAAGATCCTGGGCCGGCGCATCCGCACCTTTGCCATCGGCATGGACAAGGACGCCATCGACCTCAAATACGCCCGCATGGTGGCCGACTACATCGGCGCGGACCACACGGAGGTCTTCATGACCCGGGATGAGGTCATCGCAAATCTGGAGACGGTGATAAAGGCCCTGGGCACCTGGGACATCACCACCGTCCGCGCCAGCATGGGCATGTACCTCGTCTGCAAGGCCATCCACGAGACGACGGACATCCGCGTCCTCCTCACAGGCGAGATCAGCGACGAGCTCTTCGGCTACAAGTACACGGACTTCGCCCCCTCGGCGGAGGAATTTCAGAGGGAGAGCCAGAAGCGCGTCCGGGAGCTCCACGCCTACGACGTCCTCCGCGCCGACCGGTGCATCTCCGTCAACTCCCTGGAGGCCCGGGTACCCTTCGGGGACCTCGCTTTCGTGAAATACGTCATGGCCGTGGACCCGGAGATGAAGCTGAACACCTACGGCATGGGCAAGTACCTCCTGCGCCACGCCTTCGAGGCCGACGACATCCTCCCCGGACCCATCCTCTGGCGGCAGAAGGCCGCCTTCTCCGACGCGGTGGGCCACTCCATGGTGGACGACCTGAAAGCCTACGCCGAGACGGTCTACACCGATGAGGAATTTGAGGAAAAGCGCCAAAAATACGCCTACCGCCCGCCCTTCACCAAGGAGAGCCTCCTGTACCGGGAGATTTTCGAGAAATACTACCCCGCCCAGGCCGACATGATCCCCGACTACTGGATGCCCAACCCCTCCTGGCCCCACTGCGCCGTCTCCGACCCCAGCGCCCGGGTGCTCGCCAATTACGGGGCAAGCGGTGTTTGAGCCGGCCCGTCAACCAAAAAGTTGACAAAATTCGTGTCTTGTATTATAATTGATTAGTCCCGCAAGGGGCGGAGGGCGCGGCAGGCGCCGGATCCGACATAAACGACGGTCTGGCCACTCTTTCCGAAAGGAGGGGGTGTGTAGATGTATTTTACATTTACCTTTCATTACCACGGGTACAGATTTACTGTACAGCTTCAGGTAATAAAAGATAAAGAAAAAGACCGCCGCTGAGCCAAAGCGAACGGTCTTTATTCTTTGCTGTGACAGGTTTGTTGCAGTGAAGAAACAGACTAACGAATCTTTGGGCCAGGCTGTCAGGTGAAGGCGTCCTGCCGCTCCCTCTTTCCTTGCCCAGTTTTATTATACCCCTCCGCCGCTTGTCTGTCAAGCGGTTTTATTTTTTGATTCTCCGCGCGTAGCCGGCGACGGAGAGGGGGACGGAGGCGAGGGAGAGGGCCGCGCCGAGGAGGAGAAGGTGCCAGGAGCGGATCTTCATGAGCACGCCCAGAAGGCCCGTCAGGACCGTGCCGGTCATGAGGCTCACCGACAGGAAGGTCACGGCGCCGATGGCCACCATCAGGATGAGCCGGCCCTTTGCGGTGCCATAGCGGAACAGGACGGGAAGGACCAGCCCCTGCATCGTCAGGGACAAGCACACATCGAAGCACAAAAGCAGGAGATATGCGCGGTCCACCGCCATGCGGCCCGTGTGGGACCACACAAGCGCCTGCCCCGAGACGGCGAGAGCCGTTATGAGGGCGATATAGCCCCAGCCGATGATGTACGTCTCCAGCACCACCTGTTTTCGGGACACCGGCAGCATGGGCAGGAGGGTGTCGAATTTGCACTGTTCATCGGCCTGCATGAGGATCAGGGTCAGCAGCATGGTGTAGAAGGCGGCGAAGGCAAAAAACCGCAGGTCCGGGATGAGGGAAAACACCAGATCCATCAGGATGAAGATACATCCGATGCCGCGCAATACGTAGAGATCCTTGCGAAGAAGCCCTTTCATTGTTTGTCCCCCCTTACGAAAAAGACGATGATGTCCTCAAGCGTTGGTTTTTCCAGCGGGACGCCGGCGGGGACAAGCCGCCGCTCCACCAGCGCCTCCGCCCCGTATTTGCCGCGGCGCGTGCCCCGGACGGCCTCCGGCGGGAGGGCGGCAAGCTCCGCCTCCGTCACCCGCGCCATGGCGTACTCCTCCAACAGCCGGTCCTTCTCCTCGAACAGCAGGAGCTCTCCCCGGTGGAGGAAGGCCACGTAGTCGCACAGCTTCTCCAGGTCCGAGACGATGTGGGAGCTGATGAGCACTGACCGGTCCTCCCGGCGGGTGAAGTCCTCCAGAATGTCCAAAATCTCGTCCCGCACCACGGGATCGAGCCCGCCGGTGGGCTCGTCCAGCACCAGGAGCCTGGCGTCGTGGCTCAGCGCCAGGGCCAGGGCCAGCTTCATCTTCATGCCCCGGGAGAAGTCCTTCACCTTTTTCTTCTCCGGCAGGTCCAGCCGCCGGAGGTAGTCGTTGTAGGTTTCCCCGTCCCACCGGTCGTAAAACCCGGCGAAGACGCGCCCGAGCTGCCGGGGATTCAGCGTCTCGGGCAGCCGCGCGTCGTCCAGCACCACGCCGATGTCGCCCCGGACCTTGGTGAAGGCCGGGTCCGTCGCTTCGGTACCCAGTACCCGCACCGTCCCCGTGTCCCGGCCCGTGGCGTTCATGATGAGGCGGATGAGAGTGGATTTGCCCGCGCCGTTTTCCCCCACGAGCCCCAGGATGCACCCCTCCGGCAGGGCAAAGCTTATGTCGCTGAGCGTAAAGCCGGGGTAGCTCTTGCTCAGTCCGCAAATCTCTATGGCGTTCATATGTCCTCCTTGCTCAGTAAGATAAGGGCCTGCGCGACGGCTTCCGCGTCCAGCCCCGCGCCTCGCCCCAGCGTCAGAGCCTGACGCAGGTGCTCCTCCATCTCCCGAAGCCTGCGCTCCCGTAAAAGCGGCGCGCCTACGTCGGCGGCGAAGGAGCCCTTGCCGGGGACCGTCTCGATGTACCCGTCCCGCTCCAGCTCCTCGAAGGCCCGTTTGGTGGTGATCACGGAGACCCGCAGGTCCTTGGCCAGCGCCCGGATGGACGGCAGCGCCTCCCCGGCCGCCACCTCCCCCGAGACGATCGCCTCCCGCACCGCCGCCCCGATCTGCTCATAAATGGGCCTCGGGTCGGCGTTGGAAATGATGATGTTCATGGTATACCTCACAGTCGGCTGTATATATACACTATACACAGTATATACGGACGTGTCAAGGGGGAATGTGAAAAAATTTTGGGGAGGGTGCGGTTTGTCGGAACCGGTCTCATGTCCCACGCTCGCTTCCCCCCTGCCCCCCCTCCTACGAGGAGGGGGCTTAAAAAGGTTTGCGCCTGCGGCGCAATCTCAATTTTATTGCGCCGGAGGCGCAATGGAATACAAACGCGCCGCTTTGCGGCGCAACCTTATTCCCCCGACCCCTTTTTCGGAAAAAGGGGTGGCCCCGCAGGGCCGGGGTATTCGAGCCCGTTGGGCGTAACGGATGCTTCCGGTAAACGAAACTTACTGCGTGCGGGCCGCCAAGAGTGGCGGCCCCTACGGCGGCGATTGGAACGTGTCAATAGACGAAAGGCGGGTCGCCGAGGACGGCGACCCCTACGGCGGATAACGCAAACAGGAAAAATAGACGCCCCCACCCTGCCCGTCGCTTCGCTCGGGCACCCCTCCCGGAGGGAGGGGCAAAAAGGTGCGTTATCGGAACTGGTTCGAAAAATCGCGCCCGCCCCCGTCTCGGAGCCCCCTCCTCGTAGGAGGGGGGCAGGGGGGAAGCGAGCGTTGGATAACAGAACGTTTCCGGCAAAACGAATCCGCCCAAATGACGCCGTAGGGGCCGCCACTCCTGGCGGCCCGCGTTGCAGGGTTTAGATTGCCCCCGATGAACGCCGTAGGGGCCGCCACTCCTGGCGGCCCGCGTTGTTGTTTCGGACCGGCCCCGTTCACCGCCGTAGGGGTCGCCGTCCCCGGCGACCCGCGTTCCGATGACCTCCCATGTTGGTCGAATGGGATAACCTCCCATATCCCCCGTAGGGGCGGACCCATGTGTCCGCCCGTGGCACGTTGCGTGACGGGGGCGGGGTCGATAAAACGGAAAATGCCGGTTATCGGGGGATGGGCCGCCGTGGGCAGCGGCCCGTACGGCGTTGTTTGGGACGGGTCAATCATCGATGGGCGGGTCGCCGAGACGGCGACCCCTACGGCGGCGGAGGCGGGCGGGTGGGGAATATAAGAATGCGGCGCAAGCCGCAAACCTTTTTCCCGCCGCCGCGCGGTCAGATGTATTAAAAATACTTAAAAACTACTTGACAAACTGCTTTATTTGTGGTATAATACGGGCGTGTGGGAAAGGGGCGGTGGGGGAAATGCGGACAAATTGTTAAATCTGCAAAAAGGCATTTAATTTTCCATGCGGCTGTGGTATAATGACCTGTAAGTATGCCTTGAAAGGAGGGGAGGAGCGTGGCGGAGCTGGTGAGCTGGGCCGGGTCGGCGGAGGGCGTGTCGGCGGCGGTGCAGAGCGGCGCGGACGCGGTGCTCGTGGGGTTCGGCATCGGCGAAACACGCGGGCGGCTGGAGCTTTCCGAGGACGAGCTGGGCCGGGCGGCGCAGTTTTGCCGGATCCGGGGCGTGAAGCTCTATGTGGCCATGGACATCCTCCCCACCGACGAGGCCCTGCCGCTGGCGCTGGAGAAGGCGCGGCGGGCCGCCCGGATGGGGGCGGACGCCCTGGTGGCGGAGGATATCGGGCTCATCTGGGCCCTGCGGCGGGCGGTGCCCTCCATGCCGCTCCACGGCGGGACGGGGCTGGGCATCCACGACCGGGACGGGCTGAGGCTGTGCGCCTCCATGGGCCTCAAGCGCGCGGCCCTGCCGCCGGACCTGACGCGCGCGCAGCTGGAGGGGCTTTGCAAGGACGCGCCGCTGGAGCTGGAGGTCCAGGTCCACGGGCCCTTATGCCCCGCCGTGGCGGGGACGTGCAGGCTTCCGGAGTTTGAGGAACAGCCGGGGGGACCCTGCCGGTGGGAGTGCGTCTCCCGCTTCGCCCCGGCGGTGGGGACCAAAAGGCCTCTGGCGCTGAAGGACCTGTGCCTGGTGGACGAGCTGGAGTTTTTGCAGAAAACGGGGCTTGCCGCCCTGCGCATCGACGGGCGGGACCGCCGCCCGGAATATACGGCCGCGGTCACCGGGGTCTACACCAGGGCCCTGGGCACCGGGCGCAGGCCCTCCGGGGAGGACCGGGCGCTTCTGGAAAGCGCCTACCCCGCCGCCGGGTTCACCGCCGGGGCACTGGGCGGGGCGGATTACGGGGACATGCTGGGCCTGGCCGGGCCGGAGCCGGAGGGCGACACGCCCTTTTACAGCGGGGTCCGGAAAAACTACTTAAATCACGAATTTCAGCGGGTGGAGGTGGACTTTGAAGCCCGCCTCGCCCTGGGGAGCCCCTTCACTCTCACCGTCCGGGACGACCGGGGGAACGCCGTCACCATGGAGGGGGAGGAGCCGGAGCTGGCCTTCCACACCGCCACTACCCCCGCCATGCTCCAGACGGAGCTCTATAAGACCGGGGGCACGCCCTTCCGGTGCGGCATCGTCAGCGCCTCCATCGCCAAGGGCGTATGGCTGGACCCGGCGAAGGTGGCGCCGGTGCGGGACGCGCTTTTGAAGGAGCTGATGCTTCGCCGCGTGGCCTTCGAGCCCAGGGGCGAGGGGGGCTTGCCGGACCTGCCGGCCCCGGCGGTGTCGCCGGAGACGCCGGTGCTCACCGTGTCGGTGCTGAAGGCCGACCAGCTCACGGCCCGGATGCTCTCCCTGGCCCCGCCGGTGGTGTATCTGCCGCTGGAGGAGGCCGTTTCCGGCAACAAGCGGCTGGGGCCGTTTCTGGCCTCGGAGCATATCGCCGTCTGCGCTCAGCTGCCCCCGGTGAACACGGAGGCGGAGCTGGGGCGTGTGGCGGAGCTGCTCTTCAAGGCCCGGCAGCTGGGCATCACGCAGGTGTCGGTGTCCAACTTAGGGCACATCGTCTTTTGCCGGAAGCTGGGCTTTGAGGTGCGGGGGGAGCCGGGACTGAACGTCCGCAGCTCCTACGCCCTGGCGGTGCTGGCGGGTCTGCGGCTCAAATCCGCCGCCCTCCGGGGGGACATGAGCGCCCGGGAGGTGCGGACCCTCAAAAAGTTTACGGATACGGAGCTTATCGTCTACGGCCGGGAGGCCCTGACGGAGACCTCCGGGTGTCTGGTGCGGGCCCAGACGGGCGTCTGCTCCTGCGACAGCTTCACCGGCCTTACCGGGGACGGGGGCTTCACCTTCCCGGTGACCCGCGCCTACGGCTGCCGCAACACGCTTTGGAGCGGGAAAAAGCTCCACCTGTCCGCCAGGAGCCGGGACTACCTCACCTCGGGCCTCTGGGGCGTGCGGCTGTGCTTCACCACCGAGAACCCGGAGGAGTGTACCCGCGTGGCGGAGCGGTATCTGGAGCTGGGGTCCTATGAGCCCCAGAGCGTGACGATGGGCCGGTATTGACTTTCGGACAAGGCTTTTCAAAGGAGACTTTTTATGCTGATTCTCGCGTCCGCCTCGCCCAGGAGGCGGGAGCTTATGAACGCCATGGGGATCCGGGACTTTTCGGTGCGGCCCTCGGCCCACGAGGGGGCCTTCGATCCCGCTTTGCCGCCGGAGCGGGCGGTGGAGAGGATCGCCCTGGGCAAGGCAAGGGACGTGGCCGCCACGGCCTCGGCGGAGGACATCGTGGTGGCGGCGGATACGCTGGTCTTCCTGGACGGGAAGCCCCTGGGCAAGCCGAAGGATGAGGAGGACGCCGAACGGATGCTGGCGGCCCTCTCCGGCCGGGAGCACACGGTGATCACCGGCCTCGCGGTCATCGCCCGGGGACGGGAGGAGACGCAAAGCGCTGCCACCGCCGTGACCTTCGCGGCCCTGACGGCGGAAGAGATCGAGGCGTATGTCAGGACCGGCGAGCCCATGGACAAGGCCGGGGCCTACGGCATCCAGGGCATGGGCGGGATGCTGGTGGAGGGCATCCGGGGGGACTGGTCCAACGTGGTGGGCCTTCCCGTGCGGGTCCTGGCGCAGATGCTGGCGAGGGCCGGATACAGTGTTTGGAAAGGGCGGGGGACATGAAGGAATTTATGAGCAAAAAGGGGATCGCCATCGCCGTGGCGGCGCTGGTGGTGGCCCTGGCCGCGGCGGTGACCGTGGCCGTGGGCGGCGGGCGGACGGGCTTTGCCACGCTCCTGTCCGAGCCCTTTTTCAAGCCGCTGCGCGGCGCCCTCAATACCCTGGTGGGGTCGCTGGAGCAGACCTACGATTACATGTACCGCTACGACGAGATGGCGGCGGAGAACCAGCGGCTAAAAAGCCGCGTGGCGGAGCTGGAGCAGGAGTACCGGGAGTACACCGAGATCAGCGAGGAGAACGAGCGGTTCCGCAAGCTCCTGGGCTTCGCCGAACGGCACCAGGACCTGAAAATGGAGCCGGTGTCCGTGGTGAGCTGGACGGCCTCCAACTTCGCCTGCTCCTTCACGGTGAGCAAGGGCTCCTCCGCGGGGGTGGAGCTCTACGACCCGGTGGTGGACGAGAACGGCTTTCTCGTGGGGCAGGTGACGGCGGTCACGCCCTCCTCCGCCACGGTCACCGCCTGCATCGACACCTCCGCCAAGGTGGGGGCGCTCATCTACGAGACAGGCGCCACGGGCGTCATCTCCGGGGAGTTCGAGCTTTTTGAGGACGGGAATCTGAAATTCTCCTACTATGGCGACGAGGGGCTCATCAACGTGGGGGACACGGTGGTGACCTCCGGCACCGGCGGGCGCTACCCGGCGGGGCTGGTCATCGGCACCGTCACGGGCCTCACCGTGGACGCCTCCGGCCTCGATCCCTACGCGCTGGTGGAGCCCTCGGCGGACATCCGGGAGAGCACGCACCTTTTTGTGGTGACGGATTTCGCCGTCAGCGAGTGAGGAGCGGCCATGACACGGACTAAGCACAGGACGCTGGTGAAGCTCCTGATCCTGGCGCCCTATCTCATCCTCCTCTATCTGTTCCAGGCCACGGTGTTCACGCGCCTGACGGTCTTCGGGACCAAGCCGCTTCTCCTGCCCCTGGCGGCGGCGGGCGTGGCGCTCTTCGGCGGGAAGGTGGAGGGCGGCGTCTTCGGGCTCTTCGCCGGGATGCTCACGGATATGGCCTGCAACCAGCCTACGGTGGAGTTCACGCTCCTGCTGACGCTGACGGGGCTTCTGGTGGGGTTCCTCGCGGACACCTCCCTGGTCCAGGGCTTTCCGTCCTTCCTCATCTGCGGGGCGCTGGAGCTTTTGGCGTGCTCCGCCGTCCAGGTGTTCGTGCTCATCGTCCTGCGGGGCGCGCCCTTCTCCGTGGTGGCGGGCATCGCCCTCCGGCAGTGCCTGAGCTCCCTTTTGTTCGTCATCCCCTTTTACTACGTCTCCCGGTTTCTCGGCCGGGTGATGTAGCCGGATCTTGAAGGTGATCGTATGGATAAATTTTTGAAGCCGCAGCGCGTCGTCGCCATGGGCCTGGTGCTGGCGGTGCTTTTGGCCGTTTACGGGCTGACCTTTTACCGCATCCAGGCGGTGGAGACGGAGGAGCTCATGGAGGCCCCGGAGAGCTACGTGACCACGGTGACCACCGTCCACGCCGCCCGGGGGTCGCTCCTCGACCGGAACGGCGTGCTTCTGAGCTCGGACGTGACGAAGTACGACGTGTGCGTCAACCGGGAGCAGCTTCTCAAGCAACCGGACCCCAACGGCATCCTGGGGCGGCTCATCGACGCGGCGATCAAGTACAACGTGGCCTACTCCGACCCCTTTCCCGTGACCATGTCCGCGCCCTTTGAGTACCTGGCGGACATGACCGGGACGCAAAGGCGCAACCTCACCAGCTACTTTAAGTATTTCTCCAACACCCTGTCCATCCAGGACCCGGAAAACCCCGGTATCAGCGCCGCGGACCTGGTGGCGTGGCTCCGGTCCGACCACTACAGGATCGACTATACCCTCACCGCCCAGGAGGCCCGCCGGATCATCGGCGCGCGCTACGGGCTGGAGCTCCAGCCCATCGTGGGGAGCACCTATACCTTCGCCACCGACGTTTCGCCGGAGTTCATCACCTACCTTGCCGAGCAGAACCTGGCGGCGGTGAGCATCGAGACCAGGTCCGTCCGGCAGTACCACACCAAGTACGCCGCCCACCTTTTGGGCTACGTGGGGACCATGAGCCGCCAGCAGTACGATGACAAGTATAAGGACCTGGGCTACCCCTTTAACTGCACCGTGGGCCAGATCGGCGCGGAGGCGGCCTTTGAGGAGTACCTCCACGGCACGGACGGGTCCGTCACCACCTACACCGACAGCACCGGCTCGGTGGTCAAAAAGGAGGTCACCAAGGAGGCCGAGGCCGGCGACAACGTCTACCTCACCATAGACATGAACCTCCAGATGGCCGCCGAGGACGCCCTGGCCTCCACCATCGCCCAGATCAACCGGGACCGTGTGGAGAAGGCCCAGCAGGAGGCCGAGGAGAACAACACCGTCTACGTGGATCCGGAGCTGGCCCAGTGCGGGGCCATTGTGGCGATGGACCCCCGCACCGGCGAGATCCTGGCCCTGGCCAGCTACCCGACCTTCGACCTGTCCACCTTCTTCACCGATTACACCGCCCTGGCAAACGACCCCGGAAGGCCCCTGTTCAACCGGGCCACCATGGGCTTATATAACCCCGGCTCCACCTTCAAGATGGTGACGGCCTACGCCGCGCTCAGCAACCTCTACATCGCGCCGAACACCGTCATCCACGACGAGGGCATCTTCCGGGAGTACCAGGAGCAGGGCTTCACGCCCACCTGCACCGCCTATCCCGGCTCCCACGGGGATCTCACCGTGGTCAGCGCCATTGAAAAGTCCTGCAACTTCTTCTTTTACAACATCGCCGACAGGATGGGCATCACCCGGATCGCCGAGGCCGCGCGGCTCTTCGGCCTGGGGGCCCACACGGGCATCGAGATCGGCGACTACGAGGGGACCGTGGCCTCCCGTGAGGCCAAGCAGGCCCTCCAGCACGAGGGCTGGTGGGCCGCCGATACGCTCTTGGCCTGCATCGGCCAGAGCATCAACTTCTATACGCCGGTGCAGCTGGCCAACTACGTCTCCACCATCGCCAACGGCGGGACGCTCCGCTCCCTCTCCGTGCTCAAGAGCGTCACAAGCTTCGACTATTCCGATGTGCTCCTGCGCCGCTCCCCCAAGACCGTCAGCGTCATCGACGACCCCGGCGGGTATATCCCCGTGCTCCAGCGGGCCATGCGCGGCGTGGCCACCTCCGGCACCGCCCGGTCGGCGCTGTCCAATTACCCCATCCCCGTAGCGGCCAAGACAGGTACCGTCCAGTCCGATACCTCCAACTTCAACGACGGCGTCTTCGTCTGCTACGCCCCCGCCAACGATCCCCAGATCGCCATCGCGGTGGTTGTTGAAAAGGGCGGCTCGGGCTCCGCGCTCATCACCATCGCCAAGGACGTGATGGACGTCTTCTTCGCCGATTCCGTCTCCCGCCCGACGACGGTGGACACGGAGAACACGCTTCTCAAGTAAAGACTCCAAGAAATTGGGGCTTCATTGGAGTTTTTCGGTAAAAACCACCATATTTTGTGGGTTTGGCCTGAAATTCATTTGAAATGTGTATCAAAATCGCCAAATATGCCACTTGAAAACCGGAATGTTCTCAGGTATAATGATTAAGGAACCTCTGAACAAATCGCCGCACCGATCTTGACGGCAGATTTTCCGCCATAGTTCGTCAAAAAATTTTGAAATACGTAAAGTATGTCTGCAATTTTTTGCTTTCCTCTGGCGAAAAATCTGCTCGCCAATCTCGATGCTTCGATTCATTCAGAGTTTCCTTAAAAGAGGTGCGTATGGGTACTTCACTTTTGATAACCTCCGGCAAGGGCGGCACCGGCAAGACCGCGGCCACGGCCGCCATCGGCTCGTTCCTGGCCCGCGCCGGGTACAGGACGCTGTGCGTGGATCTTGACGCGGGGATGCGCAATCTGGACATCGTTTTAGGCCTTTCCGACGCCGTGCTCTTTGATTTCATGGACATCGTGGAGGGCGGCATGGACCCGGAGGACGCGATCGCCCGTCACCCCGCCGTTGAAAACCTTTTCTTCCTCTCCGCCCCCGTGGAGGCGGTGGACGAGGGGTACCGGGAGGGGCTTCGCGCCCTGACGGACGAGCTCCTGGAGCGCTTCGATTTTATTTTGCTGGATTGCCCCGCGGGCATCGGGCCGGGCTTCCGCCTGGCCGCGTCCCTGGCCGATGAGGCCGTTATCGTCTCCGCCTGCGACTCCTCCTCCCTCCGGGACGGCCAGCGCACGGCGCTGGAGCTGAGAAAGCTGGGCATCGGGAGGCTGCGCCTCATCGTCAACCGCGTCCGCCCCCGCCTTCTCCGCCGCATCGACCGGGACCTGGACGACGTCATCGACGCCGTGGGCGTGCGCCTTCTGGGCGTGGTCTCCGAGGACCCGTCCGTGGAGGAGGCCGGCAGCCGGGGCGTCCCCCTGGCGCTCTACGGCTCCCGGAAGGCCTGGGGACAGTTTCAGGACATCGCCGCCCGCATAGCGGGGGAGCGGGTCAAATTGAGGGTTTGAGCGCCGCCGGGGAACGCCCTTTCAGGCGCTTCGCGCCAGCTCCCCCAGAGGGGGAGCCAAAAAGGAATTAATTTTTATTATATAGAAAGCCGGTGAAGGTATGAATATCGCGCTGATGGCACATGACCGGAAAAAGGAGCTTATGGTGCAATTTTGCATCGCCTACTGCGGGATCCTCTCACAACACTCGATCTGCGCCACCTATACCACCGGAAGGCTGGTGAAGGAGGCCACCGGACTGCCCATCGAGCTGTATCTCAGCTGCGACCAGGGCGGCGACCAGCAGATGGCGGCCAGGCTTGCGTACAACGAGCTGGACCTGGTCCTCTTCTTCTGCGACCCCACCGATCCCAGGGCCATGGCCTCCGCCAACAAGATCGGACGCCTTTGCGACCAGCAGAACGTCCCCTTTGCCACCAACGTCGCCACCGCCGAGGTCCTCATCCGCGGCCTCAAGGACGGGATGCTGGATTGGCGCGATATCGTCAACCCCAAGAAATGACCGGGCGGCCTTTTGCCGCCCTGTGAGGCGCGCGAGACATTCCACACCCCCGCTCACCGGGCGGGGGATTTGTTTGTTAAGGAGAACTTATTCATGGAACGCATCAAACCGCACACGCTGTCGGGCTTTATGGAGCTTTTGCCGGCGCGGCAGGCGCTGATGGAGCGCATCCTGGAGACGGTCCGGCGGGTGTATGCCCTTTACGGCTTCACGCCCCTGGATACGCCGCTTTTGGAGGCCAGCGACGTCCTTCTGGCCAAGGGCGGCGGCGAGACGGAGAAGCAGATCTACCGCTTCCAGAAGGGCGACAATGACCTGGCGCTTCGCTTCGACCTCACCGTGCCGCTGGCCAAGTACGTGGCGCTGCACTACGCCGACCTCACGTTCCCTTTCCGCCGGTATCAGATCGGCAAGGTCTACCGGGGGGAGCGGGCCCAGAGGGGCCGGTTCCGGGAGTTTTACCAGGCGGACATCGACGTCATCGGCGACGGGGAGCTGGACATCATGAACGAGGCGGAGATCCCCTCCGTCATCTACCGGCTCTTTACCGAGCTGGGGCTGACGCGCTTCGTCATCCGCGTCAACAACCGCAAGCTCCTCACGGGCTTTTACGACATGCTGGGCCTGGGGGATCGCGCCGGGGACATCATGCGCGCGGTGGACAAGCTGGAGAAAATAGGCCCGGAGAAGGTCCGGGCCGTCCTCGTAGACGACCTTGCCATCGCCCCGGAGGACGCGGAGAAGATTTTGGCGTTCATGTCCGTCAAGGGCTCCAACGCCCAGGTCCTCACGGCTCTGGAGGCGTACCGGGGGCAAAATGAGACGTTTGACCGTGGCCTGGAGGAGCTGGGGACCGTGGCCGGATGCCTCGCGGCCTTCGGCGTGCCGGAGAGCCACTTCGCCCTGGACCTCACCATCGCCCGGGGGCTTGACTATTACACCGGCACGGTGTACGAGACGTTTTTGACCGACCACCCGGAGGTGGGCTCCGTCTGCTCCGGCGGGCGGTACGACGACCTGGCGGGGTACTACACCGATAAAAAGCTCCCCGGCGTGGGCATCTCCATCGGCCTCACGCGGCTCTTCTTCATCCTGGACGACGTGGGGCTCCTCTCCGACGAGGTCCCCACCGCCCCGGCGGATGTGCTGATTTTGCCCATGACCGACGACCCCGGGCCGGCCGTCGCTTTCGCCACGCTCCTGCGTATGAGCGGCGTCCGGGCCCAGCTTTACGGGGAAAAGCGGAAATTCAAGGCGAAGATGACCTACGCCAACCGCCTGGGCGTGCCCTTCGTGGCCATTCTCGGCGAGGACGAGATCGCCGCCGGTGAGGTCAGCGTCAAGGACATGGCCACCGGCGAGCAAAAGCGCCTGCCCCTGGGGGAGGCCGCCGGTGTCCTCTCCGCCGTGCTGTCCGGACGCGAGGGCATCGCGCCCGTGAAGGAGTGACCGGTGAGCGGCCGGCACGCGGCGATCATCGCCGCCATTCTGGTGGCCGCCCTGTTGGCGGTTGGGCTCATCCTCCTGCGGCCCATGGCCCCGGAAAACTACGCCGCCGGGGTGTTCAGCTTCGAGGCGGTGACGGAGATCCGGGTCTCCGCCGGGACCTACGCCCTGGATTCCGCCGCCGCGGTGCTGTCGGTGGGACCGGAGGACGAGGCCTTTGAGGAGCTCATCGGCTTTTTTGACGGAAAGGGCTTCGGCCGGACCTTCGGCTCCCTCTTCTCCTCGGAACCCCCCGTGGCGCGGGTGGGGGATCCCTGTTTCAGCGTCACGTTCCTGTGCGGCGGCAACGGCGCGTCCCTCACCGCCGTCTGCCAGGGGGCGGACCTGCGCCTCACCGGCGATACCACCGTGGCCGTCACCGCCCAGAATAAGGAAAGCTGGTGCGCCCGGGTCCACGACGCCATCCTGGCCCTCTACCCCGAGCCGGTTCCCGAGCCGGAACCGGAGCCCGGCGAGACAACCGAACCCTCTGCCGCTTGAGGGAAAAGATAGAAATTGGAGTGATCAACATGGTTCAATCACGTACCCACACCTGCGGGGAGCTGCGGCTTTCCGACGCCGGCAAGACCGTGCGCCTTTGCGGGTGGCTGGAGAATGTCCGCGCCGTCAGCGCGAGCTTGGCCTTCCTCGTCCTCCGGGACTTCTACGGCACCACGCAGATCGTGGTGGAGGACGAGGCGCTTTTGGCCCAGGTCAGGACGATCAACAAGGAATCCACCGTCGCCGTCAACGGCGTGGTCCGGGAGCGCAGCAGCAAGAACCCCAACCTCCCCACCGGCGACATCGAGGTGGTCCCCGCCTCCATCGAGCTCCTGGGCCGGTGCCGGTATAACGAGCTGCCTTTCCAGATAAGCCGCTCCAGGGAGGCCGACGAGTCCATCCGCCTCAAGTACCGGTATCTCGACCTTAGAAACCCCGAGGTGAAGAAGAACATCGTCCTGCGCTCCAAGGTGGTGGCCGCCCTGCGCTCGGCCATGATCGACGAGGGCTTTTTGGAGATCGCCACTCCCATCCTCACCGCCTCGTCTCCCGAGGGGGCCCGGGACTATCTGGTGCCCTCCCGCAAGCATCCGGGGAAGTTCTACGCCCTGCCCCAGGCCCCCCAGCAGTTCAAGCAGCTGCTGATGACCTCCAGCTTCGACCGGTACTTCCAGATCGCCCCCTGCTTCCGGGACGAGGACGCCCGGGGCGACCGCTCGCCGGGGGAGTTTTACCAGCTGGACATGGAGATGGCCTTCGCCTCCCAGGAGGACGTGCTGGCCGTCCTGGAGCGGGTGCTGGTGCCCATCTTTGAAAAATACGGAAAATACAGCCGCGTCTCCCAGGCGCCTTTCCGGCACATCAAATATCTGGACGCCCTGGAGAAATACGGCACCGACAAGCCGGACCTGCGCATCGACCTGGAGATCGTGGACGCCACCGCGCTCCTCTCCGGCATCGGCTTCGGGCCCTTTGAAAATCAGACCGTCAAGGCCATCGTGGTCACGGACTTCACCGCTACCCGCAAGCAGATCGACAAGCTCTGCGCCGACACCGAGGTCCAGGCCGGCCAGAAGCCCTACTGGTTCCGGATGGACGAGACGGGCGCCCTGGTGGGCGGCATCGCCAAATTCGTGGAGCCCCTGAAGGAGGAGGTCGTCGCCGCCTTGGGCCTCAAGCCAGGGTGCTTCGTGGGCCTCGCCGCCGGGAAGCTCAGCGCCGCCCAAAAGACCGCCGGGGTCATGCGCGTCAAGCTCGGCGCGCTGTGCCCGGAGCATATGGACCGCGAGCAGTACGCCTTTTGCTGGATCGTGGACTTCCCCATGTACGAGATCGGGGAGGAGAGCGGGGAGCTGGAATTTTGCCACAACCCCTTCTCCATGCCCAGCGGCGGGCTGGAGGTCCTGCAAAAGGCCGCCGCGGGGGAGCTCGACCCACTCACCATCACCGCCAACCAGTACGACCTGGTGATCAACGGCTACGAATCCGCCTCCGGCGCGGTGCGCAACCACGACCCGGAGATCATGGTGGAGGCGTTCAAGCTGGTGCGCCTGGGCGAGGAGGACGTGAAGAAGAAGTTCCCCGCCATGTACAACGCCTTCTGCTACGGAGCGCCCCCCCACGCCGGCGCGGCCCCCGGCGTGGACCGGATCATCATGCTCCTCACCGGCGAGGAGCTCATCCGCGAGGTCATCGCCTTCCCCATGAACAAGTCCGCCCAGGACGTGATGATGGGCGCGCCGGGGGAGGTCACCGAACAGCAGCTCAAGGAGCTGAGCATCGCCGTCACGGCCAAGGAGGAGTAAGAATGCCCGACAATACCCTGAAATTCCACGATATGCCCTACGAGCGCCCGGATCTGGAGGGTCTGAAGGACCTCTACCGGGACCACATCCGCCGCCTTCGGGAGGCGAAGACCTACGAGGAGGCCCGGGCGGCGTTCCTCTCCGCCGAGGAGGAGGAACGGCGGGCGGGCACTCAGTCCACCATCGCCAACATCCGCCACGACATCGACACCCGGGACGCGTTTTACGACGGCGAGGTGGCCTTTTGGGACGGGGCCTGGCCGGAGCTTGCGGAGCTTGGCCAGCAGTGGAATCTGGCGCTTCTGGAGTCCCCTTTCCGGCCCCAATTCGAGGCGGAGTTTGGGCGGCTCATGTTCCTCAATACCGAGATCGCCCTGCGCACCTTCTCCCCGAAGAACGTCCCCCTCATGAAGCGGGAGAACGAGCTGACCACCGAGTATTCAAAGCTTCTCGCCTCGGCGCAGATCGAGTTTGAGGGCAAGACCTACACCCACTCCCAGATGACGCCCTTTAAGACCGACCCGGACGACGCCCGGAGGCTGGCCGCTTGGAAGGCCCAGGGACAGTGGTTCAAGGACCACCAGGCCGACCTGGACCGCATCTACGACGAGCTGGTCCATCTCCGGGACCAGATGGGCAAAAATCTGGGCTATGAAAACTACATCCCCCTGGGCTACGACCGCATGGGCCGCAACTGCTACGATAAGGCGGACGTGGAGCGCTTCCGCGAAGCGGTGCAGAAGTACCTGGTCCCCGTGGCGGACGCCGTCTGCCGCCGTCAGGCGCGGCGCATCGGCCGGCCCTACCCCCTGAGCTACGCCGACGAGGCCCTCAGCTTCCGCTCCGGCAACCCCCGGCCCCAGGGCACGGCGGAGGATATCCTGGCCGCCGGGAGGAAGTTCTACTCTGAGCTCTCCCCGGAGACGAAGGAATTTTTCGACACCATGCTGGACCGGGAGCTCATGGACGTGCTCTCCACCGAGGGCAAGTCCGGCGGCGGCTACTGCACGGATCTGGGGGAATATAAGGTCCCCTTTATCTTCGCCAACTTCAACGGCACCGAGGGCGACGTCACCGTGGTCACTCACGAGGCCGGCCACGCCTTCGCCTACTGGATGAACCGGGACCGGGTGCCCGCAAGCCTTGCCTGGCCCTCTATGGAGGGGTGCGAGGTCCACTCCATGTCCATGGAGTTCATGGCCTGGCCCTGGGCGGAGGACTTCTTCGGCGAGGACGCCCGGAAGTTCCGTTACGCGCACCTGGCCGAGGCCGTCACCTTCATCCCCTACGGCACCATGGTGGACCACTTCCAGCACGAGGTCTACGAGCATCCGGAGATGACGCCCCGTCAGCGCCACGAGACGTGGAAGCGCCTCATCGGCCTTTATCAGCCATGGCTCAGCCTCGACGGGGACATTCCTTTCTACGCCGAGGGGGAGGGCTGGCAGCGCCAGAGCCACATCTATGAGAGCCCCTTCTACTACATCGACTACTGCCTGGCCCAGACCGTGTCCCTGGAGTTCTGGGCGCTCCTGCAGGAGGACCGCAAGGCCGCCTGGGAGCGCTACATGGCCTATACCCGCCAGGGCGGCGGCGACGTCTTCACCAAGCTTCTCCAAAACGCCGGCCTCGAGAGCCCCTTTGACGGCGCGACCCTCCGGGGCGTGTGCGAAAAGGCCGCCCGCTTTTTGGAGGACTACGACCTCACGGGCATCCGGTGAGACGCATTTTCCTCTTGCAAAACCGGCCCCTATCCTGTATAATGAAACTGGCGGCGCAGTATCCTAGTCGGAGTTTACGTCTCCTAAGAAGGGCCTAAAAATCCTTTGAAGGGCACATCGTTGAAGCCTCTTGTGTTTGCTTGGAACGCCCAGTTCCGGGTGGATGCTGGAGGGAGGCGGAAAATTTTTTCGGCCTGCATCAGTAGGGCGACTGTCAATGGCATGGCGGCCACGACCCTGCTGGTGTGGAGACCCGGCTTCGTGGTCAGGCGTACTCCCCCTTGGGGTCAGCGACCTGATTACGTCCCGGGGTTTAAACCTGTATTGCGGTGCGACTGACTGGTAGAGACCTCTTGGACTCAACCTGTGCTGTGTGCAGAGTAGCCTGCCTTGAGTGGACCATGCGGATAGGGGAGCTACGCGCTTGCCGCCCCGGCCAGGGCGGCGGGCGATATCCCCTTGAAATATGCTCTGCAAAAGAGGCTAAAGAGACGTCTTGCTTCGCCATGGAAAACATCTAGGCTGTCCACGCGGGCGAACAGGGGATTGCAGTGCGGCCTCAGTGGCGATCGGGTGACCGGCTCGGCGACAGCCGGAACGGCGCTTCAATGGGAAACCGCCCTCACGGCAACGGAGGGCAGCGCCGGGGGAAAGCCTACCCGACCTTAAGCCGCAAGATTTATCCTGTTCGCCGCCGCCATCGTCGTCGCGGAAGTCGCGTTCCTCGGCGCGCGGCGGAAGCCAAAGGCTCCCGCCGCACGCCTCACACGCTGACTTCGCTCCTCCTCTCAAATCACGACCCGCTGCGCTGGGCTCGTGATTTGTATAAAAAAGGTATTTTTTCCGACGTACATGCCGCCGGAAAAAATGCTCGATTGTTGGGGGAATAAGGTATTCTTTGGATTCACTGCCGCGGTGCGGCATTTATTTTTATGGGGTGCGGATGAAAAAGAAAACGAATATCAAGTGGATCGTGGAGATCGTGCTGGTGTCGCTGACGATGTCGGTGACGTTCTCCTTTGTGTCGTCGGAGATCATGGACGGGGCCGGGTATCTGGTGGCGTTCGTGCTGCTGCTGGCCTTTGTGGCGCTGGGCATCGTCTTTGACCTGGTGGGCGTGGCGGTGACATGCGCCGTGGAGACGCCCTTTCACGCCATGGCCTCCCACAAGGAGCGGGGCGCCAGGGAGGCCCTGCGGCTTTTGCGGAAGGCCGAGCGGGTCAGCTCCATCTGCAACGACGTGGTGGGGGACATCTCCGGTATCATCTCCGGCTCAACGGCGGCGGCCATCGCCGCCAAGCTCTCGGCGGATTTGAGCTGGAGCAGCGTGATCACCAGCCTCATGGTCACGGGCCTCGTCTCGGCCCTCACCATCGGGGGCAAGGCCGTGGGCAAGACCATCGCCATCAACAACGACACCCAGATCGTCTTCACGGTGGGCAAGCTCATGGCGCTTCTGCCCCACCGGAAAAAGAAATGACGGGAGGCCGCCGTGGACATACTCGATAAGATCACCTCCGGGGAGGACGTGCGCCATCTCGACGAGGCGGAGCTCGCGCCGCTGTGCGAAGAGCTTCGCCGTTTCGTCGTGGATTCGGTGGCCCGCACCGGGGGGCATTTAAGCTCCAACCTGGGCGTGGTGGAGCTCACCGTCGCCATCCACCGGGTCTTCAACACAAAGCGCGACAGGCTCCTCTTCGACGTGGGGCACCAGTGCTACATCCATAAGATCCTGACGGGCCGCCGGGAGGCCTTCGGTTCCCTGCGCACTCTGGGCGGCGTCGCCGGCTTTCCCAAGCCGGGGGAGTCCGCGGACGACGCCTTCGTGGCCGGCCACGCCTCCTCCGCCATCTCCACCGCCCTGGGCATGGCCCGGGCGCGGACGCTTTTGGGGGAGGACTACGCCGTCATCGCCGTCGTCGGCGACGGGGCCCTCACCGGCGGGCTCAGCTACGAGGCGCTGTGCGACGCCGGGGCCTCCGAGGAGCCCATGATCGTCATCCTCAACGACAACGGCATGTCCATCACCAAAAACGTGGGGGCCATGGCCCGCTATCTCTCCCGCCTGCGCCTGAAGCACGGCTACATCGCCTTCAAAAACGGCTTCCGGTGGCTCACGCGCCGCGTCCCCGGCGGCAGGTGGGTCTACAAAATGGCCCACAAGGTGAAAAAGACCATCAAGGAGGCCATTTTCCCCTGCTCCATGTTTGAGAACATGGGCTTCGCCTACCTCGGCCCCGTGGACGGCCACAACCTCAAGTCCCTCATACAGGCCCTGAAGGTGGCCCGGGAGGCCCGGGAGCCGGTGCTGGTCCACGTCATCACCCAAAAGGGCAAGGGCTACCCCTACGCCGAGGCCAACCCCGACGCCTTCCACGGCGTCCCGCCCTTCGACGCCGCCACCGGCCTCATCCCGAAGAGCGGGGAGAGCTTTTCCAACGTCTTTGGCCGGGAGCTTGTGAGGCTGGCCGGGGAGAACGAGCGCCTTTGCGCCATCACCGCCGCCATGCCCTCGGGCACCGGCCTTGCGGAGTTTGCCAAAAAATACCCCGACCGCTTTTTCGACGTGGGCATTTGCGAGGGCCACGCCGCCGCCATGGCGGGGGGCATGGCTCACCAGGGCCTTGTCCCGGTCTTCGCCGTCTACTCCACCTTTTTGCAGAGGAGCTACGACATGCTCCTCCAGGATATCGCCCTGGGCGGGGAGCACGTGGTCCTGTGCGTGGACCGGGCGGGCATCTCCGGCGAGGACGGGGAGACCCACCAGGGGAGCATGGACGTGAGCTACCTCACCTCCATCCCCAACATGACCGTCTGGTCCCCGGCGGGCTTCCCGGAGCTGCGGGACATGCTGGACTACGCGGTGAGGGAGGAGACCGGCCCCGTGGCCGTCCGCTACCCCAAGGGCCCGGAGGGGTGCTGGAACGTGGGCGGAGCGGAGGCTTCGTTCCTCGTGCGCCACGGCGACGACTTCACTCTGGTGACCTACGGCATCACCGTCACCGCCGCCATCGGCGCCTCGGTGATCCTCCGGCGGGAGGGCGTCCGGATAGACCTTTTGAAGCTGGGGCGCTTAAAGCCCCTGGACTTCGGGCCCATCGAGGCATCCGTCCGAAAGACCGGCCGGCTTCTGGTGGCGGAGGAGTCCGTCCGGACCGGCGGCATCGGAGAGCAGATCGCCGCGCATCTGGCGGCGGCGGGGATCCCCGTGAAGACGCTGATCTTGAAAAATCTGGGCGACGCCTTCCTCCCCCAGGGGACCCAGGAGGAGCTGAGGCGCCTTTGCGGCCTGGACTATGAGAGCCTGGCCGCGGCCATACTGGACGCGCTGAAGGGAGGCGACGACCGTGGCGAAGACAAGGCTTGACGTCTTGCTGACGGAGCGGGGTTTGGCCGAGACCCGGGAGAAGGCCCGGGCGCTCATCATGGCCGGGGAGGTCTTCGTCAACGGACAGCGCGCGGACAAACCCGGCAGCGCCTACGCCGAGGAGGACAACGTGGAGGTCCGGGGGAGCGGCCTTAAATACGTCTCCCGGGGCGGGCTGAAGCTGGAGCGGGCGCTGGATGTCTTCGGCGGCAGTCCTGAGGGGCGTGTGTGCCTCGATTGCGGCGCCTCCACCGGCGGGTTTACCGACCTTATGCTTAAGCGGGGCGCCGCAAAGGTCTACGCCGTGGACGTGGGCTACGGGCAACTGGCCTGGAGCCTGCGGAGCGACCCGCGGGTGGTGGTCATGGAGCGCACCAACGCCCGGTTTTTGACGCCGGATATGTTCCCGGAGCGGCCGAGCCTTGCTACCGTGGACGTGAGCTTTATATCCCTCTCCCTCATCCTCCCCGCCGTGCGGGGCGTCCTGACGGCTGACGGGGAGGTCTTCTGCCTCGTCAAGCCCCAGTTTGAGGCCGGGCGCGACAAGGTGGGCAAGAAGGGCGTGGTCCGGGAGCCGGAGACGCACCTGGAGGTGCTGGAGCGGTTCCTTGTGAACTCCGAGAGCGCCGGCTTTTTCGTGGAGAACGTCACCTGGTCGCCCATCCGGGGGCCGGAGGGGAACATCGAGTACCTGGGGCACCTGGTGAGCGCCCCCTGCGACAATAAGGCGGACATCGCCGCTGTGGTGCGCGAGTCCCATGAGGTTTTAAAGGGGTGAGCCTGTGAAAAAAGCGATCCTTTTTGCCAATCCCAACAGGGACGGGGGGCTTGCCTGCCTGCAAAAGGTCAAGAGCATCGCCGAACAAACCGGCCTTGCGGTCCAGGTCCTGGACGGGCTCTGTGTGGACGCCCCGCCGGCCCCGGACGCGGGCCTGGCCGTCACCTTCGGCGGCGACGGCGCCGTTTTGCGGGCCGCCCGGATCCTCTGCCGCACCGGCGTGCCCATTCTCGGCGTCAACCTGGGCCACAAGGGCTTCATGGCGGAGCTGGAGCCGGGGGAGCTGGAGCTCATTCGCGAGGCCTTTGAGGGGAGCTTCACCGTGGAGGAGCGGATGATGGCGGACGTGGCCGTCTACCGGGACGGGCAGGCGGTTTTCCGGGACTTCGCCCTCAACGAGGCGGTGGCGGCGGGCCTTAACCGGGTGGTGGGCGTCAGCGTCTACGGCGACGGCCGGCGCATCATGAGCTTTGACGGGGACGGGGTCATCGTCTCCACCCCCACCGGCTCCACCGCCTATTCCCTCTCCGCCGGCGGGCCTATCGTGGAGCCCACGGCCAGGAGCCTGGTGGTCACTCCTGTCTGCCCCCACATCCTGGCCGCCCGCAGTTACGTCCTTGCCCCGGAGCGCACCGTCACCGTGGAGCTGCGGGCCCTGGAGGGCAAGCGGGCGTACCTCTCCGTAGACGGCGGGGAGGGCGTGGAGCTGGACGCCCGGGACCGGGTGGAGGTCAAACGGTCGGAATTGGTGACGCGCCTTGCGCGTGTGACAAAGCGGAGCTTCTACGAGAAGGTGGCCGCGAAGCTGGGGGACAGATTATGAGAACGGAACGTCAGGAAAAAATTCTGGAGATCGTGGAAAAAACGCCCGTTGCCACACAAAAGGAGCTGGTGGAGGCCCTGGCCCGCGCCGGCTTTCATGCCACTCAGGCCACGGTGTCCCGGGACATCCGCGCCCTGGGCCTCGTCCGGGAGCAGACCCCCGGCGGCAGGGCCCGCTACGCCCGCGCCAAGACCCGCACCGCCGACGAGCAGTCGCGGCTTCGCAACATCTTCCGGGAGTGCGTCGTCAGCGTGGACCGGGCGCAGAACCTGGTGGTGGTCAAGACCCTCCCGGGCCTCGCCCCGGCGGCGTGCAGTGCCATCGACAAGATGAACATCCGCGTCCTCGTGGGCACCATCGCCGGCGACGACACCGCCTTCCTCGCCCTGCGCGACGACGACGCCGCCGAAGAGATCCGCCGGAGAATGGCCAAGCTGCTGGAGTGAAAACCTGCGCCCTCTTAACGGAAGATAAGCATATTATATCATAAATCGAAGCAAAAGTCAAGCACTTTTTGAAAAAAATCAAGCCGGGGGCTCCACCCCAAAATCCCGCCGTAGGGGTCGCCCTCCCGGGCGACCCGCCACTCGATAATTGACCCGTTCCGAACGGCATTGATTTTAAACCCCGATAAACGAAATATACCGTCTTATTGAAACCGCTTCCGTCACGCAACCGAGCACGGGCGGGTTTGGAACCCGCCCCTACAGGTGGAATGGGAGGCAATCCCATAGAAACAACTTGAAACGTCATCGAAACGCGGACCGCCGTGGGCGGCGGCTTTCACACAAACTGAACCACAAAGGGGGTACTTTTCTTATGCTCTCCCTTCTCCACATTGAAAATATCGCCGTCATTGACCGGGCGGATATTGAGTTCGGGACGGGGCTCAACGTGCTCACCGGCGAGACGGGGGCCGGGAAGTCTATCGTCATCGACTCGCTGGAGGCGTCCCTGGGCTGGCGGACGAGCCGGGAGCTGGTGCGCACCGGGGCCAAGTCCGCGCTGGTCACCGCCACCTTCACCGACTGCGGCGTGGAGGACTGGTGCCGGGAAAACGGCGTGGACTACGAGGGGGAGCTGGTGCTGACCCGGCGCATCTCCGAGGACGGGAAGAGCTCCTGCCGCGTCAACGGCGTGCCCGTCTCCGCCGTACAGCTGCGGGAGCTGGGATTGCGCCTCATCGACATCCACGGCCAGGGGGACGGCCAGCGGCTCACGAGCGAGCGCTGGCACCTGACGTATCTCGACGGCTTCGGGGACACGCAACAGGAGCTGGCCGCCTATAAGGCCGCCTACGCCGCCCTCAGGGAGCTGGAGGAAGAGCTGGAGGCCCTGACCCTCAGCGAGGGGGAGCGGGAGCGCCGGGTGGACATGCTGAATTTCCAGATCAAGGAGCTGGAGCGGGTGAGGCCCGTCCCCGGCGAATACGACGAAAAGCTGCGCCGCCGGGACTTTTTGAAGAGCGCCGGGAAGCTCTCCGACGCGGTGCGGGACGCCTCGGCGTGCCTTTTGGGCGGCGAGCGCGCCGACGGGGCGGTGAGCCTCATCGAGTCCGCCGCCGGCTCCATCGGCTACGCCCAGCGCTGGAGCGAGGAGCTCTCGGCCCTGGCGCAGAAGCTCACGGACCTCAAGTACGCCGCCGAGGACGCCGCCGAGGACCTGCGGGAGATGCGGGAGCGGCTGGAATTTTCCCCGGAGGAGCTGGACGAGCTGGACGCCCGTCTCGACGCCCTCAAGCGCGTCATGCGCAAGTACGGCGGCAGCGAGGAGGCGGCGCTGGAGACGCTGGAACGCTCCAAAAAGGAGCTGGAGGACATCGAGTTCTCCGACGAGAAAATAAAAAAGCTGGAGGCCAAGCTGATTCCCGCCCGGAAGGAGGCCGCCGCCCTCGCGGCAAAGCTCACGGAAAAGCGCCGCCGCGCCGGCCAGGCGCTCAGCGCCGCCATCGTCCGGGAGCTGCGGGAGCTGAGTATGCCGGGGGCGTCCTTCACCGTGGAGCTCACGGCCAGGGACTTAGGGCCCGACGGGGCCGACGAGGTCCGGTTCCTCATGGCCGCCAACGCCGGGGAGGGCATGGGCCGCATCGCCAGAGTCGCCTCCGGCGGCGAGCTTTCCCGCATCATGCTGGCCATGAAGACCGTGCTCTCCCGGGCCGACGCCGTGGGGGCCATGGTCTTCGACGAGATCGACACCGGCGTGTCCGGCGTGGCCGCCCAGCGGGTGGCGGAGAAGCTGGCCTCCATCGGCTCTTCCCGCCAGGTCATCTGCGTGACCCACCTGCCCCAGATCGCCGCCATGGCGGATACCCAGTTTTCCATCGAAAAGCGGGTGGAGGGCGGCCGCACCTTCACCAGCGTCACGCGCCTTGACGATCCCGGCCGGGAGCGGGAGCTGGCCCGTCTCACCGGCGGGGACAACGTGACGGAGACGACGCTCCTGGCGGCCAGGGAACAGCTCGCCGCCGCGAGACACTTTAGGGAGGGGACAGACAAATGAAAAAGATCCGTCTTGGCAAAACCGAGCTCATGGTGACCCGCACCGCCTTCGGCGCCCTGCCGGTCCAGCGCCGCTCCAAGGAGGACGGCGCGCGGCTTTTGCGGATGGCCTATGAGGCCGGCATCAACTTCTTCGACACCGCCAACGCCTACTCCGACTCCGAGGAGAAGATCGGCATGGGCCTTTCCGACGTGCGGGGCGACATCATCATCGCCACCAAGTCCGGCGGGAACGACTACAAGACCGTCAAGGAGCACATCCAGCGCAGTCTGGAGCGCATGAAGACCGACTACATCGACCTCTTCCAGTTCCATAACCCCGCCGCCTTGCCCGACCCCGCCGACCCCGACGGCCCCTACGCCGCCGCGGCGGAGGCCAAGGCAAAGGGGTATGTGCGCCACATCGGCATCACCAACCACCGCCTGAAGGTGGCCCACGAGGCCATCGAGAGCGGGAATTTCGAGACGCTGCAGTTCCCCTTCAGCTATCTGGCGGGGGAGCAGGAGCTGGAGCTGGTGCAAAAGTGCAAGGCCCACGACATGGGCTTCATCGCCATGAAGGGTCTGGCCGGCGGGCTTTTGACCAACGTGACGCTGTGCAGGGCTTTCATGAACCAGTTCGACAACGTGGTCCCCATCTGGGGCATCCAGTTCGAGGATCAGCTGAGACAGTGGGTGGAGGCCGAGGCCGCCGAGCCTCAGATGACGCCGGAGCTGGAGGCCGAGCTGGAGCGGGAGCGCCGCGCCCTGGCCGGCTCCTTCTGCCGGGGGTGCGGCTACTGTCTGCCGTGCCCGGCGAACATCGAGATCTTCACCATGGCGCGCCTCGATATGCTGCTCCTGCGCTCCCCCTGGCAGCAGTACATGACCGACGAGTTCCACGAAAAAGCCATGAAAATGCGCGACTGCATCCACTGCCGCGCCTGCGCCTCCCGCTGCCCCTACGGCCTCGATACCCCCAGGCTCATCGAGTATAACCTCAAAAATTACGAGAAGTTCTACGCGGAGCATAAGTAAACGAACCCTCCCAAAAGGCCGCGGGGCGCAAAGGCGGGTGTCCGTAAAACAGTAAAATCAAGAAAGGCTTTATCTGAATACAGATATGATCTATGAAATCAAAGACGCCGCCAAGGTCAAGCACATGTTTGAAGGCTGGAAAAACTTATTTGACGTTATGGACGTGGAGATTCGGATCTTCGTAACCGATCCCGACACACCGCGCTCCGCGCTGGTTTCTTCTTCCTGCGACGGTATATTTTTGGCGGGAGAGCCGGACAAAGAACTTGTCGAATACGGGGAGCTCGGCCATGACGCCGTGACCCCGTATAATGAAGCGTGGGCAAAGCTGATCCGGGAATGCTACCCGGAAGCAGAAACGACCACCCACTACGCGATGCATCGTTGTAAGGACTTCGACCGGGAAAAACTGCAATCGTTTGTCGACGCACTGCCAAAAGGCTGCGAGATCAAACGCATCGACAGCGAGATCTGCGATTTGATTTCCGCCGACGACGAGTTGGAGGTTCTCATGGGCGAGTTCGATACGAAAGAAGCGTTTCTGGAGAAAGGACGCGGTTTTGCCGTGCTGAAAGACGGTAAGGTGGTTGCCGGCGCGTCCTCCTACTACTGCTATCGCTACGGCATCGAGGTCCAGATCATCACTCTGCCGTCGGAGCGGCGCATGGGACTTGCGACCGCCGTCGGGGCAAAGCTGATCCTGTCGTGCGTCGAGGACGGGCTCGAACCGTTATGGGACGCGGTCAGCATGATCTCGGTAAATCTGGCGGAAAAGTTGGGGTATCGGTTCGACCGCGAATATACGCGCTATTGGATCAACAAGGCGCAGCGTCTTACGCTCAAAAATCCGGATAAGAGCCGTTGGCAGGATTTCTGCGGTGAATACGAAGAGCTGGTCGAAGCGTTCATGCTCAAAAAGGTCTGGATGGAGGACGGCGATCTGTTCGGGCTCGCATGTAACGACCCGGAGAAAGATTATTTTGCGTTCAAGCTGCTGCCAATCGGAGAGAATACGTTTGGCAGAGCGGGCGGTAACGTGCGGATCACGTTTGGCGACAACTGTCTTGTCATCAATGGGATCACCTGTAAAAAACGATAAGCGGCACATCAACAAATTTCAGTTTATTGGGCAGTTGTAAATTCCTTTAGGAACTATGGAGCACTTCTATACTCACGATCGGGAGTACCGTGCGTCCTGGGTCGCTTCATTCTCTATCGGCAGGAAAAACTTATAGACGAGAATGTTTGCGTCACTTCGTTACGTCAAGGTGGCTGCACCCCCTTGCACGCTCACGCGGCTATCCCCTGTTGACTTGCCATCCGCGTACGGTTCCTAAAACCGTTCGCCGCCAGCAAGTTTAAAAAATTAAATACCCAAACTTGACCGCCAGCGCACATACCCATGTGCATGCCAGCGGTCTTTGCTTTGGTATTTTAGATGATGGACTGTTTTACGGCGCCCGCACTAACGTCCCGCGGCCGTTTTTGGTTCATGCGGGTCAGACGGCCGCGCGGATCGATTTCCATTGCACAAAGCGCTGTTATCCCGGCGCGGTTTTGTCGTCTATGTAGGTAGACGCGTCTGACGATCAAGAAAAAGGGGGGTGGAGGCCATCACGGATGAAGAGCTCATCGCGCTCTATTGGCGGCGTGACGGTAAGGCGATCGACGAGACGAGCAGGGCTTACGGTGCCTATTGCTATGCCATCGCCAACGGCATTTTGCAAAACCCGGAGGACGCGGAGGAATGCGTAAACGACACATGGCTGAGGGCCTGGAACACCATTCCGCCAAAGCGTCCGCAAAGGCTTCGGATTTTCCTGGCGAAAATCACAAGGAATCTGGCCTTTGACCGCTTCAAGCGCCGGTACGCCCAAAAGCGCGGCGGCGGGGAGATCTGTCTGGTGCTGGAGGAGCTGGAGGAGTGCGTCGACGGGGGGACGGACCCGGAGTCGGAGGTCATGACGAAGGAGCTGGAGCAGGGCGTCAACAGCTTCCTTGGCGGACTTACCGGGCGGGAGCGGGACATATTCCTTCGGCGGTATTTTTTCGTGGAATCCACGGACGCTATTGCCGCGCGGTACGGGATGACAAGGAGCGCCGTCCTCATGGCGCTGTCGCGCACGCGGCAAAAGCTGAAGCTCTATTTGAAGAAGGAGGGGCTTATCGGATGACAAGCAAAATGCTTTTTGAGCTCATCGGGGCGGCGGAGGATGAGCTGTTGGAGCAGAGTGAATGGAGGGTCCCAAAAAAGGAGAAGCGCGGTTTCAGGGCCAAAACGGCGGTCGTGATCGCCGCCGCGGCGCTGTTGGCGGTCATCGGGACCGCGGCGGCGGTGACGGGGGTCGATCCCGTGAGCCTCATCCGGAACGCCTTTGCCAAACGGGGGATCGACGAGACGCCGGAGCACATCGGGGAGCAGATCGCGAACGGCGAGTGGGTCGCCCTCAACGACGACAACGTGGCGGTCATCGTCCCGGAATCGCCCGTCAAGCTCCTGCTGAGCGCCGACGGCGGGCGGACCTGGCGGGAGTCCGTCGTCGCGGAAAGCGAGGGGATGGAGGCCTTTGGCGATTGGCGCGACGGTATCGTCTACTACGGGGGATACATCGGCTTTTTCGGCGAAAACGGCGGATATCTCGCCCTGAAAGCCCCGCCGGCCATGGGGCAAGAGCCGATTCGGATCTTCCTCACGGACGACGGCGGCGACACCTGGCGGGCAATCGGGGATCCCACGGACAACCACCCCGCCGTATCCACCGGCGCGGGCTTCTCCACGCCCCGGATCGGCTTTGTAAGCTATCGGTACGGCGAGGACGCGGGACCCGATATCTGGCGCACCTTAGACGGCGGAGACACCTGGGAAAGGCTGGCCGTCACGCTCCCCGGCGGATACACGGAGGATCACCGCTTCACGCCGCTGACCCCCAGCTTTGACGGCGCGAAGGGCGTCTATCCCATCGAGATCCTCGACACGCAAACGGGCGAGGAGGAGCTGATAACCATGCGCAGCGACGATTATGGGCTGACGTGGAGTTTTGAGTAATACCCAAAAGGCCGTGGGACGCAAAGTCCCACGGCATGATCCTGCAAAAAAACAGCCTCCCAAATCCGGGAGACTGTTGACATAAATCGACACATGTGCTACACTATGACCGGGAAGCCGCGGGGAAACGCGGGCTTTCCGGTCATAGAAAACGGCGGCGGTTTGGCTCACTCTCCTTGAGAAAGGGGGGAAAGCCTGTGCCTATCACATTGACTTTCTACTGGCATGGATATAAATTCACCATACACGTAGAAGAAGATAGACGCAAAAACCGCCACTCTGCCAAGTGACGGTTTTTGCGTTTGCTGAAAGGTAGACGCTAAAATCTTGTTTACAAAACGGAGCCAAACCGCTTGTCGATGACCGGGCGGCCGCGTCAGCCGCGGCGACCCTTTATCTGTGCTTATTATACCCTCCCGGGACCGGTCTTGTCAAGAAGAAATACGCGTTCGACTAAAAATAGAATTGACAAATCGGACATTTCATCGTAAAATCATAAAGAACGCGATGAAGGGCGCAAGTAGCCTGACGGACTCCCGCGCAGAGAGACCCCGGTTCGGTGGAAGGGGGAGGGGAGCGGCTGGCGAATACGGCCCGGAGCGGCGCACCGAAAGGAATCCCGAGTAGGCTGCGACGGGTGCGCCCGATAGCGCGCGAGGGGTCACGGACCCCGTGAGGCGGCCGCCGCGAGGCGTCCGCGACCAGAGGTGGTACAGCGAGCATTCGCCCTCTGTCCGGTTTTTCCGGGCGGGGCGTTTATTTTTTGCCGGAGAGGGGAGAGTGATCGAATATGGATAGGGATGTCTGTCTGCGCTGCGGCGGCCACATGAGCTATGCGGGCCGGGAGTACCTGCAAAAGGGGAAAATGGGATTCTTCCTGGGGGAGTGGAGCAATCTCCTGTCCGGGGCCTATGACGTGGAGGTCTACGTCTGTGACAAGTGCCACAAGATGGAGTTTTACGCCGCCGAACAGCCGGACACGGCGGAGGGACCGGAGGACGAGGGCGCCATGGAGCAGGTCCCGTGCCCCTACTGCGGGACGGTGCACGACCTGGACGACGCCGTGTGTCCCTATTGCGGAAAGCGGCTCATGGAGCTTGGATCGCCGGATAATGACTACAATCAGTTTTGATAAAGGAGAAAACCATGGAAATTTATGAAGAGCTGGTGGCCCGGGGGCTCATCGCCCAGGTCACCGACGAAAACGAAATTCGCGACATGATCAACGCAGGAAAGGCCACCTTCTACATCGGCTTTGACTGCACGGCGGACAGCCTGACGGCGGGGCACTTCATGGCCCTGACGCTGATGAAGCGCCTCCAGATGGCCGGCAACCGACCCATCGCCCTCATCGGCGGCGGCACCACCATGATCGGCGACCCCTCCGGGAGAACGGACATGCGCAAGATGCTGACCCGCGAGGACATCGACCACAACGCGGAGTGCTTCAAGCGCCAGATGGAGCGGTTCATCGAGTTTGGCGAGGGCAAGGCCCAGATGGTCAACAACGCCGACTGGCTCCTGAGCCTCAACTACGTGGAGCTTCTCAGAGAGGTGGGCGCGTGCTTCTCCGTCAACAACATGCTGAGAGCCGAGTGCTACAAGCAGAGGATGGAGCGGGGCCTGTCGTTCCTGGAGTTCAACTACATGATCATGCAGTCCTACGACTTTTACTACCTCTTCCGGCACTACGGCTGCAACATGCAGTTCGGCGGCAACGACCAGTGGTCCAACATGATCGGCGGCACGGAGCTCATCCGCCGCAAGCTGGGGAAAGACGCCCACGCCATGACCATCACCCTTTTGACCGACTCCCAGGGCCACAAGATGGGCAAGACCGCCGGCAACGCCGTGTGGTTGGACCCCAATAAAACGAGTCCCTACGACTTCTACCAGTACTGGCGCAACGTGGGCGACGCGGACGTGATGAAGTGCCTCAAGATGCTGACCTTCCTGCCGCTGGAGCAAATCGCGGAGATGGAGACCTGGGTCAACACCAGCCGCGTCAACACCGCCAAGGAGATCCTGGCCTTCGAGCTCACGAAGCTCGTCCACGGCGAGGAGGAGGCTCAAAAGGCCCGGGAGAGCGCCCGCGCCCTCTTCGGCGGCGGGGCCTCCGCCGAGATCCCCACCGTGGAGCTTAAGGAGGCCGACGAGCGGGACATCATGTCGCTCCTGGTGAAGGCAGGGCTCGTGGCCTCCAAGTCCGAGGCGCGCCGCAACATCCAGCAGGGCGGCGTCACCGCCGGGGAGGAGAAGATCACGGACATCGGCAGGACCTTCACCCCGGAGGAGCTGCGCGCCGGCGTCATCCTGCGCCGCGGCAAGAAGAGCTTTAAAAAAGTGATTTTAAAATAAGGAGGAACACCTATGGACACCCTGACCGCCATCGCCTCCCGCCGCTCCATCAGGGGCTACACGCGGGAGAAACTCACGGACGCGGAGCTCGACGCCCTGCTCACCGCCGGCCTCCAGGCCCCCACCGCCACCAACCGCCAGGAGCTGCACTTCACCGTCCTCCCCGGCGACGACCCGCTCCTCACCGAGATCCAGGACAACATGGGCCCGCGCCTCAGACCCCACCTGAGCTTCTGGTACGACGCCCCCACCGTCGTCTTCATCAGCGGCGAGGCCGCCTTCGGCTGGACGGCCGTGGACGCCGGCATCGCCGTGGAGAACATGGCCCTGGCCGCCGAAGCCCTGGGCCTCGGCAGCGTCATCCTCGGCTGCCTCAAGGCGGAGATGCTGGGCGAGCGCAAGGCCAAATACGCCGCCGCCCTCCGCTTTCCCGAGGGTTACGACTTCCAGATCGCCATCTCCCTCGGCCACAAGGCCGTTGAGAAGGAGGCGCACACCTACGACCGGGATAAACAGGTGACGATCCTCTGACAGAGGTCCCAAAAACAGCGGGCGGGGTTCAAACCCGCCCGCCTCAGCTTGTCGAAAAAGGCCTGCGGCCTTTTCCGACAAAGGGGAACGTGCGAAAAATTCCGCGTGAATTTTGCGAAATTCACGCGTAATTTCCCTGCCGTCGCCCTGCGCGCACTGCGACTCGCCAAGAGCCGCCCTTCGGGCGGTTGCTCGCTTGCATGGCGCCTGCGGGCGCTCATCGCTTCGCTCGCACACTTGGGCGACAAAAGGTATTTTTTCCGACGTACATGCCGCCGGAAAAAATGCTCGATTTGAGTTTTTTGACAACCTAAGCGGGCGGGTATGAAACCCGCCCGCTTTTATCGAAACCGCCCTGTCTCCCCACCTTCGCTTCCCCCCTGCCCCCCTCCTACGAGGAGGGGGTGAAAAAGGTTTGCGGCTTCGCCGCAGATTTTGATTGGTGCGTTTACGCAACGAAATAAACCCCCGGTTGTACCGGGGGAGGGGAAAGGCTTCAGCAAAGCCAAAACGGGCGAGCTAAATGCAAGCCCGAAAGGTAATTGAGAGGAATTAAGCCTCCAGGTATAAAAGTAACGGTTTGGCAGCCGCATTACTAAAAATACAAGGAGGCTAATTCATGAAAAGTGTATCACAATTCATGGGATATCTCAAGGGGAAAAGCAGTCTGATGATCTTCGACCGGCACGCGAACCTGAAATATAAGTATGGACAGAGGACGTTCTGGTGCAGAGGGTACTACGTGGACACAGTGGGAAGGAATAAAAAGGTCATAGCGGAGTACATCAGGAATCAGTTGGAGGAGGACTACGCGTCAGACCAGATAAGCATCAAGGAGTACATGGACCCGTTTACGGGTGCCAAGAATAAGTAAGCAAAGAAAAAAGCCGCACGTGAGCGGCGGCTTGAGATAGTAATGCGGTGCTAAACTTCAGAGCCCCTTCCAGGGGCTAAGCCTGCATTTACCCCTTATAGGGGTAAGTCAAACCCCCGGTTTACCGGGGGTTATGATTTGCCCGCGCGGCGGGGACGGGGGACGGGCGGACACAATGGGTCCGCCCCTACATCCCTTAAAGCAAGGTTACCCCCGAGTAGGCGCACTCTCTTATCGTGTCGTCGTCCCAGATGCTGGCCTGGACCTCGCCGACGTGGGCCTTTTGCAGGAGGAGCATGCAAAGGCGCGACTGGCCGATGCCGCCGCCGATGGTGAGGGGGAGGCGGCCGTCCAGGAGGAGCTTGTGGAAGGTGAGCTTGCGCCGGTCGTCACAGCCGCGCTCGGTGAGCTGACGGTCCAGGGACTCCGGGTCCACGCGGATGCCCATGGAGCTGACCTCAAAGGCACAGCCCAGAAGGTCGTTCCAGAACATGATGTCGCCGTTGAGGTCCCAGTCGTCGTAGTCCGGGGCGCGGCCGTCGTGGATTTGGCCGGATTTGAGCTTCTTGCCGATCTGCATGATGAACGCCGTGGGGTGCTCCTTCAAAAAGGCGTTCTCCCGCTCCTTGGGGGTCAGGTCCGGCCAGCGGTCCTCCAGCTCCTGGGTGGTGACGAAGGCCACGTCCGTGCTGATGTGGGCGGCGAGCTTCGGGAAAGCGGCCTTCAGCGCGTCGTTGGCCTCGGCGATGGCGGCCACGATGTCCCGGACGGTGGCCTTGAGGTAGTCAAGATTCCGGTCCTCCCGGGTGATGACCTTCTCCCAGTCCCACTGGTCCACGTAGATGGAGTGGAGGTTGTCCATGACCTCGTCCCGGCGGATGGCGTTCATGTCGGTGTAGAGCCCCGCGCCGGGGGCGAAGCCGTAGCGGTGGAGGGCCATGCGCTTCCACTTGGCCAGGGAGTGGACCACCTGCCCCTCCTTGTGCCCGTCGGGGATGTCAAAGCTGACGGGCCGCTCCACGCCGTTCAGATCGTCGTTGAGCCCCGTGCTGGCCTCCACAAAAAGCGGCGCGGAGACCCGCAGCAGGTTGAGCCGCCGGCTCAGCGCCTCCTCAAAGGCGCGCTTTAAGAGCGCGATGGCCCGCTGAGTGTCGTATATGCCGAGGACCGGCCTGTAGCCGGAGGGTATGTAAGCGTCCATGTCGGTTCACTCCCTTGAAAAAACTATGGGGTATTTTACTACGGTAATGGGAAGAAGTCAAGGGGGAGCTTAAAAACCTCCCCCGTGGGGCTGCGCCCGCAGGCGCGTGTCGGAGGCCAACCGCCGCGTAGCGGCGGCTCTTGGGCCGGAGACGAGGTGGCGCGAAGCGCCGGAAGGGCAGCACCCCCCCTTGGGGGAGGTGGCGCGAAGCGCCGGAAGGGTTGGGGTTTGCAAAACGCCCCGCCCTGTGGTATAATATCCCCAAACCGGGGAGGTGACGGGATGGATATGCTGGAGCGGGAGATCAGCGAGCTGACGGGCCTGCGGATCGGAGAGCAGAGGCTGAAGGCGTTTCATAAGCTGGGGATCGTGACCCTGCGGGACCTGGTGACGGATTTTCCACGGGCCTACGACGACCGGCGGGACGTGCGGCTCATCTCCGAGACGGCGCCCGGGGAGCCAAACTGCGTCCTGGCCACGGTGGGGGAGCCGCCCAGGCTCAGCCGCATCCGCAAGGGGCTGGACATCACCAAGACCTTCGTCTTTGACGGCATGGGCCGCATGGACGTGATCTTTTTCAACCAGCCGTATGTCAAAAACCTCCTGAAAACCGGGGAGACGTACTATTTTTACGGACGGGTGGAGCGCAAGGGGAGCTACCGTCCCCAGATGCAAAACCCCGTCTTCGAGCCGGAGGGGAGCGAGCCGGTGACGACCCGGCGGGTGGTGCCGCTCTACCGGCTCACCGCCGGACTCAGCCAGAAGGTGGTCATGAGCGCCGTCCGGCGGGCGCTGGAGCTGTGCGGGGACGAACTGCCCGAACAGCTGCCGGCGGCCGTCCGGGAGCGCTATCAGCTGGCGCAGACGCGCTTTGCCTACGAGAACATCCACGCGCCGAGGGACCTGGAGAGCCTGGAGCTTGCCCGCCGGCGGCTCATCTTCGAGGAGCTATTCGTCCTCTCGGCGACCCTTGCCTTCATGCGCTCCTGCCAGCGCAAAAAAAGCTCCTTCCGCATCGAAAACGCGGACCTTACCGATTTTTACGCCGCCCTGCCCTTTAAGCTCACCGGCGCGCAGGAGCGGGCTGTCGCCGAGATCCTCCGGGACATGGCCGGGGACCACCCCATGTCGCGCCTCGTGCAGGGGGACGTGGGGTCCGGCAAGACGGCGGTGGCCGCCGCCGCGGCCTACGCCTGCGTGAAGGCCGGGTATCAGGCGGCGTTCATGGCCCCCACGGAGATCTTGGCGGAACAGCACTTTAAGAGCCTGGGGAAGCTCCTGGGCCCCCTGGGCATCCGCGTGGACCTCCTCACCGGCGGGCTCACGCCCAAGGCCAAGCGGGAGGCGCAGGAGAGATTGCGCTCCGGCGAGACGCAGCTTGTCATCGGCACCCACGCCCTCATCTCCGACAAGGTGGAGTTTGCGGACCTGGCCCTCATCATCGCCGACGAGCAGCACCGCTTCGGCGTCCAACAGCGGGCGGCGCTCAGCGATAAGGGCGACACGCCCCACGTGCTGGTCATGTCCGCCACGCCCATCCCCCGGACCATGGCCCTCATCGTCTACGGGGACCTGGACGTGTCCGTCATCGACGAGCTGCCCCCGGGCCGGCAGGAGATCGACACCATATTGGTGGGGGAGGACAAGCGCCGGCGGGTCTACGACTTCATCCGCGCCCAGGTGGCGGAGGGGCGGCAGGCGTTCATCGTCTGCCCCGCCGTGGAGGAGAACGAGGAGGACCCCGGCGGGCTCAAGTCCGTGAAGGAGTACGCCCGGGAGCTCCAGGAGAACATTTTCCCGGACCTCCGGGTGGCGCTGGTCCACGGCAAGCTCCGCCCGGCGGAGAAAAACGCCGCCATGGAGGACTTCGCCGCCGGGAGGACCGATATCCTGGTGGCCACCACGGTCATCGAGGTGGGCGTGGACGTGCCCAACGCAACCCTCATGGTGGTGGAGAACGCCGACCGGTTCGGCCTTTCACAGCTCCACCAGCTGCGCGGCCGCGTGGGGCGCGGGGAGCACAAGTCCTACTGCGTCCTCTTCAAAGGGAACGCCGGCGAGACGGCGCTGGAGCGCCTCCGGGCCTTCCGCAAGACCCGGGACGGCTTCAAGATCGCCGAGGAGGACCTGGCCATCCGCGGCCCCGGCGACTTCTTCGGCTCCCGCCAAAGCGGCCTCCCCGACATGACCATCGCCAGCTTCACCGCCGACATCGCCCTCCTCAAATCCGCCCAGCAGGCCGCCCAGGAGCTCCTGACCGCCGACCCGGCCCTGGAAAACCCGGAAAACGCCGTCCTCCGCGAGAGCGTCATGCGAATGATCGAGAGGAATCAGGGGACGTTTAACTGACATGACCGCATTGCCTGAAAAGATCGCGGCCTTGGTGGCCGGAAAAAACGGCGCCGCCGACACCGTCGGCCTGTCCGGCGCGGGTGTGACCCTCTACCCGGACATGGCGCTGAAGATCTCCCCGGACGACGACAACGCCCGCCGGGAGGCGGAGCTTATGGCATGGCTCCACGGGAAGCTGCCCGTGCCGGAGGTCCTGGCCTGTGAGCGGGCGGGGGGCCGGCAGTTTCTGCTGATGACCCGCCTTCCCGGCGTCATGCTCTGCCATGAAAGCGTCCTGCGGGACCCGGTAAATACCGCCCGGCTCCTGGCCGAGGCCATAGAGGCGGTCAGAAGCGTTGAGACTGCCGGATGCCCCTGCCGCGCCGACCTGGACACGGAGTTGGCCGTCGCCCGCGCCCATGTGGAGAGGGGAGAGGTGGATATGGAGAACACGGAGCCCGCCACTTTCGGCCCCGGCGGCTTTAAGGACCCGGCGCACCTGCTTGACTGGCTGGAAAAGAACCGCCCGGAGGAGGAGATTTGCTTCACACACGGGGACATGTGCCTTCCCAACGTCTTTGCGGAGAACGGCCGCGTGTCCGGCCTCCTGGACCTGGGCGGCGCGGGCCTTGGCGACCCCTGCCGGGACTACTCCATCGCCCGCCGGAGCCTCCATCACAACACGGACGGCTGTCACGGGCACACCGCCCCCGGCTTTGACGCGGACATTCTGTTCCGGTATCTCGGCCTCTCTCCGGACCCGGACAAGTTGCGCTGGTATGAGCTTTTGGACGAGCTCTTTTGAGCGGCCCTGCGGCGTGACGGGGGGTGCGCTTTACCGGAACCGCTCTGTCACGCAACGCTCGCTGCCCCCCTGCCCCCCTCCTACGAGGAGGGGGCTTAAAAAGGTTGCGCCGCTTTGCGGCGCAATTTTTATAAAAGCGGCGCATAGCGCCGCAACCTTATTCCCCGACCCCTTTTTCGGAAAAAGGGGTGCCGCCGCAGCGGCGGGGTATTCGAGCTTGTGTAGCGTAACGGATGCTTCCGGTAAACGAAACCTACTGCGTGCGGGCCGCCAAGACTGCGCCCGCAGGCGCGTTTCGTAGCGCAACCGCCGCGCAGCGGCGGCTCTTAGCGCGGAGATGTGGCGGCCCCTACAAGGTGCGTTGTCGCAACGGTTCCGATAAATCGAATCCGCCCCAATATTGCCGTAGGGGCCGCCACTCCTGGCGGCCCGCGTTTCGATAACCTCCCATGTCGGTTGAATGGGATAACATTCCATATCCCCCGTAGGGGCGGACCCATGTGTCCGCCCGTGCGCGGTTGCAGGACGGGTCAATAGACGAAAGGCGGGTCGCCGGGGACGGCGACCCCTACGGCGGATAACGCAAGCCCTGCAAAGCGGGCCGCCAGGAGTGGCGGCCCCTACAAGGTGTGTTGTCGCAACGGTTCCGATAAATCGCGCCCGCCCCCCGTCTCGGTGCCCCCTCCT